>NZ_LZSU01000016.1 GCF_001665575.1 Mycobacterium sp. 852013-51886_SCH5428379 | reverse complement strand
GCGGGCGGACTGGTCGATGACAGCGATCAGCGCGGCGTCGTCTCGCCCCGCGAACACCGTATCGAACATAGTTTCGATTGTAGTCGAAACCACCGACACGCCAACGACTTATCCACAGGGGTTAGTTGGCGTGCAGCGCCTCGTTGAGCGTGATACCCGATCCGTCGCGCTTGACGACCTCGACCGCACCCGTCACCGAATTGCGCCGGAACAGTAGGTTGTTCGCACCCGAGAGCTCACGAGCCTTCACCGTCTGCCCGTCCGCGGTCTGAACCTTGGTGCCGGCGGTGACGTACAACCCGGCCTCGACGACGCAGTCGTCGCCCAGGGAGATGCCGACGCCCGCATTGGCACCGAGCAGGCAGCGCTTGCCGATGGAGATGATCTCCTTGCCGCCACCGGACAGCGTGCCCATGATCGACGCGCCGCCACCGACATCCGAACCGTCGTCGACGACGACGCCGGCCGAGATCCGGCCTTCCACCATCGAACTGCCCAGAGTGCCCGCGTTGTAGTTGACGAAGCCTTCGTGCATCACTGTCGTCCCGGCCGCCAGATGCGCGCCGAGTCGCACCCGGTCGGCGTCGGCTACCCGCACCCCGGCCGGGACCACGTAGTCGACCATCCGCGGGAACTTGTCGACACCGAACACCGTGACCGGTCCCCGCCGGCGCAGCCGCGCCCGGGTCAGTTCGAAGTCGGTGACGGCGCAGGGGCCGTGGTTTGTCCACACCACGTTGGCCAGCACCCCGAAAATGCCGTCCATGTTGGCGCCCCGCGGCTGGATCAGCCGGTGGGAGAGCAGGTGCAGCCGCAGGTAGGCGTCGTAGCCGTCGGCGGGTTTGTCCGCCAGAGACGCGATGACGGTGCGGACCGCCACGATGTCGACGTCGCGGTCCTCGTCACGCCCGGTCAGCTCGCCCAGCTCCGCGGGGACTTCGGCGACCGACAGTCGCGCGGTGCCACCCTGGCCGTCACCGCCGAGCTCCGGCTCGGGGTACCAGGTGTCGAGGACGGTTCCGTCGGCGGCGATCGTCGCCAGGCCGATGCCTGAAGCAGAAGTCACGGGTTCACAGACTACCGTTGACGCCATGCCTCTCGACCTGCACGGTGACCCGGTCGAACTGACCGCGGCGCTGGTCGACATCCCCAGCGAATCGCGCCACGAGAAGCGCATCGCCGACGAGGTCGAAGCGGCACTGCGTGAACAGACCGAGGGCTTCGAGGTCATCCGCAACGGGGACGCGGTGCTGGCCCGCACCAACCGCGGCCGGCCCACACGCGTGCTGCTCGCCGGCCACATCGACACCGTGCCCGCCGCCGACAACGTGCCGAGCCGCCGTGACGGTGACGACCTCTACGGCTGCGGTACCTCCGACATGAAATCCGGCGACGCGGTGTTCCTGCACCTGGCCGCCACGATCGCCGACCCCGCCCACGACCTCACGCTGGTGATGTACGACTGCGAGGAGATCGAGGCGACCGCCAACGGCCTCGGACGCATCGAACGTGAACTGCCGGACTGGCTGCAGGCCGACGTCGCCATCCTCGGCGAGCCGTCGGGCGGGTTCATCGAGGCCGGCTGCCAGGGCACCCTGCGCGTCGTGGTCCGGGCGGCCGGGACCCGCGCGCATTCAGCGCGATCATGGTTGGGCGACAACGCAATCCACAAACTTGCAGCGGTGCTCGACCGGCTGAGCGGCTACCACGCCCGTGACATCGACATCGACGGCTGCGTCTACCGCGAAGGGCTGTCGGCGGTCCGGATCGACGGCGGCATCGCAGGCAACGTGATCCCCGACGCGGCGAGCGTGACCGTGAACTTCCGCTTCGCCCCCGACCGCAGCGTCGATCAGGCGCTGGCCCACGTCCACGAGGTGTTCGACGGCCTCGACGTCACCGTGGAGCAGACGGACGCGGCCGCCGGCGCGCTGCCCGGACTCACCCGCCCCGCCGCCGCGGCGCTGGTCGAGGCCGCAGGCGGACAGGTGCGCGCCAAATACGGGTGGACGGACGTCGCGCGGTTCGCCGCGCTCGGCATTCCGGCGGTCAACTACGGACCGGGTGATCCCAACCTGGCCCACCGCGCCGACGAGCGGGTCTCGGTCGAGCAGATCACCGCGGCCACCCGGATGCTGCGCGGCTATTTATCCGCTTGACGGACGCGCTTACCCTGGAAGACATGTGGGGAGACGACGACATCTCCGGGTGACCGGAGCGCGCTGTTCGTCCTGTCGTTTCGCGGTGCCATGTGCCCGCGTCCTCCGCTCGAGGAGTCCCTCACCATGTCTACTTCGTCCATCGTTGCGTCCGCCCTGTCGTTCTCCTGGCCGGACGACACGGTTCTGTTCGACGACCTGTCGTTCACCATCGGACCCGGCCGCACCGGGTTGGTCGCGCCGAACGGGGCTGGGAAATCGACCCTGCTCAAGCTGATCGCCGGTGACCTCAAACCCACGTCGGGCTCGGTCACCGTCGACGGCACCCTCGGCTACCTGCCGCAGCACCTGACCTTCGACGCGGTCCGCACCGTCGCCGACGTATTGGGTATCGCGCCGGTGCTGGCGGCGCTGGACGCGCTCGCCGCCGGCGACGCCGGTGAGGAGGTGTTCACCGCCATCGGAGAGGACTGGGACATCGAGGAGCGGGCCCGCGCGCACCTCGACCGGCTCGGACTCGCCGACGTCGCGCTGGACCGTCCGCTGGGCACGCTGTCCGGCGGCGAGGTCGTGTCGCTCGGGCTGGCGGCGCAGCTCATCGCGGCCCCGGACGTGCTGTTGCTCGACGAGCCCACCAACAACCTCGACGCCGACGCCCGGCACGCCCTGTACGCGGCCCTCGATGGTTTTGCCGGCAGCCTGCTGTTGGTCAGTCACGACCGGATGCTGCTGGACCGGATGGACCGGACCGCCGAGCTGCGCCGCGGCGACATGCTGTTCTTCGGCGGCGGTTTCACCGAATACGAGCATGCGGTGCAGGAGGCGCAGCGGGCCGCCGAGAGCGATGTGCGCAGCGCCGAACAGCAGCTCGACCGCCAGAAGCGCCAACTGCAGCAGGCGAGAGAACGCGCGGCCCGCCGATCCGGTACGGCCGCACGCAATCTCAAGGACGCCGGGCTGCCGAAGATCGTCGCCGGGGCCAGGAAGCGCCGCGCACAGGAGTCCGCCGCGAAAGCCGACGACGTGCACGCCAGACGCGTCGACGTCGCCAAGACGCGCCTCGACGCCGCCGAACGGGCGCTGCGCGACGACGACGCCATCGTCGTCGACCTACCGGACACCCAGGTGCCTGCAGGCCGCGATCTGGTCACCGCCTCCGGCGTGCACTTCGATCACGGTGGACGAGAACTGTTCGCGGACAACGGAATCAACCTCTCCGTCCGTGGCCCGGAACGCGTCGCACTGGCGGGTCCCAACGGGGCGGGCAAGTCGACGCTGCTGCGCATCCTCGCCGGCGAGCTCACCCCGCGCGCCGGTGCCGTCCAGCGCGCCGCCGGCCGGGTGGCCTACCTCTCTCAGCGTCTCGACCTGCTCGACGAGCACCGGTCGGTCGCGGAGAACCTGGCCGCATACGCACCCGGGATGGACCTCACCCGGCGACGACATCTACTGGCGCAGTTCCTGTTCCGCGGCGACCGCATCGACCTTCCCGTGTCCGCGCTCTCCGGAGGGGAGCGGCTGCGTGCCACGCTGGCGTGCGTGCTGGCCGCAGAACCGGCGCCGCAGCTGCTGTTGCTCGATGAGCCGACGAACAATCTCGACCTGGTCAGCGTCGGCCAGTTGGAGTCGGCGCTGAACGCGTACGAGGGCGGATTCGTCGTCGTGAGCCATGATGCGACGTTCCTCGAGCGGATCGGCGTGCAGCGGTGGCTGAGGCTCGATCAGGGTGTGTTGCGGGAGGATTGAGGTGCCGCCTGCGCACTCATCGCCTCGGCGGCCGCCCTGACCTTCGCCGCACCCTCGCGGTCGCCGTCGTCGTACATCTGCGCGGCCTTCCGCAGCAAGCCGGAGATGGTGTTGCCGCTGGTCGCGGTGTTCTGCAGCGATCCGGTGCGCGAACCCAGCACGTCGCTGAGCGCGGACTGGACGGCCGAGGCGATCGGACCGTGCGTGGTCTCCACGCCCGCAGCGGTCGGAGCTCCGCTGACCAGCTGCGACACCCGCGACGCGACATCGGAGTGGGTCTGCGAGAACTGACGCAGGCCGTCGGTCTGTACGTTCAACGGTCCACTCATCGGCGGTCACCTCCCCAGATTCGTCCGCCCCGAAGTCTACGGCCGGGCAGCGGACCACCGCGTCACTGATTTCAGCCGCGCACCGCGTCGGCCTGGCGCATCGCATCGGCCGCCGCGCCGTGCATGCCGATGCCGGCCAGCGCCGCGGCGGCGGCGTCCAAACCGTCCGCGTCGGCGGCCGCGAACGCCTTGGCGTGCCACAGCGCGAGCCGGCCGTATTCACAGTCCAGACCCAACCGCACCATCTGATCGGCCGCCCTGGCGTCGCCGAGACGCACCGCGTCGTGCAGCGCGCGCAGCGCCACCGCGAGCTGACCGCCCCGCTCGGCACTGCGGGCCGCCTCGCGGGCGGCGGCGACCGCACCGTGGCCGTCCTTGCGCGCAGCCATCGTCCACGCCCGGCCTATCCCCAGCTCGGGGGCGAACAGCATCGACTTGAGACCGTGCCGGGATTCGGCGCGCGCCAGCGCTTTACCCGCCTCGACCGTGGCGCCCTGCTGGCCGAGCGCCTGTGCCAGCAGCATCCACGCCAGCGGACCCCACGAGTATCCGGTCGGCGCGAGCGTCGCCGCGGCGTCGCGCAGCAGGGTGACCGCGGCGTCGAGTTCACCGCGGGCGATCAACACGTCGGCGATCAGCACCTCGCCGATCGCCCGGCCCGGCTGCTGCCATTCGGCGAATTCGGTGAGCCGGCGCGCGAGTTCGTGGGCGCGGTCCAGGTCGCCGGCGAACAGGTGCGTGGTGGTCTGCCCGAAGCCGCTGGTGAACCGGAGCAGCCCCGGAGCCTGCGTCGCCAGGGCCTGATCGGCCAACGCGTCCACCTCGACCAGCCGGCCCATCCGCGCGCAGCTCAGGGCGCCCGCCGCGCTGGCCCAGCCGACCGCGGTCTCGTCGGCGTCGGGCGAGGCCAGCACCGCGGTGACGAGTTCCATGGCCTTGGCGGGCATCCCGGCGTTCATCGCGAACGTCGACGACAGCGCGTCGATCGTGATCCGCGCCCCCGAGCCGGCGACCCGGCCGCGCACCGTGCGCAGGAACGCCGTCGCACGCTCGGGTTCGGACAGCATCCAGAACTGGTTCGCGGCCCGCGGCAGCGCCCACGCCATCAGCTCGTCGTCGGACAGGGCGGTCTCGTCGACGTCGGCCAGCACCGCATCGGCCTCCCGCCCGCGGCCCTGCCAGGTCAAGGCATACCCGAGCGCCAGCCGTGACGCCAGGTCACCCGCGCGCTGCAGCGCGACGCGGGCCAGCCGTTCGCTGAGCTGCAGATCGCCCAGCCGCAGCGCCTCCTGCGCCGCGGCGGTGAGATCAGCGGCGGGCAGTTCGTGATCGCTGTCGAGGGCCAGCGCCGCCAGCCGTAACCGCTGCAGCACCCCGGTTGGCCGGCGCGCGGCGAGGACCGCGACGAGTTCGGTACGGAGGCGGCGTATTTCAGGACCACCTGCGATGCCGCGCATGGCGTCGACGAACAGCGGGTGGGCGGCGCGGACGCTGTCACCGACGACGCGGACCGCTTCCGCTGCCACCGCGGCGTCGAGCGCGTCCGAGCCCGCGATCGCGGTGAGCACGCCGGCCTCGAGCGGGTTCTCTACCGCCAGACACTCCAGAGCGCGCCGCGCGTCCGGAGCGAGGTCCGCCACGAACGCCTCGGCCTGGGCCGCCACCCGCGTGTCGTCGTGGCCGGCCGGATCCAGGTCGACCCGCGTCAACAGGTCGTCCAGCCACAGCGAGCTCACCTGATCGGGAGCCGGCGCCCCGGCAGCCACCGCGACAACGAGCCGCGCCGTCCCGTCCAGCGCCAGCTGGTGCAGCAGCGTCGCCGACAACGGATCGAGCTGATGGGCGTCGTCGACCAGGAGCAGCCGGCCGCGCAGCGTCTCGCGCGCCGCGCGCAGGATCGCCGCCGTCTTCCCCGTCGGCGGGATGTCGAGCAGATCGCGGAACGCGCCGAACGGGATGGCGCCCGTCGACGCCGTCGCCGTCACCATGGACGTCACCTGGGCCGCGTCGGCGAGCCGCTCGCCGGCCAGCCGCAACAGCGTCGTCTTGCCCACGCCGGCCGGGCCGATCAGGACCGCGCCGGACCCCTGCGCGACACCGGCCCGGATCGTCTCCAGTGCCGGATCTGTCGGCGCCACCACCCAATCGACAGGCACCGCCGGAGTCTAGGTCTAACTTGTGCGTGTGTCCCGCGATCTCGAACGTCCCTGGGCGGTCTGCGTGTACTGCGCCTCCGGCCCGACCCACCCCGAGCTGACGGATCTGGCCGCCCGCGTCGGCGAGGCGATCGCGGACCGTGGCTGGACCCTGGTCTCCGGCGGCGGGAACGTGTCGGCGATGGGTGCGGTCGCCTCGGCCGCACGGTCGCACGGCGGCCGCACGATCGGCGTCATCCCGAAGGCGCTGGTGCACCGGGAGGTCGCCGACGTCGACGCCGACGAACTCGTCGTCACCGACACCATGCGGGAACGCAAACAGGTGATGGAGGACCGTGCGGATGCGTTCCTGGCCCTGCCCGGCGGCATCGGCACCCTCGAGGAATTCTTCGAAGCCTGGACTGCCGCTGTTTTGGGTATGCATGACAAGCCGGTGGTGATACTCGACCCGATCGGCCATTACGGCGGTCTGCTGGCCTGGTTGCACGGACTGGTCGACAGCGGATATGTCGTCCAGGCCGCGCTGGACCGGTTGATCGTGGTCGAGGACGTGTCCGCAGCGTTGGATGCGTGCGCGCCGCGGCGGTGACGAGGGTCACTAGGGTGTTTCGACAAACGAACAGTGGAGGGAACGAACAGGCATGAGCGACGACAAGTCGGGCACCCGCAGCAGCGTCGGGTTGCTGGACATCGCCAGTCAGGTGCCAGGAATCATCATGGACGCGCCGGTCATCCTGCGCGGAGTGTTCACCGGCTTCCTCGCGAGGCCGTCGGCGAAGACCTCGATCGGCAAGGTCTTCCAGGAACGCGCGGCGCGGCACGCCGACAACATCTTCCTCAAGTTCGAGGATCGCGAGATCACCTACGGCGAGGCCAACGAGACCGTCAACCGCTATGCCGCGGTAATGGCCGCCCGCGGTGTGGGTAAGGGTGACGTCGTCGGCATCATGCTGCGCAACTCACCCGAACCCATCCTGCTGATGCTCGCCGCGGTCAAGTGCGGCGCGATCTCGGGGATGCTCAACTACAACCAGACCGGGGACGTGCTCGCGCACAGCCTCGGACTGCTCGAGGCGACCGTCGTGGTCGCCGACCCGGACTTCGTCGACCCGATCAAGGAGAGCGGCGCCGACACCTCGGCGTTGATCACCCTCGACGAATTCCAGCGCCTCGCGGAGACCGCCCCGTCGAGTAACCCGGCCGCCACCTCGGCCGTCCTCGCGAAGGACAAAGCGTTCTACATCTTCACCTCGGGCACCACCGGCATGCCCAAGGCCAGCGTGATGACCCACTACCGCTGGCTGCGCGCACTCGCCGGCTTCGGCGGCATGGGGATGCGTCTGCGCACCGACGACACCCTGTACTGCTGCCTGCCGCTCTACCACAACAACGCGCTGACGGTCGCGCTGTCCGCGGTCCTCAACTCCGGGGCGACGCTGGCGATCGGCAAGTCGTTCTCGGCGTCGAAGTTCTGGGACGACGTCATTCGCTACGACGCCACGGCGTTCGTCTACATCGGCGAGATCTGCGGGTATCTGCTCAACCAGCCCGAGAAGGACACCGACCGCAAGCACAGGGTGCGCGTCATCGCCGGCAACGGTCTGCGACCGGCGATCTGGGATCAGTTCACCGAGCGTTTCGGCATCGAGCGGGTCTGCGAGTTCTATTCCGCCAGCGAGAGCAACACGGCGTTCGTCAACTTCTTCAACCTGGACAAGACCACCGGCATCTGCCCGACGCCGGTGGCGTTCGTCGAGTACGACGGCGAGACCGGCGACCCGGTCCGCGACGACAAGGGCCGGGTCAAGAAGGTCCGGCACGGTCAGCCGGGTCTGCTGCTGAGCAAGGTGAGCAGCTTCCAGCCGTTCGACGGCTACACCGATGACAAAGAATCCGAGAAGAAGCTGGTCCGCGACGCCTTCAAGGACGGCGACGTGTGGTTCAACACCGGCGATCTGATGCGCGCCCAGGGGTTCTTTCACGCCGCGTTCACCGACCGCCTCGGTGACACCTTCCGGTGGAAGGGCGAGAACGTCGCGACCACCGAGGTCGAGGCCGCCGTGTCCACCGACGAGCAGATCGAGGAAGCCACGGTGTTCGGCGTCGAGGTGCCCCACACCGGTGGGCGGGCCGGCATGGCCGCCATCCAGCTCAAGAAGGGCCGGGAGTTCGACGGCAAGAAATTGGCCGACGCGGTGCACAGCAAGCTGCCCGGCTACGCCGTTCCGCTGTTCGTGCGAGTGGTCGAGGAGCTGGCGCACACCTCGACCTTCAAGAGCCAGAAGGTCGATCTGCGCAAGGAGGGCTACGGCGGCAGCAGCGGTGAGGGCGACGAGGACAACGTCGAGGTGTCCGACCCGATCTACGTGCTGTCCGGTAAGGACGAGGGCTACGTGCCGTTCTACGAGGACTACCTCACCGAGGTCAAGGACGGCAAGAAGCCGAAGTAGACGTCAGTCGTAGACGATCACCGCGCGGCCGAGCACCTCGCCGCGGGCGATCGCCTCGAGGGTGTCGTTGACGTCGTCGAACCGGACCCGAGTGACCGTGTGCTTGATCTGCCCCGCCCGGGCCAGCGCGAGCACCTCGGTGAGGTCGTTGTAGTTGCCCCAGAACGAGCCGAAGTACGTGTACTCGCGGGCCACCAGCGGGAACAGCGGGATGTCGACGCGGTTGCCGATGAGGCCCACCGACGCCACGGCGCCCTCGGCGGCCAGCAGGGCGAACGCCAGCCGGATCGAGTCCTCCGAACCCGCGCAGTCGATCACCGCGTCGAGTTCGCCGCGGCCGGTGAACGCTTCGAGTTCGGCCCGGACGGCGTCGGTGTCCTTACCGCGGACGTTGATGGCGTGGTCCGCGCCGTTGTCCAGGGCGATCTTGAGTTTGTCGTCGGTGCGGGCGAACGCGACGACGTCGGCGCCGCCGCCGAGCAGTTTCGCGTACTGGATGCCGTAGCTGCCGAGCCCGCCGATTCCGTTGACGGCCACCGTCCGGCCGGGACCCAGATGCCCGGCCGCGCGTAACTTCTTCAGGCCGCGGTAGGGGGTCAGGCCGGCATCGGTCAGCGGCGCGAGGGTGTCGGGGGAGAGGTCGCCGTCGCCGGGCATCTTGATCAGGTAGCGGTAGTTGACGGGCAGGTACTCCTGGTAACCGCCGTGCGGACCGAAACCGGCCCACACACCGTGCGCGCACAGTTGCTCGTTGCCCTCGTGGCACTGACGGCAGGCGCCGTCGCCCCAGCTGCCGAAAACCACCACCTGATCGCCCTCCGACAGGCCGGCCGACCGCGGAACGTCGGCGCCGACGTGGTCGATCCAGCCGGCGACCTCATGACCGGGAGTGATCGGATAGTTCATGTCCAGCCCGGTATCGAAATACCCGTCGATCAGCTGCCAGTCGGTCCGGCACATCCCGGCGCCGCCGACCCGGACCAGGACCTCGTCGGGCGCCACGGAGGGGACGTCGATCTCTTCGAGGCGCAGCGGCTGCTTGTACCCGTACATCCGGGCGGCTCGCATCTTCATCACGCGCTTCCTTTCGTATGGTGGATGGCCGACTGCCTCGATCATCGCGGGAATCCGCGCTGCAACAGGTCGAATTCACACGTCCGTAGCCTGGGGGTGTGCAGTCCACCTTCTGCGGACGCCCCGTCGCCGGCGACCGAGCGCTGATCATGGCGATCGTGAACCGGACGCCGGACTCGTTCTACGACCGCGGGGCGTCCTTCACCGACGAGGCCGCCAAGGAGACCGCCCACCGCGTCGTCGAGGAGGGCGCGGACGTCGTCGACGTCGGCGGGGTCAAGGCGGGCCCGGGGCAGACCGTGGACGCCGACGAGGAGATCGCCCGCGTGGTCCCGTTCGTCGAGTGGCTGCGGGCCACCTTCCCCGACGTCGTGATCAGCGTGGACACCTGGCGCGCGACGGTCGCCAAACAGGCCTGCGCAGCCGGCGCCGACCTGATCAACGACACCTGGGGCGGCGTGGACCCCGGCCTGGTCGACGTGGCCGCGGAGTTCGGCGCGGGCCTGGTCTGCTCACACACCGGCGGCGCGGTGCCGCGGACCCGGCCGTTCCGCGTGCACTACGGCATCACCGAGCGCGGGGTGGTCGACGACGTCATCGCGGAGGTGACGTCGGCCGCGCAGCGCGCGGCGGCGGCGGGTGTCGCCCGCGACCGGATCCTGATCGATCCGACCCACGATTTCGGCAAGAACACCCATCACGGCCTCAGTTTGTTGCGGCACGTGGAAGACCTTGTTAACACTGGATGGCCCGTCCTGATGGCCCTGAGTAACAAGGATTTCGTCGGGGAGACTCTGGGTGTGGGACTGACCGAACGGCTCGAGGGCACGCTCGCCGCCACCGCACTCTCCGCGGCGGCCGGGGCGGCGATGTTCCGGGTCCACGAGGTCGGACCCACTCGACGCGTGCTGGAGATGGTCGCGTCGATACAGGGCACGCGTCCGCCGACGCGCACGGTGAGGGGACTGGCATGACCGCATTTCCGGAACTGATCTCGGATCTGACCACTGAACTCCGCGCCGCGGACGCCATCGCGCAGCACCCCTGGTTCGAGACCAACAGCTGGAACCGGCCCACCTGGACGATCGCCGAACTCGAGGCCGCCAAGGCCGGCCGCACCGTCTCTGTCGTGCTGCCCGCGCTCAACGAAGAGGAGACCGTCGCCGGGGTGGTCGAGACCATCACGCCGCTGCTCGGCGGATTGGTCGACGAACTCGTCGTGCTGGACTCCGGATCCACCGATGACACCGCGATCCGCGCCGTCGCCGCGGGCGCCCGCGTGATCAGCCGCGAGGCGGCGCTGCCGGAGGTCAACCCGCAGCCTGGCAAAGGTGAGGTGCTGTGGCGTTCGCTGGCCGCCACCACCGGGGACCTCATCGTCTTCGTCGACTCCGATCTGCTCGACCCTGACCCGATGTTCGTCCCGAACCTGCTCGGGCCGCTGCTGGTGACGCCGGGGGTGCACCTGGTGAAGGGCTTCTACCGCAGGCCGCTCATGGTGAGCGGACGCGAGGACGCCAACGGCGGGGGCCGAGTCACCGAACTGGTCGCCCGCCCGCTGCTGGCCTCGTTGCGCCCCGAGTTGACCTGCCTGCTGCAGCCGCTGGGCGGCGAGTACGCGGGTACCCGGGAGCTGTTGACGGCAGTGCCGTTCGCGCCGGGCTACGGCGTGGAGATCGGACTGCTGGTCGACGCCTACGACCGGGTCGGGCTGGACGGCATCGCCCAGGTCAACCTCGGCGTGCGCACGCACCGCAACCGGCCGCTGACGGAGTTGGCGGCGATGAGCCGACAGGTCATCGCCACGCTGATGTCGCGCTGCGGCATCCCGGACTCCGGGGTGGGGCTGACCCAGTTCTTCGCCGACGGTGACGGCTTCTCGCCGCGCGCGTCGGGCGTCTCGCTGGAGGACCGTCCGCCGATGGTCAGCCTGCGGCCGTAGCGAGGAGCGGTCGGGCAAGATCGACGTTGTGACGTTGATACTGCTCTATCTGGTGGTCCTGGTGCTGGTCGCCACGGTGCTGTTCGGGATCGGCAGCGTGCTCTTCGGCCGCGGTGAATCGCTGCCTCCGCTGCCCCGTGCCACCACCGCCACCGTGCTGCCCGCCTCGGGTGTCACCGGCGCCGACGTGGGCGCGCTGAAGTTCACCCAGACGCTGCGCGGTTACAAGGCCGCCGAGGTGGACTGGGTGCTCGACCGGCTGGGCCAGGAGATCGATGCGCTGCGCGGTGAACTCGACGCCGTCCGGGCGGCGCAGACGCGGGCCGACGAGCTGGCCGACGAGCCGTCACCATGACCGATCCGGTGCCCGACGACGGCCGGGCCCGGTGCGGCTGGCTGGACGGCTCCCGGCTGTCAGCCGCGGATTTCACGCTCTACCGCGACTACCACGACTATGAGTGGGGGCAGCCGGTCCGCGATACGGCGCCTCTGTTCGAGCGGATCAGCCTCGAGGCGTTCCAGAGCGGGCTGTCCTGGCTCATCATCCTGCGGAAACGGGAGAACTTCCGGCGCGCATTCGACGGTTTCGACGTCGACCGCGTGGCCGGTTACACCACCCATGACGTCGAACGGCTGATGGCCGACGTGGGCATCGTGCGCAACCGCGCCAAGATCGAGGCCACGATCGCCAACGCCCGTGCCGTCGCCGCACTGGACGTGGATCTCGGCGAACTCCTGTGGTCGTTCGCGCCGCCGCCCAGGCCGCGTCCCGCCGCACTCTCCGAGGTGCCCGCGGTGACGCCCGAGTCCACCGCGATGGCCAAGGAGCTCAAGCGCCGGGGCTTCCGCTTCGTCGGCCCGACGACGGCCTACGCGCTGATGCAGGCGACCGGAATGGTCGACGATCACGTCGTCGCCTGCTGGGTTCCACCGGTGCGCTGAGCGCCCGGACACGTCGCTGCACAGGGTCTTGGCACACGCCGAGGCCCGGATAGGGAAGAATAGAGGAGTTGGCGCCGAGACACGTCCAAGAGGTGGCGGGTCCGGCTCGATCGTTCCGTCTGGTGGCGGTCGGCTCATGTGGAGGGAGCTCTCGATGGCGGCGATGAAGCCCCGGACCGGTGACGGTCCTTTGGAAGCAACCAAGGAGGGGCGCGGCATCGTGATGCGGGTACCGCTCGAAGGTGGCGGGCGGCTGGTCGTCGAACTGACTCCCGACGAGGCTTCGGCGCTCGGCGACGAACTGAAGAACGTCACCAGCTAGCGCACAGCCGCGACGCGGAGCCTAGGCCGAAACTCTGTTGTAGATCTCCACGGTCTGCTCGGCGATGTGCGCCCAGGAGAACTCCGCGATACACCGCTCCCGGCCGGCCGCGCCGTACTGGCGTGCCCGGTCGGGATCGGCGATCAGCGAGTTGACGGCGTCGGCGAGGCGGATCTCGAAGAAGACCGCGTCGTTGGGGTCGTAGTGGACCAGTAGGCCCGTCTGGCGGTCGGCGACGACCTCCGGGATGCCGCCGACGTCGGAGGCCACCACCGCCGTCCCGCAGGCCATCGCCTCCAGGTTCACGATGCCCAGCGGCTCGTACACCGACGGGCATACGAACACCGTTGCCGCGGAGAGGATCTCCCGGATCTTGCCGATCGGCAGCATCTCGCGGACCCAGAACACGCCGCTGCGGGCACGGGCCAGCCCCTGTACTGCGGTCGTCACCTCGGCGGCGATCTCCGGGGTGTCCGGCGCGCCGGCGCACAGCACCAGCTGCACGTCGGGGGCGAAGCGGTGCGCCGCCGCAACGAGGTGGGCCACCCCCTTCTGCCGGGTGATGCGGCCGACGAACGCCACGATCGGCCGCGTCGGATCGACTCCGAGTTCGGCCAGCACCGACTCCCCGGCCTGCGGTTCGACCGGATGCCACACGTCGGTGTCGATGCCGTTGCGCACCACGTGCACCCGGCCCGGGTCCAGCGCCGGATAGGTCTTCAGGACGTCGTCGCGCATCCCGGAGCTGACGGCGATCACCGCGTCGGCGGCCTCGACGGCCGTCTTCTCCACCCAGGACGACACCCGGTAGCCGCCGCCGAGCTGTTCGGCCTTCCACGGCCGCATCGGCTCCAGCGAGTGTGCGGTCAGCACGTGCGGGATGCCGTACAGCAGCGCCGACAGGTGACCCGCCATCCCGGCGTACCACGTGTGGCTGTGCACGACCGTCGCACCGACTGCGGCGTTGACCATGTTCAGATCCGTCGACAGGGTGGCCAGGGCGGCGTTGGCGCCCTTGAGCGCCGGGTCCGGCTGGGCGACGAACGCGCCGGGACGCGGCGCCCCCATGCAGTGCACGTCGACCTCGACGAGACGGCGCAATTCGCGGACGAGTTCGGTGACGTGGACACCGGCCCCGCCGTACACCTCGGGTGGATATTCCCGCGTCATCATCGCCACCCTCATAACCACGACCGTAGTGTGCGTATCAGGCAACGGCTAGCCGCAGTCAGTACCGACGAATAGGGTTGGGGTCATGAGGGAACTGCCACACGTGCTGGGCATCGTCCTGGCCGGCGGAGAGGGCAAACGGCTGTATCCGCTCACGGCCGACCGAGCCAAGCCCGCCGTTCCCTTCGGAGGGGCCTACCGGCTCATCGACTTCGTGCTGTCGAATCTGGTCAACGCCCGGTATCTGCGCATCTGCGTTCTGACGCAATACAAGTCGCACTCGCTGGACCGGCACATCTCGCAGACCTGGCGGCTGAGCGGCCTGGCCGGTGAATACATCACGCCCGTGCCGGCACAGCAACGCCTCGGGCCGCGTTGGTACACCGGTTCGGCCGACGCGATCTACCAGTCGCTGAACCTCATCTACGACGAGGACCCCGACTACATCGTGGTGTTCGGCGCCGACCACGTGTACCGCATGGACCCCGAGCAGATGCTGCAGTTCCACATCGAGAGCGGGGCGGGGGCGACGGTCGCCGGGATCCGCGTGCCGCGCTCGGAGGCCACCGCATTCGGCTGCATCGACGCCGACGAGTCCGGCCGCATCAAGAGCTTCATCGAGAAACCCGCCGATCCGCCGGGCACGCCCGACGACCCCGAGCAGACGTTCGCGTCGATGGGCAACTACATCTTCACCACCAAGGTCCTCATCGACGCGATCCGCGCCGACGCCGACGACGACCACTCCGACCACGACATGGGCGGCGACATCATCCCGCGGCTGGTCGCCGACGGGATGGCCGCGGTCTACGACTTCAGCGACAACGAGGTCCCCGGCGCCACGGAGCGCGACCACGGCTATTGGCGCGACGTCGGGACGCTCGACGCGTTCTACGACGCGCACATGGATCTGGTCTCGGTGCACCCGATCTTCAACCTGTACAACAAGCGCTGGCCGATCCGCGGCGAGTCCGACAACCTCGCGCCGGCCAAGTTCGTCAACGGCGGCTCCGCCCAGGAGTCGGTGGTCGGCGCGGGCAGCATCATCTCGGCGTCCTCGGTCCGCAATTCGGTGCTTTCGTCCAACGTCGTCGTCGACGACGGCGCGATCGTCGAGGGCAGCGTGATCATGCCCGGCGCGCGGATCGGGCGCGGCGCGGTGGTGCGCCACGCGATCCTCGACAAGAACGTGGTCGTCGGCCCCGGCGAGATGGTCGGTGTCGACCTCGAGAAGGACCGCGAACGCTTCTCGGTCAGCGCAGGCGGCGTGGTCGCCGTCGGCAAGGGCATCTGGATCTAGGGGATCTGGCGCATCCGCTTCACGCCGCGTCGCGGCGCCGGTAGAGCAGGCCCGCCGACAGGGTGAGCACCGCCGCGACGAGGATCATGACGGTGAGCGCGGCGACCGGATAATCGCTGGGCGCCGTCGTCTGACCGATCGGTGACACGTCGAGCAGCCACTGCGGAAGTCGAAGCAGCGCACCGAGATACAGCGAGACGACGACGAAGGCGACCGCCGCCCACGCCGGCCAGGTGCGGCGCAGCGCGAACGCCAGCGCCGCCACCCCGGCCATCGCGGCCATCGCCGGGACGAACGCCACCCCGGCGAGCGTCAACCGTACGACCGTGGCCGGTTCGCCGAGCGTGAGCCCCGCGCCGAGGCCGTTGCCGAACCCGGCTGCGACCATCAGCACCGTGGCGCCTAACAGCGCCGCGGCCACCGCGGACAACAGCCACCGCCAGCGCGACACCGCACCGGCCAGTACCGTCTCGGCGCGGCCGGACTCCTCCTCGGTGTGCATCCGCAGCACCGCGGTGACGACGTACGCGCTGCAGGCCGCACCGAGGAACTGCGTCATCGTCGTGTACACGCCGTCGGTCCCCTGCGCGTCGAGCACGCGTGCCAGCAGTTCATTGGTCTGCGCGGCGTCCTGCAGCGATTTCGTCATCGAACCGAACGCGAGCCCGGCGAGGAACAGTCCGGCGCCCCACGCAACCGTCAGCCCGCGCACCAGCGTCAGGTGCAGACCGAATACGCCGCGGATCGCCGGCGCACCGGGCCGGTCGCCGGTGGCGGGGATCGTCCCGCCGTCGTACTGCCTGCGCTGCTCGAGCACCGCGGCCAGCACGATCAGCACGGCGGTCAGCGCCACCAGTAGTGCCAGCGGCCACCACCGCAGCGCGACGAACGACCGCATCTGCTGTGCCCAGGCGATGGGGGAGACCCAGCTCAGCGCGCTGCCGGAGTGGTCGATCACGTCTCCGACGCCGCGCACCAGCACCGCGGCCGCGAGTACGGCCAGCGCCGCCCCGGTGGCGGTGCGGGACTGCCGCCACAGCTGCGCCGACACGGCCGCGACCGCGCCGAAGAGCATCGCCACCGCAGTCACCCCGAGGCACATGGCGGCGGTGTCGACCACGTCGAAGCCGGCGGTGGCCATCGCAACGGTCATGGTGATCGTCAGTATCGCGTTGACACCGCCGACGAGGAGGAGCGCCGCCGTCGTACGGGCGTGGCGACCGACGACCGAGGACAGCACGAGTTCGGCGGCGCCGCTCTCCTCCTCGGCGCGGGTGTGGCGGATGACGGTGAGGATGGCCAGGATCGAGGCGGCCACGATGAGCGTCAGCATCATCTCGTTGGCCATCATCGCGCCGAGGTCGGTCTCGTTGCCGCCGAACATCGGCCCGCCCATGATGATGCCCGCGGGGGTCTTGAGCAGCTGGACGCGAGAGAGCCGCGAGGCCTCGTCGGGGTAGGCGAGGCGTAACGCGTTGGGCGCGTAGGCCATCAGCAGGGTCAGCGCGGCGATCCACACCGTCAGCCGGACACGATCGCGACGCACGGCGAGCCGCAGCAGGGCGCCCACCCCGGTGGTCATGACCGGGTATCCGAATACTCGCGCAGGAACATGTCTTCCAGTGAGGCCGGGGTGACGGTGAGTTCCTCGATCCCCAGGCTCGTCAGCCGCGCCATCGCCGCGTCGAGATCGGTGCGGTTCACCGAGAACCGGGTCAGCCCGTCGGACGTGCTGAGGTCGTGGGTGAACGGTTCGGCGTGCAGCGCCCGGGCATCGGTGCGGGTGCGCACCGTCACGGTCGTGCGCATCAGATGCCGCAGCTCGTCAAGGGGGCCCGCCCGGACGGTGCGGCCCGCACGGATGATCGTCACGCTGTCACAGAGCTTCTCGACCTCGGCCAGGATGTGACTGGACAGCAGCACTGCCGCGCCGTTGCGGGCCACCTCCGCGACGCACTCCTGAAAAGCCTTCTCCATCAAGGGGTCCAGGCCGGATGTGGGCTCGTCGAGGATGTAGAGCCGGGCGGCCGTACTGAACGCGGCGACGAGGGCGACCTTCTGGCGGTTGCCCTTCGAATAGGTGCGCGCCTTCTTGTGCGGGTCGAGTTCGAAGCGGTCGATCAGCTCGTCGCGGCGACGGGTGTTCACGACGCCGTCGCCGCGCAGACCGGCCAGGAAGTCGATCGCCTGCAGGCCGGTCAGATTCGGCCACAGCGTGACGTCACCCGGCACGTAGGCGATGTCTCGGTGCAGGTCCACCGCGTCGCGCCAAGGATCGCCGCCGAGCAGGCGCACCGAGCCGGAGTCCGCGCGCAGCAGGCCGAGCAGCACCCGGATGGCGGTGGACTTGCCCGCGCCGTTGGGGCCGAGGAAGCCACTGACACTGCCGGGCCACACGGTCAGGTCGAGGCCGTCGAGTGCTCTGGTGCGTCCAAAAGTCTTCACCAGCCCGCGGATCTCGACCGCGGGGCCACCGCTGTCATGGTCGGTCATCGCCGTCTCCCTTCTTCTCCCGCTGTGCACGAAAAGCGTCGTACATGGTCGAATCGGCCATCAGACCGTTGGTGTAGAGCTCGAGCGCGGGCACCACCATGTCCTCGGTGTAGTCGTGCAGCACCCCGCGCAGATCGCCGGGTGTCTCGTGCAGCTGCAGATAGAGCAGGAACGAGCCGCCGTTGGCCATCGTGAGAAAGCGGGCCCTGGCCCGCGGATCGGCGCTCGGCTTGACGGTGCCAGCCCGCACGCCCTCGTCGAGATACTGCTCGGCGTTGTCGATCATCCTGCGCCACAACGTCTTCGCCAAACCGCTACCCGACTGCATGCTGCGTACCAGGTACGCCATGATCGGGGCATACGACTCGATCTCGGCCATCTGTGCCAACCACGTCGCGGGGTCGTTGCTCTGGATCGTCGCGGACTTGCCGCTGCGGATCTCCTCGGCGATGTGTTCGTCACAGACCGTGCGCAGGTTCTCCTTCGATCCGAAGTGGTGGATCACCAGTGCGGGGCTCACACCCGCGGCTTGGGCGATGGTGCGGACCCCGACGTCGAAACCGTGCTCGCCGAACGCCGCGATGGCCGCATCGCGGATGCGGGCAACGGTGGTTCGATCGTCGGGCGCTGAACGCATGTTCAATAGGCTAAACGCGCGTTCAGTCACGCGTCAAGAGTCGTGCGCGAAACAGCGTTCCGGGTTGCCAAGACGCCCGGTTGACGACCGGGAATGCTGTTTCGCGAGAAATGGGGTCAGTCGCGCGCGGCAGCGAGCAGACCGTCGCCGAGCGGCACCAGCACCGGCGTGAGGCGCTCGTCCTCGGCGATCAGGCGGGCGGCCTCGCGGACCGCACCCACCTCGGCATCGTTGGCGCTCGCATCGCCGGCCCGCCCGCCGAGGGCCGCCCGGTGCACGACGATCGCCCCGCCCGGACGCAGCAGCCGTACGCCCTCGACGACGAACTGTGGCTGGTCGACCGGGTCGGCGTCGACGAACACCAGATCGTAGGAATCGTCGGCGAGCCGGGTGAGCACCTCCTGGGCGCGGCCGCTGATCAGCCGGGTGCGTCCGGGGCCGATACCGGCTTCGGCGAAGGCTTGCCGGGCGATGCGCTGATGTTCGGGTTCGACGTCGATCGTCGTCAGCACCCCGTCCTCGCGCATCCCCGAGAGCAGCCACAGCCCGCTGACCCCGGCCCCGGTGCCGACCTCGACGACTGCCTTCGCGGCGGTCAGCCGTGCCAGCACGCTGAGCAGCGCGCCGACCGCCGGAGTGACCGCGCCGGCGCCGATGTCGACCGCCCGATCCCGCGCCGCGGCGACGATGCCGTCCTCGGAGATGGACTGCTCGGCGTGTGCGACGATCGCCTCCGCGCGGCTGGGTCGCGGTTCGCCCGCGGGATCGTCGGTGCTGGCCATGCCCGAACTGTATTCCCCCGGCCGCGAGCGCCGCGCCTGCGACACGCCCGCGCCGCAACGTGTGATCTCCGTCCAATTTCGCGGGTTTCCGCAGGTGAGCGGGCGGGTAAAAGGCATTCTCAGGGAACGTTCATAGCTCTCATACTCCACCCACACCACGATCAGGAACGGTGGCTCGCATGGAACACGGCAGATGGCGTCGGGGCAGGAATAACGACGTCGCCGTACGCGTTGCCGAATACGACGCTATGCAGAAGGACCTTGTCAGCCGCGACATGGAGGATCCGACGATCACCAATTCCGGGGCGGCCCCGACCGCCCCAGCCGCTCCCGTCTCGATGGCGCATCTCGAGCAGTTCAGTGATTCGGACTGGGTCGAGCCCTCCGACGAGCTCACCGGTACCGCAGTGTTCGACGCGACCGGCGACAAGACGACGATGCCGTCGTGGGACGAACTGGTCCGTCAGCACGCCGACCGGGTGTACCGCCTGGCCTACCGGCTCTCGGGCAACCAGCACGACGCCGAGGACCTCACGCAGGAGACCTTCATCCGGGTGTTCCGCTCGGTGCAGAACTACCAGCCGGGCACCTTCGAGGGCTGGCTGCACCGCATCACCACGAACCTGTTCCTGGACATGGTCCGGCGCCGCGGCCGCATCCGCATGGAGGCGCTGCCGGAGGACTACGACCGGGTGCCCGCCGACGACCCGAACCCCGAGCAGATCTACCACGATTCCCGCCTCGGTCCGGATCTGCAGGCTGCCCTGGACTCCCTGCCGCCGGAGTTCCGCGCCGCCGTCGTCCTGTGCGACATCGAAGGTCTGTCCTACGAGGAGATCGGCGCCACGCTGGGCGTGAAGCTCGGCACCGTCCGTAGCCGCATCCACCGCGGCAGGCAGGCGCTGCGCGACCACCTGGCCAAGCACTCGGCCGACGCCGCGGCATCGCACATTCGGCTGGCCTGACCATCACGGGTGTCCGTCGGGCACTACCGCGCTACATTCATAGTGGGTGACGCATTGAGAAACGCAGGACCGAGGGGAGCGCAGGTGATGGTCGATCCGGGGCATGTGTTCCGTCGAGCGTTCTCCTGGCTGCCCGCCCAGTTCGCGTCCCAGAGCGACGCCCCCGTCGGCGCCCCGCGTCAGTTCGGGTCCACCGAACATCTCTCGACCGAAGCCATGGCCGCGTTCGTCGACGGTGAGTTGCGCATGAACGCGCACATGCGCGCCGCACACCACCTGTCGCTGTGCGCCCAGTGCGCCACCGAGGTGGACGCCCAGAGCAAGGCCAGGGCCGCGTTGCGGGACTCCCGGCCGATTGCGATCCCCACGTCGTTGCTCGACATGTTGTCGCAGATCCCGCAGCACATGCAGCACCCCGCCGACGACGGCTCGAGTCAGCCCAAGTTTGCTGAGGACCCCGCGCGGGACCGCCGCAAGCGCCGGTAGGCTGGATCGGGTGACCAACCAGGACCAGTCCGGCGCGAGCAACCGCATGGCTCCCCGCCCCGTCGACCGACCGCCGGTGGATCCGTCGGCGCAACGCGCGTTCGGCAGGCCCAGCGGTGTCACCGGTTCGTTCACCGGGGTGGAGAAGGACCGTGGGCACGCCGAGTTCCGGCCGACCCCCAGGGCCAGCGACCCCGTGCTCGCCGAGGCGTTCGGCCGCCCCCAACCCCGCGCCGAGTCCCTGCAGCGCCATCCCGCCGACGCCGGGGCACTCGATGCGGCCCGGCACGCGGACAGCGGCGCATTCGCCCCCGATCCGTGGCGCGATCCCGGCGCCCCCGCATCCCTGGGCACCCCGGCGATGCCTGTCTCTTATACACATC
>NZ_LZSU01000015.1 GCF_001665575.1 Mycobacterium sp. 852013-51886_SCH5428379 | reverse complement strand
AGATGTGTATAAGAGACAGGGGCGCCCGGGGAGGTGGCCGTCGTCGGCGTCTCCGGAGCCGGACTCGCCGCGGGCGACGACGGCGTGGGGGACGGACGCGGAGAAGCGCCCTCCCCAGGGCGGACCGTGGGCGAGGGCGCAGGAGGCGGTGGCGGCGTCCTGGTCGTCGTCGGGGGCGGGGGGCAGAGGGGCAGTACCGAGCTGCGGGCGAGCTCCTCGATCTGGGCGATGGCCTGGTCCAGGGAGCCGCCGGGCAGTCCCGCGATCACCTGCGCGCGTTCGGATTCGCGCATGTCCTGCACGTCGAGCGGCTGACAGCTCCGGTTCTCCGAGGACTGGTTGGCACTGATCAGCGACAGCTCGTTGCGGGCGTTGAGGCAGCCGAGCAGATAGGGCTCCTGCAGTGAGTAGCCGAGAAACGACCCCTGCACGCCCCGCATGATCGAGACCGTGCCCTCGTGGGCGGTGACGTAGTAGTTGTTGCGCACGATCTCGCGGCCGACGGCCAGCCCGGCGAGCACCAGCAGCACCAGCACCGTGGCGGCCATGAACATCCGGCGCCGCGAGCGCGGCTTCTTGACGGGTTCTTCCGGTTGCGCCACAACCCGTTTCGGGGCGTTGCGCTTCGGGTTGAACGCCGACGCGCGGCCGGCGGCGGTGTTGGGCGGCGGTGAATCGTCGTCACCGGAGACAGCACCGGCCAGGATCGGCTGGGTTTGGCCGTAGTCGTAGTCCACGACGTCGGCGACCACCACGGTGACGTTGTCCGGTCCGCCACCGCGCAGGGCGAGTTCGATGAGCCGGTCGGCGCTCTCGGCGACGTCGGGGATGCGCAGCGCGTCGGCGATGGTCTCGTGGCTGACCGGATCGGACAGACCGTCGGAGCACAGCAGGTAGCGGTCACCGGCGCGGGCTTCGCGCATGATCAGCGTCGGCTCGACCTCGTGACCGGTGAGCGCCCGCATGATCAGCGACCGCTGCGGGTGGCTGTGGGCTTCTTCGGCGGTGATGCGGCCCTCGTCGACGAGGGTCTGGACGAAGGTGTCGTCCTTGGTGATCTGGTTGAGCTCGCCGTCGCGCATGAGGTAGCCGCGCGAGTCGCCGATGTGCACCAGGCCAAGCCGGTTGCCCGCGAAGAGGATGGCGGTCAGCGTGGTGCCCATACCGTCGAGTTCCGGATCGGCTTCGACGTGCGCGGCGATCGCGGCGTTGCCCTCGCGGACGGCGCTGTCCAGCTTGCTCAGCAGGTCGCCGCCGGGTTCGTCGTCGTCGAGGTGGGCCAGTGCGGCGATGACGAGCTGGGAGGCCACCTCACCCGCGGCGTGGCCGCCCATGCCGTCGGCCAGGGCCAGCAGGCGGGCGCCCGCATAGACGGAGTCCTCGTTGTTGGCGCGGACGAGGCCGCGGTCGCTGCGCGCGGCGTACCGGAGAACCAGGGTCACGGGCGCAACTCGATCACCGTCTTGCCGATTCGCACCGGCGCACCGATCGGAACCCTTACCGCCGTCGTCACCTTCGCCCTGTCGAGGTATGTGCCGTTGGTCGATCCTAGGTCTTCGACGTACCACTCCGAACCTCGTGGCGAGATCCGGGCGTGCCGGGTGGAGGCGTAGTCATCGGTCAGCACCAGGGTGGAATCGTCGGCGCGCCCGATCAGCACGGGTTGGCTGCCCAGGGTGATGCGGGTGCCGGCCAGGGCGCCCTCGGTGACGACGAGGTGGCGAGCCACCCCGCGAGCCTGCCGGTTCGGTAGCAGCGAGCCGCGCAGCGCCAATCCGCGGCGGACCATGACGGCGCCGGTGGGTGCGTAGATGTCAGTGCGCAGGATGCGCAGCACCGACCAGATGAACAGCCACAGCAGCAGCAGGAAACCGACGCGCGTCAGCTGCAGCATCAACCCCTGCATCTGACGTCCTCTCCGTCCCGGTCACGGTGCGCCGACGGCGCATCACGCCGTCGGCGCAAAGTCACGATACTTGGGTGGTAATCAGTGCACGCCTCAAGCCGACCGCATGTTCCCGGGTTGTGACCGGGCGTCGTGAGCACTCAGTGCACGCGGACGATGATCTCGGAGTGGCCCAGGCGGATGACGTCGCCGTCGGCGAGCTGCCATTCCTGCACCGGCGCGTTGTTGACGGTGGTGCCGTTGGTGGAGTTCAGATCCGACAGCAGCGCGGTCTGACCGTCCCAGCGGATCTCCAGGTGGCGGCGTGAGACGCCGGTGTCCGGGAGCCGGAACTGGGCGTCCTGGCCGCGGCCGATGACGTTGGCGCCCTCACGCAGCTGGTAGGTGCGGCCGCTGCCGTCGTCGAGCTGCAGTGTGACCGACGCGCCGGCGCCGGACGGGTAGTCGCCCTGGCCGTACCCGGCGCCGTAGCCGGCTCCGGCGCCCTGGCCGTAGTCCTGTCCGTAGCCACCGCCCTGATCGCCGTAGCCCTGCTGCTCGCCGTAGCCCTGCTGGTCGCCGTAGCCGCCGCCCGGTTCGCCGTAGCCGCGGCCGTAATCCTGGCCGTAGTCCTGACGGCCGGGCGCCGGGGGAGCGCCGTAACCACCGCCGTACCCCTGGTCGGGGTAGCCGCCCTGGTCCGGGTAGCCGGGCCGGCCGCCGCCGGGAGTGCCGTAGCCGCCGTCCTCGTGGCGGCCGGGGCCGGGCGGGCGGCCGTAGTCGTAGTCGGCGCCGGGGGCGCCAGGAGCGCCAGGAGCGCCATAGCCGGGCTGGCCGCCGGGCGGGGGACCGTAGCCGCCCGGGCCCTGCCGGTAACCCTGGTCGTATCCGCCGCCGGGACCCTGGCGGTAGCCCTGGTCTTGCCGGGGTTCGTAGCCGCCGCCGGGGGGCGGCCCGTAGCCGCCCGGACCGCGCTGCTCGTAGTTCGGGGGGTAGCCGCCCTGATCCGGGTAGCCGCCCTGCTCGGGGTAGCGGCCCTGCTCCGGTGCCGGCGGGTAGGGCGCGCGGGGCTCCTGGCCGCGCTGCTCCTCGCCGGGCGGGCGTCCGTAGCGATCCTCGTAGTAGTCGTCGCCGGGCCGTCCCTGTCCCTGGTCGCCGCGGTAACTCGGGTTGTCGCTCATCGGTGGTACTCCTGGTTCTGCGGTGTACGCGTGGTCTCGGTGTGCCGAGGCGGGTTCGCCGGTGGTCGAGTCGGGGTTGACCGCGCCGCGTGCGCGGAACTGTCCAGTGTGCAGGTTCGGCGACTGCTCGAATCTGACGACCACATCACCATACGTTTGCCACCCCTGCTCACGTATGTATCCCTCCAGATGCCTGGCGAATGCGGTCGCGGTCAGGTCCGGATCGGCGCTGACCTTTGAATGGTCGGGCACACTGAGGGTAATTACGTAGTCGTTCGGAGCCAAAACATGGCCGCGGCCGACGGTGCGGATTCCGGCCTCGGCTTCGCGGCGCAACCGGGCCTCGACCTCCTGAGGGACGATCGACCCACCGAACACCCGGGCGAAAGCGTCGCCGACGGTGGATTCCAGCTTGCGCTCGAAACGGTCGACCAGACCCATCTCACCGCCCGCCTCTCCCTCGTCGTGCCTGCTCCGTGGGGCCGCTGGACGGCATTCTCGCTGGCCGACGACCTTCCTGCATGGTATCTACCCCGTCTCGGCCGGTCGGATCACCAGAACTGAAGAGAATCACGATGAGGTTTGATGCCGGAATTTCTCCTGCCTTTCGTCCGCACCGCGCCGCGTCTGGCGGAGGCTCCGCACCGCCGCGGGCGTTTTGGGGCGGTGGCGGCTTCGGTGATAGGCTCCCTCGGTCTGACGGGCGAGTGGCGGAATGGCAGACGCGCTGGCTTCAGGTGCCAGTGTCCTTCGGGACGTGGGGGTTCAAGTCCCCCTTCGCCCACCACGAGCGGTTCTGCGAACCGCGACATCAAGGCCGCGGATCCTCGGGTTCGCGGCCTTTGTGTTTGAGCGCCCGATTATGTTGGCGGACAGACGTTTTGAGAACGCGCCACATGCCTGATCGGTGGACATCCGACTCGCCACGTGTGTACTGTGGCGCACATCACAACCGAATAGCCGATCGACGCGATGCGGGAGAAACCTCGACTTCTGAGGTGCCGTAGGAGCAATCTCCTCCCCGGGAATCTCTCAGGCGCATGTACCGCAACGCGAAGGCAACTCTGGAGACAAGGCGGGCCGTAGGCCATGCCTTACCGAAGGTGTACGACGCCGCGTTGCGGTGTCTCAGACTCTCAGGTTTCAGGACAGAGCGGGGAGGGCGCAGCAGCCCGGGCACCGGTCCGGGCTCCGAACCGGGAGTCGCCCTTGTCCGAGACGCCGAAAACGGCCGGCAGAACGCGATCGACGGTGAAGCGATGACCGTCAGCGTCTTCGACCTCTTCACCGTAGGAATCGGCCCCTCCAGTTCCCATACGGTCGGGCCGATGCGCGCGGCGGCGCGGTTCGTCGGCTCCCTGCAGTCCGCTGACCTGCTGTCGCGAACGGCCTCAGTGAGTGTCGTTCTGTACGGTTCCCTGGCGGCCACCGGTGCCGGGCACGGCACCATGTCCGCGGTGCTGCTGGGGTTGGAGGGCTGCGAACCGGAGTCGATCACCACCGACCACAAGGAACGCCGACTCGCGGAGATCGCGACCTCGGGCGAGATCCGCTTGGCGGGCGCCGTGGTGGTCGCTCTGACCGAAGACGATTTCGTCTGTCGTCCCGACGAGGTGTTGCCGCGACACCCCAACGGCATGACGTTCACCGCGACCGACCAGCACGGCCATGAGTTGGCCTCGCGCAGTTACTGCTCCATTGGGGGTGGGTTCATCGTCGACGCCAACGGCGTCACCGAAGAGCCTTCTGATCCCGTCGAACTGCCCTACTCGTCCGCTGTCGAACTGCTCGCGATCTGCGATGAGCAGCAATGCCCTATCAGCCAGGTCGCCCTGCGCAACGAGCTGAGTCGGCGTTCGGAGTCGCAGGTGCGGACCGGCTTGTTGCACATCCGCGATGTCATGGCGGAATGCGAACGGCAGAGCATCACCCGCGAGGGCGTGCTTCCCGGCGTCCTGGGAGTGCGTCGCCGCGCGAAGGCCTGGTACGAGCGGCTCACGGTCGAGGACCCCGAGCGCGACCCGCAGTTCGCCCAGGACTGGGTGGATCTCGTGGCGCTGGCCGTCAACGAGGAGAACGCCTCGGGTGGACGGGTGGTCACCGCACCCACCAACGGCGCCGCCGGCATCGTGCCGGCCGTCCTGCATTACGCCGTGCACTACACGCAGCCCGGCAGGGTCGATCCCGACGAGACCGCGGTCCGCTTTCTGCTCACCGCCGGTGCCATCGGCGCACTGTTCAAGGAGCGCGCGTCCATTTCCGGCGCGGAGGTGGGCTGCCAGGGCGAAGTCGGCTCGGCCGCATCCATGGCGGCCGCGGGCCTGGCCGAAATCCTCGGCGGCTCCGCCCGACAGGTGGAGAACGCCGCCGAGATCGCCATGGAGCACAGCCTCGGTCTGACCTGCGACCCGATCGCCGGGCTGGTCCAGATACCGTGCATCGAACGCAACGCGATCTCCGCAGGCAAAGCGATTAACGCCGCGCGAATGGCGTTGCGGGGCGACGGAACCCATCACGTCAGCCTGGACGAGGTGATCGAGACGATGCGAGCCACCGGCGCCGACATGCACAGCAAGTACAAGGAAACGTCGACCGGCGGTCTCGCCATCAACGTCTCGGTCAACATCGTGGACTGCTGACCGGTTCTCCACAGGCGGGAAATCATCCACAGCCTGCACCAACTCCGCACAGCCGCCGGTCGGCGCCGCCATACGCTCGATCCGTGGCTGCGCCTTTGCGTGTGAACCCCGACTCCTTGCACACCGCGGCGTCCTGGCAGACCGAGGTCGCCGACCACCTCACCGCCAACAGCGCCGGCCACGCCATGACCGACGCCGCGGGCGCGGTCGCAGGGTTGGCCACCGCCGCCGCTTGCGATCACGCCACGACCGTCCTCGATCGCGTCACCGCCGCGCTGGCCGCCGACCTCACCACGCACGCCGAGCGGCTGACCGCTGCCGCCGACCTCTACGTCCGCACCGACGAGGACATCGCCCGGTGCCTCCCATGCCGCTGACCCTCCCCGACATCGAAGGGTCCCGTCCCGAGGCCCTGGCTCAGACGGCCGAGGAGCTCAGCACTTCAACGATCAACCTGCAGAACCGAATTGACCAGCAGCACAACGCCATCGAGACCCTACGCACCGACTGGCACGGCGACGCCTCCCAGGCCGCCGTCACCCGGGCCATCCCGAACCTGCACCGGATGCGCCACCTCCGCGACGCCGTGCACCGGCTGCACACCACCCTCGACGGCGGCGGCGCCCAGCTGACCCGCGACCGCACCGACGTCCTCGATACCGCCACCCGGTTGCGGCAGCAGGGCTGGCGCGTGTCGCCGGCCGGCACGGTGACCGTCGAGCCCGGCAGCGCGCTGGACCGCTACGCCGCCACCAGCCCGCTCGCCTGGCTCCGGGTGCGGCAGCTCGCCGCGACGGGCACCGCCACCCTGACCGCCCTGCTCGCCGAGTTCGACTCCACCGACCGCCGAGTCAGCCGGGACATCCGCACGGCCGTCGAAGGTCTCATCGGCACGCTGCCCCAGGCCCCCACCGACCTGGCCGTCCCCGATGGCAGCTCCGCTGAGGTCCAGCAGTGGTGGGACCGCCTCAGCGACACCGACCGACGCCGGCTGCTGACCGAACACCCGGAGCGGCTCGGCAACCTCGACGGCGTTCCGGTCGCGGTCCGCAGCGAGGCCAACATCGCCGTCCTGACCGCCGACATCGCCCGCGTCGAGCACGCGACTCGCGCGATACCCCGCCACCAGATGGTCCGCTATGACAACGCCATCGCGGTGCGCGACGGACTGCGGGCCCAGCGCGACAACACCGACGCGCCGACGTTCCTGTACATCTACGAGCCGGAAGCATTCGGCGGGCAGGGCAGAGCCGCCGTCGCGATCGGCGACCCGGACACCGCCGACGACACCGCCGTCGTTGTGCCCGGCACCGGCAACAACGTCGGCTGGCTGAGCGACGACGCCGCCGCCCACGTCTACAACGAGACCGCGGCCGCCGATTCCACCCGGACCGCGGCCGTCGTCGCCTGGATGGGCTACGACGCGCCCGACAGTCTCGCCGATCCGCAGGTCGGGCAGCCCGGCCTGGCCCGCCGAGGCGGCGAACTGCTGGCCGCCGACGTCAACGCCCTGGCCGTCACCCACACCGGCGACGCGCACGTGACCGTGATCGGCCACTCCTACGGGTCCACGACTGTCGCCGACGCCGCGGCGGGATCGGGGATGCGGGTCGACGACGTCGTCCTCATCGGGTCACCCGGCACCGATCTGGCCAGGAGTGCCGCCGACTTCCACCTCTCCGAAGGCGGGCATCTCTTCGTCGGTGCCGCGTCGACGGACCCCGTCACGCACCTCGGCGGGGAAATCGCACTCGGCGACGACCCGGCCGCCGACGGGTTCGGCTCTACGCGCTTCAAGGCCGAGGTCGCCGGGTGGACGGATCCGATCAGCGACCACAGCCGGTACCTCACCCCCGGCAGCGAATCGCTGTTCAGCATCGCGACGATCGCCTCCGGCCACGGCGACCGGCTCGAAGCGCTCGGGCTGACCGCCCCGCACCGCGACCAGCTGCCGTTCACGCTGCCGGGACTCGAGGTGCTCAACCTGGATCCGGAGACGTGGCGACCGGGCACCGGTGGCCATACGTACCGGTGACGTCAGGCCGGCGGACCCGGCGGGTGCAGGGTGATCTCCGCGATGCCGATCTGGTTCTTGCCGTTCGTGTTTCCCAGCTTGCTCACCCAGACGAGCACGTTCGACACCGGCTCGTTCGAGGTGAGGGCGATGGTGTTGCGGCCGGGGTTCAGCGGCGTCGGCGCACTGATCTCCTCAGTGTCGGCGAGTGCGCGCGGATCCGCACGGCGGGCCGTCCGCACCTGGACCACCGTGCCGGTGCTGCCCAGATCGACTGTCACCGCGCCAACCGTGACGGGGGCGGGCAGCCGCACCATCAGGCCGAGGCCCTCCTTGAACGTCGGGAAGGGTTCGGAGTCGAAGTAGTTGTCGGTGGACCACGCCGATGACGGGTCGCCATCGATGACCCGGCCGGCGGCCTCCGGGTTGTCCGGTCGGCCGTCGGGGGAGAAGGCCTCGGCCGAGGCCGGCGTGATGGGCGCTGCGGCCCCCGCCTTCACGGTGCCCGGCGGTGCGACGGGTGCGGGCGGCGGTTCGGCACCGAGGCCGAGTTGATCCGCGTCCATCGCGGGCGTCTGCTCCGGCGTCGCGAAGAAGTCGTTGAGGTTGGACCCCAGGGAAATGGCCCCCACGGCGATGATCGCCGCGGCGGCGCCGATGCTTGCGCGCAGGATGGTTTTGCGGGCTGCCTGCCGCAGCTCGTCGGGTTCGACGTTGCGGAAGTCGGCGTATCGCCCGGGCGGCGGTGGCGGGAGGGGATCGAGCACCCGGATATCGGAGGTCTCGGCCACCGCGTCGTCGGCGGCCTGCCGCAGCAGCGAAACGAGCGTCGAGGCGGTCGCGATCCCCGGCGGGTTGCGCACCAGACCCGCCGCGGTCGTCGAGATCAGATAGGGTACATCCGCCGGTAGTATGGGTTCACCGGATGAATCACGTTGCAGCGCAGCCCAATCGGCGTGCGAATCGTCGACCCAGTGACCCGTCAGCAGGGCGTACAGACAACCGCCGATGCCGCGCAGATCGCCCTGGACGGTGGCGTCGGGCAACGTGGCGGGAAACGCCAGCACCGCGCGGCCGTCGGCGCTGACCCGCACCCGGGCGGGATCGTCGAGGCCCAGGCGCAGACCGGCCCGGTGCGTCGCTTCCGCGGCGTGCGCCAATGATTCGAGGGCGGTGGCTGCGCCGAGTGCGGAGGGGTGCGTATCCGCGACCTCGCGCAGACTGCCGCCGGGGATCCAGTCGCTGACCACCACGCCGAACCGGCCGGTGTGGAAGATCTCGCGAATCCGCGCGACGCCGTCGGTCTCGACACCGCGCAACCGGACGGTGAGCGAGATGATCTCGTTGACGAACTCCACGGGCAGGGTGTGCTGCGGATCCACCAGCGTGAGGGCGACCCGCCGGCCGGTGGCGCCATCGACGGCCTGCCAGAACTCGAGTACGCGGTGGCGGCCGTGACAGGCCAGCAGGCGGTAGCGGCGGGCCACGACGCTGCCGGGACGGTGCGATGCGCCGGAGATCACGCGCGGTGGTGGCGTGGGGGCAGGGAAAGACAGGGTCGGCGGATCGTTGGAGATCTCCGCAGAACCGTCGGCCACCCTACTCACATAACCGTCCCGGCTGTGACCCAAACCGGGCGAGACGTAGAGCCTTCGGTGTTTCAAAACCGAAACCGGCGGCAATGGTTCTGTCATGCGAAAAAAGATGAGCAAAGCCGCCCCGGCCCTGTTCGCAGGTGCTGCCGCCACTGCGATCGCTTTCGCCCCAGCGGCTTTCGGAACCACAGGTCAGTTCACCCCTAACCAGCCGCCGCCTCCGCCGCCGTGCCTGAACGCCGACGGTTCCGCGTGCGTCCCCGACGTCAACGCCGCCATCCCGGGTGGCCCGGCTGGTACGGCCGGTCCCGAGGGCGCGGCAGGCGCGATCCCGGGTGGGCCCGTTGGCGAGGCAGGCCCCGGTGGTGCCGCGGGCGCGATCCCGGGTGGTCCGGTCGGTGAGGCCGGTCCCGGCGGTGCGTCCGCCGCAATTCCGGGTGGTCCCGTGGGCGAGGCCGGCCCCGGTGGTGCCGCGGGCGCGATCCCGGGTGGTCCCGTGGGCGAGGCCGGACCCGACGGTGCGTCGGGTGCGATCCCGGGTGGCCCGGCCGGGTCCGCCGGTCCTGACGGCGCCACGGTCACCATCCCGGGTGGTCCCAGTGGCTCCGCCGGTCCCGGTGGCGTGACGGGCTGCATCCCCGGTGTGGGCTGCATCGGCTAGCCCGCGGATACATTGAGCTGAGATGAGCTGAGATGAGCTGAAGAGGGGTCGGGCGATTGCCCGGCCCCTTTCAGCGTTGCGGCGCAGTCGCGCGCTCCAGGATCAGCCGAGCCGTACGCCTGGCCCGCTCCCGGGAGTATGTGCGGCCCTCCCGCTGGATCGCGTAGACCACGCCCCCGACGATCGCGTCCGCCGCGGACTCGGCCGTCGCAGCGTCCACGCCGTCGGCCAGCAACCGCTCGTGCACCGAGCGGTGCAGCGGTAACCCGAAACCCGCACGCAGCCGTTCCGCGGTGTCCTCGTGTTCCAGCGAGGCGACGGTGAGGATCCGCAGCATGGCGTGCCCACGGTCGGTGGTCAGCGTCGCCGCCAACCGGTCGGTCCAGGCGACGACGTCGGCGACCACGTCGTCGCTGTGGGGGACCGGCGCCAGAATCCGGGGGGCGTCCTCGAGCAGCACATCGGCGACCAGCGCCGGCCGGCTCGGCCACCACCGGTAAATGGTCTGCTTGCCCACCCCGGCCCTGGCTGCGACGGCCTCGATGCTCAGCCCGTCGAAACCCCGTTCCAGCAACAACTCCCGCGTCGCGGTCACGATGGCGACGCGGGACTTCTCGCTGCGCCGTCTGATCGACGGGCCCGGCGTTGCAGAGGAAGTCATCACCCCGTAGTGTGCCACGAGACGAGACGGATCGTCTCGCCAGTGATGGAGGCCGGGAGGGCCGTGGCCAAGAAGCTCGTCGTCGGAGCCAGCGGGTTCCTCGGTTCCCATGTCACCAAGCAGCTCGTGGCCGACGGCCATGACGTCCGGGTGCTGATCCGCCGGACGAGTTCGACGCGCGGTATCGACGGACTGCCGGTCGAACGCCACTACGGCGACATCTTCGACGAGGCCGCCCTGCGCGAGGCGATGGCGGGCTGCGACGTGGTCTTCTACTGCGTGGTCGACGCCCGGGCCTGGCTGCTCGACCCGGCGCCGCTGTGGCGCACCAATGTCGAGGGTCTGCGGCGGGTCCTCGACGTCGCGGCGGACGCCGATCTGTACCGGTTTGTGTTCACCAGCTCGATCGCCACCATCGGGCGGTCCACCGACGGGCCCGCCACCGAGGAGACGCCGCACAACTGGCTCGACCGCGCCGGTGATTACGTGCGCACCCGTGTCGACGCGGAGAACCTGGTGTTGCGGGCCTACCGCGAGCGGGCTCTGCCCGCCGTCGCGATGTGCGTGTCCAACACCTATGGTCCCGACGACTGGTTGCCCACCCCCCACGGTGCGCTGGTGTCGGCAGCGGTGCGCGGCAAGATGCCGTTCTACATCGACGGCGCCGAGTCGGAGGTCGTGGGTGTGGAGGACGCCGCCCGCGCGCTGGTCCTCGCCGGGGAGCACGGTCGTCCCGGTGAGCGCTACATCATCTCGGAGAGCTTCATGAGCGCCCGCAAGATCTACGAAGCAGCCTGTGGCGCCGTCGATGTCGCGCCGCCCCGCTACGGTGTGCCGATCGGCGTCCTGGCCGCCGCCGCGGCGCTCAACGCCCCGATCGCCCGGCTGCGCCGGCGCGACACCAAGCTGACGCCGCTGTCGATCCGGCTCATGCGCATCATGTCGCGGATGGACCACTCCAAAGCCGAACGTGAACTCGGCTGGCATCCGGCGCCCACCGCCGACGCGCTCGCCGACGCCGCTCGATTCTTCGTCTCACACCGCCGCCAGAGCGCAGGGGAGCGCCGCTGATGCCCATCGCCCTGACCCCCGAGCAGGAGCAGCTCGCCGACGCCGTCGCGGGCTTCGCCGCCCGGCACGCCCCCGTCGACAAGACGCGGGCCGCCGCCTCGGCGCTGGCCGCCGGAGACCTCCCGGGCTGGTGGGAGGAGTTCACCGGCAACGGCTTTCACGCCGTCCACCTCGCCGAGGACGTCGGCGGGCAGGGCGGCACCCTGACCGACGCGGCGTGCGTCGTGGAAGCCGCGTCACGCGCGCTGCTGCCCGGCCCGCTGCTGGCGACGGTCACCGCCGGAGCCGTCGCCGCGCTGGCCGCCGACTCGTCGGCCGACGCGCTGCTGACCGCGCTCGCCGCCGGCGAACCGGCTGCCGTGGTCACCGGCGACTTCACCGCCGTACGAACCGACGACGGGTGGCAGGTCAGCGGCGCCTCGGCGGTCACCCAGGCCGTCGGCGCCGCCACACGAGTCCTGCTGCGCGTCAACGACTCCGACGCCACCCGCTGGCTGGCCGTCGAGACGGGCGCCGACACCGTCACCGTCGAGGCGCTCGAGGGCACCGACCTCACGGTCGACACCGGCATCCTGCGCCTGAGCGACCATCCGCTTCCGGCGGCCGCGGAGCTGTGCGGAATCGACGAACTCCGGGCACGCTACGTGATCGCCGGGCTCACCGCCGCGGCTGCCGCGGGCATCCTGCAGTGGTGCGTCGGCGCCGTCACCGACCACCTGCGTACGCGGGAGCAGTTCGGCAGGCCGATCGGCGCGTTCCAGGCGCTGCAGCACCGCGCCGCCCAACTGCTCATCAGCAGCGAGCTCGCAACGTCGGCGGCGTGGGATGCGTTGCGCGCCGACACCGAATCGATCGAGCAGCATGGCATCGCGGCCGGGGGTGCGGTGCTGATGGCTGTCGCACCCGCCCCCGATCTCGTCCTCGACACCCTGACGATGTTCGGGGCCATCGGGTTCACCTGGGAACACGACCTGCACCTGTACTGGCGGCGGGCCACCGCGCTCGCCGCCTCCCTCGGCCCGATCACCGAGTGGAGCCGCCGCCTCGGCGAGCTCACCCGCGACGGGACGGCGCGCGACATGAGCGTCGACCTCGGGGACGCCGAGGCCGGGTTCCGACAGGACGTTGCCGAGATCCTCGACCGCGCAGCACAACTGCACAACGACCGACCCGGTAAGCAGGGCGACTACGACCACTTCGCGACCGGCCCGCAACGCACACTGATCGCCGAATCAGGGCTGCTCGCACCGCACTGGCCGGCGCCGTGGGGGCGAGGCGCGTCACCGCTGCAACAGTTGATCATCGACGAGGAGTTCTCCCGCAGGCCGGAGTTGGTGCGCCCGTCGCTCGGCATCCCCGAGTGGATCCTGCCGACGATCATCAGCGCGGGCACGCCCGAGATCCAGGAGCGGTTCATCCCGCCCACCCTGCGCGGCGAGATCGCCTGGTGCCAGCTGTTCAGCGAACCCGGCGCCGGCTCCGACCTCGCCGCCCTGTCGACCCGCGCCACCCGCGTCGACGGTGGTTGGCGCATCAACGGCCACAAGATCTGGACGTCATCGGCACACCGCTCGGATTACGGAGCGCTGCTGGCCCGCACGGATCCCGACGCGCCCAAACACCGTGGGATCGGCTACTTCATCGTCGACATGACCGCCGACGGCGTCGAGGTGCAGCCGATCCGGCAGGCGACCGGGGACGCCGAATTCAACGAGGTCTTCCTCGAGGACGTCTTCGTACCCGACGAACTGTTGCTCGGCGAGCCCACCGGCGGTTGGGGTCTGGCGATCGCGACGATGGCCCAGGAACGCGTGGCCATCGGCGCCTACGTGCACAACGACCGGGCGGGCGCGCTGCGCGCGTTGGCCACCGATCGCGGTCTCGAACAGCAGGCAGCGCTGCAGGCGCTCGGCGAGGTCGACGCCCACAGCAACGCCATCAAGGCGCTCGGCGTCCGCGAGACGCTGCGGTTGCTGGACGGCCAGAGCGCGGGTCCGGCGTCCAGCATCGCCAAGGTCGCCACCGCTGCGATGCTGCGCCGCACGTTCGCGGCGACGCTGCGGGTCGCCGGCGGCCTTGCGCTGACCCACGATTCCGAACCCGCCGTCGTCCGGCCCTATCTGCACCTACCCGCCGAACTGGTCGGCGGCGGAACGATGGAGATCCAGCTCAACATCATCGCGCAGATGGTCATGGGCCTACCCCGGAACTGAATCAGGAAGGCGAACATGGGATTACGCGGTGAGGCCGCAATCGTCGGCTATGTGGAGCTTCCGCCGGAGCGGATGAACAAGGCGACTCCGGCGCCGTTCACACTCGAACAGTGGGCCGAGCTGTCCGCCGCCGCACTCGACGACGCGGGTCTATCCGCCGAATCGGTGAACGGCATCGTGACCTCCCACCTCAGCGAATCCGAGATCTTCGTCCCGTCGACGGTCGCCGAATACCTCGGCGTCGACGCGAACTTCGCCGAGATGCTCGACCTCGGCGGCGCCAGCGCCGCCGGCATGGTGTGGCGCGCCGCCGCGGCGATCGAACTCGGACTGTGCGACGTCGTCCTGTGCGCACTGCCCGCGCGCTACATCACCCCCACCTCGGACAAGAAACCCCCGGTGCTCACCGACGCGGTGTTCTTCGGATCATCGAGCAACCAATACGGATCGCCCCAGGCCGAATTCGAGATCCCGTACGGCAATCTGGGCCAGAACGGTCCCTACGGTCAGGTCGCGCAGCGGTATGCGGCGGTCTACGGATACGACGAGCGCGCGATGGCCAAGATCGTCGTCGACCAGCGGGTCAACGCCAACCACACCGACGGCGCCATCTGGCGCGACAAACCCCTGACCATCGACGACGTACTGGCCAGCCCGGTCATCGCCGATCCGCTGCACATGCTCGAGATCGTGATGCCGTGCGTCGGCGGCGCGGCGGTCGTCGTGGCCAGCGCCGATATGGCCCGTAAGGCGAAGCGACGGCCGGTGTGGATCAAGGGGTTCGGCGAGCACGTGCCGTTCAAGACGCCCACCTACGCCAAAGACCTGCTGCAGACACCGATCATCAAGGCCGCCGATACGGCGTTCACGATGGCCGGTCTGGGCCGCGACGACATGGACATGGTGTCGATCTACGACTGCTACACCATCACCGTGCTGCTCAGCCTCGAAGACGCCGGATTCTGCGAGAAGGGAAAGGGGATGGCGTTCGTCAGCGACCACGACCTGACTTTCCGCGGCGATTTCCCGCTCAACACCGCGGGCGGTCAACTCGGGTTCGGCCAGGCCGGGCTCGCGGGCGGGATGCATCACGTCTGCGACGCCACCCGTCAGATCATGGGCCGCGCCGGCGCGGCCCAGGTCGCGGACTGCAACCGCGCGTTCGTCTCGGGCAACGGCGGCATCCTGTCCGAGCAGACCACGCTGATCCTGGAGGGGGACTGACCGGTGACCACCTTCGAACGGCCCATGCCCGTCAAGACGCCGACCACCGCACCGTTCTGGGATGCGTTGCGCGAACACAAGATCCGCATCCAGTACTCCCCGTCCTCGGATGCCTACGTGTTCTATCCGCGGGTACGGGCGCCCCGCACGCTGGCCGACGACCTGGAATGGCGCGAGATCTCCGGCCGGGGGACGCTGTACTCGTTCACCGTGGCGCGCCGTCCGGTCGGACCGCATTTCGCCGACGCGGTACCGCAGCTGCTCGCGATCGTGGAATGGGACGAGGGGCCACGGTTCTCCACCGAACTGGTCAACGTCGCCCCCGAAGACATCCGGGTGGGCATGCCGGTCCGGCCGGTATTCGTCGACTACCCGGACCACGACGTCACGATGTTGCGCTACGAGCCGGATGGAGACACCCGATGACCGACCGCGAGGACCGCCAGGACATCACCGACGTCCTGCTCCGCTACGCCACCGGCATCGACCGCCGGGACTGGGCGCTGTTCCGGACCGTCTTCACCGAGGACTGCGTCATGGAGTACGGCGAGATCGGCACCTGGAACGGCGTCGACGCCGTCGCCGAGTTCATGGAGCAGTCGCACGGTATGGCCGGCCACACCCTGCACCGGCTGAGCAACGTCACGATCACGGTGACCGGTGACAGCGCCACCGCCCGGACGTACGTCGATGCCCTGATCCTGGCTCCGAACAACACTTCCGGGGTGAACGCCGTCGGGTTCTACGACGACGACCTGGTCCGCACCGATGCCGGCTGGCGGGTCAGGCACCGCCGGTTCACCGCCGTCCGGATGGGGACGGTCGGCGGCGCGTGAACGTCGCGCACAAGTACGGACCGTGGGCCGTGGTGGCCGGCGCCTCCGACGGGGTGGGGGCCGGCTTCGCCGAGCGGATCGCCGCGCAGGGGGTCAATGTGGTGCTGGTGGCGCGCAGACCGGCGGTGCTCGACGACGTGGCCGCAGGAATCCGGGACCGCACCGGCGTCCACACCCGCACGCTGGCCGTCGATCTCACCGAACCCGACGCCGCAACCCGGATCGCCACCGTCACCGACGATCTCGAAGTCGGGATGCTGGTGTACTGCGCGGGCGCGGACCCGACGTTCGCACCGTTCCTCAGCCAACCCGTCGAGGCGGCCGAGGCCATGGTGCAGCGCAACTGTGTGACGCCGATGCGGCTGTGCCACCATCTCGCGCCCGCCATGGTCGACCGCGGCCGCGGCGGCATCGTGATCTTCGGGTCCGGGGCAGGCCTGGCCGGTGGTCCCAACATGGTGGCCTACGGCGCCAGCAAGGCCTTCGACATGGTGTTCGCCGAGGCGCTGTGGTCCGAACTGCACGGCAGCGGTGTCGACGTCCTCGGCCTGATCCTGGGCAAGACCGACACCCCCGCGCTGCGTGCGCTCGAGCACAACCGCGGCCAGATCGCCTCGCTCGACGAGGTTCCCCCGGGTGCGACGGCGGTTGCGGACGTGCTCGACGAGGCGTTCGCCAATCTCGCCAACGGGCCCACCTGGATCGTCGGCGAGGACATGCGGGCGGCGACGCAGATGATGGGCTCGATCAGCCGCAGTGACGCCGTGCGGTTCATCGCGCAGGCCTCAGCCGCCGCCATGGGCCCGGATTCCTGAGCCAGACCCGGTACAGACCTGCATTTCGTCCGTATCGGTGGATAATTCGCGGGGTCCGATGGTGGAATCGGGAGATGCGCGAGAGCGGGGGTGAGGTCGGGTGACCGAACCGCACCACGCCGACGACGATCCCCGGTTGCGCGCGCTCCTGGAGTGGCGTGAGCGGCTGATCGACTCCGGCGCGGTGTCGGCCCGCAGTTTCAAGGAGGCCCATCTGCGGCTGGTGCTGCGGTCCGGGCGCACCGACGTCGACCAGATCCGAGCGATGCTGCCCGGATCGGTGTCCGAACACGCCGAGGACATGGCCCGCGTACTGACCGGGTTGCCGCCCGGCCCCGAGGACTCCGTCGAGCCGGGCCGACACCGGGTGGCCGATCCCGAATCCGTCGCCCCCGCCGAAATAGCGGCGCCCACCGAGCCGGCCGAGGACGCTTTCGCACCCTACGGGGCGGCCGCGGCGGAGACGGCCCTGCACAGCGCCACCCTGCACAGCGTCACCCTGCACCGGCGCCGCGACACCGGGGCGCTGGAACTGCGTTGGCCCCCGGTCGAGCAAACCGCGGTGGATTCCGGGGCGGATTCCGAAGCCGCCGTGGTGCTCTACCGCCTCGTCAGCGCCGAGGACAGCCCACCGTCCTCGCCCGACGAGGCTGATCTGATCGCCGTCACCACCGCGACCAGCGCCGTCGACGACCGAGCGCCGGTGGCCGCGGTGCGTCACTTCCAGGTGTGGGTCAACGCCGGTCCGTCGCATGCCGAAGCGGTTGCCGCCCAACCGATTCTGCACGCCGCGGGCGTGCTCATCAGCCGCGTCACGGACCTCACGTTGCGCGAGGACTCCGGCCGGGTCATCGGCCAGTACCGCGTGCCGCCCGGCGTGGACGCCGTCTACGTCTATCGCGTGCCCGCGCACGAGGCGCACCGCGACGGACCTCAGTTCCGGATCCTGGCCGGGCAGGACAACCTCACCGGGTTCGTGGACGTCGACGTCGAACGCGGGCACGGGTACGTCTACCGGGTGCGGTGCGCGGCGCCGGTCGACGACGTCCTGCGGTTATCCGAACCCGTGACCGGTGAGGTGGCGATCTCCGCCGTGCTCGCGCCGGTCACCGACCTGACGATCACCGGATCGAGCGCCGACGGCACCGTCCTGGATCTGGCCTGGACCACCCCGCCCGGCGGCCGGGTCGTGGTCTTCCGGTCGCCGACCGGCCCGGCTCCGGGCACCGAGGACGCCGAACTCCCCGAGGACGCGCTCGACCAGGTCGGCCTTACCCCGGATCTGCTGTTGGCACAACCGGTCTCGGATCAGCAGGAGCAGGACGGAACGATCCGCACCGCCATGCCCGCCGTCGCCTGGCCCGACGGGTGGAGCCGGGCGTACTTCACCCCGGTCACTCTCATCGGCGGACAGGCGATGCTGGGCAAGACCTTCGCCACCGTGCGCACCGGCGTGATCCGCGACATCGAACTCGCCGAGTACTGCAACAAGCAGGTGCTCACCTTCGACTGGCCCGACGGTGCCGCGTCGGTGGTCGTCTTCCTCGCGCCGCGCGGACACGATCCGCGCGACGGGCTGGGCCACGGGGAGTGGGCCGGCCAGTCCTACGAGATCACCCTCGAGGAGTACGAGCGCTACGGCGGGCTGCAATTGTCCGGTCAGCTTCCCGTGCACGGCTGTTCGCTGCATCTGGCGCCCGTCGCCTTCACCGGCGGTAAGCGGGTGATGGGCGCGATCGCCAGCGTCGATTACCAGGGGCTGCTGCGCCTGCAGTACGCGGTGCGGGTCGGCCGCGACCCCGACGGGCGGCCGTTCAGCGCGACCATCGCCGTGCGCTCCGAATACGATCTGCCCGGCTCACCGGCTTTCGTGCTCGTGAACAATCCACAGCGGATTCCGTTGAGCCTGCACGACGGTGAACTGGTCGACGTCGCACCGCTCAACGAACAGGGCCAGCTCGCCGCGGCCCCGTCCAAGGAGCTGCGCTGGTCGCAGCTGACCACCACCGGGGCCAGCGAACTGTGGGCGGCCAACGTGCGCAACCGGCGAGGCTGGATCCGGTTGTTCGTCAACACCTCCGCACCGGAGAGCCTGCGATTGATCGCGCTGCTCGACCCACCGGTGGACCACCTGCGCCTGACCCCGGTGGGCCCATGACGGCACGCTACGGCCAGCTCAGCTACACCTCCTTCGAGACGGCACAACACATGGGCGGCTGGCAGGTCAAGGAGACCTCCGCCGACCTCACCGCCGAGGAGATCCGCGTGCTGACCGCCGGCGTGCGCACGGTGTTCCGGCCGGCCCGACCGCTGCCGGCCTATCCGACCGGCGAGCAACTCGAAAGCGGTCCGCGCCGACTTGCCTACGGGCGGCTGGACCGTCAGCGGGCCGGTTACTGGCACACCGTGCCGGCCGGTTCGGACAGCACGGGACGGCCGGGCAACGTCTTCGCGCACGCGATGCTCGACCGGCGGGCCGGGGACCGTGCGGCGCGACCCATCCAATGGTGGCGGTCGTCGCAGTGGCTGCGGCCCTACGGTGCGCCGGCCGTCGGGAGCGCGGCGCTTCCCCCGACACCGCCCGCCCCGGGTACGGCGGTGACCCCCACCAGCGTGGTCGATTTCGCACTCGATCCGGGCACCTGGCGGCTGACCACACTGTTCGGTCTGCTCGACGCTGTCGTGGCGGCGCTGGCCGGCGGACCACCGGTGGTGCTCGGTACGGAGTCGGCGGATTCGGCGGCCCAGTGGATCGGTCTAGTGAGCTACCTGATGTCACCGGGAACCGCTGCGACGCTCAACTTCTCGACGTTCGACCGCGCCGACCAGCTGACGTTGGCGCGGCAGAGTCGCCAGCACCTCACCGCGGTGCCGATCGAGGACTTCGACGAACTGCCCGAGGACGTCGTCGCGATCGATGAAACGGGCACCCTCTCGCTCGGCGAGCTCGGGCGCGAACCGCACCGGACGGCCGACGGCCGGACCATCGAGGTGACGCCCTGGTCGGCCATGGCTCAGGTGGTGCTGCTCGACGCCGACTCCGCGCACCGGGTCCTCGAGGACATCGACCACTACGCCGCGCAGGTCGCCGATGTCGGGCTGCATCCCGCCTGGCCGATGGCGATGTCGGTGGCGCACTGCGACAGCTTCGCCGATGCGCTGATGGAAGCGCACACGGTGATCGCGGCCCATTCGCCTTGGGCGGCCAACGATTCGGTGGTGGCCCGCACCATCGCCGAGGTCATGCGCACCACGGTCGGCACCACCACCGAAGACGCCTGGCACGCGGTACAGGACATGCCCGCCGGTCCGGCGGCCGACCTCGCGGCCGTCACCTACCTGTGCCGTGCGCTGGCCGACGAAGAGTGGCTCACGCGACCGGGCCCGATCCACGTGTGCGAGGGACGGTTCGAACGCCACACCGTGCCCACCGAACTGCACGCGGCGATCGGTGCGGCGGTGTCGTCGGCGGCCGACCCCGAGCGGTTGCTGCGGCTGGCGGACCTGCTGCTGCGCGCCGGGATCCGCGACGACAGGGTCACAGCGGCACTGGCCGCCGAGGTGGTGCCGCAGCTCACCGGCGCCGAGGCGGTGGATCGTCTCGGCGCGGAGGTCGGGGCGTCCGCCCGGCGGGCACTGGCGACGGTGATGCTGCGGCGGAACGTCGAAACCGGTGCGGAGCCACCCGTTCCCGCGGTGCTGAAGTGGCTGGCCGAGGGCCTGAAAACCCCCGAGCCGGAACAGGTATCGCGTTCCGAGCCATGGGACGACGTCTGGACGCGCGCCGCCCTGCGCGGCCTGCAGCTCGACCGCGGTGACGAGCAGAACGCGGCCGACCGATGGCTGCGGCTGTGGTGGCTGCGGGTCAGCGGAGCGCCGTCCTACGCCGACGTGGCCGGGGCGTCGGTGTGGCGACCCGAGGAACTTCTCCACGCCGCGGGCGATTCCGCGTTGCCGGGGGCCGCCGTGGTTCGGACGTTGGTGGGATCGCCGCACTCACCCGAACTGGAGCGGCTGTCGCGAACAGTGCTGGCCGCCAACACCGATGACACGGCCGTCGCCTGCGCAGCCGTGCGCACCTTCGATCCGCGGACGTGGATCGAGCACGGCTACACCGCCAGTCACCAGTCCGCGTACACACCGCTGTGGGAGAGCGCCGTCGCCACCGTCGGCCGCGCCGACCTGCACCGCGACTTCGCGGTGCGGCTGGTGACACTGGCCGCGATCGCCGCCATCGCGGGCCGGCCCTATCCGCCGGTGTGCACGGCCCTGGCCTCCGACGTCGCCGTCGCCGGCGAGGCGTTCGGTCAGCTGGCCGCGCTGGTGGACCAGTACGTTCTGAGCCCGGTGTCGCTGCTGGCCGTCGTCGCGGTGCGGTGGAGCCAGTCCGGGGAGGAGTTCGACGTGGTCTTCGACGGCGTCGAGGATCTGCTGTGGCAGGTGGCCCGGCACGTCCTGCGCACCCACAGCCCCGAGACGCTCGACCTGACCGCGATCGCAATGGCCATGGGACAGTTGACCGGTGACTTCGGCGATGGCGGGATGCGGCGCCACCACCGGACCGTGCAGAAGCTGATGGCCCGCCGCCGCGAGCAGACCGTGCCGATCGCCAGGACCCGGTGGACCCAATGACCCGGTGGACCCAATGACCCGGCGGACCCAATGACAAAGTGCCCGCGCTGTTTCTCCGTGCTGGACCCGAACCAGTACCTGTGGTCGCTGCCTCCGCACGCCGGCGGGACGCGCTACCGCGACGATGTGGCGTCGGCGTTCCTCGGCGCGCCCGCCGACTCCGCAGCGCTCTACACCTGGGCCAGGCCTGCGGGCTACACCGGTCCACCGCCACCGATCGGTGAGGCCAGCCAGGCGCTGCAGGGCCCGGCCGTGGAGATCTGCCCGGTGTGCCACTTCCTGCTGCCCGACGAGTGGCGCAACGGACACGCCATCTGCATCGCGATGGCAGGGGCGCGGGCCACCGGCAAGAGCCTCTACATCGGCGTGCTGGTCAAACAGCTCGAGTTGCTGTGCGAACGGCTCGGGGTCTCGATGCAACCGGTGACCCGCGCGACGGCCGTCGCGTATTCGATGACCTACGAGAACCCGCTCTACGTGCAACGCGGACTGGTGCCGCCGACCCCGACCGTGCAGACCCAGGCGTCCCACCAGCGCGAACCGCTGATCTACGGCCTCGGGATGTGGCACGGGGTGCGCCGCTATCTCGTGCTGCGCGACGTCGCCGGTGAGGACATGGAGTCCGGCGACCTCTACGCCCCGCCGTTCCGGTTCTTCGCCAATGCCGACGCGGTCTTCTTCATGTTCGATCCCCTACGGATCCAGGGCATTCGGGACCAACTGCACGATCTGCTGCCCGCCCAGGCGTTCGGCGGTGGTGATCCGCGGGCGGTGCTCAACAACGTGCTGCACGCCGTCGGCAGCGGGCAACCGAAGCTCGCGGTGATCCTGTCGAAGTTCGACGCGCTGCGGGTGCTGCGCGATGTCGAGGACAGCGAGTGGAGCCTGATCATGTCCAACGCCGGCGCAGCGTATCTGCGCGATCCGTCCGACAGTCCGCAGTACGACGAAACGGAAGGTCAACTGCTGCACGAGGAAGTGCGCAGCCTGCTCGCCCGGCTGCACGGCGGGTCGATGATCGCGGCCGTCGAGAACCCCTCGACCGGAGCGCGGCTGGCGCACCGGTACTTCGCCGTCTCGGCGCTCGGTGCGCCGCCGAGCGGCAACCGACTGCACTCGCGGGGGATTGCACCGTTTCGCACCGTCGACCCGGTGCGCTGGGTCACCTCGGCGTTCGGGGTGCTCTAAGCGTCGTCAGGCCAGCACGCCGCGCAACACCAGCTCGGCCAGCTCGGTGGCGGCGCGGTCGACGTCGCGGATCCGCCGCACGCACACGGCGTACCAGGCGCCGCCGGCGATGACGTCCATCACCGTGTCGGCGCTGATGTCCGGACGTGCGGTGCCCGCGTCCACCGCACCTGCCATCCGGGCGGCGAGGTCCTTGCGGGCAGCCGCCTCCAGCCGGTCGCTCAGCACCCGACGTGCGCCGCGGTCGCCGCGTAAGTCGTTGAGCAGACCGGGAATCGCCTCCCGGACCGCGGCGTCGCCGTACATCCGCAGCGCGCCGTGGCACAGCCGGGTGATCTCGGCGCTGAAGTTCTCCGCGGGTGCCTCCGGACCCAGATCCGGGAACAGCGCCTCGTGGACGAGTTCGGCCTTGGAATTCCACCGCCGGTAGACCGCGGGCCGGCTCACCCCGGCGGTGGCGGCGATCAGATCGATGGTCGTCGCGGCGTAACCGCGGTCGACGAGCAGCCGCCGCGCGGCGGCGAGCACCGCCGCATCGATCGCCGGATCGCGGCGCGATCCGTGCCTGCGCCGTTCCGCCGTCGCCATTCCGCCCCCTCCGCCGGCCATTGTCGATACAGTCTGTCACGACAACTTGGCACGACAAAGGGGCCACGATGACTGTCGACCTACCGCTCGCCGGCCCCGGTGAAGACGGCCGTCACCTCTACACCTGCCCACTGTGCGAGGCCATGTGCGGCCTGGACATCGAGGTGCGCGACGGCCGCGTCGCCGGGATCCGCGGCAACCGCGACGACGTATGGAGCCACGGCCACCTCTGCCCCAAGGGCGCGACGCTCGGCGCGGTCCACGAAGACCCGGACCGCATCCGGCAGCCGATGGTGAAGGTCGACGGCCAGTGGTACGAGGTCAGCTGGGACGTCGCGCTGCGGCGCTGCACCGAACTGATCGCGCCCGTGATCGAGCGCTACGGCATCGGCGCCGTCACCGCCTACGTGGGGAACCCACTGGCACACGGCTTTTCGCTGGCCCGTTACTCGGGCGTGCTGCTCGGCATGTCCGGGATGCCCATCACCTACTCGCCCGGCACCGTGGACCAGTGGCCGAAGAACCTGTCGTCGCACCTGATGTACGGCGGCTGGTGGACGTTCCCGGTGCCCGACATCGAACGCACCGATCTGTTCGTCGTGATGGGCGCCAACCCCGCCGCGTCCCAGGGATCCCTGCTGGCCGCACCCGACGTGATGGGCATCATCGACCGCATCCGGCAGCGCGGCAGGGTGATCGTCGTCGACCCGGTGCGCACCGCGACCGCCGCCCGCGCCGACGAATGGCTGGCGATCACCCCCGGCACCGACGCCGCGTTCCTGCTGGCGATCGTGCACACGCTGTTCGCCGAGGATCTGGTGTCGCTGGGCGCAGTCGCCGATCACCTCGACGGGGTCGACACGATGCGCGCTGTTGCAGCCGACTGGTCACCCGACCGCGTCGCGACCGCCACCGGCATCCCCGCCGACCGCATCCGTGCACTGGCGCGCGAACTCGCCGCGACCGAGCGCGCCGTCGTCTACGGCCGAATCGGGTTGTGCAACCAGGAGTTCGGCAGCCTGGCCAGCTGGCTGGTCGACGTGGTGAACATCCTGACCGGACACTTCGACGCCCCCGGCGGAGCGATGTTCCCGCGCGCGGCGGCGTGGTCGGTCACCGTGCAACCCCAACCCGGCCTGGAGGACGGCGCCGCCGAGTTCGGCCGCTTCCGCACGCGGGTGCGCGGCGCGAAGGAGGTCCTCGGCCAGGTGCCGGTGTCGTGTCTGGCCGAGGAGATCGCCACCCCGGGCGACGGCCAGATCAAGGCGCTCATCACCATCGCCGGCAATCCCGTGCTCTCCACACCGGCCGGGCACCGCCTCGACGAGGCGCTACCGGAACTGGAGGCGATGATCGCCGTCGACCTCTGGCTCAACGAGACCACGCGGCACGCCGACGTCATCCTGCCGGGGCTCTCCCCGCTCGAACAGCCGCATCACGACGACCTGATCCTCAACTTCGCCATCAACAGCGTCGCCAACTACTCCACACCGGTGTTCGCCCCCGAGGACCCGGACCGTCCGCACGAATGGGAGCTGCTGATCCGGCTGACCGGGCTGCTCACCGGAACCCCCGCCGAGGACGTCGACGTCGCCGCGATCGACGACGGCTTCTTCGACTACCTGGCCTTCACCCAGGGCCTCGACGGCGCCGCGATCCGCGCGCAGTACGAGCACGGCGGCCCCGAGCGGATCCTCGACCTGACGCTGCGCACCGGACCGTTCGGCGACCGCTACGGGGAACGCCCCGACGGCCTCACCCTCGCCAAACTCAAAACCGAACCCAACGGGATCAACTTCGGGCCGATGGTGCCGCAGGTACCCGAGATCCTCGGGACCGCGGACCACCGCATCCGGCTGGCGCCGCAGTATCTGCTCGACGATCTGCCCCGTCTTGCCGCCCGCCTGGACCGGGATGCCGACGGCCTCGTCCTGGTCAGCCGTCGGCATCTGCGGTCCAACAACTCGTGGCTGCACAACGTCGCACCGCTGATGAAGGGGCGCGACCGCTGCACGCTGCTGATGCACCGCATCGACGCGCAACACTGCCGGGTCGGCGACGGCGATACCGTCACCGTCACCTCCAGCAGCGGCAGCATCGAGGTGCCGGTCGAGGTGACCGAGGCGATCAAGCCGGGGGTGGTGTCCATGCCGCACGGCTGGGGCCACAACCGGCCCGGCACCCGCATGACGGTGGCGAACGCGTCGCCGGGGGTGAACACCAACATCCTGTCCCCGCCGACGTTCCTCGACGAACCGTCGGGCAACGGCGCCCTCAACGGCATACCGGTGACCGTGACGCCCGTGCGGGCCTGATAGGCATACAGCGTGGGTAAGAACGAGCGCGCCAAGATCGTCATGTCCGACGACGAGATCGCCGAATTCATCGAACGCAGCCGCACCGCCACCATGGCCACCGTAATGCCCAGTGGCAGACCGCATCTGGTGGCGATGTGGTACGCCGTCATCGACGGGGAGATCTGGTTCGAGACCAAGGCCAAATCGCAGAAGGCGGTGAACCTGCGTCGCGACCCCACCGTCACGGTGATGATCGAGGACGGCCTGACCTACAACACGCTGCGCGGCGTCTCGATCGACGGCCGCGCGGAGATCGTCGACGCCGACCCCGATCTGCTTCTGCGCGTGGGCATCAGCGTGTGGGAGCGGTACACGGGGCCCTACACCGACGAGATGAAACCGTTCGTCGATCAGATGATGAACAACCGGATCGCGGTGCGCGTCGTGCCCGAGCGGACGCGCAGCTGGGATCACCGCAAGCTCGGTATGCCCGAGATGCCGGTCGGCGGAACGACCGCGCAGTACCTGGGGCAGGCGTAGATGTCGCCGCAGGAGCGCCCGAAGCAGCTCGATTCGCCGGTGCTGCCCAAGATCTTCAAGTACGCCGGTAGGACGCACGTGTGGGTGTACCGCCGCACCGGCGGACGCATCGGCGGCAAGTGGCGCATCGGCGCAGGCTTCCGCAAGCCGGTGCCGACGATGCTGCTCGAGCACCGGGGCCGTAAGTCCGGCAAGGTGTTCGTGACGCCGCTGTTGTACATGCGCGACGGCGCCGACGTGGTGATCGTCGCCTCGCAGGGCGGCCGTAAAGAACACCCCCAGTGGTACCGCAATTTGGTCGCCAACCCCGACACCTTCATGGAGATCGGCAGCGAGCGCAGCGCCGTGCGTGCTGTCGTCGCCGGACCCGAGGAACGGGCCCGGCTCTGGCCGCGGCTGGTCGAGGTCTACGCCGACTTCGCCAACTACCAGAGCTGGACCGAGCGGGAGATCCCGGTCATCGTCCTGACGCCGCGCTGATCCCGCGCGGCGCGAAGCCGGGATTGGCCAGGGCCGTCGCGGTGGCGTTGCCGATCGGGCCGCGCCGGTCGAACATGACCGCCGTGCCGGTCGCGATCCCGTCATGGCTGTAATGAGTGAGCGCCGTCAGCCCGAGGTGCGGACCGTCGGGCAGCCGGCTCAGCGACACCGTGTAGTCGGCGTTGATGAACGGCAGGCCGGTCGAGCCGAAGTTCGTCAGTGAGCTCGCGTAGTCCCCGGCCAGGGCCACTCGGCTGAACGGGGTCGCCGTCGTGCCGGCGACCACCGGGGTGGCGTCCCGCAGCCACACTGATTTCGGCCCGGGTTGCTGCCAGCCGCTCAGATCCGTGGCGGGCGGGACGGATCGCGCGTCGCCGCCGAACACCCAGAGCAGGAACGACCGCTCGGCGGCGTCCGCCGGATCGGTCGGCAGCGGGGGCATGTCGATGTCGGAGGTCCACGCATCGTCGAGCGGCTGCGCACCCCGACGGAGGAACAACGTGTTCGCGCGGGACACCACGACGTCGTCCTGAATCAGTTCGGCGTCGAGCAGGCACAGCCGCCGCCCCTGGCGCACCACCCGGGTCCGGCCGTGGATCGGCCCCATCGCGACCGGACGCATCAGGTCGACGGTGAACCGGGCCGGCTGGAACTCCGGGTCCTGCGGGGCGTCACGTTCCGCGAGATGGCCCAGCAGTCCGCCGACGTAGTTACCGCTGACGGACTGACCCCACGGACCGCGGGCCAGGGGATCGGGGACGAAGACTTCGCCGTCGGGGTGGAAGTACGCGGTGGCAGCGGTCACCGGTTTCTCCTATGTCAAGCCGCTGCCGTTTGGCAAGGCTTTGCTCGGTTGTTGTGGTCGGTGTGGAGGTGTCCGAAT
>NZ_LZSU01000014.1 GCF_001665575.1 Mycobacterium sp. 852013-51886_SCH5428379 | reverse complement strand
GCGTCCAACCCGACGGCGACCTGGGCGAGGGTCTGTTCGGCGTCGGCGCGGGCGGTGGTGTCGACCCAGCCGGGCAGCGATTTGAGAAATCTCTGGATCACGGCCACGTGCGCAGCACCGATGTCTCCGTCGGCCAGCGCGGCGGCGGTGTGTTCGAGTTCCGGCGTCAGAGCTTCGCCGGTCAGGGCGCGCCGCGGGCCGAGTTGGGCGGCGTCGCGTAACCGGCTTCCGGCGTCCTTCTCCGTCAGATGCAGCCGGAGGGCGACGACTTTGCGCAGCGAGCGTTCGCCGAACACCCGGGGATCGGCGTCGTCGGCGAAGGCCGCGAGCACGGTGTGGTCGATGGCGAGATCTTCGCGATGCGCGCGTTCGCGGCGTTCGACCACTGCGAGCCGCTCAGTGGTGGTCAGTGTTTCGTAGGGGAAGGCGGCCAGCTCGGCGCGGGCGGCGTCCCACCGCTCGAGCGCTGATTGCAGAGCTTCCCTGTCCATGATTCGAACACTAGTACGAACCACCGACAAGTCGGATCGGCGAAAGCCCGTCATCCACAAGTCCTTCGAACGCCTGCGACAAGCGAGCGGCAGCCGCCCGCCGGGGGGAATGAGCCGACTAGGGTTACCCCATGCGAGTAGGCGTGCTGGGCGCGAAAGGCAAGGTCGGGGCGACGATGGTGGAGGCGGTCGAAGCCGCCGAGGACCTCGATTTCACCGTCGGAGTGGACGCGGACGATGCGTTGAGCTCCCTGGTCGACAGCCGGACCGACGTCGTCATCGACTTCACCCACCCCGCGGTGGTGATGGACAACCTGAAGTTCCTCGTCGACAACGGTATTCACGCCGTCGTGGGCACCACCGGTTTCACCGACGAACGCCTCGAGCAGGTGCAGTCGTGGCTCGACGCCAAGCCGGAATCGGCGGTGCTCATCGCCCCGAACTTCGCCATCGGTGCCGTGCTGTCGATGCACTTCGCCCAGCAGGCCGCCCGCTTCTTCGAATCCGTCGAGGTGATCGAATTGCATCACCCGCACAAGGCCGACGCCCCGTCGGGTACGGCCGCCCGCACCGCGAAGCTGATCGCCGAGGCGCGAAAAGGCATGCCGCCCAACCCCGATGCGACGAGCACCAGCCTCGACGGTGCCCGCGGCGCGGATGTGGACGGCGTACCCGTGCACTCGGTACGGCTTGCGGGGCTGGTGGCCCACCAGGAGGTGCTGTTCGGTACGCAGGGGGAGACGCTCACCATCCGGCACGACAGCATCGATCGGACGTCGTTCGTCCCCGGTGTGCTGCTCGCCGTCCGCAAGGTGGCCGAACGGCCGGGCCTCACCGTGGGACTCGAGCCGCTGCTCGACCTGACATGACCGACGATCGGCGCGCACTGCGCATCCAGGTGATCATCGCCGTCATGTGCGCGGCGCTGGTCGTGTACCTGCTGCTGCTGGGCCGGATCGCGATGGGATTCATCACCTCCGGATCGGCGGCCGCCGTCGGTCTGGGCGTTGCGCTGCTCGCGCTACCGCTGATCGGCATCTGGGTGATGGTCAGCACGCTGCGCGCGGGGTTCGCCCATCAGCGGCTGGTGCGCCGAGCACGCGAACAGGGGATGGACCTCGACGTCAGCGACCTGCCTCGGCGACCGTCCGGACGGATCGAGCGCGACGCCGCGGATGCGTTGTTCGAGACGATTCGCGCCGAACTGCAGGGGGACCCGGACAACTGGGTGCGGTGGTACCGACTGGCCCGCGCCTATGACTACGCGGGGGATCGCAGCCGCGCGCGTACCGCGATGCGTAAGGCGGTCGATCTCGAGGAGGGCCGGTGACCACCCTGCTGATCGTCCACCACACCCCGTCGCCGCATACCCACGAAATGTTCGAGGCCGTCCTGTCCGGCGCGACCGATCCCGAGATCGAGGGGGTCGACGTCGTCCGGAGGCCGGCGCTCACCGTGTCCCCGGCCGAGATGCTGGCGGCCGACGGCTATCTTCTCGGCACCCCGGTCAACCTCGGCTACATCTCCGGCGCCCTCAAGCACGCGTTCGACCAGGCCTACTACCAGCTGCTCGACGCGACCCGCGGGCGACCGTTCGGCGTGTACCTGCACGGCAACGAGGGCACCGAAGGCGCCGAGCGGGCGATCGACGGCATCACCGCGGGTCTGGGCTGGGAACGCGCGACCGCAACGGTCGTGGTTTCGGGCAAGCCGGACAAGACTGACCTCGAAGCGTGCTGGAATCTCGGTGCGACCGTGGCCGCACAGCTGATGGGCTGAGCTCGACGACAGAGCTGAGCCCGAAGAAAGGATGGACATGCCGGGTATCGCCGAAATCGCGCTCGGAGCAGCGCCCATCGCCGGTGGCGCCCTGCTGGGCATCGCCGCGGGCAATCTTCGCGGGCCCGACTTCCGCGGCATGATCGCCAAGGACATGGATCTGCTCGAACGCATCCCGGCCGAACAGACCGAACTCCGCGAGCGTCTGAAACTCAGCATCGACCAACGGATCGACGACCTCATCCGCACCACCGAGCGCAGTCGCGAACTGCGCAACGCGGCGATGTCCTACCAGGGCAACTGGCGCGACATCGTGGTGTTCATCTGCGCGGTCATGTTCACCATCGTCTGGTGGAACGTCAGCCACAGCCGCACCAACTGGCTGGTCGTATTCATCGTGATGCTCCTGCTGTGCGTGGTGTCGGCCGTCTATGCCGGCCGGGGCGTCATCAGGGCGCTGGCGCACAAGCGACGCAGCCGCGGCAACCCCTAGCGCGGCAGCGACGCGGCGAACAGTTCCTGCAGCGCGATCCAGTGCCGTTCGGCAGCCTCCTCGTCGTACGGGGCGTTGTCCGGAACCGCGAAACCGTGGCCGGCGGGATAGATCTCGACCGTGTGCTCGACCCCGGCCGCGGTGAGCGCCTTGTCGAGCGTCTCGGCCTGCTCCGCGGTGAAGGAGTTGTCGTCCTTCGCGCCCGCCACGTACACCGTTGCCGTCATACGGTCGGCCAGCAGATGCGGGCTGGTCTCGTCGTCGGTGACCAGACCGCCCCCGTGGAAGGACCCCGCGGCGGCGACCCGCTTGGGCACCCGCCCCGCGACGATCACCGACGTCCGCCCGCCCATGCAATAGCCGCACACGCCGAAGCGGTCGCCGCGCACCTCCGGCCGACCCGCCAGGAAGTCGAAGAACGCCGCCGCGTCGGAGGCCATCCTGTCCGGGGTGACCGAGCTGATCATCCCGAACAGCCGCCGGCGCTCGGCCTGATCCCCGAATACGGTGCCCATGTCGAACGGCTGCCAGCCGGGGCTGCGGTAGTACACGTCGGGCAGCAGCACCGCATGCCCGAATGCGGCCAGGCGGTCGGCCATCTCGTGGAACGTCGGGCGTACACCGCCGGCGTCCGGGTACATCACCACGCCCGACCACGGGCCGGTGCCGTTCGGGGTGTGCAGGGTGACGGGGCATTCACCGTCCGGGGTGGTGACAGTGGCGTTGATGGTCGGCATGGCTACCGTTCTACCCGCCCGCTCTGGCAGTAGGCTGGCCGACGTGCCGATCCCCACGCCGTACGAAGACCTGCTGCGTGAGGTGCTCGAGCGGGGCGCGCCGAAATCCGACCGCACCGGCACCGGAACCCGCAGTCTGTTCGGCCACCAGTTGCGCTACGACCTTGCCGCCGGCTTCCCGCTGATCACCACGAAGAAGGTGCATCTGAAGTCGGTGGTCTATGAGCTGCTGTGGTTCCTGCGCGGCGACTCGAACGTGCGCTGGCTACAGGAGCACGGCGTGACGATCTGGGACGAATGGGCCGACGCGACGGGCGATCTGGGACCCGTGTACGGCGTGCAGTGGCGCTCGTGGCCGACACCGTCGGGTGAGCACATCGACCAGATCAGCGCGGCGCTCGACCTGCTCAAGCGAGATCCCGACAGCCGGCGCAACATCGTGTCGGCCTGGAACGTCGGTGAGATCCCGCAGATGGCGCTGCCGCCGTGCCACGCGTTCTTCCAGTTCTACGTCGCCGACGGAAAGCTGAGCTGCCAGCTCTACCAGCGCAGCGCCGACCTGTTCCTCGGCGTGCCGTTCAACATCGCCAGCTATGCGCTGCTGACCCACATGATGGCCGCGCAGGCCGGGCTCGGCGTCGGCGAGTTCGTCTGGACGGGCGGGGACTGCCACATCTACGACAACCACGTCGAACAGGTCACCGAGCAGTTGCGCCGCGATCCGCGGCCGTACCCGGAAATCGTTCTCGCACAACGGGATTCACTTTTCGACTACACCTACGAGGACATCGTCGTGCGCAATTATGACCCGCACCCGGCGATCAAGGCACCGGTCGCAGTATGAGTGAGATCGGGCTCATCTGGGCGCAGTCCACCTCCGGGGTGATCGGTCGCGACGGCGGCATCCCGTGGCGACTGCCCGAGGACCAGACCCGGTTCAAGGAACTCACCATGGGACACCGCGTGGTGATGGGCCGCCGGACGTGGGAGTCGCTGCCACCGCGGGTTCGCCCGCTGCCGGGCCGCAAGAATGTCGTCCTCACCCGGCAGGCCGACTACCTGGCCGACGGGGCCGAAGTGGTGACCGCGATCGACGACGCCTTCGGCGCCGAGGACACGTGGGTGATCGGCGGCGAACGGGTGTACACGCTGGCGTTGCCGCGGGCCACCCGCTGCGAGGTCACCGAGGTCGAGATCGACCTCAAACGCCAGGACGCGGACGCGATGGCGCCCGTGCTCGGCGAGGCGTGGGTCGGTACGACGGGGGAGTGGGAGATCAGCTCCTCCGGGCTGCGCTACCGATACCACAGCTATCGGCGCACCGACAGCTGAGTCAGGCAGGGGAATGGCGTGCGTAGGACGGGTGTTGGGCAAGACGACCGGTCATATAAAGGCGCCGGCTCCCGAACCTGGAGAACACGATGACCCTTCTCGACGAAGTACTGGCGACCTACGGCGGGGTTGACCACTGGCGGGACGTCGACACGATCCGCATCCACCAGACCGTCGGCGGCGTGCTGTGGCCGCTCAAGGGAGTGGGCGGGATCCTCGACGACTCGACCGTGCAGATCACGGTGCAGGAGCAACACGCGTGGCACAGTCCGCTCCCGATGCCGGGCCTGCGATCCCACTACCGTCCTGGAGTGGTGGAGATCGAACACGACGACGACGAGCACCGGCCCGTCGAGGCGCTGCGGGACCCGCGCGCCTCGTTCGCCGGGCACACGCTCGAATCGCCGTGGACGCCGGCGCAATTGGCGTACTTTTCGGGTTACGCGATGTGGACCTACCTCACCGAGCCGTACCAGTTGACGTTCCCGGGTGTGCGGACCGAGGAACTGGGAACGTGGCGCGAGGACGGGCAGACGTGGCGGCGGCTGGGCGTGCGCTACCCCGACAGCATCGCCACCCACAGCGCCGACCAGGTGCTGTACGTCGACGGCGACGGTCTGCTACGCCGCCGCGACTACCAGGTCGACATCGCCGGCGGATCCCCGGCGGCCCACTACATGGAGGATCACCAGTTCTTCGACGGGATCGTCCTGCCGCTCAGGCGGACCGTCCACCCGTGCCGTGACGACGGGCTGCCCGACCGCTCGATGGTCACCGTGTCCGTCGACATCAACGACGTCCGGATCGGTTGAGCCGGTGGCCAGACCGAGTTTGCGGGACGCGCTGCTCGATGCCGGATTCGACGAATTGCACGCCGGTGGATATGCGGCGACCGGCGTCGCGACGATCGCCGCCACCGCGCACGCGCCGAAGGGATCGTTCTACAACCACTTCGCCAGCAAGGAGGCGCTCGCCGTCGAGGTGCTCGCCCGCTACGGGCAGGGGCGGCGGCTGGAACTGCTCGAGCAGCCCAATGTTCCTGCGGTGCAACGCATCCGCAATCATCTCGGCCACCTGCGCGCGGACCTGGCCGCCCACGGATTCCGCCGGGGATGCATGTACGGGAACTTCGCCGCGGAGGCGCCCGCAGGCGCCCCCGCGGTCACCGCGGCGGTGACAGCCGCTCTCGCCCTCTGGGTCGATCGGCTCGCCGCCGCGATCCGCGACGGACAGCAGGAGGGCGACATCGGCGACGACGTCGATCCCGAGTCCGCCGCCCACCTCATCGTCGACGCCTGGGAGGGTGCGGCGTTGCGGGCGAAGGCCGCCAGGGACAGCGCGCCGATCGACAACGTCGACGCACTCGTCTTCGGCCGCATCCTGTCGGTGCGGTAGGCGACGATGTGCTGATGGCCGCATCCCTGACCGGACCCCAGGCGCGACGGATCGCCGTCGCCGCGCAGGGGTTCACCGAGCCCGGGCCCAAGGGGCCGGTGACCCGCGCGCATCTGCGCTGGCTCGTCGACCGCATCCAGATCCTGCAACTCGACTCGGTCTCGGTGGCCGTCCGCGCGCACTACGCACCGGTGTTCAGTCGCCTCGGGCCGTACGACCGCGCCGTCCTGGACCGCGCGGCGTGGTCCCACACCGCCCGCTCACCGCGGCTGCTCGTCGAGTACTGGGCCCATGAAGCCGCGCTGATGGCCGTCGACGACTGGCCGCTGCTGCGCTGGCGGATGCGCGAATACACCCACGGCCGCTGGGGTGTGCACATCGTCAAGAACAATCCGCAGCTGGTCGAGGACGTGGTCGCCGCCGTCACCGAGTTGGGCCCGGCGACCGCCGGTCAGATCGAGGAGTACCTGGGCGGCGGTCGACGCGGACCGAAAGGTCCCTGGTGGGACCGCAGCGACACGAAATGGGTGACCGAGGCGTTGTTCGCCGCCGGAGTGCTCACCACCGCCACGCGGGTCGGCTTCGCGCGGCACTACGACCTGACCGAGCGGGTGCTGCCCGCCGAGGTGGTGGCTCGCGAGGTCGACGAGGCCGAGGCGGTGCGGCAGCTGTGTCTCCGTGCGGCCGGCGCGTTGGGGGTGGCCACCGAGGCCGACATTCGCGACTACTTCCGGCTGGGCGCGAAACAGGTGAAACCCGCCATCGCCGATCTGGTGGCCGACGGTGAGCTCGAACCTGTGGAGGTCGACGACTGGGCGGCGCCGGCCTATCTGCGCACGGGCCAACCGGTGCCGCGCAGCGACCGCGGTACCGCGCTGCTGTGCCCCTTCGATCCGCTGATCTTCTTCCGGCCGCGGGTCGAGCGACTCTGGAACTTCCACTACCGCATCGAGATCTACACGCCTGCCGCCAAACGCCGCTTCGGCTACTACGTGTGGCCGTTCCTGCTCGACGGCAGGCTGGTCGGCCGCGTCGACCTCAAAGCCGACCGCGTCACCGATGCCCTGCACGTCGTGGGCGCCTTCACCGAACCCGGTGAGAACCCGGAGCGGGTGGCCGCCTCGCTGGCGGCCGAGCTGCGCAGCATGGCGGCGTGGCTCGGGCTGGCCGACGTGACGGTCGGTGAGCGGGGCGACCTGGTGGCCGCCCTCGCCCGTCAGCTCAGCGGAATGTCGTTGTCGCCCTTGGACTCCTGATACGTCGTGCTCAGCGCCGCGTACCGGGCGCGGATCCGGAGATCCTGCGTGCGCAACTCCTCGCCGAGAGGATCCGGCTCCGACTCGACCAGGTCCGGGATCGAGTACGCGGTCCAGAACGCGTTGCTGCGGCGGTAGCCGCCCGGCGGCAGCCCGAAGACCTCGTCGAGGATCTTCAGATCGTGCGGAATGGCGAACGCATCCCGCGAATCCTCGTGGCTGAACAGGTAGTAGAAGTTGTCGAATCCGGCCCACGTGATCGCCGACATGCACATGGTGCACGGCTCGTGGGTGGACAGGAACAGCAGCTCAGCGGTCGACGGCCGGTCGGGCAGTGCGTAGAACCGATTGAGCGTGTTCACCTCGCCGTGCAGCAGCGGGTTGTTCAGTTCGTCGTTGGTCCCGGCGAGCACCAGACTCAGATCCGATTTGCGCAGCAGGGCCGCCCCGAACACCTTGTTGCCGGCGAGGACTCCGCGCTCGGTCAGCGGAAGAATGTCGTTCTCGACGACCTCGAGCAGTCGCCCCGCGAGCGTGGTGGACATGGGTCACCCTAACGCGGCGTTTGGCGTGACACCTGGCGGTCGGCTTAGGGTGACGCCGTGGCCGAGACCGCGCCGCTGCGCGTACAGCTGATCGCCAAGACCGAGTTCACGGCACCCCCGGACGTGCCGTGGGAGACCGACGCCGACGGCGGCTCGGCGCTGCTCGAGTTCGCCGGCCGCGCCTGCTACCAGAGCTGGTCGAAACCGAACCCGCGCACGGCGACCAACGAGTCCTATCTGCGCCACATCATCGACGTCGGGCACTTCTCGGTCCTCGAACACGCCTCGGTGTCCTTCTACATCACCGGCATCTCGCGGTCGTGCACGCACGAACTGATCCGGCACCGGCACCTGTCGTATTCACAGCTCTCGCAGCGGTACGTACCCGACACCGAGGCCCGCGTCGTCGTCCCGCCCGGCATCGAGGACGACGCCGAGCTGACCGAGGCGTTCACCGACGCGGTCGACGCCGCGCACCACGCCTACACCGAGGTGCTCGCCGCACTCGAGGCGAAATTCGCCGATCAGCCGGGCGCCGTACTGCGCCGCAAACAGGCCCGGCAGGCCGCCCGCGCGGTGCTCCCCAACGCCACCGAGACCCGCATCGTGGTCACCGGCAACTACCGGGCGTGGCGGCACTTCATCGCCGTACGTGCCAGTGAGCACGCCGACGTCGAGATCCGCCGCCTGGCCATTGCGTGCCTGCGTGAGCTGGTCGCCGTCGCACCCGCGGTGTTCGCGGACTTCGAGGTCACCACCCTCTCGGACGGCAGCGAGGTCGCGACGAGCCCACTTGCGACCGAAGCCTGAGGTCCTGCGGGTAATCTTGCGCAGTGTGAGCACCAGCGGATTCGACGTGACGGCCCGAGTGGGCACGATGCTGACCGCCATGGTGACGCCCTTCAAGCCCGACGGCTCGGTCGACACCGAAACCGCTGCCCGTCTCGCCGCCCACCTGGTCGACGCGGGGTGTGACGGCCTGGTGCTGTCCGGGACCACCGGCGAGTCGCCGACCACCACCGACGCCGAGAAGCTGACGCTGTTGCGCGCGGTGCTCGAAGCCGTCGGCGACCGGGCGCGCATCATTGCCGGAGCAGGTACCTACGACACCGCGCACAGCGTGCACCTGGCCAAGGCGTGCGAGGCCGAGGGCGCCCACGGGCTCCTCGTGGTCACGCCCTACTATTCGCGACCGCCGCAGGCCGGCTTGATCGCGCACTTCACCGCCGTCGCCGACGCCACCGCGCTGCCGGTCGTGCTCTACGACATCCCGCCGCGTTCGGTCGTGCCGATCGAGTGGGACACCATCCGCACCCTGGCCGGTCATCCGAACATCGTCGCGATCAAGGACGCCAAGGGCGATCTGCACGGCGCCGGTCAGATCATCGCCGAGACGGGTCTGGACTACTACTCCGGCGACGACGCGCTGAACCTGCCGTGGCTGGCGATGGGCGCCGTCGGGTTCATCAGTGTGTGGGGACACGTCGCGGCGAGCCAGCTACGGGAGATGATCGCGGCGTTCCACTCCGGCGACGTCGCGACCGCCCGCAAGATCAACGTCGCGCTCGGTCCGCTGAGCGCCGCGCAGGCGCGACTGGGCGGGGTGACGATGGCCAAGGCGGGCCTGAGCCTGCAGGGCTTCGAGGTCGGCCCGCCGCGCCTGCCGCAGCTGCCGCCCACCCCCGAGCAGCTGGACGCGCTGGCCGCCGACATGCGCGCCGCCGGCGTGTTGCGATGAGCGCCGAACCCACACCACCCGGTCCGCTCGCGGTCGGCGGGCTACGGGTGACCGCACTGGGCGGCATCAGTGAGATCGGCCGCAACATGACGGTCTTCGAGCATCTGGGCCGGTTGCTCGTCATCGACTGCGGGGTGCTGTTCCCCAGTCACGACGAACCCGGCGTCGATCTGATCCTGCCCGATCTGCGGCACATCGAGGACCGTCTCGACCTCATCGAGGCGCTCGTCGTCACCCATGCCCACGAAGATCACATCGGGGCCATCCCGTTCCTGCTGAAGCTGCGTCCCGACATCCCCGTCGTCGGCTCGAAGTTCACCCTGGCCCTGATCCGCGAGAAGTGCCGCGAGCACCGGATCAAACCGGTGTGCGTCGAGGTGGCCGAGGGGGAGAGCAGCACCCACGGCGTCTTCGAATGCGAGTACTTCGCGGTCAACCACTCGGTGCCCGGGTGTCTGGCAGTGGCGCTGCACACCGGCGCGGGCACGGTCCTGCACACCGGCGACATCAAGCTCGACCAGCTGCCGCTCGACGGCAGGCCCACCGATTTGCCCGGGATGTCGCGACTCGGCGACGCGGGCGTCGACCTGTTCCTCTGCGACTCCACCAACGCCGACCGGCCCGGTGTCGGGCCGTCCGAGAGCGAGATCGGGCCGACGCTGCACCGGTTGATCCGCGGTGCGGAGGGCCGGGTGATCGTCGCGTGCTTCGCCTCCAACGTCGACCGCGTCCAGCAGATCATCGACGCCGCGGTGGCGCTCGGCCGCAAGGTGTCGTTCGTGGGCCGCTCGATGGTCCGCAACATGGGCATCGCCCGCGAGCTGGGCTATCTGAAGGTCGAGGACTCCGACATCCTCGACATCGGCGCCGCGGAGATGATGCCCGCCGACCGCGTCGTGCTGATCACCACCGGCACGCAGGGTGAGCCGATGGCGGCGCTGTCCCGGATGTCGCGCGGTGAGCACCGCAGCATCACGCTGACCAACGGCGATCTGATCGTCCTGTCCTCGTCTCTGATACCGGGCAACGAGGAAGCCGTCTACGGCGTCATCGACGCGCTGGCCAAGATCGGCGCTCGCGTGGTCACCAATGCCCATGCGCGCGTGCATGTCTCAGGCCACGCCTACGCCGGCGAACTGCTGTTCCTCTACAACGGCGTACGGCCGCGCAACGTCATGCCCGTACACGGCACCTGGCGGCACCTGCGGGCCAACGCCGCGCTGGCGGTCAGCACCGGAGTCGATCCGGAGTCGGTGGTGCTGGCGGAAAACGGTGTCAGCGTCGACCTGGTCGGAGGTCGGGCGAGCATCGCGGGGGCCGTGACGGTCGGGAAGATGTTCGTCGACGGACTCGTCACCGGGGACGTCGGGGAGACCACGCTGGGCGAACGGCTCATCCTGTCGTCGGGTTTCGTGGCGATCACCGTCGTGGTCCACCGCGGCACCGGCAAACCCGCCGGACCCGCACATCTGCACTCGCGCGGATTCTCCGAGGACCCCAAGGCGCTCGAACCGGCGGCGCGCAAGGTCGAGGCCGAACTCGAAGCGCTCGCGGGCGACTCCGTCAGCGATCCGGCCCGCATCGCGCAGGCCGTGCGGCGCGCCGTCGGCAAATGGGTGGGCGAGACCTACCGCAGGCAGCCGATGATCGTGCCGACCGTCATCGAGATCTAGTCCGGACGGAAATCAACCGTTCGTACGACGCGCAGCGCCGCCTCGTGTCCTTGACTGTTCACATTCGACAGACAGCGAGGAAAGACGGGCACGCCATGCACACCGCAGGTCTCCATCACCCCTGGCATTCCGCGATCACCTGGGTGCACACCCATCACCACCCGGCGCGCCGGCGCCGGCGCCACGACTATCCGTCGCGCTGCTCATATCTCGAATACGCCGAGATGGCGCGGGCCATGGACCACCTCTGACCGTCAGCGCTTGTTGACGAATCCCGCGTCGACCGGCAGGGCGACGCCGGTGATGTAACGGCCGGAATCCGAGACCAGGAACTCGACCGCCGCCGCGATGTCCTCCACCTCCAGGGTCTGCACGGGCAGCGCGTTCCCCATGTCGGGGCCGCCCTGGGTCTCCTGTGCCAGCCCCTCCAGCCAGCTGCGGGTGAAGTCGTTGTCGATCATCGGGGTGTTCACCCCGGCCGGATGCACCGAGTTCACCCGAATGCTGTACGAGGCGAGCAGATTCGCATAGACGCGCATGATGCCGACGATGGCGTGTTTGGCCGCGGCGTAACCGACCGAACCGGCCATCGGTGACGCCAGCCCGACGAGCCCGGCGACCGAACTGGTCAGCACCATCGCTCCGCCGTTGCCCGCCTTGATCATCGGGCGCATCGCGACGTCGACGGTGTGGTAGACCCCGGTGAGGTTCACGTCGATCACGTCCTGCCAGGCGTCCTCACCCGCCATCGGTGCGATGCCCGCGTTGGCGACGACGATGTCGAGACGACCGCCGAGTTCGTCCACGCCCGCCTTCAGCGCGCTCTTCAGCGCGGCGCGGTCCCGGACGTCGGCCACCGACGCCACGATGCGAGCCCCGGTCTCCTCGACGAGCTTGACGGTGGCGGCCATGTCATCGGGCGTCGCCAGCGGGTAGGGCACCGAGGCGATCTGATCGCAGAGGTCGACGGCGATGATGTCGGCGCCTGCCTCGGCCAACCGCACCGCGTGCGCGCGGCCCTGACCGCGCGCCGCGCCGGTGATGAAGGCGACTTTTCCGTGCAGCGCCTTGTTCGCGGTGGTCATCCGCGCGTCAGGGCCGCAACTGACCCTTGGCGGGGTCGCCCGCCACGACGGCCTGGGCCACCTTGATGTCGGGTGCGCCGGCGAGGTGGTCGCCCAGCTCGGTGAACATCTTGGTGACCGCCGGGGCGCCGCCGTGAGTGGCCAGCGCCTCGTTGTCGGCCCACTGCTCGACGAAGATGAACGTCCCGCCGTCGACCTCGTGCAGCGAGTACAGATCGCAGCCCGGCTCCTCGTGCACTGCGGCGATGGTCCTGGTCAGGATGTCGCGCGCGGTGTCGAGCGATTCGGGTTTGACACTCAGGGTGGCGATGACGGTCACGGGCATGGGCAGGGGCCTCCTCGTTGAGCGCGGCGACGAAATCGAGTGGATCGGACAGGTGTCCACCCTACTCAGCGGCCCCGGCCTGAGACGCAGCCGCAACCAAGCTGTGACCAGTGTGGCTGATGGTGATCCTGGGGCAGGTGCGACTAGGCTGAGGTGCATGGCTGGTAAGACCGTCACCCGCTCCGGAACCCGTTCTGGCAGCTCAAAGGCAGGATCGCGGACGGGGACGTCGACGCGGACCAAGGCGCAGCGCCCCGCCAGGACCACCAAGAAGCCATCCCGGTCGGCCCCTCCGCGCCGCAAACCGGCGACACGCCGGGGACCGTCTCCGGTCGCCGCCGCGGGCGCAGCCGTCGGACGGGGCGCCCGCGCCGGTTGGTTGATGGTCGCCAGGGGCGCCGGATCGACGGCCCGATCGGTCGGCCGGGCGCGCGAGATCGAGCCCGGCCACCGGCGCGACGGCGTCGCGCTGGCGCTGCTCGGCGTCGCAGTGATCGTCGCCGCCAGTTCGTGGTTCGAGGCTGCCCGTCCCGTCGGCGGCTGGATCGACACCGTGCTGCGCGTCCTCATCGGCGACGCCGTGGCGCTGGTGCCGGTCGCGCTCGCGGCGATCGCCGTCGTCCTCATGCGCAGCGAACCCGATCCGGAAGCGCGGCCGCGACTGATTCTCGGCGTGGCCATGATCACGCTGCCCGCGCTGGGGCTGTGGCATCTGTGGTCGGGATCGCCCCTGCTCTCCGTCGACCGGCAGGAGGCCGCCGGCTTCCTCGGATTCGCCATCGGTGGGCCGCTTTCTGACGGGCTGACCGCGTGGATCGCCGCGCCGCTGCTGTTCATCGGTGTGCTGTTCGGACTGCTGCTGGTCACCGGAACCACGATCCGGGAGGTCCCCGAGACCGTCCGGGCGATGTTCTCCACTCGCGGCTACCGCGACGAGGATTACGACGAGGACTACGACGACGAGGACTACCGCGACGAGTTCTACGACGACGAGCGCGAGGACCTCGACGGCCCGGGCGCACCGCAGGACGACTTCGCCGACGGCTATTACGACGAGCCGTCGGCCGCGCGCCAGGAGGACATGTGGCCGTCGGGGACCCCGATGGACAACTACCCGCTCGAGCCCGACGACGCTCCGACGATCCCCGAGGTCGCAGCGGTCGCCGCGCGCGGAGACGAGACCAAGCCGCCGCGCCGCAAGAAGCCGGCCCCGGCCAAGAAGCCCGAGCCCGAAGAGGACACGCTGTCGCTGGACCGGGTCGTCGACGGCAACTACGTGCTGCCGCCGCTGGACCTGCTCATCGCCGGCGACCCGCCGAAGCTGCGCAGCTCGGCCAACGACCGGATGATCGAGGAGATCAACTCGGTACTGCAGCAGTTCAAGGTCGACGCCGCCGTCACCGGCTGCACCCGCGGACCGACCGTCACTCGGTACGAGGTCGAACTCGGCCCCGGCGTGAAGGTCGAGAAGATCACCGCGCTGCAGCGCAACATCGCCTACGCCGTGGCCACCGAGAGCGTGCGCATGCTCGCGCCGATCCCCGGTAAGTCCGCCGTCGGCATCGAGGTGCCCAACACCGACCGCGAGATGGTGCGCCTGGCCGACGTCCTCACCGCGCCGTCGACCCGCCGCGATCACCACCCGCTGGTCATCGGGCTGGGCAAGGACATCGAAGGAGACTTCATCTCCGCCAACCTGGCGAAGATGCCCCACCTGCTGGTGGCCGGCTCGACCGGCTCGGGCAAGTCCAGCTTCGTGAACTCGATGCTGGTGTCGTTGCTCGCGCGCGCCACACCGGAGGAGGTCAGGATGATCCTGATCGACCCGAAGATGGTGGAACTGACGCCCTACGAGGGCATTCCGCACCTGATCACGCCGATCATCACCGAACCCAAGAAGGCCGCCGCGGCGCTGGCCTGGCTGGTGGAGGAGATGGAACAGCGCTACCAGGACATGCAGGCCTCGCGGGTGCGGCACATCGACGTGTTCAACGAGAAGGTCCGCTCCGGCGAGATCACCGCGCCGCTGGGCAGCCAACGCGAATACAAGCCCTACCCGTACATCCTGGCCATCGTCGACGAGCTCGCCGACCTGATGATGACCGCGCCGCGCGACGTGGAGGACGCGATCGTGCGCATCACGCAGAAAGCCCGGGCCGCCGGTATCCATCTGGTCTTGGCCACGCAGCGGCCGTCCGTGGACGTCGTCACCGGTCTGATCAAGACCAACGTGCCGTCGCGGCTGGCGTTCGCCACCTCCTCGCTGACCGACAGCCGGGTCATCCTCGACCAGCCCGGCGCCGAGAAGCTGATCGGTATGGGCGACGGGCTCTTCCTGCCGATGGGCGCCGGTAAGCCGATCCGCCTACAGGGTGCGTTCATCACCGACGAGGAGATCCAGGCCGTCGTCTCGGCGACCAAGGATCAGGCCGAACCGGAGTTCATCGAGGGCGTGACCGCGGTCAAGGCCGGCGAACGTAAGGACGTCGACCCCGACATCGGCGACGACATGGACGTGTTCCTGCAGGCCGTGGAGCTCGTGGTGTCGAGCCAGTTCGGCTCGACGTCGATGCTGCAGCGCAAGCTGCGCGTGGGCTTCGCCAAAGCCGGCCGGCTGATGGACCTGATGGAGACCCGCGGCATCGTCGGGCCCTCCGAGGGCTCCAAGGCGCGCGAGGTGCTCGTCAAGCCCGACGATCTCGCCGGGACCCTCGCACTGATCCGCGGCGGCAGCGACGCCAACGGCGACGACACCGACGACGAGCCGGACTTCTAGACCTTCTCGACCACGTACATCGCCTGCCCCGGAATCCGCAGGATCGGGATTCGCCGGGGTGCGCCGAAACCGGCCTGCTGCAGCCAGTCATGCAGACGCGCCGGGGGATGGATCTGCGATCCGGAGCTGAGATAGACGAACAGGCCCAGGACGTTGGCCTGCGCTGAGGTACGACGGCCGGGTTCGGCGAAAGCGTCCATGACGGCCAGGGTGCCGCCGGGTGTCAGCGCGGAGTGGATCCTGGCGAACAGGGCGACCGTCTGCTCGACCGTCAGGTGGTGCAGCAGGTTGAAGCACAGCACGACGTCGTACCCGCTGCCCAGATCGTCGACCGTGGCATCCCCCTCGCGGTGCGCGACGCGGTCGGCCATCCCGGCCCCGGAGATGATGTCGCGCCCCACCGCCGCGCTGCCCGGCAGGTCGAGCACCGTGGCGGTCAGCTGCGGATGGCGGCGGCACAATTGCGCCGAGTACCAGCCGTGGCCGCCACCGATGTCGAGCAGCGTCCGCGGTTCGCCCCGGAGCCGCAGCTTCGCGGCCACCTCGCCGGCGCTGAGCCGGGCCAGTTCCAGCTGACCGCCGATGTAGCGCCGCCAGTACGGATCGCCGGGCGGTGCGTCATGGTGTCCGGCGGGCCGCCCGGTGCGCGTCACCTCGTCCAGCCGCGACCACCAGTCCCAGTAGTCGGCGGTGCCCGCCACGTACTGCGCAACCGACAGCGGCGATCCGGGGTCCAGCCAGCGCCGCGATGACCGGGTCAACCGGTACCGCCCGGACCGGACGGTGACGTGGCCGCCCGAGCGTAGACAGTCGAGCAGTAGCCGGGTCGGCACCGGATCGAGGTCGAGGTCCGCGGCGAGCTCCTCCGCCGTGGCGGGCCGCCCGGCGAGGCGGGCCGTCATCCCGGTCCGCACGGCCGCGATCACCACCGCTGACAGCGCCATCCCGCCCCACGCCTCGGCCGCCGCTGTCGGTACGACACCGGCCCGCAGGGCGAGCCACTCGGCGGGATTGGCGCCGCGCAGGGAAAGCCTCATGTTCCGGGGTCCTCTCGCACGGTTTTGACTACGATGTCAATTGCCATTTCGGTGATACACCATTTCTGTCTGTCGCACGGCGGGCACGAGGGGAGACCGACGATCACGGTCCACGCATGGACGACGGCGCTCCTCGCCCGGACGCGTGGGCTGATCGTCGCCGGTCATCCCGGCCCGTCGCTGGCGATCACGGCGCTCGTCACTGTTCTGGCGGCCCGAGCCGCCCCGCACGGGATCGGTCCGGTGCTGACCGGGCCGGCCATGCTGGCCGGTCAGCTCTCGATCGGCTGGTCCAACGACGCCCTCGACGCAGCGCGCGACGCCGCCGCGGGCCGGCGTGACAAGCCGGTGGCCACGGGCGCCGTCAGCGTCCGGGCGGTCTGGATCGCGGCGGCAGTGGCACTGCTGGCGGCGCTGGGCATGGCCCTGACGATCAGCGTGCTCACCGCGGTGCTCCTCGCGGTGATCGTCGGCGCCGCCTGGGCCTACAACCTGGGCCTGAAGTCGACGCCCGCCTCCGGGCTGATGTACATCCTCGGATTCGGACCGCTGCCCGCGTATGCGGCGTCCACGCTGCCCGGCAGTCCGATACCGGTCTGGTACGCGACCGCGGCGGCCGCGTTGGTCGGGTTGGGCGGCCATTTCGCCAACGTGCTGCCCGACCTCGACGCCGACCGTGCCACCGGGGTGCGCGGACTGCCGCAGCGGATCGGCGCGCACTGGGGCGCCGGAGCAGTCCGCGCCACGGCGCTGGTGCTACTGCTGTCGGCGTCGATCCTGCTGCTGGTCGCCTCCGGCTTCCACGCGGTGGCGGTGGCGGGGCTGGGCGTCGCCCTCGCGCTCGCGGTCGTCGGCGCCGTCGGCACCGGCCGGGTGCCGTTCGCCGCCGCGTTCGGCATCGCCGCCGTCGACGTCGTCCTCCTGGTGGTGGTGGGGTATGCGCAGAACTGAGCGGAGCCGGGTCCTCGGGGTGCGCTCGGCGTTCCCGGCGCACCGGTATGAGCAGGCCGAGCTGACGGCGAAGGTGTCCGAACTGTGCGGCCTCGATACCGAGGAGCATGCGATGGCGCACCGACTGCACGCCAAGGCCGGCGTCGACCACCGCCACACCGCCCTGCCGCTGGCGGACTACGCGGATATGCGCACCCTCGACCGGGCCAACGACCGCTACCTCGATGCAGCGCTCGACCTCGCGGACTCGGCGTTGCGGCGAGCGTTGGCGGCGACCGGCCTGGCGCCGGCCCAGCTGGACCTGCTGATCGTCACCTCGGTGACCGGGGTGACGGTGCCGTCGCTCGACGCGCGTCTGATCCCGCGGCTCGGTCTGCGGCCGGACATCAAGCGGCTGCCGATCTTCGGGCTGGGCTGCGTGGCCGGCGCGGCCGGACTCGCCCGCCTGCACGACTACCTGCTGGCCTGGCCCGATCATCACGCCGCGCTGGTGGCCGTCGAACTCTGCTCCCTGAGTTGGCCGACGACCGACCTCACGACGGCGGATCTGGTAGTGACCGGGCTGTTCGGCGACGGCGCGGCGGCCGTGGTGGCGACGGGCGCCCGAACCGGCACCAGCGCAGACGGGCTCGAGATCGTCGCGACGCGCAGCGAGGTCTACCCCGACAGCGCCGACACCCTCGGGTGGCGGTTGGGCGGCGATGGCTTCCGGATCGTGCTGACCGCCGAACTAGCCGACGTCGTCGAGCGGCACCTCAGCCCAACCGTCACCGCGTTCCTCGCCGAACACGAGCTGACCGTGGAGGACGTCACGGCGTGGGTGTGCCATCCCGGCGGCCCGAGGGTGATCGACGCCGTCCAGCGCAGCCTCGGGCTGCCCGACGGCGCGGTCGACCTGAGCCGTCGTTCCCTCGCCGAAGTCGGCAACATGAGTTCGGCCTCGGTGCTGCACATCCTGCAGACCACCGTCGACGCAGGCCCGCCGCCGGGATCGCCCGGTCTGATGATCGGGCTGGGCCCCGGAATCAGCGTGGAGCTGGTGCTCTTCCGCTGGTGAGCGGCCTCAGAGGGTGAGCAGCATCCGGGTGTTGCCGAGGATGTTCGGCTTGACGTAGGACAGGTCGAGGAATTCGGCGACACCGGTGTCGTAGGACCGGCACATCTCCTCGTACACCTCGGCGGTGACGGGGGTGCCGTCGATCTCGGCGAAGCCGTGGCGGGCGAAGAACTCGGTCTCGAACGTCAGCACGAAGATGCGCTGCAGCCGCAGTTCACGGGCGACGTCGAGCAGTCGGTCGACCACCAGGTGCCCCACGCCACGGCCCTTGACCTTCGGGTGCACCGCGACGGTGCGGACCTCACCGAGATCGGCCCAGAGCACGTGCAGGGCCCCGCAGCCGATCAACTCACCGTCGTATTCGGCGACCCAGAACTCCTGCACCGACTCGTAGAGCGTGACGAGGTTCTTCTCCAGCAGGATACGGCCGGCGTAGATGTCGACGAGTGCCTTGATCGCCGGGACGTCCGACGTCCGGGCGCGGCGCACCGTGACCCCATCGGCCGGCGATGACTGCGCTGCGCTCACGCTGCGAGGGTATCGGGCTGGGCAACGGATATTCTGTGGCGGTGTCGGGCCCGTCTCCTACTGATCCGGTGGTGCCGCGCGCCCGAGTGGCGAATCTCGCCAACGCGCTCACCGGTGTGCGCTTCCTGTTGGTACCCGTCTTCCTGGCGGCGCTGTTCGTCGGTGATGGCCATGAAACATATTGGCGCACCGTCGCATTCATCGTCTTCGCGGTGGCGGTGATCACCGACCGCTTCGACGGTGCGCTGGCCCGCAGCTACGGGATGGTGACCGAGTTCGGCAAGCTGGCCGATCCGATCGCCGACAAGGCGCTGATCGGTTCGGCGCTGATCGGCCTCTCGCTGCTCGGTGACCTGCCCTGGTGGGTGACCGCGGTGATCCTGGTGCGTGAGCTCGGCGTCACAGTCCTGCGCTTCGCCGTGCTGCGTCACGGCGTGATCCCCGCCAGCCGGGGCGGCAAGGTCAAGACGCTGGTGCAGGCCGTCGCGATCGGGCTCTTCGTGCTGCCGCTGTGGGTGTGGCCGGGACCGTGGGTCGCCGTCGCCTGGGTGATCATGGCCGTGGCCGTCCTGCTCACCGTGCTGACCGGCGCCGATTACGTGATCTCCGCGGTCCGGGACTCCCGGACCCGCCCGGGTGCGCGCTGACGATCCAATTCGTCGGCCCCGATCGGGAACCGCTGTCGCGTCCGTGGCGTTGTGCAGATAGCAACCCAGCCAACAAGGAGGGCACGATGACGGCATTGCTGCGCGAGGTGATCGGCGACGTGCTGCGCCGTGCCCGCATCGCTCAGGGGCGGACGCTGCGCGAGGTCTCCGATTCGGCCCGCGTCAGCCTCGGTTATCTGTCCGAGGTGGAGCGCGGTCGCAAGGAGGCGTCGAGTGAACTCCTGGGCGCCATCTGCGGCGCGCTCGAGGTCCCGCTGTCCCAGGTGCTGACCGACGCCGGTGACGAGTTGGCCGGTCAGGAACGGGCAGCCGTCCCGGCGCATGCCGCGGCCGGACCCAACATCGACGTCACCACCAAGGTCGTCATTCCGCAGAGCGTCCGGATGGCGGTCGCCTGAGGCGTACGCAGATCGGCCGCGGGGGTGTGGTCGTGTGTGCGGAACCGATAAGTTGGCAATAGTTACCTGTTGGACGCAGTCGACGAGACACACGAAGGCGGAGCTAAGCGATGGCCAACCCGTTCACCAAGGCGTGGAAGTACCTGATGGCGCTGTTCAGCTCCAAGGTCGACGAATACGCCGACCCGAAGGTGCAGATCCAGCAGGCCATCGAGGAGGCCCAGCGTCAGCACCAGGCGCTGACCCAGCAGGCCGCGCAGGTGATCGGTAACCAGCGCCAGCTGGAGATGCGGCTCAACCGTCAGCTGGCCGACATCGAGAAGCTGCAGGTCAACGTCCGCCAAGCGCTCACGCTGGCCGATCAGGCCGTGGCCAACGGCGACGCCGCGAAGGCCACCGAGTACAACAACGCCGCCGAGGCGTTCGCCGCCCAGCTGGTCACCGCCGAACAGAGCGTGGAAGACCTCAAGGGGCTGCACGATCAGGCGCTGCAGGCCGCCGGCCAGGCCAAGAAGGCCGTCGAGCAGAACGCGATGATGCTGCAGCAGAAGATCGCCGAGCGCACCAAGCTGCTGTCCCAGCTCGAGCAGGCCAAGATGCAGGAACAGGTCAGCGCCTCGCTGCGCGGGATGAGCGAGCTGGCCGCCCCCGGCAACACGCCCAGCCTCGACGAGGTCCGCGACAAGATCGAGCGCCGGTACGCCACCGCCATGGGTGAAGCAGAGCTCGCCCAGAACTCCGTGCAGGGCCGGATGATGGAGGTGCAGCAGGCCAGCGTGCAGATGGCGGGCCACTCGCGGCTCGAACAGATCCGCGCGTCGATGCGCGGTGAGGCGCTGCCGTCGGGCGGCGCCACCGCCAGCCCGGCGACCCCGGCCGCCAATCCGACCCAGGCGACCCCCGAAAACCCGTTGTCGCAATGACATTCGCGAGGTGAAGCAGTGAAGGTGCAGACCAGGCAGACCCCGACGGCGTGGCGCTCGATGATGCAGCGCGGCGTCGACAGTGCCGCCGAGCTCTCCGACGTGGTGGCCGAACGTCTGCACGCCGCCGCGGATCCGCGCGCCAAGCTGCTGCGCAAGCGGCGCTGGGCGCTGCGCTTCGGGCTGTTCTTCACCGTGACGACACTGTTCTGGCTCGTCGTGACCGCCGTGCTCGCGTCGTGGAGCACACCGTTCTGGGTGTTCATCATCACCGGCGCGATCGCCGCGGGCGCGATGTTCCCGGCCACCCTGCTACTGCTGCGCTACCGCTGGCTGCGCGCCGAACCGCTGCCGCCGGCCCGCACCCGCGCCTCGCGGCGGCTGCCCCCGTGGAACTCCGCGGCGCGGCCGCCGATGGCCGCGCTGGTCTCCGCCGAACGCGGGCTGTTCTCGCTGCTCGGGGTGTTGGAGCGGGGCCGGATGCTGCCTGCCGGCGAATTGCGCGAACTGACTGTCGCCGCCCAGCAGAGCGCGGCGACCATGGCGGCCACCGCGGCCGAGGTGGTGTCGATGGAACGGGCGATGTCGTCGTCCCCGCAGGCCCGCGCGCATCTGCAGCCGACCGTCGCCTCGTTCACCGCCCAGATGGACCAGGGCGTCCGCCAGTACAACGAGATGGTCACCGCCGCAGCGCAATTGGTGTCCGCGGTCAACAGCGGTCCGATGTCGAGCTCGCCGATGTACGGCCGGCGCTACCGCGACGAGCTGGTCGACGCGACTGACCGGTTGCAGGGCTGGGCGCAGGCGTTCGACGAACTGGGAGCGACCACGCCGCGCCAGTACCGGACAGCCTGACTAGATGTCGTGCGAGCTCGGCGGTCCCGACCGCGGGCCGTACCGCTCGATGTAGGCCTGGTGTTTGTGGGCGTTCTTGCGGCGGGAGATCGCGTCGATCAGTGCGGTGTCCAGCCCGTGTTTGGCGAGCATGTGACGGCGCCACACCTTGTTCAGTGCGTGCGAGAAGTACACGAACGGGATCAGGATCGGCAGCGTCATGCTGAGGTGGACGTCGAGCGTGGTCGGGATGAGCCAGAACGGCGCCATCACCAGTGCCGCCGGGACGAACATCCGCAGGATCATCCGACGGGCTGCGCCCTCACCGGCGAGGTCCTCGGCCACCCACATCCGCATCGAATCCGGCAGCCGCCTGCCGTAGCAGTAGGCGATGTACTGCAGCGGTCTCGGCCGCGGGCCCGGTGCCGGATTGCCTCTGCTGCCCATCGACGGCCTACAGCGTCGGACGCAGCGACGGAATCGCCGCCCCGAGCAGACCGCGCACGGTGCCCTTGAGGAAGTCGACCGTGTCGAAGTAGTCCCGCCACAGCGTGATTCGCCCGGCGTGCACCTCGAACACCCCGCACACCCAGAACTGCACGCGCAGTGGTCCGAACACCAGCGCGTCGGTGCGTTCGGTGAGCACAGTGGTGCCGTCGGCGGCGATGCTGTGGATCTTCACCTCGAAGGCGAACTTGCCCTGCCCGCGGCGGAACAGCCCGGTGATGCGCTCGCGCCCGCGGATGATCGGGAAACCGACGTTGTGCCAGGCGATGTGATCGGCCATCAGCGAATCGGTGGTCTCGAAGTCCTCGTCCTGCATGGCGTACAGGAACGTCTCGACGATGCGCGCGGTTCCGGCGCTGTCGGTGGCGCTGTTCGTGGCGGGGGTGGTACCGGTGCTCGCGTCGGTCATGTCGGTCAGGGTAGTCCCTCGCCTCCGTGTGCCCGCCGGCTTCGCCGCTGTGACAGGGTGGGCCGGTGCGCGTCGCCGTCGTAGCCGGTCCCGACCCCGGACATGCCTTTCCGGCGATCGCGCTGTGCCTCAGATTCCGCGCCGCCGGACACGAGCCGACGCTGCTGACCGGTGTCGAATGGCTCGAGACCGCACGAGCCGCGGGCGTCGCCGCCGAGGAACTGGCGGGTCTCGACCCCACCGAGGACGACGACGACACCGACGCCGGCGCCAAGATCCACCGCCGGGCCGCGCGGATGGCGGTCCTCAACGCGCCCCGGCTCCGGGAACTGGACCTCGACCTGGTGGTGTCCGACGTGATCACCGCCTGCGGCGGGCTGGCGGCCGAACTGCTCGGTACGCCGTGGGTGGAGCTCAATCCGCATCCGCTTTACCGGCCGTCGAAGGGGCTGCCGCCGATCGGCAGCGGTCTGGCGCCCGGGGTGGGCCTGCGGGGCCGGTTGCGCGACACGGTGATGCGGGCACTGACGGCGCGGTCGTGGCGCGACGGACTCCGGCAGCGGGCGCAGGCCCGGGCCGGTATCGGGCTGCCCGTCGAGGATCCTGGGCCGCTCCGGCGGCTCATCGCCACCCTGCCCGCACTGGAGGTGCCCCGGCCGGACTGGCCCGCCGAGGCGGTCGTAGTGGGTCCGCTGCACTTCGAACCGACCTCGACGGTGCTGCCCGTACCTCCCGGGGATGGTCCGGTGGTGCTGGTGGCGCCGTCGACGGCCGAGATCGGGGAGCGTGGAATGGCCGAGGTGGCGCTGGAGGCGCTGATCCCCGGGCGGACCCTGCCCGCGGGTGCCCGGGTGGTGGTGTCGCGGCTCTCCGGGCCGGACGGGCCGCTGCCGCCGTGGGCGACGGTGGGCCTCGGCAGACAGGACGAACTGCTGACCCACGCCGATCTGGCGATCTGCGGAGGCGGTCACGGGATGGTGGCCAAGACGCTGCTGGCCGGTGTGCCGATGGTGGTGGTGCCCGGCGGTGGCGACCAATGGGAGATCGCCAATCGTGTTGTGCGACAGGGCAGTGGGCTTCTGGTGCGACCGCTGACCGCCGAGGCGCTGGCCGACGCCGCAGGCCGGGTGCTGGGTGCGCCGCGCCACCGCGAGGCGGCGCGGCGGGCCGGTGCCGGGGCGGCCCAGGTCAGCGATCCGGTACAGGTGTGCCAGGACGCCCTCGCGTAGTTTGGTCTGCGTGCGGTTGACGGAATTCCGCGAACTCGTCGAGGGTCAGTTCGGACCGGTGCGAGCGCAGTCCCTGCTGGTGGACCATGTGCTGACCGCGCTGGGCGGCCGGACGGGTGCGCAGGCCATCGAGGACGGCGTCGAGCCGCGCGACGTGTGGCGCGCGCTGTGCGCCGATTTCGACGTCCCGCGCGACCAGTGGTGAGCCGGTCGGTCTGATCGATCGCGCCGCGCCCGGCGTGTCCACTTGAGTCGAACACGTGTTCGTCTACTGTGGTGGGTGTTCGACGGCTCAGATGCCGGTCAGCCCGACTTGTCGGTGGCCTCGCCTAGCGTCACGGCCAACTGATCGACACCGATCAACCGGACACGACTACCGAAAGAGGCACAAATCATGCCGCAGGCACCTGATCGCGAAAAGGCTCTCGAACTCGCTCTCGCGCAGATCGAGAAGAGTCACGGCAAGGGGTCGGTGATGCGACTCGGCGACGAGGTCCGCGCGCCGATCTCGGTCATCCCCACCGGGTCGATCGCACTCGACGTCGCGCTGGGGATCGGCGGCCTGCCCCGCGGCCGCGTCATCGAGATCTACGGCCCGGAGTCCTCGGGTAAGACCACCGTGGCGCTACACGCGGTGGCCAACGCCCAGGCCGCCGGCGGTATCGCGGCGTTCATCGACGCCGAGCACGCGCTCGATCCGGATTACGCGCAGAAGCTCGGTGTGGACACCGACTCGCTGCTGGTGTCCCAGCCCGACACCGGTGAGCAGGCGCTCGAGATCGCCGACATGCTGATCCGCTCCGGTGCGCTGGACATCCTGGTCATCGACTCGGTGGCGGCCCTGGTGCCGCGCGCCGAGATCGAGGGGGAGATGGGCGACAGCCACGTCGGTCTGCAGGCCCGGCTGATGAGCCAGGCGCTGCGCAAGATCACCGGTGCGCTCAGCAACTCGGGCACCACCGCGATCTTCATCAACCAGCTCCGCGAAAAGATCGGCGTCATGTTCGGCAGCCCGGAGACCACCACGGGCGGTAAGGCGCTGAAGTTCTACGCCTCGGTCCGCATGGACGTCCGCCGTATCGAGACGCTCAAGGACGGCACCGATGCGGTGGGCAACCGCACGCGCGTCAAGATCGTCAAGAACAAGGTCTCGCCGCCGTTCAAGCAGGCCGAGTTCGACATCCTCTACGGCAAGGGCATCAGCAAGGAGGGCTCGCTGATCGACATGGGCGTGGAGCACGGCTTCATCCGCAAATCCGGATCCTGGTTCACCTATGAGGGCGAGCAGCTGGGTCAGGGTAAGGAGAACGCCCGGAAGTTCTTGCTGGAGAACGGCGATGTGGCCAACGAGATCGAGAAGAAAATCAAGGAGAAGCTCAACATCGGCGCCGTGGTGACCGACGATGAAGTCCTGCCCGCCCCCGTTGACTTCTGAGCTTTCCGAACCGGCTGAACCCGGTCGCGAGGAGCAGGCGCGGGCGTACTGTCTGCGCCTGCTCACCGCGCGGGCCCGCACCCGATCGGAGCTGGCCGGAAAACTCACCCAGCGTGGCTATCCCGACGAGGTCACCGAGCGGGTCCTCGACCGGCTCACCGACGTCGGGCTGATCGACGACGGGGACTTCGCCGAGCAGTGGGTGCGCTCCCGGCACACCCATGCCGGAAAAGGCAAGCGCGCGTTGGCCGCCGAGCTACGCCGCAAGGGCGTCGACGCCGAGCTGATCACCGAGGCGCTGGCTGACATCGACGCCGGTGCGGAACGCCGCCGGGCCGAACAGCTGGTGCGTGCCCGGCTGCGCCGCGAGACCCTCGACGACGATCCGGCACAGCAGGCCAAGGTGATGCGCCGTCTGGTGGGCATGCTCGCGCGCCGCGGCTACGGACAGACGATGGCCGCCGACGTGGTCACCGTGGAGCTGGCCGGCGAACGGGAGCGGCGGCGGGTCTGAGGCGTCAGACAGCCTTCGCGCCCGGAGCGCCTTCCTGTTCCACGGCGTCGGTCTCCAACGGCGCCGGTCCGCGCCGCGACCGCCGCATCCGGCGTTCCAAGCGCACGGCCAGTGCCGACAGGCCGAAGTTGACGGTGATCATCAACACGGCGATCACCATCAGGGCCGGAATGTAGTTGCCGTAGGAGGACCCGACGACGGTGCCCTGGCGAACCATCTCGACGAACGTGATCTGGTAGCCGATCGCGGTGTCCTTGAGCACCACGACGACCTGGGAGATCAGCACCGGCAGCATCGACGTGACCGCCTGCGGCAGCAGGATCGACCGCATGGTCTGGCCCCATCGCAGCCCCAACGCCGACGCGGCCTCGGATTGTCCCCGCGGCAGCGCCGCCACCCCGGCGCGCACGATCTCGGCGATGACCGCGCCGTTGTAGAGCGTCAGGCCGGTGATCACGCCGGCCAGCGCCAGATGCTTGGACGGGAAGACGTCGTAGAACGCGTACAGGAAGTACGCGAAGATCATCATGATCAGCACGGGCACGGCGCGGAAGAACTCCACGATCACCGCGCAGACCCAGCGGATCGGCGTGATGACCGACATCCGTCCCACCCCGAGGACGAACCCCAACACCAACGCCAGCACGATCGACACGGCCGCGGCCGTCAGCGTGCCCTGGATACCGGGCAGCACGTACGTCGTCCACAGGTTCGACGTCAGGAACGGTTCCCACTTCGCGGCGGTCAACTGCCCCTTGGCCTCGAGGCGGGAGTAGACCACCCACACCGCGGCCGCCAGCAGCACCAACGCGATGACGGAGATGATCATGTTGCGGGTCCGGGCGCGGGGCCCGGGCGCGTCGAAGAGAACTGACCCACTCATTACCGCGCCACCGCCAGACGCTTACCGACCCACCCGAACACCAGCCCCAACGGCAGCGTGAGGAACACGAACCCCGCCGCGAAGATCGAACCCACCACCATCAGGGCCGCGGTGTTCTCGATCATCTCCTTCATCAGCAACGCTGCCTCCGCGACGCCGATCGCCGAGGCGATCGTGGTGTTCTTCGTCAGCGCGATGAGCACCGAACCGAGCGGGATCACCACCGCGCGAAACGCCTGCGGCAGCAGGATCAGGCGCAGATTCTGGCTGAACGTCAGGCCGAGCGACCGCGCCGCCTCGGCCTGCCCCAGCGGCACGGTGTTCACCCCCGAGCGCACCGTCTCGCATACGAATGACGCGGTGTACACCGTCAGCCCGACCACGGCGAGTCGGAAATTGCTGTCCTCGATCGACGTCGTGGACTGCGGGTCGACCAGTGTGATCCCCAACGTCTGGGACAGCCCGAACGAGCAGAACAGGATGATCAGGGTGAGCGGGGTGTTCCGGACCACGTTGACGTAGGTGGTGCCCACCCAGTTCAGCACCGGCACCGGCGACAGCCGCATCGCGGCCAGCACGGTGCCCAGGACGAGCGCCCCGAGCGCGGAGAAGACCGTCAACTGGATGGTGGTCCAGAACGCCTCGAAGATCTGCGGGCGGTACTCGGTGAATATCTCCACGGCCGGGGCGCAGTCCTAGAGGTCAGTAGCGGTCGACGGCAGGCGGTGTCGGCGCGGTGATGCCCGCCGGGCCCAGATTCTTGTCGAACGCTTCCTTCCACGCACCGCTGGACTCCATCTTCTCGATGGCGTCGTTGATCTTGGTGCGCAGCTCGGCGTCGTCCTTCTTCAGGCCGATGCCGTAGCGCTCCTCGGAGAAGGTGCCGCCGACGACCTTGAACGCACCGGGGGTCTGCGCGGCGTAGCCGGCCAGGATCACCTCGTCGGTGGTGACCGCATCGATGGCGCCGTTCTTGAGCGCCTCGATGCACGCCGAGTAGGTGTCGTACTGCTGCAGCTGCACGCCGGGATACTCGTCCTTGATCTTCTGCGCCGGCGTGGAACCCGACACCGAGCACAGCCGCTTGTTGTTCTGCAGCGACGCGGCGCCGGTGATGTCGGTGTTGTCCTCACGCACCAGCAGGCTCTGCCCGGTGATCAGATACGGACCCGCGAAGTCGACCTTCTCCTTGCGGGAATCGGTGATCGAGTAGGTGGCGACGATGTAGTCGACCTGACCGTTCTGGATCAGCGTCTCGCGCTGCCCGGACGGCGATTCCTTCCACTCGATCTGCTCCGGGGTGTAGCCGAGCTCCCCGGCGACATAGGTGGCGACGTCGACGTCGAAACCGCTCATCGTGCCGTCGGGGTTCTTCAGGCCCAGGCCGGGCTGGTCGAACTTGGTGCCGATGACGATCGTGTTCTCGTCACCGCCTCCACCGCCACCGCAGGCGACGATGCTGAACGGGAGGGCGGCGGCCAGTGCGAGGGCACCGACGACTCGTCTCGGACGGGATGGCATCGAGAAGAAGGGCACAGCGTTCCTTTCGCTTCAGTGGTGCAGGATTTTGCCGAGGAATTCCTTGGCGCGGTCGGTCCGAGGACTGTCGAAGAACTGGGCGGGTTCGGAGTCCTCGACGATCGCCCCGTCCGACATGAAGACCACGCGGTCCGAGGCCCGGCGGGCGAAGCCCATCTCATGGGTGACGACGAGCATGGTCATCCCGTCACCGGCCAGCGACGCCATCACCGCGAGGACCTCGTTGATCATCTCAGGGTCCAGGGCGCTGGTCGGCTCGTCGAACAGCATCACCTTCGGGTTCATCGCCAGGGACCGCGCGATCGCGACGCGCTGCTGCTGACCGCCCGAGAGCTGGGCCGGGTACTTGTCGGCCTGGTTGGCGACACCCACCCGCTCGAGCAGCGTCATCGCCGCCTCCCGCGCCTGGTCCCTGGACAGGCCGCGCACCTTCATCGGTGCCAACGTCACGTTGTCGAGGATCGACTTGTGCGCGAACAGGTTGAACGACTGGAACACCATGCCGACGTCGGAGCGTAACTCGGCGAGTTTGCGGCCTTCGGCGGGCAACTCCACACCGTCCACGGCGATGGTTCCCGAATCGATCGTCTCGAGCCGGTTGATGGTGCGGCACAACGTCGACTTACCCGATCCAGACGGTCCCAGGACCACGACGACCTGTCCGCGGTGCACCGTCAGATCGATGTCCTTGAGCACGTGCAGGCTGCCGAAATGCTTGTTGACCTTCTGCATCGAAATCATCGGCGCTGTCGGCGACGGTTCGATCATGGCAGCTGACCTTACCCAGCGTCGGTCCCCTGTGCCCGGTACTCGTCAATCCGGCATCCCCGTACCATGGGCCCGTGACTTCGACGGTGACACAGGACGTGGTGGCAGCCCCGCCGCGGACCGAGCGCACCTTCCAGGTCCGCACCTACGGCTGCCAGATGAACGTGCACGACTCCGAACGGCTGGCGGGCCTGTTGGAGGCCGCCGGCTACCGGCGTGCGGCCGAGGGCGCCGAGGCGGATGTGGTGGTCTTCAACACCTGCGCGGTTCGGGAGAACGCCGACAACAAGCTCTACGGCAACCTGTCGCACCTCGCGCCGCGAAAACAATCGGACCCGAGTCTGCAGATCGCCGTCGGCGGCTGTCTGGCGCAGAAGGACCGCGAGACGGTGCTGCAGCGCGCGCCGTGGGTCGACGTCGTCTTCGGCACCCACAACATCGGCGCGCTGCCGACGCTGCTCGAACGTGCGCGCCACAACCGCGTCGCCCAGGTCGAGATCGCCGAATCGCTGCAGGAGTTCCCGTCCACCCTGCCCGCCGCCCGCGAATCGGCCTATGCCGGCTGGGTGTCGGTGTCGGTGGGCTGCAACAACACCTGCACGTTCTGCATCGTGCCTGCGCTGCGCGGTAGAGAGGTCGACCGGCGGCCGGGTGACGTACTCGCCGAGGTGCAGACCCTGGTGGACCAGGGTGTGCTCGAGGTCACGCTGCTCGGCCAGAACGTCAACGCCTACGGGGTGTCGTTCGCCGACCCTCAGTTGCCACGAAATCGCGGCGCATTCGCCGAACTGCTGCGCGCCTGCGGGCGGATCGACGGGCTGGAGCGGGTGCGATTCACCTCACCGCATCCGGCGGAATTCACCGACGACGTCATCGAGGCGATGGCACAGACGCCGAATGTCTGTCCGGCGCTGCACATGCCCCTGCAGTCCGGCTCCGACCGCATCCTGCGTGCGATGCGCCGGTCCTACCGCGCCGAGAAGTACCTCGGGATCATCGAACGGGTGCGCGCGGCGATTCCGGACGCCGCGATCACCACCGACCTGATCGTCGGCTTCCCCGGTGAGACGGAGGAGGACTTCCAGGACACCCTCGACGTCGTCGCCGCCTCCCGGTTCGCCAGTGCCTTCACCTTCCAGTACTCGAAGCGGCCCGGTACCCCGGCCGCCGACATGCCCGGTCAACTGCCGAAAGCCGTTGTCAGCGAACGTTATCAGCGACTCATCGACCTCCAGGAGAAGATTTCGCTCGACGAGAACCTCGCGCAGGTGGGCCGTACGGTCGAACTACTCGTCGCCACGGGGGAGGGCCGCAAGGACGCAGCGACCGCCCGGATGTCCGGACGCGCCCGCGACGGGCGTCTCGTGCACTTCGCCCCGGGTGCCGACACCGACATCCGCCCCGGCGACGTGGTGACCACCACCGTCACCGGCGCCGCGCCGCACCACCTGATCGCCGACGCCGCGCTGCTGTCGCACCGCCGGACCCGCGCCGGCGACGCCCACGCCGCGGGCCTGCGTCCGCGCACCGGGACCGGTCTGGGGATGCCCCGTATCGGGGCGCCCCCGCCCGCGCCCGTGTCGGGGTGTGCACGGTGAGCCAACGCAATCCAGGCGAATTCGACGACTTCAGAAGGGAACTCGAAGCCGCCGAACGCCGCGTGGCCCGCGAGTTCGACCCCGGCGCCCGGGCACTCGTGGTCGCGATCCTGGTTTTCGTGGTGCTGCTGTCGTTCGTGTTGCCACACACCGGCGCCGCCAAGGGTTTCGACGTGCTCGTTTCATCGGAAGCCGCGGGGCGCGAGGGGATTTCGCTGCCCTCCCGGGTGTTCACGATCCTGACGGTCGTGTTCTCGGTCGGGTTCTCGATGCTGGCATTGCTGACGAGGCGGTGGGCGTTGGCCTGGATTGCCTTGGCCGGCTCCGCGGTTGCCAGCGTCATCGGGATGCTCGCCGTGTGGTCACGCCAGACTGCCCCCGAGCCCTATCCCGGTCCCGGGATCGGCCTGGTCCTGGGCTGGCTGGCGGTCATGGTGCTGACGTTCCACTGGGCGCGGGTGGTGTGGACCAGAACCGCCGTGCATCTGGCCGCCGAGGAAGAACGTCGCCGGCGGGCCGCGGACGACGAACGTCGCGGCCTGCTCGACCGCTTCGACGATCCCGACGGCGGTGATCCGGCCGGCCAGTAGCCGATCGGTCAGTTGCCGCTCGCGGCGACCCGCTCGACGCAGATCGCGACGTGCATCGTCAGTTGACTGTCAGCCCCTAACGCCGCTTGCCCAGCGCCTCGACCGCGGCGTCGGCCCACTGCCGCCACTGCTCGGCGTTCGCCCTGGCCTTCTCGGCGTCCTTGGTCTTACCCGCCGCCTCGGCCTTCTCGGCCTGCCGCTCGTACTGCTCGGCCCGCACGCGGAACTGATCGGCACGCGCCTGGGCCTCCGGGTCGACGCGGCTGGTCGTCGCCGCGTCCCGAATCCGCTGTTCGACGACCCGCAGCCGGCGCTCGAGGTCGGCGCTGCGTTCGCGGGGCACCTTGCCGATGGCGTCCCATTTGTCGCCGATCGTGCGCAGCGCGGCGCGCGCCGCATCCAGATTGGCCGTGTCGAGCTGCTCGGCCTGCGCCAGCAGCGCCTCTTTGGCGGCGAGGTTGGCGCGGAACTCCGCGTCGCGTTCGGCAGTGGCGGCGTTGCGGGCGGCGAAGAACGTGTCCTGCGCGGCCTTGAAACGCTGCCACAGCGCATCGTCGACGTCCTTGGACGCGCGTCCGGCCGCCTTCCATTCCGCGAGCAGGTCACGGAACGCGCCGCTGGTAGGCCCCCACTCGGTGGAGCCGGACAGCTTCTCGGCGCGTTCGCAGAGCGCCTCCTTGGCCTGCCGGGCACCCGCGCGACCGCGGTCCAGTTCGGCGAAGTGGGAGCCGCGCCTGCGGTTGAATGTCTCTCGCGCCGCCGAATACCGCTTCCACAGCGCATCGTCGGTCTTGCGGTCCAGGCCGGTGATCGTGCGCCACTCGTCGAGGATCTCGCGCAGCCGGTCGCCGGCGCTCTTCCACTGCGTCGAGTTGGCCGCCAGCTCCTCGGCCTCCGCGGCCAGGGCTTCCTTGCGCGCAACCTGCGCGGCGCGGTGCTCGTCGCGGCGGGCGCGTTCGGCCTGCGCCTCCTCGTCGGCGTGTTCGACGATCGCCTTCAGCCGCGTGGCCAGCGCATCGACGTCCCCGAGCACGTGCGCCTCGGGCAGGCTCTCGGCCAGCGTGGCGGCCGCCGCCTTGATCTTGCGGGCGTCGCCGGTGTGCGACGCCAACCGGGTCTCCAGCAGCACCACCTCGGTCTGCAGATCGTCGAAGCGGCGCCCGAAGTGGTCGAACGCGGCCTCCGGCTCACCGGCCTGCCACGAACCGATCACCCGTTCGCCGGATGCGGTCACCAGCCACACCGTGCCGTCGTCCTCCACGCGGCCGAAGCGGCGCGGATCGTTGGCCGGGGATGCGGTCACCACCGCCGCGGGGCGGCCCGGACGGGGAACGGGCCTGGCCGGGCCGGGTCGCGGCGTCGGGCGGGGACCCGGCGTCGGGCGGGGACTTGGCGCGGGCGCGGCACCGCCGTCCGTCGCGGTCACCTCGCCGACCTCCGACGTGCCGCCTGGCTCACTGGTCGTCATATCCGTCCTCGCACCTTCCGCGCGCTTTCGCGCAACTGCCGCGCAACGCGGCGCCCTTCTGCCTGGTATCCGATCAGAAGCGATGTCGCTTCGCCCGCTATTCAAACAGGTCACGGTGGGGTGCGCGCACACTTGACCCCTCCGGTTTGCGCGACGGCCGGGTTACTGGGCACGCTCAGTCCCTCGTCACCTCTGACGACCATTCGCTGCCGACCCGACGGAGACGCCATGGCCCGCGCGGACATCGCCGTCCTGCTCGCTTTGGGCGCGGCGTTCTTCATCGCGATCGGCGACGTCATCCAGCAGCGGTCGGCACATGCGGTCACCGACGAGCCGCCCGGCCACCTGGCCCTGCTGTGGCAGCTGATGCGCGATCCGCGATGGTGGCTCGGCGGGATATGCGCGGTCGCGGGATTCGGGTTGCAGGCCGCCGCGCTGGGGCTCGGATCCGTGCTCATGGTCCAGGCCCTGCTGGTCACCTCGCTGCTGTTCGCACTGCCGATCAACGCCCGGCTGACCCATCGCAGAGTGACGCGCTGGGAGTGGCTGTGGGCGGTGCTGCTGGCCGGATCGGTCGCGGTGATCGTCACGGTCGGCAACCCCACCGAGGGCCAGGCGCGCGGTGGACTCGAGACCTGGCTCGTGGTGGGCGCGGTCCTGGGACCCGCTCTGCTCCTGTGCGCGATCGGCGCGCGGATCTGGTCGGGCACCACCGGCGCGGTGCTGCTCGCCCTGATCTCCGGATCACTGTGGGGTGTGTTCGCGGTGCTGACGAAAGGCGTCGTCGAACGGCTCGACGACGGGCTCTGGGCGGTGCTGACCACCCCGGAGCTGTACGTCCTCGGCCTCGTGACGGTGGCGGGTACGGCCTACCAGCAGGCGGCGTTCCGGGCGGGCGCGCTGACCGCATCCCTGCCGACCATGACCGTCGCCGAACCGGTGGTCGCGTCGGTGTTGGGTGTTGTCGTGCTCGGCGAGACCATGCGGCCCGGTGAGGCCGGCTGGATCACCCTGGTGGTCGCGGCCGCCGCAATGGTCGCCGCGACCGCCGCCCTGGCCCGCGGCGAGGCCGTGGGTTCGACCGCCGATCGCTAGCGGCGGCGCGTCGCGCCCGTGGCTTACGTTGTTGGCGTGCTGTCCGCGATCGCCCTGGTGCCGTCCGCGCCCGTCATGGTGCCCGAACTCGCCGGTGGCGCCGCGAAAGAACTGACCGACCTACATGCCGCCGTCGCGGCCGCCGCCGCGGCGCTGCCGGACCGGTGGGTGGCGGTCGGCGTGGGACCGCAGGATGCGGTGCTCGCACCGCCGCGGGTGGGCACCTTCGCCGGTTACGGCGCCGACGTCCGGGTGGCACTGGACGCCGGGACCGGCGCGGACGTCGGCGAGCTGCCGCTGTGCGCCCTGATCGCCGGCTGGGTGCGCGGACGCTGGGCGCCCCATGCCGCCGTCGAGGTGCGCACGTTCACCGCCGACCACGACGCCGATGCCGCGGTGGCGCGGGGCCGGGAACTTCGCGGCCTGATCGACGAGGCAGCCGACCCCGTCGGCGTGCTGATCGTCGCCGACGGCTGCCACACCCTGACCCAGCCCGCGCCCGGCGGCTACGACCCCGACTCGATCCCCGTCCAGGCTGCCCTCGACGACGCCCTGGCCGCCGGGGACGCCGCCGCGCTGACCCGGCTGCCGGCCTCGGTGACCGGCCGCGTGGCCTACCAGATCCTGGCGGGACTCTGCGACGGCGCGGCCCCGGTCGCCGAGGAGCTCTACCGGGGCGCGCCGTACGGCGTCGGGTATTTCGCCGGCCTCTGGCGGATCCGGGGGGTCGGCTGAGTGCGGCCGCTCGCGATCATCGGGCCGACCGGAACCGGGAAATCCGCGCTGGCCCTGGACGTCGCCGAACGGCTCGGCGGAGAGCTCGGCGTGGAGATCGTCAACGCCGATGCGATGCAGCTCTACCGCGGCATGGACATCGGCACCGCCAAGCTGCCCGTCGCCGAGCGCCGCGGCATCCCGCATCACCAGCTCGACGTCCTCGCCGTCACCGAGACCGCGTCGGTGGCCCGTTACCAGGCCGCCGCGGCCGCCGACGTCGAGGCCATCGCCGCCCGCGGCGCCGTTCCGGTCATCGTCGGCGGATCGATGATGTACATCCAGGCGCTGCTGGACGGCTGGTCATTTCCCGCGACCGATCCCGCGGTCCGCGACCGCTTCGAACGCCGCCTCGCCGAGGTCGGGGTCGCGGCGCTGCACCGTGAGCTCGCCGCGGTGGACGCTGCCGCCGCCGCCTCGATCCTGCCCACCGACGGCCGGCGGATCGTGCGGGCGCTGGAGGTCGTCGAGCTCACCGGGCAGCCGTTCGCCGCGTCGGCGCCGCGGATCGGGCCTGCGCGTTGGGACACCGCGATCGTCGGGCTGGACTGGCCGACCGAACGACTCGACGAGCGGCTGGCCCGCCGTACCGACTCGATGTTCGCCGACGGCCTGGTCGCCGAGGTGACGGGGTTGCTCGCAGAGGGTCTGCGCGAGGGGGTGACGGCGGCGCGGGCGCTGGGTTACGCGCAGGTGTTGGCAGATCTCGATGCGGGCGGGGACGGATCGGCCGCGCGGGAACCGACGTTCGTGGGGACCCGGCGCTACGTGCGCCGCCAGCGATCCTGGTTCCGCCGCGACCACCGGGTGCACTGGCTCGACGGCGCCTGCGTCTCCGTCGAGGACGCCCTGCGGGTGTGGCAGCAGCGGCGGGCAGGAGCGTAGCGACCCGGGGATGGACGGATATCCTGAGGCCGTGGAGTTCGCCAAGGGGCACGGCACGCAGAACGACTTCGTGCTGCTCCCGGATGTCGGGGCGGAGCTGACGCTGACGCCCGCGGTGATCGCGGCGCTGTGCGACCGGCGGCGGGGGATCGGCGCGGACGGCGTCCTGCGGGTCACCACCGCGGGCGCCGCGCAGGCCGCCGGGGTGTTCGACCGGTTACCCGAGGGCGTCGGCAGCGACGACTGGTACATGGACTACCGAAACGCCGACGGGTCGATCGCCCAGATGTGCGGCAACGGGGTGCGGGTGTTCGCGCATTATCTGCGCGCCGCCGGGTTCGAATCGCGGGACGAGTTCGTCGTCGGCTCGCCGGCCGGGCCGCGGCCGGTGGTGCTGCACGGGTTCGATCCGGCACAGGACCCGTCGCACGCGGACGTGACGGTCGAGATGGGCAAGATCAATCGGCTCGGCACCGGGTGGGCCGTGGTCGGCGGGCGCCGGTTCACCGGCCTCGGGGTCGACGTCGGCAATCCGCATCTGGCGTGCGTGGACGCCGCGCTGACCGACGCCGAGTTGGCCGCCCTCGACGTCGCCGCGCCCGTGGAGTTCGACGGACAGCAGTTCCCCGAGGGCGTCAACGTGGAGGTGTTGACCGCGCCCCGCGACGGTGTGGTGACCATGCGGGTGCACGAGCGCGGGGTGGGGGAGACCCGCTCTTGCGGGACCGGGACCGTGGCGGCCGCCGCGGCGGCCCTGCAGTACGACGGCGCGGCTACCGGTGTGCTCGACGTCCGGGTGCCCGGCGGTGTGGTGCACGTCACCGTCGCCGAGACCACCAGCTACTTGCGTGGACCCTCGGAATTGGTCGCCACCGGCACGCTGGCCGAGGAATGGTGGCGTGCCCATCAGCGTTAATCCAGGTGTATGTCACCTACATCTCATGCCATCCTGTCTGCACGTATGACAGAACCCGATTTCTTCTCCCAGAACACCCCCAGCGCCGGTGAGCTCGCGCTCGAGGATCGCACTGCACTGCGCCGCGTCGCGGGATTGTCCACCGAACTCACGGACGTCTCCGAGGTCGAATACCGCCAGCTGCGCCTCGAACGGGTGGTCCTCGTCGGCGTCTGGACCGACGGCACCGCGGCCGACGCCGATGCCAGCATGGCCGAGCTCGCCGCGCTGGCCGAGACCGCGGGCTCCGAGGTGCTCGAAGGTGTCGTGCAGCGCCGTGACAAACCCGACGCATCGACCTACATCGGCTCCGGAAAGGCCGCCGAGCTGCGTGAGATCGTGCTGGCCACCGGCGCGGACACCGTCATCTGTGACGGCGAGCTCAGCCCCGCGCAGCTGACCGCGCTGGAGAAGATCGTCAAGGTCAAGGTGATCGATCGCACAGCGTTGATTCTCGACATCTTCGCCCAGCACGCGACCAGCCGCGAAGGCAAGGCGCAGGTGTCGCTGGCGCAGATGGAGTACATGCTGCCGCGGCTGCGCGGCTGGGGTGAGTCGATGTCCCGGCAGGCCGGCGGTCGTGCCGGTGGCGCCGGCGGCGGTGTGGGCACCCGTGGTCCCGGCGAGACGAAGATCGAAACGGACCGTCGCCGCATCCGCGAACGGATGTCCAAGCTGCGCCGCGAGATTCGCGATATGAAGAAGATCCGCGACACCCAGCGCAGCGGCCGTCGACGCAGCGAACTGCCCTCGGTCGCCATCGTCGGCTACACCAACGCCGGCAAGTCCAGCCTGCTCAACGCGCTCACCGGCGCGGGGGTGCTGGTCGAGAACGCGCTGTTCGCCACACTCGAACCCACTACGCGCCGTGGGGAATTCGATGACGGTCGACCATTTGTGCTGACCGACACCGTCGGATTCGTCCGGCACCTGCCCACCCAGTTGGTCGAGGCGTTCCGCTCGACGCTGGAGGAAGTCATCGACGCCGATCTGCTGGTGCACGTCGTCGACGGATCGGATGCCAATCCGCTGGCGCAGATCAGCGCGGTGCGTCAGGTGGTCAACGATGTGATCGCCGACCACGACCGGCGGCCCACCGCAGAGTTGTTGGTGGTCAACAAAATCGACGCGGCCGACGGTCTGGCACTGGCGCATCTGCGAGGTGCGCTGCCCGACGCGGTGTTCGTCTCCGCACACACCGGTGAGGGTCTGGAGCGGTTGCGCACCCGGATGGCCGAGCTGATCGAGCCGACCGACGCCACCGTGGACGTCACGATTCCCTACGACCGGGGCGATCTGGTCGCGCGCGTGCACGCCGAGGGCCGCATCGACGCAACGGAGCACAGCGCCGACGGGACGAGGATCAAGGCGCGGGTGCCGGTCGCACTGGCCGCGGGCCTGCGGGAGTTCGCCACCTTCGGCTGACGAGGGCTTGTCCGAGGAACCGGCGACCCATGCGCTAGACTGTTCGAGAACGCCGTCGCATCGACGATGACGACGGCTCGTCGTGGAACGCTTACCCGCGTCCGGCTCAAGCTCTTCTCGCGGCGATCGATTTTGCCACCCGGCAATCTCGCCACCAGTGTGCCTTCACTTTCAGCGCCGCCCTGCGCGCGCGGGCCACTCACACTGCCTGAAAGGCATTGAATGACAACCGAAACCACGTTTGCAGACCTCGGCGTTCGCGGACCGCTGCGCCGAGTGCTCGAAAACCGCGGTATCGCAAGCCCTTTCCCGATCCAGGCCGCAACCCTGCCCGACAGCCTCTCCGGTCGCGATGTGCTGGGCCGCGGCAAGACCGGCAGCGGTAAGACGCTGGCGTTCTCGCTGCCGCTGGTGAGCCGGCTGGCCGACTCCAAGCGGCGGGCCTCGCGTCCGTCCGGGCTGGTGCTCGCGCCCACCCGCGAACTGGCCAGCCAGATCACCGCGGTGCTCGAACCGCTCGCCGCCGCCTACGATCTGCGGGTCGCCACCATCTTCGGCGGTGTCTCGCAGAATCCGCAGGCCGCAGCGCTGCGCGCCGGTGTCGACATCGTCGTGGCCTGCCCGGGCCGACTCGAAGACCTGATGCGCCAGAAGTTGATCAGCCTCGATGCGGTGGAGATCACCGTGCTCGACGAGGCCGACCACATGGCCGATCTCGGATTCCTGCCCGGCGTCACCCGCATCCTGTCCGCCACGCCCGCGGGCGGACAGCGCCTGCTGTTCTCCGCGACGCTGGACAACGGGGTCGACAAGCTGGTGCGCCGCTTCCTGAGCAACCCGGTGACCCACTCGGTCGACGAGGTCGACGCCCCCTCGCCGGCGATGACGCACCACGTGTTCCACGTGGCGGGGGCCCAGGAGAAGACCAAACTGGTCCACACCCTCGCATCGGGCACCGGACGCCGGATCCTGTTCATGCGCACCAAGCATCAGGCGCGCAAACTGGCCCGTCAGCTGACCGAGGCCGGCGTGCCGTCGGTCGATCTGCACGGCAACCTGTCGCAGAACGCCCGTGAGCGCAACCTCGCGGCGTTCTCCAACGGTGACGCCAGCGTGCTCGTGGCCACCGACATCGCCGCGCGCGGTGTGCACGTGGACGAGGTCGAGCTGGTCGTGCACGTCGACCCGCCGGTCGAGCACAAGGCGTACCTACACCGGTCCGGCCGGACCGCGCGTGCGGGCAGCAGCGGCGACGTGGTGACAGTCGTCCTGCCCGATCAGCGCAGGGACACCTCGACACTGCTGCGCCGCGCCGGGATCACGGTGGCCCCTCAGCAGGTGGCCGCCGACTCCGCCGAGGTCGCCGCACTCGTCGGTGAGGTGGCTCCGTACCGCGCGCCGGCCCCGGCGCCCGTCGAGCAGCCGCGCCAAGCCAACGGGGGCCGGTCATCGCGTGGCCGTCGTTCGCCCAAGCCGGCGCAGCGGCACGGTGAGCAGGCCCGTGCGCACGGCGGCGAGCAGCCGTCGCGCAACCGCGGAGCCCGGCGCAGGCCGCAGGCCGCGCGCTAGGTCCGCGGACGCACCACCGGCGGCTCGTGGGCCCGTACCGGTGGCACCGGGCCGTGGAACTGCTCGACCTGCACCAGGACGTGGGCGCCGGTGCAGCCGTGGGCCAGTGACGACGTGCCGACGTCGTCGGTCAGCACATTCGGGTTGCCGTGCACGCACATCGTGTCGGGATCGGCGGGATCGGCCGGGTCGAACCATGCGCCCGTCGGTAACTGCACCACGCGCGGACGCAGGCCGTCGTCGATGACGACGCCGGCCAGGCAGGCGCCGCGGTCGTTGAACACCCGCACCACATCGCCGGCGGAGAGGCCGCGTGCTGCGGCGTCGTCGGGATGCATGCGGATCGCCTCACGCCCAGCCACTTTCGCGGCCTGACTGACGGCACCGCCGTCGAGTTGGCCGTGCAGCCGCGACGCGGGCTGGTTGGCGATCAGGTGCAGCGGATAGGTGACCGCCCGCGGACCGCCGAGCCACTCGGTGGGCGGATACCAGGCGGGGTGACCGCCGCAGTCGTCGTAGCCGAATCCGGCGATCGCCTCGGAGAAGATCTCGATCTTTCCGCTCGGGGTGCCGAGCCAGTGGACGTGCGGGTCGGCGCGGAAGTCGGCCAGCAGTGTCAATCCGGGTTCGGTGGGTAACCGCAGGTTGCCGTGCCGCCAGAACTCCTCGAACGTCGGCACGTCGAAATCCAGCTCCGCCGACCATGTCTGGTACAGGTGGGCCAGCCACTGCCATGCCGACCGGCCCTCGGTGAAGGCCGTCCCGAAACCCAGCCGTTCGGCCAGCGCCGCAAAAGTCGTGTAATCGTCGCGGCTGTCGGCATACGGCTCGACCAGCCGCGGCATCGCTGTCAGCACCGGGTCGTTGCGTGATCCGGAGTAGTCGTCGCGCTCGAACGCGGTGGTGGACGGCACCACGATGTCGGCGTGCTTCGCCATCGCCGTCCAGTACGGATCGTGCACCACCACGGTGTCGACCCGGGCCAGTGCCCGCCGTAGCCGGGGGATGTTCTGGTGGTGGTGAAACGGATTGCCGCCCGCCCAATACACGCAGCGGATATCGGGATAGGTCAGTCGTAAACCGTTGTAGTCGAACGGTTCTCCCGGGTGCAGGAGCATGTCGCTGACCGCAGCGACGGGGATGAACGTGCGAACCGGATTGACGCCCTGCGGCAGCCGCGGCAATCCGCAGCGCAGCGGTGCCAGCCCCGGTTCGTTCATCGAACCGTAGCCGTGCCCGAAACCTCCTCCGGGAAGACCGATCTGGCCCAGCATCGCCGCCAGGGTGAGTCCCATCCACGGGGCCTGCTCACCGTGGCGGATCCGCTGCAGCGACCAGCTGACGGTGACGATCGTGCGGCCCTCGGCCATCGAGCGGGCCAGCTCGACGAGGTCGGCCGCGGGCAGCCCGCAGATCTGCGCGGCCCACTGCGGCGACTTCGCCACCCCGTCGTCGGCGCCGAGAAGGTACCGCTCGAAGCGGTCGTATCCCACGCAGTAGCGGTCCAGGAACCCGCGATCGGCGAGCCCCTCGGTGGCCAGGACATGTGCCAATGCCAGCATGATGGCGACGTCGGTGCCGGGAACCGGCGCGAACCAACGGTATTGACCGTCGACGTCCTCGCGTTGCGGGGAGAAGGACACGATCCGGCCGCCGCGCTCTCGGAACCGCCGCAGCGCGCCGCGCGCTGGATGCGCCGTGGTGCCACCGTGATTGGTGCCGGTGTTCTTCAGTGCCAGACCGCCGAAGCACACCAGCAGATCGGTGTGGTCGACGATGACCTCCCAGTTCGTCGAGCGCTTGAACAGGTCGTCATGCGTGCCGACCACCCGCGGCATGATCACCCCGGTCGCGCCCAGGCTGTAGGAGTGGCGCGAAAAGGTGTATCCGCCGAGCAGTTTGAGGAAGCGGTGCACCTGGCTCTGAGCATGGTGGAAGCGGCCGGCGCTGGCCCAGCCGTAGGAACCGCCGTAGATCGCCTCGTTGCCGTGGGTGTCGACCACGCGGCGCAGTTCGTCGGCGAGGAGTTCGGTCAGCTCATCCCAGGAGACCGCGACGAATTCGTCGGCGCCCCTGTCGTTGCTGGGACCCGGCCCGCGTTCGAGCCAGCCGCGCCGGACCGCGGGTGCGGCGATCCGGGACCGGTGCCGGATCGAGCCCGGCAGATTGCCCAGCAGCGGGGAGGGGTCCGCATCACCCGGAGGTGGGGTCACCGCGGCGATGTCGCCGGCCCGCACATCGGCGCGGAAGGCGCCCCAATGCGTCAGGCTCATCGGAGCGGGTGCCGCGGATTCGGCCATGGGGAGCCAGTTTAGGGCCGCGGAAAGTCGCACGCCGGTCGGCCGACCATCGGGAATCCACCCCCACGAGGCGAATTTTGCAGGTATTTTGCCCACGTTCGGTGTGGTGCGCTCGAAATCGCCGTCATGTGAACAAGGATTGACCGGCGCGATACTTTCGAGATTCGCCGACACGGGAGGTTCGATGAGCAGGCGACTGACCCTGCTGTGCACGGCGTTGGGCCGGTTGACCACCGGTGTGGCGGTCATGGCGGCGGGGCTGCTGCTGGCGCCTGCCGCCGCGGCCGACCCCATCGGCGACGCCAACGCCGCGATCACAGCCGGCTACGACGCCAGCGGGGGACCGACCGGACCGCTGGGCGTGCGCGAGGGCGACGTCTATCCCGTCGGTGACGGCTTCGGTCAGAACTTCGCGGCCGGCAAGATGTTCTTCACCCCGGACACGGGGGCGCACTTCATGCAAGGCGCCGTCCTCGAGAAGTACGAATCGCTCGGCGGTCCCGCCGACAGCGATCTGGGTTTTCCCACCATGGACGAAGGTCCCGGCCGGGTGGGCCCCGACAGCCGCAACGTCACGTTCTCGGCAGCGGACAAACCGGTGATCTTCTGGACGCCGGCGACCGGCGCCCGTGTGGTGCGCGGTGCGATCAACGCTGCGTGGGACAGGCTCGGCGGTTCGGCGGGTCAGCTCGGGGTGCCCGCCGAGGACGAGGTGTACCGCGGCGACGTGGTGTCGCAGCGGTTCACCGGTGGCGAGATCTCGTGGAACCGCAAGGACAAGACGTTCACGACGGTGCCACCTGAACTCGCCGGTCAGCTCGGCGACGTCGACGTTCCCTCGGATGCGACGTCGGCGATCGCCGCGGCCCGCCGCGCGGCGGGCGGTGCGCTCGGTCCGCTGGGCGCCGCCGACGGTTCGCAGTACCCGATCGGCGACGACGGGGTGGGCCAGAACTTCACCGGCGGCAAGATCTTCTACACCCCCGAGACCGGCGCCAACGTGGTGACCGGGCAGGTGCTGGAAAAGTACGAGAGCGTGGGCGGGCCCGAGGGTGTGCTCGGATTCCCGACGAGCAGCGAGACCGACGGCGGCCTGGGCTCCAACAGCCGCGTCAGCTCGTTCGCCGCCGAGGATCGGCCGGTGATCTTCTGGACGCCCGATTACGGGCCGGTGATCGTCCGGGGTGCGATGAATGCGGCCTGGCAGAAGCTGGACGCCGCCAGGGGCCCGCTGGGCGCGCCGGTCGCCGACGCCACCGAGAACGGCTCGGTGACCACCCAGCGCTTCAGCGGAGGGGTGTTGACCTACGATCGGGGGACCGGGAAGTTCACCACCGAGCCGGCGAATCTGGCCGGTCAGCTCGCCGGGCTCGAGGTGCCAGGCACAGACGTCCCGCAGAACACGCCGGGGCCCACGCCTCAGGCCGACGACGACGGCGTGCAGTGGAACCGCTGGTGGCTTCTCGCGCTGATCCCGATCCTGATCCTCGCCGGGCTGGCCACCGGCGCGGCGGTGATGGGCCGCCGTCGCGCCCACCGCGACAACCGCCCGTTCGACGACGACCCCTTCGGCGCCCCGGCAGACCGCACGCCGTATGTCCAAGAAGAGGACGGGCCGTACGCGCCCATGGCTGCGGACGTCCCGCCGGACGGCACCGAAACCGGCGACCACGGCGCCGACCGCTTCGACGACTACGCGCCCGCGCCCGAGCTGTTCGGCAATCCCGACCGCCGCGAGCCCGACGAGACCGATCTGTGGAGCATGCGCGAGGAGCCGTCCCCGGAGGACGGCACCGACGACCACGCGGTCGGTGGGGCCGAACCCGACGAGGATCCCGACTCAGTGGACACCGCTCCGACGCGGATCCAGACCGAGGACGAGTCGGTGGCCGCTGCGCCCATGTTCGTCGAGGACGCACCGAGTGGCCGCCACGCCGCGATCGAACCCGACGAGCCGACCCCCGGCCGCACCGCCATCCACGTCGGGCCGGCTGACGCGGGCCGCCCGCCGGAGGGCTATCCCGTCAAGGCGGACACCCGATCGGGGCTGTACTGGGTGCCGGGCAGCCATGGCTATGACGACGCGGACGCCGAGATCTGGTTCGCCAGTGAGGAGTTCGCGCGGACGAACGGTTTTGTCCGCGGCGACTGACCCGGCGCTTCAGATCTTGCGGATCACTGTCACCACCTTGCCGAGCACCGCGGCGTCGTTGCCCGGAATCGGGTCGAACGCCGGGTTGTGCGGCATCAGCCACACCTGACCCCGGGAGCGCTTGAACGTCTTGACCGTGGCCTCTCCGTCGATCATGGCGGCCACGATGTCACCGTTGTCGGCGACGTTCTGCTGACGGACGACCACCCAGTCGCCGTCGCAGATGGCGGCGTCGACCATGGACTCGCCCACCACCTTGAGCAGGAACAGCGACCCCTCGCCGACGAGCTCCCGCGGCAGCGGGAACACGTCCTCGACGGCCTCCTCGGCCAGGATGGGGCCGCCGGCGGCGATCCGCCCCAGCACCGGTACGAACGTCGGTTCGGGGAGGGCGTCGCTGCCTGCCACGTCGGTGGTGACCTGCGGTGCGCCCATGTCCTCGGTCGAGCGGACGTCGACCGCGCGCGGCCGGTTGGGATCCCTGCGCAGGAACCCCTTCCGCTCCAGCGTGCGCAGTTGATGGGCCACCGAGGAGGTCGAGGTGAGGCCGACGGCGTCGCCGATCTCGCGGATGCTCGGCGGGTAGCCGCGGGTCGTGACCGACGCGCGGATGACCTCGAGGATGGTGCGCTGACGCTCGGTCAGCCCGGTGCCGGTGCTACGGCGCCCTGCGGCGCTGGGTGAGTCGCTGCTGTCGTCGCTCATGTCTGACGAATGTAGTCGGGTCACGGCCGATGATCAAACATGTGTTCGAGGCGTGTCGTGGCCGTGGGTCCTCGCTCAGGCGACTCGCCGGACTTGTCGGTGGGGTGCTCTAGCGTTCGCAACAGTTCGATCACATGTTCTAGCGTTCGAACACATGGTCGACTAGATTCGAACACACGAGCGACGGCGGAAGGGGTAAGGCATGACGATTCTGGAGATGGCTCCGGTGCAGGCGCGACCGGTGCGGATGGTGCCGCGGGACGGACAGCTGGTCCGAGTTCCGGCAGCCCGGCGGCGGCCGCCCACACGCAGGCCCGCGGGTGCTGCGGTGCACCACCGGGGGTCCGGGGTGCTGATGTCGCGGGCCTCACACCGCCGCCGGCCGATCACCCCGGCCGCGACCGTCCTGCTCGCTCTCGTGGCGGCGGGTATCACCGTCTGGCTCGGACTCATCGCGCAACTTGGCGGTGTGCAGGGCTCCGAGGCCGGCGTCCCGCCGGAGCTGGCGGTCGTGCAGGTGCAGGCCGGGGAGTCGCTGCACCAGGTGGCGCAGCGGGTGGCGCCGGGCGCCCCGGTCGGGGACGTCGTCGAGCGGATCCGCACACTCAACCAGCTCGACTCTGCCGCGCTGGACACCGGTCAGACCCTGATCGCGCCGGTCGGATGAGTTCCGCCGCTGGCAGCGAATCCGGGTGTGGCGCTTCGGCGGTGACCCCGGGTGCGCGTCGACGGGCGGCGCAGGCCACGGCCGTCGTCGCCGTCGGGTCGGCGCAGGTACGCTCGGGGAGGCCCGAACTGCGGGTCTGTCGACAAGGCGAAGGAGCGGGAATGCACTGTCCGTTCTGTCGTCATCCTGATTCGCGCGTGGTCGACAGCCGGGAGACCGACGAAGGTCAGGCCATCCGGCGCAGGCGGTCGTGCCCGGAGTGCGGCAAGCGGTTCACCACCGTCGAGACGGCCGTGCTCGCCGTCGTCAAGCGCAGCGGCGTCACCGAACCGTTCAGCCGGGAGAAGGTCGTCAAGGGTGTGCGGCGAGCCTGTCAGGGCCGTCAGGTCGACGACGATGCGCTCAACGTGCTCGCGCAGAAAGTCGAGGACGCCGTCCGGGCCACCGGCTCGCCGGAGGTGTCCAGCCACGAGGTCGGGCTGGCGATCCTCGGTCCGCTGCGGGATCTCGACGAGGTCGCGTACCTCCGATTCGCCTCGGTCTACCGGTCGTTCGAGTCGGCGGCGGATTTCGAGCGCGAGATCGAGGCGCTGCGCGCGCATCGCGACGTCAGCGCCCCGGGCTGAGCGCAGCACCGCACCGTCACCACTGGAGCGTGCGGTGTCCGTCGCGGGTCACGCGCCCGGCGATGCGTAACCAGCCCTCCGCGCTCCAGGTCGTGTAGATGAGAGAACCCCGGCCCTGCAGAATGGTGAGGTCCCGACTCAGGTAGTCGGTGATACGCACGGCGGCCGCACCGGTGGCCTCGTCCTCCGGAACGCCGAGATTGGGGGCGAACATCCGGGAGCGGATGTGGCCGGCGTCTCGGTCGATCCAGGTCCACAGATAGTGCTGGACATCGTCTGAGTAGTCGGACGGATCGGCCTCGGCGAGATCCTCTTCGGACTCCATGTCGTGAATCGCGAATTCGGGTGCCCAACTGGAGCGGGCGCTCACGGCCGTCAGGTCATCGTCGTAGGCGACCTGCACGATGCCGGCGGGCACCTGCAACGTGCGGACCGGGATGCCGCGATCTCGCAGCCACCAGGAGGCGCCGACCGTCGGGTGGCCGGCGAACGGCAACTCCTTGACCGGTGTGTGGATCCGAAGGTGTGCGGTCCCGGCGCCCGGTTCCGGGATGTCGACGAAAATCGTTTCGCTGTAACCCAATTCGTTCGCAACACGCTGCCGGTCGGCGGGATCGACCGTGGCGGCGTCGACGACGCCGAGTGGGTTGCCGAAGCTCCCGTCGGGAGCGGTGAACACGCGGAGTACGTCGACGTCGATGTCCATGGGGCCGATGGTACTGCCGGCCCATCACCAAGAGGTCAGGTCGCGCTGCGCTCGTCGGTGCCCATGGCGTCGAGTACCGCCACTCGAGTGTCGGCCGAACCGCTGATCGCGGCCTCGCTGATGCCCGTGCGCAGCAGCTCGCGCAACAGCTCCTGATCGTGGGTGGCCGGTTGCGTGGTGTCGATGAAATCGCAGACCAATTCCACGAAGCGGTCGGGGTCGTCCCGAAACGGGAAGTGTCCTGCACCCTCGAAGATCTCGAGTCGCGACCCCGGCATCGCCGCGTGCGCCAGATGACCGTGCGCCGCCGGGATCACCGAATCATGGCTGCCCCAGACCAGTTGCACCGGAACAGATTCGGTGAGGTAGCAGCGGTCCAGCATGGTCACCACCTGCCCACGCCAGTCGACCACCGCCCGCAGCGTCCGCGCGAACGCCGAGTTCGCCGTCGGTTCCGGCAGGTCGGCCAGGATGCGCACCATCTCTGACAGGTCATGGCCCATCCGCGTCGAGCCGAACGCTGTCCCCGCCGCGCGGCCCAGCAACCGGACGGCGGGCAGCACGAAAGGCACCCGCAGCAGCGACAGCGCCTCACTGCCCATCGGCAGCGACGCGATCCGCAGCGCCACGTTGACGTCCTTGGTGACCCCGCCCGCACCCACCAACACCAACCGGTCGACCAGTTGCGGGAACTGATAGGCGAACTGCATGGCGACCCCGCCGCCGAGCGAGTGACCGATGACCGTCGCGCGTTCGATGCCCAGCACGCTGAGCAGGTCACGCATCCCGTTGGCATAGGCCGCCACCGAGTAGTCGGCCCGGGGTTTGTCGGATTTGCCGTGGCCGAGGAGGTCCGGGGCGATCACGGTGAATCGCTGCGCGAGCTTGGTCTGCACGGTGCTCCACGTCGTGGAGTTGTCCCCGATGCCGTGGATCAACAGCACCGCCGGGCCCTCGCCCGCGATCCGGTACGCGCGTCGGTACCCGTGGATCGTGCGGTATTCGAGCGTCGGTGAGACATCCCGGACCGTGTGCAGCTTCGGCTTGCGCTCAACCATCTCTGCCAGCCTCATCGTCGGGCCGGCTGTCCGAGCCCGGCTAGGGGCGCTCGCTCACGACCGGTCCTCCCCGTCGGAGAAGCCGTCCTTGTACCGGTCCTCTTTGTCCTTCTCACCGGTCTGCTGCGCGAGGAAGCGTTCGAACTCCGCGCCGAGTTCGTCCCCGCTGGGCAGGTCCTCGTCGTGGGCCAGGAGCGAGCGATTCTCCTGAGCCGCAACGAACGCATCGTACTGACGCTCCAGAGCCGTCACCACCTGAGCGACCTCGGTGCTCGACTCGACCTGCTCGTTGATCTTGCTGTACACCTCGGCCCCTGCCTCGGAGAGCGCGGCCAACGGGATCTGCAGCGACGCCGTCCTGGCCACCTCGGCGAGGAGCGCCTCGGCGGCGGGCGGATACGCCGTCTGCGCGAGGTAGTGCGGGACGTGGACGGTGTATCCCACGGCCTCGTGACCGTGTTGAGCCATCCGGAACTCGAGCAGATTCGACACGCTGGCCGGCACCTGCACCTCGCCCACCCACGGAGTGTGCTCGGCGATGAGCTCCTTGTTGTTGGCGTGCGCGGTCATCGTGACGGGCCGGGTGTGCGGCACCGCCATCGGGATCGTGCCGAGACCGATCACCTGGCGTACGTCCAGCCGTTCGGCCAGCAGCCGAACCGCGGTGATGAAACGCTCCCAGCGCAGATCGGGTTCCATGCCGGCCAGCAGCAGGAACGGCGTGCCGACGGTGTCGTGCAGGGCGTACAGGTTGAGCTCCGGCTCCTCGTACGCGGTGAAGTGGTCGGTCTTGAACGTCATCAGGGGCCGACGCGAGCGGTAGTCCAGGAGTTCGTCGATCGCGAACGAGGCGACCAGTTCGCTGTCGAGGCTGTTCTTGAGGTGCTGGGCCGCCAGCCGGATCGCGTGCCCCGCATCGGAGAAACCCTCGAGCGCGTGCACCAGCACCGGGCCGCGACCGTCGGCCGCCGACAACTGCGGCGCCGGGAACTCCAGCTCGTACATGCCCGTCGGATCAGGCTGGTACTGCTCCGGGCTGTCGTCGTTGTCTGCCATCTCGGTTCGCCTCCCTCACCACGGGGCCGAAGCACCTCGACCGTGACACCAGTGTTGCCTATGTTGCGTCGCTCGCCACATCGAGCCCGACTCTCATCGAACACGGTGCGCGTCGCCCCGCATTCCACCGGATGCCCGATTCGGCTACCGGCGAATCGGGCCGCACCGCAGGTGCTGCCGCGCGCCTGACACCGGAGCTGCAGCTCCGGTGCGACGATGTCGGACGATGGCCGGGACGGGCAACAGGCAGGGGCGACGTTTGGCCGGCACCGTGGCGATCGGCTGTGCGGTGCTGTGCGGCTGCGTGCACACCGTCGACGGGGCCGCCCGGAGCGGATCGGGCGCCGAGGGGCCACCGCCACCGCTCGCCGAGATGCTCGTCCCGCCGACGGCCTTCCCGCCGGTCTACGAGGCGGTGATCCTCGACGCCCAGGGAGCCTCCGAGGCCGTGCGGGACATCGACGCGATTCCCGCCGGTGCGACCGTCGAACCGACCGACTGTGCGCCACCGCCGGTCGACGAGGCCGTTGCCGCGCGGGGCGTCGACCCCGGCACGGGTGCCGCCCTCACCGTCGCGCTCGTCCGCACCGACGAGGATCTCGACCGGCGTCGCAACCAGATCCTGCGCTGCGCGGCGTTCACCGCCACCGCAGGCGAGGTCGTCAGCGCGGTCCAGACCGCGGTGCTGCCACCGCGCCCGGTCGACGCAGACGACAGCCTCGCCTCCGAATCGGCGATCCGCCGCGCGGACACGCCCGAGGTGCGGATGCTCACGCTGATCGCTCAGATCGACGACGTCCGGGTGATCGCCGCCTTGTCGAACGACGATCCGGTGGCCGATCCGGACACCACCGCGCTCGACGCGCTGTTCGCCGACGCCGTGGTCTCCGTGCGCCGCGGGCTGGGCTGACCGCCGATCCCCAGCGGCTGATTCATCCCCAGGCACCCGTCCGCGCGTCTGCGCGGCGCTCCCGCTGACAGCCATGGGCGTCAAGGTCAGAGCCATGACGACATCCCGATTCCCCGATCTGATCCTCGACAACCCCGGTGCCCTGATCGCCGCCCTGCCCGCGGTGCTGGGTTTCGCGCCGGAGCACTCCCTGGTATTGCTCACCGTCGACTGCGGTGAGCTGGGGTGCGTGCTGCGGATCAACCTGCACGACGACCCCGCGGAGATGGCCCTGGCCGTTGCGCATCTGGCCGACGTGGCGGGCGCCGCACAGCCGCACGCTGCCATCGCGGTGGTGGTCGATCCCGAGGGCGGCGATCATGGCGAGCTCACCGACGACCTGGCCGAAGCGCTGGCCGGCACCGGGATCGAGCTGCTCGACGCGCACGTGGTGGATCGGGTGGCCGAGGGCGGGCGCTGGTACTGCGCCGACGGCTGCGGGCGCGGCGGGCTGGTGGACGATCCGGCGGCGTCACCGCTGGCGATGGCGGCGGTGCTCGACGGACGCCGGCTCTACCGCCGGCGCTCGGATCTCGAGGCGGTCATCGCTATCGACCCCGCGCGCATCGCGGCGCTCGCGCCGCTGATGTCCCCGCACACCGATTCCGGTACGGACGTCGACCCGCGGACGGCCGTGGAGGGCGTCGTGGCATTGGCGGGGCGGATGGCCCGCGGGCACCAGCTCACCGACGAGGAAGCCGCCGCGGTCGGGCTCGCGCTGGGTGACCTGCGGGTGCGCGACACCCTCTTCGCACTGGCGGTCGGGGTGGACGCCGGGCCGGCCGAGGAGTTGTGGGCGGCGGTGGCGCGGATCCTGCCGTTGCCGTGGCGCACCGAGGCCCTGGTGTTGCTGGCGTTCTCCGCCTACGCGCGCGGCGACGGTCCGCTGGCCGGCGTGGCGCTCGAGGCAGCGCTGTGCGGTGACGACGACCACCGCATGGCCGGGATGCTGGATCAGGCGTTGCAGTCGGGGATGCGGCCGGAGAGCATCCGCGAGCTGGCGGTCACCGGGTACCGGCTGGCCGATCAGCTGGGTGTGACGCTCCCGCAGCGGCGCCGCTTCCGGCGCCGTGCCGGCTGAGCCGGGCCGTCAGACCTTTTCGACCTTGACGGCGTGGGCCATGTGGTGGGGGAGTTCGACCTGTTCGTGGCCGGGGATGACGATCAGCACACCGCCGTGGTCGACGGCCTCCACGGTGACACGGGCATTGGGCACCACGCCCGCGTCCTTGAGTCGGGCGATCAGCTCGGCGTCGCCCTGGACGTGTTCGGTCAGCTGACGCACGACCACAGCCACCGGCATCCCGGAGGGCAGCTCGGTGAGCCGGACGAGGTTGAGGGTCTCTTCGCGCGCGGCGGCGTCGAGGCCGAGTTCGGTCAGGCCGGGGATCGGGTTGCCGAAGGGGGAGGTGGTGGGGTTGTCGAGGACCTTCACGAGCCGGCGTTCGACGTCTTCGCTCATCACGTGTTCCCAGCGGCAGGCCTCGGCGTGCACCTCTTCCCACGGCAGGCCGATGACGTCGACCAGGAGGCGCTCGGCCAGCCGGTGTTTGCGCATGACGGCGACAGCCAGCGAACGGCCCTTGTCGGTGAGTTCGAGGTGCCGGTCGCCGGCGACGTGCAGCAGCCCGTCGCGTTCCATCCGCGACACCGTCTGGCTGACCGTCGGGCCGCTCTGATCGAGCCGCTCGGCGATGCGTGCACGCAGCGGGATGACGCCCTCTTCCTCGAGGTCGTAAATCGTCCGCAGGTACATCTCGGTGGTATCGATCAGATCGTTCATTCGGCGCCTCTCAAGACCCTGTTGCCCGGCACGAGTCTACCGGGTGACCCGCATCTTCTGCGGTGTCTCATCGGGGCGACACGGTCGTGGTCGGCGCCCGCCCCGACCACGACAAGGGCCCGCCGGGTGACCGGCGAGCCCTTGTCGTCAGGAGTTCTAGCTGGCGTAGGAGCGTAGCCGGTCCGCGCGCTCGCCGTTGCGCAGCTTCGCCATCACCTCACGCTCGATCTGGCGGACCCGCTCGCGGGACAGCCCGAAGAGCTTGCCGATCTGATCGAGGGTGCGCGGCTGGCCGTCGTCGAGGCCGAACCGCAACCGGATCACCTGCTGCTCCCGCTCGTCGAGCGTGGCCAGCACGTGGCGGATGTCGGTGTGCAGCAGCTCGGAGATGACGGCGTTCTCGGCCGACATCGCCTCGGCATCCTCGATGAAGTCGCCGAGCGGCGCCTCCTCATCGCTGCCGACCGGCATGTCCAGGCTCACCGGGTCGCGGCTGTGCTCGAGCAGATCGGTGATCTTCTCCACCGGAATGCCTGATTCGGCGGCCAGTTCCTCGTCGGTCGCCTCCCGACCGAGGTTCTGGTGCATTTCGCGCTTGATGCGGGCGAGCTTGTTCACCTGTTCGACGAGGTGCACGGGCAGCCGGATCGTGCGGCTCTGATCGGCCATACCGCGTGTGATGGCCTGCCGGATCCACCACGTCGCGTAGGTAGAGAACTTGAAGCCCTTGGTGTAGTCGAACTTCTCCATGGCCCGGATCAGGCCGAGGTTGCCCTCTTGGATCAGGTCGAGCAGCGGCATCCCGCGACCGGTGTAGCGCTTGGCCAGCGACACCACCAGGCGCAGGTTGGCCTCCAGCAGGTGCCTGCGGGCCGCCTCGCCGTCGCGGACGATCGCGCCCAGTTCCCGCTTGCGGGTCTCGCCGAGCCGCTTGCGGGTGTTCAGCAGATGCTGGGCGTAGAGCCCGGCTTCGATCCGCTTGGCGAGTTCCACCTCATCCGCGGCGTTCAGCAGAGCGGTCTTGCCGATGCCGTTCAGATAGACGCGTACCAGATCAGCGGCGGGACTCTGCGCGTCCAGATCGCTGTCGATGCGGCTTGTGGTGGCATTTGCCATGACGGCCTCCTGACTGGCTCGAACTGTCATGAGCTTCAACGTCCAAGTGCCGTCAGTAGTTCCCAGCCGTTCCCCGCTTCACACGTATTGATCAGCGGTTTTTCGGTGACGACCTGAGAATGTCCTGAGATGTGGTGCGGGGATCAGCGCGGACCGTCGTACTCGCGCTCGTTCTCGCCAGGTTGCGGGATGATCTCGACGTGCCCGTCGATCGCCTGCTGTTCGGCCGTCGGGAACAACGGGATGCGCTGCCGGTTGTCGAAGCGGCGGGGCTCTTCCGCGCGGCGCGGGGGGCGGTCGTTGGCGATCAGCACGGCCATCCACGGCAGCGGAATGGAGACCGCCACGATTGCCAGCGAGATCAGGCCGTTCTCCCAGATGTTGTAGGCGACGGCCGCCAGCACCAGCGCGGGGATGCGGATGGACATCAGCGTCAGATACTTACGGACGCGCTGGCGATGCTGCTCTTCATGGGCGGGTGCGGCGCGGGTGATCAGAACGGGCCGACCCTCGTCGTCGAAACCCAGCTCGGGGCCGTGTTTCATACCTCCACTGTTCCACAACCACGGGCAGCTGTGCCGGTGACATTTCTTACCGATCAATGGCCGGGCACAATAGGCGCATGGAGACGCAGACCATCGAGCGCCCGGACACCGACGAACGGCTCGACGACGGGTCCGACAGCGACCGTCCGAAGTTCTTCCACTACGTGAAGAAGGACAAGATCGCCGAGAGCGCGGTCATGGGAACGCACGTCGTCGCGCTGTGCGGTGAGGTCTTCCCGGTGACGAAGTCGGCCAAGCCGGGTTCGCCGGTGTGCCCGGACTGCAAGCGGATCTACGAATCGCTCAAGAAGTAGCGGGTCGGTCGGGCGCGGGCGCCGCATCCGGCGCCTTGGCGGTCGCCACCGCCGCGCGCGCACCGAGCCAACCGCGCACGCGGTGCGCATGGGTCAGCGGTGCCGGCCACTCCTCTTCGATCGCGGCGTTCAACTCCGCCCCGATCATGATCGCGAAGCCGAGGAAGAACGCGAACAGCAAAAAGGCGATCGGCGTCGCCAGCGCCCCATAGGTGTAGCCGGTGCTGGTGATCCACTGCAGATACACCCGCAGGCCGAGGGTCGCGACGAGGAAGACCACCGTCGCCAGCACCGAACCCGCGATCAACCGGTGCGAGGGCAGCGGTTTCGGCAGTGACACCCGGAACAGGATGTTGATGGCGATCGCAAGGCTGATGAACAGGGTCGGCCAGTAGCCGAACCGGAGCAGGTTGTCCCAGTCGTCCGGGATGATCTTGGCGACCTGGCGCGGACCCAGCACCAATAGGGGCGCGGCGACGATGGCGAAGACCAGCATCACGACGTAGAGGCCGAGCGCGTAGAACCGCTGCCGGACCGGATGCCGGAGCGGGGTCTGGTCGTGGGCCTCGACGATCGAATCGACGAACGCCGAGATTGCCGACGAGCCGGCCCACAGCGAGATCACGAACCCGAGCGAGACCACCTCGCCGCGCGCGCCCAGAATGATGTCGCGCACGGTGGGTTCGATGATCTCGTTGACGACGTTGGACGAGAAGAAGCTGTTCGCGGTGCGGACCAGCTGGTTCTCGATCGTCGGCAGCACGTCGGCCCCGAACAGCGGCGCCACGTAGGCCAGGCTGCCGAGCATGCCGAGCAGCAAGGGCGGTAGCGACAACGCGCACCAGAAAGCGGCCTGAGCCGACTCGGAGAAAATCGAGTCGTCCCAACTCTTCGACAAGGTACGTCGAATGATGGGCCAAATGTGGTGACGCGATTGCGCTACCCGCCCTGACTGATCTGTCATTACCAGACCAGCATTACCGATGCTCGGCGGTAACGCGTGAAATGACTGATTGCCGGTGTGGCGCTACTACTCCGCCGGGCTCACTTCGAGCACGGCCGCTGATTCGATCAGCTTCGCCTCGTGTTCGTTGGCGTGATGTTGGCAGAACAACAGCTCGAAACCGGAGGGCAACTTGGCACGCACACGCGCGGCCGCTCCGCAGCGGTCGCAGCGATCAGCCCGGGTCAATTCGGGACTGGTCAGAGTTGCGGTCATGACTCCTCCATTCCTTCGTACGACAGTCCGGGCGGTTCGCCCTCGCCGCGTATCTCCACTCTGTCAGACGTATTCGGTTCCGGCCTTGTTCCCTGGGCGTTCACCGGTGTGTCGTGTCTCACGTCATCCCGAGTAGCTGGCCCGTCAGGCTAGAGCTATGTACCCGGATTCGACACTTAAATCACCTTTGTTTGTACACGTGTGTGGAGCGGCTGAGTGGGCTGCGAGCTCAGCCCTCGGCGAACACCGTCCCGCATCGCTCGACGAGGTCGGTTTCGTCCACCTGTCGACCCCCGGACAAGTGCATCTGCCGGCCAACCGGCTCTTCCGTGGACGCACGGATCTCGTTCTGCTCCACGTGGATCCGCAGCGGTTGACCGATCCGGTCCGCTGGGAGCCCGGAGTCGCCGACGATCCGGAGTCGATGCGCTTCCCGCACCTGTACGGACCGCTGCCCGCCGCGGCGGTGACCGATGTCACGCCCTACCGGCCCGGACCGGACGGCTCCTTCGCTCCGCTGCAGTAGGCGTCGGCCTCGATCTCGACGACGTAGGCGGGGGAGATGAGCGCGGCCACCTCGACCATCGCGGTGACCGGACGGATGTCGCCGAAGACCTCGGCGTGGACTGCACCCACCTCGCGCCACAACGAGATGTCGGTGACGTAGATCCGGGTGCGCACCACATCGGACAACGACGCCCCCGCCTGCTCCAGGGCGACGCCGATGCGACGCAGCGCATCCCGGGTCTGGCTCGCCGCGTCCGGTCCGCTGCCGACGGTGCCCGCCACGGCGATGGCAGGGCCGACCCGGACGGCGCGCGAATAGCCAACGACCGCTTCGTATTCCGAATCGGATCCGATGCAGACCCGGTCGGCCATCAGGCCGGCTCTGCTTCGATGATCGACAGCGGGGTCACCGTGTCGATCACGCGGGTAAGTCGAAATCCGCTGCGTATCAGGAGATTCGCGTACTCGGCCCGGGTGCGCTCCCGGCCGCCGGCGGCCACCAGCATCTCCAGGTCGAGCAGGTGCCCGACGAACGAGTCGGCGCGCTCGGGAAGCACCATCTCCAAGAGCAGGAGTTTGCCGCGGGCATCGATCGCGGTGCGGATGTTGCGCAGGATGCGCACCGCATCGTCGTCCTGCCAGTCGTGGATGATGTTCTTCATCACATAGGCATCGCCGCCGTCGGGCACCGACTCCATGAACGACCTGCCGACCGTCGATGCGCGGTGTGCGACGCCTGCGGCAGTGAACGTCGGCTCCGCGTCCTGCACCACCGACGGCAGGTCGAACAGGACGCCGCGCGCCTCGGGGGCGCTACGCAGGATCGTGGACAGGATCGCGCCGTGGCCGCCACCGACGTCGACGATCAGCCGGAATCCGGAGAAGTCGTAACGGCGCAGCGCGGCCTCATCGGCCAGCCCGCTGCTCGCCGTCATCGCACGGTTGAACACCTCGGCGAATTCAGGGTCGGTCTCGAGGTAGGAGAAGAACCCCGCCCCGTGCCGCTCGGCGAACGCGGTCGCACCGGTGCGCACCGAGTGTTCGAGGTTGCCCCAGTCCGCCCAGCGAATCGGGTGGCCGATGAACAGCACCAGGTCGCGCAGCGAGCCGTCGGCGTCCGAGCGCAGCGCCTGCCCGACCCGGGTGAGCGCGAACCGGCCGTCGGCGCGGTGCTCGAGCACCCCGCGCGCGGTCAGCGCCCGCATCAGGCGATAGACCCCGTCCGCATCCGCGCCGACGCGTGCGGCGACGTCCTTGGCCGCGGCGGGACCCGCGGCGAGCTGGTCGGCGATGCCCAAGCGAGCCGCCGAGTACAGGGCGGCCGTGGTCCACGCGCCGGTTGCCAGCTCGAGCAGGGCGATGTTGCCCGGTGCCGTCGAGCGGTGCAGCCGAGACAGCCCGGCCCGGATCTTGTCGACGGCCCGGACCACCTGCGCAGGCGGCCCCGCTCGCATTCGATCGACTGCCCGGATCACCGGTGGAAGAGGTCGTCCCATGGGAGCGACAGTAAGTGATCCGCCTTGAACAATTCTTGGACGGCGCTTGGTGCGTTTCTAGTCGAGATAGTCGCGCAGCACCTGAGACCGGCTCGGGTGGCGCAGCTTGCTCATCGTCTTGGACTCGATCTGACGGATCCGCTCGCGCGTGACGCCGTAGACCTGACCGATCTCGTCGAGGGTGCGGGGCTGACCGTCGGTGAGGCCGAACCGCAGCCGCACCACGCCGGCCTCGCGCTCGGAGAGGGTCTCGAGCACCGACTGCAGCTGATCCTGCAGCAGGGTGAAGCTCACCGCGTCGACGGCGACGACCGCCTCGCTGTCCTCGATGAAGTCGCCGAGTTGCGAATCACCCTCGTCGCCGATCGTCTGGTCCAGCGAGATCGGCTCACGGGCGTACTGCTGGATCTCCAGCACCTTCTCGGGCGTGATGTCCATCTCCTTGGCGAGCTCCTCCGGAGTGGGCTCGCGGCCCAGATCCTGGAGCAGCTCACGCTGGATGCGGCCGAGCTTGTTGATGACCTCGACCATGTGCACCGGGATGCGGATGGTGCGGGCCTGGTCGGCCATCGCGCGGGTGATGGCCTGCCGGATCCACCACGTGGCGTACGTGGAGAACTTGTAGCCCTTGGTGTAGTCGAACTTCTCGACGGCGCGGATCAGACCGAGGTTGCCCTCCTGGATGAGGTCCAGGAACGCCATGCCGCGGCCGGTGTAGCGCTTGGCCAGCGACACCACCAGGCGCAGGTTGGCCTCGAGCAGGTGGTTCTTCGCGCGGTCGCCGTCGCGGCAGATCCACTGCATGTCGCGGCGCTGCTGCACGGGCAGCTTCTCGCCCTTCTCGGCGAGTTCGGCGAGCTTCTGGGTGGCGAACAGGCCGGCCTCGATGCGCTTGGCGAGTTCGACCTCCTCCTCCGCGTTGAGCAGCGCGACCTTGCCGATCTGCTTGAGGTAGGCGCGGACGGAGTCGGCGGAGGCGGTGAGCTCGGCGTCCTTGCGGGCCTGTCGCAGCGCCTCGGACTCCTCCTCGTCCCAGACGAAGTCGCCGGAGGCCTTGTCCTTCTCGGACGGCTCGGCGATCTCCTCGTCGTCGGTGGCCGGCGCGGCGATCACCACGCCCTTGGCGGGTGCGGCGGCGGCGGCCGGTTCCTCGTCGTCGGTGTCGAGATCGTCGAGCTCGATGTCGTCGGTCTCGATGGTCTCCAGGTCGTCGCCGGGTTCGGCCTCGAGGTCGTCGGACGAGTCCAGATCCTCGTCGACGACGCCCTCGGCGCCTGCTTCCGGCGCGGTCGACTTCTTGGCGCGGCCGCGGGCCGCGGGACCGGTCGATTTCGCGGCACGCTTCGTGGCGGTGCCCTTGGCGGCCCGCTTGGCGGGCGCCGCTCCGTTCGCGGACTTCGCAGCGGTCTTGGCCGCCGTCTTCTTCGCGGGAGTCTTGGTGGCGGTGCGCTTCACCGGCTCTTCGGTTGCCGGGCTTGGCTTTGTGACTGCCACGTACACCCTTTCGGTCTCGCATGATCCGGTGGGCACCCGTGAATCCCTCACCTGGGCGGGGATGGGCACCACCGAAAACATCGGCTGTGTCGAATACTGGCGTTATCTCTAACTCGGGATATCTGCCGCTATTCGGTTTGGCGGCCGCCGCAGACCATTGTAACGACAGAGTGGAGTGGTGCCGCGCCGTGCGCCGAATCCGGGCGGGTCGATGCGGGGTTACCGGTTGGTAGCGGTGACGTCGACCTCGGCGGCCATCGCCGCACCCACGATTCCGGCGGTGTTCTGCAGTGCCGCGGCCACGACCGGGATGCGGTTGGTCAGCAGCGGCACCCACTTGTCGGCCTTGCGGCTGATACCGCCCCCGGCGATGAACAGGTCCGGCCAGATGGCGTTCTCGATCGCGACGAGCACCTTGGAGACCTCGACGGTCCACCGCTGGTAGCTCCAGTCCTTGCGCTCCTTGACCGACGACGCCGCGCGGTGCTCGGCCTCCTTGCCGCCGACCTCCAGGTGCCCGAATTCCGTATTCGGCAGCAGGATCCCGTTGTGGATCACCGCGGATCCGATGCCGGTGCCGAAGGTCAGCAGCACGATGACCCCGGTGTTGTCCTTACCCGCGCCGTAGCGCTCCTCGGCGAGTCCGGCCGCGTCGGCGTCGTTGAGCACCGTGACCGGCTGACCGTCGAGGGCAGCGGTGTAGATGTCGCGGGCGTTGACGCCGAGCCACGATTTGTCGACGTTGGCCGCGGTGTGGACGACACCGTGGGTGACCACACCGGGATAGGTGACGCCGAGCTTGCCGGTCCAGCCGAATTCCTTGACCACCGCGGCGATCGTCTTGGCCACCGCGTCGGGCGTGGCCGGCTGAGGGGTGGGCAGTTTGAACCGGTCTCCGACCAGTGCGCCGGTGTCCAGATCGACGATGCCACCCTTGACGCCGCTGCCGCCCACGTCGATTCCGAATCCCTGGCGCGGGGGCCGACCCTCCGCGGCGGGCTCGGCGACGGGTGAATCGGTGGCGGTCATGGCGCTCCTCAGACAGATCGACCCGGCGGGTACGCGCTAGCCACCCTAGTGGCTGACCACTTCCCGCGCGGGGGTGTCGGTCACCTCACCGCAGACATTTCGCGGCCGGCATGGTGCGATCGTGGATATGAGCGACGGCACGGCAGACGGTGACGATCCACGGGCGCTGCGGGCGGTGGCCGAGCAGTTGGCGACGGATGCGGCGGCGTTCGTCCGCCGCCGCCGCGGCGAGGTGTTCGGCCCCGCGGCCGCGGCCACCGCCGACGACGCCGTCGCGGTGAAGAGCACGCCGACCGATCCGGTCACCGTCGTCGACACCGAGACCGAGCGGCTGCTGCGGGAGCGGCTGGCGGAGCTGCGGCCGGGTGACCAGATCCTCGGTGAGGAGGAGGGTGGCACGGCCGATGCGGCAGCCGGCCAGCTCACCTGGGTGCTCGATCCGATCGACGGGACCGTGAACTTCGTCTACGACATCTGGGCCTACGCGGTGTCGGTGGCCGTGCAGCGCGACGGTGAATCGGTGGCCGGCGCGGTCGCCGACGTCGCCAACGGGGTGGTGTACTCCGCCGCCCGCGGAGACGGGGCGTCGGTGACCGCGGGGGGCGCGGCGACGCCGCTGCGCTGCAGTGCCGCCGGGGACCTGTCGCTGGCGCTGTTGGGCACCGGCTTCGCCTACGCGCCGCAGCGGCGCCGCGAACAGGCCGAGATTCTGCTGGGCGTGCTGCCCCACGTCCGAGACGTGCGCCGGATCGGGTCGTGTGCGCTGGATCTGTGCATGGTGGCCGCGGGCCGGCTGGACGTGTACTACGAGGACGGCGTCAACGTCTGGGACTGGGCGGCCGGTGCGCTGATCGCCGCGGAGGCGGGTGCACGGGTGCGACTGCCGGTGCCTGCCGGTGCGGTCGGCGGCGACGGGCTGGTCACGGCCGCGGCGCCGGGTGTCGCCGATGCCTTCGAAGACCTGTTGGGCCGCGTCGGCGTGCGGTGACGGTCAGCAGGTGCCGGTGTGGATGCGGGTGATGGTCGCGGCGTCGGCGGGTGCGGTGGCGTCCGGGCGCAGGCTGGTCAGCACGGCCTCGATGTCGTCGCCGCTGCTCAGCTCGGCGAAGTCGGTGCCGATGGCCAGATCGACGGTGGCGTCGGGCCGTTCGTCCTCGAACAGCTCGGTGCACGGTGCGACCAGCCAGACCGCGGCCGCGGCCGCCCGCCCCGAGGGTCCGAAGCGGATCTGCCCCTGACATTCGAGGCGCACACTGGTGTAGATCGGATCGTTGGCGGCTTCGGGTGCCTCGAATCCGAGGTCGCGCAGCTCACCGGCGATCTCACCGGCCTGACCGCCCTGACCGCTGGCGTTGAGCACCCGGATCCGCGTGTCGACCAGCTTCGCCGGCATGATTCCCGCCATCTCCTCCCGCGGCACCTGCTTGCCGAGCGGCGGCGGGGGCGGTCCCGTGGCGGGCGCGGGCGGGGGCTGATTGCACACCGCTGCGACGGGCACCTCCGGTTGCTGGTTGAGCGCGATGACCCACACCACCATCGACACCACCGCGAGGGCCGCGATGGTCAGGATTCCGGGCAGATAGTTGCGCCGGCGGAAGGGGCGACCGTTCCTGTCGAACGCGGTGCCTTCGGTGATGTGTGCGACCACCCCGACACTCTAAAGCCAAGGTGACGATGCGTAGGGGCGAGGCCGAACCCATACTGTGATGTAAATCACAGACGGTCGGAGTGCTTTCCGGGCACGAATCGTTTGGGGAAAGCGTTCGACGCTGGTACAAAGCACTGCTGCAAGACCACGGTGCAAGGATTTTTCGGAGGGGACGGCACGATGGCTACCGATTACGACGCCCCACGGCGTACGGAGACCGACGACGTCTCCGAGGACTCACTAGAAGAACTGAAGGCGCGGCGGAACGAGGCGCAGTCGGCGGTCGTCGACGTCGATGAATCCGAGACCGCGGAGAACTTCGAGCTGCCGGGCGCGGACCTGTCCGGTGAGGAGCTCTCGGTGCGCGTCGTGCCCAAGCAGGCCGACGAGTTCACCTGCTCGAGCTGCTTTCTCGTGCACCACCGCAGCCGGCTGGCCAGCGAGAAGAACGGCATGATGATCTGCTCGGACTGCGCGGCCTGAGCCTTCGGAGAACCTTCCGGGCCGATCGTCAGCGACCCAGCGCGGCCAGCACCTTGTCGGGATGGCGGGTGCTGACCAGCCAGTAGGGGGTGGGGTCGTCGGGATCGTCGAGGACCAGTAGGACCATCGTGCCCACCCACGCCCGGTGCACGACGTAGGCGGCCGGGTCGAGCTGGCGACCCAGGGCCGCCGACTTCGCGGTCTTGGGTACCTCCGCTGTGCGTTCGATGACGCTGACGGGCAGGTGCGCGGGGCCGACCCACAGCTGTGCGTCGTCCTGTGGTCCGCCGACCACCCGCACCTCCGCCCGGCCGAACCACGTCAGGACCACGGCCGCGACCGGCAGCAGCACCGCGTACGGCAGCCAGTCCGGCAGCCCCTCGATGCCCAGGTTGACCTCGTAGGCGATCACCGCGGCCAGCCCGAGTCCGGGCAGCCACCACCACCACGGCACCGAGAGCCGCTCCCGATAACGCACCGTTTCGGTGGCTGCGCGCGTGTCCGACATGCGGATCAGAGTAATCTCGTACGTCGTGTCCACCTTCCTGGCGGTCGTGCGGCTGGACCGCGAGCTGCCGATGCCCACCCGGGCCCATGACGGCGACGCAGGCGTCGATCTCTTCAGCGCCTCCGACGTCGAACTGGGTCCCGGCGAACGGGCACTCGTGCCCACGGGCGTCGCCGTGGCGATCCCGCACGGGATGGTGGGCCTGGTTCATCCGCGGTCGGGACTGGCTGCGCGCGTTGGCCTTTCGATCGTCAACAGCCCAGGGACGATCGATGCGGGCTATCGGGGGGAGATCAAGATTTCGCTGATCAACCTCGATCCGCGCACGCCGATCGTCATCCGTCGCGGGGACCGCATCGCCCAGCTGCTGGTGCAGCGGGTCGAACTACCCGAGCTGGTCGAGGTGACGTCGTTCGACGAAGCCGGACTGGCCGACACCACCCGTGGCGCAGGCGGCCACGGATCCTCCGGCGGACATGCGAGTTTATAAATGGCATTCGGTAAGCACAGAATCGACAACGACGACGACAACGACGGCGGCGGGGTGACCGAGACGTCCGGGCCGACCTCCGCACCCGCCGACGGCGGTCAGGACGCCGACGACCTCGACGGGCCGTACGACATCGAGGACTTCGACGATCCGGCGGTGGCCGCCGAGGGACGCCTCGACCTGGGTTCGGTGCTGATTCCGATGCCCGCGGGCGGGCAGGTGCAGGTCGAGCTCACCGAGACCGGCGTGCCGAGCGCCGTGTGGGTCGTCACCCGCAACGGGCGCTTCACCGTCGCGGCGTACGCGGCGCCCAAATCGACCGGTTTGTGGCGTGAGGTCGCCGGCGAGCTCGCCGAATCGTTGCGCAAGGACGGTGCGTCGGTCGTCATCGAGGACGGTCCGTGGGGTCGCGAGGTGGTCGGCACGGCGGCCGGGGTCGCGCGGTTCATCGGGATCGACGGCTACCGCTGGATGATCCGGTGCGTGGCCAACGGCCTGTCGGAGAACATCGAGGCGCTCACCGCAGAGGTGCGCGACGCGCTCCGCGACACCGTTGTGCGCCGCGGCGAAACCCCGCTGCCGGTGCGCACGCCGCTGCCGGTGGACCTGCCCGAGCCGATGGCCGCCCAGTTGCGCGCCGCCGCCGAGCAGCAGGCCCAGCAGCGCCAGGCCATGCAGCAGGCTCAGCAGCAACAGCAGCAGGCGCCGCAGCCCGACGCGCGCCGCAGCGCCCAGGGTTCGGCGATGCAGCAGCTGCGCACGATCACCGGCGGCTGACGCCGGCAGCCTCGAGCACGGCCGCCACGCCCGCCGCGCCCAGCACGGACGGATCGGCGCCCATCTCGTCGAGCGTGACCGTGCGCAGCGCGGCCCGCGGCGCCGCCGACACCCATTCCAGCGCCACCTCGATCGGGTGGACAGGATCGTCGGAGGCGGCCACGACGCCGAGCGGGGCGGTGAGTGCCTGGAGTTCGGCGCGGGTCGGGGCGACGTAAGCGGCGGCTTCGTCCATCGCGTCCGGCAGCGCTGGCCACTGACCCGCCCACGACCGGGTCAGCTCGTCGGCGAGCCAGCGCGGGCTCGAGTTCCGCATCTCCGCGGTCGCCGCCACCAGCCCGTCGCGGCGCAGCACGTGCGCCGAGTACCGGGCCGTCATCGCCGCCGGGGCGGTGACCGGCGAACCCGACCACGCCGGCAGCGCGGCGAACACCGCCACCGCGGCGCCGGGATGCACCAGCGCCCACTCGACCGCCACCGCTGCACCGATCGACACCCCGCCGACGGCGAGGGGTCCCGCGGCCGCGGCCTGGTCGAGGGCGTCGTGGTAGCCGGCGACCAGCTGCTCGGGTCGCGGCGTCGGGGTCACCACGACGGCGCCGACGGCGTGCAGCGCGGGGGAGAACGCCCGGTAGACGTAGTCGTCGTCGGACCCCGTACCGGGCAGCAACACCGTGGTCACCCCGCGCAGATCGACCGTCACCAGACGATCCTGCCGGGTCCGTCAAGACCGGGTGGTTAGAACGGCGCGCCGTGGTCAATCCGGCATGGCATATCGGAACCAACAGGTCTACCGTGGCGTTGCAATCAGGTGGATCCATGGTGGATCCGCGGAAGTCAGGAGAGGCCATGGCAACGGCCGAAGGGTATCTGCGGCGGCTCACCCGCCGTCTGACAGATGACCCCGAGCAACTCGACGTCGAGGAACTCAACGACGAGGCCGCAGGCACCGGCGCCCAGAAGGCGATCGACTGCAGGCGCGGGCAGGAAGTCACCATGATCGGAACACTGCGCAGTGTCGAGACGAACTCCAAGGGCTGTGCAGGCGGCGTCCGCGCCGAGCTGTTCGACGGCACCGATACGGTGATGCTGGTATGGCTGGGCCAGCGCCGCATCGCCGGCATCGAGTCCGGTCGCACCCTGCGCGTGCATGGACGTGTCGGCAAGCTGGAGAACGGATCGAAGGCGATTTACAACCCCCACTACGAAATCCAAAAGTGAGATCCCGAAGTTGAGCGCACCCGGAGACGAACCGGGCCAGACAAGCACCGCCCACGCGATCCTCGCGCAGATGGGCGGCGTGAAGGGCCTGATCTACTCGTCGCTGCCGGTCGTGGTGTTCGTCCCGGTCTCCTCGGCGGCCGGACTCATCCCGGGCATCATCGCGGCGCTGGCGGCAGCCACCCTGATCCTCATCTGGCGACTGATCCGTAAAGAGACCGTGCAACCGGCCATCTCGGGCTTCTTCGCCGTCGGCATCAGCGCGCTGATCGCCTATCTGGTGGGGGAGTCCAAAGGCTTCTTCCTCTACGGCATCTGGATGTCGCTGCTGTACGCGTGCCTGTTCGGGGCGTCGATCCTGTTCCGCCGCCCGATCGTCGGCTACCTCTGGAGTTGGGTCGGCGGCCACGGCCGCACCTGGCGTGAGGTCCGCAAAGCGGTGCGCGCCTTCGACATCGCCACGCTGACCTGGGTCGCCGTATTCGCCTCCCGCTTCATCGTGCAGGAGCACCTCTACGACCAGGACCAGACCGGCTGGCTGGGCGTCGCCCGCATCGTGATGGGCTGGCCGCTGACCGGCGTTGCCGCGCTGGCGACATATCTCGCGATCCGAGCTGCGCAGCGCGCGATCGACGAACACACCGCCGCGCTGCCGGCCGCCGTCGACGCACCCGATCCGGCCGAACACGACCCGGCCGACGCCGACACCCGCTGATCCCGCGGTGCCGACCGACGCCCGCACGGATCGCCGCGTCGTCGCCGTCGCCGTCCTGGCGTCGTTCGTCGCGTTCCTGGACGGCTCGGTGGTCAACCTCGCCCTACCGGCGATCAGCGCCGACTTCGGGGGCGGGCTGACGCTGCAGCAGTGGGTCGTCGACGGCTACCTGCTGACGCTGGGCGCCCTGATCCTGGTCGCCGGCGCGGTGTCCGACCAGTTCGGCCGAATGGCCGTGCTGCGGACCGGACTGCTGTTGTTCGGCGTCGCATCGGTGGTCTGCGCGGCGGCGCCGTCGGGCGGGGTGCTGGTCGCGGCGCGGTGCCTTCAGGGCGCCGGCGCGGCGTTCCTCGTCCCGAGTTCCCTGGCCATGATCAACAGCCGCTTTTCCGGAGCCGGCCAGGCCCGGGCCATCGGTACGTGGACCGCCTGGACCGGCACCGCGTTCGTGGTGGGACCGCTGCTCGGCGGCGTCCTCGTCGACGCCCTGCACTGGCGTGCCATTTTCGGCGTCAACGTGGTCCCGCTGGCGGTGACCCTTTACCTCGCCCGCTCGCTGTCCGACGACGAACCCACCGGAGGGCGTATCGACGTCGTCGGCGCCGTACTCGGCGCGGCAGGGCTCTCCGGCACCGTCTACGCGCTCATCGAACAGCAGCGACTCGGCCTCACCCATCCCGGCGTGCTGACCGCACTGCTGGCGGGGGTGGCGTGCCTGCTCGCGTTCCCGTTCTGGGAACGCCGCGCCGACCGGCCGATGATGCCGCTGCAGATCTTCGCGTCACGCAACTTCGCGGTCGGCAACCTCGCGACCGTCTTCCTCTACGCGGCGGTGACGCTGGGGCCGTTGCTCATCGCGCTGTTCCTGCAGGAGGGCGCGGGGCTGTCGGCCACGGCGGCCGGGCTGGCGACGCTACCGATCCCGGTGCTGTCGTTCCTGCTGGCGCGCCGGTTCGGCACCCTCGCCGGGAAGTACGGGCCGCGATGGTTCATGGCGGTCGGCCCGCTGCTCGGCGCCGCGGGTTTCGCGCTGATGGCGGGCGCCGGCGATCCGTTCGACTTCTGGACCCAGATGCTGCCCGGTCTGGTGCTGTTCGGTCTCGGTCTGTCGGTGACGGTGTCACCGCTGACCGCGGCGGTGCTGGCGGCCGTGCCCCCGGCGCAGAGCGGGATCGGGTCGGCGGTGAACAACGCCGTATCGCGCATCGCCGGTCTGGTGGCGATCGCGTTCACCGGGGTCATTGTCGGCCAGAGTGCGCTGGGCGCAATGGATTTCGAAGGCTTCCGGCGGGGTGCGCTGGTGGTCGCGGCGCTCCTGGTCGTCGCGGGCGCCGTCTCGGCACTCGGCATCCGCAATGGCGCCGGGGTCGGAGACGTCCCCGCCCACGCCACCGCGCAGTGTCAGGACCGGGCCTGGCCGCCACCGCGGCGATGACGGTCGGCTAGCGGGATCGGCCCTGCAGCAATAGGGTACGCAGATCCTCTTCGGCCTCCGCGACGGCGACGAACAGCAGCTCGTCACCACCTTCGAGGGGTTCGTCGGCCTCGGGCACGATCACCCGCGGGCCGCGCAGAATCGTCACCAGTGTGGTGTCACGCGGAAGCTCCAGCCGTTTGACCGGCTTACCGCCCCACGGAGTGTCGTCCGGCAGCGTGATCTCCAGTAGCGCGGCCTGACCGGTACGGAACTCCATGAGCCGCACCAGATCTCCGACCGCGACGGCTTCCTCGACAAGCGAGGCCAGCATCCGCGGGGTGGACACCGCGACGTCGACCCCCCAGTTCTCGTCGAACAACCACTCGTTGCGCGGATCGTTGACCCGCGCCACCACCCGGGGGATGCCGAACTCGGTCTTGGCCAGCAGGCTGACCACCACGTTGACCTTGTCATCGCCGGTGGCGGCGATCACCACGTCGAACTCCTCGAGACTGACCGATTCCAGCACGGACAGCTCGCAGGCGTCGCCGAGCCGCCACTGCGCGGCGGGGATGGCGTCGACGTCGATGTGGTCGGGGTTGCGCTCGACCAGCGTCACGTCGTGGTTGCTGTCGAGGAGTTCGCGGGCGATGGAGCGCCCGACCGCGCCGGCACCGGCGATCGCGACCTTCATCAATCCTCCTCGCCCGGCGGCAGCGCGCTGATCGCCATCGCCTCGGCGATCTGACCGGACACCGCGGCGATGTAGACCTGGTCACCCGCCTGCAGCACGGTCTTGGACTCGGGCAGCAGACCGCTGCCGAAGCGGATGATGAACGCCACCCGGCCCCGCGTCGCGGATTCGAGTTCGGTCACCCGGTGCCCGATCCAGTCCTCGTGCAGCGGCAGTTCGGCGACCCCGACGTTGCCCGACGGGTCCCGCCACTTCGTGGTCTCCGTCTCCCGCGTCAACACGTTGAGCAGCCGGTCGGTCGTCCACGGCACGGTGGCGACCGTCGGGATGCCGAGGCGCTCATAGACCTTGGCGCGCTTGAAGTCGTAGATGCGGGCCACCACCCGTTCGACGCCGAACGTCTCCCTGGCCACCCGCGCGGAGATGATGTTGGAGTTGTCGCCGGAGGACACCGCCGCGAACGCGCCCGCCTCCTCGATCCCGGCCCGCAGCAGCACGTCCCGGTCGAAACCCATGCCCAGCACCCGTTCGCCCGCGAACTCCGGGCTGAGCCGGTGGAACGCCGTGCTGTCCCGGTCGATGACGGCCACATCGTGTCCGATCCGCGACAGGCTGTCCGACAGCGATGCGCCCACCCGTCCGCATCCCATCACCACTACACGCACCAGCGGTTTCCTTTCGGCTGTGCCGGTTGTCGGCCGGTAGCGAATCTCCGCAACCGGAACGCTACCGCTAATCGTCGCTGGGCTTACCCTTGGCTCTCGTGTCCAAGGTTTCGACCGCTGCTCGTCGGCTGCTCCTGGGGCGGCCGTTCCGCAGCGACCGGCTGTCCCACACGCTTTTGCCCAAGCGGGTGGCGCTGCCGGTGTTCGCCTCCGACGCGCTGTCCTCCACGGCCTATGCCCCGGAGGAGATCTTCCTGGTGCTGTCGGTCGCCGGGCTGAGCGCGTACGCGATGGCGCCGTGGATCGGTCTGGCCGTCGCCGCGGTGATGCTCATCGTGATCGCCAGCTACCGGCAGAACGTGCACGCCTATCCCTCCGGCGGTGGCGACTACGAGGTCGTCACCACCAACCTCGGCCCCACCGCGGGTCTGACGGTGGCCAGTGCGCTGCTGGTGGATTACGTGCTGACCGTGGCGGTGTCGATGTCGTCGGCGATGTCGAACATCGGCTCGGCGGTGCCGTTCATCGGAGAGCACAAGGTGTGGTTCGCCGTCGCCGCCATCGTCATCCTGGCATCGCTGAACCTGCGGGGGATCCGTGAGTCGGGCACCGCGTTCGCCATCCCGACCTATGCCTTCATGATCGGCATGTACGTGATGCTGGTGTGGGGCTTCGTCCAGATCTACGTGCTCGACGAACCGCTGCGTGCCGAATCGGCAGGATTCGAGATGCACTCCGAGCACGGCGACGTGCTGGGCTTCGCGCTGGTGTTCCTCATCGCCCGGGCGTTCTCCTCGGGGTCGGCGGCACTGACCGGTGTCGAGGCCATCAGCAACGGTGTGCCGGCGTTCCGGAAACCGAAGTCCCGCAACGCCGCGACCACCCTGCTGCTGCTCGGCGTCATCGCCACCAGCCTGCTGGTCGGCATCATCATGCTGGCCAAGGAAACCGGGGTGCAGATCGCCGAGCGACCGCACGAACAGCTCGTCGGTGCGCCGGCCGACTATCAGCAGAAGACGCTCATCGCCCAGCTGGCCGACGCGGTGTTCCACGACTTCCCGATCGGGTTGTTCCTCATCGCGCTGGTGACCGCCCTCATCCTCGTCCTGGCCGCGAACACCGCGTTCAACGGCTTCCCGGTGCTGGGGTCGATCCTGGCCCAGGACCGGTATCTGCCCCGCCAGCTGCACACCCGCGGGGACCGGCTGGCGTTCTCCAACGGCATCCTGTTCCTGGCGATCGCCGCGATCGCGTTCGTGGTGGCGTTCCAGGCCCAGGTGACCGCACTGATCCAGCTCTACATCGTCGGTGTGTTCGTGTCGTTCACGCTCAGCCAGATCGGCATGGTGCGGCACTGGACGCGGCTGCTGCGCACCGAGACCGACCCCGAGGTGCGCCGCCGGATGATGCGGTCCCGGGTCATCAACGCCACCGGTTTGACGTGCACGGGTGCGGTGCTCGTCATCGTGGTGGTGACGAAGTTCGCGGTGGGCGCGTGGATCGCGATCCTGGCGATGGTGGTGCTGTTCGTGTTGATGAAGCTGATCCGCAAGCACTACAACACCGTGCAGCGCGAGCTGGAGCTGCGCGCCGCTGAGGAAGGCGACATCGTCCTGCCCAGCCGCAACCACGCCATCGTGCTGGTGTCCAATCTGCATCTGCCGACGCTGCGGGCGCTGGCTTACGCCCGCGCCACCCGCCCCGACGTGCTGGAGGCGATCACCGTCAGCGTCGACGACGCGGAAACCCGTGTGTTGGTGCACAAGTGGGAGGACAGCGACGTCGTCGTCCCACTCAAAGTCATCGCGTCGCCCTACCGGGAGATCACCCGTCCGGTGCTCGAGTACGTCAAGCGCGTCACCAAGGAGTCGCCCCGCACGGTGGTCACGGTCTTCATCCCCGAATACGTGGTGGGGCACTGGTGGGAACAGCTGCTGCACAACCAGAGCGCGCTGCGGCTCAAGGGCAGACTGCTGTTCATGCCCAACGTGATGGTCACCTCGGTGCCATGGCAGCTGACGTCCTCCGAGCGGCTCAAGACCCTGCATCCGCAGTCGGCCCCGGGTGACGCGCGCCGGGGATTCCTGGAGTGAACGCCCCCGAACCGGCCCGGGAGCTGACGCTGACCACCGGGCCCGCGGCCAACGGCGGCAGCTGCGTGGCCCGCCACGACGGCCGGGTGGTGTTCGTCCGGCACGCGCTGCCCGGCGAGACCGTCCGCGTGCGGGTCGCCGACGAGCGCGGATCCTATTGGCACGCGGACGTCGTCGAGGTACTCGACCCGTCGCCCGACCGCATCCCGTCGCTGTGCCCGATCGCCGGCGTGGACGGTGCGGGTTGCTGCGATCTGGCCTTCGCCACTCCGGAGGCCGCGCGGCGGCTCAAGGGCGCCGTGGTGGCCAACCAGCTGATGCGGCTCGGTGGGTACGCGTGGTGCGCCGAGGAGGAGGCCACGGCCGAACCGGTCGGCGAGACCGGCCCCACCGGATGGCGCACCCGAGTCCGGCTGGACACCGCGACGCAGGGTCCGCAGGCCGGGCGGGCTGGATTCCACCGCTATCACAGCGCGGAACTGGTCACCGACCTGCGCTGCGCGCAACTCCCGGACGGGCTGCTCGACGATCTGGAGTCCCTGCGCTGGCCGGCCGGCGTCCACGTGCACGTCGCCGTGGACGACGCCGGCGCCCGGCACGTCGTGCAGACCGGCCCGAAGAGCCGCCGCGGGGCACCGGCGACGACGGTGGTGTCGGGGGAGTACGAAGCTGTGCAGCGGGTCGGCGGCCGGGAGTGGCGTATCCCCGTGACGGCGTTCTGGCAGGCGCACCGCGACGCGCCCGCGCGCTACAGCGAACTGGTGGCACAGCGCGCGGGACTGCAGCCCGGGATGACGGCGTGGGATCTCTACGGCGGAGCGGGGCTGTTCGCCGCCGCCCTCGCCGAACTGGTCGGGCCCGGTGGACACGTCGTCACCGTCGACACCTCGCGCGCGGCCGGACGTTCGGCGCGCGCCGCGCTCGACGACCTCGGCCAGGTGGCGGTGGTGACCGATTCGGTGCGCCGGGCCCTGTCGGCGCAGCGGACGGGTGCCGACGTGGCGGTGCTCGACCCGCCCCGCGCGGGTGCGGGCCGGGAGATCATCGAGGCGATCAGCGCCGCCGGCGTGCCCCGCATCATTCACATCGGTTGTGAGGCAGCGTCATTCGCCCGCGACGTCGGATTGTATCTGCGGGCCGGGTACACCGTCGAGGAGGTGCGGGTGTTCGATTCGTTCCCGCTCACCCATCACGTCGAATGCGTGGCGGTGCTCACCCGATGACCGCCCTGCGGCAAGCCTGGCTGGAGTTCGTCGGCGAGGAGACCACGCCTACGGGCACTGCGACGATTCTCGCGGTGGCGGCGGCCGGGGGATACCTCGCTCCGCGACTGGCCCGCACCCGGCTCGGGACGGCGGAGAAGACGCTGCTGGTGGTCTCGGCAGTCGATTTGTGGGGTGGCGCCTGGTCGAACAACACGCTGGCGTGTGCGCGCTGGTACGAACGGCCCGGGCAGACCGACGGCGATCATCTGCGGTTCGCCGCGGCGCACCTGCACCCGTTCCTGCTGGCCTGGATGGACGGCGGCGGCCGGGCACGGCTGCGCTGGGCGGTCGCCAACTACGCCTACCTGATGGCGGCCACGGTGCTGATCCGCCGTGCCGGCCGCGGGCGCCGGGTGGTCGGGGTGGCCGTGACCGCGGGCGCGGTGGCTCTGGACCGGGTGCTCGGACCGTCCGCCGCGGCGCCGTGGTTCGGGCCGGTCTTCCACGCGAAGCTGCTCCTCGGCCACGGCGCGGCGGCGCTGTGGCCCGACGCCGCGATCCGGGCCGTCAGGCGCCGCTGAAGAACCGCTGCAGCCGGCGCTGGCGGTGACCGAACAACGCGCCGACCCCCGCCCCGATGACCGGCGTCAGGACGCGCAGCGGGGCCCGCAGTTCGAAGGTGAGCCGGTCGTGCACCACGGTGGCGTCGCCGTCGGGCTCCAGCGACCGCTCGTGGCGCCAGGACCGCATGCTCAACATCGTCGACTGCTCGTCGAATCCACGGCCGGGCCGCAGGGCGGCGATCGTGAGCAGGTCGTAGTCGAAGGGCAGGACGCCGAACAGTCGCAGCCAGCACCGCCCGACCGGCACCCCCACCGCGACGCTGTCGACGGTGAGGTGGCGGGCGTGGCGCGGCATCGACATCGTCAGCCAGGGCCGCAATTCGTGGTTGATGCCGTCCGGGGTGACGATCCGCTGCCACACCCGCTCGACGGGTGCGTCGACGACCGCGCGCCGTTCGACGATCATGGGGGTCACGCTAGACGCGTGGATTCCTCGGTGCGCTACGTTTGCGTCCGGTGTGCCGGGAAGTCTGGTCGGCGTCTGTACCGCCGACCCCGGAGCCGCCCATGACCGAGCAGTCCAACCGCCGCCTGCTGTCGCGCGGCTCCTGGCCGGAAGCCCGCCGCATCACCGAGGTGCTGCGCCGAGAGACGATCGGCGGCGCCATCCTGCTCGTCGCCGCGGCCGTCGCTCTGATCTGGGCCAACTCGCCGTGGTCGGCCGCCTACTTCTCGCTGCGGGATCTGGAGATCGGCGGCGAACCGTTCGGGCTGCACCTGACCCTGACAATCGGCGACTGGGCCGCCGACGGTCTGCTGGCGATCTTCTTCTTCGTCGTCGGTCTCGAACTGAAGCGGGAGTTCGTCGCCGGGGATCTGCGCGACCCTGCCCGCGCGGCGCTGCCCATCGCCGCAGCCGTCGGCGGGATGATCGTGCCCGCCCTGATATTCGTCGCCTTCACCCTGTCCGCCGGTGACGGCGCGACGCGGGGCTGGGCGATCCCCACGGCCACCGACATCGCGTTCGCCGTCGCGGTGCTGGCCGTACTGTCCACCCACCTGCCGTCCGCGCTACGGACCTTCCTCCTGACGCTCGCGGTGGTCGACGATCTGTTGGCGGTGACGGTGATCGCGGTGTTCTACACCGAGGACATCACGCTGTGGGCACTGGCCGCGGTGCTGCTCCCGCTGGGCGCGTTCGCACTGTGTGTGCAGCGGCGCATCAGCTCCTGGTGGCTGCTCATCCCGCTCGGGGTCGCCACCTGGGTGCTCATGCACGAATCCGGCGTGCACGCGACCGTGGCGGGTGTCCTGCTCGGCTTCACCGTGCCCGTCGTGCGCAGCGCCGCCGCCGGCGGACCCGATGCCGGACCCGGTATGGCCGAACACTTCGAACACCGCCTGCGGCCGCTGTCGGCCGGGTTCGCCGTACCGGTGTTCGCGTTCTTCGCCGCCGGTGTGGCGCTCGGCGGATTCGACGGCTTCACCGCCGCCCTCGGCGACCCCGTCACGCTCGGCATCGTGGTGGGTCTGGTCGTCGGTAAACCGGTCGGGATCTTCCTCACCACCCGGGTGATGGCCGCGGTCACCCGCGCCTCGCTGGACAGCGCGGTGCAGTGGATCGACGTCCTCGGGGTGGCGATGCTGGCCGGGATCGGCTTCACCGTGTCGCTGCTGATCGGCGACCTGGCCTACGGTCTCGGCTCCGAACGTGACGATTTCGTGAAGGTCGGGGTACTCACCGGATCCCTGGTCGCGGCCCTGGGCGCAGCGGTGCTGCTGAGGCTTCGCAACCGCCACTACCGGCGCATATACGCCGAGGAGACGGTCGACGCCGACGCCGACGGAGTGCCCGACATCTATCAGTCTCGAGAAGACTGACGGACCAGGCCGTGCGTAGACTGGTCGGATGCTCGAACAGATCCGCGGACCCGCTGATCTCCAGCACCTTTCGCAGTCCCAGCTGAGCGAACTCGCCGGAGAGATCCGTCAGTTCCTCATCCACAAGGTCGCTGCGACCGGTGGTCACCTGGGGCCCAATCTCGGTGTGGTGGAGCTCACGCTCGCGTTGCACCGCGTCTTCGACTCGCCGCACGACCCCATCATCTTTGACACCGGTCACCAGGCCTACGTGCACAAGATGCTGACCGGCCGCGCGCACGATTTCGACTCGCTGCGCAAGAAGGACGGGCTGTCGGGTTATCCGTCGCGCTCGGAGAGCGAGCACGACTGGGTGGAGTCCAGCCACGCCAGCGCAGCCCTGTCGTATGCCGACGGGCTGGCCAAGGCCTTCGAGCTGACCGGACACCGCAACCGGCACGTCGTCGCCGTCGTCGGTGACGGCGCGCTGACCGGCGGAATGTGCTGGGAGGCGCTGAACAACATCGCCGCCGCCCGCAGGCCGGTGATCATCGTCGTCAACGACAACGGCCGCAGCTACGCGCCCACGATCGGCGGCTTCGCCGACCATCTGGCGGCGCTGCGCCTGCAGCCCGGCTACGAACGCCTCCTCGAGGAGGGCCGCAAGGCCGTGCGCGGGCTGCCGATGATCGGCGAGTTCTGCTACCAGTGCATGCACAGCGTCAAGGCCGGTATCAAGGACGCGTTGTCCCCGCAGGTCATGTTCACCGACCTCGGGCTCAAATACGTCGGCCCCATCGACGGGCACGACGAACACGCCGTGGAGTCCGCGCTGCGGCACGCCCGCGGCTTCAACGCGCCGGTGATCGTGCACGCAGTCACCCGCAAGGGCAACGGCTACGCACCCGCCGAGAACGACGAGGCCGACCAGATGCACGCCTGCGGTGTCATCGACGTCGCCACCGGTCAGGCCACCAAGGTCGCCGGCCCGGGGTGGACGTCCGCGTTCACCGAGGCGCTGGTGGGCGCAGCGGCCAAACGTCGCGACGTCGTGGCGATCACCGCCGCCATGCCGGGGCCCACGGGGCTCTCGGCGTTCCGCGACCGGTTCCCGGACCGGTTCTTCGACGTGGGCATCGCCGAGCAGCACGCCATGACCTCGGCCGCCGGTCTGGCCATGGGCGGTCTGCATCCGGTCGTCGCGATCTACTCGACGTTCCTCAACCGCGCGTTCGACCAGATGATGATGGACGTCGCGCTGCACAAGCTGCCCGTCACCATGGTGCTGGACCGGTCGGGGGTCACCGGCCCCGATGGCGCCAGCCACAACGGCATGTGGGACCTGTCGATCCTGGGGATCGTGCCGGGGATGCGGGTCGCCGCTCCGCGCGACGGCGCCCGGCTCCGCGAGGAACTCGGTGAAGCGCTCGACGTCAACGACGGCCCCACCGCCATCCGCTTCCCCAAGGGCGACGTCGGCGCCGACATCGACGCGGTCGAACGTCGCGGCGGGGTCGACGTGCTGGCCAAGCCGGACGCCGGCCTGTCCGACGATGTGCTGCTGGTCGCCGTCGGCCCGTTCGCCACGATGGCCATGACGGTCGCGGACCACCTGCGCAACCAGGGCATCGGCGTCACCGTCGTCGACCCGCGCTGGGTGCTGCCCGTGCCCGAGGCCGTGGTCGACCTCGCCGCCGGGCACAAGCTGGTGGTGACGCTCGAGGACAACGGCGTGCACGGCGGAGTCGGTTCGGCGGTGTCGGGAGCCCTGCGGCGCGCCGAGATCGACGTGCCGTGCCGGGATCTCGGGTTGCCGCAGCGGTTCTTCGATCACGCATCGCGTGGCGAGGTGCTCTCCGAGGTGGGTCTGACCGACCGCAACATCGCCCGTCAGATCACCGGATGGATTGCCGCACAGGGCAGTACGTCCACCGAGACCGACAGCCAGAACGAGGTCAGCGAGCAGCTGGACTGACGGCCGCTCGCCGCTTGCCGAGTGCCACCCGGGCGACCTCACGGATGTCGTGCTCACCGTCGGGTTGTTCGAACAGCACCTCGGCGTCGCGTCCCGAGATCGCCAGCGTCGCAATGGTGTTGCCGAACAGCGGACCCGCGTCGTTGTCCCAGCTGATCGGCAGCTCCGGCGAGCCGTGGCGGACCGCCCAGCGCCGCATGATCGGCGCCATCCGGTTGGACCACCCGATCTTGAATGCCGGTTTGACGTAGGACGGGACGTAGTTGTGCACCGGTGAACACACCAGCTGATGCACCGGAGCGGCGTCGTCGCCCACCCCGTCGAGTGTGGCGCGGGCTGCGTAGCTGTGGTGCACATCGCCGGAGAGCACCGTGACCGTCGCCGGACCGTCCGGGTGGGTCGCCGCGCGCCGGATCATCGTCGTCAGCCTTAGGAACGATTTCATGAACGCCGGCCAGTGTTCGAGGTCCGCAGCCTGGCGAATCTTCTCCCCGGGCCACCCGCGCCAGCCCGGCCGGTCCGCGGAGATCTCGTTGACCGTCTGCAGATCCGACAGCACCGGCGGAAGCAGCCACGGCACCGACGAGCCGAGCACGAGATGGTCGACCTGCTCGATACCGTCCTCGGCCTGCGCCTCCAGCCAGGAGAACTCCCGCTCGCCGATCATCATTCGTTCGCCGGAGTCGAGGATGCGGCCGTTACGGGAGTCCATCATGAGGAACCTGCTGCGCCCCATGTCCCACCGGTAGGAGAAGCGGACCCCCTTGTTGGCGTCGACCTCGGCGTCGGCGCGGTCGGCCATCTCCACCAGCACCGGCCACAAGTCGCCCTCGGCGGCCTGCATCCGCTGGTGATCCTCGTCAGCGGCGAGTTCGTCGGGGCTCAGGTTGCCCATGTGCTGATACACCCAGTACGACACCAGTCCGGCGCGGATGCGATCGCGCCACCACGGTTGTTCGTTCATGTCGGCGCGCCAGGCCGCCGAGGTGTTCCAGTCGTCCCGGATGTCGTGATCGTCGAAGATCATCGCCGTCGGAACGGTCGACATGATCCAGCGGATCTCCGGATCCGACCACGAGTGCCGGTACAGCTCCTCGTACTCGTCGAACGACACCACCTCGTCGGCCGGTCGGTGGGCGTGCGAGACCCGCTTGCGGCGCCTCCCCGTCAGATGGCGTCGCGCCTCGGGGGTGAGTTCGTCGGCGTACACCTGGTCACCGAGCAGGATGAGCACATCCGGCCAATGCTCGACCGGCAGCTGCGCCATCCGGGTCGCGTAGCGGTCCAGGGCATCCGCGCCGAGTTTGTCGTCGACCTCGTCGACGCCGGTCTTCGGATACCGGCAGGAGCCGAACACCGCGCGCAACCGGTCGGCCATCCTGGGACCGCGGGTGCGGATGACGCTGGGCGGGAACGGACAGTCCGCGGGCGGCCAGACCTGTTCACCGTCGATCGCCACCTGGTACTCCACCACGGTGTCCGGTTCCAGGCCGGTGACGGTGACCAGTGCATAGTGATGGCCCTTGACTTCAAAAGTCGTTGCGTCGCAACCCAACACGCTCACCGTAGCGGAGCTGTCGGTCTGTACCCAGACCACGGCGGTGGTTTCGCCGACGTGGCGTAATGCCGGTCCGAGAAGCAGGCGCTCCGAGGTGTTGATTGACGCGTCCGCGATGGTCACCAGAGGGCGGTTCCCCTATCGTCACCAGCTCAAACGCTGGCCGGTCACTCCGTGGCGGCTGGGGTGAGCGCGGCGGTCAGGACGGGCACCACCAGCTGGCGCTGCCACGGCCGGACAGCGGCCTCCACCAGGAACTCCTCGATCTGCGCCGCGGTATCGCCGACCGGTTCCCAGTCCCAGCACAGCCGTCGCACCACCTCGGGTGTGACGAGGTTCTCGGCCGGCACGTTGACCCGTTCGGACAGCGCCGCCAGGCCGGCGCGGGCGGCCTCGAGGCGTGCGGCGGCTTCGGGTTTGCGGCGGGCCCAGCGCGACGGCGGCGGCGGCCCGTTGGGCGGTTCGGCCGATTCGGGCGCGTCGTCGCTGCTGCGGGCACGCTCGAGCGCGCCGAGCCAGACATGGGCGCTGCGGCGCTGCCGCGAACCACCGAACACCGGCAGCGCGGTGAGCTTCTCGGTGGTGTCGGGGTCGGTGGTGGCGGCGTTGATGATCGCCGAGTCGGGCAGGATGCGGCCAGGCGCGATGTCGCGTCGGCGCGCGATCTCGTCGCGGGTGAGCCAGAGTTCGCGGACCGCCGCCAGCGCCCGCGGATTGCGCACCTTGTGGATACCGGACGTGCGCCGCCACCGATCGCGCCGCGTCGGTGCCGCGGTGTAGGTCCGCAGATGTTCGAATTCCTGTGCAGCCCAATCGGTTTTGCCCTGCTCCTCGAGCACCGCGGCGATGGCGTCGCGCAGTTCGAGCAGCACCTCGACGTCGAGGGCGGCGTAGTTGAGCCACTCGTCGGGCAGCGGTCGCTTCGACCAGTCCGCGGCGCCGTGACCCTTCATCAGCTGCAGGCCGAGGAGTTCGGACACCATCGTCGCCAGGTTCACCCGCTGGAAGCCGGCGAGCCGGCCCGCGAGTTCGGTGTCGTACAGCGCAGGCGGGCGCATCCCGAGTTCGGCCAGGCACGGCAGATCCTGGTCGGCGGCGTGCAACACCCATTCGTCGGTGTCGAGCACGTCGGCCACCGGCGCCATCACCATGGTGGCGTTCTCCCCGTGGTTGACCGGGTCGATCAGGACGGTCCCCGCGCCTTCGCGCCGGATCTGGACGAGATACGCGCGGTTGGAGTACCGGAAGCCCGAGGCCCGCTCGGCGTCGATCGCGAACGGACCGTGGCCGGCGGCCAGCAGTTCGGCGGCGGCCAGGATCTGGTCGGTGGTGACGGCGAGTTCGGGCACCCCGTCGGCCGGCGCCAGCAGCGGCGTGGTCTCGGGTACCTCGGGTTCGGCGCCGTCGGCGTCGGTGATGGTCTCGTCGGTCATCTCACGCGCGGCTGCGGGAACTCAGATCGGTCACCCCGTCCGGCGGCAGCCCCGCGGCGTGCTCGAGCACCTCGCAGAACGCCTCCACATGCGGTCCCAGCTCCAGCGACGTCGCCGTCCACGACGCGCGCAGCTCCAGCTGGTGCGCGCGCGGCGGGCCGGAGATGTCGCCGTAGCGCACCGAGGTGGTCGCGGTGACGGTCCCGCCCAGCGCCGTCACATGATCTGCCCTGGTCTCCAGCGCCTCGACCAGCCAGCTCCAGGCCACCTCGGGCAGCAGCGGGTCGACGGCCTCGCTGGAGTCCAGGTCGGCCTGGATGTAGGCGACCAGCCGCATGGTGCCGTCCCACGCTTCGGCGCCGTCGGGGTCGTGCAGCAGGATCAGCCGGCCGAAGGCGTCGCCCTCCGAGCGTTCCGGAACGACCACCGTCTCGGGATGGCGCACCTCCGCGCCGAGCGCGTAGCTGTAGGGCGCCAGCCGCTGCGGCGGACGGATCGGGCCCAGCTCGATCTCCGGTCGCACGGTGGTGGCATTCATCGCCGCCACCGCAGTACGGAACTGAGCCGGTTCGGCGGCGGTGGTCACGCCGACGACGCTAGACCATTCCGCCGCACGTCGGCGCAGGCGCGCCGAACCATGATCGCCGGCTCCGACGACGACCGAGTGTGCGGTGAGGGCGTCGAGTGTGCACCCAGGGCGGGCGGACGGCCGGATCGTCGCCCTGGACGCACTCTCGACGCCCAGGATGCACACTCGGCGATCACTTCCTGCCACCGGTCGGTCAATCACTGCCAGCGGGAAGAACGCCGCTGACCTGCAGGTTG
>NZ_LZSU01000013.1 GCF_001665575.1 Mycobacterium sp. 852013-51886_SCH5428379 | reverse complement strand
AACCGCCGCCTACGCCGCGCCCTCGAGCACCGCGACCAGTCCTGCGTGGTCCCCGGCTGTGGGGCCACCCGCGGCCTACACGCCCACCACCTGCAGCACTGGGAAGACGGCGGACCCACCGAACTGAGGAACCTGGCCCTGGTCTGCCCGTTCCACCACCGCGCCCATCACCGCGGCGACATCACCCTCACCGGACCCGCCGACCACCTCGCCGTCACCGACGCCACCGGCAAGCGAATGACCAACCGCGCTCTCGCCCGGCCACCCACCACACCTCCACCGGATGTGAAACCGTGCCCCGGACCGACCGGGGAACGCGCCGACTGGTGGTGGTACACCCCCTACCAACCCAAACCACCACCGGCCGCCGCGTAGGTCGAGAAACCGCGACGACCCCCGCGGCGAAATGGGGCGCCCGCTGGAGCGCGCCAAGATCATCCGCGTTTGAGTTCTTTCCTGTTGGCAGCGAGGACTTCATCGGAAAGTGCGGGGTCCGCCTGGGCGATGGCGCGGGCGATGAGCTGTGCGCCGACCAGCTGGCTGAACAGCGCGATGGCCTGCTCCCGCGCCCTGCGTGCATCCAGCTTCGTGCCGGTCTGCCGCGCGCCGGCCTGAAGTAGTTCGGCAATGGCGGCGATGTAGCCCTGCAAGCCACGGCGGTACTCCTCCTGAGCCTGGACGCCATGCCGCCCGGCGTCCGCGGCGAGAGCGGCGGACGCGCATCCGTCCTCGGGGTGGTCGCGGTGGTACGTGGTCAGGTAGCTGTCGATGATGGCGTTCAGGGCTGCCCGGCTCGAGCGCGGGTGGGCGCCGATCAGGTCGTCGACGGTTCCCAGGGAGGCGGTGAAGCCTTGATTGAGAACCTCCAGGGCGAGGTCTTCCTTCGACGAGAAGTGATTGTAGAAACCACCGCGGGTCATCCCAGCCGCGTTCATCAGCTCGTCGATGCCCACAGCGTCGATCCCGCGAGCCTTGAAACCTTCACTGGCAGCGGCGACGATGCGCTCGCGGTTGCGCTCCTTCTGCTGCCGTGACACACGAGGCACCTCAAAATCCCCTCTCCGGCGGGTCGACCGATTCGATCAGAACGCCGTCGTTGCTTGACGCCTTTTGATGACACATGACATCATAACTAATCGATGATGATCGTCATCAAAACGCTCGAGAGATGGGACAACGCGTGAACTTCGGAACCATCGGCGCCGGCACCATCGCCCAGGCGCTGGCCCGTCACCTGGTGACGGCCGGTCACCGCGTGACGTTGAGCAACAGCCGCGGTCCGTCGACGTTGACTGAGGTCGTCGCCGACCTGGGTCCGCTGGCCTCGGCAGGAACGATTGCGCAAGCCGCGGAAGCGGACATGGTGTTCCTCGCGGTGATGTGGCCGGCCATCCCGGCCGCGTTGGCTGACCTGCCACCGTGGGACGGACGCATCCTGGTCGATTGCACCAACCAATTCGCGCGACTGGACCCGGTTGAGGTGGCCGACCTCGGCGATCAGACCGGAAGCGAGCGGGTCGCCGCGCTCGCGCCCGGCGCCCGGGTGATCAAAGCGTTCAATACCCTGCGCGCCGACTACTTGGCGCCCGACCCGCGCCACCCGGCCGGGCGTCAAGTCCTGTTCTACGCCGGCGACGACGACGCAGCGAAGGCGACCTTCGGTGAGTTGGTCGACGGTTTCGGCTTCGCCCCGGTCGACATGGGATCGTTGCGGGACGGCGGCCGACTGATGCAGGTCGGCGGCGGCCCGCTCTCGGGACTGCACGCCCTCAAACAGGACTGACGTCGATGATCGCTCCAAGTCCGCACGACGGAGGGGCTCGGTGAAGGCGCTGGCTTACGAGCGAGCACATCCGGTCGACGCGTTCGCGCTGGATCATATCGAGGTAGACGAGCCGGTACCCCGGGATAGTGACCTCCTGGTCGACATCCGGGCAATCGGCGTGAATCCCGGAGAGGCGTTGATCCGTTCGGTGCGTAGCGCCGAGCCGGGCGGGAGACTCATCCTCGGCTGGGAGTTCGCGGGTGTCGTCGTCGAAACCGGATCCTCGGCCACCGGGTTCGCGGCCGGCGACCGGGTCATGGGTACCGGCGACCTTGCTCGAGACGGCTGCTGGGCGGAGCGAGTGGCCGTCGACCATCGGCTCGTCGCCAAGATCCCCGAGCAGCTCCCTTTTGCCGATGCTGCCTCGTTGCCCATCGGCGCGCTGACCGGCTGGGAGGCGATGTTCCGCGACCAGCCGGCCCTGCCGCCGGGAGTGGAGCGCATCCTGATCGTCGGCGGTGCCGGTGGGGTCGGATCATTGGCGACGCAGCTGCTCAAGGCCAGGACCGAGGCGCTCGTCATCAGCACCGCCTCCCGTCCTCAGTCTCGAGCCTGGTGTCGCACGATGGGCGCGGATCTGGTGGTGGACCGCGCGTCAGATGTCCTTGAACAACTGGGCAACAACGGCATCGAGCAAGTCGACATGGTGCTGTCCACCGCCGGGACGGTGGACAACCTCCCCTGGATCGGCGCTCTCCTACGGCCCTTCGGCCACCTGTCGACCGTCGACCTCGGTGCCCCACTCGACCTCGCCCCGCTGACACAGAAATCCATCTCGCTGCACACCGAAATGGTGTTCAGCCGACCAGGCGGCGGGACGGGCCCGGTTAACCAGAGCTGCATCCTGAACACCATCAGTGAGTACGTCGTCAGCGGCCAGTTGCGCCCGATTGCGACGACCAAACTCACGGGGTTGACCGTGGACAACATGAAGACGGCGCACACCTTGATCGAGAGCCGTCGCACCATCGGCAAGATCGTCATCGAAACCTGACCTACTGACCGAACGGCATGAAGTGACTGACCCTAGAGAGATGAACGAGAGACTGATCGACGAGTTCCGTTCCAACAGCGGCAAAGTCGCCAGTTTCGGAGACGGCGAAGCCGACCTGCTCGTGTTGCACAGTACCGGCGCCAAGAGTGGACTGGAACGCGAATCACTGCTGATCCATCAGGATTTGGGCGGCAGCTGGGCAATATTCGCCTCCAACGGAGGGGCGCCCACCCACCCATCTTGGTTTCACAACGTCGTCGCCAATCCCAGCGTTGAAATCGAAGTCGGGGGCTTACGGTACAGAGCCGTGGCGCGCGTAGCTGGGGACGCTGAGCGGCAACGCATCTGGGATACCCAAAGGGCGATCATGCCGATGATCGACGATTTCGCGGCTCGGTCTGACCGCACCATTCCGGTGGTGGTTCTCCAACCAGTGGGATGATTCGAGCGCGGTGACGGCGCGCCCGCTATGCCGCCGGGGCTGTTCACACCGGCAGCACTGCGGAATTGGCGTAGCGCTGCCGTAGCGTCGACTGCGCGTACTCGCGGCGGAACAGGCCGCGTCGCTGCAATTCGGGTACGGCGAGGTCGACGAACCGTTCGAGTCCTTCGGGAAACACGTCAATGTTGACGTTGAATCCGTCGGCACCCTCCTCCTCGAACCACTCCTCGAGCGAATCCGCGATGTCGGTCGGCGAGCCGACCAGCGTGCGATGCACGCCGCCACCCCGGCGGATCAATTCCCCGACGGGCAGCCGCTCCTCGTCGTTGAGATCGCGGAATGCGGAGGCGAATCCGAAGCTGTGCTCGGTGACCGCGTCGCGGAAGTCGGCCGGTATGGGTTCGTCCCAGGACAGGTGTTGCACCGGAATCCCGATGCGGGCCGCGAAGTTCTGCAACCGCACGGCACGGGGAATGAGGTCGTCGAGCTCGTTCTTGCGAGCCCACGCATCCGCGGTGCTCTCCCCGACGGTGATCTCGACCCCGGGGAGTACGGCGATGGTGCCGGGGTCTCGACCGTACTCGCGGGCCCGGTTCTTGATGTCGCGGTAATAGCGTTGAGCGCCGGTGAGTGTCAGCTGGGCGTTGAACAAGGCATCCGCGTGCCGGGCGGCCAGGTCGCGTCCCTCCGGCGAGCCACCCGCCTGCACCAGAAGGGGCTGCCCCTGCGGTGACCGTGGTAACGCGAGCGGGCCGGCCACGTCGAAGTAGTCGCCGTGGAAATCCGGTGCGGTGATCCGTGCCGGGTCGGCGAAGACGCCGGATGCGGTATCCGCCACCAGCGCATCGTCGGCCCAGCCGTTCCACAGCGCCTTCACCAGCTCCACGAATTCTGCTGCACGGGCGTACCGATGCGCCTTGGGCGGCAGCGGCTGATCGCCGAAGTTGAACGCGGACGACGGTTCGCTGGTGGTGACCATGTTCCAGCCGGCTCGGCCGCCCGAGGCGTGGTCGAGGGACAGAAAGGTCCGGGCCAGCGTCCACGGATTGTGGAACGTTGCGCTGGCGGTGCCGATCAACCCGATGTGCTCGGTGACCGCAGCGACCGAAGTCAGGATCACCACAGGGTCGAGTGACCACGTCGGACCCGAGGCGATCACCCCGGACGGCAGTGCCAAGGTATCGGCCAGGAAGATGGCGTCGAGCTTCCCACGCTCGGCGATCCTGCCGATCTGCTGGTACAGCGAGATATCGATGAACCCCCGTGAGACACCGTGTTTCGAGCGCCACGCAGCAGGGTGTGAGCCGGACGGGAGGATGTTGACATTCAGGTGCAGTTGCTCGCCCGCCGCTCTTCTGGTCATCGTGGCGGTCCGATCAGTCCGATGTCGGCTGGCTGCAGATGTCCGAGTGCGGGCGGCCGCACGCCGTTGAGGTAGAAGTTGCCTGCCTGCTGCAGCCGCTGCGCGGCCGGATTGTGCGCACCGATCGTGCGGATGTTGCGCCAGTGCCGGTCGAGGGCCAACTCGACGCTGGTCGCCGAGGCCCCGCCCACGTCGAAGATCCGACCGGCGCCGCGCAGCGCCAGATCGATCACCTGTGACTGGATGGTGTACACCCGGATGAGCTCCACCGCGGCGGCCTCCGTTTTGACCTTTTCCTCGATGGTGCTGTCGCGCAGCAGAACCTGCAGATCGCCGAGTGCACGGGCTGCGTCGATCACCGTCGACCGCACCGTGACAGCAATGCCGTGCAACTCCCCGACGACCTCGTGAACCAGCGGGTTGCGCCGGGGCTCCGCGACGGCCGCCACCCCGAAGGTGCGCTGCCGGGGTCGCACAAAGGTGACGGCGTCGCGGGCTATCGCGGCACTGATGCCCGCGATCACCGCCAGTAGATACAGCTGCAGGAACGCGGCCTGGTGGGCGTTCGGCGGCCGGAGATCGGATTCGTTCCCGACGTGATTGCGGTACGCCACCGGGACATCGGTGAATCGGGTGGTGCCGCTGCCGGTCAGCGTCTGACCGAACCCGTCCCAGTCGTCCACGATGTCGACGCCCGGGTGGTGGGCGTCCACGATCACGTTGACGTGCTCCCCGGTCACCACGTCCCGCCCTGCCGCGACGATCCAGTCGGCGTACACGCTGCCGGTCGTGTAGTACTTCACCCCGCTCAGGTGATACACACCGTCGCGGTGCAGCAGACGCGCCTCCCGATCCGGGCCGAGCGTGCGCTCCGAGTATGCCGTGCCGACGAATTGACCTGCGACCAGCGCCTCGATCAGCGCCGGATGGTGGTTCGGGGCCGCCAACCGCGAATCCTCGATGACGTTGAAGTGACCGCGGAAGGCGTGTGCGATGTGGGGATCCGCGGCCGCCAGGTCGATCACCGATCCGAGCGTGCGCGCGAGATCCCATCCCGGGCCGCCCCACTCCCCCGGGATTCGCTGTGTGCCGAAACCGATTCCGAGGAGTTCGCGGATCTCGGCATGTGGCAGTTCGCGTTTCCGTTCCCGGTCGACGGTGCCGGCCGCGAGCTGCGGAAGCAGTTCGGCGAATCGCTGACCGAAATCGGCATTGCTTTGAAGAGGTGGCATATCAGGCGATCAGACTCGTCAGGTTTGCGGACAGCACGTTTCGGGCGTCGCTGTCGGAGAGACCGGCCTCCACGAGCACCGACTCCGCCACGTCTCGCGTGCCGTCGGTGTGGAACGGCCAATCGCTGCCCAGCACCACCCGGTCGGCACCCAGCACGTCGACCTGGTAGCGGACCGACGGGGCGTGAAACGAGGTGGTGTCGATGTAGAAGTGCGGATTCGCACCGAGTTCGTCACGCAGCTCATGGATCTGCTGATGGGCGAACCACAGTGACCCGGCCGCCAAACCCGTGATGACGATCTTCACGTCGGGGAATTTTTTCGCCACACCGGAGTCGAGCAGGTTCAGCAGGGCGATCCCATTGCGGTAACCGCGACCCCATGCCGCGGCCTGGGCTCCGTGGCGTTCCCGCACGCTGTCGGAGTCCGCGGTCCACACGGGGTGGACGAACAGCGGTACGTTCCGCTCGGCGACGGCTTCGAGCACCCTCCACGTCTGGGTGTCACCGAAATGGGCGTCTCCGTGTCCTGAGTCCACCACGACGCCCGCCAATCCCAGATCGTCGACGGCATGGGCGATCTGGCCCGCGGCGTCATCGGAGAAGGCGTCAACGGAGCCGAAGGCGCGGAGACCGGAGCGACTCGCCGCGATCGTGGCGAGCTGCTCGTTGTGGCGGCGCAGCTGGCTGTCCGACGGCGGCAATGTGCCGTAGAGGATCTCCGGCGGGGCGCTGAGTACCCGGATCACGTCCGCGTCGCCGGCGGCCAACCGGCCGAGTGCGTCGAGATCACCGATCAGCTCGTGGCGGGTGGCTTCCGCCGTACCGTCCTGCTCGTACCACGACGGGTCGACGTAGTGGGTGTGGACGTCGAGCAGGACGCTTCGCGTGCCGCTCACTGCTGACGTTCCGTGCCGGGGTCGAGCGGGACGTACAGCTCGGGATGCGCCAGGGGCTGATCGGTCGGCACCGCGGCAATCACGAGGTTGTACTGCTGCCCGTCACCTTCTTTGAGCCAACGCTGCAGACGCGGATCTCGCAGCGCGTCATACAGCTTGACGATGTTGGGGTCGGTACGACTGTCGTCGGCGACCGTCAGCGGCGGCGAATACGCCCGCGGCAGCGGCACGGTGGTGATGAGCCAACTCGGGTCGACGCCCTCACCTCCTCCGAAGGTCACGTCGAAGTCCTGGTAGACCCGCGGTTGGCTGGTGAGCTCGATCGGGGTGAGCTTCCAGTTGCGCGGATTGCTGGTGACGTCGCGCAAGCTGACGAACAGCGGGTCGACGCCCGGGTCGAGGGTGATGAAGCCGAGGTTGGCGATCACCTGGAGCTGCTGGGCCTGGACGGACGGTTCCTGCGGGATGCTGACCTTCGCGCCGTCCGGAATGTCGTTGAGATCGCGGTATCTGGGCGAGTAGATGCTGCCCACCCATGTGTAGATCTCCGCGTCCGTGGCGAAATTGTGGGTGCCGAGTTTCTTGTTGACCTCTTCGGTCCAGTACCGGTGCGCCGTGAAGTGTCCGGCGGTCTTGTGCTCGTCGACCGAACGGTAGATCGCGTCGCCGTCGCCGTATCCGACGGCTTCGAGCGTGATCCCGTAGTCGGGGGCGATCTCGTCGTTCACGTAATCGATGATCGCCTTCTGCGCAGGGGTCGACGTCGCGTAGGCGATCTTGAGCGACGAGGTGAATCCCTTGTTCTCCTCTTCTCCCCGCAGGGTGACCGCGACGACGATCGCTACGACGAGGACGACGACGCCGCCGACTCCGGTGATCCACTTCCACTTCGGTCGCTTCTCGATGACGAACCCCTGCGGGTCATTACTCATGACTGATCCTTTGTCTTATCTGCTGGGTGATTGGTTCAGGGCCGGGTCAGCAACCGGGCCAACAGGTTTCCGCTCAGCTGCACCAGCTGAACGAGAACGATGAGGGTGATCACGGTGGCCAACATGATGTGGTCGTCGAACGCCTGATAGCCGTAGGCAAGTGCCAGATTGCCCAGTCCACCCGCCCCGATGGCGCCGGCCACGGCGGAGAATTCGATGAGGCCGATGACTTGGATCGTCGCCGCGCCTACCAGGGAGGGCAGTGCCTCGGACAGCTGGGAGGTTTGTACGGCCTGAACCTTCGATGCACCGGCGACGACGCTGGCGCGCACCACCTCGTCGGGAAGACCGCGCAGAGCGTTCTCTACCAGCCGCGCGAAGTACGGGATACCGCCGATCGCCATCGGGATCACCGCCGCCTGGATACCGACCGACGTGCCGACGATGAGGCGAGTCAACGGGATCATGAACGCCATCAGGATGAGGAACGGCAGCGACCGCCCGATGTTGACGATGAAATCGAGGACGCCGTAGACCTTCTCGTTGGTGAACAGCGCGGATTCACGCGCCGACGTGTTGTGCAGGACGATGCCGATCAGCAGACCGACGGTCAGCACGATCACCGATGTGAAGAAGACCATGGCCAGGGTCTCGAGCAGGGCCGCCCACAGCGTGGCCGGGACCTCACTCCACGGGGTGTTGAAGTCACGCGCAGACGCCAGGGCTGTCACGCCGCGCCCTCCCGCAGGACGGCGATGCCTTGGGTCGCGAGATAGGTCTTGATCTCGGGCACCTTGCGGTGATCGCCGATCCGCACCCGGGCCCGCCCGAACTGTTCGTCGCGCAGTCGTTCCACGAGTGCCTCGATCAGGTCGACGTTGGTGTCGAAGCGCACCGTGAGGTCACCGACCCAGTTCCCGGGCACACGGTCGGAGGCGTAGACGAGATCGAGTACGCCGCCGCTTGTTTCGTCGACCAGAGACCCGTCATCTTCTCCCCAGCTGAGGAGCTGTGCCCCTACCCGTGAGGTCGGATTGCGCAGCAGGGAGGTGGTGGTGTCGTATTCGACAACCTTCCCGTGCTCGAGGTAGAGCACGGAGTCAGCGACCTGCCGGACGACGTCCATCTCGTGGGTGACGAGGACGACGGTGAGTTCCAGTTCGTCCCGAAGGTCCTTGATCAACTTCAGAATGGCGCCGGTGGTCACCGGGTCGAGTCCCGAGGTGATCTCGTCGGCGAGCAGCACCCGGGGATTCAGAGCCAACGCCCGAGCGATGCCGACACGCTGCTTCTGGCCGCCGGACAGCTGCCCGGGATAGTAGTCGGCCCGGTCGGTGAGGCCGACGCGGTCGATGAGACGAGTGGCCTGATCGCGTGCCTGTGTCTTGTTCACGGACATGTAGGTAAGCGGGAGAGCGACATTCGCCATGACGGTGCGGCGCTGAAACAGCGCAGCGGACTGGAACGCGGTGCCGATCTTGCGCCGTGCCACCCGGAGGTGGCGGCGCCCGAGCGCGGTCAGGTCCTGATCGTCGAGGTGGATCGAGCCGGTCGTCGGACGTGTCGAAAGGTTGACCAGGTTCAGCAGCGTGCTCTTTCCGGAACCGCTTGGCCCCACCACCGCGAGGATTTCGCCCTTCTCCGCGGTCCAGGACTGCCCCTCCAGAACCGTTGTGTCTTCGTACTTCTTGGACACATCGGCCACACGCAACGTCATTGAGGTCTTTCCTGCTGTCGAAAGGGCTCGGTGGCCGCGATACCGCGGCAACGCCGTGCGTGGCACGGTGTACAGCGAAAGACGTTATGGCCGGCGGGAGGAGGTGACCACCTTTTCGCGCGCGGTGAGAGAAAGAACGCTGACGAGCGCTGACGAGCGCTGCCGGGGCGTCAGGCGGAAGCCGCGGATTCGTCGATCTTCTCGGCCATCTCTGCCATCTCGGTGAACTCGCGCTGGATCTCGTCGTCCTCCCGAGCCGTCATGAGCGATACGACGACAGCGACGACCAGGCATGCGATGAAGCCGGGAACGATCTCGTACATCGCGCTCGACAGGGCCTCGGTCTGACCCCAAATGCCGACCACGACGGCACCGGCGATCATGCCCGCGACCGCACCGGGCGTGGTGAGCTTGCGCCAGAACAGCGACAGGATGATCAAGGGGCCGAACGCGGCGCCGAAGCCGGCCCACGCGAAGCCGACCAGGTCGAGAATCGACCCGTCCGGGTTGAGCGCCAACAGGATCGCCACCACCGCGACGGTCAGCACCCCGAGGCGCCCGTAGACGACCAATTTCTTCGAACTGGCCTCCTTGCCGAACGCCCGGTAGATGTCTTCGACGAGGGCTGATGAACACACGATGAGCTGCGACGAGATCGTCGACATGATCGCCGCCAGCACCGCGGCGAGCACGATCCCGGCGACGAACGGATGGAACATCACCTTCGCCAACTCGAGGAACACCGTCTCGGGATTGTCGAGAGTCACGCCTTCGCGGAAGAAGTACGCCAGCCCCGCAAATCCGGTGAGGATCGCCCCTGCTGAGGTCAGGATCATCCAGCTGATCCCGATCCGGCGACCGGCCTTGGCATCGGCCGAGGAGCGCATCGCCATGAACCGGACGATGATGTGAGGCTGGCCGAAGTAGCCGAGCCCCCAGGCCGCGGCCGACACGATGGCGAGGAAACTCCCGCCGAAGAACAGTGACGTGCGATGGACTTCGTCACCGGGGTTGGCGGCGTTGTGGGCGGCGTCGGCGGCCTGGACCAGATTGACCATCTCGCCGGGCCCGCCGGTGGCGAAGATCGTGACGACCGGGATCGTGACGAGTGCGGCGAACATCAGCAGCGCCTGCGCGACGTCGGTGAGTGAGGCACCGAGAAAGCCGCCGAACAGCGTGTAGCACAGCGTGACTCCAGCGACCAGAAGCATGCCCGTCAGATAGGACGAGCCGAAGGACGTCTCGAAGAACACGCCACCGGCGACCATGCCGGATGACACGTAGAAGGTGAAGAACACCAGGATGATGGCGCCGGCCGCGATCCGCAGGACATGCGATCTGTCACGCAGCCGGTTCTCGAAGAAGCTCGGCACGGTGATCGAGTTGTTGGCGACCTCGGTGTAGGCCCGCAGCCGCGGTGCGACGAACTTCCAGTTGAGCCAGGCTCCGATCACCAGACCGATCACGATCCACGACTCGACAAGGCCCGAGGCGTAGATGGCGCCGGGGACGCCGAGGAGCAGCCATCCGGACATGTCCGACGCGCCCGCCGACAGCGCCGCCACAGGAGGGGTGAGCTTGCGGCCGCCGAGCATGTAGTCGTCGAGGTCGCTGGTCCGGCGGAAGGCGTAGAAGCCGATCGCGAGCATCAGGGCGAAGTACAGCCCGATCGCCAACATCTGAAACGCGGTGTCGGACATGAGTTCACTCGTTCCGTCGAAGGTCGTGAGATGCGCTCGTCATTTCGATCATGAAAGCAGGACGGCTATCTGAACTTCTTGGCCGATCGTATGCAATATGGACGAACTCTTTGGCCGGTTCACCAATGCGCGGGGCCGCCCGAGCCATGAAAAAACGGCCCTCGGATTATCTCCGAGGGCCGTTCTACTTAGTAGCGGGGACAGGATTCGAACCTGCGACCTCTGGGTTATGAGCCCAGCGAGCTACCGAGCTGCTCCACCCCGCGTTGGGTGAACACGAGGTTACCGGGGTCGCGGCGGTCCTCCAAATCGCGAGGTCGCCGGACGCTATGACGCTGCTCACCCTCCGCGAGCGTGCGCAAAGTGCACGCTTTCACCGGCGTGTCTGCGTACAGACACGCACGCTCGCGGGGAAGGGGTCAGCCGCGGACGACCTGGCCCGTGCGGAAGATGCCCACCGGGTCGTAGCGCTCCCCCAGCGCGGCCAGCCACTGCCGCGTGTCCTCCGTGTAGACCCGAGCCGCCCGCTGCGCATCGGCCGCCGGCGCGAAGTTCGGCAGCTGCCCGCCGGTCGACCACGGCGCCATCGCCGCGAGCACCGCCGCCGCATGCTGCGGCACCATCTCGGCCACCGGCGGCGCCAGCGCACCGATCGTCGTCAACGCGAACGGCGCGTCTCGATGGCACATCGCGCTGCGGTGCCGCGGTTCGCGGGCGAAAGCTCCGCCGAGCATCCGGAGCTCGACGATCGCCTGCACCGAACCCGAACCGGGCCCTGCGACCGCCAGCAGCGCCTCCACGGCCTCGGCGTCGACACCGTGTAGCAGCGTGTGGTTCTCCCACACCGGCATCGGATCCACCGGATCGGCGTGCACCATCCCGATCGCCGCGAACGGCAACACCCCGGTGCCGTCCAGGACCGGTACCGCCACCGCCCGCATCGGTTCCAGCAGCCGCTGCCCCTCCCCCAGGTCGCCGACCGACGTGTAGCGCACCGCGACCGTCAACCGGCCCGCCAGCGGTTCCGGCACCCCGGGCAGCGGCGGAAGCTGTTGCAGCGCAATCGAGGTGTTCACCGTCTCCGGCAGCGTCGCGCACCACCGCGCCCACGCGTGCAGCACCGCCACCGCATCGGTGCCGTCGAAGTACAGAGCGCCACCGTAGAACTCGGGGATGGGGAGCAGATCGATCTCGACCGCGGTCACGATCCCGAGCGTCGCCTTACCGCCCCGCAACCCCCAGAACAGATCGGCGTGCCGCTCCGGCGTCACGTGCAGCAGTTCACCTGTGCCGGTGACCAACTCGAAGCTGCGGACATGGTCCGATGATGCACCCACCGTCCGCACCAGCGGGCCGATCCCGCCGCCGGTCAGGAAGCCGACGACACCTACGCTCGGCGCAGATCCCAGCACCGGCGCCAGCCCGAACGGGCAGGCCGCGTCGAGCACCTGCTGCCAGCGCACTCCGGCACCCACCCGCGCGATGCGGTTGTGCGCGTCGACTGTGCACGAGGTCATCCCCGAGGTGACGATCATGACGGTATCCGGGCTGACACCGATGGCGCCGTGCCCGGTGGACTGCACGGTCACCTGCAGGCCCCTGGCCGCAGCGAAGCGCACCGTCTCGGCGACGTCGCCGGCCGTCCTGGCCAGCACGACCGCCGCCGGGCGCACGTCGGCGGCCACGTTCCACGGCGTGCACCGTTCGTAGCCGGCCTCCCCCGGCAGTGCCACCGGCGCGGCCACCTGCTCGCGCAGACCGGTCAGCCGGTCGGCGAGATCGTCGCAGGTGAGGTCGGTCATGGTCATCAGAAGTCCTTTCCCGGGCGGTGAAGTCGGTGCCCAGTGAAGATCAATGCGCTTGGCGTCGGCTTGGCGGCGGCGCCAAGCGCTCTCCAAGCGGACGTCACTGCAGTGTCAGCGCGGCCCTGGCGACGGCGTGCATACCGAGCTTCTCCGCGTCTGCGGCGATCGCCCGGGCCTGCTCCGCGCGCTGCGGCCCCGGCGGGCCCAACTCGCAGCGCACCAACCGGCAGCGCAGCAGCGTGGGCGCCGCCTCGGTGCGTTCGGCGATGTCCTCGGCGCGGCGCACGGCCGCCAGTGCGGCGTCCCCGGCACCGAGGAGAGCGTGCAGCCGCGCCGACGCCAGCGCTACGGGGCCGACGGCACCCACCTGGCCGATCACCGCGATGCGGTCCTCGAACGGTCTCAGCACATCGAGAAGTCCGGCGGCGAATTCGGGCAGCCGATGATCGGCTGCCAGGTGGGCCAGCAGCGCCGCGTGACCCAGCGTCGTCCACACGTGGGGCCGGTCGGGGACCGCATGCCATTCACGCAGCCGGAACCGGGCCTGTTCCTGCGCCTGCGCTCCGCTCTGGATGGTCAGCAGTGCGGTGTGCACCAGACCGACCATGCCCTGCCCGCCGCTCTCGACGTCCGCGCGCAATCCCGGCCAGCCCGGCGGCACCGCATCGCCCTTCTCCCGCATCAGGGTCACCGCCGCCACCAGGCCGCTGCCCGCCTCGTACAGCTCGGTCTGCTCGTGTACGTGCGCGGCGATCGCGTGATGTCTTTCAGCCTCGGCGAAGTCACCCCGCCACACCGCCAGCACCGCCTCCATCCAGCGCAGCTGGGCTCGCAGCACCGGTAGCTGCAACTCCTCGCTGCCGGCGATCCCCGCCCGCAGGTGCGACTGGGTGCCTTCGACGTCGGCCAGGTTCATCGTCGCCATCGTCGCCACCGAGTGAGCGATCACGCTGTCCTCACGGAACCTGCTGTGGCGCAACGACTTCATCTGCGCCACCCAGTCAAGGGTCTCGGCGCTGCGGGTGGCGACGCCGGAGTAGGTGATCAGCCGGCCCATCAGCACGTCGGCGATGACGTCCGGATCACCGGTCTCGTCAGCCAGTTCGCCTGCGCGGTCGAGCAGCCCCGCCGCCACGCCGCCGTCCGGGTGGTAGCAGTTCCCAACGGCCAGCGCCGCCCGCACCCGCGCACCCGCGGCCGGGTCTGCGTCGGCCAGCGCCACCGCCCGGTCGAGCAGCGAGAGCAACATGCCGGGATCGTGCCCGGGGGCCAGCCACGGCCAGCCGCCACTGGCCCGCAACAGGGCGCTGGCCACCCGCCCCGCCGTCGCCGTCCGGCCGGTGTCCACGGCCTCGCCCAGCTGTTTCTCCACCGTGACCAGCACCAACCGGCCGCGGCCGGCCCGCGAGTGCGCCTCCAGTAGGGAGACGGTCAGGGCGTCACGTTCGCTGTCGACACGCTGGGCCGGCGGCAACCGGTCATAGGCGTCCAGGGCCGCCTGCCACCAGCGGGCCGCAATGTCCGAACTCCACCGCGCGGTGGCATCCTGCGCGGCCAGTCGGCAGGCGTCGACGACCTCGGCGGTTTGGATCAACGGTTGCGCGGCCAGCAGATGCTGGGCGCGACGAGTCAGGGCATCGTCTGCCGTGCTGTCGGCGAGCACCTCGGCGATGCGGGCGTGCAGTCGCTGCCGACGGATGGTGGGGATGCCCGCGATCAGGTGGTCGCGCAGGAGGCCGTGGGCGAAGGTGTATCCGTCCCCGGTGTGTGCGGCGATGAGGATGCGTTCGTCGGCGGCGTCGTCGAGGTGATCGGCGAGGGTGTCGACGTCCATCCCGGTGGCGCCCGCCAGTACCGGGATCGCATCGGAGTCGACGGTGTCACCGATGATCGCTGCGGCGCGCAGCATCTGCACCGCCGCCTCGCCGAGCCCGTCGAGTCGGCGGTCGAGGACCGACTTCACCGCCACCGGGATCTCGTTGCCCATCCGCTGCGTCCGCGGCAGCCGGGCGTATTCGGACACGAAGAACGGGTTGCCGCCCGTCCGAACGGCGAGCAGCGCGGCTTCGGCGTCCGTGACGATGTGCTGTGGATCATCGGCGATCTGATTGGCCAGGGCGGCAACGTCTTCCGGAGACAACGCCGGAACGGCGATGTGCCGGTTGCGGTCCCGGCGGTCCACCGTGGCCACCAGCCGCGCCACCTCGGAGCTGTGCTCGCCGTCGCGCAGGGTCAGGACGATGGCCACGGGGCGGTCGCGCAGCGATCCGGCGATGTAGGCCAGACAGGCCGCCGAGGTGGAGTCGGCCCACTGGACGTCGTCGACGACGATGGCCAACGGTCCGGGAACGGATTCGATGAGGGCCTGAACACGTTCGTAGACATGGAATCTCGCGGTATCGGGATCGACGTTGGCCGGAACTTGGAGCAGGTCGTCGGGATCGGCGCCCAGGGCGCGAACCAGTTGGCGCATCGGCCACCACGGCGGGGTGGCACGTTCGTCGGGACAACTCACCCAGACGATCCGCCCGCCACTTTCGCCCACCCGCTCGGCGAACTCCTCGGCCAGCCGGGTCTTACCGATACCCGGCGGGCCCGAGAGCACCAGCCACCGCGTCGATCCCACCGCCACATCGGCGAATACCTGGGTCACCGCGGAGATCTCGCGGTCGCGTCCGATCAACCCTGCGCGCCGGGGCTGCACCTCGGCCGCCCCGGGACCGATGTCGGGCGGCGCGGGGGTGCTGACCTCCTGCGCCCCGGTCCATTCCGGCGGGCGCGGCCAGGCGGCCAGTTCGGGGGCCTGCCGCAGGATCGCGGTCTGCAAATCGCGCAGTTCGCTGCCGGGTTCGAGACCCAGTTCGGTGTCGAGAAGCGTTGCGTATCGGGTGTAGGTCTCCAGCGCGTCGGAGGCGCGGCCGGCCCGGTATAGGGTGAGCATCTGCAGCCAGCAGCCGCGGTCGGCGAGTGGATCGGCGCTGTGCAGGTCGGCGGCTGCGGTGAGCGCCTGCGGAACCCGGCCCAGCGCCAGTAACGCAGCGACCCGGACGTCGAGGCATTCGATGCGCTGCTGCTCGGCGCGTGCCGCCTCCTCGGCGGCCCAGGGCTCGTCCCGGAAATCGGCGAGGAACGGCCCGCGCCACAACCCGAGCGCGGCATCCGCCGTGTCGAGCGCGCTCTGCCAGTCCCCTGCTGCCAGCGCCTCGGCAGCCCTGCCGGCACCGGCGGCGAACTCCGCAAGGTCGAGCCGGCCCGCGTCCAATCCGAGGAAGTAACCGGGTGGCTGACGCACGATCGGCGAGGCCACCTGCCCATGCGTCCCGTCGCGCAACGCCCGGCGCAGGTTCGAGATGTAGGCCTGCAGACCGGCCGTCGCACTACCGGGCGCGTCGTCGCCCCATACCGCGTCGATCAGCCGATCGACCGAGACCACCCGTCCGGACGCCAGCAGCAGCACGGCGAGCACCGCACGCTGCTTGGGCGGGCCGATGTCGACCGGGCGGTCACCGTCGACCACCTGCAGCGACCCGAGTACGCGGAAATGCACCCACCGAGCTTAAGGGCAGCACCCGCAAGGGTCAGCGCGCTTCGCTGTAAGCCGCCATCGCGTCGTCGAGCCGCTGCAACGCCTCCCCGTACTGGGCGAAGTTGCCGTCGCGCTGCGCGCTCTGCAGACCGCTCATGGCCTCCTGAACCTCCTGCAGTGCCGCGACTTTCGCCGCCGACAGCTGCTGGGGTCCGGTCGGACCGGGGACGGCCGCCTCCGGAGCCGGCGCCGCGGGAACGCTGCCGGCCTGGTTTGCGGGCGGCTGACCCGACGGCGCCTGTCCGGCCACGGGCGGGGTGGCCCTCGGCGCCTGACCGTCGGCACTGGTGGGCGCTGGGCCGGTGGCCGTCGCGTCGGCACCCGGACCGAAGAGCTCGATCAGCGCGTCGCGCACCGTCGGCCCGTATCCCACCTGGTCGTTGTAGAACATCGCCACGCGGATCAACCGGGGGTACGTCGACGCGGCGTCACTGGAGCCCGGCGAGGCGTACACCGGTGCCACATACAGCAGACCGCCCGGCCCGACCGGCAGCGTCAGCAGGTTGCCCCACCGGATCCGGTTCTGGTTGTCGCGGCCGATGACACCGAGGTCCTGGGACACCGTGGTGTCGGTGCTGATGGCGTTGAACGCCAGCTTCGGACCGTTGACCTGGCCGGGAATGGTCAGCACGGTGATCTGACCGTAGGTATCCGGGTCGGAGCTGGCACTCATGTACGCGGCCAGGAAGTCACGCCGGAACCTGTTCATCGCGCTGGTCAGCTGGAACGACGCCGAACTGTCCTCCATCGCAAGGTCTTTGGCGACGATGTAATACGGCGGCTGGAAGCTGCTCGCCGTCGGGTTCGGGTCGAGCGGGACGTCCCAGAAGTCCGACGTCGAGAAGAAGGTCACCGGATCGTCGACGTGGTACTTGGCCAGCAGTGCGCGCTGCACCTTGAACAGGTCCTCGGGGTAGCGCAGATGCTGCTGCAGTTCGTCGCTGATGTCGCCCTTGGGCTTGACGGTGTCCGGGAACACCTTCATCCACGCCTGCAGCACCGGGTCGTTCTCGTCCTGGGCGTACAGGGTCACGGTGCCGTCGTAGGCGTCGACGGTGGCCTTGACGGAGTTACGGATGTAGGACACCTGCTTGTTGAGCTGCAGGCGGTTCATGGCGACCTCGTTGGAATCCGCGGTCGCCGACGACAGCGACGTCAGCTCCGAATACGGATAGTTGTCCAACGTGGTGTAGCCGTCGACGATCCACACGACGCGCTTGTTGACGATCGCCGGGTAGACCGTGGTGTCGGTGGTCAGCCACGGCGCGACGGCCTCGACGCGGTCGGCGGGGTCGCGGTTGAACAGGATCTTGCTGTTCTCGCCGATGACGTTGGAGAACAGGAAGTTGCGCTCGGCGAACTTGGCGGCGAACACGCTGCGCGCCAACCAGTTCCCGACCCGCACGCCACCGGAACCGGTGTAGGTGTAGTTCCTGGTTTCGGTGTTGGTCTCGAAGTCGTACTCACGGGGCGCGCCGTTCTCACCCACGATCGCGTAGTCCGCAGCGGTGTTGGCGATGACGGGGCCGTAGTAGATGCGCGGCTGGTCGAGCGGAGCCGGGCCCGGGGATACGACGCCTTCGGCGCCGACGACGCTGGCCAGGAACTCGGGGTAGCCACCGTTCTGGTTCGGGTCGTTGGCGACGCCGCGGACCGTGTTCGCCGGCGAGGCGATGAACCCGTTGCCGTGGGTGAACACGGTGTGCCGGTTGATCCAATCGCGCTGGTTGTCGATCAGCCGGTCGGGGTTGAGTTCGCGTGCGGCGACGACGTAGTCGCGCAGGTTGCCGTTGTCGTCGCGGTAGCGGTCCATGGCCAGCTGGTCGGGGAAGAAGTAGAAGTTCTTGCCCTGCTGGAACTGCGTGAACGCGGGACTGACGATGTTCGGGTCGAGGACGCGGATGTTCGACGTGGTCGACCGGTCGGCGGCGACCTGCTGGGCGGTCGCGGGCGCGTTGCCCGGATAGTCGCGATAGGTCACCGTCTGGTCGGTCAGACCGTAGGCCTGCCGGGTCGCGGTGATACTGCGCGCGATGTATTCGCTTTCCTTTTGCGCGGCGTTTGGCTTGACGCTGAACTGCTCGACGACCAGTGGCCAGCCCGCGCCCACCACGAGCGAGGACAGCAGCAGCAGGACGACACCGATCGCGGGGATCCGCAGATCACGCAGCACGATCGCCGAGAACACCGCCACCGCACAGATCAGGGCGATCGCCAGCAGGATCAGCTTCGCGGGCAGTACCGCGTTGATGTCGGTGTAGCCGGCGCCGGTGAACGGTTTGCCGCCGCGGGTGTGGCTGAGCAGTTCATAGCGGTCCAGCCAGTAGGCGGCGGCCTTGAGCAGGATCAGCACGCCGACCAGGGTGACCAGCTGGATGCGCGCCGCGCGGCTCAGCGCACCGGTGCGCCCGGACAGCCGGATACCGCCGAACAGGTAGTGGCCCACCAGATTCGCCACGAATGCCAGGAACGTCGCGACGAACAGGAAGCTCAGCACCAGGCGGTAGAAGGGCAGTTCGAAGGCGTAGAAGCCGAGGTCGAGATTGAACTGCGGGTCGGTGACGCCGAAGTCGCCGCCGTGCAGGAACAGCTGGATGCGCACCCAGTAGGTCTGCGCGACGATGCCGGCCAGCACGCCGATGAAGACCGGGATGCCGATGCCGAACAGCCGCAGCCGCGCCATCACCTGGGTGCGGTAGCGCGCGACCGGGTCATTGGGTCCGGCCGTGGGCACGAACACCGGCCGCGTGCGGTAGGCCAGGGTCAGACCCGCGAAGACGATGCCGCCGATCACCGCGGCGACGACGAGGAACACCACGACACGGGTGAACAGGACGGTGGTGAACACCGAGCGGTAGCCGAGTTCGCCGAACCACAGCCAGTTCACATAGGTGTCGATCAGCCGTGGCCCGATCAGCAGGAGCACCACCAGGGCGAGGGCCACCCCGATCAGAATCCGGCTTCGTCGCGTCAGCTTCGGCATCCTTGCCGCGGGCCCGGGCCGCATACCCACTTGGTGTCTCCAGTCTCGCTCACGGGAAAGGGGACGTCACAGGGACGCCACATCTGATGTGGACCAACTCTACGCATCGGGTGTTTGTCCGTTGATCAGCAGCGCGGTGGTTCGCCACCAGCGGAAATCGTGTTCAGCGCGTCGACGGCCTCCGTCAGCGTGCCGACCTTGATCATGTCCAGCCCGTCCTGCGGGTCCGTCTTGGCCTCGGGACAGTTGTCGGCGGGCACCAGGAACACCGTCGCACCGGCTTCGCGCGCGGCCAGCATCTTGTGGGTGATGCCGCCGATCGAACCCACCTCGCCCTCCCCGTCGATGGTGCCGGTGCCTGCCACGAAGCGGCCGTCGTTGAGGTCGCCGGTGGTGAGTTTGTCGATCAGGGCCAGGCTGAACATCAGCCCCGCCGACGGGCCGCCGACGTTGGCGAGGTTGAACTCGACGGTGAACGGCGCCCACGGCGCATCCACCACCCCGATGCCGAGGAACCCGTAATCGCGGTCGGGGTTGGTGCCCAACGTCACCGTCGCCGTGCCGATCGGATTGGCCTCGTCCTTGCGGCGGTAATCGATGACGATGTCGTCGCCGGGTTTGGTGGTCTTGAGGATCGCCTGGAACTCCTCGACGTTGGCGACGGGTTTGCCGTTGACAGCGTCGATCGCGTCGCCGTCCTCGAGCTTGCCGGCCGACGGTCCGGGGTCGGTCACCGATTCGACGGTCACGGCCTCGGGGTACTTCAGATACGACAGCGCCGCGTACTGCGCGTTGTCCTCCGAGCGCCGGAAGTCGGTGGTGTTGGCCTCATCGATCTCGTCCTTGCTCTTGTCCGGCGGATAGACCAGTTCGCGCGGTACGAGCTGTTCGCGGCCGGACATCCACAGCGCCATCGCCTGCGCGAGGGTCAGCCCGTCGCGCTGCGACACGGTCGTCATGTTGAGGTGCCCGGACGTCGGCTTGACCTCGGTGCCCTCGATGTCGACGACCTCTTTGCCGTCGACCTCGCCGAGGGTGTTGAACGTCGGCCCCGGACCCAGCGAGACGAACGGCACCGTCACGGCCGAGAGCAGCACGAAGAGCGCGACCACCGGCACCAGCGCGACCAGCAGCGTCGAAATCCGCCTGTTCACGCCGCCCACAGTAGAGGTAGTCCCGCAGCGTTCACTGACAGCGTGACCGGCCGTGGCGCACGCCGCGCCCCCGGTGAGTACGGTTGAAGGCATGTCTGACCTGCCCTTCGGCTTCTCTTCTGGTGACGACCCGGAGCGCGACAAACGCAAGAAGGACCCCGACGGCGGTTCGCCGTCGGACCCGTTCGGATTCGGCGGGGCCGGTTTCGACATGTCCGATCTCGGACAGATCTTCACCAAGCTCGGTGAGATGTTCAGCGGCGCAGGCACTATGGGCGGCGGCAACCAGGCCGGCCCGGTCAACTACGACCTGGCCCGGCAGTTGGCTTCCAACGCGATCGGCTTCGTGGCGCCCATTCCGGAGGCGACGGCATCGGCCATCACCGACGCCGTGCACCTCGCCGAGATGTGGCTGGACGGCGTCACCCCGCTGCCGGCGGGCACCACCCGCGCGGTGGCGTGGACGCCGTCGGACTGGATCGACAACACCCTCGGGACGTGGAAGCGGCTGTGCGACCCGGTGGCCGAGCAGATCTCGACGGTGTGGGCCTCGGCCCTGCCGGAGGAGGCCCGGGCGATGGCCGGCCCGCTGATGGCGATGATGTCGCAGATGGGCGGGATGGCGTTCGGCTCCCAGCTCGGGCAGGCGCTGGGCAAGCTCTCGCGGGAGGTGCTGACCTCCACCGACATCGGTCTGCCGCTGGGCCCCAAGGGTGTGGCCGCACTGCTGCCCGAGGCGGTCGAGACGCTGTCGGAGGGATTGGAGCAGCCGCGCAGCGAGGTCCTGACGTTCCTGGCGGCCCGCGAGGCCGCGCACCATCGGCTCTTCAGCCACGTGCCCTGGCTGTCGAGCCAGCTGCTGTCGGCGGTCGAGGCCTTCGCCCGCGGGATGAAGGTCGACATGTCGGGCATCGAGGATCTGGCGCAGGGCATCAACCCCGCCGCGCTGACCGACCCGGCGCAGATGGAGCAGCTGCTCAACCAGGGCATCTTCGAACCCAAGGCCACCCCCGAGCAGGTCGCGGCCCTCGAACGGCTCGAGACGCTGCTGGCCCTGATCGAGGGCTGGGTGCAGACCGTCGTCACCGCTGCGCTCGGGGAACGCATCCCCGGCACCGGCGCCCTGTCGGAGATGCAGCGCCGCAGGCGGGCCACCGGCGGTCCGGCCGAGCAGACGTTCGCCACGCTCGTCGGGCTGGAGTTGCGGCCGCGCAAGCTGCGCGAGGCCGCGGCGCTGTGGGAACGGCTGACCCAGGCCGTCGGCGCCGACGCCCGTGACGCGGTGTGGCAGCACCCCGATCTGCTGCCCTCGTCGGCGGATCTCGACGAGCCTGCGGCGTTCATCGATCGCGTCGTCGGCGGCGACACCAGCGGCATCGACAGCGCCATCGAAGAGGCGATCGCCGGCTTGGAACGCGACCTCGGCAAGGGTGAGGACGATCCCGACGGAAAGAACGATCCACAGGGCTGATCGCCACCCTGTGGATAACGTCCGGGCCGCCGGTGCGCGGCGTGGCATTGTCGTCGCATGCCGGGCTATCTGCTCAATCCCACCCTGCCGGTGCTGCTGCGGCCCGACGGCGCCGTCCAGGTCGGATGGGATCCGCGGCGGGCGGTGCTCGTCGAACCTCCCGCGGGTCTGACCGCAACCACGCTGGCGAATCTGTTGCGCGGCATGCAGTCCGGCACCACCGTCGACGATCTCACCGCGCAGGCGGACACCCCGGCGCTGGCCGATCTGCTGGCGAATCTCATCGAGGCGGGTGTGGTGACCCCGGAACGGCCCCGCGCGCACCGCACCCCGTCGGTGCGCATCCACGGTCGCGGACCGCTGTCCGATCTGCTGGTCGCGGGGCTGCGTTGCTCCGGGGCGCGGGTCGGGCACACCCGTGCCCCGAAGGCGTCCGCGCCGCCGGAGGCGACCGATCTGGTGATCCTGGCCGACTACCTCATCGCCGAACCGCGGCTGCTGCGCGACCTGCACAAAGCCCGGGTTCCGCACCTGGCGGTGCGCACACGTGACGGCAGCGGCCTGGTCGGTCCGCTGGTGCTGCCCGGCCGCACCAGCTGCCTGGCCTGCGCGGATCTGCATCGCAGCGACCGGGACGCGGCCTGGCCGGCGGTCGCGGCGCAGTTGCGCGGGACGGTCGGGAACGCCGACCGGGCGACGGTGCTGGCCACCGCGGCGCTGGCCCTGGAGCAGGTGGAGCGACTACTGCGCGCGATCCGCGAATCGGGCGCGATCGGCGTCGCCGGGGAACCCGCGCCCGCGGTGGACACCACCTACGAGTTCGATGTCGCCACCCGCACCACGACCATTCGCCGTTGGTCGCACCATCCCCGCTGCGAGTGCTGGACGTGATCGTCACCGGTTCGGCGCTGCGCCTTCACCGGCGTGGTGGATGATGGTCTGGTGGCTGACATCAAACGTGGGCGCGCCGCCCGCAATGCGAAGCTGGCGAGTCTGCCGGTCGGCATGGCGGGCCGGGCGGCTCTCGGCTTCGGCAAACGGCTGACCGGCAAGTCCAAGGACGAGGTCAACGCCGAACTCATGGACAAGGCCGCCCAGCAGCTGTTCACCGTGCTGGGCGAACTCAAGGGCGGCGCCATGAAAGTCGGGCAGGCGCTGTCGGTGATGGAGGCGGCGATTCCGGAGCAGTACGGCAAGCCGTACCGGGAAGCGCTGACGAAACTGCAGAAGGACGCACCGCCGCTGCCCGCCGCAAAGGTGCACCGCGTGCTCGACGCGCAGCTCGGCACGAAGTGGCGGGACCGGTTCACCTCGTTCGACGACACCCCGATCGCCTCGGCGAGTATCGGGCAGGTACACAAGGCGTTGTGGCGCGACGGCCGCGAAGTCGCCGTCAAGATCCAGTACCCCGGCGCCGACGAAGCGCTGCGCGCCGACCTGAAGACGATGCAGCGGATGGTCGGCGTGCTGCGCCAGCTCTCCCCCGGCGCCGACGTCGAAGGTGTGGTCGACGAGCTGATCGAACGCACCGAGATGGAGCTCGACTATCGGCTGGAGGCCGAGAACCAGCGCGCCTTCGCCAAGGCCTACCACGACCATCCGCACTTCCGGATCCCCGCCGTCGTCGCGAGCGCGCCGAAGGTGGTCATCGCGGAGTGGATCGAGGGCATCCCGATGTCCCACATCATCCGCAACGGGACCCAGGAACAACGCGATCTGATGGGCACCCGGCTGTTCGAGCTGACCTACGACGCGCCGCGGCGGCTGGAGATGATGCACGGAGACGCCCATCCGGGGAACTTCATGCTGATGCCCGACGGCAAGATGGGTGTCATCGATTTCGGCGCGGTGGCGCCGTTGCCGGGCGGCATTCCCGTCGAACTGGGCCAGGCGGTGCGCTACGCGCTGGCCAAGGACTACGACCGGCTGCTGCCCACGATGGAGCAGATCGGCTTCATCCAGCGCGGCGAGCAGGTGTCACCCGAGGATCTCGACGACATGCTGCGCCAGTATGTCGAACCGCTCGAGTCCGAGGTGTTCCACTACACCCGCAAGTGGCTGCAGAAGATGACGGCCGTGAACATGGACCGCTCGGTGCAGCAGATCAAGACGGTGCGCCAGATGGACGTACCCGCCAAACTCGCGATCCCGATGCGCGTCATCGCGTCGAACGTCGCGATCTCCTGTCAGCTGGATGCGCACATCCCCACCAGATCGCTTGCGCTCGAACTGATTCCAGGTTTCGCCGAGGACGCGGCCTAGGCCTGGGCGCCGGAGCGCCCGGCAGTTACGCGACTGCCGAGCGCTCCTTACGCGGGCGTCCCCTCGGGCGTTTGCGGGCCACGACGCTGCCGCGATCGAGGATCTCGCCGCCCCACACCCCCCACGGCTCCTGACGCCGCAGAGCCGCGTCGAGGCATTCGCGGCGGATGGGGCAGTCCACACACAGCGCCTTGGCGCGTTCGAGATCGACGGGGCTCTCGGCGAACCACAGATCGGGATTTCCGGCGTGGCACGGCAGTTCCGGCAGCAACTTCTCGTCGAGGGTGCTCGCGAGAGACATCAGTGCAATCCTGCTTCCTGGTCGTTGTTGTCCTCTTGCACTTGACTTTTCGAGGATCTGCGACCAGGTCGTCGGGAGCTCCGACAAAGATGGCCACGGATCCGGTGACATCGGGTCCGTGGCCATTCGGCTCTTGGGGGGCTTACCTAGGTGGTGCCCCGCTTCACGGACGCGCCTGTCGCGGCGGCGGTAGCGGCACGGCGCTTACGCTCCACAGGAGCGGCAGCCGGGGCCGCGATATGCGCCGCTGCGACGGTGATCGGAGCGACAGCACGGTGGGTGCGCGGCATGCCGGCAGGCGCGAACTGGCCTACGCCGGTGAACGCATTGAAGCTGATCATGTCCGGGCACCCTCCTTCCGCACGCTTGGCCCAACCTGAGATTCTGAGGCTAAACGCTAACAGCCGAAACGCACAAGTGAATTTCTACCAGCGGTTTTGGCGCGATTTTTACGGTCCTTGACCGTTCTCACGACCGGGCTCTGACCATGGCGAGCACATCGCCGCCGTACTGCTCGAGCTTGCGGGCGCCGATGCCCGGGATCGCCACCAGCGCCGCTTCGTCGGTCGGCATGCTCTCGGCGATGGCGATCAGCGTGTTGTCGGTGAACACCACATACGCCGGGACCTTCTGCTCCTTGGCGGTCTGCAGGCGCCACTCCTTCAGTTCGGCCAGCAGTGCCTCGTCGAGATCGGACGGGCAGGTCTCGCAGCGGCGCAACATGATCGACGGCGGCGTGGTCAGCGCGCTGTTGCACACCCGGCAGCGCGGGGTCGCGCCACGCTGGCGGCGCGGCTTGCTAGGACCGGTGTCGGTCGCCGACTGGGGCGCCACCCCGTTGAGGAATCGTGACGGGCGCCGGCTCTGCCGACCGCCCGGAGCCCGGGCCAGCGCCCAGCTCAGCATGAGATGTGTTCGCGCCCTGGTGATTCCGACGTAGAGCAGCCGTCGCTCCTCTTCGACCGGTTCGCTGTCGGGTCCGTGGGACAGCGCGTGGGAGATCGGGAGTGTGCCGTCGGCGAGCCCGACGAGGAACACCGCGTCCCATTCGAGACCCTTGGCGGCGTGCAGCGACGCCAGCGTCACGCCCTGCACCACCGGTGGATGTCGGGAGTCGGCCCGCTGGCGCAGCTCGGTGACCAGACCATGCAGATCCAGTTCGGGCCGCACGGCGACTTCCTCGTCGACGAGTTCGGCCAGCGCTGTCAACGCCTCCCAGCGTTCGCGGGCCCTGGTACCGGCGGGCGGTTCGGCGGTCAGGCCCAACGGTTCGAGCACCGCGCGCACCACCTCGGTCAGCGCGCCGTCGACGTCGCGTTCGGCGGCCCGCTGCAAGGCGACCAGCGACTGGCGGATCTCCTGGCGGCTGAAGAACCCCTCGCCGCCGCGGACCTGGAAGGCGATCCCCGCTTCGGTCAGCGCCTCCTCGTACACCTCGGACTGGGCGTTGATGCGGTAGAGCACCGCGATCTCCGCGGCCGGTGTGCCTGCGGTGAGCAGCCGCTTGATCTCCTTCGCGACGGCGGCGGCCTCGGCCACCTCGTCGGGGTGTTCGGCGAACGTCGGGTTGGGACCGGGCGGCCGCTGTCCGACCAGGTGCAGTCTGCTGCCGGCCATGCGGCCGCGCGCTGCGGAGATCACGCGGTTGGCCAGCGAGACCACCTGCGGGGTGGACCGGTAGTCGCGTTCGAGCCGGACGACCGAGGCGTCCGGGAACCGGCGGGAGAAGTCGAGCAGGTAGCGCGGGGTGGCGCCGGTGAAGGAGTAGATGGTCTGGTTCGCGTCGCCGACGACGGTGAGATCGTCTCGGGGGCCGAGCCAGGCGTCGAGCACCCGCTGCTGCAGCGGGGTGACGTCCTGGTATTCGTCGACGACGAAGCAGCGGTAGCGGTCCCGGAACTCGGTGGCGACGGCGGCGTCGTTCTCGATCGCGGCGGCGGTGTGCAACAGCAGATCGTCGAAGTCCAGCAGCGTAGTGCCGTCGGTGCGGGCTTTGAGCGTCTCGTAGCCCGCGTACACGGCGGCCACTTTTTCGGCGTCGAACGGGACGTCGCGGCCGACCTCGGCGACGGCGGCCGGGTAGCCCTCGGGGCTGATCAGGGACGCCTTGGCCCATTCGATCTCACCGGCCAGATCGCGGACGTTGTCGGTGCCGGTCGGTACACCGGCTCGGTTGGCGGCCTGCGCGACGACGGTGAACTTGCTGTCCATCAGTTCCCAGTGGGTGTCACCGACCACGCGCGGCCAGAAGTAGCGCAGCTGCCTGCGGGCGGCGGCGTGGAACGTCATCGCCTGGACCGCGCCGGTGCCGACGCCGCCCGCCTGCTGATCCAGCGCGCGCAGGCGAGAGCGCATCTCGCCGGCGGCGCGGGAGGTGAACGTCACCGCCAGGACCTGACCGGGTGCGACGTGGCCGGCGGCGACAAGGTGGGCGATGCGGCGGGTGATCGTGCGCGTCTTGCCGGTCCCGGCGCCGGCGAGCACGCACACCGGCCCGCGGGGCGCCAAGACGGCCTCGCTCTGCTCGTCATCGAGATCGGTCAGGAGCCGTTCCCGTGACGAGGTGTGGACCTCGACCGGCATGCAGTCCATCTTGGCAGGCGTCACCGACAACCGCCCGTCCCGTGTGGGGCATGTCGAGGCCGTCGGATACGTTGGAATTCTTATGAGTGCTGACAGCGCCGGATCGACTGGCGAAGTGACCATGTACACCACATCCTGGTGCGGCTATTGCGTGCGGTTGAAGAAGGCCATGAAGGCCGAGGGCATCAGCTGGTCCGAGGTCAACATCGAAGAAGATCCGCAGGCCGCGAAGTTCGTCGAGTCGGTCAACGGCGGTAATCAGACGGTGCCGACGGTGAAGTTCCCGGACGGTTCGGCGCTGACGAATCCGAGCATCAAAGACGTCAAGGCCAAGCTCGGCCGCTGAGCTCCGCGCCCATGCGGGATGCCCAGATCGACGTAATGGCGGGTTCTTCTCGCACTTTCCCGCCCGCTTGTTCGTTTGGGCGGTCAGTCGTTGGCGTAGACCCAGGATTCGATGATCTCCCGGGCGATCGAGATCGAGCCGGGCAGCAACAGACGTGACGATGACGTGCTGTTCCAGTCCCCGTCGGCCAGGGCCGCGCGGATCTCGTCGCGGGTGAACCACTCGGCTTCGGCGATCTCACCGTCGTTGAACGAGAACGGCTGTTCGGGATCGCCGATCGCATGGAATCCGACCATCAGCGACCGCGGGAACGGCCACGGCTGGCTGCCCAGGTAGCGGACGTCGGTGACGGTCAGCCCGACTTCCTCGGCGATCTCGCGCACTACGCACGATTCGAAGGACTCCCCAGCCTCGACGAATCCAGCGAGGATCGAGAACAGCCGCTGCGGCCACACCGTCTGGCGGGCGAGGACGGCGCGGTCGTGGCCGTCGTGCACCAGGCAGATCACCGCCGGGTCGATACGCGGGAACTCCTCGTGACCCGTGACCGGATTGACCCTCGACCACCCGGCCTTGATGGGCTTGGTGGGTGCACCGTCCACCGGGCTGAACCGCGCGTGGTCGTGCCAGTTCAGCAGGGCGGTCGCGGTCGCGACCAGCTGTGCGCTGGTGTCATCGAAGATCTGACCGGCGCGCCGCAGGTCGAGCACCTCCACCTGGTCGCCGGCCGCAGCCCCGTCCTCCGGCGGCTCGAGGTTGGCCCGCACCCCCCAGACGTGCCTGCCGTCGGCGAGCCGGCCGAGGAACACCGCGTGGTCGGGAGGCGCATCGCCCAGGGCGCTCGCCCGTCCCAGCACCACCTGTCCCCCGGCGATCAGCACCTGGTTGCGCCGGTCCACCCGCAGCAGCAGCGCGTCGGCCCAGCCGGCCGATGCCGCATCGATGTCGGTGCGCAACGCGTCGGCACGGTCGGCGCCGACCCGCGACAGCAAAGGGACGTTGCGTAGCGCCGAGAAGTCCCTCATCGCTCGGAGTCCGCGTTGCGGATGTAGAGCAGGCGATCACCGGATTCGACGGTGTCGACGTCCGGCGAATCGACCCGCAGCAGCGACCCGTCGCGCACCACTCCGAGCACGATGTCGTGCAGATGCCGCGGGGACCCGCCGACCTCTTTGGGGGTGACCTCGCGCTCGGCGATCGCGAAGCCGGCATCGGGCGTCAGCAGGTCTTCCATGATCTGGACGACGCTGGGTGTCTGGGTGGCTATACCCAGCAGGCGTCCGGCGGTCTCCGAGGAGACCACCGTCGAGTCGGCCCCCGACTGTCGCAGCAGGTGCTGATTGTCCGATTCGCGGGCCGCGGCAATGATCTTTGCGTTGGGTGCGAGCTCGCGGGCGGTCAACGTGACGAGCACGGCGCTGGCGTCGTTGTCGGCGGCCACGATGATCGACTTGGCGTGCTGGACACTGGCCAACCGCAGCACCTCGGCCTTGGTGGCGTCGCCGTGCACGGTTACCAGGCCCGCGCCCTTGGCCCGCTCCAGCGCAGTGCCGTTCGTGTCGACGACGACGATGTCGGCAGGGGCGATGTCGTCCCCGACCATGGCCGCGACCGCGGTACGGCCTTTGGTGCCATAGCCGATGACGACGGTGTGGTTGCGCACTCTGCTCCTCCATCGCTGGATCTTCAATGCCGCGCGCGACTGACTGGTCAGGGTCTCGACCGTGGTGCCGATCAGGACGATCAGGAACGCCACCCGCAGCGGGGTGATAACCAGGACGTTGATCAGGCGGGCGGATTCGGTGACCGGCGTGATGTCGCCGTAACCCGTGGTCGACAGCGACACCGTCGCGTAGTAGACGCAGTCCAGTAACGACAGCGGGTCGCTGGTCTCCGGCGTGGCCTCGATGTCGCGGTAGCCGTGCCGGTCGAGGTAGACGATGATGACCGCCGCGAAGAGGGCGCCCGCCGCGTAGAGGATGCGGCGCAGGATCTTCTGCGTGGGGCTGACGAACGGCTCCGGGATGCGCAACACGTCGACCAGCGCCGCGTCGGGCTGAGATGTCAGATCCTGCTCGATGGCGGCGAGTCGCCGCCGAAGCCGGCCTTTAGCCACGAGGGTCCATCATCGGATGGGCTTGCCGCACCAGCACAATGTAATCATGACCTCTCAACCGGCCGAACTGCAGCAGATCGCCAACCCGACACGCGCTGTCCGCATGGCGGCGATGCTCGCCGGCATCGGCACCCTGCACTTCGTGGCGCCCAAGCCCTTCGACGGCATCGTGCCCGTCGAGCTGCCCGGCACGCCGCGGTTCTACACCTACGCCTCCGGCGTTGCCGAACTCGGCGTCGCCGCCGCACTGGCCGCACCGCGAACCCGCAAGGCCGGCGCCCTGGCGGCGATCGCGCTGTATCTCGCGGTCTTCCCGGGCAACGTGAACATGGTGCGGCTCTGGTGGGACAAGCCGTGGCCGATGCGCGCGATCGCGCTGGCCCGGCTGCCCCTGCAGATCCCGATGATCACCCAAGCCCTGAAGATCTACCGCAGCTCCTAGACCGTCACGCCGCCTCCGTCCGCAACATCGACGCCAACTCGGCGGCATCCGGCAGCGCGGGCGGATGCACGGTGCGACCCGACCGCACGTAGTGGAAGGCCGCCCGGACCCGCTCGACCGGACACCCGTGCAGCTCCGCCCACGCCTCGCGGTACACCGCGAGCTGGATCGCGGCCTGCCGCTGCGCCTCCGGGTCCCCGGCCGGTGCACCGGTCTTCCAGTCGACGACGGTGAATCCACCGTCGTCGTCGGCGAACACTGCGTCGATGCGTCCCCGCACCATCGTCTCGCCGATGACCATCTCGAACGGCACCTCGGTCTCGATCGGCGTGCGGGCCGCCCACGGCGAGACCATGAACGCCTCTTGCAGCCCCTCGAGCTCCCGTTCCTGGACGAGCTGTTCGGCTCCGTCGACGGCGCCGGGCAGATCGTCGAGATCGAACAGCCGATCGGCCCCATAGAATCGCTGCACCCAGTCGTGAAAAGCCGTGCCCAGCAACGCATGCGGGGCCGGCGGGGTGGGCAGCCTGCGGCGCAGCCGCTGAAGTACCCCGTCGCGGTCGCCGCTCAGCTCGACCAGGGTGCTGACCGACACCTGCACCGGCAGCGCCGCCGGCTCGGCATCCGGGGTCCGCTCCCGTTCGGCCAGCAGCGCGTCCACGTCTGCCGCCCACCCTTCGAGGTCCTCTGAACCTTGGCCGCCGGTCACATCGTGTCCGGCCATCGCGCGAGCCACCCGTAGGGCGCCGGCGTCGAGGTCGGCGCGGCGGTCCGCGGCTGGTTCGGCCGGCCACAGGACCTCGGTGACGTTGCCGCGCAGCGGGTTCGACTCTCCCGGCGCCGGTTCGGGCGCCCACTGGTCGACGACACCGCACGGACTGCCCGCGGCCGCCGCCCGGTCGATGATGTCCTTGAGCTCACAGAGGAACTCCGACGGACCGCGCGGCTTTGCTTCCGTGCCGCCCCAGTGGTGCCCTGACAGCAGCAGCGTGTCCTCGGCGCGGGTCAGCGCCACGTAGAGCAGTCTGCGCTCCTCGTCGGTCCGGCGCTGCTCGAGCCGGCTCTTGTGGTCATTGATCCTGTCCGACAGAACTTTCCGGTCGTTGACGTCGGAGGTGTCGAGGACCGGAACCCCGTGGTCGGTGGTGGTGGCGCGGTCGCCGCGCAGCAGCGGCGGCAGATCCGCGGGATCGGTCAGCCAGGTACGCATGCGGCCCGTCGACGGGAACACGCGACCGCTGAGGTGCGGCACCGCGACCAGTTGCCATTCCAATCCCTTGGCCGCGTGCACGGTGAGGATCTGCACGCGCTCGGTGGACACTGTCAGTTCCGCAGGCGCCAGCCCGTTCTCGACCTCCATCGCCGTGTCGAGGAAGGCCAGCAACCCGTTCACCGACGCACCCGGCCGGCCGGCGTAGTCGGTCACCACGTCGGTGAAGGCGTCGAGGTGTTCGGTTCCCGACCAGCCCGCGGACATCGGCCGGGCGGCGCGGGCCTCGACGTCGACGGCCAGCACCCGGCGCACCTCGTTGACCAGATCCGGCAGCGGGAAGCTCAGATGGGACCGCAGCGATGTCAGTTCGTCACCGAGCGCGGTGATCCTGCGGTACCCCTCGGCCGAATACCGCTCGGCGGAGCCGGGATCGCACACCGCGTCGGCCAGGCATGCGGTGTCGGCGTCGGGGGCGACGCGCGCGACGATCTCCTCGGCGGTGGCCTCCGGTCCAGCACCTCCGGTGTCGTCGAGTTCCCTGGCCCGCCGCCAGAGTGCGGCGACGTCCCGGCCGCCGAGCCGCCAGCGCGGACCGGTCAGCACCCGCATCGCCGAGCTGCCGGCGGTCGGATCGGCGACCAGCCGCAACATCGCCACGACGTCGGCGACCTCTGCGACGCCGAGCAGGCCGGCCAAACCGACCACCTCCACGGGCACCCCACGCTCGGTCAACGCCTCTGCGATCGGCGCGGCGTCGGCGTTGCGCCGGAGCAGCACCGCCGCCGTCAGCGGCGCCTCACCCGCCGCCCGCGCGGCATGGTAGCGCTGCGCCACCTCATCGGCGATCCAGTTCCGCTCGGCAGCAACATCATTGAGCAGCGCCAGCCGATTGGTTCCGGGCTGGGCGTCGGGCCGTGGCCGCAGCGCCCGCACCGCGACCGAACGCCGACGCGCCTCGGCTGACACGGCGTTCGCGAGGTGCAGCGTGCTCGCCGGGTTACGCCAGCTGGTGCGCAGTTCCAGTGTCGGTGCGGGGGTGCCGTCGGCGCGCGGGAAGTCGGTGGCGAACCGCGGCAGGTTGGTCGCCGACGCACCGCGCCAGCCGTAGATCGACTGGATGGGGTCCCCGACCGCGGTCAACGCCAGATCGTCGTCGGCGCCGCCGCCGAACAGCCCCGACAGCGCCACGCGCTGCGCGTGTCCGGTGTCCTGGTACTCGTCGAGGAGCACCACCCGGTAGCGGCTGCGCAGGTGTGCGCCCACCTGGGGGAAGTCGGCGGCCAGCTGGGCCGCGGCGCCCATCTGCATGCCGAAGTCCATGACGTTGTCGGCGCGCATCCGCGTGTGCAGGGCATCGATGAGCGGCACCAGCTCGGCGCGTTCGGATTGGGTGGCGAGCATCCGCAGCAGCCACTGGCTGGGGCCCCGGTCGCGCTGATACGGACCCGCCGGCAGCGTGTGCACCAACCGTTCCAGCTCGACGTGGGTGTCACGGAGCTGATCGGTCTCGACGAGGTGCTCAGCGAGCTGACCGGCCAGCCGCAGCACCATCCGCGTCACCGCGGCCGGTGTCTTGTCGGTCTCGAGCGGGCCGGGATGGGCGCAGACGACCTGGTGGGCCAGCTGGAACAGCTCCGTCTCGCCGACCAGCCGGGTGTCGGGTTCCAAACCGAGCAGTGGACCGTGTTCGCGCAGCAGCGTTCCGGCGAACGCGTGATAGGTGCTCACCGTCGGCATGTCGGTGGCGTCGCCGCCGCCGGCGCCCGGAACCAGCCCGGCGCCGGCCAGGCGCGCGAGCCGGGTGCGGACCCGCCGCAGCAGCTGCCCCGCGGCCTTCCTGGTGAAGGTCAGACCGAGCACCTGACCCGGTGTCGCGTATCCGTTGGCCACCAGCCACACCACCCGGGCGGCCATCGTCTCGGTCTTGCCCGCCCCGGCGCCCGCGATCACCACCAGCGGCCCCGGTGGCGCCGCGATCACCGCCGCCTGTTCTTCGGTCGGCGCGAAAAGACCGAGCGCCGAGGCCAATTCGTCCGGGCTGTAGCGGGCGCTCACGGCCGCTCACCCGCCGTCTGGGCCGGGCAGCTGCTGCGTACCGGGCAGTGTGCGCACCCCTCGTTGACCCTTGCGGTGAACCGCGGGCCCTGCGTGGCCGCCGCGGCCCAGCCGACCTGCGCGCGCCACGCGTCGAGCGCTTCGGCGCCCATCGGATCCTGCTCGCGCTCCGCGGGACCCGTTGCCGTGCTGCGGCCCAGATAGACCAGTTTGCCGCCACCGGGGACGTCCCCGTCCGGCAGCAGCCCCGCGGCCACGGCGAGCTGGTACATCGCCAGCTGAGCGTGCTGCTGGGCGTCGTCCTTGGTCACCGGCGTCTTACCGGTCTTGATGTCGACCACCACGAGTCGGCCTTGCGCATCGCGTTCCAACCGGTCGAGCCGTCCACGCAGCCGCACCGCAGGCACCCCGTCGGCGGCCTCGCTGACGAGGCCGTCCACGTCGATCTCCGTACCGACCTCGGTGAGCTCACCGCGGGTCTGGCCGCGCCACTGTGCGAACGCGGTCAACATCGCCTCGTGCCGACCCAGTTCGTTGTCGGCGTGCCAGGCCGCCTCGTAGGGCAGCTGCGACCAGATCCGCCGCAGATCGTTGAGCAGCCGGGTCTCGGTCAGCCCCGATTCGGCCACCAGCGCGTGCAGCAGCGAGCCGACCGCCGAGCGCACGTCCCGGCTGTCGCTGCCGCCGTGGCGTTCGAGCAGCCAGCGCAGCGGACAGTCGGTCAGCGTCTGCAGCGTCGACGGTGACAGCGTGACGACGTCCTGGCCGTCGGACCACAACGCCTCCTCGGTCGACAGCGGCGTCAGGGGCTGCCAGTGCCGCGGATCCGCTCCGGGGACGCCGGCCCGCGCGAGCCGGGCGAGTTGCGCTGCGGCACAGTCGCGCGCCGCGTCGTCGACGGTGCCGTCAGGGGCGCACACCACCGAGCGCAACCGGCCGACCAGCGCGGCGGGCGCCAGCACCCGGGGTGCGCGGACCGGGGCGATCTCGTCGGCCGGCCGCGAGCCACCCGGGCGTTCGCGCGCCAGCTCGGCGAGTTCGGCGCAGAAGGGCGACGGCAGCATCGCCTCGTCGCCGGCGTCGCTGTCCACCGCGGTCACCAGGACGTGTGTGCGGGCGCGGCCCAGGGCGGCCACGAGGAGGCGTCGCTCCTCGGCCAGCAGGGGCGCCCGCGACGACACCCCCCGGTCCTCGTCGGTGATGACGCCGTCGAGGACGTCGACGAGGCGCTGGGTGTTGAGCACGCCGCCACGCGGTGCGGTGTTGGGCCACAGCCCCTCCTGCAGCCCGGCGATCACGACGAACTCCCATTCGCTGCCCAGGGCGCGGTGCGCGCTCTGCACGGTGACCGCGTCGGCGGTCGACTGCTCGGCCGGGCTGCGCGGGGGCAGCCCGAGTGCCGACACGTGGTCGATGAAGGCCCGCAGCGAACCCGCGGGCGTACGGGTCACGAACTGCTCTGCGACATCGAACAATTCGGTGACCGCGTCCAGGTCGCGGTCAGCCTGTACACCGGCCGGACCGCCGCGTTCAGCGGCGGCCAGCCAGCGGCGCTGCAGTCCACTGCGGTGCCAGGCCTGCCACAGGGTGTTCCGCGGATCGAGCCCGGCGGCCGCGCTGCGTTCCGCGGCCGACAACACCGCACGGATCCGGCGCAGCGGTCGCTGCAACGCCGTCGGCAGGACCGGAGGTTCCCCGGTCAGAGCGTCGACGAGCAGATCGGCGAAGTCGCGGGGCGGCCTGCTGCCGTCGGCGCGGCGCAACACGCGCCGCAACTGCCGCATCGACACCGGATCGACCCGGCCGAGCGGACCGGCGAGCAGCGATTCGGCCTGCGCGCCGGTCAGCCCATCCGAGGCGGCCTCGAGCACCGTGAGCAGGGCGGCCACCGCGGGTTGCTCGGCCAGCGGTGCCGCGGCCGCGGGCAGGTCGACCGGGACGCCTGCCGCGGTCAGGGCGCGGGCCAGCGGGGCGCCCACCCGAGCCATGGACCGCACGACGACCGCCATCTCCGACCACGGCACACCGTCGATCAGGTGGGCCCGCCGCAGCGCGTCGGCTACCAGCGCCGACTCCGCGTGGGTGCTCGCCGCCAACCGTACGGTCACCGACCCGGCGCGGTCCGGGACACCGGCGAGCGTGGGGGCCGCGGCACCGGGCAGGCGTTGCGCCACACCGGAGATCGCATCGGCCACGGCGGTCGCGCAGCGATACGACCGGGTGAGCGTGATGACCGGGCTGTCGGACGGCTCGCGCAGCAGTGCCGGGTCTGCGCCGCGGTACCCGAACACCGCCTCATCGGGATCCCCCGCGATGACCGTGAGATCGGCACCCGGCATCAGAACCCGCACGAGCTGCGCCGCCTGCGGGTCCAGGTGCTGGGCGTCGTCCACCAGCAACAGCCCGACGCGAGCGCGTTCGGCGGCGAGCAGATCGGGGTCGGCGGCGAAGGCCTCGAGCGCCGCGCCGACGAGTTCGGCGGCGCCGAGCGCGGGCACGGTGGCCTGGGGGGCGGCCATGCCGACCGCAGCGCGGAGCAGCATGATCTGCTCGTAGGCCTGTGCGAACCGGCCCGCGGCCGACCATTCCGGCCGTCCACACCGCCGGCCGAGTCGTTGCAGCGCAGCGGGATCGACGCCGCGCTCGGTGCACCGTGCCATCAGATCGCGCAGCTCACCGGCGAAACCAGCCGTCGAAAGGGCCGGGCGCAGCGCCTCGGGCCAGGCCACGGCGGAACGGTCACCGTCCTCGAGGTCGCCGGCCAGCAGCTCGCGGATGATGCCGTCCTGCTCGGCGCCGGTGATCAGCCGCGGCGGCGCACCGCCGTTGCGTTGAGCTGCCAGCCGCAGCACCGCGAACGCGTACGAGTGCACGGTGCGCACGAGCGGTTGGCGCACCACACGACGGACGCCGTCGCGCAACAGCTCACGGGTGATCGCGGCCCGCGCCTGTGCGCCGAGCTGAGCCGAACCCGTCAGCAGCAGAACCGATTCGGGGTCGACACCGGCACGGATGTGCGCGGCCGCGGTACCGGTCAGCAGCGTCGACTTACCGGTACCCGGACCGCCGACCAGCCGGACCAACCCGCGGCTGCCGGGATCGAGCATGGGCCGGGGCGCCGTGTCCACGTCTGAAGCGGTCATGAACGCATGACACCACGGGGGTCTGACAAGTCGGTCCGCTGCGAAAGCTGGCACCATCGGCTGTATGCCCCTGCACGTGCACCGCTACGGACCCGACGGCCCCGCCCATCTGCTCGCCCTGCACGGCCTGACCGGGCACGGACGGCGGTGGGAGACGCTCTCCCGGCACCTGCCCGAGTTCACCGTCGTCGCACCCGACCTCATCGGGCACGGACGCTCGACGTGGGCGGCGCCGTGGACCATCGACGCGAACGCCACGGCGCTGGCGGCGCTCGTGGACGCCGAGGCCGAGGGTCCGGTCGTGGTGGCCGGGCACTCGTTCGGTGGCGCGGTCGCGCTAGCCCTGGCCGCGCAGCGCCCGGATCTGGTGTCCGGGCTGGTGCTGCTCGACCCGGCCGTGGGACTCGACGGGGACTGGATGCGCGAGATCGCCGACGACATGTTCGCCTCGCCGGACTACACCGATCGCGCCGAAGCCCGCCAGGAGAAGGTGTCGGGGTCCTGGGGCGAGGTGCCCGCGGCCGAACTCGACCGCGACCTCGACGAGCACCTCGTCGAACTGCCCAACGGCCGCAGCGGGTGGCGGATCAGCCTGCCCGCGATGATGGCCTACTGGAGCGAGCTCGCCCGTCCGGTCCCCGTCCCGCGCGACGGCATGCCGGTGACGCTGGTGCGCGCCACCCGCACGCACCCTCCGTATGCCACCGACGAGCTGCTCGGCGCGCTGGATGCCGCGCTGGGACCCAATCTCACGGTCCTGGAGTGGGATTGCGACCACATGGTGCCGCACGCGCGGCCCGAGGAGACCGCGGCGGTGATCCGCGGGCACCTCGACCGGGACCGGTGATGGCGGCGATCACCGACGCCCAGGTGGAGACCGTGCGTCGACTGGTCGCCGCCATCCCGGCCGGGCGGGTCAGCACCTACGGGGACATCGCCGACGCCGCCGGGCTGTCCAGCGCGCGCATCGTCGGCTGGATCATGCGCACCGACTCCTCCGACCTGCCCTGGCACCGCGTCGTCCCGGCGTCCGGTCGCCCCGCCGCCCATCTGGCCGACCGCCAGCTCGAACTGCTGCGCGCCGAGGGGGTGCTCGCCTCCGACGGCAGGGTGGCGCTGCGCGAGGTGCGCTTCGCGTTCTAGAGGATCAGCCGGACCAGGGCGGCGGTACGCGCCAGCCCGGGGAACGCCGCCGCCGTCGCCCGCGGGTGCAGAGCGTGGACGGCGAGCCGGAACATCAACGCGCGCAACAGCATCTGTGGCCACTCCGGCAGCGACGCCCACCGCTCGATCAGACCGTCGTCGGCTTCGCCCCAGGACAGCGCGTCGACCACCACGACGCCCGCGGCCCAGGACGCCGGCCGCCAGTACGGGGTGATGTCGGTGATCCCCGGCGCAGCGGCACCGGCGAACAGCACGGTGCCGTACAGATCGCCGTGCACCAGCTGACTCGGGCTCTTGGTGGGCCGGCGCAGCGTGGCCAGCTGGTTGATGAGCTCGACGGATTTCTGTCCGTCGGTGGATCCGGGCGCGACCCGCGCACCGGGCGGCAGCGAGTGCAGCGGCCGCTCCTCCCACGCCGCCCGGTCGGCCGCGATGAAGACATCGACGTCCGCCCACGGCGCCACCGGGGGCTGGGTCAGGAAACGCGGCCGTTCCAGCGTCGCCGTCGCCTCGTGTAGCCGCACGGCCGCCGAGACCACCTCGTCGTGGCGCGGTTCGGGTGTACCTGCGACGAAAGTGTCCGCGCGCCAGCCGGATACGACATAGCGACCGTCGGTGGACCGCACCGGCCGGGCCAGGCGCACACCGTCGACGAACAACGTCTCCCTGGCCTTCGCCGACCAGGCCGCGCGGGCGTGGTCGGCGATCATCGACAGCACCACCTCGCCGCAGCGCCAGCCGCCCTCCCAGGAGGACCCCAGCGGAACCGGCCGCACACCGACCAGACCGAACGCCGCAAGGACATGGTCGGGCGGTCGCTCGGAATTCACCAGCACAGGTTACTGGCTAAAGCCGCAGGTCCAGCCCGGATGACGGCCGTGTCGCATCACGGCTGGGCAACGGACCGGCACCCTCCTGGCAACGACAGCCGTCAGTACATCACCATGTCGGGCTCGAGCTGCTTGCCCCACGCCACGATTCCGCCCTGAACGTGCATGGCGTCGGAGAAACCGGCCTTCTTCGCGATGGCCAGCACCTCGGCGGAGCGCACCCCGGTCTTGCAGTAGAACACCGGCGTGCGGTCGACCTGCAGACGCGAGAGCGCTTCACCGGACTCGAAGGCGCCCTTGGGGATCAGTTCGGCGCCGTCGATGTGGTTGATGTCCCACTCGACCGGTTCGCGGACGTCGATGAGCGCCAGCGGCTTCCCGGAGTCCAGCAGCTCCTTGAGCTCCCGCGGGGTGACCGTCGAATCCGCGGCGGCCTCGGCGGCGGCGTCGGACACCACGCCGCAGAACTCTTCGTAGTCGATGAGCTCGGTGATCTTCGGCGTCGCGGGATCCTTGCGGATCCGGATGGTGCGGTAGCTCATGTCCAGCGCGTCGTAGACCATCAGCCGGCCCAGCAGCGGGTCGCCGATGCCGGTGATCAGCTTGATGGCTTCGGTGCCCATCACCGACGCGATCGAGGCGCACAGGATGCCGAGCACCCCGCCCTCGGCGCAGGACGGGACCATCCCCGGTGGCGGCGGTTCCGGGTAGAGGTCGCGGTAGTTGAGGCCAAGTCCGTTGGGCGCGTCCTCCCAGAAGATCGACACCTGCCCCTCGAACCGGTAGATCGATCCCCAGACGTAGGGCTTGTGCGCCAGCACGGCAGCGTCGTTGACCAGGTACCGGGTGGCGAAGTTGTCGGTGCCGTCGAGGATCAGGTCGTACTGCTCGAACAGCTGGACGGCGTTGTCGGGCTCGAGCCGGAACTCGTGCAGGTTGACCGTGACGAGCGGGTTGATCTCCAGCACGGAGTCCCGCGCGCTCTCGGCTTTCGACCGGCCGACATCGGACACGCCGTGAATGATCTGGCGCTGCAGGTTGGATTCGTCGACGACATCGAACTCCACGATGCCGATCGTGCCCACCCCGGCGGCGGCCAGGTAGAGCAGCGTCGGAGAACCCAGACCACCGGCGCCGATGACGAGGACCTTCGCGTTCTTCAGTCGCTTCTGACCGTCCACGCCCAGATCGGGAATGATCAGGTGACGGCTGTATCGCGCGACCTCGTCGCGAGTCAGTTCGGCCGCGGGTTCGACCAGCGGCGGCAACGATGACGACACCCGAATATCTCCTCAGTTCAGCGGCCCGCGGTACGCAGACGCACGCATATCAGGATAGGCGTCTGGCATAACCGCGAACGTGGCGCATTGCTTCCCGTCGACGGCGGCGAGCGTGCGCGAAATGCCACCGATCGCCGGCGTGTCGCGTGCAGACACGCACGCTCGGCGGGTCAGGTCAGGTCAGGTCAGGCGATCGGATACGGCCACGGGTTGAAGCGGCAGCTCAACCCGTCGGCGCTGACCGTCTCCGGATCGAAGCGGGCCGCGTCGTCATTGCTGGTCGAGAACGTCTGCTGCATCATGATCGGCGCGAGCGCGCCGTTCTCCGGGCACTGTTCGTGGCGCTGGTAGCCGATCGCGTGGCCGACCTCGTGGTTGATGACGTACTGCCGGTAGGAGCCGACGTCGCCCTGGAACGGCACGGCGCCGCGCACCCAGCGCGCCTCGTTGATGAACACCCTCGACTGGTCACCCAGATACGCCGGGTTGTAGCAGGACGCCTCCAGCGGGATGTCGTAGCCGCAGCCCTCCCGGATGGTCAGGGGCGAGGTCAGCGACACCCTAAAATCGGGTTCGCCCGAGTCGACGCGGACGAACGCGAACTGCGGATTGTGGGTCCAGCTCTTCGGGTTGGCCAGCGTCTCGGTGACCATCCGCGCGAAACCTTCGTCACCGCCGAAACCGGTGGTGTCCAGCCCGTCCTCGACCTCGACGGTGTAGGTGAACACCTTCGTGGTGCCCTGCCCGACCTGCGGGGACGTTCCGGGTACGACGTGCCACGTCTTGGCGCCGGCCTCGGTGAACGCGCCGCCGGCGGGCAGGATCCCGGTCGGCAGGTTCGCGTCGAACTGGGTGAGGCCCTTGGGCGGCGCCCCGACGATCGCGGTGCTGTCCACCCCGATGGTCGGCGGACCCTGCACCGGGCCTTCGTCGGCCACCTGCTGGGGCGCGGTGGTGCCGGTGATGGTCTGGAAGATGACGACGACGGTGAGCACCGCCAGCACCGGCAGCGCGTACGCGCGCCAGCCGTAGGTCGAGATGAAGCGACCCAGCCACGACTGTTTGCGCCACTGCTGACGGTCGTCCCGGTTCGAACGCACCCGGCCGGCGTCGATCGCCAACGGATCACGATGTGCGCGCAGGGGTTCGCGCACGGCACGTCCCGACTCTTCCCACTCATGGCGCAGCGCCGGAACATGACCGCCCCCGTGACGTCCCGGGTCGTAGGTCACCGCAACAGGATGGCACAGCGACAACGACTTCCGGCCCCGGCGCGCCACCGGCTGGGCGGACCGGTGTCATGAGGCGCCTGTCAGGCCATCGGTAGTACTGTCGACGGGATGAGCGCGCCGATCCGGCAGCGTCAGACGGGCCACCCGAAACCAGATTGAAGGACGTGATGAGCGATCTCGCCAACACCGCTGAGCGGAGAGGCGACAAGCCGGCCAACGGTGCCGGGCCCTCCTCCGGCGGCAACCGGCGCGGTAACCGACTGCCCCGCGACGAACGTCGCGGGCAGTTGCTCATCGCCGCGAGCGAGGTCTTCGTCGACCGCGGCTACCACGCGGCCGGTATGGACGAGATCGCAGAACGCGCCGGAGTCAGCAAACCGGTGCTCTATCAACACTTCTCGTCAAAGCTCGAGCTGTACCTCGCGGTGCTGCAGCGGCATGTCGACAACATGGTCTCCGGCGTGCGGCAGGCGCTGCGCACCACCACCGACAACCGGCAGCGACTGCGCGCCGCGGTGCAGGCGTTCTTCGACTTCATCGAGCACGACAGCCAGGGCTACCGGCTGATCTTCGAGAACGACTACGTCAGCGAGCCGTCGGTGGCCGCCGCGGTGAAGGTCGCCACCGAGGCGTGCACCGATGCCGTATTCGACCTGATCAGCCGGGATTCCGGGCTGGAAGCCCACCGCGCCCGGATGATCGCGGTGGGTCTGGTGGGCATCAGCGTCGACTGCGCCCGCTACTGGCTGGACGCCGACCGGCCGATCTCCAAGGACGACGCGGTCGACGGCACGGTGCAGTTCGCCTGGGGCGGACTGTCACACGTACCGCTCACCCGTTCTTGACGGCCTCCGCGCCGACCACCCCGAAGCCCACCCGGCGCACGTCCGCGGCGCCGATCTCGACGTAGGCGATCCGCGAGGTCTGCACCAGGAACCGCCGGCCCTTCTCGTCGGTCAGCCCGACCACACCGGTGCCCTCGGTCAGCGCATCGGTGACCAGCTTCTCCACCTCGGTCGGCGTCTGCGCGCTGTTGAAGACGAGCTCGCGCGGGCTGTCCGTGACACCGATCTTGACCTCCACGCTGAAACCTTCCGTTCGTATTCCGTCGCCGCCGCCCGGCGGCTGCCGCGTTCCTGTCGAAAGGCTAGTGGACGCGGCCACGACTGCGCCTGTGCGGGCACTACGCGCTGAGCGAAGCCGGGAGCGACCGAACCGAATCCGGACCGTGATCAACACGTCGCCTTGGCGCCTCGTCTGTCACTTCTGTCTCGTTAGTCTCGGATCAGACCCTCTCACCCGTCTACCGGAAGTAGTCATGAGCAGGCCTTTTCCGCCGAACCCCCAGTCCCCCACCCGTACCGAGCGTCTCGAACGCCCCGGCGCGGGCAGCTCGCCCTACGGCACCTTCGGCGACTACAGCACCTACGACTCCTACCGGCGTTCCGGCCGTGATCACGGATCGAGCTACCAGGACCACTCGGTGCGCACGCGCACCCGGCACCGCGACGATCACCCCGGCTACGCAGGCCACGAGAGCTACGGCTACTCCGGCGCGTCGGGCCGAGCCGACGATTTCGAGGACGGCTACGGCGACTACGGCTACGGCGACGATGGAGAGGATTACGACGCCTACGTCGGTGGCGCCTACACCGAGGTGGACCGCCGCTGGGTGTGGATCGGCGGTATGGCCGGCGCAGTGCTGCTGGTCGCGGTGATCTGCACGATGGTCATCCTCGGCGGCGGCGACAGCGGATCGGTGTCGGCGACGGTGGCTGCGCCCACCGAGAGCAGGACACCGGCGACCGCAGCGGCGCCGGAGCCGTCCGCACGTCAGGCGCCGTCGGTCACGCTCTCCCCCGAGACCGTGACCACCGTGACGCCGACGGCCCCCCGGACCCCGGATCCGAGCGTCACCGCCGCGCCCGCTCCTCTGCCGACCGCCGCGGCGGCGCCGCCGGCCGCGACAGCGGACCCCCGCACGATCACCTACACCGTCGCGGGCAACAAGCAGCTCATCGACCTGGTCACGGTCATCTACACCGATCGGCAGGGTGCGCTGCAGACCGAGCTGAACGTGGCGCTGCCGTGGACCAAGACCGTCACCCTCGATCCCGGGGTGCAGCTCAAGTCGGTCACTGCGACGAGTGTCGGCGGGCAGCTGACCTGCGCGATCACCGATACCGCCGGGACGACGCTGGTCGCGCAGACCAACCCGTCGATGCTGGCCACCTGCACGCAGTGACTCAGGCCAGGCCCAGCTCCTGAATGCGCGTCCGGTGGGTCTCCTGCAACCGGTCGAAGAACTCTGCGATCTGAGTGAGGCCCTCACCGCCGGCCATCACCAGGTCGACGAGTTCATCGTGGTCGGCGAGGACGTACTGGGCCTGCGTGATCGCCTCGCCCAGCAGTCGGCGCGACCACAGCGCGAGCCGGTGCCGCTGACGTTCGCTGGCCGTGACGGCGGCACGCACCTCGGCGACCACGAACTGGGAATGGCCGGTCTCGGCCAGCACCCCGCGCACCACGTCGGCGATCTGCGGTGGCAGAGCGTCGGCGATCTCCAGATAGAAGTCGGCGGCCAGGGCATCGCCGATGTAGGTCTTGACCAGCGCTTCCAGCCACGTGCTGGGCGTCGTCAACCGGTGGTAGTTCTCCAGCGCCGACGCGTACCGGGTCATCGCCGGCACGATGTCGACCCCGCGGCGCTCCAGCTCGTCGCGGAGCAACTCGTAGTGACTCATCTCCGCGGCCGCCATGCTCGCCATGTTGATCCGGCCGCGCAGATTGGGCGCCATCCGCGCTTCTTCGGTGAGCCGGTAGAACGCGGCGACCTCGCCGTAGGCCAGTAAGGCGAACAACTCGACGACACCGGGATGGTCGGCCGACACGCCGGACACGTCAGGGGCTGCGGCCTGCCCGGATGGGGCCGCGGGCTGGGTCGGAGTCATGCGGCAACTCTAGACGGCGACGCCGCCGCCGACAGATCGCGAACCCCACCAGGTAGAATGGCCGACGGGTCCGCTGTTTTGCAGCTGTGACCAGAGATAATGTGCGTGCACGCAGTCGGTCTGCCTTACCTATGAGGCCCGGGCCCCGGTGCTACTTCGTCGAAACTCGTGCGCGCGTGAACATCCGCGATGAACCACGAGGATCGACTCGAAAGGCACTGTCCTACCGTATGACCGAATTCACCGACACCACTTCCGAAACCACCGACGACACCGCGATCCCCCAGGTCACCGAGGTTGTCGAGGCCGAACCCGCCAAGATCTCCTTCGCCGATCTGGGCGTGCGCGAAGAGATCGTCCGCGCGCTGGCCGAGGACGGTAAGGAACACCCCTTCGCCATCCAGGAACTGACCATGCCGATGGCACTGGCCGGCGACGACCTCATCGGCCAGGCCCGCACCGGCATGGGCAAGACCCTGGCCTTCGGTGTGCCGCTGCTGCAGCGCATCACCACCGACCCCGAGCGCGACCTCAGCGGCATCCCGCGCGCGCTCGTGGTCGTCCCCACCCGCGAGCTGTGCCTGCAGGTCTACGAGGACATCGCCCGCGCCGCCAAGTACCTCCGCGTCGGCGACCGCAAACTCTCCGTCACGTCGATCTACGGCGGCCGTCCCTACGAAGCGCAGATCGAGGCGCTGCAGAAGGGCGTCGACGTCGTGATCGGCACCCCCGGCCGGCTGCTCGACCTCGCCCAGCAGGGCCACCTGCGCCTGGGCGGTCTGAGCATGCTGGTGCTCGACGAGGCCGACGAGATGCTGGACCTGGGCTTCCTACCCGACATCGAGCGCATCCTGCGCCAGATCCCCGAGGTCCGGCAGGCGATGCTGTTCTCGGCGACCATGCCGGATCCGATCATCACCCTGGCCCGCACTTTCATGACCCAGCCCACGCACATCCGGGCGGAGGCGCCGCATTCGGCGGCCACGCACGACACCACCGAGCAGTTCGCCTACCGCGCGCACGCGCTGGACAAGGTGGAGATGGTGAGCCGCATCCTGCAGGCCGAGGGCCGCGGCGCGACGATGATCTTCACCCGTACCAAGCGCACCGCCCAGAAGGTGTCCGACGAGCTGGCCGAACGCGGGTTCAAGGTCGGCGCCGTACACGGCGACCTGGGTCAGGGCGCCCGCGAGAAGGCGCTCAAGTCGTTCCGCACCGGTGAGATCGACGTGCTGGTCGCGACTGACGTCGCGGCACGAGGCATCGACATCGACGACATCACCCACGTGATCAACTTCCAGATCCCCGAGGACGAGCAGGCCTACGTCCACCGCATTGGCCGTACCGGCCGCGCCGGCAAGACCGGTATCGCGGTGACGCTGGTCGACTGGGACGAACTGCCCCGCTGGTCGATGATCGACAAGGCGCTCAGCCTGGGCGTCCCCGAACCGGTCGAGACGTACTCGAGCTCCCCGCACCTGTACGAGGAGTTGAGCATTCCGACCGACGCGGGCGGCTCGATCGGCGCATCGCAGGCCAAGGCTCCGGCGAAGCGGACCGAGCGTGGCGACCGTTCCGAGCGCACCGAGCGTTCCGAGCGCACCGACCGTTCCGGCGACAAGCCGGCCCGCACCCGGACCCGCACCCGCCGCCGCACGCGCGCCGGCGAGCCCAGCACCGGGCACTTCGCCCCCGCGAACGACAGCGGACCTGCCGACACCGCCGCAGACCCGTCGAGCGGCCCCGCCGACGGCGACGAGGCCCAGCCGGCGCGCCGGCGGCGCAGGCGCCGTCCGCGCAAGGCGTCGACAACCACCAGCAGCTGATTCCGAGCCCGGACTTCCGTGGTTCGACCCGAACGCCGCACGCGCGGTGACATGGTGGCCGCCGCCGCGATCGTCGCGGTGATCGCGGTGACCGCCGCCCTGGTCTGGTGGACCAGCGACGCCAGGGCCACCATCAGCCGGCCCGCGGCGACCACGATCGAGGACCTCCCGTCCGCCGACGCCGTTCCCACCACCCTGCACGAACTGTGGAGCGCCCAGAGCCCCGAGACACGCCGGCCCGTCGTGGTCGGCGGCGTGGTGGTGACCGGCGACGGCGGCACCGTCGAGGGCCACGATCCGGCCACCGGGGCCGCCCTGTGGAGCTACGCCCGCGACCGCGAACTGTGCGGTGTCACCTCGGTCTACCACTACGCCGTCGCGGTCTACCCCGACCGGCGGGGCTGCGGCCAGGTCAGCACTGTCAACGGCCGCACCGGCAAACGGGGCGCCGCCCGCACCAGCTACGCCGATGACACCGTCACCCTGTCCACCGACGGCACCACCGTCCTCTCCGCCGGGGAGAACCGACTGGAACTGTGGCGCTCGGACATGGTGCGGATGATCAGCTACGGCGCACTGGACGCCCGCATCAAACCCGACGTGCCCATCACCCCGCTGTGCCGTCTGACGTCCGCGGCGGCCAGTTCGTCGGCGGTGTCGGTGCTCGAGGCCTGCCCCGACGCACCGGATCTGCGGCTGACCCTGCTGCGGCCCTCGGACGAGGAGGACATCCCGGACATCAAATACGTCGAGTTGCCCGGCGTGGCAGCCGACTCCGACGCCCGCGTGATCGCGGTGTCGGGCACCACGACGGCGGTCTACCTCCCCACCCCCGCACCGACGGTGAACATCGTCGACGAGACCGGGACGACCATCGCCAGCACCCTGGTCGGCCGGCCTGCCACTTCGCAGGCCGCCGCCGCGCGAGCCGGTGACCTGCTCACCTGGTGGACCGGCAGCGAGGTCATGGTGTTCGCCGCCGAGGGGCTGCGTTACCAGTACACCGTGACCCCGTCGGGCGGGCATCTGCCGCTCGGCCCCGGCACCGAGATGGCCGGGCGGCTACTGGTACCGGTGACCGACGGCTACGACGTGTTCAACCCGGCCGACGGCGCGGGCGAACGCCATCTACCGATCGCCCGGCCGGCCACACCGGATGCCGTGATCCCCGCCGTCGCCGGTACGCACATCGTCGAACAGCGCGGTAGCGAACTGGTGGTCCTCGGCGCGGGCTGAGCGCCCCTAATCGACCTCGGGGGTGAACGTGGCCATCGCCTTACCGCTCTTCCAGTGCTTGAGCAGGGCCTCGGCCAGCTGCCGATACGCCACCGCACCCTTGTTCTTGCGCCCCGCCAGCACCGACGATCCGGACGCACTCGCCTCGGCGAACCGCACGGTCCGCGGGATCGGCGGCGCCAGCACCGGCAGCGCGTAGCGGTCGACGACGTCGAAGAGCACGTCACGGCTGTGGGTGGTGCGGGAGTCGTACAGCGTCGGCAGCGCGCCGAGCATCTTCAGGTCCGGATTGGTGATGGCCTGGACGTCGGACACCGTGCGCAGGAACTGCCCCACGCCGCGGTGCGCGAGCGTCTCGCACTGCAGCGGCACGATCACCTCGTCGGCGGCGGTCAGACCGTTGAGCGTGAGCACCCCCAGCGACGGCGGACAATCGATGATCACCACGTCAAAACGGGCGCTCACCTTCGCCAACGCCCGCTTGAGCGCATGCTCGCGCCCCGCCCGCATCAACAGCATCGCCTCGGCCCCCGCCAGGTCGATGTTCGCCGGAAGCAGCGTCATCCCCTCCGGTGTCTCCACCAGCGCCGTGTCCGGTTCCACATCGCCGAGCAGCACCTCGTGCACCGACACCGGCAACTTGTCCGGGTCATGCCCGAGGGAGAACGTCAGCGACCCCTGTGGATCCAGGTCGACGAGCAGCACCCGTTTGCCGTTTTCGGTCATCGCTGCACCCAGCGACGCCACCGTCGTCGTTTTGGCGACCCCACCCTTTTGATTGGCGACCGCAAGTACTCGCGTCACGCTGCCCATCCTGACACGCCCACCCGCCGAGCACCGGGACGTGCGGCAGAATCGGTGGGCGTGGGCCTCACCGATCACCGGCTATTGCTGATCCGGCACGGCGAAACCGAATGGTCGCGCTCGGGGCGGCACACCGGTCGCACCGACCTGGAGTTGACCGACACCGGTCGCGACCAAGCCACCCGCGCGGCCGAGGCGCTGGCGCGGCTGGAACTCGACGATCCCCTGGTGATCAGCAGCCCCCGCCGCCGCGCCCTGGATACGGCGGCGCTGGCCGGACTGACGGTGGACGAGGTGTCCGAGCAACTGTCGGAATGGGATTACGGCGACTACGAGGGCAAGACCACCCCCGAGATCCGCGAGACCGATCCGGAGTGGCTGGTGTGGACCCACGGTTGTCCCGGCGGGGAGAGCGTCGGCGACGTCGCCGCGCGCGCCGACCGGGCGGTCGAGATGGCGCTGCAGCATCTCGAACAGCGCGACGTGATCTTCGTCGGGCACGGCCACTTCTCGCGCTCGGTACTCACCCGGTGGGTGGAACTGCCGCTGGCCGAAGGGATTCGCTTCGCCATGGTGGCTGCCTCGGTCGCCGTGTGCGGATGGGAACACGGGGTGCGCCAGATCAGCGCACTGGCGCTCACGGGGTATCCCCACTCGTGCGCACCGACGCCGTGACGGCCGAACCGTCGTTCGTCCTCGCCGGCGCCGACGGGGCGGTGATCGCCGACGGGATGCACACCGCCTACCCCGTCCTCGCCGACGCACGGGCCGCGTTGACGTCCGGCTCGGCGCCGATCGTGTTGGGCGCCTTGCCTTTCGACAAGACCCGCCCGGCCGCGCTGATGCGTCCGCAGCGGGTGCGCTTCGTCGACACGCTCCCGGACTGGCCGCTTGCGCAGCTGCCGGCCGTGCGCGTCACCGAGACGCTGCCCGCCCCCGACGAGCACCGGGCGCGGGTCGCCGCCGCGGTGGGCACGCTCAACGATCCGGCGGGCGGTCTGCAGAAGGTGGTGTTGGCGCGGGCGTTGCGGCTGGCCGCCGACGGTGAGATCGACGCGCGGACCGTCCTGCGACGGTTGGCGGCCGACGATCCGCACGCCAACGTCTATTTCGCCGATCTCACCCCCGCGGGCGGCCGGTACGCCGGCGCCGGATTGGTCGGCGCCAGCCCGGAATTGCTGGTGGCCCGCCGCGGTGACGTGGTGACCTGCCGACCGTTCGCCGGATCCGCACCACGGTTCACCGACCCCGATGCCGACCGCGCGAGCGGTGCCGCACTGGCTGAGTCCGCCAAGAACCGTCACGAGCACGCCGTGGTGATCGACGAGATCCGCGCCGCACTGAAACCGTTGTGCGTCGATCTGCAGATCGCGCCGCAACCGCAGCTCAGCGCGACCGCCGCCGTATGGCACCTCAACACCCCGATCACCGCGCGAGTGCGCGAAAGTGGTACCACCGCACTGGATCTCGCGATCGCGCTGCATCCGACGCCGGCCGTCGGCGGCGTCCCCGTCGATGCGGCGACCGCCCTGATCGACCGGCTCGAGGGTGATCGCGGCTTCTACGCCGGCGCCGTCGGCTGGTGCGATGCGTCCGGCGACGGGCGGTGGGTGGTGTCCATCCGGTGCGCGCAGCTGTCGGCCGACCGGCGCAGCGCCGACGCCCACTCCGGCGGCGGGATCGTCGCCGAATCCGACCCCGACGACGAAGTCGCCGAGACCACAACGAAATTCACCACGATCCTGTCCGCACTGGGGGTGACGCCATGACCGTCGAGATCCGCCGGGCCCGGCCCGGTGACGAGGTCGAACTGACCGCGCTGATACACGAGCTCGCCGAGTTCGAGCACGCCGCCGCCGAGTGCACGGTGACCGAAGATCAGTTGCGCGACGCGTTGTTCGGTGACGGACCCCCTGTGTACGGGCACATCGTCGAGGTCGACGGGCAGGTTGCCGCGGGGGCGCTGTGGTTCTACAACTTCTCGACGTGGGACGGCGTGGCGGGTATCTATCTGGAGGACCTGTTCGTCCGGCCGCAGTTCCGCCGCCGCCGGCTCGGGCAGAAGCTGCTGGCGACCCTGGCCCGCGAATGCGTCGAGCACGGCTACAGCCGGCTGAGCTGGGCCGTCCTCGACTGGAACGTCGACGCGATCGCGCTCTACGACGCCGTCGGCGGCAAACAGCAGACCGACTGGATCACCTACCGGGTGTCGGGACCGGAGTTGTCGGCGCTCGCCTCGGAGATCTGATCCTCGTCGGCGGCCAGCCACTGCAGCGCCGCCGGGCTGAACAACAGCAGCAGCGCCACCAGCGCGACGACCGCGACGGGGATTCCGTAGAACCACTGGTGCGAGCCGACCGCCACGTACCAGGTGACCGGGAGCAGCAGCAGCTGGGCGAACACCGCGATGCCACGGCCCCACCGCCGGCCCGTCCACAGCGCCCAACCCGCCGCGAACACCCCGCCACCGATCACCAGAAACCAGATCGCGGTGCCGAATCCGCTGACGATGTGCTGGTCGGCGCCCATCAACCCGCGAACCACCAGCACCACGGCGGCCGCGAGCCCGGCGGCACCCTCCAGCAGCACGAGCACGGCGGCCTGGCGGACAGCGGTCGGCGCGGGAACGGTCACGCTGTCGAGACTAGATGCCCGCCGTTAGGCTCATGGCTCGTGCGCGCCGTGCTGATCGTCAATCCGAACGCCACGTCGACCACCGCGGCCGGGCGTGACCTGCTCGCGCACGCCCTGGAGAGCCGCGTCGAGCTGCGCGTGGTCCACACCGACCACCGCGGGCACGCCATCGAGATCGCCCGCGAGTCCGCCGACGACGGCGTCGACGTACTGATCGTCCACGGCGGTGACGGCACGGTGAACGAGGTGGTCAACGGCGTGCTGAGCGGTCGCGACCGCGCAGGCGACGCCCCCGCCATCGGCGTCGTGCCCGGTGGGTCGGCCAACGTCTTCGCCCGCGCGCTCGGCATCAACCCCGATCCGATCGAGGCGACCAACCAGCTCGTCGACCTGCTCGGCGCGTACCGGCGGGGCGGGGCCTGGCGGCGCATCGGACTGATGAACTGCGGGGAGCGCTGGGCGGTCTTCACCGCGGGACTCGGCGTCGACGGCGACGTGGTGGCCGCGGTCGAGGCGCAGCGGGCCCGGGGGCGGACGGTGACCGCATCGCGCTACATCCGCGTTGCCGTACGCGAGATGCTGGCCAGCGTGCGCAAAGAACCGACATTGACGGTGACGCTCCCCGACCGCGACCCCATCAGCGGGGTCCACTTCGCATTCGTGTCCAACTCCAGCCCCTGGACATATGCGAATACACGGCCGATCTGGACCAATCCGAGAACCACATTCGAGACCGGATTGGGGTTGTTCGCGACCACCAGCATGAATGCGTGGGCGAATTTGCGTCTGGCTCGGCAGATGTTCGCTCGTGAAGCCGATCCGGTGGCTCGCCATCTGGTGCGCGACGACGACCTGGCGTGGGTGCGGGTGAGTTCCTCGGTGCCGGTGGCGTGCCAGATCGACGGGGATTACATCGGGCTGCGCGACACCATGACCTTCACGTCGGTGCCGGATGCGCTCGCCGTGGTCGCTCCACCTACGAAAACGCTGTGAACTCGGCTGATCCGAAACAACGGCCCGAACAAGGGCGTATGTGGGTTGAAGTCTAGTACAACCGGGTACGCGCACCGACAGCGTGGTCCCGGGTTGCCACCAAGTGACGTTGCACACGTGTTAACGCAGTTCTCTTGACATCCGTCGAGCCTGTGAAAACATCGGATGCAACAGTGCAGAAACATTCGGGTGCACGCGTTAACAGCCGAAGAAAAGCTCGTGCGCCGTGCTGCGCACAAAGTGAGGAGTTACATCTAATGGATTGGCGCCACAAGGCCGTCTGTCGCGACGAGGATCCGGAGCTGTTCTTCCCCGTCGGAAACAGTGGACCGGCCCTTGCGCAGATTGCCGACGCGAAGCTCGTCTGCAACCGTTGCCCCGTCACGACCGAGTGCCTGAGCTGGGCGCTGGAATCGGGTCAGGACGCAGGTGTGTGGGGCGGTATGAGCGAGGACGAGCGACGTGCGCTCAAGCGGCGCAACGCGCGGACGAAGGCCCGCACCGGAGTCTGATCGCCTCAACGGATTTCCACGAAGACGGCCCCGGCGAACGCCGGGGCCGTCTTCGTTGTCTCGCCTTCCGTGCCCTGGCGCGCAACGCTATTGCGGGACCCGGGCGCTGAGTCTGGCGCGGCCGATCGGAACCCGCAGCACCACGTCGGTGCCGCCACCCGCCCCGTCGTGCAGTCCCAGTGAGCCGTCCAGTTCGGCCGACACCAGGGTCCGCACGATCTGCAGCCCGAGGCGGTCGGACTTCTCGAGGCTGAACCCCGCAGGGACCCCCCGGCCGTCATCGTGCACCACGATGTCCAGCCAGCGCGCCGACCGTTCGGCCCGGATCGTCACCGCGCCCTGTGCGGCGGTCGGATCGAAGGCGTGCTCGATCGCGTTCTGTACCAGTTCGGTGATCACCATCACCAGCGCGGTGGCGCGGTCGGCGTCGAGGACCCCGAGGTCGCCTTCGCGGGTGATGCGGATGGGCGGGCCGACGCTGGCGACGTCGTTCATGATCGGCAGGATCCGGTCCACCACCTCGTCGAGGTTGACCTCCTCGTCGACCGACATCGACAGCGCATCGTGCACCTGGGCGATCGAGGACACCCGGCGCACGGACTCCATCAGTGCCTCGCGTCCCTCGGCGTTGTTGGTGCGGCGGGCCTGCAGCCGCAGCAGCGCCGCCACGGTCTGCAGGTTGTTCTTCACGCGGTGGTGGATCTCGCGAATCGTGGCGTCTTTGCTCAGCAGCGCGCGATCACGGCGTTTGACCTCGGTGACATCCCGGATCAGCACGGCGGCGCCCACCGCCTCGCCGTGCACCACCAGGGGCAGCGTGCGCAGCAGCACCGCCGCACCGCCCGCGTCGACCTCCATGCGCATACTCGCCCCGCCGGCCAGGGAGTCGCGGATGTGATTGGCCAGTTCCTGCGCCTCGAATGGGTCGGAGATCAGGGGCCGGGTGACGGTCACCAGGTTGTGCCCGCCGAGTTCGGCGGTCAGGCCCATACGGTGGTAGGCCGAGATCGCGTTGGGGCTGGCGAAGACGACGTCCCCGATGCGGTTGAGGCGGATGAAGCCGTCCCCGACGCGCGGACTCGACCGGGACATCGCCAGGTCGCCGACGTTGGGGAACGTGCCCTCCGACAGCATCAGCAGTAGATCGCCGGCACAGTCGAGATAGGCATTCTCGAGCGGGCTCGCGGTGCGGTGGGCCGCCAGGGCGGTCTGATGGGTGAGCACCGCCACCACGGCATCGCGGTAGCGCACCGGGACGGCCTCGACGTTGAGGCCGGGCGCGTCGGGCTGGGGTGCGCCCTCGCGCCCGATCGTGCCGGATTCGAAGGCGTCGGCCACCAGGGGCATGGTCTGGGCGACCGCGGTGGTACCGACGGCATCGGCCAACAGCACCGTCGACGCCGTGTTGGGCCGCACCTGCGCGACACACACCAGCACGCCGTCGTCGCGGCGCACCCACATCAGGTAGTCGGCGAAGGACAGATCGGCGATCAGCTGCCACTCCCCGACCACCGCATGCAGATGGTCGACCGCGTTACCGGGGAGAACGGTGTGCTCGGCGAGCAGGTCACCGAGTGTGGACATCGGATGTCACCGAGGGGCCGGACGGACCGATCGCTACGTGATGACGGCGATGAGGTCGCCGGCCTGGATGACGTCGCCCTCGGCGACGTTGACCTTGGTCACCGTTCCGGCGACCTCGGCGAGCACCGGGATCTCCATCTTCATCGATTCCAGCAGCACGACGGTGTCGCCCTCGCCGATCTGATCTCCCTCGGAGACGACGACCTCGAGCACACTGGCCACGATCTCGGCGCGAACGTCCTCGGCCATCTTCACCCCACTCACTGTCTGCAGTTTCGCGCTCTATCGAACCACACCCCGGGTGGCCGGAGCATGCACCGCGTCATGAGACAATGGCTGAGACCTGTCTGCACGAGATGCGGGCCGGATATACCGAAGACCGTACGGAGGAACTCTCATGGCCAAGCGTGGCCGCAAGAAGCGCGACAGGAAGCACTCGAAGGCGAACCACGGCAAGCGACCCAACGCCGGTTCGAAGTCCGTGCGCTGATCGCCCGCTGACGCGAACAATTCGCCCGCCGTCCCCGAGGGGATCAGGCGGGCGTCTTGCTGTTCGGGAGCGGTCAGCCGCCCCGAATGATGGTGGTCCGGCTGATCTCGATCCGCAGCCGCTCACGCAGCCGATCCGGAGCGCGTTCACCGCTGCACTTCGCCGCGATCAGCCGTTTCACGCGCTCTTCGACGCCGTAGTGGCGCAGGCACGCCGGGCACTCCTCGAGGTGATGCTTGAGCCGATCGCGCGTCTCAGGGGTGCACTCGCCGTCGAGCAGCGTCCACACCTCGGCGATCACCGAGGCACACTCGGGATGCTCGGGGTCGACCGGACCGACCGGCGGGCGCCACCGCTCCTCCGACTCGGGCTGCTCGCTCATGACGGAACCTCCTCCGGGGCTTGTTCGCCGCGGATGAACCCGCGGTCCCTGGCCACATCGGCCAACAGTTCACGAAGCTGTTTACGGCCCCGGTGCAGACGCGACATCACGGTGCCGATCGGCGTGTCCATGATGTCGGCGATCTCCTTGTACGGAAACCCTTCGACGTCGGCGTAGTAGACCGCCATCCGGAAATCCTCGGGCAACGCCTGCAGCGCCGCTTTGATCTCGGTGTCGGGCAGCGCCTCGAGGGCCTCCACCTCGGCGGACCGCAGACCCGTCGAGCTGTGCTCGGCGTTCGCGGCGAGCTGCCAGTCGGTGATCTCCTCGGTCGGGTATTCGGCCGGCTGCCGCTGCTTCTTGCGGTAGCTGTTGATGTAGGTGTTGGTCAGGATGCGGTAGAGCCACGCCTTGAGATTGGTGCCCTCGCGGAACGACCGGAAGCCGGCGTACGCCTTGACCATGGTCTCCTGTAGCAGATCCTCGGCGTCGGCGGGATTGCGCGTCATCCGCAGTGCGCCGCCGTAGAGCTGGTCGAGCAGCGGAATGGCGTCCCGCTCGAAGCGCGCGGTCAGCTCGGCGTCGGACTCCGCCGGCGCGGCCGCTGATCCGTCCGTGTCGGGCATCATGTCGGGCATCTCTGTCGACACCGTCCCTTCTGTCGGGGCGTCTGTTGGGGCGCCGACGAACAGGCCCGGTAGATCCACCGGACGTTCCAGGCAGGCCGTTGGCACCGAAAACCCTCCCACGATCCTAAAGGCTGAACCGACATCTGCTCCGGCCGCACTGAATTGTGCGCCGCATGTGGTCACAACAGCGGCGGGCGGCCCGCTGTTCCCCACCTCTTAGGCTGATCGCGTGTCTCGCGCAGCGACTCCTGCCATCGCCGCCCTGGTGGCGGCCGGCGTGGATCACGAGGTGCTGCAGTACGACCACGATCCGCGCGCAACGTCCTTCGGCGACGAAGCCGTCGGCGAACTCGCCGATCGCGCCGGGGTGGTCGCCGAGCAAATCTTCAAGACACTGGTGATCGCCCTGCCGAAGGGGCTCGCGGTGGCGGTCGTCCCGGTGCCCGCCAAGCTGTCGCTCAAGGCGGCGGCCGCCGCTTTGGGTGTCGGAAAGGCCAGCATGGCCGAACGGACTGCGGCTGAACGGTCGACGGGTTACGTCCTCGGCGGCATCTCGCCGCTCGGCCAGCGCAAGCGGTTGCCGACGGTGATCGACGCGTCGGCGCTGCAGTGGGACCGGATCCTGTGCAGTGCCGGCAAGCGGGGCCTCGAGATCGCCGTCGCACCCGCAGATCTCATCCGGCTGACCGATGCGGTGACGGCGGACATCGCCGCTACGTGATGCTCAGGCGGCGTGACGTCGAGTGGCCCACCCGGCGCGGCCGCGCTCGCCGCTGGTCGAACGGGCGTCGATGATTCTGCGCCGCATCGCCCAGGCCGACCGTCGCCGCGGCATAGGGTGAGGCCATGGCAGACAAGCCCCTGTCCGGGAAGACCATGTTCATCTCCGGCGCCAGCCGCGGTATCGGGTTGGCGATCGCCAAGCGCGCCGCGGCCGACGGTGCGAACATTGCGCTGATCGCCAAGACCGCCGAACCCCACCCCAAACTCGACGGCACGGTCTATTCCGCGGCCGCAGAGATCGAGGAAGCCGGCGGGCAGGCGCTGCCGATCGTCGGCGATATCCGCGACGGCGATGCGGTCACCGCAGCCGTGGTACAGACCGTCGAACGGTTCGGCGCCATCGACATCTGCGTGAACAATGCCTCGGCGATCAACCTCGGTTCGGTCGAGGAGGTGCCGCTCAGACGCTTCGACCTGATGAACGGCATCCAGGTGCGCGGCACGTACGCCGTCACCCAGGCCTGCATCCCGCACATGAAGAATCGCGAGAACCCCCACATCCTGACGCTGTCGCCGCCGATCCGGCTGGAGCAGCAGTGGCTCAAACCGACCGCCTACATGATGGCGAAGTTCGGAATGACGTTGTGTGCGTTGGGCATTGCTGAAGAACTACGCGATGCGGGCATTGCTTCCAACACGCTGTGGCCCCGCACCATGGTGGCGACGGCGGCGGTGCAGAACCTGCTCGGCGGCGACGAGGCGATGGCACGTGCGCGCAAGCCAGAGGTCTACGCCGACGCGGCTTACGCGGTGGTGACGAAGCCGGCCCGCGAGTACACGGGCCAGAGCCTGCTGTGTGAGGACGTGCTGCTCGACGCCGGAGTCACCGACCTGTCGGTCTACGACTGCGTGCCGGGCTCCGACCTGGGTGTCGATCTGTGGGTGGACAGCCCGAATCCGCCGGGCTACGAAGCGCCGTAGGCGTTCCGCCACTCCCCGAGCGTGCGTGTTTACACGCGACACGCCGCGAAATTGTGGCATTTTGCGCACGCTCGCGGGTGGCCGGGCGACCCCCTCCGCCTGTGACGCCATAGTGGCAGGCTGAGGAGGTGACATCGACGAGTTGGTCCGCGGGCCGCTATGAAGCCGTTGCCGAACGCATTGCGACCATCGCCGCCGAGGTCGTCGACGTCGCCGCCCGACGGCGGCCGCTCAAAGATGCGGCTTTGATCGACCTGGCCTGCGGGACAGGCAATGCCGCGTTGATCGCAGCGGCGCGTGGGGCGCACGTGACCGGCGTCGACATCACCCCTGAACTGATGGCCATCGGCGCTGCCCGAGACGGCGGCACGGGGGTGACGTGGGTGGCGGCCGACGCCTCCGCCACCGGACTGCCCGAGCAGTCGTTCGACGTCGTCGTCTCGAATATGGGCATCATCTTCGTGGAACCGACCGCGCAGATCGCCGAGGTGACCCGCCTGCTCCGGCCCGGCGGCACGCTGGCCTTCTCGACCTGGGTGCGCGGTGAGACCAACCCCTTCTTCGACCCCATCGTGTCGGTGCTCGGCGCCCCGCCCGACGCCGGGTACACCCCGGACCAGTGGGGGCGGCCAGACCTCGCGGCAGCCCGGCTCGACGCCGACTTCGACGACGTCGCGTTCGAATCAGGCGTCCATGCCTGGCATTTCGACTCGCACGAGGCGGCCATGCGGTTCATCACCGACGAGTCGCCGATGCATGTGGCAGCGCTCGCCCGCGTTCCGACCGCGCGCCAGGCGCTGCTCGCCGCGTTCGCCGAGGCGATGGCCGGCCACGCCGATCAGCGCGGCGGGGTGTCGTTCGATGCCCCGTATGCGGTGATCAGCGCCGTCCGGTCCGGGGACCCGGACGGTCACCGGGCCTGATAGAGGATGCCCCGGCCGATCGCCTCGCGCACCACCGGCAGCGCCGCGGTCGCCAGCGCGCCGGCGTCCACCCCGTGGTGGGCGGCGAGCAGGTCGATCAGGGTGCCCAGCGGCACCTCGCCGCGGCACCCCGCCAGCAGGGCCCGCGACACCTCGTCCACCCCGATCACCGCGGCCGGGCCGCCGGGCCGGCGCACCGCCGCACCCACCGTCTGCCAGCCCTGGGGGCCAGGCAGCGACTGCTCCTCCAGGAACACCGCAGCAGTGCTCAATCGCACGGACAGCAGGGCGTCGTCGGAGGTGTCGTGCAGGTATTCGCGGCGGGCGAAGAACGCGTCGACCTCGGGTCCGGTCAGACCCTCGTCCACGCCGGTGATCTCCTCGAGGATCTGCTCGGGTGCCCGGCGTTCGCCGGGCCGGGGCGCGCGCAGCGTGATCATGCCCATCCCGATGCCGGCGATGTTCTGGTCATCGAACCAGTCCAGCCACTGCCCGCCCCGTAGCGCCGCCTGCTCCGGCGGTTCCCCGGCGTCCGACGTCCACAGCGACACGTAGTTGACCGGGTCGGCGAACTCCCGCTGCACCACCCACGCGTGCAGACCGGTATCGGCCAGCCAATTCCGCACGCGCTCTCGCCAATCGGTGCCCTCACGGACGATCCAATTGGCCATGATCTGCGCGGTTCCGCCCGGTTCGAGGTGGTCGCCGGCCTGCTCGATCAGCTGCCGGCACACCGAGTCGCCGGCCATCCCGGAATCCCGATACAGGTAGTCGCGGGCGCCGGTGCCCACCACGAACGGCGGATTGGACACGATCAGATCGAACCGCTCCCCCGCCACCGGCTCGAAGAGACTGCCGGCGCGCAGATCCCACGTCATCCCGTTCAGGCGTGCGGTGGCCGCGGCGAGCGCGAGCGCCCGTTCGTTCAGATCGGTGGCGACGATCTGCTCGCAGTGCGCGTCGAGGTGCAGCGACTGGATGCCGCAGCCGGTACCGAGATCCAGCGCACGGCCGACGGGCGTGCGGATCACCGCGTGTGCCAGCGACGCCGACGCTCCGCCGATTCCCAGCACGTGGTCGTGGCGCACCGGGCCTGCGCGCAGCGCCGCGTCCTGGTCGGACACCACGAGGAAGTCGCGCGCCCCGTCACTGTGCGGGCGGATGTCGAGGGCGGCCCTGACCGTGCCCTGCGGGGTGGTCTCCAGCACCCCTTCGGCCTGCAGCCCATCGACGCCGGCGGTCGGCACCGCCGTCTCGACCCGCTCACGGAGTTCGTCGGCGCCGAGCAGGAACAGCCGCACCAGCACCGCGAGGCGCTGTCTGCCCGGATCGGCGCGGTCGGTGGCGCGCAGCGCGGCCCACCACAGCCCGCGGCTGAAGGCGGCACCGGCGTCGGCGCCCAGCAGTTCGACCACCCCGTCGGTGGTGTAGCCCGCCGAGCGCAGATCCGCGCCGAGGGCGTCGATGAGCGCACCGGACCGCAGTGGCGCGCTCACAGCAGCGTCGCCTGCTCCGGCTGCGGTTCGGCCGGTTCGATCAGCTCCGGTCCGTTGTTGCGAACGTTGTTGACCAGCCGGGAGACCTCACGGACCCGGATGCGGTCCAGGTCGCCGTGGCCGCGCAGCAATCCCTCGTCGATCGGCGCATCGGGGTCCAACCAGCGGTCCCAGTCGTCGCGGCTGATCGACAGCGGCATGCGGTCGTGGATGTCGGCCAGCGGCCCTGCGGCGTCGGTGGTGATGATGGTGCAGCTGAGCAGCGGCGGGGAATCGGACGGCGCCGCCCCGGACTTTCCAGCGGGCCGCCACGTCGACCACAGGCCGGCCATGAAGAGCGGTTCCCCGTCGGCGCCGTACATGTAGAACGGGGTCTTGGCACCCTTCGAGCCGCGCCACTCGTACCAGCCGTCCATCGGCACCAGACAGCGCTTGCTCTTCGCGGAGCTGCGGAACGCCGGCGACGAGTTCACTTTCTCGGCGCGGGCGTTGATCAGCAGCGGGCCCTTGTTGTCCGGGGCGCCGTCGTCGGCCGACTTCACCCACGGCGGTATCAGGCCCCAGCGCATGGAGCGGATACGGCGCGTCGATTCGTCGTCGGGGTCGGTGTGGCGTTTGACGACGGTGCTGATGACGGTCGTGGGCGCCACGTTGAAATTGGGACCGCTGTCCTTCGACGCCGTGGTGGCCGTGGTCTCGTCGATGGCCTGGATCTTCTCGGCCAGCAGGGCCGGATCGGTGGTGACCGCGAAACGTCCGCACATACCTTCGATAGTGGCACGGGCGAGGCGTTCACCGCTGTGAGGCAGGATGGGTCCGTGACCAATTGGCCGGCCCCCTCGACGCCGACCCCGGTGCATGCGACCGTCACCGTTCCGGGTTCGAAGTCCCAGACCAATCGGGCCCTCGTGCTGGCTGCGCTGGCCACCGCCCAGGGCCCGTCCACGATCACCGGCGCGCTGCGCAGCCGCGACACCGACCTGATGATCGGAGCGCTGCGGGCCCTCGGGGTCGAGATCGAGTGCGCCGACGCCGTCGACAGCCGGCTCCGGGTCGGCGGGCGGCTGGCCCCGCCACCGGACGTGCGCATTGACTGCGGGCTGGCCGGCACCGTGCTGCGGTTCCTGCCGCCCGTGGCGGCGCTGAGCACCGAGACCGTCGAGTTCGACGGCGACGAGCAGGCCCGCGTGCGGCCCATCACACCGCTGCTGGCGGGTCTGCGTGGGCTCGGGGTCGACGTCGACGGGGACGGTCTCCCGTTCCGGGTGCGCGGCGCCGGTGCGGTGTCCGGCGGAACAGTGGAAATCGATGCGTCGGCGTCCTCGCAGTTCGTGTCCGGGTTGATGCTGTCGGGTGCCGCGTTCACGGAGGGGCTGACGATCGTGCACACCGGCACCTCCGTGCCGTCGGCACCGCACATCGCGATGACGGTGGCGATGCTGCGGGAAGCCGGCGTGGAGGTCGACGACCGGGAAGCCAACCGGTGGACCGTGCATCCCGGCCCCGTCGCGGCCCGGGACTGGGAGATCGAACCCGACCTGTCGAACTCGGTGCCGTTCCTGGCCGCCGCGGTGGTCACCGGAGGGGCCGTGCGGGTGACCGGATGGCCACCCGTCAGCATCCAGCCCGCCGAGGCGATCCTGGCCATCCTCGAGAAGGTGGGCTCGGACGTCCGGCAGGCCGACACCTACCTCGAGGTGCAGGGCAGCCGGCTCTACGACGGGTTCGAGGCCGATCTGCACGATGTCGGCGAACTGACACCCGCGGTGGCCGCCCTCGCAGCACTGGCGACGCCCGGCTCCGTGTCGCGGCTGTCGGGCATCGCCCACCTGCGCGGTCACGAGACCGACCGGCTGGCCGCGCTCCGTGCCGAGATCACCGGGCTCGGCGGTGACTGCGAGGAGACCGACGACGGTCTGCTCATCAAGGCGACGCCACTGACGGGCGGCACCTGGCATTCCTATGCCGACCATCGGATGGCCATGGCGGGCGCGATCGTCGGGCTGCGGGTGCCCGGGGTGGAGGTCGAGGACATCGGCACCACCGCCAAGACGCTGCCCGAGTTTGCCGCCATGTGGGCCGACATGCTGGCCGGACAGACGATCCCCGTCGCCGGGGACGGCGCTTGAGCCGTCGCGAGTACGACGAGTCCGACGTCCGGATACGGCCGGGTCGGGGCTCTCGACCGCGGACCAAGACCCGGCCCGAACACGCCGATGCACGCAGCGCGATGGTCGTAACGGTGGACCGCGGCCGGTGGGGTTGCGCACTGGACGGGGATCCGGACAACGTGGTGGTCGCCATGCGCGCCCGCGAACTGGGCCGCACCCCCATCGTCGTCGGCGACGACGTGGACGTGGTCGGCGACCTGACCGGCCGCCCCGACACGCTGGCGCGGATCGTGCGGCGGCGGGAGCGCCGAACGGTGTTGCGCCGCACCGCCGATGACACCGACCCCACCGAAAGGGTGGTGGTCGCCAACGCCGACCAGTTGCTCGCGGTGGTGGCCCTGGCCGATCCACCGCCGCGCACCGGATTCGTCGAACGGGCGCTGATCGCCGCGTACGCCGGCGGGCTCGACCCGATCCTGTGCTTGACGAAATCCGACCTGGCACCGGCCGAACAGTTCGCCGCGCAGTTCGCCGGTCTCGATCTGACCGTGACGACCGCGGGCCGCGACGTCCCGCTCGACGCGGTGCGGCCGTTGCTGGAGGGCAAGGTGACCGTGCTGCTCGGACACTCGGGGGTCGGTAAGTCGACCCTGGTGAACCGGCTGGTGCCCGAGGCGCACCGGGCCATCGGCAGCGTCAGCGGCGTCGGCAAGGGCCGACACACCTCGACGCAGTCGGTGGCGCTGCCGCTGGCCGGATCCGGCTGGGTGATCGACACCCCCGGCATCCGGTCGTTCGGTCTGGCCCACATCGAATCCGACGACGTGCTGCTCGCGTTCTCCGATCTGGCCGAGGCGATCGCCGACTGCCCCCGCGGCTGCGGACACATGGGGCCCCCCGCGGACCCCGAATGCGCTCTCGACGCATTGACCGGTGCGGCGGCCGACCGGGTGGCCGCCGCCCGCAGGCTGCTCACCGCGCTCAAGGAAGCCTGATACCCAGATAACGCACAGGGTGGCGGGCGTGTGCACGTCCGGATCAGCGGGCACTCCGGCAAGTGGGGACCACGACCAGAAGGAGGCTCGACCTTGAGCACCATTCCCACGATCACCCTGAACGACGGCGCAACGATCCCCCAGCTGGGCTTCGGCGTCTACCAGATCGACCCCGACGAGACCGCCGACGCGGTGAAGACCGCGCTGGATCTGGGTTATCGCCACATCGACACCGCGGAGATGTACCAAAACGAGCGCGGCGTCGGCGAAGGCATCCGCAACAGCGGCATCAGCCGCGGCGAGGTGTTCATCACGAGCAAGCTCAACAACGGTTTCCACGAGCCCGACAAGGCGCGGCGCGCGTTCGACGAGACGTTGCAGGCGCTGGGTTTCGACGGCGATGACGCCTACGTGGATCTGTTCCTCATCCACTGGCCGTTGCCGACGCTGTACGACGGCGATTTCGTCTCGACGTGGCAGACCCTCGAGGAGTTCAAGAAGGACGGCCGCGCGCGCAGTATCGGCGTCTCGAACTTTCAGGTCGATCACCTGGAGCGGCTGGCCCGGGAGACCGAGACGGTGCCCGCGGTCAACCAGATCGAGGTGCATCCGTACTTCGTCAACGAGGCTGTCCGCGCCTACGGCCGGGAGCACGGCATCGCCACCGAGGCGTGGTCACCGATCGCGCAGGGCAAGGTCCTCGACGATCCGGAGGTCACCCGCATCGCCGAGGCCACGGGCAAGACCCCGGCCCAGGTCGTGCTGCGCTGGCACATCCAGCGCGGCGACATCGTCTTCCCGAAGTCGGTGACGCCCAAGCGAATTGAGGAGAACCTCGCCCTGTTCGACTTCGAGCTCGGCGACGCGGACATCGACGCACTGACCGCGCTCGACAAGGGTGAGGACGGCCGGACCGGTCCGAATCCGGACACGTTCGACTACATCCCCGACTGACATCCCCGACTGACTCTTCCCCCGAGACGCGAAACGGGCCTGCGGTGAAAACCGCAGGCCCGCTTCGTTCGTCTGTGCTGTCAGGCAGTCGGTGTCGATCAGGCGGCGGTGTCGATCAGGTTCGACTCGACCGCCTTGATCGCCCGCTTCTCGCGCCGACGCGCCCGCGCCTCGGCGATCGCCGTGCGCAACCCGCGTCGCCGGCCGGTGACCGGATCCTGCACGCCGAAACCGGATTCCAGCGTGGCGTACATCCGCTCACTGCGGGTCTCGGGAGCGTTGTCGGCGGTGTCGCGCAGGTACTTGTCCGGCAGCGACAGCTTGGCGATGGTGCGCCACGCCTTGCCGTACTGCAGCAAGAACGAGCCCGTGGTGTAGGGCAGGTCGTACTTGTCGCAGATCTCCCTGACCCGGACCGCGATCTCGTGGTACCGGTTACTCGGCAGATCGGGGAACAGGTGGTGCTCGATCTGGTGGCACAGGTTGCCGCTCATGAACCGCAGCACCCAGCCGCCCTCGAAGTTCGCGCTGCCCAGCATCTGGCGCAGGTACCACTGCCCCTTGGACTCGCCGACCATGTCGGTCTTGGTGAACTTCTCGGCGCCGTCGGGGAAGTGACCGCAGAAGATCACCGCGTTCGACCACACGTTGCGGATGACGTTGGCCATCGCGTTGGCGGTCAGCGTCGACCGGTAGGTCGCACCGGGCGAGAGCGCCGTCAGCGCCGGCCACGCGACGTAGTCCTTGGCCAGCTGAGCGCCCGCCTTCTTGGCGAACTCCTGCGCCCGCACCTTGGAGTCGTCGCGGTTGTCGCGGCCCTTGAAGATCTTCCCGAGCTCGACGTGCTGCAGGCCGATTCCCCACTCGAAGCCGAGCATGAGGATCGTGTTGTACAACAGGTTGCCGAGGTTGAACGGCTTCCATTTGGCGTCCCGGGTGACGCGGATGAGCCCATAGCCCACGTCGTCGTCCATACCGAGGATGTTCGTGTACTTGTGGTGCATGAAGTTGTGGGTGAAGCGCCAGTGCTTGGAGGCGCCCGCGTTGTCCCACTCCCAGGTCGACGAGTGGATCTCCGGATCGTTCATCCAGTCCCACTGGCCGTGCATGACGTTGTGGCCGATCTCCATGTTCTCGATGATCTTGGCCACGCCCAGGGTCGCGGTACCTGCCCACCACGCGGAGCGGCGCGAGCTCGCGGCCAGCATCACGCGGCCTGCCAGCTCCATCGCCCGCTGTGCGGCGATGGCACGGCGGATGTAGCGCGCATCGCGCTCGCCGCGGGAGTCCTCGATGTCCTGGCGGATCGCGTCGAGCTCGGCGCCCAACGCCTCGATGTCGGCTTCCGTCAAATGCGTGAATGCCGGTACGTCTGTGACTGCCATGGTTTCCGCCTCCCTTCACTTCCTACGCTACCGTAACCTACGTACCCGTAGGTTACCAGCCAGTAAACCTCAGACATCGAGCGTGCAGTCGCCTGACGCGGCGGAGACGCAGGTCTGAATCCGGTTGCCGGGTTCGTGCTCGACACCGGTGCGCAGATCCCGGACGTGGCCGTCGACGAGGCTGACCACACAGGATTGGCAGATGCCCATCCGGCAGCCGAACGGCATCCGTACGCCGGCCTGTTCGCCGGCGTCCATCAGCGACGTCGCCGCATCGACCTCGACGGTTTTGCCACTGCGGGCGAACTGCACCGTGCCGCCTGCGCCGTGCACCGCGGTGCGGACCGCGGCGAAGCGCTCCAGATGCAGGTGTTCGGCGATGCCGGCGGCGGTCCACTTCTTCTCCGCTTCGGAGAGCATTCCCTCCGGTCCACAGGCCCACACCTGCCGATCGCGCCAGTCGGGCACCTCGGCGTCGAGTGCGGCCATGTCGAGCCTGCCCTCGGAGCGGGTGGCGCGCAGTGTCAGGCGGTAGCCCGGGTGGTCGTCGTGCAGCCGGGCCAGTTCGGTTCGGAACAGCACGTCGGCCTCGGTCGGCGCGGAGTGGACGTGGACGATGTCGGTGATCTGGTCACGGCGGGCCAGGGTCCGCAGCATCGACATCACGGGGGTGATTCCGGAACCTCCGGTGAGGAACAACATCTTGGCCGGCGCCGGATCCGGCATCACGAAGTTGCCCTGGGGTGCGGCGAGCCGCACGATCGTGCCGGGTTGCACTCCGCCGACGAGGTGGGTCGACAGGAAGCCCTCGGGCATCGCCTTGACGGTGATCGTGATGGTGCGCTCGCCGGTGACGGGACTCGACGTCAGCGAATAGGACCGCCAGCGCCACCGGCCGTCGATGAGCAGGCCGATGCCGATGTACTGACCAGGCTGGTAGTCGAACGAGAAACCCCATCCGGGTTTGATGACCAGGGTCGCTGAATCCTCGGTTTCGCGGCGGACCTCCAGCACACGACCGCGCAGCTCGCGCGCCGACCACAGCGGATTGGCCAGCTGCAGATAGTCGTCGGGCAGCAGCGGAGTCGTCACGCGCACGGCAAGCGAGCGGAGGGCGGCCAGCGCAGGATGCCTGCTGGTGATCTTGGGGCGCACGGTCTCGGCGACGTTGGCCGAGACCTTGATCGAGTTCTTGGCCATGCAACCTACGGTACCGTAGGTTACAGGGCCGTCACCACCCCGGATCAGAGCAATTCGAGCAGGAACGGCAGCTCTTGCGGCGCGTACCACGCCAGATCGTGGTCCTGGGCGTCGCCGACCGTGAGCTCGGCGTCCTCGTCTCCGAGATCCGCCAGATCGACCGCCTCGATCGCCCGCCGGACGGCCGCCTCGGCGTCGGCGATGTCGACGTAGGCGGCCACCACATCGCTCAGTGCCACCGGTCCGGCGAGCCGGACCACCGCATCGTCGAGGTCGGGCCGGACCGTGGCCTCGGCGTCGGCCACCAGCACGGCCCGGCGCGGCGGATGGCCCCCCGCGTCCTGCGCACCGGACAGCAACCGCAGCGATGCCAGCGCCGCGTCACGCATCGCGATCTCGGCGAGTTCGTCCTCATCGCCCTCGGCGTAGGACTCCCGCAGCGTCGGCGTGACCGCGAACGCGGTGCCGGACAGCGCGTGGATCGACCCGTCGGCGACGAGCTGCGACAGCATGGCCAGGGTCACCGGGATGTAGACGCGCACCAGGCGAGACTAGCGACGGTAGGGACCAACCTGCCGATCAGTCGGCGTTCGGATCCTTCTCCACCGAGATCACGAAGTCGTCGCCGTGCTCCATCACGCCGTGGACGACCGCGTTGTCGACCGCCTCCGAGGCATATCGCTTGCGCACCATCAACGGATCCAGCCGCAGATCCTTGACCAGGCTGACGCACAGCCCGACCATCACCAGCACGAACGGCACCGCCGCGAGGATCGTGATGGTCTGCAGCCCGTTGAGTGCGTCCGAGCCGCCGACCAGCAGCATCACCGCCGCGACCGCACCGGTGGCCACACCCCAGAACACGACGGTCCGCCGTGACGGTTCGATCGTGCCGTGCTCCGACAGCGAGCCCATCACGATCGAGGCGGCGTCCGCACCCGAGACGAAGAAGATCGCCACCAGCACCATCACCAGCACGCTGGCGATCGTTGCCAGCGGATACTGCTCGAGCAGCCCGAACAACTGACCCTCGCTGCTGCCGTCGCCCACCACGTCGACGCCGGACTGCTGTTCGCGGATCGCGGCGCCGCCGAAGACACAGAACCAGATCAGCGACACCACGCTGGGCACCAGCAGCACGCCGGCGACGAACTGCCGGATGGTGCGGCCGCGTGAGATGCGGGCGATGAACATGCCCACGAACGGCGTCCAGGACAGCCACCACGCCCAGTAGAAGACGGTCCAGCTCTGCAGCCAGGAGTTGACGTCGCCGCCCTCGGCGCCGGTACGCGCGGACATCAGCGCCAGATCCTGGAAGTAGCTGCCCAACGAGGTCGGAATCAGGTTGAGGATGAACACCGTCGGGCCGACGACGAACACGAACAACGCCAGCACCACGGCCAGCACCATGTTGATGTTCGACAGCCACTGGATGCCCTTGGCCACGCCCGACACCGCCGACAGCACGAAGGCGGCGGTCAGCACCGCGATGATGCCGATCAGCACCGCGTTGCCGGTCTCACCGATCCCCGCCACGATCTGCAGGCCGCTGCTGATCTGCAGCGCGCCCAGTCCCAGCGACGCGGCGGAACCGAACAGCGTGGCGAAGATCGCCAGCATGTCGATCACCTTGCCCCAGCCACCGTGGACACGCTTGCCCAGCAACGGCTCGAAGGCGGCGCTCACCAGCTGCAGCCGGCCCTTGCGGTACACCCCGTAGGCGATCGCCAGGCCGACCACCGCGTAGATGGCCCACGGGTGCAGGGTCCAGTGGAACAGCGTGGTCGCCATCGCGGTCTGGGCGGCGTGCTCGTTACCGGCCTCACCCGTGCCCGGCGGCGGGGTGACGAAGTGCGTCAGCGGTTCGGCCACGCCGTAGAACATCAGGCCGATGCCCATACCGGCGCTGAACATCATCGCGATCCACGACACGGTCCGGAACTCGGGCTCCTCGTCGTCGCGGCCCAGCGGGATGTTGCCGAACCGGCTGACGGCCAGCCACACGACGAACACGACGAATCCCGACGCGGTCATCACGAACAACCAGCCGGTGTTGTCCATCACCCAGCCGAGCGCCGCGGCGGACGCCGACGCCAGCGACTCGGTGCTCACTGCGCCCCAGGTCAGGAACGCCACCGCCAGGGCGGCGGTGACACCGAAGACGATCCAGTCGACGCCGCGACGGCGTTTCTGGGCGTCCTCGTCCACCTCGATGTCGAGGACGGGATGCGGGATGGCGCCGCCGGTCGGTGAGCGCAGCGCTTTGCGGGCTTTCTCGCCTCTGGGCTTCTCAGTGGAGGTGGTCATGGTCTGACCATGAGACCCCTGACGGGCAGCCCCGTCAACTCCCCGGCCCTTTCGGGGACCGTCAGCGGGCGGCTTCGAGCAGTTCGTCGAGGGACTCCTGCAGCAGAGCCGGGAGCACATCGACGTCGCTCATCGCGTCCCGGTCGGCGTTGATGCCGAAGTACAGCTGACCGTTGTAGGACGTCACCCCGATCGCCAGCACCTGGTTGTGCAGCAGAGGCGGGACGGCGTAGGTGTCGAGAAGTTTGGTCCCGGCCACGTACATCTGTTTCTGCGCGCCGGGGACGTTGGTGATCAGCAGGTTGAACAGCCGGGCCGAGAAGCTGGTGGCCACGCGAGTTCCCATGGCGTGCAACGTCGGTGGCGCGAAACCGGACAGCGTGACGATGGTCCTGGCGTCGACCAGGCTCGCGGCGGTCGGGTGCGATTCGGTGGTGTGGGCGATCTGCGACAACCGGATGACGGCATTGCCCTCGCCGACGGGCAGATCCACCAGGAACGGCGCCACCTCGCTGATGGCCTGCCCGGGACCGGTCGCGTCGAGTTCGGCGTCGGGATACACCGACATCGGCGCCATGGCGCGCACGGTGGTCGTCGGCGTGACGGGTTCCCCGCGCGACAGCAACCAGTTCCGCAGCGCGCCGGCAACGACCGCGAGCACCACGTCGTTGATGTCGCAGTCGTAGCGGGCCCGCACGGCCCGGTAGTCGTCGAGGCTGTGGTTGGCCACCGTGTACCGCCGGTTGCGCGACACCGTGGCGTTCAGCGGGCTCGACGGCGCCGTGCCCCGCGCCACCAGCCGTGCGACGTCCGCGAAGCGCCGCCCTACCGCGAGGAGTTCCTCGGCGTTGGTCGTCACCTCGGCCACGGTCGTCCGCAGCGACGCCAATTGGTCGGCCGGGCGCATCAGCCACTCCCCGACCGCGCCGATCAGCAGCGCACGGTCACTCGGCTCCCGCGCGGGCACCCAGATGTCCTCGCCGAACGTCGGCGGCTTCTGGGTGCGGTCGGCGATGACGTGGCCGATCTCGAGCGCGGTCATCCCGTTGACGAGCGCCTGATGGGATTTGGTGTAGATCGCGACCCGGTTCTTCGCCAAACCCTCGACCAGGTACATCTCCCAGAGCGGGCGCGACTTGTCCAGCGGTCGCGCGGCCAGGCGGGCCACCAGTTCGTGCAACTGGGCGTCGCTGCCCGGAGACGGCAGCGCCGAACGGCGGATGTGGTAGGTGATGTCGAAGTCGCGGTCGTCGACCCACACCGGCCGGGCCAGATTCATGGTCACCTCGCGGACCTTCTGCCGGTACCGCGGGATCTGCGGCAGCCGCTGTTCCACGGTGGCCAGCAGCGTCTCGTAACTCAGGCCGTTACGGGGTCTGCGCAGTATCGACAGGCTGCCGACGTACATCGGCGTCGCGGAGTTCTCCAGGTGGTAGAACGCCGCGTCGGACGCCGACAGCCTCGTCACCATGCGGCAGTGCCCTCCCCCATACGTCCGTCACCTCATCGGCCCATCGGCGACCCGTCGGCGGCCCATCAGCGGTCCTGGCCACGGTAACCGGACAGGCTGTGCACGCGCATCACGGGTGCACAGCACCCCCGCCGAACCGTGCGACGATGAAACGGCCCGTTCCTCTCCCCGCGACGGCGCCCCTGTCCCGCAGTGTCTTCGGAGAGTCGCCGTGACCACATCCCGTCCGCCCGCCGCCCGCCGATCGTTCACGTCGCCGGTCGTCGACTACGAACCCGCACCGGTGGGTTCGGCGTCCGCACCGTGTCCGGCACCGTCCCCCGCGGCGTTGCGCAGGCACACTCCGCGACCGTTGCGGTCAACGCGCACAGCACAATCGGGCACGGAGTCGGATACGGGGTCCGGTACCGGCCCCCCGCGGGCCGCGGCGGTGTTCACCGACCTGGCGTTGCGCCGCGTCCTGGAGGTACTCGACCGCAGACGGCCGGTGTCGCACCTCAAGACGCTGCTCGCCCCGGCGCAACTCGACGCGGTCGCGGCGTTGAGCCGACAGCCCCGCAGCGCGCAGCAGACCGGTGCGGCGCTGCGCCGGATGCGGTTACACAGCAGCAACGGACACTCGGCCGTCGAGGTGTCCGCGACCTACACCCGCGGCACCCGCGTACGCGCCATCGCCGCGCGGGTCGAACCGCTCGGCGACGGCCGCTGGCAGGTGACCGCTTTACAGATCGGCTGAGCGTCAGCCGCGGCGGCGCGTCTTCGGCGAGTTGGTCTTGGCCTCCCGGCGCGCGGCCTCGCGGCGCTCGCGGCGGGTGCCGCCCGCGGCGGCGGGGGCGCCGCCGTTGCTGCGCTGAACCTCCGCAGACCCGTCCTCGCCGGGACCGACGTAGGTCAGCGGCGGCGCCTCGTTCTCGATGCCCTTGGCCCGCACCTGCGGCGCCGGCGTCTCGCGCTCCTTGGTCGCCACGCCGCCGCCCTGACGTGCCTCGGCCTGGGCATTGCCCTTACCGCCGGCCAGGTCGGCCAAGCCCTGCGGCGGCGCGACCGGCGCGACCGTAGGCGACGGGTTGGCCTCCACCGCGACGTTGAATAGGAAGCCGACCGACTCCTCCTTGAGGCCCTCGAGCATGGCCACGAACATGTCGTAGCCCTCACGCTGGTACTCGACGAGCGGATCGCGCTGAGCCATCGCGCGCAGGCCGATGCCCTCCTTGAGGTAATCCATCTCGTAGAGGTGTTCACGCCACTTGCGGTCGATGACGTTGAGCAGCACGTTGCGCTCGAGCTGGCGCATCGCGCCCTCGCCGGCGATCTCCTCGAGCTGACGCTCACGCTCGGCGTACGCGCTCTCGGCGTCCTTGATCAGCACGTCGAGCAGTTCCTCGCGGGTGAGCTCGCCGGCCTCGCCGATCGCGTCGGAGTCGATGAGGTCGTGGTGGTCGACGCCCACCGGATACAGCTGCCGCAGCGCCTCCCACAGCTTCTCCAGGTCCCAGTCCTCGGAGTACCCCTCGGCGGTGGCGCCGTCGACGTAGGCGGTGACGACGTCGACGAGCATCTGGTGCGCCTGGTCCTGCAGGTTCTCGCCTTCGAGAATGAGGCGGCGTTCCTTGTAGATGACCTTGCGCTGCTGGTTCATCACCTCGTCGTACTTGAGGACGTTCTTGCGGACCTCAAAGTTCTGCTGCTCGACCTGGGTCTGCGCACTCTTGATGGCGCGGGTGACCATCTTGGCCTCGATCGGCACATCGTCGGGCAGGTTCAGCCGGGTCAGCAGCGCCTCGAGGGTGGCGCCGTTGAAGCGCCGCATGAGTTCATCGCCCAGCGACAGGTAGAACCGCGACTCACCGGGATCGCCCTGGCGGCCGGAGCGACCACGCAGCTGATTGTCGATACGGCGCGACTCGTGCCGCTCGGTGCCCAGCACATAGAGCCCACCCGCTTCGCGGACCTCTTCGGCCTCCGCGGCGACCTCGTCCTTGATCTGGTTGACGGTCTTGTCCCAGGCGGCTTCGTACTCGTCGGGAGTCTCGACGGGATCGAGGCCCTGCTCGCGCAGGCGCTTGTCGGCCAGGAAGTCGACGTTGCCGCCGAGCACGATGTCGGTGCCGCGGCCGGCCATGTTGGTGGCCACGGTGATCGCGCCGAGGCGGCCGGCCTCGGCGATGATGTTCGCCTCCTGCTCGTGGAACTTCGCGTTGAGGACGTTGTGCGGCACCTTGCGCTTGGTGAACTGCTTGGACAGGTATTCCGAACGCTCGACGCTGGTAGTGCCGATCAGGACCGGCTGACCCTTCTCGTAGCGCTCGACGACGTCGTCGACCACCGCGATGTACTTGGCCTCTTCGGTCTTGTAGATGAGGTCGGTCTGGTCGGCGCGCACCATCGGTCGGTTGGTCGGGATGGGCACCACGCCCAGCTTGTAGATCTCGTAGAGCTCCGACGCCTCGGTCTGAGCGGTGCCGGTCATGCCGGCGAGCTTGTTGTAGAGGCGGAAGTAGTTCTGCAGCGTGATCGTGGCCAGCGTCTGGTTCTCGGCCTTGATCTCGACGTGCTCCTTGGCCTCGATGGCCTGGTGCATGCCCTCGTTGTAGCGTCGGCCCATCAGCACGCGGCCGGTGAACTCGTCGACGATGAGCACGTCGCCGTTGCGGACGATGTAGTCCTTGTCGCGCTGGAACAGCTCCTTGGCCTTCAGCGCGTTGTTCAGGTAGCTGACCAGCGGCGAGTTCGCGGCCTCGTACAGGTTGTCGATACCGAGCTGATCCTCGACGAACTCGACGCCCAGCTCGTGCACACCGACGGTGCGCTTGCGCAGGTCGACCTCGTAGTGGACGTCCTTCTCCATCAGCGGCGCCAGCCGCGCGAACTCCGGATACCAGTTCGACGCGCTGTCCGCCGGCCCGGAGATGATCAGCGGGGTGCGGGCCTCGTCGATGAGGATCGAGTCGACCTCGTCGACAACGGCGAAGTTGTGGCCGCGCTGCACGAGATCCTCGAGCCGGTGGGCCATGTTGTCGCGCAGGTAGTCGAAACCGAACTCGTTGTTGGTGCCGTAGGTGATGTCCGCGGCGTAGGCGGCGCGGCGCTGATCGGGGGTCAGACCCGACAGGATCACGCCGACCTCGAGGCCGAGGAAGCGGTGGACGCGGCCCATCCATTCGCTGTCGCGTTTGGCCAGGTAGTCGTTGACCGTCACGACGTGGACGCCCTTGCCGGACAGCGCGTTGAGATACGCGGGCAGCACACAGGTCAGGGTCTTGCCCTCACCGGTCTTCATCTCCGCGACGTTGCCGAAGTGCAGGGCGGCGCCGCCCATCACCTGGACGTCGAAGTGCCGCTGGCTCAGTACCCGCCAAGCGGCCTCGCGGGCCACCGAGAACGCCTCGGGCAGCAGATCGTCGAGGTCTTCGCCGTCGGCGACCCGCTTGCGGAACTCGTCGGTCTTGGCGCGCAGCTCGGCGTCAGACAGCTTCTCGACGTCGTCGGACAAGGTATTGACATAGTCGGCGACCTTCTTGAGGCGCTTGACCATGCGGCCTTCACCGAGACGGAGCAACTTATCGAGCACGCTTTTTCCCCTGTGTTTGAGGTAAGGAACGTCGTCCATGGTAGAGGCCGGACCTGGGAACGCCGATTCCCCGGGCCATAAGTCCGGCCCCCGATACGCAAGAACCCCGCGACGCGGTGGTCGCGGGGTTCTCGTGTCCGAGCAGTGGGCGCGGAATCAGCCGGGCGGCTCCGTCAGCCGGATGATGCCGTAGTCGTAGGCGTGGCGGCGGTAGACCACCGAGGCCCGATCGGTCTCCTTGTCGTGGAACAGGAAGAAGTCGTGACCGACGAGCTCCATCTGGGACAGCGCGTCGTCGACGGTCATCGGGGTGGCGGGGTGGTCCTTGACGCGGACGATGCGGCCGGGTTCGTGATCGTCGAGGACCGCCCCGTCGACAGCGGCGCCGTCGATCCGGGTTTCCTCGTCGACGGGTGCGGGTGCGGACTCATCGAGCATCGCGGTGAAGGCGGTCGCCTCGGCCACCGAGACGGGACGCTTGTCCCCGTAGTGGATCTTGCGGCGGTCTTTGCTGCGACGCAGCCGGTTCTCGAGTTTGCTCACCGCGGCCTCGAAGGCGGCGTAGAAGCTCTCGGCGCAGGCCTCGCCGCGCACGACGGGTCCGCGACCGCGCGCGGTGATCTCGACGTGCTGGCAGTTCTTGCGTTGACGGCGATTGTTCTCGTGGTCGAGTTCGACGTCAAAGAGATAGATGCTGCGGTCGAATCGTTCGAGCCGCGCGAGCTTCTCGGCGACGTAGGTGCGGAAGTGATCGGGGATCTCGACGTTGCGGCCCTTGACGACGACGTCGGCCGAGCCACCTTCGGTGGAAGAACGCTCGGGGTCGACCACTCTGTCCATGACGGCAGTGCTGTCGGATTCGATGGAATGGGTTGACATACTGTGCAACTCGTTTCTCTTGCGCATCGCACGCCGGTGGCGTGCCGGGACCAATCACGAGACGCGCCGATGAGAGTGCGGTCGAGAAAACGGAGGCCGCAGCCCACCGGCGCAAGGTGTCGAGTACTCACCTCCTACCGTTGTGCGGCGAAGTGGCGCTTCGTGCTGAGCGCCCACCGTGGAGTTCACGGCTGGTTAAGGCCGACGGTAGTCGTTGTTCACGCGGTCGGCCAGTGATTCCCGGACCTGTTTCGAGTTCTTCACGCCGGTTTGATCCCGAGGTAATCGACGGCCGTAGATCATGCGTACGCGAGGGTGAGGACTGCGGGAACCTCCGCGCCGGCGGTTTGCAGCACCCGGACCGATTCGGCGGCCGTCGCGCCGGTGGTGATGACGTCGTCGACCAGCAGCACCACCCGGCCGGGCGGCGCCGTCAGCCGGATGCGGCCTGCGATGTTGCGCTCCCGGTCGGTGACCGACAGACCCACGGAATCCCGGGTGAACGGACGCGTGCGCAGCGCGGGGATCACCTTCCGCCCGGTCGCTCTGGCGATCCGCGTCACCGGGTCACCGCCGCGGCGGCGCGCCGCGAGGAACCGGGTGGGCGCGGGCACCAGTGCGACCGCGCCGTCCACGATTCCCCAGGTCGCCAGGTGTGTCAGCGCCTGCCGCAGCGCGGGTGCGAACACCGCGGCGAGATCACTGCGGCCGTGCTCCTTGAGTTCGACGATCGCGCGACGGCGCGGCCCCGCGTAGCGGCCCAGGGCGAACACCGGGACGCCGGGATCGATCCGTGGGATGACGACGTGCGGCTGATCGTCGCGGACCGCCAGATCCCCGGCGCAGCTGCCGCACCAGGAGACCCCGGGTGCGCCGCAACCCCCGCATTCGCGAGGCAGCACCAGATCGAGCACGGGGCCAGTGTCGCGCGGGGCTCCGACAACTCGCAGGGAGCCGACGGCCGAAGGGCGTGGAACCGGATGCCACGGGCAACACTGCGGCATGCGCACCGGCAGCGAACGCGAATCCTTCATCGTCGACAGCCTCGTCGACGCGTTCTCGGATCTGATGGCGGCGGACCCTGATGCGTTCCGGACCAAGTTCCGCAAGATGGCCGCCGACCCCTTCGCGTTCTACCGGGGCAGCGCCTGCGTGTTCTACGCCGACGTGGCCGCGCGGCCGGACCGGTGGGCCGACGAACGCACCGGGCGGGTCTGGATCCAGGGTGATCTGCACGCCGCGAACTTCGGCACCTACATGGACGGCTCCGGCGTGCTGATCTTCGACGTCAACGATTTCGACGAGGCGTTCGTGGGGCATTTCACCTGGGACCTGCAGCGGTTCGTGGCGAGCCTGGCGCTGCTGTGCTGGCAGAAAGCGCTGTCGGACGAAGAGATCGCAGCGCTGACAACGACTTTCGCACACGCATATGTCGATCAGGTGCGGTGGTTCACCGAGCATGACGCCGACGCGTCGTTCGCGCTGAATCTGCAGACCGCGCGCGGCGCGGTGCTGGCGGCGCTGCAGTCGGCGAGGATGTCGACCCGCGCACAGATGCTCAACCGCATGACGGTGGTGGATGAATGGGACCGCCGCTTCCGCGATCTGCCCGGCGTCCGCAGACTCGACGACGCGGAGCGGGACAAGGTGGAGGAGGCCTTCGGGCGCTATCTGCAGACCATCCCGCGACCGAAGCAGTTCCACGGCATCACCTACGACGTCAAAGACGTGATCGGCAAGACGGGGTTCGGCATCGGCAGTGCCGGCCTGCCCAGCTACACCGTGCTCATCGAAGGGTTCAACCAGGCGCTCGACAACGACGTCGTGTTGTCGATGAAGCAGGGCAACGTGGCCGCGCCCAGCCGCATCGTCGACGACCGCGAGGTCCACGAGTACTTCCAGCACCACGGCCATCGCACCGCGGTCTCACAGCGCGCCCTGCAGGCGCACGCCGACCAGCTGCTCGGATATACCGACATCGACGGCACCGGGTTCGTCGTCAGCGAGATCTCGCCGTACGAGGCCGATCTCGACTGGACCGAGTTGACCGAACCCGCCGAGCTCGCCGAGGTGGTCGAGCAACTCGGGCGGGCGGTCGCCAAGGTCCATTGCGTCAGCGACTCCGACAGCGACCAGTCGCTCGTCCCGTTCCAGACCGAGGACGCGATCGTCGCGGCCATCGGCGACGGCATCGACGAATTCGTCTCGGATCTGGTCTCTTTCGCGCTGGAGTACGCCGTGGTGGTGCGCGACGATCACCGGCACTTCGTCGAGGCGTTCCGCGCGGGCCGGATTCCGGGCGTCAGCGCGACGTGACGGGCACCGGGCGCGTCAGCCGGGCAGCACCGGCAGCGTCCCGGGCGTCATCAGCGGCCGCACCTCGGTCCACGACGGAACCCCCTCCGCGGTCGCCGCCGACAGCTGCACGACCCCCCGGGCGTCGGCGACGTAGACGGTCGACGGGTTGGCGGCCACAGTCGTCACCGGCATCGCGAGGTTGCTGCTGGGGCCGTCGGAGTTGACTCCGTCGAGGTTGACGTAGGACACCGGGTGCTGGGAGTCCTTGCGGCTGACCACCACATCGTCGCCGGTGCGCCAGGACAGCGAGACCACACTGTCACCCAGACCGAATCCGAGCCGGCGCGGATATGTCAGCGCGTACTGGCCGCCGGGCATCTGTTCCACCGAGGCGAGAATGACCTGTCCGACGATCACCATCGCCGCGCGGGTGCCGTCGCGGGACAGCTGCAATTCGGTGATCGGGCCGGGGAACTTGGCGGCCACCGGCGCGGTGTCGACGGGAATCCGCGCGGCCTGGCCGGACGCGTCCTGCAGGACCCGGACGACGTTGTTGCCGTCGACCACCACCCACACCGCGTCCTCGAGCGACCAGCTCGGCCGGGACAGGTTGCGCGCCTGCAGCGCCTGGGCGGCCGGGCCGCCGAGGGGACCGATCCACAGCGTTGCCGACACGTCGGGGGCGCCGGGCCGCTCGACGACCACCGAGGCCGCGTCTTGACCGCTGCGCGAGATCGCCGCCGACACCTGGTTGGGCGCCTCACCGAAGGATCCCGACACCCGGGGCGCCCGCTGCCCGTCCAGCGACACCAGCGAGCCGCCCATCAGCGCGTGCAGACCCGCCGCGGCGCCGGGGAAGGCGCCCGGATCGGTGGCCGCGACGTCGGAGGTCTCCCACCCGTCGGCGAAGCGGTCGTCGAGCGGCGCGCCGTCGGCGTTGAGCACATAGGGTCCGTTGATACCGGCGCGGTTCAAGGTCCAGATGATCTGGGCGGCCAGCAACTGCCTGCTGTGCGGATCGGTGGTCGACAGGTTCTCCAGATCGACACGCGCCCCGCCGTATCCGCGGCCGATGCCGGTCTTGCCGCCGTCGGCGCGCGTCACCGGACCGCGCAGCCCCAGTGGCGACCCGACGAGGTTTCGGACGGTGTTGAGCATCTCCGGCCGGGGTCCGGCGATGAGCTTGCTGACCAGTTCGGTCGCCAGCTGGTCGGGATCGGAGACCGCGACGTAGCGCGGATCGGGGACCACGGTGGTTCCGGTCGGGTCGACGAAATACAGCGTATTCCGCTTGTAGGTGGCCTGGAATTGCTGCCAGTCCAGGAACACCCCGTTGGGCAGGCGGTCGATGCGCCATCCGTCCGAGGTCTTGATCAGCTCGATCAGACCGGGGTCGGGCAACGCGCCCTCACCGGTCTCGAACACCCCCACATCCGACAGCGAGCCGAGGATGTCGGCGCGCATCTGCACCGAGACGCGTTCGGCGCCGCGGGTTTCCACAAACACCACGCGGTCGATGAGCAGTGCGCTGCCGGCGTCGTCCCATCCTCTCGAGGCCGATTCGGTGAGGAACTGCCGCGCGGCGAGGTGGCGGTTGGCGGGATCGGCGGTGGCCTTGAGGAATTCGCGCAGCAGCACGTCGGGATCCATGCCGGGCGTCGGTTTCGGCAGGCTCGGTGGCGCAGGCCGCTCGACGGTGCCGATCGCCTGCGGCGCAGAGGAACTCGGCACCCCGGCACAGGCGGATGCGGTCACCGCGAGCACCAGCAGCAGGACCGCCGCCAGCAGGCGTCTCACACCTTCTCCTCGGCGGGTTGGCGGTCCCGGGCGGAGCGCCCCGGTGACGCGTCGGGAACGGTCGGCTTGAGCGGCAACGGGCTGGTGGTCACCTTGTGGCCGCGCACCAACGGCAGGGTGAGCCGGAAGCAGGCGCCGTTGCCCGGTTCGCCCCAGGCCTCGAGCCGGCCCTGGTGCAGGCGGGCGTCCTCGATGCTGATCGCCAGGCCCAGACCGGTGCCGCCCGAGCGGCGCACCCGGGACGGATCCGATCGCCAGAAGCGACTGAACACGAGCTTCTCCTCACCCGGGCGCAGCCCTACGCCGTAATCGCGGACCGTCACGGCGACGGTGTCCACGTCGGCGGCGACGCGGATCTGGACGGGTTTGCGCTCGGCGTGGTCGATGGCGTTGGCGATCAGATTGCGCAGGATGCGTTCCACCCGACGCGGATCGACCTCGGCGATCACCTCGTTCTCCGGTTGATCGACGATGAGGTCGACGCCGGCGTCCTGCGCGAGATGCCCGACGTTGTCCAGCGCACTGCGCACGATGGAGCGCAGATCCACCGATTCCACGGACAACTCGGCGACACCCGCGTCGTGCCGGGAGATCTCGAGAAGATCGGTGAGCAGCGTCTCGAACCGGTCGAGTTCGTTGACCATCAGCTCGGTGGACCGCCGCAGCCCCGGGTCGGGGTCGTCGGTCGAGTCGTGGATGTGGTCGTAGATGAGGTCGGCGGCCATCCGCACCGTCGTCAACGGTGTCCGCAGTTCGTGGCTGACGTCGGAGGTGAAGCGGCGCTGCAGATTTCCGAACTCCTCGAGCTGGGTGATCTGGCGTGACAGGCTCTCGGCCATGTCGTTGAAGGACACTGCGAGACGGGCCATGTCGTCCTCACCGCGGACCGGCATCCGTTCGGTGAGGTGGCCTTCGGCGAAGCGTTCGGCGATGCGCGAGGCGGACCGCACCGGCAGCACGATCTGGCGGGCGACGAGCAGGGCGATTGCGGCGAGGAGACCGAGCAGTACGACGCCGCCGGTGGCCATGGTCCCGCGCACCAGCGCGATGGTGGACTCCTCGTTGTTCAACGGGAAGATGAGGTACAGCTCGAGGTTGGTGACCTGGGACTTGGACGTGGAGGTCGGGCTGCCGACGATGAGTGCCGGACCGGAGAAACCGTCGGTGGTGACGGTGGCGTATTGGTAGCTGACCTGACCGGCTTTGACGAAGTCGCGCAGCGCCTCGGGGACCTGGCTGACGGGACCGGCGGCGGTGGCCGCGCGGGGGCCGTCGCCGGGCACCACCAGGACCGCGTCGTAGGCGCCGGCCAGACCCGCACCGGCGTCGGACTTTCGGTCGATGAGCGTGTTGCGCGCCAGCTGCAGGCTGCTGTCGAGGGAACGGGTCTCCTCGCCGCTGACGATGCCGCCGACGGTGTTGCGGGCCTGTTCGATCTCCTCGGTCGCGGCCTTGACCTTGATCTCGAGGATGCGGTCGGTGATCTGGCTGGTCAGCACGAAGCCGAGGACCAGAATGACGGCGAGGGAGAGCCCCAGGGTCAGGCTGACCACCCGCAGTTGCAGCGAGCGTCGCCACGCCAGACTCAGCGCGCGGCCGAGCACACCCAGCCCGCGCACCAGTGGCGCCGACCGCCGGTGGATGCGCCGCCTGGACCCCCAGATCACGGCGACCGGTCCACGGCTGGTGTCACGGAGGTCCGGCCTTGTATCCCACTCCTCGAACGGTCAACACCACCTGCGGATTCTCCGGGTCCTTCTCGACCTTGGCCCGGAGGCGCTGGACATGCACGTTCACCAAACGGGTGTCGGCGGGATGCCGGTAGCCCCACACCTGTTCGAGCAGCACATCTCGAGTAAACACCTGGCGCGGTTTCCGTGCCAGCGCCACCAGCAGGTCGAACTCCAGTGGCGTCAGCGAGATCTGCTCCCCCAGCCGCGTGACCTTGTGGGCCGGAACGTCGATCTCGACGTCGCCGATCGACAGCATCTCCGCGGGTTCGTCCTCGTTGCGCCGCAGCCTGGCACGAACTCGAGCTACCAGCTCTTTGGGCTTGAACGGCTTCATGACGTAGTCGTCGGCCCCGGATTCCAGGCCCAGCACGACGTCGACCGTGTCGGTCTTGGCGGTCAGCATGACGATGGGGACGCCGGAGTCGGCGCGCAGCACCCGGCACACGTCGATACCGTTCATCCCGGGCAGCATCAGGTCCAACAGCACCAGATCCGGGCGCAGTTCGCGCACGGCGGTGAGCGCCTGGGTGCCATCGCCCACCACGGCGGTGTCGAAACCCTCTCCGCGCAGGACGATGGTGAGCATCTCGGCCAGCGACGGGTCGTCGTCGACGACCAGGATCCTTTGCCTCATGGTGTCCATGGTGTCACCAGATCGCGATAAAACGCGGCTACCACGCAGGGCGTTTCGCGTTCGGGCTTGCGGAGGGTTCCAGTGGCGGTCAGCGCCCGGTCAACTCGGCGGCCAGCGCCGCCGGGTCGACGTCCGGTCCGGCGACCTTCCAGCCGCCTGCCCAGCCCGCGGCAGCCAGCCCGGTGTAGACCGCGGCGGTGCGTCGCTGCAGACCGTCATCGCGCTCGTAGGAGTCACGGGCCCGGTCGGATTCCTGTTCGGCACGGCGTTCGGCGCGTTCGGCGGCCAGGGCGGTGGGCACGTCGAGCAGGATCTGCCAGTCGGCCACCGGCAGGAGGAGCCGATCGAACTCCAGCGCGCGCACCCACTCGACCGCCTCCCCGTCGGCGTCCTGATGCAGCCGGGCCGCGGTGTAGGCCGCGTTGGAGGAGACGTAGCGGTCGAGGATCACCACGTCGTACGCGGCCGACAGGTGCTCCATCTCGTCGCGGGCGCCGGAGCGGTCCAGAGCGAACAGCACCGCCATCGCGTACACCGAATCGGCGAGGTCACCGTGTGCACCGTGCAGCGCTTCGGCGGCGAGATCAGCGGTGATCGACCGGTGGTAGCGGGGAAACGCCAGCGTCGCCACCGACCTGCCGGCGCCCTCGAACGCCGCCCGCAGTCCGTTGGTCAACGTCCGTTTGCCGGCCCCGTCGACGCCCTCTATCGCGATGAGCACGCGGCGAGCGTAGCGGGGTCAGGGCGAGACCGGTTCCGGCGGCACGCCGACGGCGCAGGCCCGCGATCACCGACGACAGGAGCACACCGACGGCCAGCGCGCAGGTCACGCCGACCAGGGGGTGACCCTCGAAGAGCGGGTAGACCTGGAAGTGCGTCAGATAGGTGTAGAGCGACGCCTCCGCCAGCACCCCGGCCGCGGCCACCGTCCAGCGGGGACAGCGCAACGCGGGCAGCCAGATCAGCAACAGCACACCGGTGAGCACCAGCATCTCGCGCACACCGTCGCCGAAGTATCCGGTCAGACAGACGACCATGACCGCACTCACGACGGCGCGTTCGACGGTAGTGCGCGCCCTGGCCGCGGCCCAGCCGGCGGCGAAGAACCACAGGGCCGTGTAGGTGAACCAGGCCTGCTGCCCCAGCTCTAGCCCCAGGACGTCGTATCGCAGCGCGACGCCGCCGGCCAGGAACACCGCGGCGAAGACGAACGGCGCGCGGCGTTCCCACCGGTCGACGGCGGGGATCGCACACAGCAGAGTCAGCGCGATCAGCGTGTACACCAGGACCTCGATGAACCACAGTCGACCCGCGGTCATACTGTCGTGGGGACCCAGGATCTTGTTGGCCAGCAACAGGTTCGACGCGTGGTAATCGTCGGAGAACGTCATGACGAGCGCGATCCACGCGATCGACGGCAGCGCGATCCAGGCGATGGTCGTGCGCAGCCGGCGAATCCGTTCCGGCCGTGGCCCCGCGAACAGCCCGAAGCGCGCGAAGTTGTAGCCGGCCACGGCGAGCAGGACATGGGCGCCGCCCCAGAGTTCGAACAACTCGGCGTGGGAGCCGACGATCAGCACGATCGCCAGGGCGCGCAGCAGCACGCTGGTCTCGACGGTTCCGGACAGCAGGCGGGAAGACGGAGCCGCCGCGGTCGCCGTCTGCCGTTCCAGGTCTGCCACCGGCACGTCCGGCCAGCCGGACGGCAGTCGGCCGAGCAGACTCTGCAGCCGCACCGACATCGTGACGTAGTTCAGCGACGTTCCGCCCAGTGCGGTGAACGTGGCGTCGGGCCGGATCTGCCCGGGGTCCAAGTGCAACACGTCGGCGAACAGCCGGCGGATATCGGTGTCGCTCGGCTCCGATGGCTCGGCCGCGGCTGCTGCCGCCCGCACCGCCGCATGATCCGGCTTGCCCGACGGCAGCATCGGCAGCTCGTCCACCGGCACCACGGTGACCGCATCGGCGGGGACACCCGCGGCCTCGGCTGCGAGCGCACGCACGCGGGCGGCGTCGGGTGCCGTGGTGGGACTGCCGGCGACGGCGACCAGCAACCGCCGGCCGTCGTGGGTGCACTGCGTGTGCACGTCGGCCTGTCGCAGCAGGGCCTCCACGCGTTGCAGGTCGACGCGTAGGCCGAACAGTTTGACGAAGCGGTCCCTGCGGCCGATCACCTCGTAGAGCCCGTCGGGGCGGCGCCGGCCGACGTCACCGGTGCGCAGTTCGGTCACGGACCGGCCGAGCGCCAGATCGTCGCGCTGCTGCGCGTAGCCGAGCATCACGTTGGGTCCGCGGTAGACCAGCTCCCCCACCCCCGGATCGGCCCACCCGTCGATCGGCGCGACGTCGAACTCGCCACCGGGGATCGGACGTCCGATCGACGTCGGGTCGGTGCGCGCGCGGTGCGGCGGCAGATAGGCCATCCGCGCCGTCGCCTCGGTGGCGCCGTACATCACGAACAGGTCCCAGCCCCGGGCTGCGCCCAGATCGGCGAAGCGCCGCACCCGGTCCGGCGCCAGCCGGCCGCCCGCCTGGGTGACGTAGCGCAGATCGGGCAGGGACATGGTGTCGAAGCCGGTCCGGTCGAGCAGATCGAAGGTGTAGGGCACCCCGGCCAACGAGGTGGCCCGGTGCTGGACGAACAGTTCCCAGAACCGCGGATCGATCACGGAGCGGTCGGACAGCAACAGCCGCGCCCCACGCAGCAGATGGCTGTGCACCACTGACAGGCCGTAGCAGTAGGACATCGGCAACGTCGTTGGCGCACAATCGTTCTCGTCGATACTCAGATAGCTCGCGATGGCTTCGGTGTTGCTGAGCAGATTGTCGCGGGACAACCGGACCAGTTTCGGGGAACCGGTGCTCCCCGAGGTGCTCAGCAGCAGCGCGAGATCGTCGTGCAGCCTCGCGGTGGGCTCCCCGAGCACCACGATGTCGCCGTCGCGCGAGACCGTTGCGTCGGGTCGGTAGGTGGCCACGATGGCATCGGCGTGACGGTCGGGCGGCACCGGCAAGGCGACGTGCCGGCCGGCCAGCGTGGCGAGATAGGGCACCAGAGTCCCGATCTCGTTGCGGGTCTCGATCAGGACCAGTCTGCGGCGCGGACCGAGCGCCTCGGCCGTGGCGGCGACGCGGTCGGCGAGTTGGCGGTAGGTCAGCTCGACCTCGGGGGCGATGATCGCGGGCCGGTCGCCGAATGCGGCGAGGTGGTCTATGAGAGTCGCCACGGTCAGTCTTCTCCGGTCACCGGCGGGCGCTGCGGGTAGGCCAGCACGGGGCCGTCCACGGCGACCCCGACCACGGAGCCGTCCGCGTGGCTGACCGCACCGGCCACCGTCCGCGCGTCGAGGTGCTGTCCGTCGGCCAACCGGACGCGGACAACGGAGTCCGGGCCGTAGAAGCGACGGGCCGCCACCGTCGCGGTGGTGCCCTCCCCGGGCGGTACGAGGCGCAGCTGCTCGGGCCGCAGTACGACGACGACCGGCCCCTCGGGGACCGACAGGCGCACGGGCGTCGTTCCGAGCGCACTGAGCACCGTGCCGTCCCGGCACTCACCGGTTATCTCGACGGTGGTTCCGACGAATCGGGCGGCGGCCAGTGTCGCGGGACGATCGTAGAGCTCCACCGGTGCGGCCTGCTGGACGACGGTGCCGTCGATCAGCAGCGCCACCGAGTCGGCGAGCGACAGCGCCTCGGCCTGGTCGTGGGTGACGAGGACGGCAGTGGTGCCCGCGATCCGGAGCACCTCGGCGATCTCCTCCCGCACCCGCACCCGCATCCCGGCGTCGAGCGCGGCGAAGGGCTCGTCCAACAGCAGCACGCGGGGCTCGGCAGCCAGTGCGCGGGCCAGCGCCACCCGCTGCTGCTGACCGCCGGACAGCTGGTGTGGACGGGCATCGGCGAACCCGTCCAGGCCGACGAGATCGAGCCAGCGTCGCACGGTCTTCGCCTTGTCGGCGGCTCCGGCACGCGGCAGGCCGAATGCCACGTTGTCCCCCACGCTCAGATGCGGGAACAGCGCGCCCTCCTGCGGCATCAGGCCGACGCGCCTTCGGTGTGCGGGGACCACGCGGTTGGGCGTCGCCACCGACTGTCCGGCGATCAGGACCTCACCGGCGTCGGGATCCTCGAATCCGGCGAGGATCCGCAGCAACGTGGTCTTCCCGCAACCGCTCGGTCCCAGAACGGCGGCAATGGTCCCTGCCGGAACGTCGAGATCGACTCCGGCCAGCACGGTGCGGGCGCCGAAGGATTTCCGCACGCCCACCGCCCGCACACCCGACGGCTCAATCACTGCGCACGTCCCGCCAACCGGAACTCCACAGCCCGAGCACCGCGGTCGGCAGCGCGGCGAAGGCCACGAGTGCGACCGCGTAGGGCGCCGCCGAGGCGTAGTCGCTGATCGAGCTGAAATCCCACAGCCGGGTGGCCAGGGTGGCGGTGCCGGTGGGCCGCAGCAGCAGTGTCACCGGCAGTTCTTTCATCGCCGTCAGCAGCACGAGGGCCGTGCCCGCGGCGATGCCGGGGGCCGCCACGCGCGCCGTCACCGCGGTGAACGCACGCAGCGGTCGACGCCCCAGGGTGCGCGCCACCTCTTCGAGGCGGATCGGCGCGGATTCCACCGCGGCGCGGGTCGATCCCACCGCCAGCGGCACCAGAAGTACGGCGTAGGCGGCGATGAGCAGTGGCGCCTCCTGATAGATGGGGCGCAGCAGCACCACTCCCACAGAGACCATCGAGATCCCGACGACGATGGCGGGTAGACCGTGCGCGATGTAGCTCCCGCCCTCCAGCACGCGGGTGGCACGGTCGCGGTATCGGGCCGCCAGGACACCGAGGGGCAGCGCGGCGACCGTGCACACCGCGGCGGCGCTCGCCGACAGCCACACGGTGGCGCCCAGGGCCGCCGCCCACTCGCCGGCGTCCCAGCGCGGCCCGACGCCGCGCAACCACTGCGAGAGCTCCCATGCCGGGACCCCCGCCGCGGCCACCAACACCGCGGCCGGCGCGAGCGCAGCCACCGGCCACCATCGTCCCAGCCGGCTGACCGGCGCCGGGCGGGGCGTGCCACCGCCGATCCGCGCCGCGGCGACCCGGCCGCGGGCCCGGTTCTCGGCGACCACCAGCGCGACCGCGAACGCGAGGAGCACCAGCGACAGCACCGCTGCGCGGGCGGGATTGAACCCCGACCGGTACGCCCCGAAGATGACCCAGGTGAACGCCTCGTAGCGCATCGCGGCCACCGCCCCGAAATCGCTGAGCACGTACAGCGCGACCAGCAGCGCGCCCGCGGCGATCGCGGCGCGGGCCTGCCGCAGGGTGACCCGGAAGAGCACCGCCACACCGCCGAGGCCCAGCGACCGCGCCACCTCCTCCTGTGCGGGGTCCACCCGCGTCAGCGCCGCCACGGTGGTGAGCATGACGAGGGGGAAGCTGACCAGGGTGAGCACCAGCGCGGACCCCCAGAAACCGGCGACCGCGGGCACCGCGGACACCCAGAGATAGGCCAGGAGATAGCTCGGCATGGCCAGCGGCAGGGTGAGGATCACCGCCAGCGGGCGGCGGCCGGGCAGGTCGGTGCGGGTCACCAGGACCGCCATCGCCACGCCGATCAGCACGCAGGCCGCAGTCACCGTCCCCACCAGCGCCAGCGAGCGAATCACCAGATGCAGGGTCCGGGCTTGGAGCAGCTCGTCGACCACGAACGACCAGCCGCGCTCGAGGGCGCGCTCACCCAGGTAGACCAGCGGCAGCAGCGTGACCGCGACCACCAGCACAGCGGGCACCACCAGAAGCAGCGGCGCCCGGGTGCGTGCTGTGCGCACGACCTACTTGGTGAGGAGGCCGGTGGACACGAGCATCTCCTGGGTGGCCTCCAGGTCGTCGAGGTCGGACAGGTCGACCGCGGGCGGCTGCAGGCTGTTCAGCGGAGGCATGCCGTCCTTCGACGCGACACCCGCGACGAGGGGATATTCGTCGGTCTCGTTCGCGAAGTACTCCTGGGCCGACGTCCCGACCAGGTAGGCCGCGAACTTCTGGGCCTCCGCCGGATGGGGGGCGGTCTTGAGGACGCCGACGCCCGCGACGTTGACGAGTCCGCCCGGGTCACCCGGCGCCATGAAGCGGTTCTCGGCGGTGACCGCCTCGGCGCCCTTGGAGTCGATCAACTCGTAGAGGTAGTAGTGGTTGGCCAGCCCCAGCGGGATCTGCCCGGAATCCACGGCGTCACGGATGGCGACGTTGTTCTCATAGGCGCGCGGCTCCTGGGCCTTGAAGGCGCGCAACCACTGTTCGGCGCCGTCGTCGCCGCGGATGACGCGCAGACCGGTCACGAACGCCTGCCATGACGCGTTGCTCGGGGCGAATCCGATCTTGCCCTTCCACTCGGGCGCGAGGAGACCGTCGATGGTGTCGGGGGCGTTCGGGGCCAGCGTCGGGTTGAACACGATGACCCGCGCTCGGCCGGACACTCCGAGCCAGGTGCCGTCGGCGGCCGAGTAGGTCACCGGCACCGCAGCGAGCGTGTCGGGGGCGATCGGCGCGAACAGACCGGCCTTCGAGACCGCTCCCAGCGCGCCGGCGTCCTGGGAGAGGAAGACATCGGCTGGGGACCGCTCACCCTCGGTGAGCAGCTGCGCCGCGAGCTCACCGGAGTTGGCGTAGCGGGCCTCGACCTCGATGCCGGTCTCACTGCTGAACTTCTCGATCAGCGGAGCAATCAGTTCCTCGCTGCGGCCCGAGTAGACGACGAGCTTGGACTCGTCCTCGCCGCCGCTGTCAGAACACGACGACAACGAGAGCGCGGTTGCGGCAGCGGCTGCCACACCGATCACCCGCACGATTGAAGGCCACATCCGGCGAGTTCCTTCCGAGATCACCGGCCGCCGATACGACCGGAGCGTGGCCTGAACCTACCCGAGAAGGTAAGCCTCACCAACGTCGGGGATCAGGCGGAGACGGCTTCTTCAGCGGAGGCCGCGGCCGCCTCGTGCACGGCGGCCACGAGGGCGGGCAGCACGGTGGCGTCGTACCACCGCAACCACTGCGCGCAGGAATCGGCGTGGCCGTGCAGCATCTCGATCGCGAATGGGTCGATGTTCGGATGGCGGGCGCCGAACACGACGGTCACCGCGCCCCGGTTGGTGCCGTCCTCGTCGCACATGGGCACGGCCAGTTCGGCGCGGACGCCCTCGGCGGCCAACACGGCCTGATCGCCGAGGCTGTAGAGCGGGGAGACGGACACGTCGTCGACGCGGACGACCTCGCATCGCGCGGTGGCGCGACCGGCCGCGGAGCCGCCGTCGTCGACGTAGCTGAAGTGGTGGCGATACTGCTCGCCCAGTCCGGCGTGCCCCTCGATGCACAGGCCACCGTGCATGGCGTCCTTCACCTGGACCACGGCACCCTGGGCGCCGGTGAGTTCGAGCGCGGTGGTGGTGAGATCGGCGAGCACGTCGGACGGATGGGGCCGTCCGCCGCGGCCGCGAAGGGAGAAGGAGAGCGCGGGAGCGGCGGGCGCCTTGCCCACGGGGATCGCGGCGCCGTCGAGCACCGCGGCCGACAGCTGCCGCAGCTTGACGCCCGACCGACGCGACACCCGGTACAGGGCGTCGAAGGCGTTGTCCGGGTTGGTGATTGCGTGCTCATCCTGAAGTCGGGCTACCGCGGCGCGAACGCTGGCGTGCGAGATCAGATTCACCCCGGCCACCCACGTCGTCGCCGAGTCGTGGTCGTGGTTCTGATCATCGCCGCGGAATCCGCTCATCGTTCGCCTCTCGTCGGGGAGTGTGAGCGTTCTTTACCCCAGGCGTGATTCGGCTAACCGCGTCCCAACGCGACCGTCAGATCCGCGTCAGGTTCGGCGACTCAGAATCGTCCGCAGTTCGGCGCGGTCGGCACACCCTTGAAGCGGTCGGCGATCCACTGCATCGCGGGTTCACCGTCGACCAGCATGGGCAGACCGTGGTTGATCATGGCCTTGTTCAGGAACGGCGGTTGCTCGTTGGTGCGCGCCTCGATGTCGGCGCCCTGTGCGCACCAGTCACGCCCCATCTGCATCGCCGCCGCCCAGGGCACCAGCGGATCGAACCGGTTGGCGTTGATCAGTACCGGCGCATTGGGTTTCGTGCGTCCCAGCTTCTGTTCGTCGAACAGTGACGAGAACGGCTCCTGCCGAACGACGGCGAGGATGTCCTCGTTGAAGTAGGGCTGCAGGCGGCGGAACATGAATTTTGTGAGCGTCTCGGCGACGCACTGATCCTGCGTCTTGAACAACAGGTCGGCGCCCCGTGGGGTGAGCTTCGAGCGGATCGCCGCCTCGTGTTCCGGATAGGCGGCGATGACACCGTTCAGGGCGTAACCCACCGCACCCACCAGCATGCTGCCGTCGATGAACGGGAACAACGCCTTCAGGTCGGCCGGCGGCGCCCCGGCGTAGCTGCCGACGATGTCGAGTTCAGGGGCGTAGGACTCGGCCATCTCCGCCGCCGACGCCGCCGCACCCCCGCCCTGCGAGTACCCCCAGAACGCCACCGGACCGTCGGGGGCCAGTGATGTGTCCGGCAGGTTCTTGGCCGCGCGCGCCGCGTCGAGCATCGCGTGCCCCTGCGACACCCGGTTCGCGTAGGTGTGCAGCCCCGGGGTGCCCAGGCCTTCGTAGTCGGTCATGACGATCGCGAACCCGCGCGCCACCATCGTCGCGACGAACAGCTCCTCGTAGTTGAACGCGATGTCGAGGTACGGGGACCAGTGGATGCCCTGATTGAACTGCCGCGACGGCGCGCACTGGTCGGCCTGGCCCTGAGTGCCCGGACCGTAGACGATCAGCGGTCGCGGTCCCGGATGCGGCCAGGGGTTGTGCGGTTCGAAGTAGGTGCCGGTGACGACGTTCGGCTTGTCACGAGCGTCGTTGCTGCGGTACATGATTCGCGTACCCTCGGCCATGATCATGCCGAGCTGCCCGGACGGCTCGAGCACGAGGCGCGACGGCTCCGTGCGCACCAGATCGCCGGGTTCACTCGGCGGCAGCGGATCCGGTGGCGTGTAGAACGCCTGGTATTCGTCCTCGTTGAAATAGGGATGGTGCTGGTCGACGGTCGGGTCGTCGGCCGCTGCGGGCGCGACCCCGGTGGTCAAAACGAACACGACCGCGACGAACAACCCGCAGAAGCCCCGTCCCACGCGTTTCTCCTATGTCAAGCCGCTGCCGTTTGGCAAGGCTTTGCTCGGTTGTTGTGGTCGGTGTGGAGGTGTCCGAA
>NZ_LZSU01000012.1 GCF_001665575.1 Mycobacterium sp. 852013-51886_SCH5428379 | reverse complement strand
AGAGAGCATGGCACAACAAAAAACAACAAACAAAAACCACCAAACACACTATTGAGTTCTCAAACAACACACCCGCCTCGCAGGCAACCCTGCCAGCTTACTACATCTTGCTGGGCCGGGTCAACCGTGTCCTCCGGGTGTCTGGCACCCGGTGGGCGGTCGGTATGTGAATACCATACGCGCCGATCCCGCTTTCGCCAAAATCCGCTGGCCAGAGCACATTTCGGACGTCGAAAACGCCTCCGGGACGCCCCTGGGTCTGCTAGGTGACGCGCTCGATCTCGGCGCCCAGGCTCTTCAGGTTCTCGACGAAGAGCGGATAGCCCCGGTCGATGTGGAACACGTCGTGCACTTCGGTGTCGCCGTCGGCGACCAAGCCGGCCAGCACCAATCCAGCTCCGGCGCGAATGTCCGACGACCACACCGGTGCGCTCGACAGCTGCGGGATCCCCCGCACCACCGCGTGATGTCCGTCGGTCCTGGCGTCGGCACCCAGCCGGATCATCTCTTCGACAAAGCGGAATCTGGCCTCGAAGACGTTCTCGGTGATCATCGATGTCCCGTCGGCGACCGCCGCCAACCCGATCGCCATCGGTTGCAGATCAGTCGGGAAGCCGGGGAACGGCAGCGTCGCGACGTTGACGGCCTTCGGCCGCTCGTACTGGACGATGCGGAAGCCGTTGTCGTTCTGGGTGACGGTGGCGCCGGCGTCGTGCAGTTTGTGCAGGACCAACTGCAGGTGCGCCGGGTCGACCCCGGTGACCGAGATGTCTCCCCGGGTCATCGCGGCGGCGATACCCCACGTCGCGGCGACGATCCGGTCACCGATCACCCGGTGCTCGGTCGGGTACAGCCGGTCCACGCCTCGGATCGTCAACGTAGACGAACCGGCTCCCGAGATGTCCGCGCCCATCTGGATGAGCATCGTGCACAGGTCCACGACATCCGGTTCGCGGGCCACGTTGTGGATCGTCGTCACCCCGCGGGCCAGCACCGCCGCCATCAGGATGTTCTCGGTGGCGCCGACCGAGGGGAACTCCAGCTGGATGTCCGCGCCGTGCAGCTCGTCGGCCTCGGCGACCACGCATCCGTGCTCGATGTTGCAGCGGGCGCCCAGCTGGCGCAGCCCCGCCTGGTGCATGTCGAGCGGGCGAGACCCGATCGCATCGCCGCCGGGCAGCGCCACCTTGGCCCGTTTGCACCGCCCCACCAGCGGACCCAATACGCACACCGATGCCCGGAACTGCCGGACCGCGGCGAAGTCGGCGTCGTACTTGAGCTCGTCGGGGCTGGTGATGCGCACCGTGTCGCCGTCGAGTTCGACGGTGGCGCCCAGCCCGCGCAACACTTCGGCCATCAGCGGAACGTCGAGGATGTCGGGGCAGTTGGTGATCGTACTTGTGCCCTCTGCCAGCAGCGATGCCGCCATCAGCTTGAGCACACTGTTCTTCGCCCCACCGACCGCGACTTCGCCAGACAACCGGTTCCCACCGGTCACCACGAAACGCTCGCTCACGCGGGCAAGTGTAAACAGCGGCTCAGGCCGTGTCAGTTTCCTGAGCGATTCGCGCGGCGTGATGCGCGGTACGGTGCAGCCATGGCCGTGCATCTGACCCGCATATACACCCGTACCGGCGACGACGGCACGACAGGGTTGAGTGATTTCAGCCGCGTGTCGAAGAACGATCCCCGCCTGGTCGCCTACGCCGACTGCGATGAGGCGAACGCCGCGATCGGTGTCGCCGTGGCGGTCGGCGAACCTCCCGAACAGTTGCTGACGGTGCTGCGGCAGATCCAGAACGATCTGTTCGACGCGGGCGCGGATCTGTCCACGCCGATCGTCGAGAACCCGCAGTATCCGCCGCTGCGCATCGCGCAGAGCTACATCGACCGGTTGGAGTCCTGGTGCGACGAGTTCAACGAGCCGCTCCCGGCCTTGAACTCGTTCATCCTGCCCGGCGGCACCCCGTTGTCGGCTCTGCTGCACGTGGCCAGGACGGTCACCCGTCGCGCAGAACGCTCAGCATGGGAAGCCGTTGCCACACATGGAGATTCGATCAGCGTGCTGCCGGCCAAGTATCTGAACCGGCTGTCGGACCTGTTGTTCATCCTGTCGCGGGTGGCGAATCCGGGCGGCGACGTGCTCTGGCAGCCGGGCGGATGAGCGCTGAGACCATGGGCAACGATCAGTAGTTCCGGCGGCGCGCTCGGGGGGACGGCCGGGACTCGAGCCAGGACAGGAAGGCCGTCAACGCACCCCGATCAAGGGCGATTTCATAGGCCCGCCGGCGTTCGGGGCTGGTGTCCCGGACCTCAAGCACCACGATCGCGTCACTCATGATGTCGAATTCGTCCCCCCGCGGAGACCGGCGGGAAACGATCTCAAGGCCCCGGCGGCTCAATCGCCGGTCCGGCCACCAGCGGAAACTCGACAGCCGGTAGAACCCGGCCTCTCCCCCGCGGTACCGCACCACCCCGTGCCGCCAGCCTTGGCCGCCGACCGCGGGCACATCGCGCAGGATGGCCGCGGTGCCACCCACCTGCCGCAGCTTCCACAACCGGTAGAACAGCGCCGCCACGACCAGCAGCAAAACGCCCACGAGCGCGACCATGCTCCACATGGGCGCGCTCATGGGCGAAATCCGCTAGTCGATCTGGCCCAGCGCGCGCAGACGCGCGCGCCCCCTGGCAGCCGTTTCCGCGTCATCGGACTCGGAATCGCTCCGAGCCTGGCTCTCGTCGATCTCCGACTCCAGCGCCGCGGATTCGGCCAGGATGATCACATTCGACTCGGTCACCGACATGAAACCGCCGTCGACCGCGACGCGCAGATCGTCCTCCCCCTCGCGCTCGACGCGCACCATGGCGTCGTCCACCAGCTGGGCGACCAGCGGGATGTGGCGCGGCAGGATGCCGATCTCGCCGGCTGTCGTCCGGGTGAACACGAACGATGCCTTGCCCGACCAGATCTCGCGCTCTACGGCGACGATCTCAACGTCCAGGTCGGCCATCGTCATTCACCCTTGTCGGCGTCGGAGTCCTTGTCGGCCTTGGAATCCTTGGAATCCTTGGAATCCTTGTCACCGTCCGAGTCGCTCTTCGAGCTGTCGCCGGTGGGAGCGCCGTCGCCGCCGCCGTCCTCCATCTTGGCGCCCAGGCTCTCTGCCTTCTTCTGCAGGTCCTCGAGGCCGCCGATGAGGAAGAAGGCCTGCTCCGGCAGATGGTCGAAGTCGCCCTTGGACAGCTTGTCGAAGGCCTCGATCGTCTCCTTGAGCGGAACGGTCGAACCGGGCTGACCGGTGAACTGCTCGGCCGCCATCATGTTCTGGCTCAGGAAGCGCTCGATACGACGCGCCCGCTGCACCAGCTGCTTGTCCTCTTCGGCGAGCTCGTCGATGCCGAGAATCGCGATGATGTCCTGGAGGTCCTTGTAGCGCTGCAGGATGCGGATGACTTCCTGCGCCACGCGGTAGTGCTCGTCGCCCACGACCGAGGGGTCGAGAATGGTCGAGCTGGAGGCCAGCGGGTCCACCGCCGGGAAGATGCCCTTCGAGAACACCGTTCGGGACAGCTCCGTGGTCGCGTCGAGGTGCGCGAACGTGGTGGCCGGGGCCGGGTCGGTGTAGTCGTCGGCGGGCACGTACACGGCCTGCATCGAGGTGATCGAGCGACCGCGGGTCGAGGTGATGCGCTCCTGCAGCTCGCCCATCTCGTCGGCCAGAGTCGGCTGGTAACCCACCGCAGACGGCATACGGCCGAGCAGCGTCGACACCTCCGAACCGGCCTGCGTGAACCGGAAGATGTTGTCGATGAACAACAGCACGTCCTGCTGCTGCTCGTCGCGGAAGTACTCGGCCATGGTCAGCGCCGACAGGGCGACACGCATACGCGTGCCCGGCGGCTCGTCCATCTGACCGAACACCAGGGCGGTGTCCTTGAGCACGTTGGCGTCGGCGAGCTCGACCCACAGGTCGTTGCCCTCGCGGGTGCGCTCACCGACACCGGCGAACACCGAGGTGCCGCCGAAGTTGCGAGCGATACGGTTGATCATCTCCTGGATGAGCACCGTCTTACCCACGCCGGCGCCGCCGAACAGGGCGATCTTGCCGCCACGCACGTACGGGGTCAGCAGGTCGACGACCTTCAGGCCGGTCTCGAGCATCTCGGTCCGCGGTTCGAGTTCGTCGAACGCCGGCGGCTTGCGGTGGATCGACCACTTCTCGAAGTCCTTGCCGTAGCCGGGATCGTCGAGGCAGTCGCCCAGGGCGTTGAAAACGTGGCCCTTCACGCCGTCACCCACGGGCACCGAGATCGACGCACCGGTGTCGGTGACGTCCACACCCCGGACCAGGCCGTCGGTCGGCTGCAGCGAGATGCAGCGCACGAGGTTGTCGCCCAGGTGTTGGGCCACCTCGAGGGTCAGCGTCTTGGCGAGGTCCTTGTAGTCGATCTCCGCGTGCAGAGCGTTGAACAGCTCGGGCACGGAGCCGCGTGGGAACTCCACGTCGACGACCGGACCGGTGACGCGTACGACGCGGCCCGTGGTGTCGCCGCTCTTCGTCGACTCTTTTTGTTCGGTAGCAGCAGTCATATTCTTTTCGCTTCCTACGGGCTACTTCTTGGCGGCGTCCGCGAGCGCGTTGGCGCCACCGACGATTTCGCTGATTTCCTGGGTGATCTGGGACTGCCGCTCACGGTTGGCCATCAGGGTCAGATCCTTGATCAGATCGTCGGCGTTGTCGGACGCCGACTTCATGGCGCGCCGGCGCGAAGCCGACTCCGACGCCGCCGCTTCGAGCATCGCGGCGAAGATGCGCGTCGCGACGTACCGCGGCAGCAGCGCGTCGAACAGCGTCTCGGCATTCGGCTCGAAGGAGAACAGCGTGCGGACGCTGTTGTCCTCCTCCTCGCTGTACTCCACCTCCATCGGCGCGATGCGACGGGCGATCGCCGACTGGGACAGCATCGACCGGAACTCGGTGAACACGATGTGCAGTTCGTCGAGTCCGAGGACGCCGTCGGCGCCTGCGTCGTCACCGTCATCGTCGACACCGGCCATGAACGCATCGACCAACGTCTTGCCGATCTCCTGCGCGTGCTCGTACTCCGGCCGCTCGGAGAAGCCGGTCCACGACTCAGCGACGTCCCAGTTGCGGAAGCTGTAGTACCCCAGCGCCTTTCGGCCGACCGTGTACAGCACCGGCTCCTTGCCCTCCTCGCGCAGCAGCGAGAACAGCTCTTCGGAGCGCCGGAACACGTTGGCGTTGTAGGCGCCGGCCAGTCCACGGTCCGAGGACACCACCAGCACACCGGCCCGTTTGGGCTGCTCCCGCGCAACGAGCAGCGGGTGGTCCAGTGCGCTGGCGCTGGCCAGTTCGGTGAGCATGTTGGTGATCTCACGGTCGTAGGGCCGAGCCGCTTCGACTCGGGCCTGCGCCTTGGCGATACGCGAGGTCGCGATCATCTCCTGGGCCTTGGTGATCTTCTTGATCGACCCGGCGGAGCGGATGCGGCCGCGCAGTTCGCGCAGTGTGGCAGCCATCGGTTACTAGCGCCTTACTTCTTCTTCGGGGCGGGCTTGCGGACCTTGACCGATTCCTTCTCGAGGTCCTCATCGGACATCGCTTCGACGTTCTCGTCGGGTACGACAGACTCGCCCGACGTGCTCTCGAAGCCCTTCTTGAAGTCGTTGACGACGCCGGTCAGCTTCTCCTCGAGTTCCTCGGAGAGCTTCTTGCTCTCCCGGATCTCCTTGAGGATCTCGTCCTTGGACGACCGCACGTGCTCGAGCAGTTCCTGCTCGAACCGCTGCACGTCCTCCACCGGCACCGAGTCCAGATGTCCACGGGTACCGAGGAAGATCGCGACGACCTGCTCCTCGACGGGCATCGGGCTGTTCTGCGGCTGCTTGAGCAGCTCCACCAGCCGGGCGCCACGATCGAGCTGCGCCTTTGACGCGGCGTCGAGGTCCGAGGCGAACGCCGCGAACGACTCGAGCTCGCGGTACTGCGACAGATCCAAGCGGAGACTTCCTGCCACTTCCTTCATGGCCTTGATCTGCGCCGCGCCGCCGACGCGCGAGACCGAAACGCCGACGTTGATGGCCGGACGCACACCCTGGTTGAACAGGTCGGTCTCCAGGAAGCACTGGCCGTCGGTGATCGAGATGACGTTGGTCGGGATGTAGGCCGAGATGTCGTTGGCCTTGGTCTCGATCAGCGGCAGACCGGTCATCGAGCCGCCGCCCAGTTCGTCGGACAGCTTGGCGCAACGCTCGAGCAGGCGGGAGTGCAGGTAGAAGACGTCACCGGGGAACGCCTCGCGGCCCGGCGGACGGCGCAGCAGCAGCGAGATCGCGCGGTAGGCCTCGGCGTGCTTGGTGAGGTCGTCGAACACGATCAGCACGTGCTTGCTGTCGTACATCCAGTGCTGGGCGATGGCCGAACCGGTGTAGGGCGCCAGCCACTTGAAGCCGGCCGAATCCGATGCGGGGGCCGCGACGATCGTCGTGTAGTCCATCGCGCCGCCCTCTTCGAGGGTGCGGCGCACGGACGCGATCGTCGTGCCCTTCTGGCCGATGGCGACGTAGACGCAGCGCACCTGCTGCTCCGGGTCACCGGTCTCCCAGTTCTGACGCTGGTTGAGGATCGTGTCGACGCAGACCGCGGTCTTGCCGGTCTTGCGGTCACCGATGATCAGCTGACGCTGGCCGCGGCCGATCGGGGTCTGCGAGTCGATGGCCTTGATGCCGGTCTGCAGCGGCTCGCTCACGCCTTGGCGCTGCACCACCGAGGGCGCCTGCAGCTCGAGCGCGCGACGCTCGCTGGTCTCGATCTCGCCGCGGCCGTCGATCGGCTGGCCCAGCGGGTTCACGACGCGGCCGAGGAAGCCGTCACCGACGGGCACCGACAGCACCTCGCCGGTGCGCTTGACCTGCTGGCCCTCTTCGATCTTCTCGAAGTCACCGAGAACCACCGCGCCGATGCTGTGCTCGTCGAGGTTCAGGGCGACGCCCAGGACACCGCCGGGGAACTCGAGCAGCTCCTGCGTCATCACCGAGGGCAGACCCTCGACGTGGGCGATACCGTCACCGGCATCGATGACGGTACCGATCTCTTCCCGGTCGGTGTCGGTGGCGAAGTTGGCGACGTAGTCCTCGATCGCCCCTTGGATGTCAGCAGCCGAGATAGTCAACTCTGCCATGGGATTCGTCTTCCTGCCTTTGTCTGGGTTCTGGAGTTGGGGTTAGTCGGGCAGCCGGGTCTCGGCCGATTCCAGGCGTGTTGCCAGGGAGCCGTCGATGACCTCGTCACCCACGGCGATGGTCAGACCGCCCAGGATCTCGGGTGCGATGTGCAGCTGGATCGAGACCGGGTGTCCGTAGATGCGGCTGAGGACCTCGGTGAGACGACCGCGCTGTCCGTCGCTCAGTGCGGCGGCGGCGGTCACGTGCGCCACGACCTCGCCCCGGCGGGCCACCGCAAGCTCGGCGAGTTCCCGCACCGACTCGTCGGCGCGCTCACCGTGCAGCAGTTCGACGGTCTGCGCCAGCAGCGCCCGGGTGGTGGCGCCGGCCTGGTTCTCGAGCAGCTTGTCCAGCAGCCCGATCCGGCCGTCGGCCGGCGTGGTGTAGTCGCTGAGAACCGAGGACAACCGCGACTCCGAGTCCAGGATCCGGCTGAACCGGAACAGCTGGTCTTCGACCTCGGCGGTCTCGTCGTTGCGCTCCGCGCGGACCAGCAGCGCGAGGCGGGCGACGTGCCGGACCGCGTAGTGCAGATCCGACTCTTCCGACCAACGTTGCGAGACAGCGGCTTTCACGACCTCGAGCGCGGTGTCGGACACCTTGCCGGAGAGCAGAGCCTCCGCGAGATCGCCCTTGCCGCCACCGCTGTCGGTGGGCTCGGCGAAGTGCTTGCTGAGCACCGGTTCGCTGGAGAGCAACTTGGCCACGGCGACCAGGTCGTCCGCGAGGCCGGTCAACCCGTCCGCGTCGACGTCGGCCGTCAGTTCGTCGAACCGCCCCACCAGCGTCTTGAGCGACTCACGGCTCGTAGCGCGCAGCCGTGCGCCCGCGGCATCGTCGATCGACCCGTCGGACGGGGCCATCGCGTCCAGTTCGTCGAGGAACCGGTCGACGGTCGCCGAGCGGTTGCCGTCGTCCGACACGTGATCGGTGACCAACGCGCGGGCCCGGGCCACCGACTCGGTGCCCAGGTGAGACCGCAGCTCACGGATGAGCTGCTGACGCAGCAGCTGCACCTGCGCCGCACCCTGCACCTTGATCCGCTCGACCTCGGCGTCGGCCTGGCTCCGGAGCTGCTCGGCGATCTTCTCGGCGTCGGCGCGAGCCTCCTCGACCACACGGGTCGCGTCGGCCTTCGCCTCCTCGAGTGCCTTGGCGTGCTGCTGATCCGCCTGCGCCACCTTGTTGGCGGCGGTGGCGCTCTCCTCGAGCTGACGACGCACGGTGTCCTGCTGAGTGCGCATCATCCGCTTGACCGGCGGCACGATGAAGCGCACCACCAGGAAGACGATGAGGGCGAACCCGATCAGCTGGCCGATGAATGTCGACATGTGTTCAGCGCCCCTGTCCGCTAGTCGTCGGCGAGCCGATGTCGATGCCGAGTACGCGGCTGGCCAGCGTCGCCGACAGTGTCTCGATCGACGTCTGCAGTTCGTCCGCGGTCTGCCGGCCCTGCTTGGACAGCTCGTCGTTGGCCGCCTGCAGCGTGGACGCCGCCTCCGCGGCAGCGCGCGACCGGTGGTCCTCGACGATCTGGCGTCCGTCGCCGCGGGCCTTCTCGCGGATGGCCGCGGCCTCCCGCCGCGCCGACCCCATCACCTTCTGGGAGTCGGCCTGCGCGGCGGCGAACAGCTCGGTCGACTTCCGGTTGTCCTCGACCGTCTTGGTGACCATGTTTTCGCGCTCTTTGAGCACCTTGCTGATCGGCGGCACGACGAACTTCGCGATGACGCCCAGAACGATCAGGAAGATGAGCAGGACGAAGAAGAAGGTGCCGTTGGGAATCAGGAAGTTCCCGCCACCCTCCTCGGCGGCCAAGATGGTCGTGCTCAGGTCACCCATGACTGACGATTCCAAACCGTTCTACGCGCCGACCGGGGTGGCGAAGACGAACAGCGCCATGAAGGCCAGGTTGATGAAGTACGCGGCCTCGACCAGGCCGACGGTGATGAAGAACGGCGTGAACAGCCGACCCTGGGCCTCGGGCTGACGGGCGATACCCGCGATCAGCGCGTTACCGGCGATACCGTCGCCGATACCCGCACCGATGGCGCCACCGGCCATGATCAGTCCACCGCCGATGAGGGCGCCGGCCGCGATTGTGGGATCCATCTTTATCCTCCTTGATATCTGGTAGTCGGCCTACCAGGACGTGGGTCGAGCGGTTTCGATCGGTATGTCTGGATCAGTCGTGGTGCTCGTCGAGCTCCATCGACTGGCTGAAGTACAGGATGGTCAGCAGCGAGAAGATGAACGCCTGGATGGCGCCGATGAACAGGTCGAAGCTCTTCCAGATCGCGTTCGGCGCCCACATGATCCATGGCGGGAACAGTGCGATCAGGGCGACGAGGATGCCGCCGGCGAAGATGTTGCCGAAAAGTCGGAGGGACAGCGAGATCGGCTTGGCGATCTCCTCGACCAGGTTGATCGGCGCGAGGATCGCGACGTGGCCCTTCAGCACCTTCTTGGGGTGGCCGAGCACACCGCGCCGCCAGAAGCCGGCCGCGTGGTAACCGATGAACACGAAGACGGCCAGTGCCATGGCGAAGTTGATGTCGGATGCCGCGGGCTTGAGGAGTTCGTGGATACCAGTCTCGTCGGAGTACTGCACCGGCAGCACAGCCAGCCAGTTCGCGACGAGGATGAACACGAAGAGCGCCACACCGAGCGGCAGGATGAACGGGGCGATACGCATCCCGATCGCCGCTTCCACCTGGTTGCGGGTCTGGACGGTGATGGCCTCCCAGAACAGCTGGACGCCGCTGGGCACGCCGCTGGAGGTCACCTTGGCCCGCAGGAAGAACGCCAGCCCGAGCACGATCGCGCCCGCGATCGCGCAGGAGAGCAGGGTGTCGGTGTTGACGGTGAGGCCGAACCAGTTGGCCGTGGTGTGGGTGCCGACGTGAATTCCGCTGTCGGCGGCGAGAATGGTCTCGGTCATTGCTGGGGCGTCTCTCCTTCGAGTCCATCAGCTGCTTGCGCCTTGAGCTTCTTGACCACCGGCAACGCCGTCGAGGCGACCAGGATCACCTGGAACAGCGCCATCCCGAAGACCACACCGAGGCCCTGCGGCTTGAAGATGTAGGCGATGGTCAGGCCGATCACGGTCATGATCAGCAGGCGGGTGGCCGAATTCATGGCCATATTGCGTTTGAGCGGATGGTCTTTGGCGGTGATCGACAGCACCGAGCGCCGGATCATGACCGCGTTACCCAGACCGAGTCCGAGACCGATCGCGAAGAACAGTGCCACCATCGGATAGCCGACCCATGTCGCGGCCACCGCCGCGAGGCCGGACAGAGCCACGCAGATGATCAGAAGGCGCACCGGTCGGAAAGCGACTGCGGGCAACACCAACGGCGCGTCCTGCGCTGGTGTCGTCACTGCTTCACCTCAATCCCGCGGTTGTGTGGAAAAGGTTGTTTCCGATGTTCCTGTGAGTAACCTGCCCGAGCGTATCGGAGGCCGAATTGCTCGCTGAAATCACCCACGGGGAAAACTCCCTTTGTCGGTCGGAATCGGCTCCGATCGGAAAGATCCGATGGTCCGGTGGCCGGCAACCCGCGAGGTTCTTTTCGGGTTCTAGCAGCACGGTACCACATGGTAGGTGGCCCTAAACGGGGCCTACTACTTCTTGTCGTACACCGGCTCGAAGGGCTCGTTTCGACGTCTTATGAGCGGGATCAGCGTCACCACGATCGCGACCAGAATGGCCGCCGCCATCACTCCCCCGGTATATCGCGGGTCGAAGAAGATGGTGCTCGCCGCACCGAGCGCGACGATGCCGACCCACAGATAGATGAGCAGCACGACGCGCCGATGCGAGTGACCGATCTCCAGCAACCGGTGGTGCAGGTGCATCTTGTCGGGGCTGAACGGGCTCAGACCGGCCCGGGTGCGGCGGATGATCGCCAACAGCATGTCCAGGGCGGGTACGAACATCACCGCGACGACCAACAGGAACGGCGACAGCAACGCGAACACGTCCCGCGCGCCGTAGGCCGTCTGCGAGATCGGGCCCGCGGCGGTGGTCGAGGCCGCGGCGAGCATCAAACCGATCAGCATCGAGCCGGAGTCACCCATGAAGATCCGGGCCTTGTGGAAGTTGTGTGGCAGGAAGCCCAGGCATGCGCCCGCCAGCACCACCGAGATGACCGCGGGCGGATAGAACAACACGTCGCCGCCGTGATCGCGCAACAGACCGATGGAGAAGATGCAGATCGCCGACGCGGTGATCAGACCGAGGCCGGCGGCCAGGCCGTCGAGGCCGTCGACGAAGTTCATGGCGTTGACGATGGCCACGGTGAGGGCGAGGGTCAGCAGGATCGAGGAGACCTGGTCGAGCACGATGGTGCCGACGCCGCCGATCGGGATGTAGAGCACGCTCCACGCCACGCCCATCGTGACGAGCACGCTCGCCGCGGTGATCTGGCCGGCGAATTTGGTCAGCGCATCCAGGCCCCAGCGGTCGTCGATCAGTCCGATGGCCATGATCAGCCCACCTGCGACGACGACGGCGGGCATCCCGGTCGAGTAGACGAACCCGCGGGTGAGCGCGGGCAGCTGCGAGGCCAGCAGGACGGCGGCGACGACGCCGATGTACATCGCCAGACCGCCCATGCGCGGCGTCGGCTGCACGTGGACGTCGCGTTCGCGCGGATAGGCGACCGCGCCGAGGCGGGTCGCCAGCGCGCGTACCCAGCCGGTGGCGAAGTAGGTGATGATCGCGGCCGTCAGGCCCACCAGGGCGAGTTCGCGCAGCGGTACGCCGGTGCCGCGATCCGACAGCGCAAAGACCTCCATCACCGCAGCACGCTACTGCACCCGGGCGGCCTCAGTCGGTGAGCAGGCTCTCGGCATTGACGCCGAGCACCTCGGCGACGGCGTCGGCGCCGATCGGCCCGGTGCGCAGGATGCGCGGAGCCGCGCCGGTGAGGTCGACGATCGTGGAGGCGGACTGCTGTTCGGACGGTCCGGAGTCGAGGTAGACCTGGACGAGATCGCCCAGCTGGGCGCGGGCGTCGGCGGCGGTCACGGCGGCGGGCCGGCCGGAGATGTTGGCGCTGGAGACCGCCACCGGTCCGACCTCGCGGAGCAGTTCGATGGCGACCGGATGTAGCGGCATCCGCAGCATCACCGTGCCGTGGGCGTCGCCGAGATCCCATTGCAGCGACGGCGCCTGGCGTACGACCAGGCTGAGCGCGCCCGGCCAGAAGGCCTCGATCAGCTCGCGCGCTGCGCGGGGCACGGTGTAGACCAGTCCGTCGATGGTGTGCCACGACCCGACCAGCACGGGCACCGGCATGTCGCGGCCGCGGCCCTTGGCCGCCAGCAGCGCGGCGACCGCCTCGCTGTCAAACGCGTCGGCGCCGATCCCGTACACGGTGTCGGTCGGCATCACGACGAGCTGGCCGCCCTTGAGCGCGCTCACCGCGGAGGCGAGTCCGATGGCTCGCTGTTCGGGGTCGGTGCAGTCGAACAGTTCGGTCATGGCAACTCCGCCCCCATATCGCATCGTGTCGCGGTCACGAACCGCAGCCGCCCGGTGAGGTCGCGGCGCGCCGTGACCTCCTCGAAGCCTCCGGCGCCGACGAACGCCGCGACGGTTTCTTCCGACGTCGTGTCGTCGTGCTCGACGGCACAGCGACCGCCTGGGCGCAGCCAGCGGTGGGCCAGCGCCGTGATCGCGCGGATGACCGTCATCCCGTCGGGTCCGCCGAACAGGGCATGCGCCGGATCGTGGTCGGCCACCTCGGGTTCCAGTTCGGCGCCGTCGGGGATGTAGGGCGGATTCGCGACGACGAGGTCGACGGCGCCGTTCAATTCGGGCAGCAGATCGGGTGCGGTGACGTCGGCGGCGACGACTTCGACGCCGGTTCCGGCGCTGTTGCGGCGGGCGTAGGCCAGCGCCGCTTCCGAGTCGTCGACGGCGATGACCCGCGCGGACGGCCGGTGCGTGGCCAGCGCGACCGCGAGCGCGCCGGAGCCGGTGCACAGGTCGACGATCACGGGGTCGCGCGGAAGGGGTTGTGCCGCCGGCGATGCCCCCAGCGTTTCCAAGGCCCATTCCAGCAGGGCCTCGGTTTCGGGACGCGGGACGAAGACACCGGGTCCGACGGCGAGCTGCACGGGCCCGAACGCCGCGGAGCCGAGCAGATGCTGCAGCGGAACCCGCTTTACCCGTTCGGCGACGAGGCCGTCTAGGCGCGCGCGGAAGTCGGCGGGCAGGTCCTCGGTCCGGGTGAGGCTCAGCCGACCTCTCTCGGTGCCGGCCGCGTGCGCGGCGAGCAGTTCGGCGTCCACGCGGGGTGAGCCGACCCCGGCGTCGGCCAGCGCCGCCGCGGCGTGATCGATGAGCTGCCGCAGCATCATGCCTCGACTCCTCCTCGCTCCGGTCCTCGCTCGTGCCTCGCTGCGATCCTCACTCGTCGTCGTCTTCGGACCTCATGCCTTCTGCAGTCGGGCCTGTTTGTCGGCCGACGCCAGCGCGTCCAGCATCGGGTCGAGGTCGCCGTCGAGCACCTGGTCGAGATTGTGGGCCTTGAAGTTGATGCGGTGGTCGGCGATGCGGTTCTCGGGGAAGTTGTAGGTGCGGATCCGCTCGCTGCGGTCGACCGTACGGATCTGGCTCGCCCGGTCGGCCGACGCGTCGGCCTGGGCCTGTTCCTCGGCGACGGCCTGCAGTCGGGCCGCGAGCACCTGCATGGCGCGCGCCTTGTTCTGCAGCTGGGACCGCTCGTTCTGGCAGGTGACCACGATGCCCGTGGGCAGGTGGGTGATGCGGACCGCGGAGTCGGTGGTGTTGACGCCCTGGCCGCCCTTGCCCGAGGACCGGTAGACGTCGATACGCAGATCCGATTCGTCGATCTGGACCTCCTCGACCTCCTCCGGTTCGGGATAGACCAGAACACCGGCGGCCGACGTGTGCACCCGGCCCTGCGATTCGGTGACCGGCACGCGCTGCACGCGGTGCACACCGCCTTCGAACTTCAGCCGCGCCCAGACGCCGTCGGCCGAATCGCCCTTGCTCCGGATCGACAGCGTGGCGTCCTTGTAGCCGCCGAGATCGGAGAAGGTCTCCCCCAGCATCGACACGGTCCAGCCGTGCCGCTCGGCGTACCGCGTGTACATGCGGGCCAGATCCGCGGCGAACAACGCGGACTCCTCACCGCCCTCACCGGATTTCACCTCGAGCACGATGTCGTCGGCGTCGTGTGGGTCGCGCGGTGCCAGCAGATCGGACAGCTGGGTCTCGAGCCGGTCGACCTCCGCCTCGAGTTCGGGTACCTCCGCCGCGAACGACTTGTCGTCGGCGGCCAGCTCACGTGCCGTCTCCAGGTCCCCGCGGGCCGTCTCCAGCTTGCGGTGGGTGCTGACGATGGGGGTGAGCTGAGCGAAACGCCGGCCCACCCGGCGGGCCCTGGCCGCATCGGCGTGCAGCGCCGGGTCGGCGAGTTGTGCCTCCAGGTCGGCGTGCTCAGCGAGCAGCGTGTCGATCGCGGTCATCGCGTCGCCCTCCTTCCCTGAACGCAAACCGACGCCCGGCCTGCGCACTTGGCGTCAGATCGGGCGTCGGGTCGGTAGCTAGTTGTCTGCTGCGGCCTTGTCGGAGCCGGCCGCCTTGCGCTTGCCGTAGCGCTTCTCGAAGCGCGCCACACGGCCGCCGCTGTCGAGGATCTTCTGCTTGCCGGTGTAGAACGGGTGGCACTGCGAGCAGACCTCGACGTTGATCTGGCCGCTCTGCTTGGTGCTCTTCGTCGTGAAGGTGTTGCCACAGCCGCACACCACGGTGGTGTCGACGTACTCAGGGTGGATACCCGTCTTCATTGCTGGTCCTCTTCGATAGTTGGCCGCCGGGTCGCCCGTCCAGACCTGGACTGAAGCGGACGTGAACCGGAACCGAGGGGTGTGACTAGCGATCGATTATGCCAGGTCAACCGCTCCCTGCCTAAACGCGCGAGGCGAGGTCGCTATTCCGCCCGGACCGCCGCGTCCGGGTGCAGCGTGTAGGCGCTTCCCGACCGCTTCCACAGCAGCCGTCCGTTCGGTTCGGCACCCAGCCCAACCAGTTCACGTTTGAGGATCTTGTTGGTGGCGGTGCTGGGCAGGTCCTCGGCGACCCAGACGTAGCGCGGCCAGGCCTTCGGTGAGAGGTCACGTTGCGCGGCGAGGAACTCTCCGAACTCGTCGGGGGTCAGTTCGGCGTCGTCCTGCAGCACGATCGCCGCCATCACCTGGTCGCCGACGAACTCGTCGGGCACCGGGTACACGGCCACGCGGTTGACGACCGGGAGCCGCAGCAGGATGCGTTCGATCGGGGCCGCGGTGAGGTTCTCGCCGTCGACCCGCATCCAGTCGGAGGTGCGGCCGGCCAGGTAGATCCAGCCGTCGGCGTCGCGGTAGGCCAGATCGCCCGACCAGTACATACCGTGTCGCATCCGCTCGTCGGTGGCGCCCTCGTCGTTGTAGTACCCGCGGAACAGACCGCCGCCGGCGGTGTTCACCAGTTCCCCGACGGCCGCGTCGGCGTTGGCGAGCGCACCCGTCTCGTCGAAGCGCGCGACGTCGCATTCACGCACGGTCTCGGGGTCGTAGATCGCCACGCCGGGAAACCCCTTGCCGATCGACCCCGGCGGGCAGTCGTCGGGTCGGGTGATGATGACGGCCGTCTCGGTGGAGCCGAATCCGTCCCACACGGTGCAGCCGAAGCGCCGCCCGAACGCGTCGATGTCGCGGTCGGCGGCCTCGTTGCCGAACGCGATACGCAGCGCATTGTCGGAGTCGTCGGGCTTCTCCGGTGTCGCCAGGATGTAGGCGAGCGGTTTGCCGACGTAGTTCATGTAGGTGGCGCCGTAGCGGCGGATGTCGGCCAGGAATCGCGACGCCGAGAACGACGCGGGCGCCATCGCGGCGCCGGCGCCGACGGCCACGCTCCACCCGGCGTAGACGGCGTTGGAATGGAACAGCGGCATCGCCAGATAGCAGACATCGTCCGGGGTCAGACCGAAGCGCTCGACGAGGGCACTGCCCGCGAACAGCACCATCGCGTGCGGCACCTGGACGGCTTTGGGCTCCCCGCTGGTGCCGGACGTGAAAATCATCATGAAGGTGTCGTCGGCGGCGACCTCACGGTGTGGAGCCATCGCGGGCGCGTCCGCGAGCAACCGTGTCCACTCGTCGGTGGAGGTGTCGAGCACCGTCACGCCGGGCAGGTCGAGGCCCTCGAGCAGATAACGGTGTTCGGCGTTGACGATCAGGATCTGGCAGTCCACCCGATTGATGTCGCGAGCCAGTGCGTCACCGCGCCGGGTCGTGTTGATCCCGCACAGCACGTAACCGCCCAGCGCCGCCGCGGCGAGCGCGGTGAGCATGTCGGGGGTGTTGCCCAGCAGCACTCCGACGTGCAGCGGGCGCTGCGGATCCGACCGCGCGATGAGTGCGGCCGCCTGCCGTGATGCGTCGGCGACGTGTTCGCGCCACGTGCAGCTGTCGTCACCGTGGCGGATCGCGACCGAGTCGGAGTCGGCCCGCTCGCGGAGCAGTTGCTGCAGTGTCTCCGGCATCAGCGGCCCACCTCACTCGAGTCAGTGAACAGATTTCTGGATCTGTCTACCACGTTGCGGCGCACCGCACCGGTGCGTTGCTTGGCAGAATGCATTGACCGCGGTGCCGATCGCGGTGTTATGCGCGAGGAGGTGGCAACCGGTGCCGGCGACCACACCGACACGGTCGGTCCGCGATCGTCTGATCGACGCGGCCGAAGCCTGTCTGCGCAGCAAGGGAATCCGGGCCACGACGGTCTCGGAGGTGGCCGAGGCGGCGGGCGTGTCGCGAGGTTGGCTCTACCGGCACTTCCCCGACAAGGCGGCACTGCTCGGCGCGGCGATCGTGCGCCTCAACGAGGCGTACTGGTCGGAGGCGCACGGGATGCTCGAGCGCATCGACGGTCTGGACGCGCAGATCACCGCGGGTATCCGGCACGGCCGCAGCGCCTACGACGACCCCGGTGCGCTGCTGATGAAGCTGCGGTTGGAGGAACCCGACGAGTTCGCGGCCTGCGCGGGCGCCGGCGTGCAGGGCCTGGTGCCCGACCTCGCCGATTTCTGGACCCGCTATCTGCTCGCGGCCCGCGATAGCGGCGAGATCCATCCGGGCACGGACGTGGCCGAGGCCGCGGAATGGGTTGCGCGCACGCTCATCTCGCTGGCCACCGTCCCGGGGAACACGTTGGATCCGACCGACGAGGACGCCCTGCTCCGGCAGGTGCGTCGCTACGTGATGCCGGGCCTGAAGGCAGACCCGGCCGTCTGAGGCGTCAGCCCGATCAGTCGTGGTCGGCCGAGCCGGGCGCCGTCTTGGAGACCTGCACCAGGAACTCGTAGTTCGTCTTGGTCTTGCGCAGCTGGCTCATCAGCAGGTCGATGGCCTGATGGCTGTCCAGACCAGACAGCACGCGACGCAGCTTGTGAACCACGGCGAACTCGTCGGGCGAGAGCAGCAGCTCGTCCTTGCGGGTGCCCGACGGGTTGACGTCGACCGCCGGGAACACGCGGCGCTCGGCGATCTTGCGGTCCAGCTTGAGCTCGGCGTTGCCCGTGCCCTTGAACTCCTCGAAGATCACCGTGTCGCCGGTCGACCCGGTCTCCACCATCGCGGTGGCAATGATCGTCAGCGATCCGCCGTGCTCGATGTTGCGGGCCGCGCCGAGGAAGCGCTTCGGCGGGTACAGAGCGGTCGAGTCGACACCACCGGACAGGATGCGTCCCGACGCCGGCGACGCGTTGTTGTACGCGCGGCCCAGCCGGGTGATCGAGTCGAGCAGCACCACGACGTCCTTACCCTGCTCGACCAGGCGCTTGGCCCGCTCGATGGCCAGTTCGGCGGCCTGGGTGTGATCTGACGGCGGACGGTCGAAGGTCGAGGCGATGACCTCACCCTTCACCGAGCGCTGCATGTCGGTGACCTCTTCAGGTCGCTCGTCGACGAGCACGACCATCAGATGGCATTCAGGGTTGTTGCGGGTGATCGCGTTGGCGATGTCCTGCATGATCGTGGTCTTACCGGCCTTGGGCGGCGACACGATCAGCGCGCGCTGCCCCTTGCCGATCGGCATGATCAGGTCGATGACGCGGGTGGTCAACCGTTCCGGTGTCGTCTCCAGGCGCAGCCGCTGGTTGGGGTACAGCGGGGTCAGCTTGGAGAACTCGGGCCGCTTCTTGGCGTCCTCGACGGGGCCGCCGTTGACGGTGTCGAGGCGGACAAGCGGGTTGAACTTCTGCCGCTGGTTCTGCCCGCCGCCGTCGCCCTCCTTGGGCACCCGGACGGCACCGGTGACCGCGTCGCCGCGGCGCAGGCCGTTCTTGCGGACCATGTTCATCGAGACGTAGACGTCGTTGGGTCCGGCCAGGTAACCCGAGGTGCGGACGAACGCGTAGTTGTCGAGCACGTCGAGGATGCCGGCCACCGGCTGGACGACGTCGTCGTCGCGCAGTTCGGTGTCGCGGTCACCGCCGCCACCGCCGCCGCTTTCGCTGCCGCGTTCGCCGCGGCGCCTGCGGTCGCGGAACCGGCGCCCGCGCCTGCCCTGGCGGCCGTCGCCGTCGTCGTCGTCATCGTTGCTGTTGTTGTTGCTGTTGTTGGCGTTGTTGCGGTTGCCCCGGCCCTGCTGGTCGTCACGCTGCCGGTCGCCGCCGCCGTCATTGCGGTTGTCACCGCGGTTCTCGCCGCGGCCGTCGTTCTTGTTGTCGGACTTGCCTTCCGACTGATCGCCCGATCGGTTCCGACCGCGGTCGCCCTTGTTGTCGTCGTTGGCGGGCTTGTCCTGCCGAGAGCGCTCCGGGGCGGCCTCAGCCGGCTCCGGCGCCTTCTCCGGCGCGGACTCGGTGTTCTCGGGTGCGGCCTTGGTCTCGGGTGCGGGTGCCGCGGCCGGCGTCTCCGCCTCAGCCGGTGCAGGCTGGGCCGTATCCGCGGAGTCGGTCTCGGGGGCGCCCGCCCGGCGCGCCGCACCGCGGCGCTCACGGCGCGGCGGTGCCTGCTTCTCGGCGGGCTGCTCGGCAGCCTGCTCTGCAACCTTCTCGGGAGCGCTGTCGGCGGGCGCGGTCTTGGCGCCGTTGCTTTCGCGGCGCTCACGGATCGCGGCGATGAGTTCGCTCTTACGCATGCCCGAGGCGCCTTCGACGCCGATCTGCTTGGCGAGTGCGCGCAATTCGGGCAGCACCATCGAAGTCAGCGAGGTGGACCGGGCACGGTCACCGGCGGCGACGTCCGCGGTGGCGGCTGTCTCCGCGGTCGGGGTCTCGACGGCAGGTGCGCCAGGAGCATCAGTGGTGACGAGGTCCGTATCGGTCACGGATTTCCTTTCTGTCCCTCGCTGATTACGTGACGCGAGGGTTGCAAAATTCTTCGGCGTTCAGCCGTTTCGCTGAACGCGAAGTTCCCACCGTCGCCTCTGCAACGGTGATCGACGGCAATCGCCAGGATGAGGCGAACCGCCGGTCCACGAGTGAAACACGGGAAAGATGAGTGGTCGTCCTAGTGTCGGCGCAGGCAGAGACGCTGCGATTGCTGGACGATGCCGAGGATAACGCGCCTGGAAGAAGGAAGCAAGAAGGTTGCGCCACTGCGACCGCGTGTCTGCGGTTCAGTACCCGGCCACCACACCTGACGTCCAGCGAACACCCTCACCCACCGTCATCTCCCGCACGGCGAAACCGTGGGCCGTGCCGTACTCGAGTGCTTCAGCGGGCAGATCTGGGCTGGTGCTCAACGCCAACACCGCAGGTCCAGCACCTGACAGCACCGCTGCCACACCACAACCGCGCAGGACTTCCAGATATTCCGCCGAGGCCGGCATCGCGGGCGCCCGCTGTGGCTGATGCAGCACGTCCTCGGTGGCCGCCATCAGCAGGTCTGGCCGTTCGGTCAGCGCGACCACCAGCAGCGCGGCGCGGCTCAGATTGAACCGGGCGTCGGTGTGGCGAACGTGCTCCGGCAGCAGCACGCGGGTCTCGGCGGTCGACGATCGCACCTGCGGTATCGCCGGGAAGAGGTGGATCTCGGGGTGCAGCCGTAGCGGGGCCGCCGCGTAGCGGGTGTCAGCGGCTGCGCCCTCGGTCCAGGTGACGACCGCGCCGCCGAGCACGGCAGCCGCGGCGTTGTCGGGGTGCCCTTCGAACTCCGACGCCAGCTGCACCAGCTGGGCTTCGTTCAGCGGTGTCGAATCCGTTTGGGCCACAAGGCCATTCGCAACGGCGAGACCTCCGACGACCGCTGCGGCCGACGATCCCAGGCCGCGCGAGTGCGGGATGTCGTTGCGGCAGCGCACCGTCATCCCGTCCACGCGGCATCCCGCGGCCCGCAGTCCGGCCTCGATCGCCCGGACCACCAAGTGCGACGCGTCGAGCGGGACCTGGCCGGCGCCCTCGCCCTCGACCTCGACCGTGAGCCCCGATTCCTGGGTGTCGACGCTGATGTCGTCGTAGAGGCCGAGCGCCAGCCCCAGGCTGTCGAAGCCCGGGCCGAGGTTCGCGCTCGACGCGGCGACGCGGGCGGATGCGGTCAGACCGGCGGGAAGGGTGTGGGTCACGGCGCAGGCTTTCGTCAGACCAGGCCGAGTTCCGCGACGACCGCGACGGGGTCCACCGGAACCGCGGTCACGACCGGCATGCCCTTGAGCGCGGTGTCGGGATCCTTCAGTCCGTTACCGGTCACCGTGCACACCACGGTCGAGCCACGTTCGACCCAGCCGTCTTCGATCGACTTGAGCAGTCCCGCCACGCTCGCCGCGGATGCCGGCTCGACGAACACCCCTTCACTGCGGGCGACCAGGTGGTACGCGGCCAGGATCTCCTCGTCGGTGGCAGCGAGGAACCGGCCTCCCGACTCCTGCTGCGCCTCGACCGCCGAATTCCACGACGCCGGGGCGCCGATACGGATCGCGGTCGCGATGGTCTCCGGGTTCTTCACCGGCGCGCCCGACACCAGCGGCGCCGCGCCGGCGGCCTGCGTGCCCAGCATGCGTGGCAACCGGTCAGACAGACCGTCACGGTGGTACTCGGTGTAGCCCTTCCAGTACGCGGTGATGTTGCCGGCGTTGCCGACCGGCAGCGCATGCACGTCCGGTGCCGTGCCGAGGGCGTCGACGATCTCGAACGCAGCGGTCTTCTGACCCTCGATGCGGTACGGGTTGACCGAGTTCACCAGCGCGATCGTCGGGAAGTCCGCCGTCAGCTTGCGCGCGAGTTCCAGGCAGTCGTCGAAGTTGCCGTCGATCTGGATGATGCGGGCGCCGTGCATGACGGCCTGCGCCAGCTTGCCCATCGCGATCTTGCCCTGCGGGATGAGCACGGCGCACGTCATTCCCGCCCGCGCCGCGTAGGCGGCCGCGGAGGCGGAGGTGTTCCCGGTGGAGGCGCACAGCACGGCCTGTTGACCGCGGGCCGCGGATTCGGTGACGGCGACGGTCATTCCGCGGTCTTTGAAGGATCCGGTCGGATTGAGCCCCTCGACCTTCAGATGCACGGTGCAGCCGGTCTGTTCGCTGAGCCGCGGTGCGTACACCAGCGGCGTGCCGCCCTCGAGCAGCGTCACCGTCTTCCAGTTGTCGCCGACCGGAAGCCGATCGCGGTAGGCCTCGATCAGACCCGGCCAGGGGCGGTGCACCGCTGCGGCGGAGGAGGAACTCATTCGATGCTTCCTTCCATGCGGAGCACACTGTTGACGGTCTCCACGACGTCGAGTTCGCCGAGGGCGGCGACGGTTTCGGACAGCGCGGCGTCGGTGGCCCGGTGCGTGACGACGACGATGCGGGCGCCGCAGGGTTGGCCGCCCTCGCCGACCATGCCCTCCTGGCGCACCTCGGCGATACTGACCTCGCGCTTGCTGAATTCTGCTGCCACCGAGGACAACACACCGGGGCGGTCGGCGACGTTCATGTTGACGTAGTAGCGGGTGAGGATGGACCCGATCGACGCGACTGGGAGCTCGGCGTACTTCGACTCGCGCGGGCCGCGGCCGCCCTGAACCCGGTTGCGGGCGGCCATCACCAGATCCCCCATCACCGCCGACGCCGTCGGCGCACCACCGGCGCCCTGGCCGTAGAACATCAGCCGACCGGCGGCTTCGGCCTCCACCACGACGGCGTTGAACGCGCCGTTGACCGTCGCGAGCGGATGGCCGAACGGCACCAGCGCCGGATAGACCCGCGCCGAGACGCGCTGCTTACCGTCCGGTCCGGTGAGCCGCTCGCAGATCGCGAGCAGTTTGATGTTGCAGCCCAACTGCTTTGCGGACTCGAAGTCGGCGGCGGTGACCCCGGTGATGCCTTCGCAGTACACGTCGGCTGCGGTCACCCGGGTGTGGAACGCGATGGACGCCAGGATGGCCGCCTTCGCCGCAGCGTCATGGCCCTCGACGTCGGCGGTGGGATCGGCCTCGGCGTAGCCGAGTGCGCTCGCATCGGCGAGGGCGCCGGCATAGTCGGCGCCGGTGTCGTTCATCGCCGAGAGGATGTAGTTGGTGGTGCCGTTGACGATTCCGGCCACCCGGATCACCGAATCCCCCGCCAGCGACTGCGTCAGCGGCCGGATCACCGGGATCGCGCCCGCGACAGCGGCTTCGAAGTACAGGTCGACGCGGGCGGCCTCGGCGGCCTGGGCCAGCTCGCCGGTCGACTGCGCCATCAGCGCCTTGTTCGCGGTCACGACGGACTTGCCCTGTTCGAGCGCCGAGAGGATCGCCTTGCGGGCCGGTTCCACCGGACCCATCAGTTCGACGACGATGTCGACATCGTCGCGCGACACCAGCTCCTCGATGTTGTCGGTCAGCAGGTTCACCGGGACGCCGCGGTCGTCGGCGACCCGACGCACGCCGACGCCGCGCAACTCCAGGGGCGCACCGATCCGCGCCGCCAGGTCGGCCGCGCTGTCCTCGATGATGCGCACCACTTCACTGCCGACGTTGCCCAGCCCCAGAACCGCTACGCCGATGGACTTCTCCGGTGTACTCATTGACCACTCACTTCCAGACTCAACAGGTCATCGACCGTCTCGCGGCGCAGGATCAGACGGGCACGTCCGTCGCGCACCGCCACGACCGCCGGACGGCAGATCATGTTGTAACGGCTCGACATCGAATAGCAGTAGGCCCCGGTCGCGGCCACGCCCAGCAGGTCCCCGGGACCGACGTCGTCGGACGCCCAGGCATCGCGGACGACGATGTCGCCGCTCTCGCAGTGCTTTCCGACAACGCGGCTCAGGGTCGGCTCGGCCGCACTGAGCCGCGAGATCAGCCGCACATCGTATTCCGCGCCGTACAGCGAGGTGCGGATGTTGTCACTCATCCCGCCGTCCACGCTGATGTAGCGGCGGTGCCGGTTCGACGCTACGGCCACGTCCTTGACGGTGCCCACCTCGTAGAGCGTGATGGTGCCGGGCCCGGCGATCGCGCGGCCCGGTTCCACCACCAGCTGCGGCGTCGGCACACCCACGGCGGCCGATTCGTCGCGAACGATGGCGCTCAGCTTGGCGGCGAGTTCGCTCACCGGCGGCGGATCGTCGTGCGGAAGGTACGAGATACCCAGTCCCCCACCGAGGTCCACCGTCGACATCTGCGCGGTCTTGTCCACGCCGAACTCCTCAACGACATCGCGGAGCAGCCCGATGACCCGGCGCGCCGCGATCTCGAAACCGGCCACGTCGAAGATCTGCGAGCCGATATGGCTGTGCAGCCCGACCAGCCGCAGGTTGTCGGTGGCGAACACCCGCCGCACGGCGTCCATCGCGGCACCGCTGGCCAGCGACAGTCCGAACTTCTGGTCCTCGTGCGCGGTCGAGATGAACTCGTGGGTGTGGGCTTCCACGCCGACGGTGACCCGAATCAGCACGTCCTGGACCACCCCCGCGGTGCGGGCGATCTCGTCGAGACGGTCGATCTCGATCGTCGAGTCGACCACCACATGGCCGACGCCCGACTCCACCGCCAGCGTCAACTCGGCAAGCGATTTGTTGTTGCCGTGCAACGCGATTCGTTCCGCCGGGAATCCGGCGCGCAGGGCCACGGCGAGCTCTCCACCGCTGGCCACGTCCAGCGCGAGGCCCTCCTGGTCGATCCAGCGGGCCACCTCGCTGCACAGGAACGCCTTCGCGGCGTAGCGCACGTGCTCGCCGCCGCCGAACGCCGCGGCGATCTCGCGGCATCGTGAGCGGAAATCGTCCTCGTCGATGATGAACACCGGGGTGCCGAACTCGGCGGCGATGTCGGTCACTGCAACACCGGCGATCGAGACCACCCCGTCGTCACCGCGGCGGGCGTTGCGCGGCCACACGTTCGGGGCCAGCGTCAGCATCTCGTCGACGGTCGAGGGCCGCGGCGGCGCACCGCCGTGCTGGACCTCCTCGGCGTGCCGGGGGCCGGCGGGATGGGCGTTCACATCCGCTCCGGTGCGCTCACACCGAGGATCGACAGCCCGTTTGCGACCACCTGGCGGGTGGCCTGGCACAGCGCCAGCCGAGCCTCGTTGAGGGGTCCCGCCTCTTCATCGCCCATCGGCAGAACCCGGCAGGAGTCGTAGAAGCGGTGGTAGTCCCCCGCGAGATCCTCGAGGTACCGGCACACCCGATGCGGTTCCCGCAGCGCTGCAGCGGCCTTGAGCACCCGGGGGAACTCGCCCAGGTTGCGGATCAGCGTGCCCTCTTTGTCGTGCGTGAGCAGATCCAGATGGGCAGTGTTGGCGGCGATCCCCAGGTCGGCGGCGTTACGCGCCAGGGCGGACAGCCGGGCATGGGCGTATTGCACGTAGTAGACCGGGTTCTCGTTGCTCGCCGAGGACCACAGGGCCAGGTCGATGTCGATCGGGGTGTCCACCGACGACCGGATCAGCGAATACCGCGAGGCGTCGACGCCGATTGCCTCGACGAGGTCGTCGAGGGTGATGACCGTGCCCGCCCGCTTGCTCATCCGCACGGGCTGGCCGTCGCGCACCAGATTGACCATCTGGCCGATCAGCACCTCGACGGTGTCGGGGTCGTCGCCGAGCGCGGCGGCGGCGGCCTTGAGCCGGGCGATGTATCCGTGGTGGTCGGCGCCGAGCATGTAGATGCACAGGTCGAATCCGCGCTGACGCTTGTCCAGGAAGTACGCCAGGTCGCCGGCGATGTAGGCCGGGTTGCCGTCGCTCTTGATCACCACCCGGTCCTTGTCGTCACCGAAATCGGTGGTGCGCAACCAGGTTGCGCCGTCGCGCTCGTAGATGGCGCCCGTTTCGCGCAGCTTGGCGATGGCCTCGTCGACGCGGCCGGAGGTGTGCATCGAGTCCTCGTGGGTGAAGACGTCGAAGTCGGTGCCGAACTCGTGCAGCGAGGTTTTGATGTGGTCGAACATCAGGTCCACGCCGATGGCCCGGAACGTCTCGCGCATCTGATCGTCGGGAAGGTCCATCGCACCGGGGTCCTTGGCCAGGACCTGGGCGGCGATGTCACCGATGTAGGCGCCGGCGTACCCGTCCTCCGGGGCCGGTTCGCCCTTGGCGGCGGCGATCAGCGAGTTGACGAAGCGGTCGATCTGCGCGCCGTGGTCGTTGAAGTAGTACTCCCGCACCACCGCGGCGGACTGGGTGGCGAGCAGCCGTCCCAGCGCGTCGCCGACGGCAGCCCACCGGGTGCCCCCGATGTGGATGGGTCCGGTGGGGTTGGCCGACACGAACTCGAGATTGACGTTGCAGGCCGCGAGTTGCTCGGAGTGTCCGTAGCGCTCGGCGGCCGTGATGATCTGCTCGACCAACACGTTCTGGGCGGAGGCCTCGATACGCAGGTTGACGAAACCAGGGCCGGCGACATCGGCCGATGCGATGCCGTCCGCCGCGGCCAGGGCCTGCGCGAGCCAGCCCGCCAGCTCCCGCGGGTTGACCCCCGCCTTCTTTCCGATCTGCAGGGCGAGATTGGTCGCATAGTCGCCGTGTTCGGGATTGCGCGGACGTTCCACCGTGACCGTCGCGGGCAGTGTTGCAGCATCGAGGTCGTGCTCGGCCAGCACCGCTGCGGCGGTGGTCTTCAGCAGCTCGGCGAGGTCGGCGGGTGTCACGGGGGTCCATCCTATGGTCTGGGGTGGTCAGCGCCCGAATCCGTTCCCTCGCCGTGGATGCGTTAGGCTGTGCCTGCCCATTGGCGCGTTGCACCACGCGCCCCCGTAGCTCAGGGGATAGAGCGTCTGCCTCCGGAGCAGAAGGCCGCAGGTTCGAATCCTGCCGGGGGCACCACTAAAAGTGACTTGCGTCACGTCTCCTCGGGTCTTACGGTTACGCAAGGTTCGGCTGTCGAGTGCCGACCTCGTGCGGTTCCGACGGGAGGACTCCCGCTGTGGCGACGACGCCGGGCAGGCACGCACGCTTCATCGGCAGGGTCGGTGGTCTGGCCGTCGCGCTCGGCATCGGCACGGCTATCGCGATGAATATTTCAGCTGCCGCCGCCGACGACGGCAGCTCCTCGGACGGCACCTCGGGCGTCTCGACGGACTCCTCCGCCAAGTCGGCGTCGTCGGGCCCCACGGCCAAGGCCGAACGCGGCGCCGTCGCGGCCACCGATGATGAGGACGACCGGCCCCGCTACTCCCCTGACCGGCGTCGCGTCATCCGCAACGCCGCCGCCGACGACGACGAGTCCCCCAGGTCAGATCCCGGCAGGCCGCCTGCCGGGGTCACCACACGCGCGCGAGACGGTGTACCGACCGGGAGCGACGGAGTGTCCACCACCTCACGGACATCGCCGGCTGCACCGCCCAACGCGGCGGAAGCCGAAGAACCCGTGGCACCGCGGGTGAGCCCGCTCGCGACGCCCGAGCAGTTCGCGGCCGAGCGAACAGCCACCGAAACGGCGAACTCGCTACCCGTCCTCTTGATGAAAGTGGTTCTCCGGCAACAGTTCCTCACGGCAGCGCGGAACCTCTACGGCCAGGTCGACGAGGACAACATGAGTGCGCTCGACGGTGCTGTCGACGAGTACGCCATGGCTGCGGCTTTCCAGCAGCAGCTGCTCGACTCGATGAACCCGAAGGTGGTCATGCAGGTTGCCCCGCCACACACCTGGTTCGGGCGAGAGGTACCGGGTTCGCGGATCCTCTACGACAACCCAGACACCATCTACCGGTTCATGGGCGTCAACGGCGCCTCCGAATACGTCATCACCGGCCGGTTCCACCACACCGGCGGTGCTGGAATTCCCACGGACGTCACGTTCAGCGTGCTGGAAGGCCTGGCCGGGACCACCTCGTCGCTGCTGACCTACGACGACCTGGAGGTCAACCCGGACGGCACGTTCGCCATCACAGTGAGCGCGGAACCCGCCAACGGACGCAAGAACCACCTGCAGCTGACTCCCGGCTCGACGATCATCGCCGCGCGAGACACCCTTGGCGACTGGAACACCGAAGTGCCGATGAGCCTGTCCATCGCTCGGGTCGGCGGGCCGCCCGACAGCCTTTTCGCCCAGATCGGCGGCTTCGCCTTCCTCGGAAATGTCGTCAGTGGGAATCCGTTGCTGGCCACGTTGGTCTCCCTGATTCCGCCGCTGCCGTATCTGCCACCGACGGTGCGTGGTCTCTTCGCCGCCGCGATCCTGGTCGTGCGCGGCGCCGGCGAGCAGACCAAGTACATGGCGTTGGCGACCAGGGATCCCCAGACCGGCGTACCACGACCGGTCAACACCGTGAGCCAACCGGCGAGCAACGCCGAATTTCTTGCCAACCAACGCCAGAGCAACGGTCACTTCCAACTCGCCGACGACCAGGCCCTCGTGCTCACGATCCATCCCGGCCGCGCCGGCTACTTCGTCGTCCCGACCTACAACATCTGGACGATCACCGAGGACTACTGGAACCAGCCGACGAGCCTGAACAGCAAGCAGGCGAAACGCAACACCGACGGCACGTACACCGTCGTGATCTCTCCGACCGATCCCGGCGCCGCCAACTGGGTGTCCACCGGCGGACTGCACCAGGGTGCCATCGCGATCCGGTTCCAGGACCTCGGCGCCGAATCCGATGACGAACCGCGGATTCTCGACCAACGCGTGCTGACTCACGACGAACTACGGGACTACCTGCCGCCCGACGCCTTCATCACCGCCGGCGAACGCGGGGCACAGCTCGCCGACCGCCTGGCCGGCTTCGACGAGCGCTGGTTGCCCTACCCGCAGCCATAGCGGAAATGTGCACTACCTTTCCACCAAGAACACCGGAATCTGCCGGTCCGTCTTGGTCTGGTACTCCGCATACGGCGGGTACGCGTCCACCGCGAGCTTCCACCAGTGCGCGCGCTCGTCGCCGTCGATCTCGCGCGCGGTGCCCTCGAACGTCGTCTCACCGTCCTGAACGGTGACCGCCGGATTCGCCTTGACGTTGAAGTACCAGCTCGGGTGCTGGGGGTCGCCGCCCTTCGAGGCGACCATCGCATATCGGCCGTCCTCTTCGACACGCATGAGCGGCACATACCGCTTCTTGCCGGACTTGGCACCCCGCGTGGTGAAGAGCACGACCGGCCGGTCGAACACCTCCACGCCGTCGGTGGTGCCCTGCGCCAGGATGCGCTCGGTCTGTTCGCGAACCCAGTCGGTGGGGCTCAGTTCCGGTTGCTCAGTCACGCGCTGGGCAACCGCGCTCACCGGTCCGCTATTCCCTACACCGGCAGCGCGGTGCCGGTCTCCCGCTCAGCGAACTCCCAGAGCTTCCGGGCGTCGCCGTAGTCGCAGGCGTTCGCAGTTCGGCCGCTGAGCGCAGGCCCGCCCTTGAACCCGAACCGGCCGTCGATGCCCACATAGCTGCCCGGCGGGATCGGCTCGGTCAGGCAGTACAGGGTGGGCGCAGCGCCGGCCTCGATGTCGTTGCCGATCACGTTCGCCACCGCCGTCACCACCTTGTGGAAAGACGACATGACCCGGGTGTCGGAGACATTGGCCAGGTTCGAGGCGACGTACCCCGGATGGGTCAGGTACGTCGACACCGGCGCCGACGCCGCGCGCAACCGGCGGTCCAATTCGAGGCCCCAGAGCATCACCGCGAGCTTCGACCGGGCGTAGGCCGGGAACGCCGACCACTTCCGTGAGCGCAGATGGGGGTCGTCGAAATCGATGGTCGCCGACTTGTGCGCGTCCGACCCGACGTTGATGATCTTCGACCGGACCCGGCCGTAGAGCAGGTTGGTCAGCGCGAAGGGACCCAGGAGGTTGGTGCCCATCGTCATCTCGAAGCCGTCGACGGTGTCACTGTGGTGCTGCGCCACCAGCCCCGCGTTGTTGACCAGCACATCGACCTCGCCGTCGAACAGATCCGGGAAGGCGCGCACCGACGACTGATCGGCGAGATCGAGCTTGACCACGGAGGTCCGCCCACCCATCTCGGCGGCGCGCTGCGCACCGAGCTCCAGATTGCGGACGGCCAGGATCACCTCCGCTCCCGCTCGGGCCAGCGCCGTCGCAGTCGCCAGCCCAACGCCGTTGGTGGCGCCGGTGACGATGATTCGCTGTCCGCTCATATCGCCGAGCCGGGCCACTGACCATAGTTGCGTCACCGTCTGAGGTTAGCGAGGTCCCGGATTGACGCGACCGTTGACATGACACTTTCGGGCTGGTTGTCTACCGCCAATGAGCGACGCCGCCCGCCAGATCGAGAATCTGGTGTACACGTACGCCGAGCGGATCGACGCCGGCGACCTCGACGGTGTGGCCGCGCTGTTCGCCCACGGCCGGATCTGCGGGATGGAAGACGGGCCGCCCGAGACCGTCTTCGAAGGCACCGTCCGCGTCCGGGAGATGTACGAGATGGCCACCCGGCTGCACGACGACGGCACCCCGAAGACGAAACACTTCACCACCAACGTGCGACTCGAGGTCGACGACGACACCGGGACCGCGCGGGGCAGCGCGTACTACTGCGTCACCCAGGCGACTCCAGAGCTGCCGTTGCAGGTGATCGTGACCGGTCGCTATCGCGACACCTTCCATCGCATCGACGGGGCCTGGTGGTTCGACACCCGCATCATGTTCGTCGACCAGGTCGGCGACGTCAGCCACCACCTGAAGTTCTGATCGCAGTGCCGCGCCCCGTCACCACGGCGTCGGTGATGAGCGCTGCGCAGGAGAAGGAGGGGCTCTCCGACTGGGGTCCGCTGCCCTTCCAGACAGCACTCGAGGTGCTCGCCGAGAGTTACTCCGGGGCCGGGCTGAATGACATCGGCGGGCACATCATCACATCGGGCCTGGTGCACAGCCTGCGGATGAGATTGCGTGCCCAGGAGTGGATCCGGAGGCATCCGGAGATCCTCGACGAGGTCATCGCAGCGCCCATCGTCGTGGTCGGCATGATGCGTAGCGGGACCACGCTGCTGCAGCGACTGTTGGCTGCGGACAGTCGATTCCACTGCGCCTACGGCTGGGAGGTCGTCGAGGTCGCCCCGCGGTTCGAGCATGACTGGTCGGCGCCGGAAGACGCCCGCATCGCCGTCAGCGAACGGCGGGAGGCGGTCTCGCGGGAGCTGGCGCCCGAACTCTTCTCCATCCATCCCATGCACGCCCGCGAACCCGAAGAGGAGATCGTCTTCCTCTCCGACGCGTTCCTGTCACATGTGCCCGAGTCGGGTGCGTACGTGCCCGGCTACCGGTCGTGGATCGACACCCAGGATTTCGCGCCGGCGTATGCGTATCTGCACCGGATGTTGCAGTTCCTGCAGTGGCAGAAGCGGCGACGGGCGGGCGCAGTTGGGCGGGAGAGATCCGGGGGGCGCACCCCGGCGCGCTGGGTGCTCAAATCCCCGGCGCATCTGGGCTATCTCGACACCCTCAGAGCCCAGTTCCCCGATCTGCACATCGTGCACATGCACCGCGATCCGCGGCAGACCATCCCCTCCGGCGCCGGCCTCAACGCCACCTTGCACGCCATGCACGCCGACGACGTGGACCGGCAGCGGGTGGGCGTGGAGTGGCTGGAGCGGATGGGCTGGGCCAACGACCGCGCGATGACCACCCGGGACCGCTGGCCCGATGAGCAGACCCGCATCACCGACATCGAGTTCGACGAGGCGGTCGCCGATCCCCTCGGCGAGGTGGCCCGGGTGTACGACGCGATCGGGGTTGCGCTGACGTCTCACGCGGAGCACTCGATGCGTCGCTGGCTGACCGATCGGCCCCGCGTTCCGGCCCGTGCGCCGTACCACGCTGCCCAGTTCGGCCTGACCGACGATCAAATCGACGCCCGATTCACCAACTACAACCAGCGGTTTCGCTCCGACGCCGCCCCCGCGAGGAGGATGTGATGTCCGATTTCACCGGTCACCCGGTAGCGACCGCTTCACAGCACGAGCAGGAGCTCGCCGCGCTCGAACTCACCACCCATCCGACGGTGCAGGCGGCGTACCGCAGCGTCGCGGACACCTGGCTGAGCCGCGCGAAAGCCTCCGACGCCATGCGGGAACGCTTCGACGACGCGTTCGCCGAGGTGATGTTCTCCGCCGCGATCTGGTCGTCGAACCAGGACGCGCTGCGACCCGAGGTCAGCTGCATCACCCGCCTGGGCCATCCGGTGGCCGGTCGGTCGATTCCCGGATCACGCTGGGGCATCGACAATCCCGACAGCATCTACCGGGTGATCCCGATCTCCGGCGCCGAACGCTACGAGATCCACGGCCGCGTGGGTGCGAACCGCATGACGGAGAACTACTTCACGCTGTGGGACGCCCACATGGGCACCGTCGCAGTGCTCAACGGCCGCACCATGGCGGTCGAATCGGACGGTTCGTTCGTCATCACCGTCGACGCCGAACCCGCGGGCGACCGGCCCAACCACGTGCAGACCACCGCGGCCGCGCACGAGTTCTACATCCGCGACGTCCTGCTCAACTGGGACCGCGACGATCCGAATCATCTTGCCGTCCAACGCCTCGACGGTTCCGCTCCCCCACCGCCGCGGACGCTCGACGAGCAGGCCGAGGCCACGGCGGCCATGATGGCCCACTTCGCGAATTTCACCGGCAAGCTCAGCCATGGGATCTACAAGATGGCGCCGAACAATTTCAACCTGGCGTGGTCGGCCGACAAGGTCGGCGCCATGCGCAACCAGGTCTACGTGATGGGCCGTTTCGACCTCGCCCCGGGAGAGGCGTTCGTCGTCGACGTCAGCGACGGCGGGGCCGAGTACTTCACGGTCCCGCTCAGCAACATCTGGGGCACCACACTGGACATCGTGGACCGCACCGGCAGCCTGAACAAGGCCCAGTCGGTGCCCAACGACGACGGCACTTACACCTACGTGATCGCCCCGACCGATCCCGGCGTCGCGAACTGGATCGACTCGAACGGACTCACCGAGGGCATCCTCACCCTGCGGATGGCCGAATTCGGCGACGACGGACCGAAGGAGGACCTCGGCGCGAGCGGCCGGGTCGTCCCGCTCGACGACCTCGAGCGACAGGTCCCCGGACTGCGCCGCGTATCCGAGCAGGAGCGCGCCGCACAACTGGCCGACCGCCGTACCGCGTACCTGCGCCGGCTTCCCGAAGGGACGATCTGACATGGCCCGCTGGCTGATCACCGGGTGCTCCACCGGCATCGGGCGCGAAATCGCCCGCGCCGCCCTGGAAGCCGGGAACTCGGTGGTGGTGACGGCGCGACGACGCGAGTCGATCGCGGACTTCGCCGCCACCTTCGGCGAGCGCGCCGTGATCGCAGCGCTCGACGTCACCGACAAGAACCAGATCGCGGCGGCGGTACACACCGCGCACGACGCCTTCGGCGGGATCGACGTCCTGGTCAACAACGCGGGCAACGGGTACCTGTCCGCGGTCGAGGAGGGTGAGGACGAGCAGGTCCGCAAGCTGTTCGACACCAACTACTTCGGCGTCGTCGACACGATCAAGGCGGTGCTGCCCGGGATGCGTGCGCAGCGCTCCGGTCACATCGTCAACATCTCGTCGATGACGGGTTTGGTGGCCAACCCGCCCAACGCCTACTACTCGTCGACCAAGTTCGCGCTCGAAGCGCTCACCGAGGCGCTGGCGCAGGAGGTCGCGCCGTTGGGCATCCGCGTCACCGCGATCGAACCGGGCGCGTTCCGCACCGACTGGGCGGCTCGGTCGATGTGGGAATCCACCGCACCGATCGCCGAATACGACGAGAACGTCGGAGCCCGCAAGACGCTGATCAAGGAGTTCGCCCACCACCTGCCCGGCGATCCGCGCAAGGTGGCCGAGGCGGTGCTGATGGTCACCGGACTCGACGATCCGCCGCTGCGGCTCCTGCTCGGTCGCGACGTCCTCAAAGCGGTGCGCGACAAGCTGGCCGCGTTCTCCGCCTCGATCGACGAGTGGGAATCGGTCACCAAGGACGTCGGCTTCCCGAAAGGCACATGATGGCTTCACTGGACGGACACGTCGCCCTCGTCACCGGCGCGGCACGCGGTCAGGGCAGGGCGCACGCGGTCAAGCTGGCCGGCGAAGGCGCGGACATCATCGCCGTCGACCTCTGCGCCGACGTGCCCACCACCGGCTACCGCGGCGCCACCGCCGACGACCTTGCCGAAACGACGAGACTCGTGGAAGGGACCGGTCGCCGAATTCTGGCGCGCCAGGCCGATATTCGTGACCCTGATGCCATCGCCGACGTGGTGGCCGAAGGCCAGAAGATCTTCGGCCGGCTCGACATCGTGATCGCCAACGCGGGGATCATCCGCGTCACCGACACCGAGGAGCGCCCCGAGACCTTCCGCGACATCATCGAGGTCAACCTGATCGGCACCTGGAACACCGTCGACGCCGCCATCCCGGCACTGGTCGCCGGCGGGCGCGGCGGGTCCATCGTGCTGACCAGCTCCACGCAGGGACTCAAGGCCTCGGGAACCGACCGGCCCGGGATCCAGGCCTACGCGGCTTCGAAACGCGCGCTCGTGGCCCTCATGCAGAGTTGGGCCACACAGCTTGCGCCGCACTCCATCCGCGTCAACACCATTCACCCCAGCGGCGTCGCCACCGACATGATCATCAACGACACCACAATGGCCCTGGCCGCTGCCGAGGATCCGTGGTTGATTGCGCAGCAGAACGCGCTGCCGATCGCGCTGCTCCAACCCGAGGACATTGCGACGGCGGTGGCGTGGTTGGTCTCGGACGCCGGCAGGTTCATCACCGGGACGGCGTGGCCGCTCGACGCCGGATTCCTGTTGCGGAACTAATCCACGAGGTCGGGTGCGGGACTGCGGGCCGGCCGCACCAGGAGCGCGACGACCCCCACCCCCGCCGCGACGACGAACGCCGCCGGAAGTCCGGCGTTCTCGGCGAGTACGCCGACCGCCGGTGCGCCGAGCGCCTGGCCCGCGGCGAGCGCGAAGAAGCTCAGCGCGACGCCGAACGAAACGCCGTCGGGGTAGACCCGGGTGGCCCACAGGAGCAGCAGGCCCGACAGCGCGATGTACGTCGCGCCGAAGAGCGCACCAGCCGCCCCCACGGCCGGACCGATTTCCGCGCACACCGCGTACACCAGCGTCGCGCCGGCCATCGCCACGGTGAGCAACCGCCACGCTCGACCCAGCCCGATCCGCTGCACCAGATCGCCACCGAACGCGCCGGCGATCCCCGCCGCGCCCAACACCGTCCACACCAGCACAGCTGCGGTGTCTCCGAGGCCACCCGCGAGCTCACGGCCGAACGTCCACACCGCGGCGCTGCCGAACCCCGTCAACAGGGATGCGGCCACCAGCCCGGCCGAACCGGCCCGCCACGCAGCACGGGGCACCGACCGTCCGGTGGTGCCGTCGCCGGCCGGGATCGCACGCGCCACCAGTACCGTGGCCGCGGCGGTGATCACCGCCATCACCGCCCATGCCACCCGCCACTGCCCGAACAGCAGGAGGGCGATGGGCGCCGAGAGAACCACACCGACGCCGGTACCGGCGTTGACGACGGTCTGCGCGCGGTCCCGGGCGTCTTCGCGCACCCACCGGGCGACCGCTGCGGCCAGCGGTGGTGAGGCGAGCCCGGTGCTGCTGCCGGCCACCAGCACTCCCGCGGCCAGCACCGCCGTCGACGACGCCGCGGCGATGGCCGCGATCCCGGCGGTCGCGACGACACCGGCAGCCAACGCAACGCGTCGCGCCCCGAAGCGTTCGGTGAGCACAGTGCTGGCGACGATCGCGAGGCAGTACCCGACATAGGAGCCTGACCCGATGGCGCCCACCGTGGCGGGCGTCAGCGCGAACTCGTCGGAGAGCACCGGTGTGAACAGGCCGTAGGCGAACCGGGCGAAGCCGTAGCAGCAGGCGATGAGCAGCGTGCCTGCCGTCACGAGTAAGTAGAACGATCGTTTCACTTTGATAGATTGTCACGGTGGCCCTCCCGCGGCAACCCGCCCGCGCCCGACTGCTCCGCGCAGCCGACGCACTGTTTTATGAGCGCGGAATCGCGGCCACCGGCGTCGACGCGGTGATCGAGCGGGCAGGCGTCGCGACCGGATCGCTCTACAAGAACTTCTCCGGCAAGGACGAACTGGTTGCCGCCTACCTCGACGATCGCGACCGCCGGTGGCGCGACGAGTGGGAGTCTGCGATCGCGGCAGCGGCCGACCCCGTCGCCCGGGTGTTGGCAATCTTCACCGCCACCGAACGCTGGCGCGACGACGTGGGTCTCGGGCGTGGGTGCGCCCACATCGCGGCTGCCAATCAGCTGCCGTCGGACCATCCGGGTATGGCGGTCGCCGTCGCCCACAAACGACACGTCGTCGAACGGCTGACGGAGTTGGTCGCCGCCGCCGACATTCCCGAACCGGCAGGCGCAGCGCGCGACATCGCGCTGATCTACGACGGGATGCTTGGTTCCATGGCCGTCGGCCTGGATCCGGATGCGATCAACCGCGCCCGGCGGATCACATACACGCTGCTCAACGGCGGTCGTTAGTCATATTTGCTGATATCGCTGCGCTCGGATGGCCACGACCGCGAATCCAACAGAACACCCGCCTGAATCATCGATAGCAGGGCGCGGACCGTCTGTCACATCGCTGATAGGACAGCTTTCCAGCTTGGAATTAACGCACCCGTCACACTATGCTCGGCCGAGACACTGACGCATCGGGGCTCGGGGCTGCCGTTGCTGGCAACGCGACTTCGCGACGAAAGTGGGTTCCTGATGGGCAAGCGACCGGCAGCCTGGCCGAGGCGGCACGCAGCACGGATGGCCGGCGCTTCCGTGGCCGGCGCCGGGGTGTTGCTCGCGGCGCCGGTGGCGGCACTCATCGCCGCCCCGGGTGCGGCGCATGCAGCGCCCACCGTGCCCGCTCCGCAGCAGGCGTCCTGCGGCCCGCTCGACTTCGGCTGTCGCGACTCCGGCTTCATCGGCGACGGCATATCGACCCCGACGATCGCCTTCGAAGATCCGCTCGACCTCATCCTGGATTTCTTCGGCCAGATTCCGATCCTCAACATCTTCATCGGCAACGGCGTCGACGGCACCCTCGCCGGCACGCCCGGCATCAACGGCGGACTCCTCATCGGTAGCGGCGGCGACGGCGCGGACGGTGGCATGCCGGGATTCCGGGGCGGTGACGGCGGAAACGGCGGCCTGTTCTGGGGCCGCGGCGGCAACGGGGGCGCCGGCGGGCAGGGCGCAGCAGGCGGAAACGGCGGCCACGCGGGCCTCTTCGCCCTCTTCGGCAGCGGCGGCAACGGCGGTGATGGCGGCGCCGGGTCCGACCCGGAGTTCGGGCAGAAGAGCGCCGGCGGCAGGGGTGGGAACGGCGGTAACGCCGGGCAGTTCGCCCTCTTCGGCAACGGTGGCAACGGCGGCCATGGTGGGGCGGGAGTCCACGGCGACGACCTGGTGAATCCCTACGTCGGTGGCGTCCCCGGCTATCCCGTGGTCGGCCTCGGCGGAAGCTTCGCGGGACCCGCCTACGGACCGGCGACCGCGGGCAACGGACAGGACGGCGGCAACGGAACCGGGGCGAGCCGGTTCGCGGCCGGCGGCATCGGCGGGCTCGGCGGGCTGGCCATCGCAGCACCCGGCGGTCAGGCCACCGGCGGCAACGGCGGCAACGGCGGCACCGGAGCCCTCGGTGGGGCGGATGGCGGCAGGGGCGGCGACGGCGGTCGAGCGCAGGCCATGTTGGCGAACGTGGGCGGGAACGGCGTGGCCGGCAACGGCGGTCGCGGCGGCGACGGCGGCAGAGGGATCGACGGCGAGAGCGGCACCGCAGGCGGAGCGGGCGGCCACGGCGGCTTCGGAGGCCTGCTGGGCGCCGGCGGGCGAGGCGGCAACGGCGGCAACGGGGGCAACGGCGGCAACAGCCTCGGTGTCGGCGGGAACGGCGGTCAGGGCGGCCAGGGCGGCTTTGTCAACGGCGCAGATCGCCCCGACAACGTCGGCGGCAACGGCGGGGACGGCGGCAACGGCGGACGGGGCGGGGACGGCGGCAACGGCGGGGACGGCGGTGCGGCCGGCAAGGGCGGTGCCGCAGGCATTTTCGGGTCATCCGGCCCGTCCGGAGCCGCCGGCAAGGGCGGTGTCGCCGGCAACGGCGCACCGGGGGGCAAGGGCGGCCCCGGTGGCGCCGCCGGATGGGCCACCCCGTCGGGCAAGGGCGGAACCGCGGGCAAGGGCGGCGTCGACGGCGCTGCTGGAGTCCGCGGGCAGGACGGTGTCGACGGCAATACCACCTGACCGTCGCCCGTCGGGGAGTTTTCAGCCGATTTGCTGAAACACTCACAGCGAGAACGTTCCTGCGTACCGTTCATCGGATTCGGTGCGGTGCGACCGCGTGACAGCTACGTCCGCGGATGCGGCGCGGTCTGCTGTTGCTCGCGGTTCGGCCGTCCAGCTACCCGGGCGCACAAACACTTTCGGCGAGCTGACGCAAAGTGATGAACCCTTCGGCGACGCGGTGTTACGTTGCCGCCATTCGCGACGTTGAAGGGAGTCCCCATGGGCAAGAACGCGACATCCAACACCGGACGGCGGCCGATGCGTGCCGCGGGTATCGCGGTTGCCGGGGCCGGTCTGATGCTGTCCGCGCCGGCCGCGGCGCTCTTCGCCACGCCCGCCGCGGCGCATGCGGCTCCAGTGGCACCGATCCCCACGCAGGGTTCGTGCGCCACGCTCGATCTGAGTTGCCTCGGATCCAGCATCTTCGGCGACGGCATGTCGACGTCCAATCCGCTGGCGTCGTTGTTCAGCAACCCGATCGAACTCGTCCTCGACGTCGCCGGGTTCATCCCGATCCTCAACATCTTCGTCGGCAACGGGATCCCCGGCATCCTCCCCGGGACCGACGGCGGGAACGGCGGTTTCTTCATCGGCAGCGGGGGCGACGGGGCACGCGGTCTGCTACCTGGTGAGAACGGCGGCAACGGCGGAAATGCCGGCCTGTTCTGGGGCAGCGGCGGCAACGGTGGCCACGGAGGTGCGGGCGGATCCGGCGGCAACGGCGGCGACGGCGGTCTGTTCGCCCTGTTCGGCAGCGGCGGCAACGGGGGTAACGGCGGCAACGGATACGATCCGCTGATCGAGGGGCTGCTGGGCGAGAAAAGCCCCGGCGGTCGCGGTGGGAATGGCGGCAGCGCCGGGCAATTCGCATTCTTCGGCAGTGGCGGCAACGGGGGCAACGGCGGAGCCGGCGTCAACGGCGCCAACCGGAACGATCCCCTCCTCGGCGGCACTCCGGGTGACCCGCTGCTGGGAGAGTTCGGCACCAGCGGAATCGAGATCGGCGGGAACATCGTGGCCGGCGACGGCGGGGACGGCGGCGACGGAACCGGAACCGGCCGGCTCGGATTCGGCGGTCGAGGCGGCTTCGGCGGCGAGGCGGTTGCGGTTGGAGGATTGAAGGCAGTCGGCGGCAACGGCGGTAACGGGGGCAACGGCGCCAACGGCGGCGCAGACGGCGGCCACGGAGGCACCGGTGGATTTGCGATCGCCGCCGTCACTGGTCACGGCGAAGGCGGCAACGGCGGCAACGGCGGCAACGGCGGCAACGGGGTGGACGGCGAGAACGGCACCACAGGTGGCCCGGGCGGCAACGGCGGCGCGGGCGGAATTCTCGGCGACGGCGGGCGTGGTGGCGCCGGTGGGGCCGGCGGAAACGGCGGCGACGGCGCCGTCGGCGGTGCGGGCGGGCATGGTGGCGGCGGCGGCAGCGCCATCATCATCGACCATGCGCAGAACCGGGGCGGCAACGGCGGTGACGGCGGCGACGGCGGCAGTGGCGGCAACGGCGGCAACGGCGCGAACGGCGGTGCTGCCGGAAAGGGCGGCGCGGCAGGCTTTTTGGGTACGCCTGGCGTGAACGGCGTCGTCGGTAAGGGCGGTGTGGCGGGTAAGGGCGGCGCCGGTGGCAAGGGCGGCAAGGGTGGCGAAGGCGGATCCGCCGCCGGCGCGCCGGACAACACTGGAAGCACCGGCGCCGACGGCGACGACGGCCCCTCCGGCTCCAACGGCTCCAACGGCGTCGACGGCGGCAACACCGGCACCTGACGCCAAATATAAAGGCGACCAACGAGATCCACGCTCAGTACAAGGCTACGTCGCTGACGCGGGTTACTTCTTCGACGACAACAGCGGGTGCTCTGATCTGGGCAAATGAGCGAGGGCGACGGTAGCGTCGATCGCCTGTGCCGCTCTTCTACTCGCAGCGTCGGCAGCGTTACTCATTTCCATGCCTTGCACAGCCGAGGCCGCTCCGCTGGCCCCGGTGCCGCTGCAGGGTTCGTCCAGCGATTCGCCGGACCCGATCCTGGACTTCGCAGGCCCGATCCCGATTCTGAATCTCTTGATTGGCAGTGGCGGTAAAGGCGCGGCCGGCCTGCCCTGGGACGCCGTCGGCGGCCCCGGCGGCGACGGTGGTCCGGGCGCAAACGGCCGGAGCGGCGGCGCGCCAGGTAGCGGCGGTCCGAGCGGCCAGGGCGGCCTCGTGGACGGCACACCGCGGCGACCGGGGCAACGACGGCCCGCGCGGCGCCGACGGAGCAGACGGTGCAGACGGTGCACGACAAAGCCAACAGCGGACAGCCCGGTTCGCCAACCATCAGCACCGCCCACGAAGGCAAGTCACTGGAGTTTGCTAGAAGCGTCGCTACCGCCGGATGCGCGCAGTGGTCGGGCGGCTCCCATGCCCACTTCAGTTAAGTTCTAAACCTGAGAATCGTCTGAAAATTAGTTGAGCCATCAGCGCCTTGTCGCAGCACAACATTCTCAGCCAAAGCCGCTCGCTCGATAGGTCAGCTATACACAGATCGTGTTTCCGTTGACATTTCAGGAAAAAGTCCCAAGATTGGGACACCGCGGTGCTACGTTGCTGAGGCGGGTTCATTTTCTTCCACGATGACAGGAGTTTCTCTCATGGGTAAATGCTCAAGGGCGAAGCGGGCGGGCCGACCCATCAAGGCGGCGGGCGCATCGCTCGCCGGCGCCGGCCTCATGCTCGCAGCGCCGGCGGCGATCTTGCTTTCCATTCCCGGCACGGCCCAGGCGGCACCGATGGCCCCGGTGCCGTTGCAGGGCTCCAGCGATCCACTGGATCCCATCCTGGACTTCGCGGGTCTGATCCCGATCCTGAACATCTTCATCGGTAACGGCGCCGACGCGCTGCTGCCCGGCGCCAATGGCGGCAACGCCGGCTTCTTCATCGGAAGCGGCGGCGACGGCGCGGCCGGTCTGCTTCCGGGCCAGGCGGGCGGCAACGGCGGCAACGGCGGCTTCTTCTACGGCAGCGGCGGCTGGGGTGGCGACGGCGCGATCGGCGGCAACGGCGGCAACGGCGGCAACGCCGGCATCTTCGCGTTCTTCGGCAACGGCGGCAACGGCGGTAACGGCGGTGACGGAATCGATCCGCTCCTCGACCCCCTGCTCGGTGAACCGACCGCTGGCGGCAACGGCGGCCGCGGCGGTGACGCCGGCTTCCTCGGCTTCTTCGGCCGCGGCGGTGCCGGCGGCAACGGCGGCAACGGCGTCGACGGACCCGACACACTCCTCAACCCGGTACTCGGTGTCCCCGGAATTCTCGGCACCCTCGGTGCGCCCGGAGTCGCCCTCCCGGGAGGGACCGCGGTCGGCGGAAACGGCGGAAACGGCGGAAACGGCACCGGTAACGGCATCCTCGGCGTCGGCGGCGCCGGCGGCCTCGGCGGATCCGCCGTCGGTCTACTCGCAGGCTCGAACACCGGCGGCAACGGTGGCGCCGGCGGCAACGGCGCACCCGGCGGCGCCGCAGGCGGCCTCGGAGGCGCCGGCGGCGCAGCGGTGGCGGTCCTCGGTGGACCGGCGACCGGCGGGACCGGTGGCGCCGGCGGCAACGGCGGCGCGGGCGCGCCCGGCGGTGACGGCACGGCAGGCGGATCGGGTGGCCCGGGCGGCCGCGGCGGCCTGTTCGGTGCGGGCGGCCCCGGAGGTAGCGGTGGCAGCGGCGGCGACGGCGGCGACAGCTTCGCGGTCGGCGGCGCAGGCGGCATCGGCGGCGCAGGCGGCATCGTCACCGGCGTCAACATTGCTGCCAACCGCGGCGGCGACGGCGGCAAGGGCGGCAATGGCGGCGCAGGCGGCGCCGGTGGCAACGGCGGCGACGGTGGAGCCCCGGGCGCCGGCGGCGCAGCTGGTCTGCTCGGCGCCGGCGGTGCTACCGGCCAGGGCGGCAAGGGCGGCGTCGGCGGCAAGGGCGCCGCGGGCGGCGCAGGCGGCATCGGCGGCATCGGCGGCACCGCGGTTGGCGGCACTGCAGGCGCCGACGGCGGCACCGGCAACGCCGGCCCGCGCGGCGCCGACGGCCAGAACGGTGCCGACGGGGGCTCCAGCGGGGGTGACGCGAACTAACCGCTGAGATGAGCACCGGGGCGTCGGCTTAGGCCGGCGCCCCGGTTTCGTCGTTTTGGCGAACCTCAGCTCAAGATCACCCGCGAGGTCTAGCGTCAGCCTCATGACCGGCGTCGGGCGGCGCGAATTCACGCTTGGCCTCGGCGCGTTCGTCGCGGCGACCCTGCTACCCGGTTGCGGCGGCGAGCCCCAACCGGAGCAGGATGAGCACGTCGTCGTCATCGGCGCCGGGTTCTCCGGGCTGGCGGCGGCGCGACGGCTCGCCGACTCCGGCGTCCGCGTCACCGTTCTGGAGGCCCGCGACCGGATCGGGGGCCGCACCCGTACCGACACCTCCCTCGGACTGCCGATCGACATCGGCGCATCGTGGATCCACGGCACCGACAGCAACCCGCTCGCACAGCTCGCCGCCGATGCCGGCGCCGCGACCGTCGTCACCGACTTCGACGACTTCACCCTGCTCAATCCCGACGGTTCCGTCGATCCCGGCGCCGCAGCCATCGCATCGGCCGGCTGGCCACCCATCGCCGAACAACTCGAAAATCGCAGTGCTACAGCCGATATCGACGAGACACTTGCCGACGGTCTCGTCGGTGTCGCCGACCTCAGCGATCCACTGGTCGCCTGGAACGTGATGTCACGAACCGCCGGCGAGTACGCCGCCGATCCGGACGAGATGTCGCTGCGCTGGTACAACAGCGAGGCGGAACTCGACGGTCCGGACGTCCTGCTACCCGGCGGCTACACCCAGTTGTCGCAACGTCTCGCACAGGGCCTGGACATCACGTTGTCCGCAGAAGTCACCCGAATATCGCACGAGTCGGCCCCCGTACGCATCGAGACATCGCACGGCACGGTGACCGGCGACCGGGTCATCGTGACCGTCCCACTCGGAGTACTCAAAGCCGGTGCCATCACCTTCGATCCACCGCTGCCCGTCGCGAAGCAAGAGGCGATCGAACGCCTCGGGTTCGGATTGCTCAACAAGGTGGTGCTCACCTTCGCCGAACCGTTCTGGCCCGGCGACCGGCCCATGCTCGGTTTGCTCGGCGCCGACCCACCGGTCACCGACCTCGTCAACGGACTGCTGTTCACCGACCGGCCGCTGCTGATCGGACTGCGCGGCGGCGAGGCGGCCTGGTCGCGGGAATCGCTGTCGGACACCGAGGCGGTGGCCGAACTGGTCACGGCGCTCCGAGCGCCGGGACCGACCGGCTCACTCGTCACCCGTTGGGGCACAGACCCTTTCGCGCGCGGTTCCTACAGCTTCCTCGCCGCCGGCTCGAGCCCGGACGATATGGAGGAACTCGGCGAACCCGTCGGCGACCGCCTGCTGTTCGCGGGCGAAGCCACCGACCCCGAGCACTTCGGCACCGTGCACGGCGCCTACCTCAGCGGAGTGCGGGAGGCCGAGCGGATCATCGGTTAATGCGGTGAACGGTCGTCGCGGTGTGTCCGTTGCAGTTCACGTTCGGCATCCTCGAGAGCCGTACGGGCGGCCCGCAACCGTTCCAGCAGATCGTCGGTCTCGTGTTTCTCCCGATCGGCCGCCCGCGCCTCCTCCATCGAGGCCAGCACCAGTCCGATGAACAGGTTGAAGATCAGGAAGCTCATGATGATCGCGTAGCTGATGAAGAACAGGATCGTCCACTGGGAGATCTCCTGCCCCATGGCGACGTTGTCGGGGAAGTTCTCCAGCGTCAGCATCACGAACATCGTCAGCATCGCCTGGCCGACGTTGCCGTAATGGGCCGGATCGTGGTCCGCGAACAGCACCCACCCGAGCATCCCGTAGATGAACACCAGCAGGCCGGTCGCCGCGGCCAGCGACGCCACCCCCGGGATGCTGCGGCCGATCGCGCCGATGATCAGGCGCAGGTCTGGCAGGAACCGCACTACCCGCACAATCCGCGCCAGTCGCACCAACCGGAGCAGCATCGCGGTGCTGCGCAAACCCGGGACGAGCGACAACGCGACGACCAGGAAGTCGAAGACGTTCCACCGGTCGGCGACGTAGGCACGCACATTCCATCCCGTGGCGGTGAACCGAACGGCCAACTCGACGATGTAGATGCCGAGGATGACGTTGTAGACGACATCGAAGACGCCGTGATAGCCGATGACGACGCTCTCGTAGGTCTCCATCCCGAGGACCACCGCGTTGGTCAGGATCACCAGCAGGATGACGGTGTCGAACGCCGGATTCGACACCAGCGCCCGGCAGCGTCTGACGATTTCGCGTTCGGATTCGATGGCTGACGAATCGGTGCCTGCGGACTCGGGCGCTGTGGAATGCACGGTTGATGCATAACAAACGCGGTACGTCTCGGCCCGCGTTTCACCGAGGATTAATCCACCGATCTTTTCGCCTGCCCGACATCTGAATTATCACAAATTCCGGCTGTGCAGATTTTCCGCAGAATGCGCGCACTCCCGCTAGTGTTTTCCTTCGTGTCCAACGCCACGCAGGCCGCCCCGGCAAACCAACCGCCCAGCCGACGACGCGGTGGCACCAGGATCACCGTCATCGCGGTGGTGCTGCTGGCATACATCGGATCCCTGTTCGCCTACTGGTGGCTTTCGGCGTCCTCCCAAGAACTCGAACCACCGAATTTGGACAACAAAGAACAGACGGTGGTGCTCATCACCGTGCAATCCCTCAAAACCGTCGATCGCAAACTCGACGTGAAAGTATCGGTCGTTCCCCAGGATTCATTGATCGATCCCCGGCTCGACGTCCTCAACACCGACATCTCGGTGCGCATATACCCGTGGAACACCTCCGGGGATCTGCAGTGGAAAGAAGGCGAATCGCCGGGCGAGAACAGCACGACACTCGACCTGCTCGGCGAGTCGGACACCTGGCCGTTCGATTCCTACCGCACCGACATGCTCAGTGCCGACGTCCTCGTGGGCTCCGGTGACGAACGCGAGTTCGTACCGGCGCGCGTCGAGGTCGAGGGCGCCGTCGACGGCTGGTCGATCTCGAGCGAGGACGGTCCGCCCTCGCCGGACTCCTTCGGTCAGGGCGACTCGGTACAGATCGAACTGACCCGAGCGCTCGGCCCGCTGGCCTTCGACCTCGGCATCTGCCTGGTTCTCATCACCCTGCCGGCCCTGGCCATCTTCACCAGCTACCAGGTGATCACCGGCCGCAAGGAATTTCAGATGCCGTTCCTGACCTGGTACGCCGCGATGCTGTTCGCTACCGTGCCGCTGCGCAACATCCTGCCCGGAGCGCCCCCGCCCGGAGCGTGGGTGGACCAGGCGCTCGTGCTGTGGGTCCTGGTCGGCCTGGTCGGCTCGATGGTCGCCTACGTGGCCCACTGGTACCGGCGCGTCCCGTAGGGGCCCGCGGCTCCACCCTCAACGCCTATGATGAAGCGGTTTCCATCGCAAGGGGTTGATCGTGAACATCAAGCGCGTCCTGGCCGGAGCATCGATCATCGGTGTCCTCGGCATACCTGCTGCTCTGATGGGCACGGGCGTCGCCGCAGCCGAACCTGATCAGAACGACCAGGGCCGGAACTCCGAGGAGGGGCGCGAGGACAACGCCGCCCCGCGCTGGGAGATCCCCCCGCAGATCTCCGAGGAGATCGCAAAGAACGTCCGCAACCTGCCGTCGCCGGTGGAAGCCAACGCGACGGTTCCGGTCAACATCCCGCTGCCTGACGTCGTCCCTGACCTGGCGATCCCGATCGTCTTCAACCCGCCGGGGTTGAACGTGCCGGCACCGGGCGCGCCGAGCATCAACCCGCTCAACCCGCTGGGCCTGCCGCCACCACCGGCGATCGACCCCCGCAACCCGCTCGGCCTGCCCCCGCCTCCGGTGGGCATCAACCCGCTCAACCCCCTGGGGCTGCCTCCGCCGCCGCCCCCGCCGCGGATCAACCCGCTCAATCCGCTGGGTCTGCCGCCGCCACCGGATCCGTTCAACCCGCTGGGTCTGCCCCGGCTGTGGTGACGGGTCACCTCTGAGGGTTCAGCCGAACTGCTTCACCGCATCCGCCACCCGGCGCACCTGTTCGAGGTCGGCGCTGGTCGGAATCAGATGAATCTCGTCGGTGCCGATGTCGGCGAAGCGCTGCAGCACGTCGAGTAGCTCGTCTTCGGTACCCGCGAACCCGGTGTCGGGCGCCATGGCGTCGACATATTCGGCGGGGATCCAGTTCATATATCGGCGTAGATGGCGGTGCACCTGGCCGCGCGCCTGCTCGCGGTCACCGATGGCGAACCAGAACGACGTGGCCAGATGCGGTGCGGGCTTCTGCTCCTCCGTCCACGAGGCACGTGCGATGTCGAAGAGCTCGGCCTGCTTGTCGACGTCCAGGTCGAGGATCGTCCCGGCCATCCCCTGCGCCCAGGAGGCGGCGCTGCGCACCGTCTTCGGGCCGATGGTGCCGACCATCAGCGGCGGCCCGCCGGGCTGCACCGGCGCGGGTCCGACGGGCAGCACCGACTCGGTGATCTTCTCCCCCGCCCACACCCGCTTCATGACGGCGACGCGTTCGGCCATCCCCCGCATGGTCTGGGTGCCCGGATCGGCGCCGACGGCCCGGTAATCCTCGTGCCTGCCACCGACCCCGATGCCGACGGTGAGCCGTCCGTCGCTGATGAGGTCGCCCGTCGCCAGCGCCTTGGCGAGCATCACCGGGTCGTGCAACTGCGGCACGATCACGGTCGTCACCAACCGCACTCGGTCGGTCCACGCGGCCATGGCGCCGAGCATCGTCAGGCTGTCGGGATTGCTGAAGGCGATGCGCTCACCCCAACACAGCGACGAGAAGGGCCCGTCGTCGATGGTCTTCGCCCACGACCGCAGCAGGGCCGCGTCGAGATCGGGCTCCATCACCGGCATGGTCATTCCGATCTGCACCCAGCGATTCTGGCATGCGGATGCGGCTCATCGCGGTGAACCCGGACTCTCCTTCACCGCGCGTACCGGATCGGCCGACGGCGGAGCGAACAGCTGCCCGCGCAGACTTCCGCCGAATGTCCGTGCCGCCACCAGGATCCACGTGCCCAGCAGCGCGGCATATGCCATCACCGCCGCCCAGTCGAACGCCGGCAGGCCGGTGTGGACGGCCAGCTGGGTGGTTCCGGTGACGAACGTGCCGACCGGGAAGGTCAGGCTCCACCAGGTGAGCGCGAACGGCATCCCGCGGCGCATCGTCCGCACGGTCAACGCCGTCGCCAGAGCAATCCACAGCACCGCGAAGCCCCAGATCGGCACCCCGATGACGATCGACATCGTGGCCAGCCCGTCGGCGAGTTGCGGCGAGACCGCCAGGTGCGCGAACTCCCCGAGAAGGCCTGCGGCGGTGATGGATTGACCGAGGGGGCCGAGGACGATCCACAGCGTCGGCACCCGTGCGGTTCCCGAGGTGCCGTAGTGGGCGAGCCGGCTCCACACCATCGTGATGATGATGAACGACGCGATCAGTGACAATCCGAACATCGCGAGGCAGCCATAGAGCAGGGTCTCGCGCCCGGTTCCCGGCGGCATGTGCGGGATCAGCAGCGCACCGGTGGCCGCCGACACCATCGGCGGAACGACCGGCATCAGCCATCCGCCGAACGCCGCGTCGGGTTCGACGCGGTACTGCGTGAACATCAGGTACGGGATGCTCATCGCGGTGAACAGCCCGCCGATCGTGCCCGTCGTCCACAGCACCCAGCTGACCACCAGTGCTGCGTGCGCTCCGATGAGGTCCGGGCCGACGAGGATCGCGCCGGCGCCGACCGTCATCAACGCCATGGGTGCGGCGCCGTAGAAGTGGGCCATCTGCGGGTTGCGGGCGTGGCTGCGCGCGACGCTCGGGTGACGCACCCAGTGCGCGCCGACGGTGACGATGAGAAACACCATCCACAGCGCGGCGACCACCCACACCGCCTCGGCGAAGCCGCGGAGTCCGGGGAAGTGGACCGGCAGCCCTGCGCCGGCGGTCGCGACGATGCCGGTACCCATCACCGAGGCGAACCAGTTCGGGCCGAGGTGGCGCAGCTGCAGCGTCGCCGTCACCGCGCTGAGGCTACTGCAGGTGCGGGGGTTAACCCCCGCCGAGTCCGCGGGGAAACGCTGTGTCGCGGTGCCGCGCCGATCCCTAGGTTTGAGTCATGGTCGCAGTCAGCACCGATACCGCCCCGGCCGCGCTCGCAGTGAGCGACGCCCGCACCCCACGCCGCCACCTCCCCCGGCACATCGGCTTGGTCCCCACGGCGTCGATGGTGACCGGTGCGACGATCGGGCTCGTTTGGTTCTGGATTCCCCTGGCGATCCTGATCGTCGGCATCACCTCGATTCCCTCCGGGATCGGCTTCGCGCTCGCCGCGGTGGTGTTCATCTACCTGATGCGGCGCGTGGACCGGCTGGAACGAACGCGCAGCGAGGCCGTCTTCGGGCTCCGGATCCCGGTGCCGCCCCGACGGATGTCGCCCTACAGCGGTGTGCAGCGCTGGCTGCACCAGCTGTGGCTCGATTTCGGCAGCGCCCGGTTCTGGAAGGGGGTAGGCCACCACTATCTGCGGCTGATCTTCGACATGGCTGCCACGGGCATCGCATTCGCGCTGCTGGTGGTGGCGTTCCTCGGGCCCGCAGCCGCGGTCGCGATCGGAAAGAGCGACGCCGACGCCGGACTGTGGTCACCGTCGCCGATCCTGGCATGGCTGGTGGCCGGCATCGCCGCCGTCTGTGCCGTCGCGATCCTGATCTTCGCCCCCGCCGTCGATGCGGCGATCGACCGCAGCGTGCTCTCCCCCTCGCCGACTACGGCGCTCAAGAACCAGGTGCACGCGCTGAATGACGCGCGGGTCGGCGCGATGTCGTCGGCGCACACCGAACGGCACCGCATCGAACGGGACCTGCACGACAGCGTCCAGCCGCGGCTGGTGTCCCTGGCGATGGCGATCGGGCTGGCGCAGACCAAACTCGACAGCGACCTGCCGGCCGCCAGGCAACTGATCGCCGAAGCGCACGACGAGGCGAAGAACGCCCTGGTCGACCTGCGCAACGTGGTGCGCGGGATCGCGCCGACGATCCTGGCCGACCGCGGACTCGACGCCGCGCTGTCCGCGGTGGTGCAACGCACCGAGAACAGCGGCGTGCCAACGACGCTCGATCTCCACCTGCCGCGACGGCTGCCCGACGAGGTCGAATCCGTGGCGTACTTCGTCGTCGCCGAGGCCCTGACCAACGTGGCCAAACATGCCCAGGCCAGACAGGCGGTGGTCACCGTACGCCTCGACGAGTCCACCGGCCTGCTGCACGTGTCGGTCTTCGACGATGGCCGCGGCGGAGCCGCGATCACCGACGACGACAACGCCACGGGTCTGCGGGGGCTCGATGAGCGGGTACGTGCGGCGCGGGGCACGTTGACGGTATCCAGCCCGGCGACCGGTCCCACGATCGTGACGGCGGTGCTCCCGTGCGCATTGTGATCGCCGAGGATTCGGCCCTGCTGCGCGCCGGTCTCGAACGGATCCTCTCCGATGCGGGGCACCAGGTGGTTGCCGGTGTGCCCGATGCGACCGACCTACTGCGGCTGGTCAACGACGAACGGCCCGATCTGGCGATCCTCGACGTACGGATGCCGCCGACCTTCACCGACGAGGGCATCCGCGCCGCGGCTCTGCTGCGCAGCCAGAACCCTGAATCGCCGGTGCTGGTGCTGTCTCACTACGTCGAGGAACGCTATGCCGCCGATCTGATCGCCTCGGACACCCGAGGATTCGGTTATCTGCTCAAGGACCGGGTGGCCGATGTACCGGCCTTCCTCGACGCGGTGGCCGTGGTCGGCGGCGGTGGCACCGTCCTCGACCCCGAGGTCGTGTCGCAGATCCTGCTGCGGTCACGTCGCCGGGCCGCCCTCGACGAGCTCACCCCGCGGGAGCGCGACGTCCTGCAGCTCATGGCCGAGGGCAGGACCAACTCGGCGATCGCTGCCGCCCTGCACGTCTCGGTCGGATCGGCCGAGAAACACATCGCCTCCATCTTCACGAAACTGGCCCTCGCCCCCGACGAGACCGAGAACCGTCGGGTGCTGGCGGTGCTGCGCTTCCTCGAATCCTGATCCTGAATCCTGCCCTGTCGCGAAAAGGACCCCACATGACCACCATCGCCCCACCACCCGCCGACACGGGTGCACCCCCGGAGCTGACCCCCAACGGCCGCAAGACCTTTCGCGGTGTCCTCGTCGCCGCCGCCGTGGTCATCGTGGTGGGCACCCTCGTGGCGCTGGGCGTCGCGGCATGGGGCGTCAGCACGGTGCGGGTGGCCGCTGACAGCCACACCCTGTCGCCGACCATGCGGTCGCTGTCCATCGACGCCGGCGACGTACCGGTCGCCATCCGCATCACCGGAGATCGCGATGCCCGCGAACCCCGGGCCGAGCTGCGCGTGGTGAACACCAGCAGCGGCGGGGACCACCAGCTCACGGTGACCAGCGAAGGAGCCGAGACCCGCATCCGCCTCGAGGGCCGACCGTCGGCGATCGTCGATTGGGCACGCGGAGGCGAGATCACGGTGTCGTTGCCACCCGAGCAGGCCAGGCGGATGACGGTGCGTACCCGGCAGGACACCGGTGTCACGCTGGTGCAGACCGATCTCGACCACCTGATCGCCGAGACGTCGGACGGCTCGGTGATCCTCGGCGGCGGCGCCCGAAGCGTAGAGGTCAAAACAGTTGACGGTGACGTCGCGGCCCGTCGGCCGATCTCCGTCACCGAACGTTTCGCCGCCACCACCTCCGACGGCGACATCGCCGTCGACTTCGGGGATACCGCACCGCGCACCGTGGAGGCCACCAGCCGCAGCGGCGACGTCGTTCTCGGACTGCCGGCAGAGGGCCCCTATCTGGTGCGGACCGAGAGCGACCAGTCCTCCGTCGTTCGGGTGCCCGAGACGTCGGATCCGGCCAGGGCGGCCGCGCAGATCACCGCGCGCAGCGAAAGCGGCGACGTGGTCATCGAGGAGGTCAGGTCAGGCCGGCCATGATGTCGGCGACCGAACCCGAAGGTGCGGAACGGAATCCGGTTCCCGCCCAGATGTTCGTCCCCTGCGGGTCGCCGGCGCGCACCGCTGCCGCACGCAACGGTGCGGTGAGGTGGTGCACCTGCGGATAGGCCAGTGGCGCCTGTTCATCGTGGTCGACGACGAAGCGGTTGCGTAGTCCGCGCGCGTAGCGACCGGAGAACGCCTTGGTGACCACGGTCTCGGTGAACTGTGGATCGCGCAGCGCGGCGCGGTGCACGGGGGAGCTCCCCGATTCGTCGGCCAACAGGAAGGCGGTGCCCAGTTGCGCGGCCACCGCACCCGCGTCGAGCACGGCAGCGACCCCGCGCGCATCGATCAACCCACCGGCGGCGACCACCGGAACGTCAACCGCCGCGAGCACCGCGGCGAGCAGCTCGTCCAGCGGCTGGTTCGGCGGCCGCAACCCGGGGTCGAAGTGGCCGCGGTGGCCGCCGGCCTCGGGCCCCTGCACCGCGACGACGTCGACCCCGCGCCGTACCGCCGCGTGAGCCTCGTCGACCGTCGTCACGGTGCCGACCGTGGCGATCCCCGCGGTGCGCAGCCGCGCCACCTCCTCGGCGCTCGGCAGACCGAAGGTGAACGACGCCACCTCCGGCCGGAGTTCGAGCAGGACGTCGAGTTTGGCCTGCCAGGCGTCGTCGTCGGATCGAGGAGCACCCGGCTCGGCGCCGTAGCGTCGCGCATCGGGGGCCAGCGTTTCGGCGTACCGCGCCACCTCGTCGTCACCGGCCACGCTGGGTTGCGGGACAAACAGATTCGCGCCGAGTGGACCGGACGTCAGGGCGCGCGCGGCGCTGAGCCGCTCGGCGAACGTCTCGGCCGTCAGGTATCCGGCGGCCACGAAACCCAGACCGCCGGCGTCGGTGCCGGCAGCGGCGAGCGCCGGGGTGGACGGGCCGCCGGCCATCGGGGCGACGATGACAGGCTTGTTCAGGTCACGGATATCGAAGACCGCCATGGCGCCATCCTGCATCCTGGACCGATGTCCGACACGTTCATTCACACGATTGCCGACGCGTGAGCGCCCCGCTGCGCGTGATCCAGTGGGGCACCGGGGCCGTCGGCTCGGAGTTGATCGCCACCCTCCTCGATCACCGGCCGGATCTGGAGCTCGTCGGGGTCAAGGTGTACTCGGACGCCAAAGACGGCGTCGACGCCGGCGAGTTGGTCGGCCGGCCTGCCGTCGGAGTCCCCGCGACCACCGACACCGAGGCCGTGCTGGCGCTGGAGGCGGACTGTGTGCTCTACACGCCGCGCATCGTCGATCTCGATGACGTCTGCGCAGTGCTGGCGAGCGGCAAGAACCTCGTCACCACCGCCTTCCTGTTCCATCCGGACCGGCAACCGGCCGACGTTCGCCGGCGCCTGGACGAGGCGTGCCGCCGGGGTGGCACCACGGTGCACGGCAGCGGGATCAACCCGGGCAACCTGTCCGGCGTGCTGCCCCTGGCCCTGTCGGGGATGAGCCGCACCATCGCCAAGGTCACGCTGCAGGAGCGGGCCGACTGGTCGGTGTACGACAGCACCGCCATCACGTTCGACAACATGTCCTTCGGTCGACCGATCGACGAGATCAGCCCAGAAGCAACCGAATTCCTCGCTTTCAACAGCGGCCTGTTCACCGAGGAGGTCTGGCTGATCGCCGATGCGCTGCGCGCGGGGATCGACGAGGTGACCGCGTCGGTCGAAGCCATCCCGGCGCAGGCCGACCACGAGATCTTCGATCACGTCCTACGGGCGGGCACCACGGCGGGTCAGCGGTGGAACTGGGTGGGCCGGCGCGCAGGTGAGCCCCTCGTCGAGATCGAGACGCTGTGGACGGTGGGCAACGAATATCCGCGACACTGGCCGACGCCGCGGCACGGCTGGACGCTGACCATCGAGGGCGATCCGTCGATGCAGGCGCACTTCATCGCACTGGCCAGCTTCGCGCGTGCGGCGAGTATGGCCGAACACGTCAACGCCGCCAACATCGCGACGGCCATGCAGGTGCTCAACGCGGTGCCCGCCGTGTGCGCGGCGACACCGGGATTCGCGACGATGGCGACGCTGCCGTTGATCCGCAGCGCAGTGGGTTTCGGGAACGCGTAAGGCACTCAGACCTTTTCGTAAGGCACCGGGTCGGGCGCCTCGTCGGTGCCCGGCGTGACGGTGCCGTTGATCGGGCAGCGCGCGGTCTCGTGGACCTTTATCAGCGCGAGTGCGCCGATGACGCACGCGCCCATCATGTAGTAGGCCGGGAACAGCACGTCGCCGGTGGTGTTGGTGAGCCATTCGTTGACCGCCGGCGCGGTGCCGCCGAACAGCGACGTCGACACGTTGTACGCGATCGCGAAGCCGGCGTACCGCACCTGGGTGGGGAACATCGCGGGGAAGGTCGCCGAGATGGTCGCCAGCTGCGGCACATAGAGCAGCCCGAGCACCGCGAAACCGATGACCGCCCCGGCGAGGTTCGTGCCCATCAGCAGGAACATCGGCACACCGGCCACGAAGAGCCCGATCAACGAGAACCACCACAGCGGCTTGCGTCCCACCCGGTCACTGAGCAGACCGGCAAACGGCACGAAGACCATCATTGCGAGCATGCCGATGACCGGCACCAGCAGTGACTGATCGGCCGACAGTCCGATCTGGGTCTCCAGATAGGTCGGCATATAGCTGAGCAACGTGTAGTTGACGACGTTCAACGCGACGACCAGGCCGCCGAGCTGCAGGATCGGCCGCCAGTAGCGGGCGAGCAGATCACGGAACTGGGTGGTGGCGCGATCCTTCGTCTCGCCCTTCTCCTCGAGTTCGCGGAACACGGGGGTGTCTTCCAGTCGCGAGCGCAGGTAGACGCCGATCAGGCCGAGCGGGGCGGCCACCAGGAACGGCAGCCGCCAACCCCAGTCGTGCATCTGGTCGTCACCGAGCAGCAGCGAGCAGCCGAGCATCAGCAGCGCGCCGAGTGCGAAACCGCCGAGCGTCCCGAACTCGAGGAAGCTGCCGAGCAGTCCGCGGCGACGGTTCGGGGCGTACTCGGCCATGAACGTCGCGGCGCCGCCGTACTCGCCACCGGTCGAGAATCCCTGGATCATCCGCAGCAGCACCAACAGGAATGGCGCCCACATGCCGATCGCGGCGTAGCTGGGGACCAGGCCGACGCAGAAGGTCGCGCCGGCCATCAGCACGATCGTGATGGCCAGCACCTGCTTGCGGCCCCACCGATCGCCGAGCGGACCCCAGACCAATCCGCCCAGGGGCCGGACCAGGAACGAGACGGCGAATGTCATCAGCGCGAGCAGCGTCGCGTTGGCGGCGTCGCCGGGAAAGATCGCGGCGGAGATGTATGTGACGCCGTACGCGTAGATTCCGTAGTCGAACCACTCCGTGGCGTTGCCGATGGCGGACGCGGCGATCGCCTTCTTCACGACCCCTGGGTCGGGGTGCCCGCCGGCTGCGGCTGCCTGATCATCTTCGGAGTTCACACATTCCTCCTCGGTGTCAGCAACCGACGTTACCGTTCGGTGGTCTCGCCTCCCGGGGGGCCCGCGGACTCGTCGGCGTCGCAGTCGGAGGGATCTGGGGACTCCGGTTGCAGCGCGACGCTCCACGACCGCTGGTGCGGATTGCGCACCGGCTGCTGATCGGGGGACGGCCGCAGCGCAACGACGTTGCCGATCGCCCGGCGAAGGCCGGGTGGACCTTCGACGCGCAGGAATCGCCCGATGCGCCCGGCGCGGTAGCGCAGGGGGGAACCGAGCAACTCACCCATCACCACGCCGGCGCCGATGGCCAGCGCGATGGCGGCGGCGCCCAGGGCCTGCGCGATCCCGCCGGGAATGTTGCGGTCGACGGCGAAGTAGAACACCGCGCGGAACACGGCGAGGCCCGGCAGCATCGGTGTGATGCCGGCCGTCGCGGTGACCAGCGCCGGAGCCTGTCGGCGAATCGAAATCAGGGTGGCCAGCAAACCGACGCCGACGGCCGCTGTGCCTGTGGCAACGACCCCGCCGACTCCTGCGGCCCCTAGTCCGATCAGCACCGCCTCCGCCAGACCCCCGGCGATACCGGCGGTGACCACCGAGCGCAACCGGGCGTAGCTGGCAATCGTCAGGCAGGCGCCGGCAAGCGCCGCGCCCAGCACCGCGAGCAGGATCGGCACCGGCCGGGTGGGCATGACGAAAGACTCGGTGGCGTCGACGTAGAGCTGAATCTGGATACCGGCGAGGGCGGCGACCTGCAGCCCGGCCAGGATGCCGACGACGATGCCCGCAGTGAGGAACAGGACGTCACCGAGGCGGGCCACCGCGGTGACCATGTAGCCCGTCAACGCGTCCTGCACCGAACCCACCAGGGTGAGGCCCGCCAGCAGCATGACGATGCCGGTCGCGACCAGCGCGGTCGGTCCCACGCCGGCGAACAGATAGGCGGCGACGGCGATCATCGTCGCGATGAACGCGCCCGCGGCCTGTTGGAAGAAGAACGGGGTGCCGATCCGGTTGAGCACCCGGCCGACGCGATCGATCAGCACCGATGAGACGGCGGCCAGGATGCAGGTCAACCAACTTCCGCCGAGCAGCATCGCGATACCCAGGGCGAAACCGGCCCACCCCGCGGTGGCGACCCAGCGGGGGTACGGGTGCGGCTTCTCGGACAGCTCGTCCATCGCGTCGTGGGCTTCGTCGACCGACACACCGCCGGAGGTGATCCGGCGCACCAGCAGATCGAGTTCGGCGAGCCGCGAGTAGTCGGTCGAGCGGGCTTGGACCGACCGCACGATGGTGACCGGCGGACTGTCGGCCGTCGGGGGTGCCGAGACGAAGATGGTGGTCACGAAGACGTCGACGACGGTGTCGGTGAGCTGGTAGGCCTGCGCCACGTCCTGGGCGGTCGCCACGACGTCGGCGGTGCCGGACCCCGATGACAACATCACCTCGGCGAGCCGGACAGTCAGGTCGAGGACCTTGCGGGTGTGAAGCTCGCTCAGCCCACCGGACGCTCGCCTGCGCTGGCCGGCACCGGAGGCCGGGTCGGGTCGACCCCGCAGCGCGAAGCGCAGCGGGCGCCGACGCCGGGCCGGCTCCTCGGATCGATCGGACTCCACCACGACGACGATACTGATCGTGCGAACTCGGTCGGGGCCAGCCTATTTCGTGTCCACGCGGTCGTGGTGACCGCGCTCACGCTCCTGGTCGAGGTAGTCGCCGGCCATCGACGCGACGTGCTCGGGCAGGGCGCCGGACGCCACGTCGGCCAGGCTGGTCTGTTCGAGCACTGAGCGCATGCTGGCCCGCAACGCGCGCCACACGTCGGTCAGCGCGGCCGTCGGCCCTGAGTACGGCAGATCCCCGAGGCCGATGTCCCGCACGCTCGCGAGCGGGCCGTCGATGCAGCGCAGCACGTCGGCGATGCTGATGTCGGCGGCCGGCCGGGCCAGTACGTAACCGCCGTCGCGACCGCGCTGGCTGCGCACCAGACGGTCGGTGCGCAGTTCGGAGAGGATGTCGACGAGGAACTGCGCGGGGATGCCCTGAACCTTGGCAAGGTCATCGGTCTTGACCAGCACGCCGTCGTCGACGGTGGCCAGTTGCACCATGGCCCGGACGGCATACTCCGCCTTGGCCGACATCCGCATGTCTTGAATCTAGTCGGACGACGATCAAGCGGCGACGAAGGAGTCCGCGTTGAGGAGTCCGACCATCCGCGCTAGTCGGGAATGTCCTGCGCACTGGGGACCACCACCGCGAACAGGTCTGCCATCCCCGCGAGGCTGGCCGCCTGCATGGCCGCAGCGGGGACCGTGTCGTCGCTGCCGAGTCCCGGCAACGCGCGCGTCGCGGTCGCCGCCGCGACCACCGTCGGCGCATAGCCGAGGTTGAACGCGCCGCGCGCGGTGGAGTTGACGCACATGTGCGTCATGAACCCGGCCAGCACGAGGTTCGACGCGCCGACCTCCTTGAGCCGCTCGTCGAGATCGGTCTGCACGAAGGAATTCGGATACTGCTTGACCACGACGGGTTCCCCCTCGCGGGGAGCGACGGCAGGCACTATCGCCCCGCTCTCCCCGTCGATGTCGTAGAGCGAATCCGGACCGTCGGAATGCTGGATATGGATGATCGGGATCCCGGCGGTGCGCGCGCGGTCGAGCAGCACCGCCGCCTCGTCGAGCGCCGCGCCGACGCCCTCCAGTTCCATCACACCCTTGGTATAGGTGTTCTGGCAGTCGATGAGCACCAGGGTCGACTCGGACAGGTTGACCGGTTGCTGGGGCAGATCGGCCAGGACGCGCAGGGTGGGATTCGACACGGGGCCGAGCCTACCCAGCGCGGGTGACCGCCAGGACGGCCTCGGCCAACTCGGGCCGGCACACCACCAGATCGGGCAGTTTGGGATCCTCGCGGTTGTACGTCAGCGCGGAACCGTCGATGCGGGAGGTGTGCAGGCCGGCCGCGCGCGCCACCGCCACCGGTGCGGCCGAATCCCATTCGTACTGTCCGCCCGCGTGCACGTAGACGTCGGCGAGGCCCTGCACAATGGAGGCGACTTTGGCGCCGGCCGAACCCATCTCGACCAGTTCACCGTCCAGCGCGTCCCGCACGGCCAGCGCGATCGCCGGCGGCCGGGTCCGGGAAACCACGATGCGCGGTGTGGCGGGCATCGGCCGCGGGGCGGCGACGCTGGGCGTCGCGAGCGTGGTGTTCTGCGCGGGCAGCGCCACCGCGCCGGCCACCAGCTCCCCCGATTCCCAGAGCGCCACGTGCACCGCCCAGTCCTCGCGGCCGAGTTCCGAGAACTCGCGGGTGCCGTCGAGCGGGTCGACGATCCACACCCGCTGCGAGCGCAACCGGACCGGATCGTCGGCGCCCTCCTCCGAGAGGACCGCATCGCCGGGTCGTTGCTCCGCGAGCTCCGCCATCAGGAAGTCGTGGGACCGCTTGTCCCCCGCCGCTTTCCGCTCCTCGACCGACGCCTCGGCGAACTCTGCCCGCACGTCGAGCAGTAGGTCGCCGGCGCGGGTGGCCAGCCGGGCGGCCAGGTCGTGGTCGTTCACCGGCCGGCGTCGAGCATGTCGATGACCTGCTGGGCCAGTTCGTCCACATCGAGGTCGGGCGTCAGCCGCAGATCCGGGCTCTTCGGCCGCTGGTACGGGCTGTCGATCCCGGTGAAGTGGGTGATCTCACCGGCACGAGCCTTGGCGTACAGCCCCTTCGGGTCGCGCCGCTCGCAGTCCTCCAGCGGGGTGTCGCAGAACACCTCGAAGAACTCGTAGCCCTGATCGACGTGCACGGCCCTGGCCAGTTCGCGGTGTTCGACGAGCGGGCTGATGGCAGGCACCAGCACCGTCAAGCCTGAATCGGCCATCAGGGTCGCGATGTGGGCCAGTCGGCGCAGGTTTTCGGCGCGGTCGGCCATCGAGAACCCGAGATCGGCGTTGAGGCCGTGCCGGAGGTTGTCACCGTCGAGAACATATGCCGGACAGCCACGTTCGAGCAGCTTCTGCTCCACACGCATGGCCACCGACGATTTCCCGGATCCCGACAGCCCCGTGAACCAGATGGTGCGCCCCCTCGACAGCCGGTCCTTGGCGGCCACCAGCGACTCGTGCCGGACGGTGTTCGGGGTGGCGGTGCGGTTCGCGACCGGTGTGGTGTCGCGGACCATGCCGGCGGCGACCGTGCCGTTGGTGTCGGGGTCGATCAGGATGAACGAACCCGTCGCGGCGTTGCGGGAGTACTCGTCGAGCAGCAACGGCTGCTGGGTGCGCAACGTGACCCGGCCGAGTTCGTTGAGCTTGAGCGCGGTGGCGGATTTGTCGCGGCGCAGGGTGTTGACGTCGAGCCGGTAGTCCAGCGTGGCCACCCGGGCCCGCACAGTCCGCGTGGTGTGCTTCAACAGGTATTCGCGACCGGGTTCGAGCGCCGTCTCGTCGGCCATCCAGCACACGGTCGCGTCGAACTCCGACGACACGTGGGGCTGGTTGTTGGCCCGGGCGATCACGTCACCGCGTGAGATGTCGACGTCGTCGGCGAGGCTGATCGAGACGGCCATCGGCGGAAACGCTTCCACCACAGGGCCGGTCGGCGAGTCGATGGCGGTGATGCTGCTGGTCTTCCCGCTGGGCAGCACGACGATCTCGTCACCGACGCGCATGACGCCGCCGGCCACCGTGCCCGCGTAGCTGCGGTGGTCGGCGTGGTCGCGTGTCTGCGGACGGATCACGTACTGCACCGGGAACCGCACGTCGATCAGGTTGCGGTCACCGGCGATGTAGACCTCTTCGAGGTGGCTCAGCAGTGCGGGTCCGTCGTACCAGGGCGCCTTGTCCGATTTGGTGACGACGTTGTCGCCGAGCAGCGCCGACATCGGGATGGTGGTGACGTCGTGGATGTCCAGCCGGGCGGCGAAGGCGTGGAATTCGTCGCGGATGTCCTCGAATTTCTGCTGGTCCCAGTCGATCAGGTCCATCTTGTTCACGGCCAGCACGATGTGCTGCACACCGAGCAGCGACGCCAGGAACGCGTGCCTGCGGGACTGTTCGAGCAGGCCGTGGCGGGCATCGACCAGCACGATCGCCAGCTGCGCGGTCGAGGTGCCCGTGACCATGTTGCGGGTGTACTGGAGGTGACCGGGCGTATCGGCGATGATGAATTTCCGCTTGGCCGTGGCGAAGTAGCGGTAGGCGACGTCGATCGTGATGCCTTGCTCCCGCTCCGAGCGCAGCCCGTCGGTCACCAGAGCGAGATCGGTGTAGTCGTTTCCGCGCTCCTTGGAGGTGCGCTCCACGGCGGCGAGCTGATCCTCCATGACGGCCTTGGAGTCGAACAGCAGCCGGCCGATCAGGGTGGACTTGCCGTCGTCGACGGACCCGGCGGTGGCGATACGTAACAGGGTTGCCATGTCAGAAGTACCCCTCGCGCTTACGGTCTTCCATCCCCGCTTCGGAGATGCGGTCGTCGGCGCGCGTCGCACCGCGTTCGGTCAGCCGCGACACTGCGGTCTCGGCGATGATGTCCTCCACCGACGAGGCGACCGATTCGACGCAGCCCGTGCAGGTGACGTCGCCGACGGTGCGGAACCGCACGCTGGTCTCGAAGACGGGCTCGTCCTCCCGCGGCTGCATGAACGGGTGCACCGCGAGCAGCATGCCGTCGCGCTGGAACACCGGACGGGTGTGCGCGTAGTAGATCGCCGGCAGCGTGATGTCCTCGGCGCCGATGTAGGCCCAGATGTCGTATTCGGTCCAGTTCGACAGCGGGAACACGCGGATGTGCTCGCCCTTGCGGTGCCTGCCGTTGTAGATGTTCCACAGCTCGGGTCGCTGCGCCTTGGGATCCCACTGACCGAATTCGTCGCGGAAACTGAACACCCGCTCCTTGGCGCGGGCCTTCTCTTCGTCGCGCCGGGCCCCGCCGAACGCGGCGTCGAAGCGGTTCTCGCGGATCGCACGCAACAGCGTGACGGTCTGCAGCGGGTTGCGGGACGGGCCGTTGTCGACCACGCGGCCGGCGTCGATGTCCTCCTGGACCGACGCGACGACGAGCCGAACACCGTTCTCGGCGACCAGGCGGTCACGCGTGGAGATGACCTCGTCGAAGTTGTGTCCGGTGTCGACGTGCATGACCGGGAACGGCAGGCGGGCCGGCGCGAACGCCTTGAGTGCCAGATGCAGCATGACGATCGAGTCCTTGCCGCCCGAGAACAGCAGCACCGGCCGCTCGAACTCGGCGGCGACCTCGCGGATGATGTGGATGGCCTCGGCCTCGAGCATGCGCAGATGGCTCAGCTCATACTGACCCGGCTCGGGAGCGGCCACCGGAGCGGCTGTCATAAGCTTCCTCGTAAAGTTGGTAGATCTTGCCAGAATTACTCAGATGACCGGAAATTACCGGTCATGCGGGGGCGATGTCAAGATGTCCCGTGCGCTCGCCGCTCGAATTTGTCACCCCCGCGCGGTACTATCGAACACATGTTCGATACAGTGTTCGCGGGGATGGACGTCTCCGCGTTGGTCGCTGCGATCGAGCAATCCGCCCGCGAGGAGGCCCTGGCCGGGGCGCGGAAGTTGGCCGCGCTCGCCCAGCTGGTGCACCAGTCGGTGACCTTCGACGAGGCCCGCGACGACCGGGCGTGTGACTCCTGGGCCGCCACCGCCTCCGAGGTCGGGGCGGTCCTCAATGTCGGCTACCGCAAAGCCTCGGCCCAGATGCGCATCGCACTCGCGCTACGCGATCGGCTCCCCAAAGTCGCGGCGCTGTGCCTGCAGGGCCGGCTCAGTGCCCGCATGATCGCGATTATCACCTGGCGCAGCCGCCTGATCATCGACGCCGACACGATGGCACTGGTCGATGCCGCGCTGGCCGACAAGGCCCAACGGTGGGAACCACTGTCCGATGAGCGACTGATCAACGCCATCGACGCGCTGATCCACCGCTACGACCCCGACGCGGTCACCCGCGCCAAAGAGGCCCTCCGGCGACGCACCTTCCGGATCGGCGCCCACGACGACCCCGACGAACTAACCACCATCTGGGGACACATCCTCGGCTGCGAAGCCGCCGTGCTGGCCGCACGGATCGCCGCCCTGCTCACCGGCCTGTGCGATGACGATCCCCGCAGCATCGACGAACGACGCTCGTGTGCGATGGGCGCGATCCTTCTGGGCCAACCGTTGCCGTGCCGATGCGGCAACCCGGCCTGCATCACCACCGCCCCGGACACCTCCCACATCGTCATCAACGTCGTCGCCGACCCCGCCGCGATCGCGGCCGCGCACAACCTCATCGCCGAAGAAGATCGCCAACAGCAGAAGGCGTACGCCCGCCGCCACCCCGAGGCAAAGGCGGAGCCGGAGGGTGAAGCAGAGCCGGAGGCGGCGTCTGAGTCGGCGGCAGAGGTGGAGCCGGAGCCGGGGCCGGGGACAGAACCGGCGGCCGTGTCGGAGGGTGAAGCCGGGCCCGAGGTTGAGCCCGAGCCGGAGGGTGAGCCGGAGGCCAAGTCGAAGCCGGAGGCTTCGCCGCCGAATACCGTTCCCTGCCCGCAAGATTCGGGCACCGCGCTGATGCCCGATGGCACCATCCTGCCCCTCCCCGCCCTGGCTGAAACGATCCGCGCCGGAGCACGGATCAAACCGCTATGGCAACCCGGCCTCGATCCCGAACCCCACTACCAGCCCTCGGCGAAACTCGCCGCGTTCGTCCGCGCCCGCGACATGTTCTGTCGCTTCCCCGGCTGCGGGGTCCCCGCAGCACGCTGCGATATCGATCATGTGGTGCCCTGGCCCTACGGGCCGACGCATGCGTCGAATCTGCACTGCAAGTGCCGCACCCACCACCTGACCAAAACCTTCGACGACGGCTGGCAGGACACACAGTTTCCCGACGGCACCGTCACCTGGACCGCCCCACTCGGCAAGCGCTACACCACCATGCCCGCCAGCCGACTGTTCTTCCCCAGCTGGGATGTCGCCACCGCCGAGTTGCCGCCGCTGGCGAAACCGCCGCCGAACCCCCACCGGAAAGCCAAGATGCCGACACGACGACGCACCCGCGCCGCCGACACCGCCGCACGCATCACCGCCGAACGGGCCCACAACGCCGCCCAACGCGCGATGGCCGCGGCAGCAGCAGCCCACGCCGCCGCTGCCGCCCGAGCCGCCCCGGTGGAACACTCACCACCCCCGGCAACCCCCGACAGCGACGACGACCCCCCACCCTTCTGACGGTCAGAGGGTCACTTCGTCGAGCTTGCCGGTGGCGACGTCGAAGATGAAGCCGCGCAGAGACTCTTGCTTGGTGACGAACGGGCTCGCCTCGATCCGCCGCAGCGATTGCCGCACGTCTTCGGCAAGATCGCTGAACGCCTCCGCGGCCCACTCCGGCTTGATGCCGGTCTCGTCCTGGATCGACTTCTTGAAATCGTCGTCGGTAAAGGTGAGCATCCCGCAGTCGGTGTGGTGGATGAGGATGAGCTCCTTCGTTCCCAGTAGCCGCTGGCTGATCGCGAGCGATCGGATCTCGTCATCAGTCACCACCCCGCCGGCGTTGCGGATGACATGCGCTTCGCCGTCGCGCAGACCCAGGATGCGGTAGACGTCGGGCCGGGCGTCCATGCACGCCACCACCGCGACGTGCTTGCTCGGAGGCAGGGGTAGCGGGCCGGTGAAGGTCTTCGCGTACTCCTCGTTGTTCTTCAGGTATTCGTCCGTGACCGACATGGTCGTGACGGTAGCAATCCGGGCGACGCCGGACGCCCTTAACAATCAGCCGGATTGCAGGTCGTAGACGGCGACTCCCCCTACGCGCTGCGGGACGAAATGCTCCTCGACCCAAGCTGTGATGTCGGCGGCGGCGCCCCTATGCCGGAAGCCGGGCGGACCGCCCCGGTCGCCGCCGATGAAATACCGCACCTGGCCGTCGGCGACATACTGCTGGAACTGCGCCAGCGTCGGCGAGTCGTCCGAACCGGTAAAGCCACCGATCGCCATGATCGACGCTCCGGATTCCAGTTGTAGATCCGCCGACCCCATCGATCCGACGGTCGCTGCGGCCCAACGGTTATTCCCCTGAGCGACGAGGTCCGCCACCGTGGCGTTGTCCCGATCGCCTCCGGGGCCGCCGGGCGGCCGGCCACCGAACGCGTCGTCCCGCGCGGGACCCGACATCGTTCCGGGCCCGTTCGCCGGATGAGCCACGTTGTACACCGCGAAGGCCGCAGGCGCGGCCAGGCCCGCCAGTACCGCTGCCAGTGCGACCGCCACCGTCGCCCGGCCGAATCGGTGGGTGCGAACCGCCACCGCAACAGCCGTCGCGACCGAGACCACAACGACCACCCATTTCAGCCACGGCAGCCATTCCGGTGTGCGCTCGAGAAGCACGAACGCCCACACGCCAGTCGTCACCGCCATCACCGCCAGCGTGATGCGATGCGAGAGGGCGTCCCTGCCGCGCCACAGCTCGGCGACCGCGATACCCGCCAGCGCGGCGATCGCGGGTGCCAGCGCGACGGTGTAGTACGGGTGGATCGTCCCGTCCATGAAGCTGAAGACCGCCCCCGTCACCACCAGCCAACCGCCCCACATCAGCAAGCTCGCGCGTACGACGTCGCTACGCACCCTGCGGCGGGTGAACCAGATCCCCGCGACCAGACCGATCAGCGCGGCTGGCAGCAGCCACGACGCCTCCACGCCCATGGACATACCGAACAATCGGCCGATGCCCGGCTCGCCGCCGAAGAACAGGTTCGCGCCGCCGCCCGGACCGCCCGGACCGCCGGGGCCCACCGGGCCAGCCGGACCACCAGGTCCCCCACCGCCCGCGATGCGCTGAATCCCGTTGTAGCCCAGAGCCAATTGCAGCAAACTGTTGTCCGTCGAGCCGCCGATGTACGGGCGCGATGCCGCTGGCCACACCTCGACCAACAGCAGATACCACCCGGCCGACACGACCATCGCCACACCGCCGGCGCCCAGCGCGCCGACCCGCCGCCACATACTGACCGGCGCCGCCACAAGGAAGGCCAGCGCCAGCGCGGGCACCACCAGAAACGCCTGCAGCATCTTCGTCAGGAATGCGAATCCCAGGACGCACCCGACCAGCAGCAGCCACCGGGTACCGCCCGTCTCGATCGCACGCATCGTGAGGTATGCGGCCACGACCAGCAACAGCACCAGCAGTGCATCCGGATTGTTGAACCGGAACATCAACGCGGCCACCGGAGTCACCGCCATTGCGGCGCCGGCAACCAGACCGGCGACCGGTCCACTCGTCCGCCGCACGGTCGCGAACAGCACACCGACGGTGGCTACGCCCATCAGCGCCTGCGGCAGCAACATGGTGAACGCGCTGAAACCGAAGAGTCTGGCCGACAGCACCATCAGCCACAGCGCGGCAGGGGGTTTGTCGACGGTGATCGCGTTACCAGGATCCAGTGATCCGAACAGCCACGCCGTCCCATTGTGCGTGCCGGCCTGGACAGCTGCGGCGTAGTACTCGTTGCCCCAACCAGACGAACCCAGCCCCCACAGGTAGAGCACCGCCGTAGCGACGAGCAGCGCCAGCAGTGTGGGACGCTCCCAGCGGTTCACCGGTTGCGCCCGGGATGAAAGACCCAGCCGCGCAACAGCACGAAGCGCATGACGGTGGCGGCGAGGTTGGCGGCCACCAGCACGCCGAGTTCGACGAACCGGTGGGGTTCAGCGGTGACCGAATGCAGCACGGCGAGCGATCCGCTGGTGACACCGAGCGCCATCGCGAACACGATGAGGCCTTCCAGGTGGTGCCGGGCAACGCCCCGACGGCCCGCCACGCCGAAGGTGAAGCGCCGGTTGGCCGCCGTGTTCCCGATCGCCGTCACGCCCAGCGCCACAAGGTTGGCGACCTGTGCGCCCAGCCATCCGCGGGTCAACATGAACAACAGCAGGTACGCCAGTGTCGACACCGCGCCGACGGCCGCGAAACGCACGGCATGCCGCAACAGGGATCGCGATGTGGCCGGCAGTTGCGGCGGCGCGAACTGCGCCGCCAGCAGCTGCACCGGGATCGAGCCGTCGGCGAAACCCCGCAGCAACCGGCCGATACCCCTGATGTCCGCTCGAGCGGTAGCGACGATGTCGACCCGGCTGTCCGGATCGTCCACCCAGTCCACCGGCACCTCGTGGATGCGCAGGCCGCTGCGCTCGGCGAGCACCAGCAGTTCGGTGTCGAAGAACCAGCCGGTGTCGGACACGTACGGCAGCAGCTGTCGCGCGACGTCGGCGCGAATCGCCTTGAAGCCGCACTGCGCGTCGGAGAACCCCGCCGCGAGAGTCGATTTGAGGATCAGGTTGTAGCACCGCGAGATGAATTCCCGCTTGAGGCCGCGCACCACCCGCGAGCCGCGGCTGAGCCGGGTGCCGATCGCGACATCGGAGTGCCCGGAGATCAGCGAGGCGACCAGCGGCGCGAGCGCGGCCAGATCCGTGGACAGGTCGACATCCATGTACGCCAGCACTGGCGCGTCGGATTCGGACCACACCGCATGCAGTGCTCGGCCGCGGCCCTTCTCCCTCAGCCGCACGACCCGCACGTCGGGCAGATCGGCGGCGAGTTGCGCGGCGATCCGCGGGGTGGCGTCGACGCTGGCGTTGTCCGCGATCGTGATCCGCGCAGTGAAGGGGAAGTGGTCACTCAGGTGGCGGTGCAGGCGGTGTACAGAATCGGCCAGCGCCGCCTCTTCGTTGTACACGGGGACGACGACGTCGAGCACCGGCACGCCCGCGGCCCGTGCGGCCACGGCCATATTGGTCATGGGTCCATGGTCTTCGCGGTGGGTATGCCTCCGATGGGCTCAACCTGTGTGCCCGCTATGAGTCACGCAGGCAGCCGCACCACGAACTCGGTACGGCCGGGCATGCTGTCCACGTCGATGGCGCCCCCGTGCGCGCGGACCACCGCCGCGACGATCGCCAGTCCCAGGCCGGTGCTGCCACCGCGACGTGAGCGCGACGAGTCGCCGCGGGCGAACCGCTCGAACACCTCCGGCATCAGCCCCGGTGGTATGCCGGGGCCGTTGTCGGTCACGGTCAGTACGGCACCGCCGTCCGATCCCTCGGACAGTGACGTGACGACCGCGGTGCCGGCCGGGGTGTGCACCCGCGCGTTGGCCAGCAGGTTGGCCAGCACCTGGTGCAGTCGGGCCGCGTCGCCGATGACGACCACCGGTTCGGCTGGCAGGTCCAGCGACCACCGGTGGGCGGGACCGGCGGCGTGCGCGTCGCTGACCGCGTCGACCGCCATTCGCGACAGGTCGACCGGTTTGCGCTCCAGAGGCCTGCCGTCGTCGAGGCGGGCGAGCAGCAGCATGTCCTCGACCAGCTGCGTCATCCGCGCCGTCTCGGACTCCACCCGGTTCATCGCGTGCGCGACGTCGTCGGGCAGCGCATCCGAATGACGTTGCGCGAGTTCGGTGTAGCCCCGGATCGCGGCCAACGGCGTGCGCAATTCGTGGCTGGCGTCGGCGACGAACTGCCGCACCCTGGTCTCGCTGGCCTGCCGAGCGGACAGTGCGCCGGCGATGCGGTCGAGCATCCGGTTCAGCGACGTCCCGAGCTGACCGACCTCGGTGTGCGCGCCGGCCGGGTCGACGGCGACGATCGGCGTCGGCAACCGCACCTCGCCGCGATCCAGTTCGAGATCGGCGACCTCGCGCGCCGCCGTCGACACCCGCGACAGCGGCTCGAGCTGCCTGCGGATGATCAGCGCCCCCGCGGCGGCGCCACCGACGAGCGCGATCGCCCCGACCACGCAGAAGATCCACAGCACGGTCAGCAGGGTGTCGTCGACATCCGAGGTCGGGAGTCCGGTGACGATCACCTGCCCGCGACGCGCGGGCAGCGCGACGACCCGATATCGGCCCAGGCCGTCGAGGGCGAGTGTGCGGGGTTCGTCGTCGGGGGCCACCGAGGCGAGTTGGCCCGCAGCGGCGGCACTGATCCCGGCGCGGGTGCCGTCGGCGTTGATCACCCCGGCGTCGATCGCGGTCCCCGGGTCGACGACCGCCCCGACGGTGCGGACGGCCTGCCCCGGCGCATTGAGGAAATCGGGACCGGGCCCGTCCCGGATCTCCAGCCGACGCGGGCCGAGCCCGGGTGGCGGTGGTGGCGGCCGCCCGAAATCGACGATGCCGGCCGAGCGTCGCGCCGCCTCGTGCAACTGGTTGTCGAGCTGGTGGGTCAGGAAGCGTTCCATCGCTAGTGCGGTGCCCAGCCCGACCGCCGCGCAGACCACCGCCAGCAGTGTGACGAGGGTGGCGAGCAGACGGGCGCGCAGCGACCACGTCCGGGGTGATCGCGGACGCGCGCGAGTCGTCTCAGTGGGCGGCGGGTTTGAGGACATAGCCCGCGCCGCGCAGCGTGTGGATCATCGGCTCGCGTCCGCTGTCGATCTTCTTGCGCAGATACGACACGTACAACTCGACGATGTTGGACCGGCCGCCGAAGTCGTAGCTCCACACCCGGTCGAGGATCTGGGCCTTGGACAGCACGCGCTTGGAGTTGCGCATCATGAACCGCAACAGCTCGAACTCCGTCGCGGTCAGCGTGATCTGGTCGCCGCCGCGGGTCACCTCGTGGCTGTCCTCGTCGAGCACCAGATCGCCGACGACGATCTTCGCACCGCCGCTCTCGCTGACCCCGGTGCGACGCAGCAGCGCGCGCAACCGCAGCACGACCTCCTCCAAGGAGAACGGTTTGGTGACGTAGTCGTCTCCCCCGGCGGTCAGGCCGGCGATGCGATCCTCGACGGAGTCCTTGGCGGTCAAGAGCAGCAGCGGCAGCCCGGGGATCTGTTCGCGCAGCCTGGCCAGCACGTCGAGACCGCTCATATCGGGCAGCATCACGTCGAGTACGACCACGTCGGGCGGTTTCTCGCGGGCCAGCGCGATGGCGGTGGCGCCGTCCCCCGCCGTGGCGATGTCCCAGCCCTCGTAGCGCAGTGCCATCGAGACGAGCTCGGCGAGCACCGGCTCGTCGTCGACGACGAGCACCCGCACCGGATTGCCGTCGGCCCGGCGCATGACCGACCGCGCAGGGTCGGTCTGGTTCGGACTCACCAGTCCGATTATCCGCACCGGCGATGGGCCGATCCTGTGCACTGTCTATGCGTGGGCTGTGAGGTCCGGCGCGCCGCCGCCACCGCCTGAACCTGCGCACGCGCCGATCTCTTCTACCCTCTAGCCCATGCAGCCCTGCACCAGTAGCCGCCGATGACGCGGTTCCTCGCACGCCGGCTGCTGAACTACCTCGTGCTGCTGGCCCTGGCCTCGTTCCTGACCTTCACGCTGACCTCGTTGACCTTCGACCCGCTGGAAAGCCTGCTCCAGCGCAACCCGCGTCCGCCGCAACCGGTGATCGACGCCAAAGCGGCCGAACTCGACCTCGACAAGCCGATCCCGCTGCGCTACGCCCACTGGCTCGGCGGCGCCCTGACCGGCGACTTCGGCACCACCGTGGCCGGGCAACCAGTAGCCGACGAGTTGTGGCGGCGGATCGGCGTCAGCCTTCGCCTCGTCGTGATCGGCTCGGTCCTCGGCACCGTGATCGGGGTGGTCGTCGGCGCGTGGGGCGCCATCCGGCAGTACCGCCTGTCCGACCGGGTCATCACGGTGGCGTCCCTCCTGGTGATCAGCACGCCGACGTTCGTCATCGCCAACCTGCTCATCCTCGGCGCGCTGAACGCGAACAACGGCCTCGGGATGCAGGTGTTCGAGTACACCGGTGAGACGTCGCCGACCGCCGTCGGCGGTTCGTGGGATCAGTTCGTCGACCGGCTGCAGCATCTGGTGCTGCCGACGCTGACGCTGGCGCTCACGGCAATCGCCGGGTTCAGCCGCTATCAGCGCAACGCGATGCTCGACGTGCTCGGCCAGGATTTCATCCGCACCGCGCGCGCCAAGGGATTGACCCGCCGTCAGGCGCTGTTCAAACACGGTCTGCGCACCGCGCTGATCCCGATGGCGACGCTGTTCGCCTACGGCGTGAGCGGTCTGGTCACCGGCGCCGTGTTCGTCGAGAAGATCTTCGGCTGGCATGGCATGGGCGAATGGGTGGTGCAGGGCATCGCCACCCAGGACACCAACATCGTCGCCGCGATCACGGTGTTCACCGGCGCCACCATCCTGTTGGCCGGTCTGCTGTCCGATGTGATCTACGCAGCGCTCGATCCAAGGGTCCGGGTGCAGTCATGAGCGCTTCCGGAGAGTCCGTGCGCTCGGGCATCGACACCGCCGGCTTCGCCTCCCGGCGCACCCTGGTGCTGCGACGGTTCCTGCGCAACCGACCGGCGGTGGTTTCGCTGGCCGTGCTGGTGCTGCTGTTCGCCGGGTGCTACCTACTCCCGCCCCTGCTGCCCTACGACTACGCCGAGCTGGATTACAACGCGCTACAGCAGCCGCCGAGCGCCGACCACTGGTTCGGCACCAACGGCCTTGGCCAGGACATCCTCGCCCAGACACTGCGCGGCATGCAGAAGTCGCTGCTGATCGGCGTTGCCGTGGCATTCATCTCGACGATCATCGCCGCCACGGTCGGATCTATCGCCGGCTACTTCGGCGGGTGGCGCGACCGGGCGCTGATGTGGCTGGTCGACCTGCTGCTGGTGGTGCCGAGCTTCATCGTGATCCTGATCGTCACACCCCGCACCCAGGGCTCGGGGACCGTGCTGTGGCTGATCCTGCTGCTCGCCGCGTTCTCGTGGATGATCAGCTCCCGCATCGTGCGCGGCCTGACGATGAGCCTGCGCGACCGCGAGTTCGTCGTCGCCGCCCGCTACATGGGCGTGCCGCACTGGCGGATCATCGTGCGCCACATCCTGCCCAACGTCGCCTCGATCCTGATCATCGACACCGCGCTGAACGTGGGCGTGGCCGTCCTCGCCGAAACCGGACTGAGCTACCTCGGGTTCGGCGTCCAGCGTCCCGACGTGTCCCTGGGCACGCTGATCGCCGACGGCACCGGCTCGGTGACGACATTCCCGTGGGTGTTCCTGTTCCCGGCCGGCGTCCTGGTGCTCATCGTGCTGTGCGCCAACCTGATCGGTGACGGTCTGCGCGACGCCATCGATCCGGGCGCGCGACCCACGAGGCGGCGCCGATGAGCCTGCTGGAGGTCTCCGGGCTGACCGTGACGTTCGCGACCGACACCGAACAGGTGTCGGCCGTGCGCGGCCTGGACTATCACGTCGACGCCGGCGAGGTGGTGGCGCTGGTCGGCGAATCCGGGGCGGGTAAGACCGCGGGCGCGATGGCGGTGGCCGGCCTGCTACCCGAGAACGCCGAGGTGTCCGGTTCGGTGCGGTTGGACGGCGAGGAACTACTGGGGCTCGACGACGCCCAGATGTCGCGAATCAGGGGCCGCCGGATCGGCACCGTGTTCCAGGATCCGATGTCGGCGCTGACGCCGGTCTACACGGTGGGCGACCAGCTCGCCGAAGCGCTGCTGGTGCACCAGCGTGGTCTGGGCAAGCGCGCGGCGCGCAGCCGTGCCGTCGAGCTACTCGAACTCGTCGGCATCGCGCAGCCCGAGCGCCGGGCGCGGGCATTCCCGCACGAGTTGAGCGGCGGCGAACGCCAGCGCGTGGTGATCGCCATCGCCATCGCCAACGACCCCGACCTGCTGATCTGCGACGAACCCACCACTGCGCTCGACGTCACGGTGCAGCGGCAGATCCTCGAGGTCCTGCGGACTGCACGCGACGTCACCGGCGCCGGCGTCGTGATCATCACCCACGATCTCGGGGTGGTGGCCGAGTTCGCCGATCGGGCACTGGTGATGTACGCCGGTCGTGCTGTCGAGATCGCCTCGGTGCCAACGCTTTACGACGGTCGCGCGATGCCCTACACCGTCGGGCTGCTGGGTTCGGTGCCGCGGCTCGACGCCGCGCAGGGTGCGCGGCTGGTCCCCATCCCCGGCGCGCCGCCGTCCATGGCCGCGCTGCCGCCGGGCTGCCCGTTCGCACCGCGCTGCCCGCTGGCCATCGACGACTGCCGACAAGCCGAACCGCCGCTGATCGAGATCACCGCCGGGCATTCGGCGGCATGTATCCGCACCGAACACGTCATCGGACGCAGCGCTCCCGACGTCTACGGCGTCTCCACCGCACCGCCCGCGCAGGATCGGGCCGCTGACGCGTCGGTGGTGCTGCGCGTGGAGAACCTGGTGAAGACCTACGCGCTGACCAAGGGCGCGGTGTTCCGGCGGCAGATCGGCGAGGTGCGCGCCGTCGACGGCATCAGCCTGGAACTCCAGCAGGGCCAGACCCTGGGCATCGTCGGCGAATCGGGCTCGGGCAAGTCGACGACACTGCACGAGATCCTCGAACTCGCCCCGCCGCAAGGGGGTTCGATCGAGGTCCTGGGCGCCGACGTCGCCACCCTGGACCGCAAGGCCCGGCGCGCGCTGCGTGGCGATCTACAGGTCGTGTTCCAGGATCCGGTCGCCTCGCTCGATCCCCGGCTACCGGTGTTCGAGGTACTCGCCGAGCCGCTGGCCGCGAACGGCTTCGACCGGGCCCACATCGACACCCGGGTCAGCGAACTGCTCGGCATCGTCGGACTGCGCCGCGAGGACGCCAGTCGCTATCCGGCCGAATTCTCCGGCGGACAGAAGCAGCGCATCGGCATCGCCCGCGCGCTGGCCACGCAGCCCAAGATCCTCGCCCTCGACGAACCGGTCTCCGCGCTCGACGTGTCCATCCAGGCCGGCATCATCAACCTGCTGCTCGATCTGCAGGAGCGATTCGGGCTGTCCTACCTGTTCGTCTCGCACGACCTTTCGGTGGTGCGGCACCTCGCCCACCGAGTGGCCGTCCTCTACAAGGGCGCCGTCGTCGAACAGGGCCACGCCGACCAGATCTTCACCGCCCCCCAGCACGAGTACACCCGGCGGCTCCTGGCGGCGGTCCCCCAGCCGAAACCCCGACCGCGTTAGAGTTTGTGCGCATGACGTTGCGACGCCTGCTCACCGCCGCCCTCGTGACCGCTCTGATCGTCTCGGGATGCTCCAGCAGCGATCAGGACACCCCGTCGGCCGGCGGTACCGCCGAGGTGGGCGCCACCAACGACATCAACCCCCAGGACGTCGCCAACCTGCGGCAGGGCGGCGATCTTCGGCTGGCGCTGCCATCGTTCCCGGCCAACTGGAACACGCTGCACATCGACGGCAACGAAGCGACGCTGGGTGGGCTGCTGCGGTGGACGCTCCCGCGCGCTTTTCGCATCGCCCCGGACGGATCGATGACGGTCAACACCGACTACTTCACCGACGTCGAGTTGACGAGCACCGACCCGCAGGTGGTCACCTACACCATCAACCCGAAAGCGGTGTGGAGCGACGGTGTCCCGATCACGTGGGAGGACATCGCCAGCCAGATCAACGCGACCAGCGGCAAGGACAAGAACTTCGCGATCGCCAGCGCCGCCGGCGCCGAACGTGTCGGGTCGGTGACCCGCGGTGTGGACGATCGCCAGGCGGTCGTCACCTTCGCCGCGCCCTACACGGACTGGAAGGGCATGTTCGCAGGCAACTCGATGCTGTATCCCAAGAGCATGACCGCCGATCCCGAGGTGTTCAACACGGGGCAGCTCGCGGGACCGGGGCCGTCCGCCGGCCCGTTCATGGTGTCGAACCTCGATCGCACCGCACAGCGCATCACGCTCACCCGCAACCCGCGGTGGTGGGGTGAACGCCCGCTGTTGGACACCGTGACGTACTCGGTGCTCGACGATGCCGCCCGCATTCCGGCGCTGCAGAACAACGCCATCGACGCCACCGGAGTGTCCACGCTCGACGAGGTCACCATCGCCCAGCGGACGCCGGGGGTGTCGATCCGTCGCGCGCCCAACGCGCAGTGGTACCACATGACATTCAACGGTGCGCCCGGGTCGATCCTGGCGGACAAGGACCTTCGGCTGGCCGTCCAGAAGGGCATCGACCGTCAGGCCATCGCGAGTATCACGCTGCGCGGGCTTTCCGACGATCCGAAACCGCTCAACAACCACGTGTTCGTCGCCGGGCAGCAGGGCTATCAGGACAACAGCGGTGTGGTGGCCTACGACCCGGCCAAGGCCGCCGAGGAACTCGACGCCCTGGGGTGGCGGATGAACGGCCAGTTCCGGGAGAAGGACGGCCGCCAACTGGTGATCCGGGACATCTTCTACGACTCGCTGTCGACCCGGCAGATCGCCCAGATCGCCCAGAACAACCTCGCTCAGATCGGCGTCAAGCTGGAGCTGGAGGCCAAACCCGGCACCGGCTTCTTCACCGACTGGGTCACCGTCGGCAACTTCGACATCGCCCAGTTCTCCTGGGTGGGTGACGCATTCGCGCTGTGCTGTCTGACACAGATCTACACCACCGACGCCGACAGCAACTTCGGCAAGATCAGTTCGCCCGAGATCGACGCGAAGGTCCAGACGATGCTCGACGAACTCGATCCGGAGAAGGCGCGCGCGCTGGCCAACGAGATCGACGAGCTGATCTGGGCCGAGGGCTTCAGCCTGCCGCTGTTCCAGTCGCCGGGCAACACCGCAGTCCGCAGCAATCTGGCCAACTACGGTCCCGCCGGCCTCGGCGATCTGGACTACACCAAGATCGGCTTCATGAAGTAAGCGCGAAGCCGGTGTTTCGGTTCCCGGTGATCCAAAGCAGTTACCGCGGGCGGATGCGTCGGTAGAACCGACGCATGACCGCTGTGGAGAACGCCACCCCCGTACGACCGGACTCACCGGAGTTCGCCGTCCTGCTCGCACAGATCGCGGCAGGCGCTGCCGAACGAGACCTCAACGACGTCAACCCCTTCGAGCAGGTCGCTGCGCTCAAACGCGCCGGATTCGGCGCGCTACGCCTGCCGGAGAGTCTGGGCGGCGCGGGATTGACCGTGCCGCAGCTGTTTTCGACGGTCATCGACGTCGCCACCGCAGATCCCGTTGTCGCCCACATCTTCCGCACTCACTTCTGGTTCACCGAGGAGCGATTGCGCACCGCCTCGGAACCGGTGTCACAGCGCTGGCTGCGGAAGATCGCCGAGGGTAAGACGTTCGGTAATGCGTTCAGCGAGAAAGGCTCTCTCGCGGTGGGCAGCTTGGTGTTCAACACACGGCTGTTACCCGACGGGCGAGGCGGCCACCTGCTGAGCGGCGAGAAGTACTACAGCACCGGCACGCTGTTCTCCGACTACCTCACCGTGGCCGCCACCACCGACCACGATTCTGTGGCCACCGTGGTGGTGCCCGCCGACCGCGACGGTGTCACCATCGTCGACGACTGGGACGGCTTCGGCCAACGCCGTACCGGCACCGGCACCACCACCTTCAGCGACGTCGCGGTGTCTGCGGACGAGGTACTCAGCGATACGCCCTACGACGCCCAGCCGGATGCGACGGTGCAGTACGCATCGCTGCAATTGTTCATCCACGCGGTGGTGGCGGGCATCCTGGCGAACGTCGTCGAGGACGGGGTGGCGCTGCTCGAATCGCGGACCCGCAACTTCAGCCACGCGCTGACCGAACGGCCCGCCGACGATCCCCTGTTGCAGCGTCAGCTCGGCGAACTCGCCAGTACGGCCTACGTCGCCAGGGCAGCGGTACTCGACGCCGCGGCGGCGATCGGCGCGGCCACCGACTCGTCGATCGACGGCGTACCCGACCAAAGCCTCGCGCAGGCAGCCCAACTGGCCGTGGCCAAGGTGAAGGTGCATCTCGACCGGGTGGCACCGGAGGCGGCGACCCGGCTCTTGGAGCTGGGCGGTGCGAGTGCGTCGAGCCGGCGGCTCAACCTCGACCGGCACTGGCGCAACATCCGCACGATCACCCTGCACAACCCCGTGGCGTACAAGGCGCGCGTCATCGGCGACAACCTGCTGCACGGCACCGCGGTGCCGGCGAACGCCTACTTCTGACTTCTGAAAGGAATGTTCCATGGCTCGACAGCTACACCTCGGCGGTTTCCAGATCGCCTCGCAGGTAACCCATTCCCACGCTGCATGGCGACATCCGGCCAGCGATACGGATTTCACCAGACCGGAGTACTACCACCGGCTCGGGCGGATCCTCGAACGCGGCAAGTTCGATTTCGTGTTCTTCGCCGACCTGCTGGCTGCGCCCGTGCGATTCGGCAACGACATCACTGAACCGCTGCGGCGGGGAACCCAGGCCACGGCGACCCTGGATCCGTCGATCGTGGCGGCCAGCATCGCGGCGGTGACGTCCAAGCTGGGCGTGGCGATCACCAAGTCCGCCACCTATTTCCACCCCTACGAGCTGGCGCGGATCTTCGCCAGCCTGGACCACATCACGCGTGGGCGGGTGGCCTGGAACATCGTGACGTCCTTGACGCAGGGTGAGGCGCGCAACTTCGGGCATGACGAACATCTCGACCATGAGCTCCGGTACGAGCGCGCCGACGAGTTCGTGCGCACGGCGCTGGAATTGTGGGACAGCTGGGCCCCGGATGCGCTCGTGGTCGACAAGAAGGGCGGGGCGTTCGCCGACCCGTCGAAGGTGGCGCCGGTCGACCATGACGGACCGTTCTTCCGGACGCGCGGACCGCTCAACGTGCCGCGCTCGCCGCAGGGCAGGCCGGTGCTGATCCAGGCCGGCTCATCGCCCAGCGGTCGGGACTTCGCGGCCCGCTGGGCCGAGGCGATTTTCGAGATCGACCCGACGCCGGAGGGCCGGCGCGCGTACTACGACGACATCAAATCGCGGGCCGACGACTACGGGCGCGACCCGAGTCAGGTGCTGATCTTCCCGGCGTTCATCCCGTTCATCGGCGAGACGGAGTCGATCGCCCGCGAGAAGCAGGCGTTCCACAACGAGCTGGCGGATCCGATCTCGGGTCTGATCACGCTCAGCGTGCACACCGATCACGACTTCTCGGTCTACGACCTCGATGCTCCGGTGGAGGATGTGAAGGTGTCCGGGACGCAGGGGCTGTTCGACACCGCTCGGCGGGTTGCGCAGCGAGACCGGTTGACGTTGCGCGATATCGGCAAGTGGTACGCCCAGGGGGTGCTGCTGCCGCAGTTCGTGGGGACGGCCGAGCAGGTGGCCGATCAGATCGAGGAATCGTTCCTCGGCGGCGAGGCCGACGGTTTCATGGTGTCAGCGGCGTCCACACCGGGCACCTTCAACGATTTCGTCGACGCGGTGGTGCCGGAGTTGCAGCGGCGCGGACTGTTCCGCACCGAGTACACCGGCGAGACGCTGCGTGAGCACCTCAACCTGGCTCCGGCGACCTTCGAGGCCCCGCAGCGGGCGAGGCTCTCCGCGGCCGTCTAAGTCGACTTCTTCGCCGGCGCTTTCTTGGCGGGCGCCTTCTTGGCCGGTGTCGCCTTGGCGGGCACCTCCTTGACCGCAGCCTTCTTGGCCGGAGCCTTCTTGGCCGGCGCCTGCTTGGCCGGCGCCTTGGTCACCGGAGCCTTCTTGGCCGGTGTCGCCTTGGCGGGCACCTCCTTGACCGCAGCCTTCTTGGCCGGAGCCTTCTTGGCAGGCGCCTTCTTGGCAGGCGCCGGCTTCGCGGGCGTCGGCTTCGCGGGCGGGGCCCCAGCCGACGGCGTCGATGCGGGCAGCGCCTTCTCGGTGGTCGCCTTGGCGCCCGCGGCCGGTAGCGCCGTCGCGGTCTTGTAGCCCGGACTGTCGGAATCGTCCTCGCCGGAGCCGATTCCGACACGATCGGCGGCTCCCTCGACGAGTTCGCGGGCGCGCTGCGCCAATTCGCTCAGCGACGCGGCTGCCGCAGCGAGCAGCTCCGCAACTCGCTGCTGCAGGGGCGCGCCGTTCTCATCTGATGACACCATGGCCTCCGTTTCACATGTGACTGACGTGCCCATACCCGTTTTCGGGGCAACCTCACCAAAAGCGGCACGCCCGGATCGGAGTCGGCCTGTGCCACCGGCAGTCTAGGACGCGACGGCGGCGTCGGTGGTGAGTGTGATCCGGTGGGCGGAATCCACGGCGGCGTACCGCTCCGGATTACACGTCAACACGATGACCTGTCCGGCGCCGCCGACCACGTCGAACACCGCGCCCATCTTGACGAGTCGGTCCGGATCGGTGAATCCGAGCGCGTCGTCGATGACGACGGGTACCGCGTCCTCCTTGGCGACCAGCGCCGCGCCCGCGAGCCGGGCGACGATGGCCAACTGTTCCTTCGCGCCACCGGACAGCGAGTCGTAGGCGACGGTGCGACCGGCCAGCGTGCGGTTGCAAATGTTCAGATCGCTGTCGATCTGCACCTCGAAGGTCTCGCCGAAGACGACACGACCGAGGCGCTCCACCTCCTGCCGGAACGGATCCACATAGCGCTGTCTCGTCGCCGAGCGGTGCCTGGTCATCACATCGCGCAACAGCTGGGCCGCGCGGGCGCGTCGATACACTCGCTCGTGATCACTGTGTGCGTGTTCGCGTTCCGTGCGTGCCGCATCGAGGCGACCCTGCCTACCCTCGGTGCCGTACACCTTCAGTGTCGCGGTGATCTCTCGCAACGCCTCCGCGGCGTCGCGGCACCGCGTGTCCAGGAGCGCGACCGCCCGCGCGGCGTCATCGTGCTCAACGGCCACCTCGTCGGGGGCGCCGGCGGCCCACTGTTCCCGCAACTGCTGGGCTTGCGCAGCGGCCAGCGCAGCGGCCTCCCCCTCGGCCTGCGCCCGGATCGCCAGCGCATCGTCGTCCACGCCGGCCCGTGCCGCCGCGAGACGCTCGGTGGCGCTCGCCAGCTCGGTACGTGCCGCCGCCGCCTTCTCACGCGCGACCGTCGTCCGCATCGTCGCCTGACCCATCCGGTCCGCCGCTGCGACCGCGACTTTTCTGCGGGTCTCACAGTCGACGATGGCCTGTCGGTGTGCGGCCACCGCGGCATCGAGTCGTTCGCGGGCCGACGCGACGTCGACCGGGCCCTCGACGTCGAACAGCCCGTCCTCGGCGGGCATCCCCTCGGTCAGGGCCGCCAGCCGCGCCCGCAGCGCATCGATGGCCTCGTCACCGCTGAGAGCCTCGATGGTGGCGTGCAACGCATCTCGCCTACCGACGAGCGCACGTCTGCGGACGTGAGATTCGCGTGCGGCCGCGACATCGTCCACGCCCGCGGCGTGCAACGCAGCCGCGAGGGCCGCGTTGGCCTCGTCGAGTCGCTCCTGCGTCTGAGCCGCCGGTGCGCCGGGGACGATCCGCGCTGTCAGCACCCCCGGGAGTTCGACGTCGGTCGATATCGTGGTGTTGACCGACCAGTTGTCTCCCTGCGCCAGAGCGACCATCTTTCCCGCGATCGTCACCTCGACACCGGTCAGCGCCGTCAGTTCGATTCGTGCCGATGCCAGATCGGCCTGTCCGGCCGCGCGGTCGACGGTCTGCGCCGCAACGTCGACGTCCCGCAGCACCGCATCGGTGACAGGGATCCCGGCGATCTCGGCCTCCACCTCGGCCCGGTCGCGCAGTGCACCCTCGAGCCGGGCCAGTCGCGACGCCAGCCGGTCGGACTCCTCGCGATCGGAGATGCGTTGCAGCGCAACGCGTGCGGCATCGACCTCCTCGTGGCGATGCTCGACCGCTTCGCGGGCCGCGTCGGCCTCCTGTTCGGCGACCTTTTTGACCTCGCCTGCGACGCCTTCGGCTTCGAGCGCATCCGCGACGGCGACTTCGAGCGCCCCGATCGCCGCCGACCGCTCGTCGATGTCAGCGCGTATCCGCCTCCGCTCGGTGAGGGCCGCGACGGTCGCGTCCCGGGTGGCCCGTTCGGCGGTGGCGACCAGTTCGGCCTCCTCGAGCCGGCGACGCAGCGCGGCGGACGCCTCGGCTTCCGCCCGGGCCTCCACCAGCCGGTCCTGCGCTGCGGCCTGCTGCGCCGTCAACGCCTCCAGGTCCGCAGTGAGCGCGGCATGTCTGGCAACCGCATCCTCCACCTCCGCGACGGCAGCGGCGCACCGGGCGACCTCGGCGTCGGCACTCTGCAGCCGTTTGACCGCGGCCGCCAGCTCACCCGTCGCCCGACCCGTTGCGGTGAAGTAGCGGGTGTACTGCTCGTCGATCCGATCGACGAGCAGCGGCTCGGTCCCGGACAACGTGTCCGCCTCCCCCGCGGCCGCGTCCAGGGCCCGCGAGAGCGCATCGGAGCCCGACAACTCCGCGGCAGCCGTCGACGCCGCCTGCCAGATCCGCTGCGCCCGCCACAAATCCATGTCGACGGAGTCGGCGAGGATGCGAAGGACACGCTCGTGGGCGTCGTCCCCGGTGTGCTGTTCATGCTGGGGAGCGAGGACGCGCAGCCAGGTCTCGGGACGCTTGTGAAATCGCTTGTGGTAGATGAAACGGTATGCGCCCGCGCTGATCTCGGCGGTAATCTCGGCGCCGACGTCGGCGTGGGTCGGCTTGACCTGCTTGACCTCTTTCTTCGACGACCGGTCTTTGGCGTCGAAGAGCAGATCGAGGGCCTCGACCATCGAGGTCTTACCGATCTCGTTGGCGCCGCTGACCACGATCACCCCGTGATCGGGGAACTCGATCTCCCGGTGGGTGATCCCGCGGTAGTTGGTCAGGACGAGGCGGTGCAGCTTCATGCGGCGTCGCTCCTGTCGACCAGGCGCAGCAACAGCGCGAGTGCCGCGCGGGCGTCTTCGGCGCCGTCACCCTCGGCGCGTGCCAGCCCGACGAGTTCGTCGACCGCCGACGCGGCGAAGCCCCCGATGCCGAGATCGTCGAATTCGCCGTCGGCCGGCAGGACGGCGATGTCGGTGCCGCGCTCCCACACCGTCAGCGACGCGAACAGCCGGGCGTACCGGTCCAGACAGGCGTCGAGATCCGCTTTGTCGGTGACCGTCAACGAACCGGTCAACCCCATCCGGACCACCGTGCGCTCCTTGTCGGGCATCAGGTCGAGGTTCAGATCGAGGTCGGCGATATCGCGACGGTCGTCCACCGACCGGGTGAGCGTGACGAATCGCCAGCGGCCGAGGCGCTCCGCCTCCACCCGCACCGGGCGGGTGGAATCGCCCTCGTCGATGTCCACGACGAGCACGTGTCCCGAATCGCTCTCGATGTCGTCGTAGTTGGTCACCTCGGGCGATCCCGAGTACCAGACACGCCCCGTCGACCCCACGCAGGTACGAGAGTGCTTGTCTCCCAGCGCGACATAGTGCACTGCGCCGCGGGCCAATGCCGCCTCGACCGCCTCCAGGCGGATCAGCGATGGTTTGTCCTTACCGGGGTCGATCATGTCGACCGCACCGTGACCGACCAGCACGCGCGTCACACCGTCGGCCGGCAGCCCGTCGAGCACCTCGCCCACCAGATCCGCCGTCGGCGCCTTCGAGCGCCACGGCGCGGCGACGATCTCGAGGCCGGGACGGACCTCGTGCACCCCCGCGCGATCCAGAACTCTGACGTTGGACGGACATTCGTCGAGGAACAACGCACTGGTGTAGACCGACGATGCGTCCAGCGGATCGTGGTTGCCCGGCAGCAGGAACACCGGGACGCCGATGGTGCGCATGGCCTCCAGCGCCTGGCTGATCTCCCGCGGCGCGAGTTGGTTGTGTTCGAAGACGTCACCGGCCACGACGACGAACTCAGCGCCGGACGCGGCGGCCAGCGCACCGACCGCCACGACGGCGTCGCGGCGCGCCGCCGAATACCGCGGCTGCGCCTCGCCGTTGAGGAAGTGGCGGGTCATCCCGAGTTGCCAATCGGCTGTGTGTACGAATCGCATGCCCGGCCCGTCCTCCCCCGTTGTCGTATGCCGTTGTCTCTGCGCTTCGAGAGTCTAGGTCTGGACTCCGACAAGTCCTCGGACCTCGACCGGCATGTGGCCGCGCGGGCTTACCGTGGTGGCTGTGAGCACCGACTTCCGCACCCTGCTGCTGCTCCGACACGCGAAGTCCGGCTACCCCGCCGGGGTGGCCGACCATGATCGGCCGCTGGCCGACCGCGGCATCCGCGAGGCCGGGCTGGCCGGCGAGTGGCTCCGGGCCAACACGCCGGTGATCGATGCGGTGCTCTGCTCGACCGCCACCCGTACCCGCGAGACCCTGCAGCGCACCCGGGTCGACGCTCCGGTCCGCTTCGTCGACGAGCTCTACGACGCGACGCCCGGAATGGTGATCGACCAGATCAACCGGGTCGGCGACCATTTCGACCACCAGGTGCGGACACTGCTCGTGATCGGCCACGAGCCGACGATGTCCCGGGTCGCGATCGGCCTCGCCGACATCGACGGCAGCAACCCGCTTGCCGTCGAGGGCATCTCGGCGAAGTACCCCACCTCCGCCATCGCCGAGTTGCGCACGGCCCAACCGTGGGACCGGGTGGAGCTGGGCGGCGCCGCGCTGGTCACCTTCCACATCCCGCGCTGACCCATCCTGTCGGTCGCGGCAGCTAGACTCGAACGTATGTTCGATGAATTGGCTGTGGTGGATCCGGCCGCCGACGAGGCTGCGCTGATCGAGCGCCTTGCGGCGTTGGAGACGGCCAAGGCGGCCGCCGCGGCCGGACAGGCGCGGGTGACCGCCCTGCTCGACGAGAAGCGTCGCGCTGCCGAGGCCGCGGCAGGGGTGTCGACGACCAAACGCGGACGTGGGTTGGCCGGGGAGATCGCCCTGGCCCGGCGCGACTCCCCGAACAGGGGTGGTCGCCACCTCGGGTTCGCCCGCGCCCTGGTCCACGAAATGCCCTGCACGCTGGCCGCTCTGCAGGCAGGAGAGCTCTCCGAATGGCGGGCCACCGTGATCGTGCGGGAATCGGCGTGTCTGAGCGTCGCACACCGCCGCCAACTCGATGCCGAACTGTGCGGCGACACAAGCCGTCTGGAGGGGTGGGGCGACAAGCGGGTGGAGGCCGAGGCCAAGAAGATCGCCTACCGGTTGGACGCGCAGGCGGTGGTGGAGCGGGCCGCCAAGGCCGCCGCCGACCGCTGCGTCACCGTGCGTCCGGCACCCGATTGCATGAGCTATGTGACCGTGCTGCTGCCCGTCGCCCAGGGCGTGGGGGTCTACGCGGCCCTCAAACGGGCCGCCGACACGACCTTCGATGAGCGCACCCGCGGCCAGATCATGGCCGACACCCTCTACGAGCGGGTGGCGGGACGCCCGGCCGAGGCGCCGGTGCCGGTCGCGGCGAACCTGGTGCTCTCGGACGCCACGCTGCTGGGCGCCGATGAGCAACCCGCACACCTGCACGGGTATGGACCGCTCCCGGCCGGAGTGGCCCGCACGCTGATCAAGGATGCCGCCACCGACTCCCGCTCGCGGGCCACGCTGCGCCGCCTGTACGCCCGACCCTCGACCGGCGCGCTGGTCGCCATGGACTCCCGGGTCCGACTGTTCCCCAAAGCGCTGGCCCGCTTCATCGACCTACGCGACCGAACCTGCCGCACCCCCTATTGCGACGCCCCGATCCGCCACCACGACCACGCCCGCCCGCACCGCGACGGCGGCCCGACCAGCGCGCTCAACGGACTCGGCGAATGCGAACGCTGCAACTACACCAAAGAAGCCCCCGGCTGGCAGGTCACCACCGCCGAAGTCGACGGCGAGCACACCGCCGTATTCACCACCCCCACCGGCCACCGCTACAACTCGACCGCACCCACCACACCCGGCCACCACCGCGTCCACGTCAAACGCCCGGCATTCCGGATCCGCTGCGTCGGATTGCCCGCGCGCTACCAGCCGATACGGACGTGAGGGGACTACGAACTGGTGGCCAGGGTCATCTCCATGAGCTTGATCGCCTGGCCGCACGCATCGATGCCGGGGGCCTGCGGGTTGATCCACCAGCCGACGACGCCCGCGGCGTCGCTGGCGACACCGCACGCGCCATTGGCGTCGCTGGTGCGCATCACGATCGACGGCACACCGGCGATGTTGCGGCTCTCGATGTCGTACTGCAGTTTTTCGGCCGTCGTGCGTTCGTTGTCGAGGCTGCCTTCCTCGAACCAGAACCGCGTGATGTCGACCAGGCCGTTGGGATTGGCGGCCTGCCAGCGGCACACCGCACCGACGAACGTGCTCTGGATGTCGAGCGGGTCGGCGCCGACGGTCTCGGCGAGGATGTCCGTGGTCAGGACATCGCATTCCTTGAGCAGGTTGGGGTACTGCCGCTCGGACTGGTCGTTGCTCGGGCCGCCGCCGGAACCGGCCCTGGCCGCCGTCCCGTCGACGGTGCGGGTGCAGCCCATCAGCGCCACCAGGATTCCGAGCAGCGCGGCCAGCACGACGAACGCGCGCTTCTGCGGGCTCACTGGGAGTTCACAATCGACTGGCGGGTGAGTTCCTTGGCGACTTCACACGGATCCGGGAACGGTTTGCGGTCGAACGTCACCGACCACTCGATGAAGTCATCACCGAATTGGATACCGATCTCGCACAGGTTCGTGCCGAGCGTCAGATCGTCGCTGATCGCGAGGAAGCCGTCGTGGCCTTCGATGTTGATGTCCTCCACGCTCGTGCGGGACAGCTCCTGGGTCTTGCGCTCCCGCCCGATGGGGCTGCCGCGGAACCAGGTGAACGAGAAGTGCGGGCCGACGATGCTGCCGCCTGCCAGCCACTGGCAGCCGACCGACGTCATCGCGGTGTTCTTCAACCCCGTGACCTCGGTGAGCTGGCTGATCGTCTCGTCGCTGACGCCGCCGCACTGCGGGAAGAACGGACCGTGCGAAACGCCGCCGGCGGATTGCGTGCTCTGTGGGCTGTCCGGCGCGGCCGGCTCACCGGAATCGGAGCAGGCGCCGAGCACCGGGATGAGCGCCGTCGCCAGTGCGGCCAGCGCCTTCGCGTTGCGGGCTCGGCCCGTCCTGCGCGTGCTGGGAGTCACGCCATGCACTGTAGCGGCAGCCGTGATCGTGAACCACCGACAGGCCGGTTGACCAGCCATTTCCCGGCGAGTCCCCAGGATCGCCTGTCGCAGTGGATCCCGCAGGCCGGTGTGCGAAAGTAGCGGGATGCTCTGGGCGCTGCTGCGGCGGTACGTGCAGCCGTACCGAGGTCTGCTCGCCACCGTCGCCGCGCTCCAGGTGGTCAGCACCCTGGCCTCCCTGTACCTCCCGACGGTGAACGCCGCGATCATCGACGACGGCGTGGCCAAGGGCGACACGAAGACGATCATCGACCTCGGCTTGGTGATGCTGGCCGTGAGCGGTCTTCAGGTGGTGTGCGCGGTGGCCGCGGTGTACTTCGGATCCCGGGCCGGCATGGGCTTCGGTCGCGATCTGCGCGCGGCGATCTTCAACCAGGTGACCGGTTTCTCCGCCGAGGAGACCGCGCGGTTCGGGGCGCCGTCGCTGCTCACCCGCACCACCAACGACGTCGGGCAGATCCAGCTGCTGGTGCAGCTGACCTGCACGATGCTGATCACCGCTCCGATCATGTCGGTCGGCGGGATCTTCATGGCGGTGCACCAGGATGCCGGGCTGTCATGGCTGCTGCTGATCAGCGTGCCGGTGCTGGCGCTGGCCAACTACTGGATCGTGTCGCATCTGCTGCCGATCTTCCGGCGCATGCAGCAGCTCATCGACAACATCAATCGGGTGATGCGCGAACAGCTCTCGGGTATCCGGGTGATCCGCGCCTTCGCCCGGGAACCGCTGGAGCGGACCCGCTTCGGCGACGCCAACCAGGAGCTCTCGGACACCGCCCTGGCGGCCGGCCGCTGGCAGGCCCTCATGCTCCCGGTGACCACGCTGGTCATCAACGTCTCCAGCGTCGCGTTGGTCTGGTTCGGCGGGCTGCGCATCGACGCCGGGCAGATGCAGGTCGGCTCGTTGATCGCGTTCCTGTCCTACTTCATGCAGATCCTGATGGCCGTGCTGATGGCCACCTTCATGTTGATCATCATCCCGCGGGCAGCGGTGTGCGCCGACCGCATCGGCGAGGTACTCGACACCCGACCGGCCATCGTGTCCCGCGCCGACGGAGCGCGCCCGTCCTCGGTCACCGGGCAGCTACGCCTCGATGCGGTGTCGTTCTCCTATCCCGGCGCGGATCGTCCGGTGCTACAGGACGTCTCGTTCGCGGCCGGCCCCGGGACGACGACCGCGATCGTCGGATCGACCGGGTCGGGGAAGTCGACGCTGGTCTCGCTGATCTGCCGGCTCTACGACGTCTCCGCGGGTGCGGTGTTCGTGGACGGTGTCGACGTGCGCGACTGGGACGTCGAACACCTCTGGGCAGCCGTCGGACTGGTGCCGCAACGCGGCTACCTCTTCTCCGGCACCGTGGCCGACAACCTGCAGCTCGGCGCGGCCCCGGGCCAGGTGCTGACCGAGGACGAGATGTGGGCGGCGCTCGGGGTGGCCGCGGCCGACGGTTTCGTCCGCGCCCACGCCGACGGTCTTAACATGCGGGTCGCCCAGGGTGGCATGAACTTCTCGGGCGGTCAGCGTCAGCGCCTCGCCATCGCCCGCGCGGTGATCCGCAACCCGCCGATCTACCTGTTCGACGACGCGTTCTCGGCCCTCGACGTCCACACCGACGCGCGCGTGCGGGCGGCGTTGAAAGAGATCTCCCGCGACGCCACCGTCCTGATCGTGGCGCAACGTCTGTCGACGGTCGCCGACGCCGACCAGGTCATCGTCATCGACGACGGCCGCGTGGTGGGTGTCGGCACCCACGAATCGCTGCTGGCCGACTGCCCGACCTACGCCGAGTTCGCTGATTCACAATCCGTCGGTGCCGACGCCGGTGGCGCGCCGTGACCGGCCCCATGGGCGGCGGCGGCCCCTTCCGCGGTGGCCTGCCCCAGGCGCCGGCCGAGCGCACCCGCGACTTCCGGGGGTCGGCGATCCGCCTCGTCAAACGGCTCACCCCGCAACGCACGCTGACCGCGGTGGTGATCCTGCTCGGGGTGGGCGGCATCGCCATCGGCGTCATCGGCCCGCGCATCCTCGGCCATGCGACCGACCTGCTGTTCAACGGCGTCATCGGACGTCAGCTGCCGGCCGGCCTGACCAAGGAGCAGGCCATCGAAGCGGCTCGGGCCCGGGGCGACTCCACGTTCGCCGACCTGCTCTCCGGGATGAACGTCGTCCCGGGCCAGGGCGTGGACTTCGCCGCCGTGGCCCGCACGCTGGCGTTGGCTTTGGGTCTGTATCTGATTGCCGCGCTGCTGGTCTGGGCGCAGGCACGGCTGCTCAACACCACCGTCCAGCGCACCATGGTGCGGTTGCGCGCCGACGTCCAGGACAAGGTGCACCGGCTTCCCCTGTCCTACTTCGACACCCGCCAGCGCGGTGAGGTGCTCAGCCGGGTCACCAACGACGTCGACAACATCCAGACGTCGCTGTCGATGACGATCAGCCAGCTGCTCACCTCACTGCTCACCATCGTGGCGGTGCTGGTGATGATGCTGACCATCTCGCCGCTGCTGGCGCTGATCACGGTACTGACCGTGCCGCTGTCGCTGCTCGCCACGCGCTGGATCGCCCGTCGCTCGCAGCGGATGTTCGTCGCGCAGTGGCGCAACACCGGACGGCTCAACGCCCACATCGAGGAGACCTACAGCGGTTTCACGATCGTGAAGACCTTCGGACACCGCGCGGGGGCTCAAGAGAAGTTCGCCGAACTGAACGACGACGTCTACCAGGCCGGCTTCGGTGCGCAGTTCTTCTCGGGCCTGGTGCAGCCCGCGACGGCGTTCATCGGCAACCTGAGCTACGTCGCGGTCGCGGTGATCGGCGGGCTCCAGGTCGCGACCGGCCAGATCACCCTCGGCAGCATCCAAGCGTTCATCCAGTACGTCCGCCAGTTCAACCAGCCACTGACCCAGGTGGCCGCGATGTACAACACGCTGCAGTCCGGAATCGCGAGCGCGGAGCGGGTGTTCGAGCTGCTCGACACCGATGAGGAGCCCCCGGACGAAGACGGCGAACTGACCGCCCGCGGTGGCCGGGTGGAGTTCGACCACGTCAGCTTCGGCTACCGCCAGGACACCCCGGTGATCCAGGATCTGTCGCTTGTGGTCGAACCGGGCAGCACGGTGGCGATCGTCGGACCGACCGGCGCCGGGAAGACCACACTGGTCAACCTGCTCATGCGGTTCTACGACGTGGACTCCGGCCGGATCCTGCTCGACGGCGTCGACATCGCCGGGGTCAGCAGGCGCTCGCTGCGGTCGCGGATCGGCATGGTCCTGCAGGACACCTGGCTGTTCGGCGGCACCATCTACGACAACATCGCTTACGGCAGGCCCGACGCCGGCGAGGACGAGGTGATCGCCGCGGCGACGGCCGCCTACGTCGACCGCTTCGTCCACACCCTGCCCGACGGCTACCAGACCCGGGTCAGCGACGACGGCGGCTCCATCAGCGCGGGCGAGAAACAGTTGATCACCATCGCCCGCGCCGTACTGGCCCGCCCTCAGGTGCTGGTACTCGACGAGGCCACCAGTTCGGTGGACACCCGCACCGAACTGCTCATCCAGCATGCGATGCGCGAACTGCGCCGGGACCGGACCAGCTTCATCATCGCCCACCGGCTGTCCACGATCCGCGACGCCGATCTCATCCTGGTGATGGAAGAGGGGCGCATCGTCGAACGCGGCAGCCATACCGAACTCGTGGCGCGCCGCGGCGAATACTGGTCCATGACACGGGTTTAAGCACATCGCTGGACCGGATTCCGCTGCCGCGGACCCGGCGCTGAGCGAGGATGCCTCATGTGACGAGTCTCGAGGAACGCACGGTGCACACCTTCTGCCGCTACTGTCTGGCAGCCTGCGGCATCGAGGTGACCGTCGAGGACAACCGCGTACTCAAGATCTCCCCCGACAAGCAGAACCCCCACAGCTGGCACGACTTCTGCGCCAAGGGCCGCACGGCCGGGCAGCTCGTCGAGCATCCGCGCCGCATCCTCACCCCGATGCGCCGGGTCGGCGACCGCTACGTCGAGGCCACCTGGGAGGAGGCGATGACCGACATCGCCGCCAGGATGAACGCCGCCATCGACGCCGACGGGCCGGACGCGGTCGGCGCGTACTACGGCAACCCGGCCGGGTTCTCCGGGTCGAACGTCATCTTCATGAACGCCTGGATGGATGCCGTCGGCACCCGCAACCGCTACGCCGTCGGATCGGTGGATCAGAACGCGATGCACGTGGTGGCCGAGGCGATGTACGGCTCCATGCTGATGGCGCCGGTGTCCGACATCGACAACTGCGACTACTTCCTGTTGGTGGGCACCAACCCCGCGGTGAGCGCGTGGAATTGGCTGGAGACGGTGCCCGGGGGCTGGCGACGCGCGCTGGACCGGCAGAAGCAGGGCGCGACGCTGGTCGTCGTCGACCCTGTCCGCACCGAGAGCGCCGACAAAGCCGATCTGCATCTGGCGGTCCGCCCGGGGCAGGACTGGGCGCTGCTGCTGGGGCTGGTCAAGGTGGTGCTCGACGAAGGTCTCGAGCACCGCGGCGACTGCGCCGACCTCGCGACCGGCGTCGCCGATCTACGCCGCCTCGCCGCCGAGGCCGACCTCGACGACCTGGCGGCGCGGTGCGGGATCGACCGCCCCACCATCGAACGCGTCGCGCGGGAGTTCGCGGCCGCGCCCGGCGCGATGGTGGTGACCCGCACCGGGGTGTCCCTGCACGCGGCCGGCACCGTCGCCGAATGGCTGGGCCAGGTGCTCAACGTGATCACCGGCCGAATGGACCGGCCCGGCGGCCGCCGGTTCGAACGCGGATACGTCGACGCGCTGCGCCTGGCCGAGCTGGCCAAGACCGAACCGCACCACAGCCGGCTCGCCGGCCGGCCGATGATCTCGGGTGCGCATGCGCTGGCCGAACTGCCCGACGAGATCCTCACCCCGGGACCGGGCCAGATTCGGGCGCTGCTGATCAACTGCGGCAACCCGGTCATCTCCGGACCCGACGGCGCCAAACTCGACCGTGCGCTGGCGTCACTGGATCTGCTGGTGGTCATCGACTTCGTTCAGCGGGAGAGCCACCGGCACGCGGACTGGCTGCTGCCCGCCGCGCACTGGCTGGAGCGCGACGATCTGCTGGCGTTCACCAGCAGCATGCACGACGAACCGTTCGTGCAGTTCGGCCGCAAGGCCGTGCAGCCGCCGGCCGGGGTCCGGGAAGAGTGGCGGATCTTCACCGACCTCGCGCTGGCCATGAACCGGCCGCTGTTCGGTGCGCGCGGGATGAACGGGTTCGTCCGGGCCACCCGTCGCATGGCGGCGCTGACCGGCCGGGCGGGGATGGAATTCGGCCCGCACTGGATCAACCGCATCGTGGTGGCGACCGCGCGAAAGATCAACGGCCGCAAGCTCAAATGGCGCGATGTAGTCGCCAGCCCGCACGGGCTGGTGCTGGGACCGCGCGAGTTCGGCCACTTCCGCGAAGCCCTGCGCACCCCGGACAAGCGCGTCCACATCGCGCCGCCGGAATTCGTCACGCGCGCAGGCGAACTACTCTCCGGCCCACCCCCTGCAGCGCCGGACAATTATCCGTTCCAGCTCGGCAATCGGCGCCACCGCCACTCGATGAACTCCTGGCTCAACGAGCTACCCGGTCTGCACCCGTCGGGTAAACGCCACGAGGTGGTCATCCACCCCGACGATGCGGCGCAACTCGGCGTCACCACCGGCGACCGGGTGCGGGTGTTCTCGCCGGTGGGCGCCATCGAACTGGAGGCCGCGGTCGACGACCGGCCGCGTCGCGGTCTGGTGATCGTCGACCACGGTTGGGGCTCGAGGATTTTCGACCCCCGCGGTGGCACCGCACCGCAGGCGTTCGGAGTGAACCGCAATCTCCTGGTCGACGGGACGGCACTGGACCCGCTGTCGCAGACCTCGACGCTGTCGGAGACCTACGTCGGCATCGAGCGGGTCTAGAACCGCGGCGAACCTGCTCAGCGCTTCAACAGCAGCGCCGAAGCTCCTGTCAGTACCAGTGCGACGAGCAGCAGCGCCGCCCAGCCCGCACCGAAGATCCACCACACCACGCCGAGCGCCACGAGCGCCGGGGAGGCCAGGAACAGGACCATCCCCGGATGCTGCTTGACCACCGCCAGGGCGCTGCGCGAGCGCGCCCGATCGATCTCCTTAGCCGCCATGATCAGAGAATGCCGGACTTGGCTTACTGTCGTCACCAGGTTTCCAGAATCCCATCGAGGAAGGAGTCCAGGTGAGCGGTCAATGGCTGCCCGATCCGGAAGGGCGATACGAATACCGCTGGTGGGACGGCCAGCACTGGACCGACCAGGTGTCCAGTCAGGGCCAGGTCTCACAGGCGCCGCCGCAGGCCCAGGTGCAGGCCCAGGCCCAGCCGGTGGGCGGCGGCGGATTCGCCGGGATCAGCGGGGATCTGGTGGACGGCCGCTTCAGCGAGAAGGAAGCCGCGCCGATCGCCAACCAGAACGCCAGGATGCTGCGGGTGCGCCTCGGCGAACCGTTCATGGCCCGCCAGGGCGCGATGGTCGCCTATCAGGGCAACGTCGACTTCGCCTTCGAGGGCGGCGGGGCCGGGAAGTTCCTCAAGAAGGCACTGACCGGTGAGGGGCTGCCGTTGATGCGCTGCCAGGGTCAGGGCGACGTGTTCCTCGCCGAACGCGCGTATGACGTACACCTGCTGCACCTCAACCAGAGCGCACTCTCCATCAGCGGGAAGAACGTGCTGGCGTTCTCGGCGGGACTCGACTGGAACATCGAACGCGTCCGGGGCGGCAGTATGGCCACCGGCGGGCTGTTCAACACGACGTTGCGTGGCTCGGGCTGGGTGGCGTTGACCACCGACGGCCCCCCGGTCGTGCTGAACGCCGGGGAGGCGCCGACCTTCGCCGACACCGACGCGGTCGTCGCGTGGTCGGCGGATCTGCAGACCCACCTCAAGACCAGCTTCAAAGCCGGTGCGCTGATCGGCCGCGGCTCCGGGGAGGCGGTGCAGGTGGCGTTCTCGGGGCAGGGCTTCGTGATCGTCCAGCCCTCAGAAGGCGTGCAGATCCCGACTGCCGGATGACGGTCGACGACCAGACCCTCTGGGCAACAACGACGTTCGAGGCCCGCTACGCCGGACACGCCGGCCTGCTGTACCGGCGCAGCCCCGAGACGTTCGCCGAACTGGTGGCGGGTACGCAGTGCTGGACCGACCGCACCTTTCTGGTCTACGGGCAGCGCCGGATCACGTTCGCCGAGTTCCGAAATGCGCTCGGTGCGGCCGGCAACAGGCTGGCCGACATGGGTGTCCGGCCACGCGACCGGGTGATGGTGTTCGGCTACAACAGCCCGGAGTGGGTGCTCGCGGTGTGGGCCCTGTTGCTCGCCGGCGCGGTTCCGGTCCTGGGCAACCGGTGGTGGAGCGCCCAGGAGATCGACCATGCCGCAGCGCTTCTCGATCTGCGCCTCATCCTGACCGACACCGGGCTGACCACCGAGACCCCGACGTCACCGCTCGGCGATCTGGCGACCGCGTTCGGAGATCCGGTCGCCGAACCGGCTCACACCGAACCCGATCTCGACGACGTGGCGATCGTGCTGTTCACCTCCGGCAGCTCGGGGATGCCGAAAGCCGTTGAGCTGTCCCGTCGCTCGGTGATCGCCAACCAGCAGAACATCCTGGTGCGCAGCGGTCGGATGCCGCATCTGCTGCACGCCGAAACGCGCCAGACCGTCAGCCTGGCGAGCACGCCGATGTTTCACATCGGCGGCCTGTCCAGCCTCCTCACCCACTTCCTGACCGGTGGGCGGATCGTGCTCCCCGAGGGCCGCTTCGACGCGGAGCGTGTGATGGCGCTCATGGAACGCGAACGCGTGCAGGTCTGGGGTGCGGTGCCGACGATGGCAGTGCGGGTCCTGCAACACCCCGCGTTCGGCACCTACGACCTGAGCAGTCTGCGGTCATGGCCGCTGGGCGGCGCCCCGGTCAGCGCCGAACTGCTCGACCGCATCCGCACCGCACTCCCCAATCTGCGGGACCGCGGATTGAGCAACACCTGGGGGATGACGGAGGCCGGGGGTTTCCTCACCGTCGCCGACAGCCGCGATCTGCGCGACCGGCCGGGCACCGTCGGCAGGCCCTATCCGGTCGTCGAGCTGCGTATCGACCGCGCCGACCCCGCCGGCCGCGGCGAGGTGCTGGTCCGGTCCCCCACCGTCATGCTCGGTTACGCGGGACGCCCACCCGGCGACGGCACCGTCGACGCCGACGGCTGGCTGCGCACCGGGGACCTCGGACACCTCGACGACGAGGGGTATCTGTTCGTCGACGGCCGCAGCAAGGACATCGTGATCCGCGGCGGCGAGAACATCGCCTGCCCGCATGTGGAGGCCGCCCTGAGCAGCCATCCCGCCGTCGTCGAGGCGGCCGCGTTCGGTGTGCCGCACCCAGATCTCGGCGAGGAACTGGTGGCGGTCGTCGTCTACCGGGATGGCGCGGAGCCACCCACGGTCGAGGAGCTGCGAGGCCATCTGACGTCGGCCGTATCGTCGTTCGCGATCCCCTCGGACTGGCGGCTGACTGCCGAACCGCTGCCGACCCTGGCCGGCGAGAAGGTGGACAAGCGGGCGCTGGCGGCGGCCTTCACCGCCGAAAGGGAGCCACTTACCCATACCCCCTAGAGGTATAGGATGGGTGTCATGAGTCTACGTCTGAATGTCGACGGAATGAGTTGCGAGCACTGCGTCGCGAGCATCACCAAGGCCGTCACCGCGATCCCCGGGGTCACCGACGTGCGCGTGGATCTGGCGGACAAGTCCGTCACCGTCGGCGGTGACGCCGACGAGGCCCGCGTCGTCGACGCCATCGAGGACTGCGGATACGACGTGCACCGCGCGGCATGACCTCGGTCACGCTCACCGTCGGCGGGATGACGTGTGCGTCCTGCGCGGCGCGCGTGGAGAAGAAGCTGAACCGGATCGACGGCGTCACCGCGGCGGTCAACTACGCCACCGAACAGGCCACCGTCTCTTATCCCGACAACGTGAGCCCCGAGGAGCTGGTGGCCGCGGTCGAGGCCACCGGCTACACCGCCACCCTGCCGTCCGAGGAATCGGAACCCGACTCCGCCCGCGACGACGAGGCCGCGCAGTGGCGGCAACGGTTGCTGATCTCGGCGGCGCTCAGCCTGCCAGTAGTAGTGCTGTCGATGGTGCCCCTGCTGCAGTTCGACAACTGGCAGTGGTTGACGCTGACGCTGGCCTCGCCGGTCGTCGTGTGGGGCGCCTGGCCGTTCCACCGCGCGGCCGTGGCCAATCTGCGCCACCGCGCGGCCACGATGGACACCCTGATCTCGGTCGGCGTCACCGCGGCATACCTGTGGTCGCTGTGGGCGCTGTTCTTCACCCATGCCGGGATGACCGGTATGAGAATGCCCTTCGAGCTGCTGCCGTCCGGCACTGCGGAGCCGCACCTCTATCTCGAGGTGGCCGCGGCGGTGACGACGTTCATCCTCGCCGGGCGGTACTTCGAGGCGCGAGCCAAACGGCGGTCCGGCGCCGCCCTGCGGGCGTTGCTCGACATGGGAGCCAAAGACGTTGCGGTGCTTCGCGACTCCCACGAGGTGCGTATCCCGGTCGACCAGCTCGCGGTGGGCGACGAATTCGTGGTGCGACCGGGCGAGAAGATCGCCACCGACGGGGTGGTGATCACCGGCTCCTCGGCGGTCGACGCCGCGATGCTGACCGGTGAGTCGGTGCCGGAGGAGAAGGCGCCCGGCGACACCGTGGTGGGCGCCACCGTGAACGTCGGTGGCCGCCTGACTGTGCGCGCCACCCGGGTCGGCGCCGACACCCAGTTGGCGCAGATGGCTCGAATGGTGACCGAGGCGCAGAGCGGTAAAGCCGACGTGTCGCGGCTGGCCGACCGGGTCTCGGCGGTGTTCGTCCCCGTGGTGATCGCGCTGGCCCTGCTGACGCTGGTCGGCTGGCTGATCACCGGCGCGGCGCCGAGTACGGCGTTCACCGCGGCGGTCGCCGTGCTGATCATCGCGTGTCCGTGCGCGCTCGGTCTGGCCACTCCGACAGCCCTGCTGGTCGGCACCGGACGGGGGGCGCAACTCGGCATCCTCATCAAGGGCCCGCAGATCCTCGAGTCGACACGACGGGTCGACACCGTCGTGCTCGACAAGACCGGGACGGTGACCACCGGCCGGATGTCGGTCGTGGTGGTCCACCCCGCGGACGACGACGCGCTCCGGTTGGTCGGTGCGCTCGAGAATGCCTCCGAACACCCGATCGCCCGCGCGATCGCCGACCACGCCGCCGCGGTGACGACCCTGCCCCCGGTGCAGGAGTTCGAGAACCACGGCGGCCGCGGGGTCAGCGGTGTGGTCGAAGGACGCCGCGTGGCCGCCGGCCGGCTGGGCTGGCTCGGCGAGACTGCGCCCGACGCGCTGTTGGCCGTGGCCGATGCCGCCGAGGAGCGTGGCCAGACCCCGGTGTGGTTCGCGGCCGACGGCAGGATCGCGGGGGTGGTCATCGTCGCCGACACCGTCAAGGACGGCGCCGCCGACGCGATCGGCGACCTGCGTCAGCTCGGGTTGACGCCGGTCCTGCTCACCGGCGACAACCGGCGCGCCGCGCAGACCGTCGCCGCCGCGGTCGGAATCGAAATCGCACCCGACACAGTGATCGCCGAGGTGCTGCCGGAGGGCAAGGTCGACGCGATTCGCCGGCTGCAGGACGAGGGCAAGGTCGTGGCGATGGTGGGCGACGGGGTGAACGACGCACCGGCGCTGGCCCAGGCGGATCTGGGGCTGGCGATGGGCACCGGCACCGACGTGGCGATCGAGGCCGCCGACCTCACCCTGGTGACCGGCGATCTGCGCGCGGTGCCCGACGCGATCCGGTTGTCGCGGGCCACCCTGCGCACGATCAAAGGCAACCTGTTCTGGGCGTTCGCCTACAACGTCGCCGCATTGCCGCTGGCCGCCGCCGGCTTGCTCAACCCGATGATCGCCGGCGCGGCGATGGCCGCCAGCTCGGTGTTCGTGGTGACCAACAGCCTTCGGCTGCGACGGTTCCGGCCCACGCGCTGACGGTTCGGTCAGGGCCGTCGCGCGCGGAACAGCTTGGTGTCCCCCTTGAGCCCTTTGAGATGACGGGCGCCGGCGAACGACCAGCTGAACCGGTCGTCGTCGCCGACGGCCTCCCGGGTCGACTCGGCCACCAGCACCGTGCCGGGGCGGGCCGCGCCCGTGACGCGGCTGGCCAGGTTCACCGGGCTGCCGAACCAGTCGCCCACGCGGCTGACCGCCTCACCGGTGGCGATCCCGATGCGCAGCCGCGGAAAGTCCTGCACGGTGTCGGTGGCGTCGAGCATGTTCAACGCCAGCTCCAACAGGGCCGCCGGTTCGGTGCTGACCAGCATGACGGCGTCGCCGATCGTCTTGACGAAGTGAACGGGAGCCACGGCCAGTTCGCGGGCCAGATCGCCGAGGCGGCGGGCCAGCTGTTCGAGCTCCTCGGGCGGCACCGCCTCACCCAGCCGGGTGAACCCGACCAGATCGGCGAACAGCACCGACACCATGCGGGCCCCCGGCAGCGGAACGCCCTCCGCGCGTTCGGCCGCAGTGACCGCCTCGGTCTCCATCGAATGGCGCAGCTGGAGCAGCAGCATCTCGCTGATCATCGGGCTGAGCATGGGCGCGATCTCGCGAACCAGCGCCTCAGAGGCCTGCGCCAGCTCGAGCTCCGTCGCCCCGGGCGTGAGGATCGCGGCGAAGGCGGTGTAGCGCATCACCTCAGCAGTCTTGGCCAACCCTTCGGAGAGCACCCGCAACACCTGGATCACCTGATCGGCGTCGAGTCCGTACCGGATGAACCGCTGCGCCCCCGCGGCGGCCTCGACGTCCGCGCGCAGATGCACCGCGGCATCGGGATCGTCGACTCGCGACAGCCCCATGGCCCGTTGGAAGCGTTGCAACAGTTCCAGGTCGACGCCGTACTTCTCACTGATCTCACGCGCCGACACGTACACCCCGTCGTCACCGATGAGGCGACGTGACGCGAGAAGCATGGGCGCGACGGCCTCACGGATCTCCTCGGCGGTGATCCCGCGCTGCATCAGCCACTGGATCAACTCGGCGCGCTCGTCGCGCGCCTTGCCGGACAATCCGTCGAGCAACCCGGCCGACTCGATGTTCTCGACTTCGGTCACGTCGTCACGGTATACCGGTTCGGGTGCGCAGAATCGACGATGGTGAGGCGCCGCTGCTGCACGGATTCCCACCGATCGTCGGAGCCGACCCGCGGGTGCTCATTCTCGGCAATGCACCGAGCGTGCTTGCGCTGGCCCGAGTTCAGTACTACGGCAACCCGCAGAACGCGTTCTGGCGCATCACCGGTGAGCTCTACGGCTTCGACCCCGCCGACCCCTACGAACAGCGCACCGCAGCGCTGATCGCCCACGGTGTCGCGGTGTGGGATGTCCTCGCCTCGTGCAGGCGCAAAGGCAGCCTGGACTCCGCGGTGGAACCGAAGAGCATGGTGGCCAACGACTTCCACACGTTCTTCGAGGCGCATCCGACGATTCGTCGGGTGCTGTTCAACGGCGCGGCGGCGGAGAAGAACTTCCATCGCCTGGTCAGGGGTGACTTCGGTGTGCCGTTCGAGCGGCTGCCGTCGACGAGTCCGGCGCAGACGATGCGCTACGCGGCGAAACTCGCGGCGTGGCGCGCCGCGCTGGCACGGTGAGACCTCAGCTCACCGATGGCCGGTGTTGCGTCCAGGGCCGGGCCCGCTCGATCTGCCCGCTGAGGGAGAGCAGCGTCGCCTCCCCGAAGGGCCGGCCGACAAGTTGCACCGAGGTGGGCAGACCCGCGCCGTCGAAACCCCACGGCACCACCGCGGCGGGCTGACCCGTGGCGTTGAACAGCACCTGGAACGGCACCCGCGCCGACACCAGCGCCAGCGTGGACACCCCGCCGCGGCGGCGGTAGGCGTCGATCCGCGACGGACCCATCGCCGCGCCCGGCGTGATCACCACGTCGACGTCATCGAAGATCCGCATGATCCGGTCCGCGACCGTCTTCTCCGCCTCCCGGATCCGGGCCATCCGCCGGTCGGAGAACAGGCCGCCGATGCGGGCCATGGTCTTGGTGCGCGGATCCAGACGGTCGGGGCGCGGCAGGGCGGCCGCGGAGTCGGCGACTCCGCGCAGCATCCGCGGCAGTGCGTGGCCATAGACGGCCGTCACCGGATACTCCGGGTCGCGGTGCACCACCTCGTGTCCGAGATCGCGCAGCACCTCACCGGCCTGTTCGACCGCGGCGCGCTGAGCGCGACCCACCCGGGCCGTCAGTGTCGGCGGCACCTTCCAGCTCAGCGCGATGCGCAACCGGCCCGGCAACCGGGTGGCGGCGGTGACGAACCCGCCCGCAGGCACCGGCTCGTTGGCCGTGACGTCGAGGAACAGTGCCGCGTCCTCGACGGTGCGGGTGATCGGCCCGTTCACACTCATCCCGCACCACGTCCCGTCCTGCGGCGCGAGCGGCACACGGTCACGCTGCGGTTTGAGGCCGAACACCCCGCACCACGTCGACGGGATGCGGATGGACCCCGCACCGTCCGAGCCCAGTGCCATCGCGGCCAGACCGGCGGCCACCGCCGCCGCACTGCCCCCGCTGCTGCCGCCCGGGGTGTAGTCGGTGTTCCAGGGGTTGCGGGTTGCGCCGAACGTGACGGATTCGGTGAACGGCCACACCATCAGCTCGGGAACGGCCGTCTTGCCCACGATGACCGCGCCCGCCGCCCTCAGCCGGCGCACCACCTCGGCGTCCTCATCGGATGCCGAGCCGTGCGCGCTGCTGCCCAGCGTGGTGAGCTCGCCGGCGACGTCGACGTCGTCCTTGACGGCAATCGGCACGCCGAGCAGTGGCAGCCGCTCACCGGCGTCCAGCCGGGTCTGCGCCTCCGCGGCGTCCGCGCGGGCGCGTTCGGCCAGCACCACGCGGTAGGACCGCAACTCCGGGTCCAGGCGGGCGATCCGGTCGAGGTAGAGGTCGAGCAGCGCGGGGGCCGATACGTTCCCGGCGGCGAGTCGCCGGGCCTGTTCGGCCGCGCCGGCGAAGGCCAGGTCTGACGCGGTCACCTCGGCCAGCGTAATACGGTGGCGGGGTGTCCTGTGTGTTCTGCGAGATCGTCGCCGGGGAGGCGCCCGCCATCCGAATCTACGAGGACGACGGGTACCTGGGCATCCTCGACATCCGTCCGTTCGCCCGCGGCCACACGCTGGTGATCCCCAAGCGCCACAGCGTGGACATGACCGACACCCCGCCCGAGACGGTCGCCGACATGGCCCGCATCGGTCAGCGCATCGCCCGCGCGGCGCGACGATCCGGGCTGCATGCCGACGGCAACAACATCGTGATCAACGACGGCAAGGCCGCGTTCCAGACGGTGTTCCACATCCATCTGCACGTGCTGCCTCGCCGCAGCGGCGACAAACTGTCGTTCGCCAAGAACATGATGCTGCGGCGCGATCCGGACCGCGAGGAGTCCGGCCGGCTGCTCCGGGAGGCGCTGGCCGACCTCGATCGCACGCCGTAGCTACCAGGCGGGGCCGTGCAGGCCGAACCGGTTCGCGGGGTCGGCCGGGTCCCAGCTGCAGGACACCTGCGAGCGGGCGGCCATCTCCCTGGCCCGGGTGAACAACTGCCGGGCCAGCGCCAGCTGCGCGGGCTCCCACCGCCCCAGCGCGGTGCCGATGTCGGTGGTCTCGGCCAGTGCGTCGTGCAGGGCCCATGCGTCGGCCGCCGCCTTGGCGGTGGCCGCGGCGGGATGCGGTCGCACCGCGCAGGCGGCGTCGCCGAGGAGTACTGCCCGGCCCAGCACCATCCGGTCGGCCGCGACGTCGAAAACCGCCTGCACGAACGGGAACTCGGTGCGGGCCACCAGCTCCGCGACGGCCGGTGCGAGCAGTTGCGCTGCCGCCGAGCGCATTTCGTCGACGTAGCGGTCCTGGACCGCGCCCGGGTGCAGCGACACCTTCGCCGGCACGCCGCGCCGGTCGGTCATCAGTTCGTCGAGCTGATACCCGTCGGCCACGTTGCGGTACCAGACGTAATTCATCAGCCGGTCGCCGATTTCGAGGCCGCCCCCGGGCGCCGGGATCGGGTAGGCGACCAGGTGGGTGTGCGGGGCGAAGCTGTAGGTGATCGCATCGTGCAGCCGAGCGAACGTGTCCGGTGAGAGCCGCTTCTCGGGGACGGTGCCGCGCCAGCCGACGTAGCCGGCGTAGGTCAGCTCGGTGGCCGGGGAGATGCGCCGGCGCGCCGCCGAGGTGACGCCGTCGGCGAACACCACCAGATCGGCGCGTTCCCGCCGACCCGAGGCGAACCGCACCTCGACGCCGTCGGCGTCCTGGTCGAATCCGGCGGCGTACTCGCCGAGGTGGTAGTCGCCGTCACCGAAGTCGGCCAGCAGAGCGTGATGGAAGGTGCCCCACGATGTGAAGGTCCACGCCAGCGGCTCGGTGTGCACCACCGCGTCGCCCTCGCCGAGGTATTGCACGCACCGCGCCGAGGTGCTCACCCGTTCGGGGCGCTGGCTGCTGCACTCGGCGAACCAGCGCACCGTCTCCGGATGCAGCGCGATGCCGCCGCCGCGGCCGTCGAGACCCTCGAGGGTGCGCTCGAAGACGGAGACGTCGAACCCCAGCCGACGCAACAGCAACGCGGTGGTCAGACCGCCGATGGAGCCCCCCACCACCACCGCGCGGTGGCCGGTCCAGTCGTGCATGCGGGACACCCTACGGTCGCTGCGGCTGACAGACTGGGGCGATGGATCATCTGTCCCCGCTCGAAAAGATCGGTATCCGGTTGCTGCGGATGCACGATCTCATCTACAAGAAGTCGGGCGGCCGCATCGGCCATCACATCCCCGGCGCGCCGCCAAGCCTGTTGCTGCACACCACCGGCGCCAAGACCGGCATCGCCCGCAGCAACACCCTCACCTACGCGGAGGACGGCGGGAAGTACTACATCGTCGCGTCGCTGGGCGGTGCGCCGAAGGCACCCGGCTGGTACCACAACCTCAAGGCGAACCCGCAGGTCGAGATCAACATCGGCCCGCGCCGGCTCGCGGCGACGGCGCGGCCGATCCTGCCCGAGGACCCCGACTATGCGCGGCTGTGGCGGTTGGTCAACGACAACAACTCCGGCCGCTACGACGCCTACCAGAAGCGGACGACGCGGGCGATCCCGATCGTCGAGCTGCTCCCGCGTTGACGCCCTAGAACAGTTCCTTGGCCAGCAGCTCGAGGGTGGTGTCGCGGCCGGGGGCGGTCGCGGGATCGGTGCCGCGGCGGGCGGAGGCCACCGGGTTGATCATCACCTCGTCGACGTCGAACTCCGCGGCCAGCGCCCGCACCTGATCGGCCGCCTCGGCAGGCGCACCCACCACCGCGCGCTGCAGACCGCTCTGCACCACGGCCTGGGCCTGCGGGCTGAGCTCCTTGGCCTCGGCATCCTCGACGAGGTCGAGTGCGGTGAGCGGCTGACCGGTGCGTAGCTGGGCCATCATGTGCAGATTCGGCAGCATCAGCGCCATCGCCTCGTCCCGGGTGTCGGCGACGACGGCGTTGACCGTGAGGAAGGTGACCGGTTCGGTGGCCAGATCGCTGGGCCGGAACTCCGAGCGGTAGACCTCCAGCGCCTCCCTGGTGCCCTGTCCGGAGAAGTGGTGGGCGAATACGTACGGCAGCCCCTTGGCCGCCGCGAGGTGCGCCGAGTACATCGACGACCCGAGCAGCCACAGCCGCGGTTCGGTGGCCGCTGCTGGTGTCGCCTTGAGGATGTAGTTCTCCCGCATCAGGTTCCGCGGCAGCGAGACCCGTACGCCGTGGGTGCTCATCAGCGCGGCGACGTCGTCGAGGTACTGGGGGAAACGTTCGATGTCGGTGTCGTCGCGGCCCGCCGCCCCGCGCAGTGCCATCGACGTCACCGGATCCGAACCCGGCGCCCGGCCGATGCCGAGGTCGATGCGGCCGGGGTGGGCGGCCTCGAGGAGGGCGAACTGCTCGGCCACCGCGAGAGGCGCGTGGTTGGGCAGCATGACGCCGCCCGAACCCAGCCGCAGCTGCGAGGTCTGCGCGGCGAGGTGGGCGATCACCACCGGCGGGCTGGTGGCCGCGACGGCTGGCATGTTGTGGTGCTCGGCGATCCAGAAGCGGGTGTAGCCCAGGCGGTCGGCGGTCTGCGCGAGGCGCGTGGTCGCGGCCAGCGCGTCCGACGTGGTCTGATCGCTGCGCACGGGAACGAGATCGAGGACGGATAGGCGCATAGGAGGCACAACGCCGTCCGGGCGCCGGACGTTCCCGTCAGCGCACCTCGAATGCGTTGATCACCGGATAGAAGCGGTCCCACCAGGTGGCGTCGTCGCTGCTGTCCTCGAACGCCAGCGCCTGGTTGTCCACGACGTACTGCCGCAGGGCGGCCTCGTACGCGGCGAATCCGCCGTCGTGATCGCCCGCGTCGAACAGTTCGGTGGCCAACGTGTGGGCGCCGAGCAGCGCCAGACTGGTCCCCTGTCCGGACAGCGGTGACGCGCAGTGCGCGGCGTCGCCGACCAGCACGACCCGGCCGCGGGACCAGGAGTCCATGACGATCTGTGCCGACTCGTCGCAGTAGAAGTCCGAGGCTCGGCGCGCCTCCGCGAGCAGCGACTCGGGAAAGGCACCGGCCTCGCCGAACCGCCGCCCGAGCTCATCCCACTGAGCGTCCTCGTCGCGGTGATCGAGCCGTAGCTGCGAATCGGTGAACCCGAACATCACCCGCGCCTCGCTGTTGCCCCGGGCGCTGTAGACCCCGCAGAACAGTTCGGGCTCGTGCTCGCTGAACCACACCTGCCAGCGGTCCAGTTCGAGGAAGTTCCGCGTCGTGCACACGGCGAGGAACATGCCCATGCGTCTGACGTAGCGATCCTCGGGGCCGAACGCCAAGCGGCGGACCGCCGAGTGCAGACCGTCGGCCCCCACCACGAAGTCGAAATCGCGTACGGAACCGCCACGGAACTCGACCCGCACGGCGTCGCCGATGTCGTCGATGGCGGCGGCGCTGTCATCGAATACGAACTCGACATCCTCGGTCGCGGTGAACAACACGTCGACCAGATCGTCCCGCAGGATCTCGACATCGGGGTTGCCGAGGAGCCCCCCGGTCGCCGTCTTCTCGGTGTCCCTGGATGTTTCAGTCCCGTCCGCGTCGACGGTGGACATACCGCGGAAGACGATGGCCCGGGCGCGGACCGTCTCCAGCAGGCCCATCCGGTCGAGCACCGTCAGGGCCGGCCCACGGACGTCGACGGCCTGACCACCCGGTCGCAGTTCCGGATACCGTTCCACGACGGTGACCGAATCACCCTGTCGGGCAAGCAAGTACGCTGTCGCCATCCCTGCCACGCTCGCGCCGGAGACCAGCACGGTGGCCATCAGGTACCCGCCCTTCGCTTCGCTTCGGAAAAGACGGCGTCCATCATGTCGGGAGTCAGCCTGCCGGTAAAGGTATTTTGCTGGCTCGGATGGAAGCAGCCGAGCAGCGTGACGTCCCCGATCTCGACGGCTGCGAGATGGCCGAACTTCGGCGCCGGGACCGGAATGTCGGCGCCGCCGCGGCGCAGCATGTCCAGCGCCGCCTTCCACGCGAACCCGCCCAGCGCGATGACGACCCGCATCTGTGGGGCGAGCAGCCGCCACTCGGCGTCCAGCCACGGCGCACACGTCGTCCGCTCGGCGGGCGTGGGCGCATTGGCCGGCGGTGCGCACCGGACCGCGGCCGCCACCCGGGCGCCGGACAGGACCAGACCGTCGGCCGCGTCGACGCACAGCGCCTGATTGGCCAGCCCGGCCCGGTGCAGCGCGGCGAACAGGAAGTCCCCCGAGCGGTCGCCGGTGAACACCCGGCCGGTGCGGTTGGCGCCGTGCGCGGCGGGGGCCAATCCGACGATCATGATGCGGGCGTGGGCGGCACCGAGCCCGGGAGCGGGCCGGCCCCAGTACGGTTGATCGGCGAAGGCCTTACGGCGGGCCACCGTCTTGCGGGCCACGTCTTCGCGCCACTCGACCAGGCGGGGGCAGGCACGACACACGGACACCAGCGCGTCGAGTTCGTCGAGCGTCTCGACAGCTGCGGCCAACGACTGCACGGTCGCCGCCGACGTGGCGACCGCGGTGTGCGGCGTCGCGGGCTCCGAGGGCCAGCCGGAGCCCGGCGGGACGGGCGATGCGAACCGCGCGCCGGTGCGCGGATGGGGCAACTGCACCGCTCCACTGTGCCCTCCGGGCTGCGCCGCTGCTACATTCGGCGCGATATCCCATGATCACCGGCAAGCGCGGTCCGCTGTTCCTCATCCTGTTCTCGGCGTTGACCGCGGGCGCGGGCAACGGCATCTCGCTGGTCGCCTTTCCGTGGCTGGTGTTGCAGCGCAACGGATCCGCGGTGGACGCGTCGATCGTGGCGATGGCGGGCACGCTGCCGCTGCTGGTGGCGACCCTGATCGCGGGCGCCGCCGTGGACTATCTGGGCCGACGTCGGGTCTCGATGATCGCTGATGGTCTATCCGCGCTGTCCGTCTTCGCCGTACCGGTGCTGGCGCTGACGTTCGGTGTGCAGGTGATCGACGTGGCCGTACTCGCCGCGCTCGCCGCCCTGGGCGCGTTCTTCGACCCGGCGGGGATGACGGCGCGCGAGACCATGCTGCCCGAGGCGGCCTTGCGCGCCGGCTGGACGCTCGACCGCGCCAACAGCGTGTACGAGGCGGTGTTCAACCTGGCCTACATCGTCGGGCCGGGAATCGGCGGGCTGCTGATCGCGACGCTGGGCGGGGTGGACACCATGTGGGTGACCGCGGGCGCGTTCACGCTGTCGATCGCGGCGATATCGGTGCTGCGGCTCGAGGGCACGGGCGCTCCGGACCGCAGCCAGATTCCCGAGCGGGTGTGGGCGGGCATCGTCGAGGGTCTGGCGTTCGTCTGGCGCACACCGGTATTGCGCACGCTGGCGCTGGTCGACCTCATCGTCACCGGGCTGTACATGCCGATGGAAAGCGTGCTGTTCCCGAAATACTTCACCGATCGGGATGAACCCGTCCAACTGGGCTGGGTGCTGATGGCGCTGTCGATCGGCGGACTGATCGGCGCCCTGGGCTACGCCGTGCTGTCGAAATACACCAACCGTCGAGCGGTGATGCTCACCGCGGTGCTCACGCTGGGCGTCGCGATGACCGTCATCGCGTTCCTTCCACCCCTGCCGGTGATCCTGCTCCTGTCGGTGATCGTGGGGTTGGTCTACGGCCCGATCGCACCCATCTACAACTACGTCATGCAGACCCGTGCACCGTCGCATCTGCGGGGCCGGGTCGTGGGAGTCATGGGTTCGCTCGCCTACGCCGCGGGCCCGCTCGGGCTGGTGGTCGCCGGTCCACTCGCCGACAACGCCGGCCTGCGCGTCACGTTCTTCGCGCTGGCGCTGCCCATGCTGCTGTTGGGCCTGGCCGCGATCGCCATGCCCGCGTTGAGGGAGCTGGATCGTCCGTAGCATCGGATCATGGACGCACTGGCCGAGCTGATCGCAGAACTGCCCGACGGTGTTGTGGTCACCGATCCGGACATCGTCAGCTCCTACCGGCAGGACCGCGCGGCCGACCCGGCGGCAGGCACCGCGTTGGCCGTCGTCAGACCGACCCGCACCGAGGAGGTGCAGACCGTCCTGCGCTGGGCGTCGACCCACCGCATCGCCGTGGTGCCGCGCGGCATGGGCACCGGGTTGTCCGGCGGGGCAACGGCGCTCGACGGTGCGGTGGTGCTGACGACGGAGAAGATGCGCGACATCGCCGTCGACCCCGTGACCCGTACCGCGGTGGTGCAGCCCGGTCTGCTCAACGCGGAGGTCAAGAAGGCGGTGGCCCAGCATGGCCTCTGGTATCCGCCGGATCCGTCGTCGTACGAGATCTGCAGCATCGGCGGCAACGTCGCCACCAACGCCGGCGGCCTGTGCTGCGTGAAATACGGCGTGACGACCGACTACGTACTCGGGCTGCAGGTGGTCCTCGCCGACGGCACCGCGGTGCGCCTGGGCGGCCCCCGCCTCAAAGATGTCGCCGGCCTCTCGCTGACGAAGCTGTTCGTCGGCAGCGAGGGCACTCTCGGGGTGATCACCGAGGTGACGCTGCGGCTGCTGCCCCCGCAGCATTCGCCCTGCACCGTGGTCGCCACCTTCGACTCGGTGGAGGCCGCCGCTGGCGCGGTGGTCACCATCACCGGCCGGATCCGGCCCTCGATGCTCGAGTTCATGGACAAGGTGGCCATCAACGCCGTCGAGGACAAACTCCGCATGGGCCTGGACCGGGACGCCGCCGCGATGATGGTGGCCGCCTCCGACGATCGCGGCGCGGCCGGTGCCCAGGACGCCGAGTACATGGCGCAGGTGTTCGCCGAGGCCGGCGCCAAGGAGGTGTTCTCCACCGCCGATCCCGACGAGGGTGAGGCGTTCGTCGCGGCGCGGCGGTTCGCGATCCCGGCCGTGGAGGCGAAGGGCGCGCTGCTACTCGAGGACGTCGGTGTGCCACTGCCCGCCCTGGCCGAGCTCGTCGCCGGCGTGGAGAAGATCGCCGCCGACCGCGACGTGATGATCTCGGTGATCGCGCACGCCGGAGACGGAAACACCCATCCGCTGATCGTGTTCGATCCCGCCGACGCCGCGATGGCCGAACGCGCCGAGACGGCGTTCGGCGAGATCATGGATCTGGCCGTCAGCCTGGGCGGCACCATCACCGGCGAGCACGGGGTCGGGCGGTTGAAGCGACCATGGCTGGCCGGGCAGATCGGGCCGGAGGCCATGGAGCTCAACCGCCGGATCAAGGCCGCGCTCGACCCGGAGGCGATCCTCAACCCCGGTGCGGCGTTCTGATCCGGACCGTCAACGGCCGGTGGTCAGCATCGCCCGCACCGTCAGCGCGACGGCCATCGGGAGCAATTGCTGCGCATCGTCGAGGTTGCACCCGGTGAGCCGCTGGATCTGGTCCAGCCGGTAGTACAGCGACTGCCGCCGGATGTGGAGTCGGCGGGCGGCTTCGACCTTATTGCCCGCGCACGCCACCAGCATTTCGAGGGTGGGCAGGAGCTGGCCGCTGCGGCGCCGGTCTGCGTCATCGAGCACCCCGATCTGTTCGTCGACGAACTGGCGCAACGCTTCCCGGTCGCTGTATCCGTCGAGCAGCCGTTGCAGCGCCAATTGCTGCACCTCGATGACCGGTTCAGCCTGGTGCAGTTCCCGCGCCAGCTCGAGGGTGGCGTGCGCGTCCGCCATCGCGCGGGGCAGATCGGCCACGTCACTGACCCGACGGCCCACCACCGCGCGGACACGTTTCTCTCGCGCCAGCTCCCGGTGCACCACCCGCCGCACCACATCGCCGAACGCCTCACCCTCGACATCCCGACTGCGGGCCACCACCGCGCACAGCGCGCCCTGCACCAGACCGAAGATCCCGTGCCCGCACTGCCGGATGACCTTATCGACCACATGCTCGGCCGACGGGATGCGGTGCACGTCGGCGATCAGGCAGACGTACTCGTGTCCGTCGACGGCCACGCCTGCGGCCTGCATCCGGGCCGCGAGCAGTCCGCGCGCCACCGACCGATTGCCCACGAGTTGCTCGAGCAGGAGCTGCTGAGTGCGCACCGCGTCGGCGACGTCCTTGTGCTCGCGGATGAGGCACAGGCCCAGCACCACCGGCGCGCGGTCCAGGACCGCTTCGCCGAGCAGCTGGGGTGCACCGTCCGTACCGATCAACAACCGTCCCCATGCGGCGCCGTCGACCAGGACCGGGGCCTCGGCACTCGGTGCGTCCGGGCCGTGCGGGGCGCCGGCCTGTTCGACCAGCCGGCCCGTCCGGTCGTGCAGTTGCGCCCAGGTGCCCAGGGTGGCCGCGACCTGACCGACGAGTTCGCGCAACGACGCGCCCCGCGCCAACGCCACCGACAGCGCGCGTGACGTCTCGTCGGCATGGCGCAGCCGGATCACCGACCGGTCGATGAGCTCGCTGTTCACCGTCTCGGCCACCTCGGTGAACCGCAGCACCGGTTGCACCTGCACGACCGTCAGCCCCGCCTCCGCGGCCTCGTCGACCATCTCCTCCGGTACGGCGACGAAGGTGCGGCCCACCTCGAAAAGCAGTGCGGCAACGCCGATCTCGGCGAGACTGCGGATGTAATGCCGCCGCGTCGGCTGATCCACCCCGACCAGGCCGACGCCGTTGGTCAGCAGCACCTCGCCACCACGCAGCAACGGTGCGATGTCGAGTAGGTCGGCCGAGTGCACCCACCGCACGGGGTGGCCGAGGTTGCCGTGGCCGCTGAGGATGACGGGTTCGGCAACCTGTAGCAACGGATGCTCGAGCACCTCGCCCAGGATCAAGCTCATAGGACAGTATGTCCCACGGACGGGCCCCTGATTGCTGACACCGCGCCCGTTGCCGTGGCGACTGAACCAGACGATCGTTGGCGTCAACATCAGACAGGAGCCCGATGACCGCCGAACAACATCGCGACTGGCGCAACGGGGCTGCGGCGGTGGCCATGCTGACCTTCGCCGTGGACGGCGTGACCCCGGTGCTGGCCGCAGGCCGGCGGCACGCCGACAACGCGATGGCGATCACCCATCAGCAGTTCGACGCCCGGCGCGGTGTTCCCCGCCTGCTCGGCATCCTGGACGAATTCGACATCAAGGCCACGTTCTTCGTGCCGGGCATCTCCGCCGAACTGTGGCCCGCCCTGGTCACCGACATCGTCGAACGGGGCCACGACGTCGCCCACCACAGCTATTCGCACCGCCCTGCCACCCAGCTCTCCGCCGCCGAAGAACGCGAAGAGTTCGAGCGTGGGTGTGAAGCCCTTGCGGCCCTGGACATCACGCCCAGCGGCTACCGCTCCCCCATGTGGGCCGCCACGTGGAACAGTGCCGAGCTGGCCACCGAGTACGGGCTGAGCTACGACACCAGCCTGATGGACGACGACCGGCCGTACGTCATCGAGACCGCCCGCGGCCCGCTGGTGGAGCTTCCGCCGCACTGGTCCCTCGACGACTGGGAACAGTATGCGTTCCTGCCCGAACCACACCTCGGCTATGTCATCGAACCCCCGGAGAAGGCGCTGGCCGTGTGGACCGCCGAACTCGACGGGTTACGCGAGTTCGGCGGACTCTTCCAGCTGACCGCGCACTCCTTCCTGTCCGGACGCGCAGGTCGGGCACGCAATCTGCGCCGGATGATCGAGATCATCTGCGAGCGGGGAGATGTCACCTTCATGACCGGCACCCAGCTGCGCGACGCCGTGCTCGCCGACCCGTCCGTCGAGCACCGCCGGCTCGAACCGCTGACCGTCGATCCCGCCGTCTACCGCCACTGGTGATTGGAGTACCACATGACCACGCTCGTGACGGGCGGCCGCGGATTCGTCGGCAGACACCTCGTCGACCAGTTGATCGGCACCGGCGAACCGGTGATCAGCTACAACCGTGACTTCGCCGTCGATGCACGCGACGGGCTCACGATGGTGCAAGGGGAACTGTTCGACATCCCCCGGCTGGTGCAGACCCTGCGCGACCACGGCGTGGAGCGCATCATCCACACCGCCGGACAGAGCCATCCGGGACTGTCCATCGAGCTGCCGACGACGACATTCGCCGCCAATGCCGAGGGCACCTTCTCGGTGCTCGAAGCCGCCCGGATGGCCGGGGTGGGCCGAGTGGTCAACTTCTCCTCGGAGTGCGCGCTAGGCAACGTCGGTGCGGGCACAGTCATCGGGGAGGCCGTCACCCCGGCACCCACCACGGTCTACGGCGTCACGAAGGTCACCGGTGAGTTGCTCGGCGAGGTCTACACCTCCCTGTACGCGGTGCACGTGGTGTCGCTGCGCATCACCGAGGTGTACGGCCCGGGGTTGTGGATGCCGAGCCTGCTCGGCGACATGATCCGCGCGGCCCTGCGCGACGAGCCGTTCCACCGCGCCCAGGGGGGAGACCATCCGTTCCAGTTCGTCCACGTCGAGGATGTCGCCACCGCGGCGCGGCTGGCGGCGACGGCGCCGGCCCCGTCCCAGCCGGCCTACAACATCTCCGGCGGCAGGCAGGTCACCGTCAGGGAGACCGCGGCGCTACTCGCGGATCTCCTTCCGGACGCGAAGTTCGACATCGGTCCCGGCCTGCTGCCGGCTTGGGATCACATGGGCGCCTTCGACATCACCGCGGCCGAGCGTGATCTCGGCTACCGGCCACAGTGGGATCTCGACCGCGGTCTGCGGAGCCAGATCGAGTGGTTGCGCTCATGACGTCGGCGAAGCGACGGGTCGCACTGGTGACCGGTGCCGCATCGGGTATCGGGCTGGCCACGGCCGCCGCGCTCGCCCGCGACGGCGCCGACGTGGCGCTGCTGTCGCGTGCCGAGGACGACTTCGGTGCTGCTGTCGATCTCGTCGAACGCCACGGCGGACGCGCGCTGACCGTCGGGGTCGATGTCGGTGACGCGCAGGGGGTCCGGGACGCCTTCGAGCGCGTCGAGCGCGACCTCGGCGCCGTGGACGCGGTGTACAACAACGCAGGCATCTCGATCGTGGCGCCGCTGGTCGACACCACCGACGAGATCTTCGACCGGCTGATCCGCACCAACCTGGCAGGCAGCTTCCACACGCTGCGCGAGGCCGCCCGTGTCATGCAACCCCGCCGCCGTGGCGCGATCGTCAACACCGCCTCGGAACTCGCGCTGATCGGCCAGACCGGTTACGTCGCGTACACCGCGACCAAAGGGGCCATCCTGGCGATGACCCGTAGCGCGGCCGCCGAACTGGCCTCGTGGGGTATCCGGGTGAACTCGGTGTGCCCCGGCACCACCAAGACCCCGATGTTCCTCGCCGAGTTCGACGGCGTCGAGGACCCCGAAGCCGAACTCGCTGACAACGCGGCGAGCGTGGCGTTGCAGCGCATCGCCGAACCCGAGGAGATCGCCGAGGTCGTCGCGTTCCTGCTCTCCGATCGCGCCAGCTATGTCACCGGCGCTCACATGGTCGCTGACGGCGGCCGCACCAACTGCGTACCCGTGGGCACCATCGGCGTTGCCGCCCAATAGAAGCCGATTCAGGAGAGCGAGACCACGACGATGACCCAACAGGAACGGGGCGGTGCCCCGACACGACTGGAGCAGCTGGGCTACACCCAGGATCTGCGTCGGCGGCTGAATGTGGCCGAGGTGGTCGGCCTGGCCATGGCCGACGTCTCCCCCACGATGGCCGTGCTGTTCCTCTCCGCCGGCGTATTCGTCGTCGGCGGCACCTTCTCGATCGGCGCGGGCCTGCTGCTGTCGGTCGTGGTGGTGCTGATCTCGTTGTGCCTGGCCGAACTGGCCGGCATGTTCCCCATCGCGGGCGGGATGTACTCGCTCGTCCGGAAGGTCCTGCCCGGGCCGCTGTCGTGGATCACGATGTTCAACTACCTGATCCAGGGCGTTGTCATCCCCGCGAGCATCGCGCTGGGCATCGGGGCGTTCCTCAAACACCTGATCCCGGCGATCACGCTGTCCGATGGCGTCATCGCCATCATTCTGCTGGCGCTGGCCACCGCGCTCGCTTTGACCACCGTCGAGATCGGTGCGTGGTCGACGGCGCTGATGGTCGTCGTCGAACTCGTCGTGCTGGGCATCATCACCGTCGCCGCGTTCGCCAATCCGCATCAGTCCTTCACCGAGGTGACCTTCCATCCCACCGTGCTGAACAACGGCGAACTCGTCGCGGTGGGGTTCGCGGTGATGCTGGCGACGCTGGCTCCGGCGTTCAACGTCATCAACGGCTACGACGCATCACTCGGATTCTCCGAGGAACTCAAAGGCGGGGAGCGCAACATCGGTAAGGCCGTGATCATCTCGGCCGTGCTCGCCTGCGTGTTCATCATGGTTCCGCTCATCGCAGCCGTCATCGCAGCGCCGGACCTCAAGGAGTTCTTCAGCGCCCCTGCGCCGGTGGTGTATTCAGTGGAGGCGTCGCTCGGCTCGAAGGCCAGCGCCATCGTCGACATCGGCGCCATCGTCGCGCTGTTCAACGCCATGCTCTCGCTGCTGATGTATTTCGGCCGCGGTGTCTACACCACGGGACGCGACGGCGCCTGGCCGGCAGCGGTCAACCGCAGGGTCGGCAGCCTGAACCGGTTCCGCGCGCCGGGCGTGGGTGTGCTCGTGCTGGCCGTGCCTGCCGCAGTGCTGGTGTTCACCTCCGCGCTGAACTTCCTGATCATCTTCGCCGGCACCGTGATCGCCGCCGTCTACCTGTGCATCGGGCTGGCCGCACTGCGCAGCCGCCGGTCCATGCCGGATGAGCCGCGGCCGTTCAAGATGCCGCTGTGGCCGCTGCCGCCGCTGGTGGTTGTGGCGTTCACCGCTGTCGCTCTGGCCATGCAGGAGACGCCCTACCTGATCGCCGAAGTGGTCCTGATCGCGCTGGCGCTGCTGGCCTGGGCCGGATCGAAGGTGTGGTCGCGAACCGAACCGAACACCCCCACGGCCGTCGAGAACGTGGACCTGGAGCCCACGCCGTGACCAGTGTTCTCTATCAACACATGACGTGGCCGGAGATCGCCGAGGCCGCCGCGGCAGACGTGCCGGTGGTGATCCCCATCGGAGCCACCGAACAACACGGCCACCACCTGCCGGTGTGCACCGATTGGGTCCTGCCGGAACGGATTCTGGTCGAGGCGGCGGCTCAGCGCCGCATCGTCGTCGGGCCCTTCATCCCGTTCGGATACCGGAGCAGGCCCGGCAGCGGTGGCGGACAGCACTTTCCGGGCACCGTGTCGCTGCGGGCAACGACGTTGATCAGCGTGCTGGAGGACGTCCTCGACGAACTCGCGCGGGCCGGGTTCCGCAATATCGTGTTGTACAACTGGCACTTCGAGAACAGCGGCTTCGTCTACGAACCGGCGTTCCTGGTCAGCGAGCGGCGTCCCGAGGTGAAGATCGTCGTGATCGAGGACGTCAACCCGGAATACACCGAGCAACGCCGCCAGACTCTGTGGCCCGACGCGTTTCCCGGGCTGGCGCTCGAACACGCCGCGGTGATCGAGACCTCGCTGTGGTTGCACCACCAGCCCGATATGGTGCGCGTCGAGCGCATCGCCGCCGATCACCCCGAGCGGGTGGTCAATCACGACGTCCTGCCCATCGACACGCGGTTGTCCACTGCCAGTGGAGCGCTCTCCTCACCGGTACCGGCCAGCGCCGAGAAAGGCCGCATCCTGACCGGGTGGTTCGTCGAGCGGGTGCTCGACGTGCTCGACGAGGAGTTCCCGCGAACGGACACCGACCGATGAGCGGGCCCGAGCCGATCGGCGCGGTGCCGGCCGTCGAGGTGCCGCGGTACGCCGGTAAGGGCACGTTCGCCCGTATCGCCGACATCCATGAGGTGGGCGACTACGGCATCGCCATCCTCGGGGTGCCGTTCGACGGCGGCACCTCCTACCGGCCCGGGGCGCGGTTCGGCCCGATGGCCGTCCGTCAGGCCGCACGCACCCTGCGGCCGGGTTACCACGTCGAACTCGGCGTCGCCCCACTGGAAGTCGTGCAGGTCGTCGATGCCGGCGATGTCACGGTCACGCCGTTCGACATCGAGGAGGCGTGCCGTCAGATTCAACACCACGCGGCCGACGTGCTGGGCGGGGGCGGGCGCCGCCGGATCGTCTCGATCGGCGGAGACCACACCATCGCGTTGCCCAATCTGCGTGCCCTGCGCGAGGTGCACGGGCCCGTCGCGCTGGTGCACTTCGACGCCCACCTCGACACCTGGGACACGTATTTCAACGCCCCGGTCACCCACGGCACCATCTTCCGGCGCGCCTTCGAGGAAGGCCTGCTGATCGAGGACCATTCGATTCACATCGGCATCCGCGGACCCATCTACGACCGCGCGGACCTCGACGACGATGCCGCGATGGGATTCCGCATCATCCGGGCCGGCGACCTCGACGTCATGGGCATCGATGCCGCCGTCGACGTCATCCGGCGGCGCGTGGGCGACGAACCGGTGTATCTGTCGGTGGACATCGACGTCCTCGACCCGGCCTTCGCGCCGGGGACGGGCACTCCCGAGTCCGGCGGGCTGACGGCGCGAGAGTTGCTGCGGATGCTGCGGCGGCTCACCGGCCTGAACCTCGTCGGCGCAGACGTGGTCGAGGTGGCGCCGGCCTACGACCACGCCGAGATCACCTCGATCGCTGCGGCAACGGTCGTCTTCGATCTGGTGTCGCTGATGGTGGATTGACATACTTACTCGAGTGTCGTACACATGAGACATGTCGGTCGATATGTCTCGTGCAGTGCCTGCCCGGTTCGAGCCGGCCTCGGCCGGCACCTGGGCTGAGCCGTGGCCGATGTACGCCGCACTGCGTGAGCACGATCCGGTGCACCACGTGGTCCCGGCCGACGATCCGGAGCTCGACTACTACGTGCTGTCCCGGCATGCCGACGTCTGGCGCGCGGCCCGCGACCACGAGACGTTCTCGTCAGCGCAGGGTCTGACCGTCAACTACGGCGAGCTGGAGATGATCGGGCTGGCGGACAACCCGCCGTTCGTCATGCAGGACCCGCCGACGCACACGGCGTTCCGCAAGCTGGTGTCCCGCGGATTCACGCCGCGCCAGGTTGAAGCCGTCGAACCCGCGGTCCGCGCCTTCGTCATCGAGCGCATCGAGGGGTTGCGGTCGAACGGTGGGGGCGACATCGTCACCGAGCTGTTCAAACCACTGCCCTCGATGGTGGTCGCGCACTACCTCGGGGTGCCCGAGGCCGACCGAGACCAGTTCGACGGCTGGACCGAGGCGATCGTCGCGGCCAATACCCAAACCGGTGGAGTGGCCGCCGCCGGCGAGGCGATCGGCGCGATGGCCGGCTACTTCGCCGAGCTGATCGAGCGGCGCCGCCGCGAACCCGGTGACGATACGATCAGCCACCTGGTCGCGGCAGGCGTCGACGTGCTCCCGGTGCTGGCCTTCACGTTCACGATGGTCACCGGCGGAAACGACACCACCACCGGAATGCTCGGCGGCACCGTGCAATTGCTGCATCAACGTCCCGATCAACGGCAACTGCTGGTCGACCGGCCGGAGCTCGTCGCCGACGCGATCGACGAATTCCTCCGACTCACCTCCCCGGTGCAGGGGTTGGCCCGCACCACGACGCGTGACGTCACCATCGGTGGCACCACCATCCCGGCCGGCCGCAAGGTGCTGCTGCTCTACGGCTCCGCGAACCGCGATGAGCGCGAATTCGGCTCCGATGCGGGCGAACTCGATGTCACCCGACGGCCGCGCAACATCCTCACGTTCAGCCACGGCGCCCACTTCTGCCTCGGGGCGGCTGCGGCCCGGATGCAGTCGCGGGTCGCGCTGAGCGAACTCCTCGCCCGGATCCCCGAGTTCAGCGTCGACGAGAGCGGAATCGTCTGGGCCGGTGGCAGTTACGTGCGGCGCCCGCTGTCCGTCCCGGTGACGGTACCGGGCTGATGCCGGCCGACTGGCTGGCCGACCGGCGCACCGAGGCGGCCGCCGACCGCATCCTCGACGCCGCGGAGGACCTGTTCCGCCAGCGCGACGCCGCCGACGTCGGGATGAACGAGATCGCCAGGGCCGCAGGGTGTTCACGCGCCACGCTGTACCGGTACTTCGAGAACCGCGACGCGCTGCACACCGCGTACGTCCACCGCGAGGCGCAGCGGCTCTACGGGACCCTCACCGACCGCGTCGCCGCGATCCCCGACCCGGCCGAGCGACTCGTCGAAGGCATGCTCACCGCCGTCGCCAGTGTGCGCGCGAACCCGGCACTGTCCTCGTGGTTCGCGCCGACGGCCCGTCCGATCGGCGGTGAGATGGCCGAACGATCCGAGGTGGTCCCGGCGATGGTCGCGGCGTTCGTCCGGTCCCTCGGTGCCGCGGACGACGACTCCGCCGATCGGCAGGCCCGCTGGTTGGTGCGGGTCCTGACGTCGCTGCTGATGTTCCCGGGACGCAATGCTTCCGAGGAGCGGGCGATGCTCGAGGAATTCGTCGCCCCGGTGGTGCTCAGGCTTCCCAGTACCCCTGGGCCTTGATCGACTTCTTCGGGATCTTGTAGTCCTCGCGGAAGATCTTGGCCACCGCGCGTGTGGTCCGGTTGTCGCACGCGACCCAGCCGAAGTGGTCGGCGGCGTCGAACGCGGCGGCGGCAACCGTCTCGATCAGGGCTTCGCCGTTGTTCTTGCGATCGACCCAGTTCACCTCGGCCGAACGCAGTACCGGCAGTTGCTTGTCCTCCTCGTGCTGGGACTCGAGGAAGATGCGCGCCGGAGCGTCACCGATCGCGGCGAGCAGCGAGTTGATCGCCGGCAGCGATGCGGTGTCGCCGACGATGACGTAACCGGCGGGACGCGGATCGGGCAGGTTGAAGTTGCTGCCCAGTACCGTCACCTCGATGGTGTCCCCGGGCTGGGCGGCCTGCGCCCAGCGGGCGGCGGGACCGTCGTGCAGCGCGAATTCGATGTCGACCGTGTCGGCCGCCGGATCCGGGTTGACGAGCGTGTAACCGCGCTGGTGCAGTTTCTCGCCGTCGTTGAACCACATCCGGATCCACTGCGTGGGATGGAGCGGTTTGTCACCGAGCATGCCGCCCGCGGAAAAGCTCAATCGCAGGTAGTACGGCCCGATCTCACGACGACCGGTGACGGTCATCTCGTAATCGCCGGCCCGCATCAACTTGAGCACCGCGCCGGAGAACCCGCGCGACGGCTTCCTGTCGGACATGTATGTCCACACCCTTCGTCGCAGAACTTAGGGCAGCGTAACCTAATGCGCCGGTGGTGTGCGGGCCCTCATCTCAGCCGCGCACGCGCGTGAACCGGTGCAGCAACCAGGCCAGCGGCAGCGTCACGATCATGGTGACGACGAACAGCGCGGCGAACGATCCCGTGTAGATGGGGTAGCGGAGGATCTCGACCATCACCACCTCCATGGTGATGAGGTGGATCAGAAAGATCTCGTAGGAGATCTCACCGAGAAACACCATCGGACGGGTCGCCAGCAACCGCGAATACCAACCCCGGTTGCCCAACGCCAGGGGCGTCACCACCAACGTCGCGATCACTGCGTAGAACCCCGTCTTGGTCAGGGCCTCCCCCAGTCCGGCCGGTGAGGTGGTCGGTGCGCCCGCGATCGGTGTCGACGCGATGAGGTAACACACCACCGCGAGCGGGATACAGGCCAGCGCGTACGCCCGCACACCCATCGCCTGCAGCACCGCCAACAGCATTCCGCCCAGGAACCACACCAGATACGTCGGCAGCCACAACCGGGCACCGTCGGGCAACGAGGCGGTGTAGTGCACCAGCCACAGCCACAGCGGCGAGATCGTCGCCAGCGCCGCCAGCCCGGCCAGCAGCAACCCCGGCCGCCAGCGTCGCCGGCACAACACCACCAGCAGCACGTACGCCAGCAGCGGCAGCACCACGTAGAAGGCGACCTCGACCGCCAGGCTCCACATCTGCGTCAAGCCTTGGTGCAGAAAGGAATACAGGTAGCTGTCGGTGTAGATCTGCGTCAGCGTGAGGTTGCGGAACAACCCCTCCCAGGTGTGCCCGGGATTGGGACCGGCCGTCCGGAAGTGGTAGACGAGGTACGCCACCAGCACGGTCACCACGTACGCCGGCATGATGCGACGCACCCGGTGCCAGGCGTACCGGCGCACCGACGGCGCCGGCCTGTCGTGCGCGGCCGCCTGCACCCACGGCCGGAACAGCAGAAAACCCGAGAGCACGAAGAAGATCGGCACGCCGATCTCCATCCGCGAATACACCAGACCGGCGAAACCCTGCGGATACTTGCCGGTGGTGTAGGCGGCGTGGGTGAGCACCACCAGAATCGCCGCGACGGCGCGCACCCCGGTCAGCGACGCGACCCGCTCGGCCGTCGAGACCGACTCCAGACCGCCCTGGACGACGGGCTCCTGCACGCCGCGCTGTGCGGTCACTTGCCGTTCTGTCACTTACCTTTGTGGCGTGCCTTGGGCCCGCGGTCGGGCTCCAGGTTGATCAGCTGTCCCTGGATGCGGGTGCGCTCGAGCTTCTTGAGCGTCTCTTTGGACAGGTTCGCGGGCAGCTCCACCAGGGAGTACTCCGGCTTGATCGCGATATGGCCGAAATCGCTGCGGTTCAGGCCGCCCTCATTGGCGATCGCCCCCACGATCGCGCCCGGCATCACCTTGTGCCGCTTGCCCACCGCGATGCGGTAGGTGGCGAGGTCACCCCGGTTTCGGTCGCGGGGTTTGCGCGGGCCGCTGTCGTCGCGCACGGGACGTTCCCGCCGCTTCTCCGGCGGCGGCTCGGTCATCAGGAATTCCTCGCCGTTGCGCGACTGCACCGCCAGCGCGGCGGCGATATCGGCCAGCGGCACGTTGTGGTCGCGCTCGTAGTCCTCGATGAGCCGGCGGAACAGGTCGATGCCCGGCGCGTTGAGCGCCTCGCCGATCGAATCGCGGAACTTCTCGACACGCTGGGCGTTGACGTCCTCGACCGAGGGCAGCTGGGATTCGACGAGCTTCTGGCGGGTGACCCGTTCGATCGCGTTCAGCAGATGCCGTTCGCGCGGGGTGACGAACAACAGCGCGGTGCCGGAGCGGCCGGCACGCCCCGTGCGCCCGATGCGGTGCACGTAGGACTCCGGATCGTGCGGGATGTCGAAGTTCACGACGTGCGAGATGCGCTCGACATCAAGGCCGCGCGCGGCCACGTCGGTCGCCACCAGAATGTCGATCGAGCCGTCTTTGAGCTGGGCGATGGTGCGCTCGCGTACTGCCTGCGCGATGTCACCGTTGATGGCCGCCGCGGCGAATCCGCGGGCGCGCAGCTTCTCGGCGACCTCCTCGGTGGCCTGTTTGGTACGGACGAACACGATCATCGCGTCGCCCTGCTCCACCTCGAGCAGGCGGGTCAGCGCATCCATCTTTCGGGGATACGACACCAGGAAGTACCGCTGCGTGATGTTCTCGGCGGTCTGGGTCTTGGCCTTGACGGTGACCTCGACCGGGTCGTGCAGATACTTGGCGGTGATCTTCTTGATCGCCGGCGGCATGGTCGCCGAGAACAGCGCGACCTGCTTGTACTCGGGGGTGTCGGACAGGATGCGCTCGACGTCCTCGGCGAAACCCATCTGCAGCATCTCGTCGGCCTCGTCGAGCACCATGTAGTCCAGGTGCGAGAGGTCGAGGCTGCCCTTGTCCAGGTGGTCGATGACGCGGCCGGGGGTGCCGACGACGATCTGCGCGCCGCGTTTGAGCCCCGCCAGCTGCGGTCCGTACGACGAGCCGCCGTAGACGGGCAGCACGTTCACCGCCAGCCGGGCGCCGTAGCGGCCGAACGCCTCCGCGACCTGCAGTGCCAACTCGCGGGTGGGCGCCAGCACCAGCGCCTGGGTGTGGCGGCTGTTCGGGTCGATCTTGGACAGGATCGGGATTGCGAACGCCGCGGTCTTACCCGTACCGGTCTGTGCGAGACCGACGACGTCGGAGCCTGCGAGCATCGCCGGGATGGTGGCAGCCTGGATCGCCGAGGGCGTCTCATACCCGACATCGGACACCGCGCGCAGCACGTCCGGGTGAATTTGCAGTTCAGCGAACGTGGGATCGGCGCGGGGGGCGTCCGGTTCAGGCGTCGTCATAGCGGTTCGAGTCTAGTGCCCGATCGGGCGGATGACGCCCAGCGCGCCTGTTGGGCACCGACCGGGGCTGCCGGTACGGTGCGCTGTTGTGAAGCGGTTGGTCATGGCGTCTGTCGCGGTTGCGGCCCTGACGGCCGCACCGACCGCACTCGCCGGCTGCGGATCGGGCGATTCGACCGTGTCGAAAACGCCGGAAGCCACCGCACCCGCGCCCGTCACCGCCGCCCCCGTCCCGGCGCCGGCGCCCACCGTCGGACCGCCGCCGGCCGCCGCGCCCGCCACGGATCCATGTGCGGTCAACCTCGCCGCACCCGAGATCGCCAAGGCGGTCTCCGAGTTGCCCCGCGACCCGCGCAGCAACCAGGGCTGGAGCCCCGAGCCGATCGCGGGCAACTACAACGTCTGCGCGCAGTTGTCGGCGGTCATCGTCCGCGCCAACACCAACGCCGACAATCCGACCACCAGGGCCGTGATGTTCCATCTCGGCAAGTTCATCCCCACCGGCGTCCCGGACACCTACGGCTTCAACGGAATCGACAACGCCGCCACCACCGGCGACACCGTCGCGCTGAAGTACTCCGGCGACGTCGCCACGCTGGCCAGCGTCGTGCGCTTCCGGTGGAACGGCAACGGCGTCGAGCTCATCGGCAACACCGGCTGACCTGTCGGACCCCTGCCCTACAGTGGCGAGCGTGTTCGTCACCGACGGCGAGGCCTCCGGGGTCAGGGTCATCTACAGCGCCTCGGACCTCGCCGCGGCGGCGCGCTGCGAGTACGCCCTGCTGCGGGCGTTCGACGCGAAACTGGGCCGCGGTGCGCAGGTCGCCGTGGCCGACGAACTGCTCGCCCGCACCGCTTCGCTCGGCGACGATCACGAGCGCCGCACCCTGGCCGAACTGCGCACCGAATTCGGCGACGAGGTCACCGTCATCGGCCGGCCGCCCTACACCGACGCCGGGTTGCGGGCGGCCGCCGCGCAGACCAGAGCCGCGGTCGAGCGGCGCTCACCGGTCATCTACCAGGCTGCGATGTTCGACGGCCGGTTCGCCGGTTTCGCCGACTTCCTGATCCTCACCGACGACGGTTACCGGGTCACCGACACCAAGCTGGCGCGTTCGGCGAAGGTCGAGGCGCTGCTGCAGCTGGCCGCGTACGCCGACACCCTGTCCGACTCCGGGGTGCCGGTCGCCCCGGAGGCCGAGATCGTGCTGGGCGACGGCGTGACCGCCCGCTACGGGCTCGGGGAGTTGCTGCCGGTGTACCGGCCCCGGCGGGCCGCGCTGGAGCGGCTGCTCGACGGCCATCTCGCCGGCGGGGTTCCGGTGCGCTGGGAGGACGAGGACGTCCGCGCTTGTTTCCGCTGCCCGGAGTGCAGCGTCGAGGTGCGGGCACAGGACGATCTGCTGCTCGTCGCGGGCATGCGGGTGAGTCAGCGGGCCCGGTTCCTCGAAGCGGGCATCACCACCGTCGCCGAACTCGCCGCGCACCGCGGCCCGGTGCCGGAACTGCCCACGCGCACCGTCACCGCGTTGAGTGCGCAGGCCCGGCTACAGATCGCCCCGCGCGACGACGGGAAACCGCCGTATGAGGTCGCCGATCCGCAGCCGCTGATGCAGCTGCCCGAACCCGACAGGGGCGACCTGTTCTTCGACTTCGAAGGCGACCCGCTGTGGACCGACGACGGCCACGAGTGGGGGCTGGAGTATCTGTTCGGCGTACTGGACACCGCCGACGGGTTCCACCCGCTGTGGGCGCACGACCGGCCGCAGGAACGGCAAGCCCTCCAGGACTTCCTCGAGTTGGTGCGCAAGCGGCGCAAGCGCCACCCCAACATGCACATCTACCACTACGCCGCCTACGAGAAGACCGCGCTGCTGCGGCTCGCCGGGCGCTACGGCGTAGGCGAGGACGCAGTCGACGACCTGCTGCGCAGCGGTGTGCTGGTCGACCTCTACCCGTTGGTGCGCAAGACATTTCGCATCGGCACCGAGAACTACAGCCTCAAGTCGCTCGAACCGCTGTACATGGGTGACCAGCTGCGCACCGGCGATGTGACCACCGCCGCGGCGTCGATCACCGAGTACGCCCGCTACTGCGAACTGCGCGCCGACGGCCGTGACGACGAGGCCGCCGTCGTCCTCAAGGACATCGAGGACTACAACCGCTACGACTGCACTTCGACGCGCAAACTGCGCGACTGGCTGGTGTGCCGCGCCATCGACTGCGAGGTGCCGCCCCGCGGGCCGCAGCCGGTGCGCGACGGCGCCGAGCCCGAACCCGTCGACGCCCTGGACCGCACGCTGTGCCGCTACGCCGGCGACGAGCTCGACGGCCGCACCGCCGAACAGTCGGCGGTCGCGATGGTCGCCGCCGCCCGCGGCTACCACCGTCGCGAGGACAAGCCGTTCTGGTGGGCGCACTTCGACCGGCTCAACAACCCGGTCGAAGAATGGTCCGACAGCACCGACGTCTTCCTCGTCGACACTGCCCAGGTCGACACGGACTGGCACATGCCGCCGCGGGCCCGTAAACCGCAGCGCCGGGTCCGGCTGACCGGTGCGATGGCCGCCGGCGGGCTGAGCCGCGAGATGTACGCCCTCTACGAGCCGCCCGCCCCGGCCGGCCTCGTGGACGACCCGGACCGCCGGGCCGCGGGCAATGTCAACGTCGTCGAGTACGACGATGCCGACGCGCCCACCGAGGTGGTGATCATCGAACGCACCCCACGCGACGGCGAGCAGTTCGACCAGCTGCCGTTCGCGCTGGCGCCGGGGCCCCCCATTCGCACCACGGCGTTGAAGGATTCCATCGAGGAAACCGCCGCCGAGGTCGCCGCGAGCCTGCCACGACTACCGGCCACGGCGGTCACCGACGTCCTGCTGCGCCGCCCGCCGCGCACCCGCAGTGGCGCACCGCTGCCCGCCGCGACCGATATGCCGGCGACGATCACCGCGGCCCTGCTCGACCTCGACTCGTCGTATCTGGCGGTGCACGGCCCACCGGGTACCGGCAAGACGTTCACCGCGGCGGCCATCATCGCCGCGCTGGTCGACGCGCACCGCTGGCGGATCGGGGTGGTGGCGCAGTCCCATGCCGTGGTGGAGAACCTGCTGCGCGGTGTCATCGCGGCCGGGGTGGATGCCGCGCGGGTGGCCAAGAAGCGAGGGTACGGCGACGACGCGTGCTGGACCGTGCTCGACGAGGCGGCGTTCCCGGCGTTCGTCAGCGACAACGACGGCTGCGTCATCGGCGGCACCGCATGGGATTTCGCGAACGGCAACCGGATTCCGCGCGGCTGCCTCGACCTGCTCGTCATCGAGGAGGCCGGCCAGTTCTGCCTGGCCAACACCATCGCGGTCGCACCGGCTGCGGCGAACCTGCTGCTGCTCGGCGACCCGCAGCAGTTGCCACAGGTCAGTCAGGGCACCCACCCCGAACCCGTCGACACCTCAGCGCTCGGCTGGCTCGTCGACGGGGCGCACACGCTGCCCGCCGAACGCGGCTACTTCCTCGATGTGTCGTATCGGATGCACCCGCAGGTGTGCGCGGCGGTGTCCCGGCTGTCCTACGACGGGCGCCTGCAGTCGTTCGACGCGGTGACGGCGGCACGCACGCTGGAAGGCTGGTCGCCCGGGGTGCACGAGGTGAGCGTTCCGCACGACGGCAACGCCACCGAGAGCCCCGAAGAGGCCGACGCGATCGTCACGCGGATCCGGCCCCTGCTCGGGTCGCTCTGGACCGACGAGGATGGACCGCGGCCGATGACCCACAACGACGTGATGGTGGTGACGCCGTACAACGCACAGGTGGTGCTGCTGCGTCAGCGGCTCGACGCCGCCGGGCTGACCGGGGTGCGGGTGGGCACCGTGGACAAGTTCCAGGGCCAGCAGGCGCCGGTGGTGTTCATCTCGATGGTCGCGTCCTCGATAGACGATGTGCCGCGCGGAATCTCATTCCTGCTCAATCGGAATCGGCTCAACGTGGCGATCAGCCGAGCCAAGTACGCCGCGGTGATCGTGCATTCCGACGGGCTCACCGAGTATCTGCCGTCGACGCCGAGGGGTCTGGTCGAGCTCGGGGCGTTCCTCGCGTTGACCGGCGGAGCCGACTAGGGCCGACTGTGCCGGCCCCGAGACCGGGGTTCTTGGGGCTCGAGTTCGGATCCGTTGCGGATGAACGCGATGGGGTCGGGATCATGGCGTGGGGACGGCGCAGGCAGCAGCTCGTCGAGGACCCGGCGCCAGGCGTCGTCTTCCGGTGGCGGCGGTGCGGCGGCGCCGATCGGTTCGGTGACGGGTGTGTCATCCCAGTCGACGGTGAATTCGACGTACTCGTCGTCGTCCGGGATCTCATCCTCGGGCAGCTCCGACGCGGTGCGCTCCGGCACGGTGCGCTCCGACGCGGATGCCGGCTCCGGACGGAACCCCAGCAGGAAGATCGCGGCCACCACGCCGAACAGCGCCGCGAAGCCCGGCAGCAGCATCGACTGCGACATCGCCGCCGCGAACGACCCCTGCAGGAAATCCGGGAGCGCCGAGACTGCGCCCTCCCCCTCCTGCGCACCGCCCTGCGGCGCGGGCATCTCCGCGCTGATACGTGCCGTCATGAACGCCGCCATCCCGGCGCTGCCCAGCACGGACCCGACCTGCCGGGTCGCGTTGTAGACCCCGGATCCGGCGCCTGCGAGGTGCGGTGGCAGATCCCGGGTGGCGGTGGCCGCGAGCGGCGACCAGATGAACGCCATCCCGGTGCCCATGACGATGAACGGCAGCACCAGCCGCCAGATCGGGGTGTCGGGCTGCATCTCGAACGACAACCAGGTCAACCCGATCGCCAGGGCGGAGAACCCGCTGCCGACGATCGGGCCCGGGTGGGCGCGGTCGACGAGGCGGCCCACGAACGGCGCCAGCACCCCGGAGGCGACGGCCATCGGCGCGGTGAGCAGCGCGGCCTGCGTCGGGCTCAGTCCGCAGACGGCCTGCGCGTAGAACATGACCGGCACGATCATCCCGGTCACCACGAATCCGATGGTGGCGATGCCGAGGTTGGCCAACGAGAAGTTGCGGTCGGCGAACAGGCGCAGCGGGATGAGGGGCTCATGCGGCGTGACGGCCTGCCAGTAGAGGAATGCCGAGAACACCGCCAGCCCCGCGGCGATGAGGCACCAGATCCACCATGCCCAGCCGTGGGACTGTCCCTCCTGCAGCGCGAACACCACCAGGAACATGCCGACGCCCGACAACGCGACGCCCGGCAGGTCCAGACCCTTCACCGACGTTGGCAGGGCCGGGACGTATCGCCAGGCCAGCGCAACCCCGACCACCCCGATCGGCACGTTGACGATGAAGATCCACTGCCACCCGAGGTGATCGACCAGCACCCCGCCGGCCAGCGGGCCGACCAGGGTCGCCACCCCGGCCGTCGCACCCCAGAGGCTCAGGGCCACGCCCCGCCGCTCGGGCGGGAAGATGCGCGTGATCGTCGACAGGGTCTGCGGCGTCAGCAGCGCCGCGCCGACGCCCTGCACGACCCGCGCCGCGATCAGCATCTCGATCGATCCGGACAGCCCACACCACAGCGACGCGGCGGTGAACACCACCAGCCCGAGCAGATAGAGGTTCTTCGGACCGAACCGGTCGCCGAGCCGGCCGGCGATCAACAGCGGCACGGCGTACGCCAACAGATAGGCGCTGGTCACCCAGATCACCGCGTCGTAGTCGGCGCCCAGGTGCTCCATGATGCTGGGATTGGCGACGGCCACGATGGTCGCGTCGACCAGGATCATGAAGAACCCGAACAGCAGGGTCCAGAGCGCCTTCCAGGGCTCACCCGTACCGCGGGCAGCGGGAGTGGAAGTCATATCGAGTGGAGTCGCCTCACGAAAACGAACGGCCTGTCGGGACAAGCGAACGAGCCGACGCTACGGACCCACCGCGAACGGGACAACCCGGGGTGTGTCGTATCGGTCAGACCAGGACCGGCTCGCCGGCGGCGACCGTCTCCTCGGAGCGGCCGACGGTGAGCAACGCCACCAGCGCCACCGCCATCCCGGCCAGCATCACCGCCGCCAACGCCATCTCGTCGTTGCCCAGGACGCCGACCAGCGGCGCCACCACGGCGCCGAGACCGAACTGCCCCGCGCCCAGCAGCGCGGCCGCGGTGCCGGCCGCCTCGTTGTGCCGGGTCAGCGCGACCGCGGGGGCGTTGGGCAGCACCAGGCCCATCCCGGCCAGCACGACCCACACCGGGATCACGAATCCGGCGATGCCGCCGACCCCGGCGACGGTGATGCCGACGAAGACGATCCCGGCCACTGTCGAGAACGCCAGCGCGCACGACATGATCCGCTGCGGTGAGAACCGCCGCAGCAGCACCACGTTGTACTGCGTCGACCCGATCAGCGCGACGGCGCCGACTCCGAAGAGCAGGGCGAAGCTCTGCTGGTCGAGGCCGTAGCGGCCCTGCAACACGTACGGCGCCGCGGAGATGTACGCGAACAGACCCGACATACCGAGCGCCGCGACGAGCACGAGGGTCACGAAACGGGCGTCCCGCAGCAGCCGCCAGTACGTGCTCGCGATCCCGCGGATCTTCAGCGGCCGGCGATGACCGACGGGCAGCGTCTCGGGCAGCGCCGCGGCGGCCACGATCAGCAGCAGACCGGCCAGCACGACGAGCGCGACGAACACCCAGTGCCAGGAGGCCTTGAGCAGGACCGCGGCGCCGAGCGACGGCGCCAGCACGGGCGCCACCCCCAGGACGAGGATCAGCCGCGACATCACCGTGGCCGCAACCTTGCCCGAGTAGAGGTCGCCGACGACCGCCATCGCCACGACGGCGGCGGAGGCAGCGCCCATCCCCTGCAACCCGCGCGCCACGCCGAGGAGGGCGATGTTCGGGGCGAACACGCACAGCAGCGACGCGAGCATGTGCAGCCCGATGCCGGCCATCAGCGGCCGGCGCCGCCCGAGCGAATCCGACAGCGGACCGACGAGCAACTGCCCGAGCGCCAGACCGGCCAGCGTGCCCGTCAGCGTGAGCTGCGCAACGGAAGAGGACACGCCGAGTTCTTCCCCGATACCGGGCAGGGCCGGCAGGTACATGTCGATGGTGAGGGGACCGAGCGCGACCAGGGCGCCGAGCACCAGGATCATCCGCACCCGTCCGGGGGCCACTGCTGTCACGGAAGGGGCTGTCACGGAAGGGGATGTTGCCACGCAAATGGTTAGCAAGTCATATCAATATTTTCTTCCACCGTCGGCAGAACAGTGACGGCCGTCACGGCGACGCACCCCGATCTCGCGGGCATCCGGGGACGAGACGTTAGCCTGGTGAGACAGCCTGAGGAGGCCTGCGATGAGTGCTCGGTCGAACCGCAAGAAGCAGCTGAAGGCCGCCGAGGCGGGTGTCGACGAGAATCCGGGCGCCGCCGCCAAGGTGTTGTCGCAGATCCTGGAGCGCAGCTCGCGCGCGCAGGCGCCCGCCGTGCGCTCCTACGTCGACCGGCTGCGAGCGGCTGATCCTGGCGCCTCACCCGCCGAGATCATGACGAAACTGGAGAAGCACTACCTGGCCGCGGTGATGGCCAGCGGTGCAGCCGTGGGGTCGGCGGCGGCCTTCCCCGGGATCGGCACGCTGGCCGCGATGTCGGCGGTGGCCGGCGAGACGGTGGTGTTCCTGGAGGCGACGTCGGTGTTCGCGCTGGCCGTCGCCGAGGTGCACGGCATCCCCGCCCACGAACGCGAACGCCGCCGCGCGATGGTGCTCTCGGTGCTCGTCGGCGACGACGGCAAGCACGCGGTGGCCGACCTGCTCGGCCGTGGTCGCACCGCCGGCGGCTGGATCGGTGAGAGCGCGGCGACGCTCCCCCTGCCCGCGGTCTCCCAGTTGAACTCCCGGCTGCTGCGCTACTTCGTCAAGCGCTACACGCTCAAGCGCGGCGCGCTGGCGTTCGGCAAGGTGCTGCCCGTCGGCATCGGCGCCGTCGTCGGCGGCGTCGGCAACCGGATGATGGCCCGGCGGATCATCGACAACGCCCGCCTGGCGTTCGGCGCACCACCCCACCGGTGGCCCGCGACCCTGCACATCCTGCCGTCCGCGCGCACCGATCGGTGACCGATCCCGCGACCATTACGACCAGAACGAGTGGTCCCGGCGTTGCCGTGGTCCGGCCGGTTCCGTAGCGCTAGCCTTAAGCGGTGAAAAAGCGGGTAACCGCTGACAACGAGCGGCGAGCGCTTGTGGCTACCGGATGCGCTCGCCCGAGTCGAAGGAATCGAGGCGAGCAGCTGCCGTGAGCAGTTCACCTTCACCATTCGGTCAGAACGAGTGGTTGGTCGAGGAGATGTACCGCAAGTTCCGCGAGGATCCCTCCTCGGTCGACCCGAGCTGGCATGAGTTCCTCGTGGACTACAACCCGGAACCCACGAGCGACAACGGTTCGTCGGCCGGGAACGGGACGTCCGCCCGCAGCAATGCCGCAGCGCCGAAGGCTCCGCCGGAACCCGCTCCCGCGCCCGCCCCGAAAGCCCAGCCGGCCGAGCAGAAGTCGGTCGACAAGAAGCCCGCCGAGAAGGCCGACACGAAGAAGTCGGACGACTCGAAGAAGGCCGACACCAAGAAGCCCGACGCCAAGAAGCCCGAACCCGCCGCGAAGCCCAAAGCGGCCGCCGCGTCATCCGACAGCGGCGGCGACGAGAACCAGGTTCTTCGCGGCGCCGCCGCGGCCGTCGCGAAGAACATGTCGGCCTCGCTGGAGGTGCCGACCGCGACCAGCGTGCGCGCCATCCCGGCGAAGTTGATGATCGACAACCGGATCGTCATCAACAACCACCTCAAGCGCACGCGCGGCGGCAAGATCAGCTTCACCCACCTGATCGGGTACGCGATCGTCCAGGCGGTCAAGAAGTTCCCGAACATGAACCGGCACTTCGCCGAGGTCGACGGGAAGCCCAACGCGGTCACCCCCGCGAACACGAACCTCGGCCTGGCCATCGACCTGCCCGGCAGGGACGGCAACCGGCAGCTGGTCGTGGCGGCCATCAAGAAGTCCGACACCTTGCGGTTCGGCCAGTTCATCGCCGCCTACGAGGACATCGTGCGGCGCGCACGCGACGGCAAGCTCACCGCCGAAGACTTCTCCGGTGTCACGATCTCGCTGACCAACCCCGGCACGATCGGCACCGTGCACTCCGTGCCGCGGCTGATGCGCGGTCAGGGCGCGATCATCGGCGTCGGCGCCATGGAGTACCCGGCGGAGTTCCAGGGCGCCAGCGAGGAGCGCATCGCCGATATCGGTATCGGCAAGCTGATCACGCTGACCTCCACCTACGACCACCGCATCATCCAGGGCGCCGAGTCCGGTGACTTCCTGCGCACCGTGCACAACCTGCTGCTGTCGGATGACTTCTTCGACGAGATCTTCCGCGAGCTGGGCATCCCGTACGAGCCGGTGCGCTGGCGCACCGACAACCCGGACCCGATCGAGGACAAGAACGCCCGCGTCATCGAGCTCATCGCGGCGTACCGCAACCGCGGCCATCTGATGGCCGACATCGATCCGCTGCGCCTGGACAACAACCGGTTCCGCAGCCACCCCGACCTCGACGTCCTCTCGCACGGCCTGACGCTGTGGGATCTGGATCGCGAGTTCAAGGTCAACGGCTTCGCCGGTTCCGAGCGCAAGAAGCTGCGCGACGTGCTCGGTCTGCTGCGGGACTCGTACTGCCGGCACGTCGGCGTCGAGTACACCCACATCCTCGAACCCGAGCAGCAGCAGTGGATCGAGGAGCGCATCGAGGTCAAGCACGAGAAGCCGACGGTCGCCGAGCAGAAGTACATCCTGTCCCGCCTCAACGCCGCCGAGGCGTTCGAGACGTTCCTGCAGACCAAGTACGTCGGCCAGAAGCGGTTCTCGCTGGAGGGCGCCGAGACCGTCATCCCGATGATGGACGCGGTCATCGACCAGTGCGCCGAACACGCGCTGCAGGAAGTCGTCATCGCGATGCCGCACCGCGGCCGGCTCAACGTGCTGGCCAACATCGTCGGCAAGCCGTACAGCCAGATCTTCAGCGAGTTCGAGGGCAACCTGAACCCGTCGCAGGCCCACGGCTCCGGTGACGTGAAATACCACCTCGGCTCGACCGGCACCTACATCCAGATGTTCGGCGACAACGACATCGCGGTGTCGCTGACCGCCAATCCCAGCCACCTCGAGGCGGTGGACCCGGTGCTGGAGGGTCTGGTGCGCGCCAAGCAGGATCTGCTCGACGAGAACCGGGACGCCGACGAGTCCGCGGTGTTCCCCGTCGTTCCCCTGATGCTGCACGGCGACGCCGCGTTCGCCGGTCAGGGCGTGGTGGCCGAGACGCTGAACCTGGCGCTGCTGAAGGGCTACCGCACCGGCGGAACGATCCACATCATCGTCAACAACCAGATCGGCTTCACCACCTCGCCGCACGCCGCGAAGTCCTCGGAGTACTGCACCGACGTGGCGAAGATGATCGGCGCCCCGATCTTCCACGTCAACGGTGACGATCCCGAGGCCGCGGTCTGGGTGGCCAAGCTGGCCGTCGACTTCCGGCAGAAGTTCAAGAAGGACGTCGTCATCGACATGCTGTGCTACCGCCGCCGCGGGCACAACGAGGGCGACGACCCGTCGATGACCCAGCCGTCGATGTATGACGTGATCGACACCAAGCGCGGGGTCCGCAAGACCTACACCGAGGCGCTCATCGGCCGCGGCGACATCTCCATGAAGGAGGCCGAGGACGCGCTGCGCGACTACCAGGGCCAGCTCGAACGGGTCTTCAACGAGGTGCGCGACGTCGAGAAGCACGAGATCGCGCCCAGCGAGTCGGTGGAGTCCGATCAGCAGATCCCGACCAAGCTGGCCACCGCCGTCGACAAATCGCTGCTGGCCCGCATCGGTGACGCGTTCCTGTCCGTGCCCGAGGGTTTCACCGTCCACCCCCGCGTCAAGCCGGTGCTGGAGAAGCGTCGCGAGATGGCCTACGAGGGCAAGGTGGACTGGGCGTTCGCCGAGCTGCTCGCGCTCGGCACGATGATCGCCGAAGGCAAGCTGATCCGGTTCTCCGGCCAGGACACCCGTCGCGGCACGTTCACCCAGCGGCATTCGGTGATCATCGACCGCAAGACCGGTCAGGAGTTCACGCCGCTGCAGCTGCTGGCCACCGACGCCGACGGCAATCCGACCGGCGGCAAGTTCCTGGTGTACGACTCCCCGCTCTCGGAGTTCGCCGCGGTGGGCTTCGAATACGGCTACTCGGTCGGCAACCCGGACGCGATGGTGCTGTGGGAGGCGCAGTTCGGCGACTTCATCAACGGCGCGCAGTCGATCATCGACGAGTTCATCAGCTCCGGTGAGGCCAAGTGGGGGCAGACCTCCGACGTCGTGCTGCTGTTGCCGCACGGCCACGAGGGTCAGGGCCCTGACCACACGTCGGGCCGCATCGAACGGTTCCTGACGCTGTGGGCCGAGGGCTCGATGACGATCGCCGTCCCGTCGACGCCGGCCAACTACTTCCATCTGCTGCGCCGGCACGCCCTCGACGGGATCCAGCGACCGCTGATCGTGTTCACGCCGAAGTCGATGCTGCGCAACAAAGCCGCGGTCAGCGACATCCGTGACTTCACCGAGAACAAGTTCCGCTCGGTGATCGAGGAGCCGACGTTCACCGACGGCGACGGCGACCGCGACAAGGTCACCCGCATCCTGCTCACCAGCGGCAAGCTCTACTACGAGCTGGCGGCACGCAAGGCCAAGGAGAAGCGCGACGACATCGCGATCGTGCGGGTCGAGCAGCTGGCGCCGCTGCCCAAGCGGCGGCTGGCCGAGACCCTGGAGCGCTACCCGAACGTCGAGGAGAAGTTCTGGGTGCAGGAGGAGCCGGCCAACCAGGGGGCGTGGCCGTCGTTCGGGCTGACGCTGCCCGAGATGCTGCCGGACCACTTCACCGGCATCCGGCGCATCTCGCGGCGCGCGATGTCGGCGCCGTCATCGGGTTCGTCGAAGGTGCACGCCGTCGAACAGCAGGAGATCCTGGACGAGGCGTTCGCGCCGTAGTCCCCGCGTCGAGGCGCTCCTAGAACAGGCCGGGGATCGGCAGCGGGATCGGCGAGTTGCCGGTGGCCAGAGCCGAGACCGCGCCCGGGCAGAAGATCTGGATCGCCAGGCCGGTGAACATCGTCGCCGGGCCGAGCGGCCTGCCGATCGAATCCGAGACGTCCGCGGCGACGTTCGCCAGGTTCTGGCCGGGTTCGGCCAGCATCGGGCACACCTGCTGGCCGACCCGCACCGCCGTGCCCTGGTCGAGGCCGACCAACCCGGATCCGTCCAGCACGGACAGGAACACGTCGGCGGCCGTATCGGCGTGGGCCGGAGCGGCCGCCAGCCCCGCAGAGACAGTCAGCGCCGCCATCACGGGGAGCGAGGCGGCGGCGATGCGGTGAGTGCGCTTCATGCCTGGGAGATCGCGGCGGCTCGGGCGATCGTTACCCCGGTACAGACTGGTACCGCGGGTACCGGCTAACCTCGACTCTCGAGCAACCGACCAGAAGGAGTGCACATGCAGGGCTTCGCGGGGAAGGTGGCGGTGGTGACCGGTGCCGGTTCGGGTATCGGACAGGCCCTGGCGGTCGAACTGGCCCGCTCGGGCGCCAGCGTGGCCATCAGCGACGTCGACACCGACGGACTGGCCGAGACCGAGCAGCGGCTCAAGGCGATCGGCGCGTCGGTCAAGGCCGACCGCATCGACGTCACCGAACGGGAAGCGTTCCTGCTCTACGCCGACGAGGTCCGCAACCACTTCGGCAAGGTCAACCAGATCTACAACAACGCCGGTATCGCGTTCACCGGCGACATCGAGGTCACGCAGTTCAAGGACATCGAACGCGTGATGGACGTCGACTTCTGGGGTGTCGTCAACGGCACCAAGGCGTTCCTGCCGCATCTGATCGAGTCCGGCGACGGCCACGTCATCAACGTCTCCAGCGTCTTCGGGCTGTTCTCGGTGCCCGGTCAGGCCGCCTACAACGCGGCCAAGTTCGCGGTCCGCGGGTTCACCGAGGCGCTGAACCAGGAGATGGCGGCCGCGGGACGTCCGGTGAAGGTGACCACCGTGCACCCCGGCGGCATCAAGACCGCGATCGCACGCAATGCGACGGCCGCGGAGGGCCTCGAGCCCGAACAGCTCGCCAAACTCTTCGACAAGAAGCTCGCCAAGACCTCGCCCGAGACGGCGGCCAAGGTGATTCTCGACGGCGTCCGCAAGAACAAGTCCCGCGTGCTGATCGGCAACGACGCCAAGGCCCTCGACGCGGTCATCCGGATCGTCGGCCCGCACTACCAGCGGCTGTTCTCCAGAGTCACCGGCAAGCTGCTGCCCCGGCCGCACTAGGAATCGCGCGCGATCAATCGCGCAGCGGGTGGGCGATGAGCCATTCGTCGGCGACCACCGCCGGATCGGCGCCGTCGCGCACCCGCGCCCGCATCTCCGCGAGCGCGGCGGTGTCGAGCACCCCGGCCACCTCGTTGACGGCCAGGACCTGCGCCTCATCGAGGGTGTTGCGCCGGTAGATCGGTACGACGTTCTCCGCGCGGATCAACGCGGTCGGATCGGCCAGGATCACCAACTCGGTCGGCACCTTTGGCGCGGCCGTCGTCGTCCAGGCCGCGTTGACGTCACCGCTGCGCAGGGCGGCGAACAGCGTCTCCGCATCCGGATACACCCGCGCCGCGTCGGGGCGGCACGGCCCGATCGCCGCGGGTACCCGCACGCCGCGCACCGCACCGGGGCGCACGTCGGTGCAGTTCCGCACCAGTGCCGACAGATCCTTGCCGCCCCAGTCCTCGGCGGTCGCGTCGGTGACGGCCAGCGCCGGTTTGTCCTCCGCCGCGGTGGCGTAGTCGCCGGCGGCCAGACCCTCGGGCAGCGCCGCGACCATCTGCCGGTAGACCTGCTCGTCGGCGCGCGCCGAGGCATCGGGCACGGACCGCGTCAGCAGTCGACCGGTGAAGCTCGGAACCACCGCGATGTCACCGGCGTCCAGCGCGGTCAGCGGATCCTCGGACTCCTCGATGCGGGTGCCGGTGCCGTAGTGACGCAGCGCCGCCGCGTACAGGTGCGCGATGACGGCAGACTCGTCGTCGGGATGGGTGCCGATGGTCAGCGTCGGACCGGGCGGCGGGGAACCGCATGCGACCAGCAGCGCAGCCAAGGCGGCCACTGCCAGTCCCCCAGCCCATCCGCGCACGGTCATCGGACGGGTCAGGAGGAGACCGGTTGCGCCCCGGACGCCGCCGCGACCGCACGGGCGACCGCCGGGCCGACCCGCGGATCGAGTGCGCTGGGCACGATGTGATCGACGGCCAGATCGTCGCCGACGACCGAGAAGATCGCCTCGGCCGCGGCGACCTTCATCTCCTCGGTGATCCGGCGGGCACCCGCGTCGAGCGCGCCGCGGAACACCCCGGGGAAGGCCAGCACGTTGTTGATCTGATTCGGGAAGTCGCTGCGACCGGTCGCCACGATGGCCGCGTACTTGCGCGCGACGTCGGGGTGGATCTCCGGATCGGGGTTGGACATCGCGAACACGATGCCGCCGGGCGCCATGGTGGCGATCAGCTCTTCGGGCACCAGCCCTGCCGACACCCCCATGAATGCGTCGGCGCCGTCGAGCGCCTCGGCGATCCCGCCTGTCAGCCCGCGTGGGTTGCACCGCGCCGCGAGCTCGGCCTTGAACGGGTTGAGGTCGTCGCGGCCGGTGTGCACGATGCCCTTGCTGTCGAGCACGGTGATGTCGCTGACGCCGGCGGCGAGCAGGATGTTCGCGCAGGCCACGCCCGCCGCCCCCGCACCGGAGATGACGACCTTCAACGTCGACATGTCACGGTCGAGCACCTTGACCGCACCGTGCAGTGCGGCCAGCACCACGATGGCGGTGCCGTGCTGATCGTCGTGCATGACGGGGCAGTCGAGCGCCTCGATGACGCGGCGCTCGATCTCGAAGCAGCGCGGCGCCGAAATGTCCTCGAGGTTCACCGCGCCGAAGGTCGGCCGCAACCGGATCAGCGTCTCGACGATCTCGTCGGGATCCTTGGTCGCCAGCACGATCGGGATCGAGTCGAGCCCGCCGAACGTCTTGAACAGCGCGCTCTTACCCTCCATCACCGGCAGGGATGCGGCGGGCCCGATGTCGCCGAGGCCGAGGACGGCGCTGCCGTCGCTGACCACCGCCACCAGGCGGTTGGCCCAGGTGTAGCGGGCGGCCAGCGTCTCGTCGGCCGCGATGGCGCGGCTGACCTGCGCCACCCCGGGCGTGTAGGCGATCGAGAGTGCGCGCTGCGTATCCAGCGGCGAGTTCAGCTCGATCGAGAGTTTCCCGCCCTCGTGAGCGGCGAAAATCTCCGCGTCATCGATGACGACTTGCGGCGTACGCACATCGGTCACGGCGTCAGGGTAACGAACCCGGGATCTCACCGACCGAGGTTCCCCCACGGTGGGGAGCCGACGCCGGATCGCGCGTACCATCGTGCGATGCCCGAGTCGGCAAGGACCGACACCACCCGCGCCCGCGTCCCGGTGTCCCGCGTGATGGTCGACTGCGGCATCTACTGCGACGGCGAGCGGCTACCCGGTGACTACACCCACGCCGCCGCCATGGACCGGGTGCGCGAACTCCGGGCCGAGGGCCGCACCGCGTTCGTGTGGGTCGGTCTCCACGAACCCGACGAACAGCAGATGCAGTCGGTCGCCTCGGTGTTCGGGCTGCACCGTCTGGCCGTCGAGGACGCCGTGCACGCCCACCAGCGGCCGAAGCTCGAGCGCTACGACGACATGCTGTTCCTGGTCCTCAAGACCGTGAACTACATCGACCACGAGTCGATGGCCAACGTGCGCGACATCGTCGAGACCGGTGAGGTGATGGTGTTCGCCGGACCCGACTTCGTGGTGACCGTGCGCCACGGCGATCACAGCGGGCTGGCCAGTGTCCGGAGCCGCCTCGACGCCACGCCCGCGCTGATGGAACTCGGCCCGTACGCGGTGATGCACGCGATCGCCGATCAGATCGTGGACTCCTATCTGGAGGTCACCGAGATGGTGGAGGTCGACGTCGATGCGATGGAGGAGGACATCTTCTCGCCGGGGTCGCGCACCAACATCGAGAACATCTATCTGCTCAAACGCGAGGTGGTGGAGTTGCGCCGCGCGGTCTCACCGCTGGCCGCCGAGTTGGAGCGCATCAACGACTACGAGGATCTGATCTCGGTCGAGGTGCGCCGCTATCTGCGTGACGTCCTGGACCACACCATCCGCGCCGCCGACCGCATCAACACCTACGACGACCTGTTGAACTCGCTCGTGCAGGCCGCGCTCGGCAAGGTCGCGATGCAGCAGAACATCGACATGCGCAAGATCTCGGCGTGGGTGGCGATCGCCGCGGTGCCGACGGCGATGGCCGGGATCTACGGCATGAACTTCGACGCGATGCCCGAATTGCACTGGACCTACGGATATCCGGCGGTGCTGCTGACGATGCTGACGATCTGCCTGGTGCTGCACCGGGTGTTCCGCCACAACGGGTGGCTCTGACCGCCGCCGATCAGCTGGGGCTGGCGGCGCGCCGCCGCGGGTCGAGCACGTCGACCCCGTCGGTGCGCCACGCCTCCCGCATCGCGTCGGCACCCTTGAGCCGCACCCACGCCGCTTCGGTCGGGGTGATGGGCGTGGCCTGCAGGATCGTCACCTCCGGCATCGGGTCCGGCAGCTCAACGTCGTCGATATCGCTGGGACTCAACAGGAATGCAGTGAACGGGGCACCCTCCCACAGCGGCGACTCGAGGTCGATCAACGCGTCGGCGGCCAGCACCAGGCCCTCGACGGCGGGCGCGGCGGCCACCACCGCCACCGACCGGGCCAGCCCCTGCGGGGTCGCACCGCGCAGCGACACCACGATCTCCGCGCGCGGACCACTCACCGGGTCGGTCACCATCTCGGTGGGGTCGACCATCGGGTGGCGCGAACACCCCAGGGACACATAGTGTCCGACGTCCTGCGGATCGGGCCCGAACCGCAACACCTCGATGCGTTCGGTGCCGAGGAACGTGACACTGGCCGAGATGGGTTCGGCGGTTATGCCGCCCCGGCGGAAGTGCTCGCCCACCCGGGCGCGCACTGCGGCCAGGACGTCGGTCACTCGGCCTGGGCCGGCGGTTCGCTGACCTCGACGGCCCTGCCGCCCGCACCGTCGGGGATGGTGAGGTTGTCGCCGCTGTCCGCGTCGAAGATGACGATCTTCGACGTGTCGATCGCGAGCGTCACCCTATCCCCTTGGCGCACCGGCGATTCGGTCGAGACCCGCGCGACGAACTCGTTCTCGCCGGCGCCCGACTCGAGGGCCAGCTGGGCCAGCTGATCGGACTGCGCGCCTTTGCCCTCGGTGCGGAAGTGCACGTACTTCTCGGCACCGAGCGATTCGACCATCTCGGCCTTGACCTCGAAGCTCAGCGCCCGGATCCGGGCGTACCCGTCGAGAATCGACGCGTCCTCGAGATGCTCGGGCCGCACGCCGACGATGAGGTTCTTGGGCGAACCGCGCCGAGCCAGCAGCTCGCTCATCTCCTGGGTGAGGGTGATCTCGCCGAACGGCAGCTCGACGCCGACGTCGGTCAGCGTGGCGGGGAAGAAGTTCATCGCGGGTGAGCCGATGAAGCCGGCGACGAACAGGTTCGCGGGCCGGTTGTAGAGCTCCTCCGGCGAGCCGATCTGCTGGGCCACCCCGGCCAGCATCACCACCACCCGGTCCCCCAGCGTCATGGCCTCGGTCTGATCGTGGGTGACGTACACCGTCGTCGTGCCCAGCCGGTTCTGCAGCCGGGCGATCTCCGAACGCATTTGCACGCGCAGCTTGGCGTCCAGGTTGCTCAGCGGCTCGTCCATCAGGAAGGCCTTGGGATTGCGCACGATTGCGCGTCCCATCGCCACCCGCTGGCGCTGACCGCCCGAGAGCTGACCGGGTTTGCGGTCCAGCAGCTCGGTCAGATCGAGGATCTTCGCGGTCTCCTCCACCTTGGCGTCGATCTCGGATTTGGAGACCTTGGCCAGCGTCAGCGGAAACCCGATGTTCTGCCGCACCGACATGTGCGGGTAGAGCGCGTAGGACTGGAACACCATGGCGATGTCGCGGTCCTTGGGCGCCTTGTCGTTGACCCGCTCACCGCCGATGCGCAGCTCACCGGAGGTGATGTCCTCGAGCCCGGCGATCATGTTCAGCGTCGTGGACTTCCCGCATCCCGACGGGCCGACCAGGATGATGAACTCGCCGTCGGCGATGGTGATCGAGAGATCCTTCACGGCCGTCGAGCCGTTCGGATAGCTCTTCGACACCCGGTCCAAGACGATTTCAGCCATCGAACTACCCCTTCACCGCGCCGGACGTCAGCCCGGCGACGATCCGTCGCTGGAAGATGAGAACAAAGATGATGATCGGGATCGTGATGACCATGGCGCCCGCCGCGATCGACCCCGTCGGCTCCTCGAACTGGGAACTGCCGGTGAAGTTCGCGATCGCCACCGGCGCGGTGATCGCCCGTTCGGTCGCGGTCAGCGACAGCGCCAGCAGCAGGTCGTTCCACGCGAAGATGAACACCAGGATCGCCGCGGTGACGATGCCGGGCGCGGCCAGCGGTGCGATCACCTTGCGGAACGCCTGCGCGGGCGTCGCGCCGTCCATCTTGGCCGCCTTCTCCAGATCCCAGGGGATCTCCCGGAAGAACGCGGAGAGCGTGTAGATCGCCAGCGGCAGCGCGAACGTGATGTAGGGAATGATCAGACCCGGCCACGTATCGAACAGCCCGAGGCTGCGTTCGATGTTGAACAGCGGGGTCACCAACGAGATCTGCGGGAACATCGCGATCAGCAACGCGACGCCGACGAGCAGCTTCTTACCCGGAAAGTCCAGTCGCGCAACGGCATACGCGGCCATCCCACCGAACAGCACGGCGATCACGGTGGTGATCAGACCGATTCCGATGGAGTTGAACAGTGCCGAGGAGAAGCCGCTGCCGGAGAAGATGCCCTTGTAGTTGTCGAAGGTGATCTCCGTCGGGATCAGCTTGCCGTCCTTGACACTCGACGTCGGCTTGAGCGACAGCGACAGGATCCAGAGCACCGGGAACAGCGCATAGAGCACCACGAGGACGTTGACGACGGTCCATCCGACCGCACGGCCGGACTTCGCCTGCTGATCGCTCATCGCCTCTCCTCCGCGTCCGACCCGGGAGCCGACGCCCCGAAGAGTTTGATGTAGATGAACGCGATGATCGCCACGCACACGAAGATCAGCACGCTGATCGCCGACCCCAGGCCCAGATTGAACGCCTTGAACAGGTTGTTGTAGCCCAGGATCGACACCGATCCGGTGTTGTTGGAGCCTTGGGTGAGCACATAGATGTTGTCGAACACCCGGAACGCGTCGAGCGTGCGGAACAGCAGCGCGACCAGGATGGCCGGTTTGATCAGCGGCAGAATGACTTTCACGAGCCGCTTCCACGCCCCGGCGCCGTCCATCTGGGCGGCGTTGAGCAGATCCTGCGGCACCAGGGCCAAGCCGGCGAGCAGCAGCAGCGCCATGAACGGCGTCGTCTTCCACACCTCGGCCAGCACCACGATCGCCAACGACGGCAGCTGCTCGGTCAGCGGCGCACTGCCTTCCGGCAGCAGATTGGCCAGATATCCGGTGCCGGGCGTCCACGCGTAGTACCAGCTGTACGACGCCGCCACGGTGACGATCCCGTAGGGCACCAGCACCGCGGTGCGCACCACACCCTTGCCGAAGATCGTCCGGTGCATCACCAGCGCCAGCGCCATACCGAGCACGAATTCGATGGCCACCGACACGACGGTGATGCCGAGCGTCACCGCGAGTGCCGTCCACCAGTAGCCGTCGGTGAGTACGGTGACGTAGTTCTGCAGCCCGACGAACTCGACGTCGTCCGGGGTGGCCAGGTTGTAGCGCTGCAGGCTCAGCCACACCGAGTACAGAATCGGATAGCCGGTGACCGCGATCATCAGGATCACCGCGGGTGCGATCAGCAGGAACGCCAACCGCCGCTCGGAGCGCTTGTCGTCGGTGGCGCCCAGCGTGGCCGTCACGGGATCAGCCCCTTACCTTCGATCGCCTTCTGCACCTGCTCGGTCAGCTCGTCGGCCATCCGCTCCGGATCGATCTGATTGATCGGCGCCAGTGCCGCCGAGATGCGCGTCGACACCGCCTGATACTGCGGACTGGCCGGGCGCACGGCGGCGTCGATCAGCTGCTGACGGATGATCTCGTACTGCGGATAGCGCGTCTGGAACGCCGGATCGTCGTAGAGCGACGACCGCACCGCGGGCAGACCGCCCTCGACCGATGTGGTGCGCTGGTTCTCCGGGCTGCGCAGGCACCGGATGACCTCGAACGCCTCGGCCTTGTGCTGGCTGGTCTCGGCGACCGCCAGATTCAGACCGCCGAGCGTGACCTTGGCGGGCGTACCCGGATTCACCTCGGGAAAGGGGGCGAAGCCGAACACCTCGCGGCTGGCGTCATAGGCGGCTCTGAACTGCTCGTCGCTGGGCGAGAACGTGCCCGCGTCGTTGATGGCGTCGGCCAGGTCGGGGCGCTGGTTGAGCGGCAGGAACTCGACGCCGCCCTTGACCGCGTTCTCCAGCATCGAGGGCAGCACGAACGGCCAGTTGACCTCGAGTGCGGCCTTACCCGCTTCGAGGGCCAGGCGCGCGGTGCTCTCGTCGGACTGAGTGATCGACGGGTCGGCGCCGGGCGCGGTGGCGACGGACTTGATGACCTGCAGCGCCTTGACGGTGGCCGCACGGTGCTCGGGGGTGTCGGTCAGCGTCACCTTGGTGCCGTCGTCGGAGAGCACCTGCCCGCCCGCGCTCTCCAGCAGCGTGTTGAACCACACCACGAGGCCCTCGTACTGCTTGGCCTGCACGGCGATCCAGCTCGGCTGGCCGGCCGCGTGCAGGCGGGTGGCCTCGGCGACCATTCCGTCCCAGGTGGTGGGCGGCGCCGGCATCAGGTCGGCCCGGTACCAGAGCACCTGGGTGTTGGTGGTGACGGGTGCGGCGTAGAGCCGGTCGTGCCAGGTGGCCGTCTCGAGCGGTCCCGGCAGGGTGTCGGTTCGGGCGTCGTTCTCGGCCAGCCCCTTGGGGTCTTCGTCGAGCGGGACGATCCAGCCCGCCTCGGCGAACTCCGGCGTCCACACGACGTCCATCGCCATCACGTCGAGGGTCTTGTCGTTGCCGGTGAGCCGCCGCGCCAGCTGCAGCCGCTGTTCGTCGGCGCTCTTGGGCAAACTGACCTGCCGCACCGTGAACCCGTTGTCGAGCTCTTCGGTACACCGCTCGGCCAGCGCCGTGAACGTGGCCATCTCATTGGCCGAGGTGTAGAGATTGATGACTTTGCCGTCGCCGCCGGATCCGCATGCCGACAAGGTCGACACGGCCGTCAGCGCGGCGAGTGCTGCAGCACATTGCCGCCGAGCGCGCACCGCCAGCCTCCCGTCAGGCACCCGGTTGGCCGCCCCAGGCGGCTCCGGGCGGGAACCTCCCGCGGGCAAACCGTAGAGCCAGACGCGCGTGAAGTGCAACACCTCGGCGCCGACGCCGCGCGATTAGCGCCCGATCGTGACCTGCGGGATTACCCCGATCCGGCGGTCAGATGGTCAAGCGCGCCAACATGTCCCGGCCGCGTTCGGCGCTGGACGGATCACAGAGGACGTCGTAGCGGCCGGCCACCAGTTGCATGGTCGAGCTGAAATCCCTTGTGCCGCGCGCCATCGCGTAGGGGATGGCCGAAGTGATGAGACCGAAGAACACGCCGGCGATCAGGCCGGTGAGCAGGGCGCTCCACGGGTTCGGGCTGAAGAAGCCCAGGATCAGGCCGATGAACAGGCCGAGCCAGGCGCCGGTGAGCACCCCACCGCCCAGCACCTTCGGCCAGCTGAGCCTGCCGGTGACCCGCTCGACCTGCATCAGGTCGACCCCGACGATGGTCACCTGCTGCACCGGGAACTCCTGATCGGACAGGTAGTCCACGGCGCGCTGCGCCTCGGCGTAGGTGGGATAGGAACCGATCGGCCAGCCGCGTGGGGGCGTCGGCAACGGTGCGGCGCCGGGCCGCACACCGGAGGGGTTGGCAGGTGTCGCACCCGGGGTGGCGCCCGGTTGAAAAGGACTCGTCATCTGTCACATTCTCCTCTCTGCACCAGGTGATCGGCAGGGTTGGCCATCTGGTCAACGTCTGAGTGTCCGATTCCGTGCCCGGTGCGCTGCCCGCGTGAAGGGACCGTCGGCAGTCGCCGGTGCGCGCTAGGTTGATGGTCATGACGAACTCGGACCCGACGCCTGCGTCACCCTCCGGTTCCGGATCATCCGCCGAGCCGTCCGATCCGCCCGCGTATCTGCCGCCACCGGCCTACGACTATCCGCCCCCACCGCCGGCGTATCCGCCACCGCCGTATCCGTCTCAGTCATATCCGTCTCCGCCCGGATATCTGCCGCCGCCGGTGTATCCGGGCTACAGCTATCCGGGTGGCTATCCCGGCGGCTACCCGGGGGCCTATCCCGGCGGCTATGCCCAGGCCCCGACGAATCAACTCGCGATCTGGTCGCTGGTTGCCTCCGCACTCGGCTTCATCTGCTGCATCGGCTCGGCGGTCGGCGTCGGGCTGGGCTTCATGGCGCTCAACCAGATCAACGAGCGGCAGGAGGGCGGCCGGGGCCTGGCGATCGCCGGTATCGCCGTCGGCGGGGTGTCCCTGCTGCTGGCGGTCGCGTTCTGGGTACTCGTGCTGAGCGCCTGACCGTCAGGCGGGCGGCCGGAACGGCTCGGCCCGGCGGGTCATCCCGGCCGCGCGGCCCTTTCCGGCGATCACCAGCGCCATCTTGCGGCTGGCCTCGTCGATCATCTCGTCGCCGAGCATCACCGCGCCGCGCGCACCCCCGGCGCGGGAGGTGTGCCACTCGTAGGCCTCGAGCACCAGCTCGGCGTGGTCGTACTCCTCCTGGCGCGGGCTGAAGATCTCGTTGCCCGCGGCGATCTGGTCGGGGTGCAGCACCCACTTGCCGTCGTAACCCAGCGCCGCCGACCGTCCCGCCACCCGACGGAAGCCGTCGACGTCGCGCACCTTGACAAACGGGCCGTCGATGGCGAGCACGCCGTGTGTGCGGGCCGCGATCAAGATGCGCATCAGCACATGGTGATAGGCGTCGCCGACGTCGTAGCCCTGGGGTTGTTCGCCGATCACCTGGGTGCGCATGTTGAGGCTGGCGATCATGTCGCCGGGGCCGAGCACGAGGGCCTGCACCCGTGGCCCGGCCGCGATGGCGTCGACGTTCGACAGCCCTGACGCGGTCTCGATCTGCGCCTCGACGCCGATCCGCCCGACGGGCAGATCGTGGGTCGTCTCGAGTTGGGTCAGCAGCAGGTCCAGCGCCTGCAGGTGGGATACGTCGGTGACTTTGGGCAGCACGATGACGTCCAGGTGGGCGCCCGCGGTGGCGACCACCTCGATGACGTCGGCGTACGTCCACGGCGTGGTCCAGTCGTTGACCCGCACCCCCCGCAGCTGTCCTTCGGCCCAGCCGTCGTCGGCCAGCGCCTCCGCCACCCGGGTGCGCGCCTCCCCCTTCGCATCCGGCGCGACGGCGTCCTCCAGGTCCAGGAACACCTCGTCGGCGGCCAGGCTCTTCGCCTTCTCGATCATCTTGGCGCTGCTGCCGGGAACCGACAGGCAGGTCCGGCGGGGTGGGATCACGTTCGTCACGGTTTCACTCTCTACCCTTTGACCCATGGCGGCGGTGAACAGGGTCTATGCGGCCCGACTGGCGGGGATGGTGGTACTGGGCCCCGACGGGGAGTCGATCGGCCGCGTCCGCGACGTGGTGATCAGCATCAGCATCGTGCGCCGACAGCCGCGCGTGCTGGGTCTGGTGGTCGAACTGCTGACGCGCAAGCGGATCTTCGTGCCGATCCTGCGGGTTACCGCGATCGAACCGAACGCCGTCACGTTGACGACGGCCAACGTCTCGTTGCGGAAGTTCGCGCAGCGCCCGGGTGAGGCACTGGTGCTGGGCCAGGTGCTCGAGACGAGTGTGCGGGTCGACGATCCGGATCTGCCCGAGCTGGCCGGCGTCGACGTCATCGTGGTCGATCTGGGCATCGAACAGGTGCGCACACGCGACTGGATGGTCACCCGCGTCGCGGTGCGCCGCCACCGCAGGCTGGGCCGGCGCTCCAACGTCCACACCGTGGAGTGGCACCAGGTACACGGGCTCACCCCGTCCGGTCTGGCGATGCCCGACCAGGGGGTGGCCTCGCTGCTCGAACAGTTCGAGGGTCAGCGCCCGGTCGAGGTGGCCGAGGCGATCCGTGAGCTGCCGCCCAAGCGGCGCTACGAGGTGTTCAGCGCACTGGACGACGAACGCCTCGCCGATGTGCTGCAGGAGCTGCCCGAGGACGATCAGGCCGACGTGCTGCGCCAGCTCAAGACCGACCGGGCCGCCGATGTGCTCGAGGCGATGGACCCGGACGACGCCGCCGACCTGCTGGGCTCGATGACCCCGGCCGACGCGGAGACCCTGCTGCGGCGCATGGATCCGGAGGACTCCGAGGACGTGCGCAGACTGCTCGCCCACTCGCCCGACACCGCGGGCGGTCTGATGACCTCCGAACCGGTGGTGCTCGCCCCCGACACCACCGTCGCCGAAGCGCTGGCCCGGGTGCGCGATCCGGATCTGACGCCGGCGCTGGCGTCGATGGCGTTCGTGGCGCGCCCGCCCACCGCCACGCCGACCGGCCGCTATCTGGGCTGTGTGCACCTGCAGCGGCTGCTGCGGGAACCACCCGCGGCCCTGGTCAGCGGCATTCTCGACATGGACCTGCCGAGCCTGAGCCCCGAGGATTCGCTCGGCGCGGTGACCCGGTACTTCGCGGCCTACAATCTGGTCTGCGGTCCGGTCGTCGACGAGGAGAACCACCTGTTGGGCGCGGTGTCCGTCGACGACGTCCTCGATCACCTGCTTCCCGACGACTGGCGGGAACGGGTCGATGAACCCGAGATGAGCGCAGCGGAAAGGAAGCCGTGAGCGACGGGTCGATGCGGGGCCGCCTGGACACGCCCCGCGCTTCGCGTCGATCCCGCTTCGCCATCAATTTCGATCGCGAGATGGTGGGGCAGTACGGGGAGCGCCTCGCGCGGTTCCTCGGCACCGGCCGGTATCTCGCGGTGCAGACCATCATCGTGATCGTCTGGATCGCCCTCAATCTGTTCGCGGTGTCGCTGCAGTGGGATCCCTATCCCTTCATCCTGTTGAACCTGGCGTTCTCCACGCAGGCGGCCTATGCGGCGCCGCTGATCCTGCTGGCGCAGAACCGTCAGGAGAACCGCGACCGGGTCGCTCTCGAAGAGGATCGGCGCCGCGCCACCCAGACCAAGGCCGACACCGAATACCTGGCCCGCGAGCTCGCCGCGCTGCGATTGGCGGTCGGCGAGGTCGCCACCCGTGACTATCTGCGCCGGGAGCTCGAGGAGCTGCGCGACATGATCGCTGCCCTCCCGCAGGCCGAGGACGCAGAGTCCGGCGAACACGCGGACGGATCCGACCGCCGGCACCGGCGGCCGAACTGATCACGTTTCTGCAACGCACGTGACGCAAGGTATGTATGGTGACTTGGTTCACAGACCTCGGGTCGGGGTAGACGCTAGGACGGTTGGGTGCGCATAGGGGGAGTTGCCGCTCTCGGAGCGGCGCGGCGCCGGGCGGGGCATGTGCTGCGCACCCCGGCCGCCACCGGTATCGCGATCATCGCCCCGCTGGTGCTTGCGGGAGCAGTCGGCGCATCCGCACCCACTCCGGTGCGCGACAACGCCGTCACCCCATTGGCCGCGGTGGCGCCCACCGCGCCGAAGGACACGGGCGCGTCGGTGGTTGCCGTGAAGAAGGCGCCCGACCACTTCCAGATCGCCGCGTCCACGGTGTCCGCACCGCCGCCCGCGGTCGTGGTGAACTCCCCCGGCAACATGAAGATCCCGGCGATGGCCCTCAGCGCCTACCGCAACGCGGAGCGCATCATGGCCACCGCGGCCCCGAAGTGCGGGGTGAGCTGGAACCTGCTCGCCGGCATCGGACGTATCGAGTCGGGGCACGCCAACGGCGGCGCGACCGATGCCAGCGGCACCCCGGTCAACCCCATCTACGGCCCCGCCCTCGACGGCACCCTGCCTGGCAACGAGGTCATCGAGCTCAGCCGCAGCGCGGGTCGGGTCACCTACGCCCGGGCGATGGGCCCCATGCAGTTCCTGCCCGGCACCTGGGCGCGCTACGCCTCCGACGGCGACGGCGACGGCGAGGCCGACGTGCAGAACCTCTACGACTCGACGCTGGCGGCCGCGCGCTACCTGTGCAGCGGCGGGCTCAACCTGCGCGACTCGTCACAGGTGATGACCGCGATCCTGCGCTACAACAACTCCGTGGCCTACGCCCGCAACGTGCTCAGCTGGGCGGGCGGATACGCCACCGGGGTGGTTCCGGTCGACCTGCCGCCGATCACCGGTTCGGTTCCGCAGCTCGGCGACGCGCATCTGGACAGTTACCAGGGACTCGGCCCCGAGCTGGCGATGGCCACCGGCGATCCGATGGCGCTCCTCCCGCTGATGTCCCGTAATGACGCCGGTCAGCTGCCGACCGGCAACGTGCACGGCACCCCCGGCCCGCTGCTGGGACCGCTGCCCGGCCCGGCCCCCGAGGCCACTCTGCAGCCGGCCGCGCCGCCCGCACCCTGGACGCCGCCGTGGCTGGCTCCTCCGCCGGCACCGGCACCGGCGGGGCCGCCGCCGTGCGTGGTGTTCTGCCCGGGTGCACCCGCTCCGGCGCCGGCCCCCGGCCCGGCCCCGGTCCTCGCGGGACCTGCGCCTCTGGGACCGCCCCCCGGACCGGTGGCCTGACCGGCAGCAGTACGTCGTCGTTCTGACGGTCGGCCGCATCGGCCTAGACTCGCGGTGATGTCTGCGAACCCCGATGAGCGCGACGGCGCGATCCGCGCCGCACTGGCGAAGGTGATCGATCCGGAACTGCGCCGCCCGATCACCGAGCTCGGCATGGTCAAGAGCGTCACGATCGCCCCCGACGCCGGCGTGCATGTCGAGATCTACCTGACCACCTCCGCCTGCCCGAAGAAGACCGAGATCACCGAGCAGGTGCAGCAGGCTGTCGCCGACGTGCCCGGCACCGGCGCGGTCCGCGTCACCCTCGACGTGATGAACGACGAGCAACGCGCCGAACTGCGCAAGCAACTGCGCGGCGACTCCCGGGAACCGGTGATCCCGTTCGCGCAGCCCGGATCGCTCACCCGCGTCTACGCCGTCGCCTCCGGTAAGGGCGGCGTCGGCAAGTCGAGCGTGACCGTCAACCTGGCCGCGGCGATGGCCGCGCGTGGTCTGTCCGTCGGTGTCCTCGACGCCGACATCTACGGCCACTCCGTCCCCCGCATGATGGGCGTCACCGACCGGCCCACGCAGGTCGACTCGATGATCGTGCCGCCGCTGGCCCACGACGTGAAGGTCATCTCGATCGCGATGTTCACCCAGGGCAACACGCCCGTGGTGTGGCGCGGTCCGATGCTGCACCGGGCGCTGCAGCAGTTCCTGGCCGACGTGTACTGGGGCGATCTCGACGTGCTGCTGCTCGATCTGCCCCCCGGCACCGGTGACGTGGCGATCTCCGTCGCGCAGTTGATCCCCGGCGCCGAGATCCTGGTGGTGACCACTCCGCAGGCGGCCGCTGCGGAGGTGGCCGAGCGGGCCGGCGCCATCGCGCTGCAGACCCGGCAGCGCATCGTCGGCGTGGTGGAGAACATGGCGGGTCTGCAGCTGCCGGACGGTTCGACGCTGCAGCTGTTCGGCGAGGGCGGCGGCCGCCAGGTGGCCGACAGCCTGTCCCGCGCGGTCGGCGCCGACGTGCCGCTGCTCGGACAGGTGCCGATCGACAAGGCGATCGTGGACGCCGGCGACAGCGGAGTGCCGCTGGTGCTGTCGGATCCGGACTCCCCGGCGGGTAAGGAACTACGCGGTGTCGCCGATGCGCTGTCGGCTCGCAAACGAGGTCTGGCCGGGATGTCGCTGGGCCTGGATCCCGCCGGCCGCTGAAACACCGCGAACCGCACGCGAAGTCGGCCACGTCCGAGGCGTTGCGGGGCTAATCTGCTGAACGTGGGCAAGGGACTGTTCGCCGGCGGCCGGGGCAGGCTGCTGGCCGTCGTGGCGTCGGTCGCGCTGTCCGGCGCCCTGCTCTACGCCCAGTCCGGCACCCCGGCCGACAACCATGCCGTCGCCGCAGTTCCGGCCCAATCCGCTGCGCCGGCCGCGGCGCCGCCGGTCGTCAGCCCGCCTGCGGCGCTGCTGGCGGCGAACGCGCCCGATCTCCCGGCCGCCGCCCTGCCCTTCGAACTGCCCGCGGGCGTCGCCCCGGAGGGCGGGCTGCAGGTGCGCACCATCTGGGCGGCCCGCGCGATCAGCGCGATGTACCCGGAGATCACCACCATCGGCGGCTACCGGCAGGACCCGCTGAAATGGCATCCCAACGGGCTGGCGATCGACGTGATGATCCCGGACCACCACAGCGAGAAGGGCATCGAGCTCGGGAACCAGATCGCGGGGCTGGCTCTCGCGAACGCCGAGCGGTGGGGCGTGCTGCACGTGATCTGGCGGCAGGGCTACTACCCCGGCGTCGGCGCACCGAGCTGGACGGCGGACTACGGCTCGGAGACCCTCAACCACTTCGACCACGTGCACATCGCCACCATCGGCGGCGGCTACCCGACCGGCGAGGAGACCTACATGGTCGGGTCGATGAGCCCCGAGCCGAAGCGTTAGGTCGCGTCGCTGTCGAACGGGGTGACCCCCGGTGGCGGCGCCGGTGGGGCGCTCGGCGGGGCCGGCGGTCCGGGCTGAGTCACAGGCTTCTCGGGCGTCTTGTCGAAGTTGCCCGTCAGGAACGAGTCGTCGCCGTCGAGCAGGTGTTTGGTCAGCGCGGCGCGCGGCGTCATCCCCCGCAGTTTCTGCAGTTCGCTGATCGGCTCCCGCAGATCGTCGAACTCGGGTCCGAGATCCTGCCGGAGCTGGCTGGTGGCGCCGCTGATGTAGTCACGCGCCTGGCGCAGCGAGGTCGACGTCCAGCGGATCGCGCCGGGCAGCCGTTCCGGTCCCAGGATCACCAGCCCGGCGATGACCAGGATGAGCATCTCGCCCCAGCCGACGTTGGCGAACATCAGTCCGCGCTGTTGTCGGCCGCGGGAGTCACGATGAGCGTCACCGGACGCCCGTCGCGCATCACCTCGATCGGTGCCGGTTCGCCGACCTTGAGCTGACGGACCGCGACGACGAACTCGTCGGCGTCGGCGACCTCCCGGTTGCCGACCTTGACGACGACGTCGTTCTCCAGGATTCCGCCCCGTTCGGCCGGACTCCCCGCCACGACGTTGGCGACCTGCGCGCCGGACGCGACGTCGTTGCTGACCGACTTCGCGGTGAGCCCCAGCGTCGGATGCGAGATCCGGCCGTCGCGGATCAGCGCGTCGGCCACTGTCTTGACCTCGTTGACCGGGATCGCGAAGCCGAGACCGCTGGCGCTGTCGGACAGCGACTTACCCGCGGTGTTGATGCCGATGACGTTGGCGTCCATGTCGATGAGCGGGCCGCCGGAGTTGCCGTGGTTGATCGAGGCGTCGGTCTGCACACCGTCGATCACGGTGTCGGTGTCGGTCCCGTCGCCTGAAAGCGGCACCGGTCGGTGCAACGCGCTGATGATGCCGGAGGTGACGGTGCTGCGCAGACCGAGCGGCGCGCCCGCGGCGATGACTTCCTGGCCGACGCGCAGTTTGTCGGAGTCGCCCAGCTTGGCGACCTTGAGGTTCTCGACGTTGTCGACCTTGAGCACCGCGAGGTCGGTCTTGGGGTCACGACCCACGAGGTTGGCCGGCACCTCCTTGCCGTCGTTGAAGACGATGGAGATCTTGAACTTCGCCGGGTTGTTGGCCGCCTCGGAGATCACGTGGTTGTTGGTGACGATGTAGCCGCGCTCGTCGATCACCACCCCGGAGCCCTGCGACCCTTCCGGACCGTTCTTCGCCTCGACGGTGACCACGGAGTCGGCCACCTCGTCGGCGACCTTGGTGATGCGGTTCTCGGGGGGATCGCCGCTGTCCCCGGTCTCCAGCGTGACCTTCGACGTGGTGAATGCCGACACCTGGTCGGCGGTCTTGTTGCCGATCCAGCCGCCGAGGCCGCCGATGATCAGCGCGGTCAGCACCAGCACGGCCAGCGCGACATACGAAACCCGGCCGCCGAACAGCACCTGACGGACGCCGAGTTTGCCCTTATACACATC
>NZ_LZSU01000011.1 GCF_001665575.1 Mycobacterium sp. 852013-51886_SCH5428379 | reverse complement strand
TATTCGGACACCTCCACACCGACCACAACAACCGAGCAAAGCCTTGCCAAACGGCAGCGGCTTGACATAGGAGAAACTCATGGTCCAGGCAGGCGATTTCACGGGCAAGCGGTGTCTGCTCACGGGCGCGGCGAGCGGGATCGGTCGCGCGACTGCTCTGAAGCTGGCTGCTGAAGGCGCCGAGCTGTTCCTCACCGACCGCGACGCCGACGGCTTGGAGACCACTGTCGCCGATGTCCGCGCTCTCGGCGCGCGGGTGCCGATGCACCGGGCCCTCGACATCTCCGACTACGACGCGGTGACCCAGTTCGGGGCCGACATCCACGCCGAGCATCCCGCGATGGACGTGGTGATGAACATCGCCGGGATCTCGGCCTGGGGCACCGTCGACCGGCTGACCCACCAGCATTGGAAATCGATGGTCGACGTCAATCTGATGGGGCCGATCCACGTCATCGAGACGTTCGTCCCACCGATGGTCAAGGCGCGCCGAGGCGGTCATCTGGTGAACGTGTCCTCGGCGGCTGGCCTGGTGGCCCTACCGTGGCACGCCGCCTACAGCGCCAGCAAATACGGCCTGCGCGGTTTGTCGGAAGTGCTGCGCTTCGATCTGGCCCGCCACCGCATCGGGGTGTCGGTCGTGGTGCCCGGTGCGGTGCAGACGCCACTGGTGCAGACGGTGCAGATCGCCGGTGTCGACCGCGAGGACCCGAGCGTGCAGAAGTGGACCAACCGGTTCACCGGTCACGCGGTGTCGCCCGAGCATGTCGCCGACCGGATTCTGACCGGTGTCCGCAGGAACCGGTACCTGATCTACACCTCGCCGGACATCCGCGCGCTCTACATGTTCAAGCGCACGATGTGGTGGCCGTACAGCGTCGCGATGCGGCAGGTGAACGTCCTGTTCAGCCGCGCGCTGCGGCCGAAGCGCTGATCAGAGCGGACCCTTCGCGCGGTCCGAGAACATCGCGTCGTGCGCCATCTCGGCGAAGTCCTCGAGTGTGCGCAGATGTCCGGTACTCCAATCGCGCGGTTTGCGATCCCACACCGACAGCGCGCCGACGGTGTGCCCGGCGTTGTCGCTGATCGGGTAGCCCGCGAACGCGACGATGTAGTGGTCGCGCACCATCGGATGCGTCATCAGCGTGGGGTGGACCCGTGCGTCGGCGGAGATCACCGCCTCGCCGGTACTCACGATCGGCCGCGACATCGAGTGCTCGAGGGCGATCTGGCGGGCCGCGGCGAGCTCGTCGGGCACGCCGATGGCGCTGGGCACGTACACGTTCTTGTGGTCGACGAGTGTCACCGCCGCCGAGGGCACGCCGAGCGCCGCGACCGCCATCTCGACGATCCGGTCGAGGACGCGGCTGCGGTCGGGGTTGAGCATGCCGGTCTGGTAGAGCGCCTGCAGCCGTTCCGGGTCGGCGATCACCGACCCCGCGGTGCCGTCGCGAGTTGGCGGCGGCAGATCCAGATCCATCCGTCGGACGCGCTCCAGCAACTCGTCGATGTCGCCGTCGCCGCGGCGGGCCTGCTCGACCGCCATCCGGGCGGCAACCGACCGGGCGATGAACTTCTCGACAGACTCCCCGGCGATCGCGGCCTCTTTGATGAGCTCGTCGGACAACCACTCGTCGAATCCGGGGACTGCCGGCGTCATGATTTCGACGATATCGGCAAACTCCGGCCGATGCGCAGCTTCGGATGTGGAACGGCTGAGAGTGGTCAGCGGCGACCCCAGTCCCACCGGGGAACGTTGAGCAGCCCCTGACCTTCGATGCGGGTCTCCCCGAACTCTTTGTACAGCGACACGTGGCTCGCCCCGTCGGTGTCCTCATCGAGAGCGGCGGTGCCCAGCAACTCCACCATCGCGCGAGAGTGGGTGACCACCACGACCTGCGTCCGTTCCACCGCCGCCGCGACGAGACCGGCCAGCGGCCGGACCAGATCCGGGTGCAGCGACGTCTCGGGCTCGTTGAGCACCATCAGCGATGGTGGCGACGGGCTCAGCAGGGCCGCGGCCCACAACAGGAATCGCAGTGTGCCGTCAGATAATTCGGCGCACCGCAACGGCCGGAGCATCCCCTGTTGACGGAGTTGCAGGTCGAACAGCCCGTCGTGGACGGCAACGTGAACAGACGCACCGTCGAAGGCGTCGGCCACCGCGCGGGGCAGGTCATCGAATCCCGCCTCCAGGATCGTCTGCACGGCCGCCGCCAGATCGCTGCCGTCGTCGGAGAGCACGGGCGTGCGGGTGCCGATCTGCGGACGGCGGGCCGGGGCTGCGGCGTCAACCCGGAAGCCGTCGTAGAACCGCCAGCCGCGCAGTCGATCCCGCACCGCGGCCAGTTCGGGCAAGGCGCCGGGGTGGGCGAAGTCGGCGAGGACGCTGCGGTACAGCGGCAGCGCGCGGGTCAGCTCCTCGAATCCTCGGCCGGACGCGGCGCTCGCCTCGGCGAACTCACCGCCGCGGCGCACCAACGTCGACGCCGGGCGGGCCACCGGACCCGCGAAGACCACCTCCCGCTTGATCTGCGGGTCGCGGCTGAAGAAGGAGCCGGGCCCCGCGTGCACCGGCAGTCCGAGATCGACCAGATACCCGAAATCATCGGCGGCGAAGCCCATCTCGAGGGACATCGGCCGGGTCCGCACGGTGCCCTCCGTGCGGCCGGTGCGCCGGGCCCCGGTGACCTGTTCCGGGCCCGCCCACAACGCCGACTCCAGGCCGCCCTCCCGAGCCAGGGAGCCGATCACCTCGCCCCGGCCGCAGTCGGCCAGTAGCCGCAGCGCCCGGTACAGCGACGATTTCCCGCTGCCGTTCGCTCCGGTGACCACGGTGAGGCGATGCAGCGGCAGCACCACGTCCCGCAGGGAGCGGTATCCGCGGATGGCGAAGGTCTGCAGCATGTCGCCGAGGCTATTGCCCGGCGCTGACAGCCGGTCGCGGCATCGCGAGTTCCAGACGCACGCCGAGCAGGCGGACCGGCCGCTCCAGATCGAACTGTCCGAGCACGTCGAGCGCGGTCTTGGTGACGACGTCGGCGTCCACGCTCGGTGCCGGCAGCTTGCGGATCTTGGTCCGGGTGAAGAACGTCGCCGTGCGTACGGTCACCGCGACCCGGGTGACGACCCGACCCTGTTCGACGACCTCGGTCAGCGTCCGCCGGGCGAGATCGGCCACGGCGGCCGCCATGTCCGCGCGCTCAGTGAGGTCTTCGGGGAAGGTGACGACGTGGCTGCGGGAGCGCGGCACCCAGGGTTGCGAGCTGACGGTGTCGTCGCCACCGCCCTTGGCCAGCAACAAAATCCACAATCCGGTCGTCGGCCCGAACGTCGAGGTCAGCTGTGTGGCGTCGGTACCCGCGAGGTCGGCGACACTGGTGATGCCCATCGTCGCGAGCTTCTTCGCCGTCTTGGGCCCGACCCCCCACAGCGCGTCGACGGGCCGGTCACCCATCACGTCCATCCAGTTCTCGTCGGTGAGCGCGAATACGCCTCCCGGTTTGCCGAATCCGGTGGCCACCTTCGCCCGCTGTTTGTTGTCGCTGACACCGACCGAACAGGACAGCCCCGTGCCGGCGGCGACGACCTCGCGGATCTGCTCGGCCAGCGCGATCGGGTCCACGGTGCCGTCCGGGTCGTCGACCCCGACGTAGGCCTCATCCCAGCCCCACACCTCGACGGGGTGGCCGAGGTCGCGCAGCAGCCCCATCACCTCGTCGGAGGCGGCGTCGTAGGCGTCGGGGTCCGAGGCGAGGAATACGGCGTCGGGGCATCGTCGGGCGGCCGCGCGCAGCGGCATCCCCGCACGCACACCGAACTCGCGGGCCGGATACGACGCGCAGGTGACGACCTTGCGGGCTTCGGTGGGGTCTCCGCTGCCGCCCACGATGACGGGGAGGCCTTCGAGTTCAGGGTGGCGGCGCAATTCCACCGCCGCCAGGAACTGGTCGAGGTCGACGTGCAGGATCCAGCGCATCAGGTGCCGCAGAGCTTGCGGGCCAGGGATTCGAACGCGTCGCCCTGGGCGTCGAGTGAGACACCCTGGGCGAGCCGGTGTTCGACATAGTCGACGTCGAGCAGCGCGCTCAACGCGACGGCCTGCGCGTCGAGGTCGCCGGTCGTGTGTGCGGCGTCGAGCAGCATCCGGACGTGCGCAAGATGCAGGCTCATCGGGGCGTTGAACCGGGTCTGCAGATCGCGGCCGGCGTCGGAGAGCAGCGCGTGGTGTTCGTGCACGAACGTCAGGCGCTCGCGTCCGTAGGCGACCAGCCGCTCCATCGGCGGCGCGCCGGGCCCGAGGGGAGGCGGTCCGAACATGAACGCCTGCTGCTGGACCTTCTCATTCTCGTCGAGCAACACCAGCATGAGACCCGCGCGGCTGCCGAAGCGGCGGAACAGCGTGCCCTTGCCCACCCCCGCGGCCGCGGCGATGTCGTCGGTGGACACCGCATCGGGGCCGCGTTCGGCGATCAACCGCCGCGCCGCGTCCAGCAGCAACTGCCGGTTGCGGGCGGCGTCACCGCGTTCGGACGGCGCGGCAGCCGTGATCGACAACCCGGTTGTCGCGTCGGCTGCGCTCACGACTGCACTTTAGCTCAGCGGGAATAAATCGGACCGCGGTCCGGTTACCCCGTGCGAAGATCGTCAGACGACGGAAGGATTGCGACATGGCGGATGTCAACGTGCTCGTGCTGGTGGGCAGCCTGCGGGCCGCCTCGGTGAATCGGCAGCTCGCGGAACTGGCGATGGAAGCGGCGCCGGCCGGGGTCCATCTGACCCTGTTCGACCGGCTGGGTGAACTGCCTTTCTACAACGAGGACATCGACACCGACGGGGTCGCCGAACCTGTGGCCGCGCTGCGCGCCGCCGCAGCGGACGCCGACGCCGCCCTGGTCGTCACCCCCGAGTACAACGGCAGCATCCCGGGCGTACTCAAGAACGCGATCGACTGGCTCTCGCGACCGTGGGGCAACGGCGCGCTGAAGGACAAGCCGCTGGCGGTCATCGGTGCGGCGCTCGGCCAGTACGGCGGGCAGTGGGCGCACGCCGAGACCCGCAAGTCGTTCGGTATCGCCGGTCCGCGCGTCATCGAGGATCTCGAGCTGTCGTTGCCGACCAAGACGCTCGACGGTCGGCATCCGCGGGAGAGCGCCGAGGTGTCGGCGGCGCTGCGCGACATCGTCGGCAAGCTCGCCGCTGAAGTCGGCTGAAGGGTTGCCGCGCGGCCGGCCGGCGGACGTATGCGGGCCGAATCACGCGGCGGTCAGTGACACGGCAGCGTCGGTGGACGGCTGGTCGAGTGTCGCCACCAGGCGGGGCCTTCTGAGGTGTGCTCTCCGAGTGGCGGAAGTGGCTGGAGTGGCCAGAGTGTCGTGTGTACGCGGTAGCTCGACCGGTGTTTGCTGGCGACCAGGGGCCCTCCGGTGAGTCGTGGTCGAGTTGTCGGTGGCTCCTGATAGACACGACATGTGGTGCTCACCGAGGTGCGTTGTGACGTGCGACACGCTGGACACGCCGCGACACTCCGAGGCCACCAGGGAAAATTCCAAACGTGTCATTACGAGCATCTTGTATGTGATTCACTAACGGAGCACAACATCTAGTGTCTACGGTGTTGAGCAGGGAAGCCAGAAGTACGGCGACCGACGCGAAGTCCGAGGGATGTTTCCCCCTCGTCCCAGCGTTGGAAGTCAATGAGCTTTCGCTGCCCTACCGCCTGATCGTCGGTGAGGTGCAGCGTGATGAACAACCACAGATTGCCGAACGAAGATTTCGCTGAGGGAGCCCGCCGAATGACTGTCACCGTGTACACCAAGCCCGCGTGCGTCCAGTGCAACGCCACCTACAAAGCGCTCGACAAGCAGGGCATCGACTACGACGTCGTCGACATCTCCCTCGACAACGAGGCCCGCGACTACGTCATGGCCCTGGGCTACCTGCAGGCGCCCGTCGTCGTCGCCGGCAACGACCACTGGTCGGGCTTCCGCCCCGACCGCATCAAGGCCCTCGGCGGAGTGGCTGCCGCCACCGCCTGACGGGCAGGCGGTGAGCAGCGGAAGGAATCGGCGATGGGCAGCCTGGTGTACTTCTCCAGCGTCTCGGAGAACACGCACCGCTTCGTGGACAAGCTCGGGCTGCCCGCCGCCGATGTCGTCCGCATCCCGCTGCACGAGCGCATCGAGGTCCACCGGCCCTACGTACTCGTTCTGCCCACCTACGGCGGTGGACACGCGAACGGGCCCGACCCTGACGCCGGGGGATACGTCCCCAAACAGGTCATCGCGTTCCTCAACAACGAGCACAACCGGTCGTTGATCCGCGGCGTCATCGCCGCGGGCAACACCAACTTCGGCGCTGAATTCGGCTACGCGGGCGATGTGGTGTCCCGCAAGTGCGGCGTCCCGTATCTCTACCGCTTCGAACTCATGGGCACGACGGACGACGTCTTCGCCGTCCGGGCCGGCCTCGAAAACTTCTGGAAGGAACAGGCGTGTCACCCACCGTCACAGCTGCAGAGCCGGTAGCCACCGGCGCGCACGCGCTCCCCGGGGAGACCGACTACCACGCGCTGAACGCGATGCTGAACTTGTACGACAAGGACGGCAAGATCCAGTTCGAGAAGGACGTCCTCGCCGCGCGCGAGTACTTCCTGCAGCACGTCAACCAGAACACCGTCTTCTTCCACAATCAGGACGAGAAGCTCGACTACCTGATCCAGAAGGACTACTACGAGCGCGAGGTGCTCGACCAGTACTCGCGCAACTTCGTCAAGGAACTGCTCGACCGCGCCTACGCCAAGAAGTTCCGCTTTCCGACGTTCCTCGGGGCGTTCAAGTACTACACCTCCTACACGTTGAAGACGTTCGACGGGAAGCGCTACCTCGAACGCTTCGAAGACCGCGTTGTGATGGTGGCGCTGACGCTGGCCGCGGGGGACACCGCGCTCGCGGAGAAGATCGTCGACGAGATCATCGACGGACGCTTCCAGCCGGCCACGCCGACGTTCCTCAACTCCGGTAAGAAGCAGCGCGGCGAGCCGGTGTCCTGCTTCCTGCTGCGCATCGAGGACAACATGGAGTCCATCGGGCGCTCCATCAACTCCGCGCTGCAGCTGTCCAAGCGCGGCGGCGGAGTCGCCTTGCTGCTCACCAACATTCGTGAGCACGGCGCGCCGATCAAGAACATCGAGAATCAGAGCTCGGGCGTCATCCCGATCATGAAGCTGCTCGAGGACTCGTTTTCGTATGCCAACCAGCTCGGTGCGCGTCAGGGTGCCGGTGCGGTGTACCTGCACGCGCACCACCCCGACATCTACCGCTTCCTGGACACCAAGCGGGAGAACGCCGACGAGAAGATCCGCATCAAGACGCTCTCCCTGGGTGTTGTGATTCCGGACATCACCTTCGAGCTGGCCAAGAAGAACGAGGACATGTACCTGTTCTCGCCGTACGACGTGGAGCGGGTCTACGGGCTGCCGTTCGCCGACATCTCCGTCACCGAGAAGTACTACGAGATGGTCGACGACGCCCGGATCCGCAAGACGAAGATCAAGGCGCGCGAGTTCTTCCAGACGTTGGCCGAGCTGCAGTTCGAGTCGGGCTACCCGTACATCATGTACGAGGACACCGTGAACCGGGCGAACCCGATCGACGGCAAGATCACCCACTCGAACCTGTGCTCGGAGATCCTGCAGGTCTCCACGCCGTCGGAGTTCAACGACGATCTGTCCTACAAGAAGATCGGCAAGGACATCTCCTGCAACCTCGGTTCGCTGAACATAGCCAAGGCGATGGACTCACCGGATTTCGCGCAGACCATCGAGGTGGCGATCCGTGCGCTGACCGCGGTGAGCGATCAGACGTCGATCACCTCGGTGCCGTCGATCGAGCAGGGCAACAACGAATCCCATGCGATCGGCCTGGGGCAGATGAACCTGCACGGCTACCTCGCGCGGGAGCGGATCTTCTACGGCTCCGAAGAGGGCGTCGACTTCACCAACATCTACTTCTACACCGTGCTCTACCACGCCCTGCGGGCGTCGAATCGCATTGCGATCGAACGGGGTACGGCGTTCGGCGGCTTCGAGAAGTCGAAGTACAAGTCGGGGGAGTTCTTCGACAAGTACACCGAGCAGGTGTGGGAGCCGGCGACCGAGACTGTTCGCACCCTCTTCTCCAATGCCGGGATCCGGATCCCTACGCAGGACGACTGGCGGCGGCTGAAGGAGTCGGTGCAGAAGCACGGCATCTACAACCAGAACCTGCAGGCCGTGCCGCCGACGGGGTCGATCTCCTACATCAACCACTCGACGAGCTCGATCCATCCGATCGCGAGCAGGGTCGAGATCCGCAAGGAAGGCAAGATCGGCCGCGTCTACTATCCGGCGCCGTACATGACCAACGAGAACCTGGAGTACTACCAGGACGCGTACGAGATCGGTTACGAGAAGGTCATCGACACCTACGCCGCGGCCACGCAGCACGTCGACCAGGGCCTGAGCCTGACGCTGTTCTTCAAGGACACCGCCACCACACGCGATGTGAACAGGGCGCAGATCTACGCCTGGCGCAAGGGCATCAAGACGCTGTACTACATCCGGCTGCGCCAGATGGCCCTCGAGGGCACCGAGGTTGAGGGTTGCGTCAGCTGCATGTTGTGACGGCTGGCCGCTGATATCAGCAACACGATCACCCGCGAAAGTGATTCCCTAAGCACGTGATTCAGCGCCTCGGGCCAGCGCGTTGACCATGGTCGACGTGCTGGCCCGCAGCATCAGCCACAGCAGGGGGCCGGTGCCGGGGATCCGTCCGCGGAACGTCGCTGTCCAGGTGATCAGGCAGCCACGGGGTCGTGGCGTAATGCGGACGTCGGCGCGATGATCGGAAACAGGAATGCCGGACAGGATCGTGTATGCGTGGTGATGCGGACGGTCGGAGACGAGCACTTCTTCGCGCATGGTCAAGCCACTGACGACGATGCGACGCACTTCACCTGGTTCTACCCACCCGGCGGTGCGGACTCCGGCTAACCATTGCGGCCACCGCTCGGGGTCGGCGAGCAGGTCGTACACCGTCTCGGGTGACGCTGCGCACGACCGCGTGCACCGGACCGAGTGGCGCATGAGCGTCAGCCCTCGCGAGCTTCATCGGCTCGCCGAGCCTTGAGCCGCCGATCTTCGCGCAGGACGTTCTGATAGCTCTCGCGTTCGGCGACCAGCCAGTCCGGCTTCTCCTCCAGCAGTTGATTGATCTGTTCGGTGGTGAGCGCCTCGGTGATGCCGCCGCGGCCCAGACCGGCGATCGAGACGCCGAGTTTCGCGGCGACGAGGTTCTTCGGATGCGGCCCGTTCTTGCGGAGGTCTTGCAGCCACTGCGGCGGATCGACCTGCAGCGCGGCGAGTTCGGCGCGGGTGATCGCGTTCTGCTGGAATTCCGGGGGCGTCGCGGGCAGGTAGACGTCCAACTTCTTCGCCGCCGTGGCGGGTTTCATCGACTGTGCGTTCGGCCTGCTCATGAAGCGAGCCTATCGGTAGCCTGATGCGGTGATCCGGAGCTCGCTGACCCTCGGATACGTTCCGGGCGCGACGCCGGCCAAATGGTCCAGGATCTGGGCGGAGCGCCACCCCGACACCGTGCTGCGACTGCAGCCCGTCGCCGCGGCGGACGCGCCCGGGGCCGTGCGCAGCGGCGATATCGACGTGGCGCTGCTCCGGCTGCCGGCCGACACCACGCGGCTGGCCGTCATCCCGCTCTACGAGGAGGCGACGGTGGCCGTCGTACCGGCCGATCACCTCCTCACCGCCGCCGACGAGATCACCGCCGCCGACCTCGACGACGAACCGGTACTGCGGCCCCTCGACGACGTGGTCGCCTGGCCCGACCGGCCCGGCGCCCCGGTCGAGCATCGCCCCGATACCACCGGCGACGCCGTCGAGCTCGTCGCCGCCGGTCTCGGCGCGCTCATCGTTCCGCAGTCTCTGGCCCGGCTCCACCACCGCAAAGACCTCACCTACCGCCCGATCGCCGACGCGCCGATCTGTCCCGTGGCACTCGCTGTCCCGGAGGGACCGCAGTCGCCCCTGCTCGAAGAGTTCATCGGCATCGTGCGGGGTCGCCGACCTGGTTCGTCGCGCGGAGACAGCGCCCCGGCGCCCAAACGCACGGCCCGTGAGAAGACGCTCGCCAAACAGGCCGCCCGCGCCGCCGCCGGAAAGGTGGCGCGCAAACCAGGCCGGGGCGGACGCGGCCGCTAACCGGCCAGCGTCGACCAGAACTCGACCGCGTCGGCCGCGGCCGGCGCGTGGGCGCCGGTGGAACCGCAGTCTCTGTCGACATAGTCGTGGAGATTCGCTCCCACGACGGCGACGTCCGTGCGGACGATCGACAACACCGGACGCCCGACCGTTCCGCGTCCGGCCGGCAGATAGTGATTGCCGAACACCGGAATCATCTGCGGCACAGCGGCCAGGTGATATCGGGCCGAGCGCAGCGCGTCCTTCATTCTCGCCGGGCGTCGGCCCCAGCCGTCGAGCCAGAACGCCGTCCACTCCACGTCGAACAGCACGCCTTCGGCCGGCAACTGCAGCCGCTTCTGCAGGCTCCGCCGCCCCTCTCCGCGCCAATCCGGCCACGACGCACCGACGCGCAGTCCGGCGGCGAGGAACGCCCGGTGGTCGTCGGCGAACTCAATACCCAACATCCCTTCGAGGTGCGTGAACTCCGCATCGGACAGCCCCGGCTCGATCACCACCGGGCCGAGCCTAGTGGCTCGCCGAGGCTACGGTCTCTGACGAAATCCGGCCGAAATCCATCACAAAGCGTCATCTCGGCGCCGCTTGCCGAAGGTAAGGCTTGCCTACCTCGGCACAGCCGCCTACATTTACCGGAGAAATTTCCTCTTTATCAGGGAGCGGTGCATTGAAGCGATGGTCACGCGCAGCTGTCACGATGCTCGCCACCGCAGGCGTGCTGATGAGCACCGCCCCCGCCGCCGGGGCCGATCCGGAGATCCACGCCGACCCGCTCAGTCTCGAGAACTTCGCGATCACCTCCGAGGTGCCGACGCTGGCCGAACTCGACGCGCAGATCAAGCTGCTCGTCGCCACCGCCGCACCCGACTGGGTCAAGGCCGCCCAGCTGGAGGGCGGGGACCGAGCGGTGGTGGTGCCGAAGATGATTCACCGCGTCGGCTTCTTCCGTCCGCCGCGGGGGTCCAGCGTCGTGACCGGCCCTGAGACCCACGACGGTGACCGGCACACCGCGGTGATCAACGCCAGCCGTCAGGGGTCGCCGACTGTTCAGGTCGTCGCGGAGTGGCGACGGATCGACGGCCGCTGGAAACTGGCGAGCAAATCGCTGTGCAACGGCGTCAAGACGATCGGTCTGCCGATTCCGTGCAACTTCCAATGATCCGGACACACTGCCTGACAAGGTCTTTCGGGACCCACCGGGCACTGGACGACGTGACGGTCGACTTTCCCGCTGGTGCGGTCACCGCGCTGCTCGGCCTCAACGGCGCCGGCAAGACGACGCTGCTGCGATTGATCGCGGGTCTGGATCGGGCGGATGCCGGCACCGTCACGGTCGATGACCGCGCACCGTCCGGCGACCCACACCTGGTGGGCGTGCACCTCGGGCCCGGCGCGATGGACCCGCGCCATACGGTGCAGCGGCATCTGCGGTGGCTGGCTGCGCTCGCTGGCGTCGACGACGGAAGGGTCGAGGAGGTGCTCGACCAGGCTGGGCTCGCGACGCACCGCGGGCACCTGATCGGCGCGCTGTCACTCGGTGCCCGCCAGCGCCTGGCCATCGCCGGTGCGCTGCTGTGCCGGCCGGCGGCGTTGCTGTTCGACGAACCGCTCAACGGCCTCGACGTCCCGGGCATCGTCTGGTTCCGCAGCCTCCTCCGGGACCTCGCCGACGCCGGGTGCGCCGTCGTGGTGGCCACCCACCTGCTGTCGGAGGTCGTGCTGTCGGCCGATCGGGTCGTGGTGCTCGCAGACGGAAGGCCGCGCGTCGACGGCGCGCTGGCCGGGGTGGTTCCCGTCGGCGCCGACCCCCGCGACTGGCTGGAGTCGATGCTGCTCGACTGTGCGGGGTGCCCATGAACGCGGCACTGGTCACGCGCGGGGTGCGGGCCGAACTCGTCCGCACCGGCGGCCGCAGCCGGCTCTGGCTCGTCCTGGTGCCTGCCGCCGTCGCCGTACCTGCCGTCATCACCTTCGTGATCGCCTGGGTGGCCGAGGCGTTCGCGCGTATCCCCGGGCAGATCTCAGTGCTCGAGGTGCCGACGTCCAACGCGGCATACTGGGTCATCACCATCACCACCGTCGTCGTCGCATTGGCGGCAGCGGACGGCCAAGCTTCCGAGAACCGTTGGTCAGCAGGCGAATACGTCCGCCTTACGGCACCGCGCCAGTGGCCGGTGCTGGTCGGCCGATGGCTGTTCTACGGGGTGCTGGGCGCGGTGGTGACCGTCGTGGCGCTGCTCGTCGTCCTCGTCTTCCTGCCGGTGGTCTCACCGCACGTCTACGGGTCGGTGTCGGCCACCGATCCGGTCGCCCTGCGACTGCTCTGGACGGTCCCGCTGCTGAGTTTCTTCGCCGCCGGAGCCGGGATCGGTGTGGGCGCACTGGTCCGGTCACCCCTGGCCGCCGCTGCGGTGATCCTGCTGTGGGTTTACGCGTTCGAGTCGGCGGCCGGATATCTGCCCAGCGGCGCCTTCCTGCAGCGGTACATGCCCGTCCTCAACGGTGTGTTCGCGACCGGACAGGACGCGGTCCTGACGCCGCCATGGGGACCGAATATCGCTTTGCTGTATGTGATCTCACTGTTCACGGCGATCTTCGCGATCGCCGTCGTCGAAAGGACCGTCCGACATGGCTGACCCCACCCACTCCGGGCCCGTGGCGCTTCCGCTGGCCGAGCGTTCGGACGCCGACCTGCCCGGCCATTGGCTGCTGGCCCGGCTCGGCAAACGCGTACTTCGCCCCGGCGGTCTGGAGCTGACCACCCGGTTGCTCGCCGCGGCCCGACTCGAGAAGGCCGACGTCGTCGAACTCGGTCCCGGTTTGGGCCGCACCGCCGCCGACATCGTCGCCCGACGGCCGCGCTCATACGTGGGTGTGGACGACACCTCCGCCGCCACCGACAATGTCCGCTCGGTCGTCGCACCGGTCGGCGGCACCGTGGTGGTCGCCGACGCGGCGACCACCGGACTGCCGGACGGCAGCGCGGACGTGGTGGTGGGCGAGGCGATGCTGACCATGCAGGGCGACAAGGCCAAACGCGCCATCGTCGAGGAGGCTTTCCGGGTGCTGCGGCCCGGCGGTCGCTATGCGATCCACGAACTCGGACTGCAGCCCGACGATCTGCCCCAGGACGTCAAGGACGAGATCCGCCGCGACATGGCGCGGGCGATCAAGGTGAACGCGCGGCCGTTGACGACCGCGGAATGGACGCAGCTGCTCGAGGATGCCGGCTTCCGGGTCGAGACCATCGACCACGCCCCGATGGCGCTGCTGAACCCCGCCAGGGTGATCGCCGACGAAGGACTGTTCGGCGCGCTGCGCATCGTGGGAAACGTACTCCGCCGGCCCGCGGCGCGCCGTCGCGTCATCGGCATGCGCAGCACCTTCCAACGGTATCGGCGCTCGTTGACGGCGGTGGCGGTCGTCGGCGTGGTGCCCGTGCAGTGACAGACTCACCCCATGTCAGTGCGCGGCCACGATGCCGAAAGGACGGCCGACCGGGCCGCCGGCCGCCAGCGCCAGAACGTCCTGAGTTTGTTGCGCGACGCGAACCGGCCGGTCGACGCGCAAGGAGTCGCCGACGCGCTGCAGATCCACATCACCACTGCTCGGTTTCACCTGTCGGCGCTCGAATCGCAGGGCTACGTCCGGCGGGGCAGCACCCGGCCGACCGGGGCCGGTCGGCCCAAACTGACCTACGAACTGGCCCCGCGACTCGACTACGCGGACATCGTCTCGCTCTTCGCCACGCACCTCGGCGGCACGCCGCAGGAACGCGAACTGCGGGCCCGGCGTATCGGCGCGGATCTGGCACACCGGGTGCGGTTGGCGCGCCGCCGCGACGAGTCCACCATCAGCGACCTCGTCGTGGCGACGTTGACCGAGCTGGGTTTCCAGGTGCGTTCGGTGCTGTCCTCGTTCGGGGAGGTGACCGTCCAGCTGTGCACCTGCCCGCTCGCCGAGGTCGCCAAGACCGCACCGGAGGTGGTGCGTGGCATCCAGCAGGGATTGATCCAAGAGGTGATCGACCTGAATGCCGGGTCGATCGGTGGCAGCTACACGGTGGCGGTCACGCCCGATCCGCACGCCGGGTCGTGCGAAGTCGGACTCGTTCTGCGGCCCGCCAGGGGCTGAATTGTCCAGGGAGAGGTTGATGATGGCAGATACGTTGTCACTGAAGGGTATCGGCGACGAACAGCTCGACGCGGCGCGCGACGCGCGCGCCGGCCGGGCGGCGCACACGGTGTTCGGCGGTCGCGAGCGCACGCTGCGCCAGACCGTGCTGGCGCTGACCGCAGGGAGTCGGCTCGACGACCACCAGAGTCCCGGTGAGGCAACGCTGGTGGTGCTGCGGGGCCGGATTCAGCTGGGTACCGCGACCGGGGCGACGGAGGGCGCGGAAGGCGACTACCTGGTGGTTCCCGACGAGATCCACAATCTGGTGGCGGTGGAGGATTCGGTGGTGCTGCTGACCGTGGTCGCGAGATCGTGAAGTAGGCGCGGCCCCTGGTGCAGTGACGCCGAAGCCGCCCGCCAGCGCGGTGTCGCCGGAATCTCACATCCGGGTGCCGCGATGACCGACTACTGCAGCCGTCGCGCGAACAGCACCGCATCGTGGGTATGCCGGTGCTCCGCGCCGCCCAGCGGCGTGTCGCGCGGGCGGCTCTCCTCGAAGCGGACCTCCCAGCCGTCGCCGAGCACCGCCCGCACATCCGCCGGGAAAACGTAATCGGCCGGGTCGAAGCCGCGCGCCCTGGCCGTGTCCTCGTCGACACCGGCATGGTGCACCACCAGAAGCACTCCGCCGGGTGCGACCGCTGCGGTCAGCGCGCGTTCGGCGGCGCGGTCCGCAGAGCTCCGCAGCGCGGGGTACTGCGCGGTCACCAGATCGAAGCCGTTGGCGGGCAATTCGGCCGCGACGAGGTCGTTACGGACGAACGCCACCTCGGCACCGGCCCGCGCCGCGCGCGCGGCGGCGCGTTCGACTGCCACCCGGGACACGTCGAGCGCGGTGACGGTCCATCCCTGGGCGGCCAACCACACCGCGTCCGCGCCCTCGCCGCAACCGACGTCGAGTGCCCGGCCTGGCGTGAGGCCGCTCACCTCGGAGATGAGAACCGTGTTGGGCTGGCCGCTGAACAGCTGCTCCGCTGCGGCGTAGCGTTCGTCCCACTCTTGCGCGACATTCGATTCGACCATGCCCCCAGCCTGGACGCTCGGGTATGTGATGCCAAGGACAGTTGCCGATCTGGCAACCGCGATCCGCCGTCGGGCGGCGGTAGCGGAAAGAAAGCCGGGTGTGCGATCCGCTTTCGCGAACCACACACCCGGCTGCGCCGATGACCTCGGCGGGGCGGAAATCTACTTGTAGTGGTGCTGTGGGCCCTGTTCCTTCTTGTACAGCGACTTGAGCATCCGGTCCCGGAACATCGCGTTGTCGATGAGCTTGATTCCGGTGTTGGCCACACCGGGGATCCCGGCGAGCTTGTGGAAGTAGCGGCCGCGCTTGTACTCCCGGCCCCACGCCGCTTCCATCCGCTGGGCGTAGTTCGTGAAGTCGTCAGGCCCACCGTTGGTGAGCGCGGCGATCGCACATTCACCTGCGGCCAAACCGGATTCGAGGGCCTTCGAGATGCCCGCACCCGAGGCAGGCTTACCCGCACCCAGCGAATCGCCGGTGAACAGCACGCCGGGACGCCACGGCGGCCAGGCGGTGAAGCCCATCGGCAACCGCCACGCCCGCACGCTCTTGTTCTTCTTCAGCTCCTCGATGGCGGGCAGGTCCCAGTCGCGCGGCAGGGTCCGCAGGAACTCGCCGAGGAACTGGGTGGCGTTGATGGCCTGCCAGTTCTTGTAGCTGTTGACGTAGCCGAGGCCGATGTTGAAGATGCCGTCGCCCATCGGGAACACCCACCCGTAGCCGGGCAGCTGGTCACCCTCGAACTGCAGCTTCAGGTAGATGTCGAGGCTGTCGGAGTCGGGTCGGTTGGCCGGCATCTCCGAGCGGATCGCGATGGCCTGGTAGCCGTTGTACTGGGAGTCGATCTTGAGCGCCCGTTTGATGGGGGAGTAGGCACCGTCGGCGGCGATCACGGCGTCGCCGTAGACCTTCTCGCCGCCCTTGAGGGTCACTCCCACGACCCGGCCGTTCTCGTCCTGAATCGGTCCGGTGACCTCGGCGCCCTGGCGGATCTCGGCGCCGGCGGATTCGGCGTGCTTGAGCAGGACCGTGTCGAGGTGTTCGCGGCTGACGGTATGGCCGTGGTCGGGCATGCCCGGGCGCTTGGGAAACGACAGCTCCCACTGACTGGGGCTGAACACCGTCACCCGGTTGACCCGGTGGTAGGTGGCGACCTCGTCGGCCAGGCCCATCTTCTGCAGGTAGCTGACCGCGCGGGCGGTCAGGCCGTCACCGCAGGGCTTGGCCCTGGGGAACTGGGCCTTGTCCAGCACGACGACCTTCGCGCCGGTCTGTGCGGCCTGCCACGCCGCGGCCGAGCCCGAGGGCCCGCCTCCGGCGATGACCAGGTCGTATCGCTGTGTCATGAATCTCGTCTCGGTCTTTCGGAACTGTCGAGGAGGAATAGTACCCGCGCACGAGCGGGTCAGCGCTGCGAGCAGAAGGCTGCCGCACCCGCCGACACCGCGCGGGTGGCGGCGGTTCTGAGCAGGTCAGCGTGGGCAGTGCGCGTACAGTGGGCGGGTGCGTCGAGGGTCGAGGTCGCGGTCCGGTAGCGGTACCGGCGACAAAGTGGACGCGCGCAGCGAGCGCTGGCGCGAGCACCGGAAGAAGGTGCGTGCGGAGATCGTCGATGCCGCCTTCCGGGCTATCGACCGGCAGGGTCCCGAGGTCAGTCTGCGCGAGATCGCCGAGGAAGCCGGCACTGCCAAACCCAAGATCTACCGGCACTTCGCCGACAAAGCCGATCTGTTCCAGGCCATCGGGCAGCGGTTGCGCGACATGCTGTGGACGGCGATCTTCCCGTCGATCGACCTGTCGACCGATTCCGGCCGCCAGGTCATCGCGCGCAGCGTCGAGCAGTACGTCCGGATGGTCGACGAGCATCCGAACGTCATCCGGTTCCTGATGCAGGGCCGCTTCGCCGAGCAGAGCGAATCGGCGATGCGCGCCCTCAACGAGGGCCGTGACATCACCGTCGCGATGGCGAACATGTTCGACAACGAGCTGCGGGACATCGAGATCGACCCCGCAACGCTCGAACTGGCCGCCTACGCGGCGTTCGGGTCGGTGTCCTCGGCGACCGACTGGTGGCTGGGCGCCGACGGCGACAGCCCACGCCGGATGCCGTCCGACGCGTTCGTCGCTCATCTGACGACGATCCTGGTCGGGTCGATCAACGGAACCTGCGAGCTCATCGGCGTCCGACTGGATCCCGACCTGCCGCTGCACGAGGGCGTGCGGCGCGGCTCGAACGTCGCCTGATCCCGACACTGATCCCGACACGCCCGCACCCAATATGTTGGGTTGCTCCGAGCTGTCGGACACAACGAGTAGTGTCGAGGACGGCTATAGGGCGGCTATAGCGGATACCGAAAAAGCCTGGTGAAGTGGGGTTCTGGTGAGCGAAGGCATGAAGCTGATTGACCGCGTCTCGGCGATCAACTGGAACCGTGTGCAGGACGACAAGGACGCCGAGGTCTGGGACCGCCTGACCGGCAACTTCTGGCTGCCGGAGAAGGTGCCGGTGTCGAACGACATCCCGTCCTGGGGCACGCTGACCGCCCACGAGAAGCAGCTCACCATGCGGGTGTTCACCGGCCTGACGCTGCTGGACACCATCCAGGGCACCGTCGGCGCGGTGTCGCTGATCCCGGACGCGCTGACCCCGCACGAGGAGGCGGTGTACACCAACATTGCGTTCATGGAGTCGGTGCACGCCCGCAGCTACAGCAACATCTTCTCCACCCTGTGCTCGACGTCGGAGATCGACGACGCCTTCCGCTGGTCCGAGGAGAATCCCAACCTGCAGCGCAAGGCCGAGATCGTGATGCGCTACTACAAGGGCGACGAACCGCTCAAGCGCAAGGTCGCGTCGACGCTGTTGGAGAGCTTCCTGTTCTACTCCGGCTTCTACCTGCCGATGTACTGGTCGAGCCGGGCCAAGCTCACCAACACCGCCGACATGATCCGGCTGATCATCCGCGACGAGGCCGTGCACGGCTACTACATCGGCTACAAGTACCAGCGCGGGCTGGCCATGCAGGAGCCGGCCAAGCAGCAGGAACTCAAGGACTACACCTACGAGTTGCTCTTCGAGCTGTACGACAACGAGGTCGAATACACCCAGGACCTCTACGACAGCGTCGGCCTGACCGAGGACGTCAAGAAGTTCCTGCGCTACAACGCCAACAAAGCGCTGATGAACCTGGGCTATGAGGCCCTGTTCCCGCGCGACGAGACCGACGTCAACCCGGCGATCCTGTCGGCGCTGAGCCCCAATGCCGACGAGAATCACGACTTCTTCTCCGGCTCGGGGTCGAGCTACGTGATCGGCAAAGCCGTCAACACCGAAGACGAGGACTGGGACTTCTAGCGTCGTATACCGGTGCGGCTGAGCCGGGCGGAACGCGACTGGGTGTTCGCTGCGGTCGCCGACGAACGGCGGTCCATCGCTGATCTGATCGACGGTCTCGACCCCGCCGGGCTCGCAACGGCCAGCCTGTGCGCGGGATGGGACGTCAAAACCGTTGCCGCGCATCTGATCAGCGATTTCGCCGACGGCTTCAGCGGCTTCCTGCTCAGCGGGATCCGGCACGGCGGCATCGACCGGGGCATCGACGCGCTGGCCCGCCGCCGGGCCCAGGCCCCGGCCGCCGAGATCGCCGACACGCTGCGCCGGCGCGCCGAGCACCGGCTCAGCCCACCCGTGGCCGGGCCGCTGTCCGGCCTCGCTGACGTCCTGATCCACGGCGCCGACATGCGTATCCCGCTGGGCGTTGCGCATCAGCCCGACCCGGCTCAGGTGGCCCGCGTGCTCGACTTCCTGACCGGTCGCACCCAGATCGGCTTCTTCCCGCACCGACGGCTGCGCGGTATTGCGCTGCGCGACGAGGACACCGGCCGGACGTGGGGGCACGGCGCCGCCATCCACGGTCGAGGAGCGGCGCTGATGTTGTCGATCTGCGGGCGCACCGTGGCCGTCGACCAGCTCACCGGACCGGGTCTGCCGCTCCTGATGTCCCGCCTCACCTGAGACGTTTTCGGTAGCGTCGGCACGTGTCCGACCTGACCAATCGCCAGATCGTGCTGCGTCGCCGCCCCCACGGGCTCGTCGACCCGGACGACACCGAGCTGATCACCACCCCGGCCCCCGAGCCCGCCGACGGCGAGGCGCTGGTCCGCGTCACCTACGTGGGCATCGACGCCGCCGCCCGGACCTGGCTCAACGACCAACCCGGCTACCTGCCCCCGGTACAACTCGGCGAGGTCATCCGGGCGGCCGGCATCGGGGTGGTCGTGAAATCACGCTGCCCCGCCTACGCCGTCGGTGATCTGGTCACCAGCCTGACCGGCTTCCAGGAGTACGTCATCGTCCGCGACGACATCTTCTGCACGCCGGTCGACGACCCCGCCGCCGACCAGCCTGCGGTGATGTCGATCTACGGCCCCACGGGCGCCACCGCCTACTTCGGCATGCACGACATCGGCCGACCCGCACCCGGGCAGACCGTCGTGGTGTCGGCCGCCGCCGGCGCCACCGGATCGGTTGCCGGCCAGATCGCCAAGATCGCCGGCGCCCGGGTGGTCGGCATCGCGGGCGGCCCCGAGAAGTGCCGCGCCGTCGTCGAGGACTTCGGGTTCGACGCCTGCATCGATTACCGCAACGAGCCGCTGCCGGCCGCGCTCAAACAACACTGCCCCAGGGGTGTCGACGTGTACTTCGACAACGTCGGCGGCCCCATCCTCGACGCGGTGCTCGGCCGCCTCGCACCCAAGGCCCGCGTCGTGCTGTGTGGGGTGATCTCGAGCTATCTCACCGGAGACCACCCCGGACCGGCCAACTACGTCAACCTGCTCTCCAAGACCGCGACCATGCAGGGCTTCAACGCCCTCGACGAGTGGGGCCGGTTCGAGGAGGCCTTCGCCGCCCTGCACCAGTGGGAGGCCGAGGGACTGCTGTCCCACCGGGAAACGATCTTCACCGGTATCGAGTCCTGCGTCGACGCCCTCAACGGCCTGTTCACCGGCGCGAACATCGGCAAAATGCTGGTGAAGATCGCCGACTGACGGCTGCGGCGTTCGCCGAGATCGACGAAATGCCCGCGACTGCTCGCACTTTCGCGCCCGTTTGATCATTTGGGCGCACAGCCGAATCTGACGAGCTGATGACGTAGGGCGCCTGCGCGGGAGCGTCGGCTAACAGCGGGCATCTAGGCGACGACATACGAGGTGACCGGCCGTCGTCCAGGCGCCGGATCACACGCGACGGATGCGAAGCAGCGGCATCCGAGCGGCTCCTTTTTGCACACGGTCACGCCGCATTCGCGGCGTGCCCCGAAAGGATGGCAAGACCAGATGAGATCGCTACAGAAACTGCGCCGACGGCTGATGGTCGGCGCCCTGACAGCCGCCGTGCTGCCGGCTCTGATCGGCATCACCGGCAACGCGGCGACGGCAGGGGCGTACTCCCGGCCGGGCCTGCCCGTGGAGACGCTGATGGTGCCGTCCGCGGCGATGGGCACCACCGTGCCCGTCCGCTTCCAGGGGGGTGGGCCCAAGGCGGTCTATCTGCTCGACGGACTGCGCGCCCGCGACGACAACAGCGGTTGGGACATCGAGACCGCGGCATTCGAGAACTACTTCGAATCGGGTCTGTCGGTCGTCATGCCCGTCGGCGGCATGTCGAGCTTCTACACCAACTGGCAGAGCCCGGCGGTCGGCAACGGCCGCACGCAGAACTACCAGTGGGAGACGTTCCTGACCTCCGAGCTCCCGACCTACCTCGCGGCCAACAAAGGCATCTCGCAGAGCGGGAACGCCGTCGTCGGTCTGTCGATGTCGGGGAGCTCGGCGCTGATCCTGGCCGCCTACCACCCCGGCCAGTTCAGCTATGCGGCGTCGCTGTCGGGATTCCTGAACCTGTCCGAGGGCATCTGGCCGACCCTGGTCGGCATCTCGATGCGCGACGCGGGCGGCTTCGACGCCACCGCGATGTGGGGGCCCGGCGGGGGACCGGCGTGGCAGCGCAACGACCCCACGCTGCAGGCCGGCCGGCTGGTAGCCAACGGCACCCGCCTGTGGGTGTACACCGGCAACGGCAGGCCCGGTGACCTCGGTGGCGGCGGTGACATCCCGGGTCAGCTCCTCGAGAGCATCACCCAGGACAGCAACCGCGCGTTCCAGCGCGCCTACACCGCCGACGGTGGCGGTAACGCTACCTTCACGTTCCCGCCGAACGGGACGCACGGCTGGGGCTACTGGGGTTCGCAGTTGAACGCGATGAAGCCGGACATCCAGCGCACATTGGGCGCCTAGTCCGAATACGAGAACGGCCGGAGTGCAATGCGCACTCCGGCCGTTTTCTCGTGGATCAGCTGCGCAGTGCGGCGGTGTCGATGACGAAGCGGTAGCGCACGTCGCTGGCCAGCACGCGCTCGTAGGCCTCGTTGATGTAGTCCGGGGCGATGACCTCGATTTCGGGGCGCACGTCGTGCTCGGCGCAGAAGTCCAGCATCTCCTGCGTTTCGGCGATCCCGCCGATCAGCGAGCCCGCGATCCGCTTGCGGCCGGAGATCAGTGCCCCGGCCGGCACCTGCATCGGATGCTCGGGCATTCCGAGCTCGACGAGCGTGCCGTCGAGTTTGAGCAGCTTCAGATATTGCACCAGGTCGAGGTTGGCAGACACCGTGTTGATGATCAGATCGAACGTCCCCGCGAGTGCCTTGAACGTGTTGGCGTCGCTGGTGGCGTGGTAGGCCGAAGCGCCGAGGCGCAGCCCGTCCTCCATCTTCTTGAGCGATTGGCTCAGCACCGTGACCTCTGCGCCCATCGCGACGGCGATCTTCACGGCCAGGTGTCCCAGACCGCCGAGACCGACCACGGCGACCTTCTTCCCCGGCCCGGCCTCCCAGTGCCGCAGCGGCGAATAGGTGGTGATGCCCGCACACAGCAGCGGTGCGGCGTCCTCCAGCGAGATGCTGTCCGGGATGCGGAGGACATAGTTCTCGTCGACGACGATCGCGCCGCTGTAGCCGCCCTGCGTGGGCTGGCCGTCGCGACCCACGCCGTTGTAGGTGCCGACCATGCCGCCGCCGGTGCAGTACTGCTCGTCGCCGGCGCGGCAGTTGTCACATTCACGGCAGGAGTCGACGAAGCAGCCGACACCGACCCGGTCGCCGACCTTGTACTTCGAGACCTCGGAGCCGACCTCGGTGACGATGCCGGCGATCTCGTGGCCGGGCACGATCGGGAATTTCACCCGGCCCCACTCGGCTTTGACGGTGTGGATGTCGGAGTGACAGATGCCGGCGAAGTGGATGTCGAACGCCACGTCGTGCGGGCCGACGTCGCGGCGGGTGATCGTGGTGGGGGTCAGACGCTCGGCCGCCGATGTGGCGGCATAGGCGGAAACAGACGTGGACATAGAAAACCTCTTGATCGTTGATCGTCGTTCGGGAGGACGCGTCAGGCCGCGGCGATGCGGCACACCTCGGGCATAACCAGGCGCGGCGGGTGCGTAATCCCGATCCGCGGAGATGTCAGCTATCTGACAGCACGGGGGCGCGGAAGGCGCCGTTGAAGCTCACCCGCTCGTAGCGCACGACGCCGGCCTGCGAATAAGGGTCCGCGGCGATGAGACCGTCGGCCTCGTCGGCGGAGATGTCGCCGGTGATCAGCACGGCGCCGGTCTGCGCCTCGACCCGGCCGGCGAGCAGGATGCGGCCCGCAGCGGCCTCGGCGCCCAGCCACTCCAGATGCGCGGGACGTGACTGGTCGATGACGTCGAGCGGTTGCAGGTAGGTCAGCGTCAGCACATGGAACACGCGCCGAACACTAGCCGGTCGAGTGTGCGGTAAGGGCGTCGAGTGTGCACCCAGGGCGGGTAGACGGCCGGATCGTCGCCCTGGACGCACTCTCGACGCCCAGGATGCACACTCGGCGATCACTTCCTGCCACCGGTCTGGCGATACCTGTCACATGACAGACACACGGGACGTGTGTTGTTAACGATCCGGCCGCCATCGGTTACGTCGCGGCAACCACAGCCCCGGCGCCGACGCGAAAACTGTCAGGTGACAGAAATGCCGCGCTTCGGTGCGGCGCCTCACAGTTCAGGAGCGGCCTGTGACCAGCGATCTCCACGATCCGGACACCGCGACATCGGGATCGGCGACGGCGACGACGGCGGGCGCCCGCGCCCATGCCCGCGCGCAGCACGGCCGGACGGCCGAGCACATGCGCCACGTTCCGGCGTCGACCAGCCCGACCGCGGTCGACGGCGTATCCGCCGACGCTCTGGTGTGGGCGGAGACCGTGGCCCCCGGCGGCTACACCACCGCGGTGCTGGCCCGCGGTACCAGGATCCGGCTGACCGATCCGCTCGGCGACGCCTGCGCGCACCTGCTGCTGCACCGCGCCGACGCCACCCACGAGCGGCTTAACATCGCCGACACCGTGAAGGTGCCCTGGCAGGCGTACGTGACGACGGGCCATCCGTTGCTCAGCGGATTCGGCCGCGTGCTAGCGACCGTCGTCGCCGACACCTCCGGCGCCCATGACGCGCTGACCGGCACCAGCACCCGCTCCGGCAACGAGGCTCGATTCGGTTCGGGCGCACCGGAATCGACGTCACCAGCCGGGCGGGAACTGCTGCTGCTGGGGGCGCTGAAACACGGACTCGGCCCGCGCGACCTTCCGCCGTCACTGTCCTTCTTTCAGGGCGTGCGCGTCGACGCCGACGGCGTGATCCGTTGGCACGGTTCGGCCGGGCCCGCCACCACCGTCGACCTGTTGCTACACGTCGACGCCATCGTGCTGCTCGCCAACACCGCCCATCCACTCGACCCGCGGTCCGAGTTCACCTGCTCGCCGCTACACGTGGACGCATGGCCCGCCGCCGGCGATCTCGACCTGCTCAGCGACGGTTCGCTCTTGGGCGAACTCGGACCCGAACACCGACAGGCCATCGCCAACACCGACGCCGACCTGGCCGCCCGAGGAGTGCTATGACCGCCTCCGAGACCGCCCCCGACACCGCAGCGCCGGCGCTGATCCCCGGGCAGATCGTCCTCGACCAGCACGTCGCGGCGAGGGCGCCCTGGTCGGCGGTCCTCGCCGCCGGCGATGTGCTGACGATCGTCGACCTCGCCGGGAATCAGGCCGTCGACTGCCTGCTCTACTCTGCCGCCGACACGACGGTCCGGTACTCGGCCGCGGAAACCATTGCCCGCCAAGGACGTATCGCGCTGACCACCGGATCGGTGCTCCGCGCCGACACCGGGGCGGCCCTCATGACGGTGGTCGCCGACGAGGTCGGCGTGCACGACACTCTCGGCGGCGCGTGCTCCAAGGAGTCCAACACCCTGCGCTACGGGCAGCACACCCGAGCCCAGCACGGATGCATGGAGAACTTCCTCATCGAAGGCGCCCGGTACGGTCTCGGCGCGCGCGATCTCGCCAGCAACATCAACTGGTTCATGAACGTGCCGGTCGACCCCGACGGCGCCCTGGGTATCGTCGACGGGTTGTCCGGTCCCGGTAAGCGGGTGGCCCTGCGCGCCGAGATCGACACCCTGGTGCTGATCTCGAACTGCCCGCAGATCAACAACCCGTGCAACGCCTTCGACCCGACGCCGGTCCGGATGATCGTCACGCGGCCGTGAGCGCGCACGAGGCGGTGCTGGTCGCCAATCGCGGTGAGATCGCCGTGCGGCTGGTGCGGGCCGCGCGGGCGCTCGGCCTGCGGACGGTGGCGGTGTTCTCCGACGCCGACCGGGGCGCTCCGCACGTGCGGCTCGCCGACGACGCCGTCCGGCTCGGGCCCGCCGCGCCGAGCGAAAGCTATCTACGCATCGAGGCCATCCTCGATGCGGCGAACGCGACCGGCGCGACGCTGATCCATCCTGGTTACGGGTTCCTCTCCGAGGACGCGGATTTCGCCGAGGCCGTCGAGCGGGCCGGACTCGTCTTCGTCGGCCCGACACCGGATCAGCTGCGCGCGTTCGGCACCAAACACACCGCGCGCGCGGCCGCCCGGGCCGCGGGCGTCCCGGTGTTCCCCGGATCCGAACTGCTCGCCGACGCTTCCGCGGCCGTCACCGCCGCGGAAGAGATCGGCTATCCGGTGATGCTCAAGGCGACCGGCGGCGGCGGCGGTATCGGCATGCAGGTGTGCCGGGACCACGCCGAACTGCAGACCGCGTTCAGCAGGGTGACCCGGCTGGCCGAACGCAGCTTCGGCGCCGGCGGCCTGTTCGTCGAGCGCTTCGTCGACGGCGCCCGCCATGTCGAGGTCCAGATCTTCGGAGACGGCGCGGGAGGGGTCGTCTCGCTCGGCGACCGGGACTGCTCGCTGCAGCGACGCAACCAGAAGGTGATCGAGGAGGCGCCCGCACCGGGCCTGCCCGACGCCGTCCGGGCGCAGCTCCACGACTCCTCCCGCGCGCTCGGGGCGTCGGTGGCCTACCGATCCGCAGGCACCGTCGAATTCGTCTACGACCCTGTCCGGGAACAGGCGTCCTTCCTCGAGGTCAACGCGCGCCTGCAGGTCGAGCATCCGGTCACCGAGGCGGTCACCGGCGTCGACTTGGCGGGGTGGATGTTTCGACTCGCTTTCGGCGACAACAGCTTTGTCTCGGAGTTCTCCCAAGGCACTGTCCCCGTCATCGGCCACGCGGTCGAGGCGCGACTCTATGCCGAGGACCCGTCCCGCGACTACCGGCCCAGCACAGGCGCGATCACGTCGGTCACGTTCCCGGAGGGCGTGCGGGTGGACTCCTGGATCGAGGACGGCACCGAGGTGTCGGCGTCTTACGATCCGCTGCTGGCCAAGGTGATTGCTGCCGGCGCCGACCGCGACGAGGCGTTCGACCGGCTCGGTGCCGCGCTCGGCGATACGGCGCTGCACGGCATCGAGACGAACATCGGCACCCTGCGCGCGGCGCTGGACCACGTCGACGTTCGGGCCGCCTTACACAGCACGTCGACCCTGGCCACGGTGCCCGATCCGCGGCCCCGCATCACCGTCGAACGCCCCGGTCTGCTCACCACCGTCCAGGACCTGCCCGGTCGGATCGGGTTGTGGCACGTCGGTGTTCCGCCGGGCGGTCCGATGGACGACCTGTCGTTCCGCCTCGGCAACCGCGCCCTCGGCAACCCGGACGGGGCACCCGGACTGGAATGCACCGCCTCGGGTCCCGCCCTGCGGGTCACCCACGGCACCACGGTCTGCGTCACCGGCGCCGACGCCGACGTCACGGTCAACGGCCAGCCCGTCCCCATGTGGGAGCCCATCGACGTCCCGGCCGGCGGGCTACTCGACATCGGGCCCGCCGAGTCGGCCGGTCTGCGCACCTACGTGCTGGTGGCCGGGGGATTGGACGTCCCCGAATACCTCGGCAGCGCAGCGACATTCACACTGGGTCGGTTCGGTGGACACGGCGGCCGACAGCTGGTCGTCGGCGACGTGCTGCGCGCGGCGGCCGCCACCGCCCCGCACGGCGCCCCGGTGCCGCTGGAGCAGCGTCCGGCGCTGCCGTCGGAATGGGAACTCGCCGTCACCGAGGGCCCGCACGGCGCCCCGGAGTTCTTCACCCGAGACGACATCGCGACGCTGTTCGGCGCCGCTTATCGCGTGCACTTCAACTCCGCCCGCACCGGGGTGCGCCTCGTCGGCCCGAGACCCCGCTGGTCCCGCCCCGACGGCGGCGAGGCGGGACTGCACCCGTCCAACATCCACGACACGGCGTATTCGGTCGGCGCGCTGGACTTCACCGGCGACACCCCGATTCTCCTCGGCCCCGATGGACCGAGTCTCGGCGGCTTCGTCTGCCCGGTGACCGTGATCTCCGCGGACCGCTGGAAACTCGGGCAGCTGCGCCCGGGGGACACCGTGCGGTTCGTGCCCGTGGCGGCGGCCAGCGCTCCCGGCCGGTCCGACGGTGCAGCGATCCGGCGCGCCGCGTCACCACGGGTGCGGCGCGGCGACTCGGACGGCGACGACGGCGTGCTGGCCCGCCGCGCCGACCGCGCACCGGCCGTCACCTACCGGCGCAGCGGTGACGACAACGTGCTCGTCGAATACGGCGACATGGTGCTCGATCTCGCGCTGCGGGCGCGCGTGCACGCGCTGCACACCCGCCTGGAGGAGGCGCGTCGCGACGGCACCGTGCGGGGCATCGTCGACCTCACCCCCGGGATCCGGTCACTGCAGGTGCACGTCGACCCGCAGACGCTGCCGATCCAGCGGCTGCTGGGTCTGCTGTCCGAGTTGGAGGACGAGCTGCCCGCCACCTCGGATCTCGTCGTCCCCAGCAGATCGGTGCGGCTGCCCCTGAGCTGGGATGATCCGGCGACCCGCGAGGCGATCGCCCGGTATCAGTCCGGGGTCCGTGACGACGCGCCGTGGTGCCCGTCCAACATCGAGTTCATCCGGCGTATCAACGGACTCGACACGCAGGCCGACGTGATGGACGTGGTGTTCTCGGCCGAGTACCTCACCCTCGGGCTGGGCGACGTGTATCTCGGTGCGCCGGTGGCCACCCCGCTCGATCCGCGGCACCGCCTGGTCACCACGAAGTACAACCCGGCCCGGACGTGGACCGCGGAGAACTCGGTCGGCATCGGCGGCGCCTACCTGTGCATCTACGGTATGGAGGGACCCGGCGGATATCAGTTCGTCGGCCGCACCACCCAGGTGTGGAGCACCTACCGGCACACCGCGCCCTTCGAGCCCGGCAGCCCCTGGTTGCTGCGGTTCTTCGACCGCATCTCCTGGTACCCGGTCTCGGCCGACGAACTGCTGGAGCTGCGCGCGGACATCGCCGCGGGCCGCGGTTCGGTCGAGATCACCGACGGCACCTTCGATCTCGGTGCACACGAGAGATTCCTGGCCGACAACGCCGAGTCCATCGCCGACTTCCGGGCCCGCCAGAACGCCGCCTTCTCCGCTGAACGGTCGGCGTGGGTCGCCGCAGGCGAGTTCGACCGCGCCGAGCAGGCCGAATCGCGCAGCGTCACAGCGCAGGAGGAGCTGATCCTCGAGGACGGCGCGCAGCGCATCGACGCGCCGTTCTCCTCGAACGTATGGAAGGTCGACGTCACCGTGGGTCAACGGGTGACGGCCGGACAGGCTCTGCTCGCGCTGGAGGCGATGAAGATGGAGACCGTGGTGACCGCACCGGCGGACGGCGTCGTCACCCACGTGCTCGTCGAGGCTGGTCATCAGGTTGACCCGGGCACCCCGCTGCTCGTCGTCGCCGACGACGCGCAGGACGAACTGCGGGACATCCCGGCATGAGTGCCGTGGACCGGGTGTACGCGTCCTACGCCGCGATCGAGGCCGTCACCCGTCCCGAGGTGTGGATCACGTTGCGCCCGTTGGCCGAGGCCCTCGCCGACGCCGAAGCTGTCGACACCGCGGTCGCCACCGGCCAGGATCTCCCGCTCGTCGGGCTGACCGTCGCGGTGAAGAACAACATCGACGTGGTGGGGCTGCCGACAACGGCGGCCTGCCCCACTTACGCGACGGCACCGGCCGCCGCGGACGCACCCGTCGTCGCGAGGCTGCGCGCCGCCGGTGCGGTGGTGCTCGGGTCGACCAATCTCGACCAGTTCGCCACCGGCCTGGTCGGGACCCGCAGCCCGTACGGGGCCGTGCGCGACGCCCGCCGCCCGGACCACATCTCCGGTGGCTCGAGCGCCGGATCGGCCGTCGCGGTGAGCCTCGGGCTGGTCGACGTGGCCGTGGGCACCGACACCGCGGGGTCGGGTCGGGTGCCCGCCGCCCTGCAGGGCATTGTCGGCATCAAACCGACCTACGGCGTCGTGCCGACCACGGGTGTCGTCCCCGCCTGCCGGTCATACGACTGCGTCACGGTGTTCGCCCGCGACATCGACACCGCCGACGCCGCCATGGGGGTGATGGCCGGGGGAGCGCGACCGTTCCCACCCGACGCACCCCTGGCCGCCCCGGCCGCGGCGCGCATCGCGGTGCCGCGCGAACTCCCCGCGCTGTCACCGGCATGGCAGGCGGCGTTCCGTGCGGCCTGTGACCGGCTCGAGGCGCAGGGCGTCACGCTCACCGAAATCGATCTGACGCCGTTCCTCGAGGCGGCCCGGCTGCTCTACGACGGTGGCCTGGTGGCCGAAAGGCACGAAGCGGTAGGCGATTTCGTCGACACGACGCCGGCCGGGGTGGACCCGACGGTAGGGGCGATCATCACCGCGGCGGGAACGGTGTCCGCGACCCGGCTGCTACGCGACCGGGTCCGGCTCAGCGAGCTGACCGCGGTCGCGATGGCTCAGCTCGCCGACTGCGACGCACTGCTCATCCCCACCACCACCGAACACCCGACCATCGCCGAGGTCACCGCCGATCCGGTGGGCGTGAACTCCCGGCTGGGCACCTACACCAACTTCTGCAACCTGATGGATCTGTGCGCGGTCGCGGTGCCGTCCGGGACGGTCGACGGCGCCCAGTTCGGCGTCTCGGTGGTGGCCCGGGCAGGCGCCGACGCGCTCGCCCTCGACCTCGCGCGACGCGTCGCTCTACCAGCGCGGGACGACCACACCTCGGCCGCACCGTGGCCGGTGCGCGCCGGCGTGGCAGCGGTACCTCTGCTCGTCGTCGGGGCGCATCTGCGCGGTCAGCCGTTGACGTGGCAGCTCGAACAGCGCGGTGCACGGTGGCTGGGTCCGGTGGCCACCGCGCCGCTGTACCGGATGGCGCGGCTCGACACCACTCCACCGAAGCCGGGTCTGGTCCGGGTCGGAGCCGAGGGTGGGGTGTCGATCGGCGGTGAGCTGTGGTTGCTCGGCACCGCGATGCTCGGTGACTTCCTGGCCGACCTGCCTGCACCGATGGCGCTGGGCCGGGTGACCCTGTCCGACGGCCGCGAGGTCGTGGGCTTCGGCTGTGCGCTGGACGCCTGGCAGGCCGGCGAGGACATCTCCGCCTATGGTGACTGGCGCCGCTATCTGGACCGGCTCGAGTCTCAGCCCAGAGAGCGCGTGTAGCGCGCGATCTCGGCCCCGCTGCGCTCCCGCAGCGTGGGGATCGCGCCGTCGCGCACGCCGAGTACCCGCATGCACGCGTCGGCCACGTGCACCGGCAGTTGTTCGCGTTCGCGGCCCGGCGGCACCGACCACATGTTCACCAGCGACTCCACCAGCCGGAACGGCAGATCGGCCGCCGCCTCGTGCACACCGGTCTGCTCGACGACGGCCCGGCTCAACGCCAGATAGTGCAACCGCAGCCGCTCGCGGTCCGACCAGAACGGTTCCAGTCGCGCGTCGCGCAATTCGGGCAGGAGATAGAGCGCGCCGAGATTCCATCGCCCACTGAGCAGTTGGCTGCCGTCGAACGCCGCGAGCGCATGCAGGTGCTCGGCCGCCGTCAAGGCGGGCTCCGCGCCGAGAAGGTTCGGGATGAACGCCAGGGTGGGGCTGACCGTCTGCCCCAACAGCGCGCACAGGATGTCGTCCTTTGTGCGGAAGTAGTGGTAAAGCGAGGCCTGCCGGATGCCCACGGTATCGGCGATGGTCCGCGTCGAGGTGCCGGCGTAGCCCATGGTGGTGAACAGTTCGCCTGCAGCGTCGAGTATTTCGTCGCGGGCCGTCACCCCCGGTCGCCGCGGGGTGGTGAGGCGTGGGCGCCCGGCCCGGGTCAGCGGCATGACTCCATCGTGGACCACGATCACGCCGATTCGGAAGCCCTCCCGTTTCTGTCACACGACAGAAACCGGCGATACGCATCGGTTACGTGACGCGACGATTGGTTACGTCGGCGACACCCATCGCGCCGGGGCCGCGTGAAAACTGTCAACTGACAGGCGGCCGATACGCCGAGGCAGGAGCGTTCCGATGGGCATCGCTGTATCCGAGACCGACACACCGGACGCGGTGTCGTCGACCAGCTCGGCGATCTCACCGGTTGCGACGGTGAGCGATCTGCGGGTCACGTTCCGCCGCAACGGGCGTGACGCGCATGCGCTGCGCGGCGTGTCCCTGGCCGTCGCGCCCGGTGAGATCCTCGGACTGGTCGGCGAATCCGGTTCCGGCAAGAGCGTTCTCGGCTTCAGCATGCTCGGTCTGCTGCCCGAGAACGCGACAGCCACCGGCATCGTGCGGGTCGCCGGATCGGACATGATCCGCGGAGGCGCCAAAGAGGTGCGCAAGGTGCGTCGCCTCGATCTGGGCGCGGTGTTCCAGGACCCCATGACTTCGCTGAACCCGACCATGCGGATCGGCAGGCAGGTGGCGGAGGCGGCAGGCAGCGACGAGGAGGCGCTGCACCTGCTCACCGCCGTCGGCATTCCCGAACCCGCACAACGGATGCGGGCCTACCCTCACGAACTGTCCGGCGGCCTGCGGCAGCGCGTCATGATCGCGATCGCGATCGCAGGCGATCCGGACCTGATCATCGCCGACGAACCGACGACCGCGCTCGATGTCACCGTGCAGGCGCAAGTGCTGCGGTTGCTGCGCCGCCTGCGCGACGAGATCGGCTGCAGCATCGTGTTGATCACCCACGACCTCGGTGTGGCCGCTCAGATCTCCGACCGCATCGCGGTGCTGTACGCGGGCCGCATCGCCGAGATCGGTCCCAGTGCAAAGGTCCTCGATGCGCCTGCGCATCCCTACACCCACGGACTGCTGCGCTCCCGGCTCACCCTCGACACCCGCCGAGACCGGCCGCTCGCCGCGCTCGCCGGATCGGTACCCAGTCCCGTCACCCCGCTGCCCGGCTGCCCGTTCGTGCCGCGGTGTGCACTGGCCAGCGACGAGTGCGAGAAGACGCCCCCGGATCCGCTGGCGGTCGCCCCCAACCGGGTCAGCGCATGCATCCGGCCGCTGGACGAGGTGCACGCCGCGCTCGGTGAGACGACGACCAACCTCGACGCGAAATTTTCCGACACCGTATCCGCCGACCGGACCGTCCAGCCGCCGGCGGTGGTGCTGCGCGACGTCACCAAGACCTTCACGGTGGGGCGGCACGGCAGACTGCGTGCGCTGCGCGGAGTCTCACTGCAGGTCGGTCACGGCGAGTCGGTGGCGTTGGTCGGGGAGAGTGGTTCGGGTAAGTCGACGCTGCTGCGCGTGATCGCCGGTCTCGAGCAGCCGAGCTCCGGTGAGGTGACGCGGACCGGCGCCGCACCACCGCAGATGGTGTTCCAGGACGCCGGCGCCTCGCTGACCCCGTGGCTGTCGGTGGGTGAGCTGATCGGGGAGCGGTTGCGCGGCACCGGGATGTCGCGCTCGCGCCGCCTGGAGAAGGTGGCCGAGGTGCTCGACCGGGTCGGTTTGGCACCGGAGGTGGCCAAGGCGCGGGCAGGGCAGCTGTCCGGCGGTCAGCGGCAACGGGTTTCGCTGGCGCGCGCGACGGTGGTGCCGCCGTCGGTGCTGCTGTGTGACGAACCGACCAGCGCCCTGGACGTCTCGCTGGCGGCGTCGGTGCTCAACCTCATCGGCGATCTGCGGCGCAGCCTGGACATGTCGGTGGTGTTCGTGACACACGATCTGTCGGTCGCCCGGGTGGTCGCCGACCGAATCGCGGTCATGTACCTGGGCCGCATCGTCGAGCTCGGGCCCGCCGAGGAGGTGATCGGCCACCCCACCCACCCGTACACCGAGGCGCTCGTCGACTCGATTCCCGACCTCGGTCGCGAACCGGCGGTACTGGCAGGTGAGCCCGCCAGCCCGTTGAGCCCACCCACCGGCTGCGCATTCCACCCGCGGTGCCCGCTGGCGGTGGACGCCTGTTCCGACACGCTGCTCGACGTCCGGCTCGAAGGTTTCCCCGGCCACCCGCATCAGGTGGCGTGCATCGAACGAAAGGCGGTTTGATGGCCGTCACCCTACCGGCACCCGCTCTCCCCGCATCTGCGCTCGTCCGGGGCCGCAGCCGGCTGCTCACCATGCCGCAGAACCGATCTCAGGTCGTCAACTGGATCGGTTTCTCGCTGATCATCGTGGTCACCCTCGTCGCGGTGGCGGTGCCGCTGCTGGCTCCCCACGACCCCCTGCTTCCGGTCGGGATGCCGCTGCAGGCTCCCGGCCAGGACGGCTTCCTGCTCGGCAGCGACAGCGTCGGACGCGACATCCTCTCCCGGGTGCTCTACGGCGCCCGGTCGAGTTGGTTCGCCGCGCTCGCCGTGGTGGCCCTCGGCGTCCTCGTCGGTGGTCTGATCGGTCTGATCGCCGGAACGTTCGGCGGGTGGGTCGATTCGCTGCTCATGCGAATCACCGACGCGTTCCTGTCACTTCCGGCGCCGGTCCTCGCCATCGCCGTCGTCGCGGCGCTCGGCCCCGGGTTCCTGCACACGCTGATCGCCGTGTCGATCGTGTGGTGGCCGTTCTACGCGAGGCTGGTGCGCGGCGAGATCACGCGTCTGGCGGCCAGACCGCATGTCGAGGCGGCCAAACTCGCCGGCGCGGGCCGGATGCGGCTGGCCGGCCGGCATCTGCTGCCCGGGGCGGTCCCCAACACCATGGTGGCGGCGAGCCTGGACATCGGCACCCTGATCCTCACGCTGGCGGCTCTGTCGTTCCTCGGACTCGGGCAGTCCGCGCCTGCCCCCGAACTGGGCGCCGACTCCGCGCGGAACCTCAGTTACTTCCTGCAGCAGTGGTGGATTCCGGTGATGCCCGGCCTCGGGGTGCTGGTGCTCGCCCTGGTCGGCAACATCGCCGGGGACAGCCTGCGCAACCTGATGAAGACGAAGTAGGTCGGGCCATGCGTGCATTCGTGACGACGCGGTTGGCGGCGATGGTGGCCATCCTCGTCGCGTTGACCGGGGTGATGTTCGTTCTGCAGAACGTCTCCCCGCTGGACCCGGTGAAGGCCCAGCTGGGCGCGCAGGCGTCCCAGGAGGCCGTGGCCGCGCGCCGGGAGGCGCTGGGACTCAACGAGCCCGTGTTGGTGCAGTTCTGGAACTATCTGACCGGCGCGGTGACCGGTGACCTCGGCACCTCCTACCGCACCAGGCACCCCGTCGCTTCCGACCTCGGTGACTTCCTGCCCGCCACACTGGAACTCGCACTGTTCGGGATGGCCATCGCACTGCTGCTCGCCGCACTGCTGGCATTCAGCACCACCCTGAAGTGGCGCGGCTCGGCCGTACTGCGGGCGGTGCTGTTCACCGGATCGTCGGCACCGATGTTCCTGCTGGGCATCCTCGGGCTGATCGTGTTCTACCAGCAGCTGGGCTGGGTTCCGGCCAACGGCCGCATCGCCGTTGCCAACCCGCCGGCCGGCCCCACCGGGCTGCTCACCGTCGACGGCCTGCTGCACGGCCGCTTCGACGTTTTCGCCGACGCGCTGCACCACCTGATCCTGCCCGCCCTGGTGATCGCCCTCGGCCCGGCCGTGGCGATCGGCCGGGTGTTGCGCTCGAGTCTGCTCGGCGACGCGGACAGCGACTACGCGAGAACCGCTCGCGCCAAGGGTCTTTCCGAACCGCGGATCACGGTCGGTCACGTCCTGCGCAACTCCATCGGTGCCGCGCTGTCGATGACCGGCCTGCAGATCGGCCTGATGTTCTCCGGAGTGCTCGTCGTCGAGCAGGTCTTCGGGTGGCCGGGAATCGGGCAGTACATCGCGCAGAGCATCCCCGTCGCCGACTTCCCGGCCATCGCGGGCGTCACCCTGATGCTCGGCGCCCTCTATGTCTTCATCAACACCGCGGTCGACCTCCTACAGGCCGCCGCCGATCCGCGTATCGCCGTCAGAGGAGGATAAGTGCCGAAACAACCACTCATCGTGGGCAATCCCGTGCTCGTGGTGGTCGACATCCAACAGGCCGGCAGCATGCCCGCCGCCGAGGTGGGCATCGACCACATGCCCGGGCACGCCGACCGGGTCGCCCGCGCCGAACGGCTGGTGGCCGCCGCCCGCGACGCGCAGATCCCGGTGGTGTTCTTCCAGGAGGTGCACCGGCCCAGCGGCGTCGACTTCGGTCGCGAACTCGACGGGGTGGAGGGCGAGCACTGCGTCGAGGGTCGCCCCGGCACCGATCTCGAACCGTCGCTGCGGCCGCTGCCCGACCGCGACGACCGCGAGTTCCACATCGTCAAGCGGCGGTACTCCGGGTTCATCGGCACCGAATTCGACATCGTGCTGCGCGGTCTCAAGGCCGACACCCTGATCCTCATCGGCGGTCTGACCGACGTGTGTGTGCACTACACCTTCGCCGACGCACATCAGCGCGACTACTACGTGCGGGTGGTCACCGACTGCGTCGGCGGCTCCTCGCAGTACCGCCACGACGCCGCACTCGACGCGATGGAGTACCTGCAGATCGGTGCCATGCGCACCACCGAGGAGATCCTCTCCGCCTTCCGCGAACTGACCCCCGCACCCGTCCTCCAAGGAGCCGCACGATGATCCGTCGCCTCAAAACCATCGCTGCGCTCGGCGCCGCCGCCGCGTTGACGGTGACCGCCTGCGGCGGTTCGGATTCCGGCGGTGGTGCGCCGAACGCGGCGCCGACCGACAAAGTGCTGCACGTGTCGTTCCTGCAGGACCCGGGCCAGCCGCCGGACCCCGATGTCTTCTACGCCGGCCAGGGCCTACTGCTGACCACCAACGTCTACGAAGGCCTGCTGCAGTACAAGGGCGGCACCGAGAAGCCGGAGATCGAACCGCTGCTGGCCACCGAGTGGACCGAATCACCGGACCATCGCGTCTTCACCTTCAAGCTGCGCGAAGGCGTCACGTTCCACGACGGCACCCCGTTCACGTCCGCGGCGGTCAAGGCGTCCTTCGACCGCAGGCTCGCCGTCGACCAGGGCCCGGCCTACATGGTCAAGGACGTCGAATCCATCACCACGCAGGGCGATTACGACGTCACCATCACGCTCAAGGAACCGAACTCGGCGTTCCTGGACTACATCGCCTGCCCGTACGGCCCGCGCATGCTCAGTCCCACCGGGCTGCAGGCCCACGCCGGCACCGACCACGCCCAGAGCTACCTGACCAACCACGACCTCGGCACCGGGCCCTACACCCTGACCGCGGCCGAGGTCGGATCGCGCTACGCGCTGGCCGCCTACCCCGACTACTGGGGCGACAAGCCGTATTTCGAGCAGGTCGAGATCCCGGTGATCACCGACGTCTCGGCACAGCAGTTGCAGTTCAACAACGGCCAGATCGCGGCGATCCTGCACGATCTTCCGTCGTCGGCGGTGGAGTCCTACCTGAACGACGACAAGTTCGCGAACTATTCACTGCCGACGATGATGTCGAACTACCTCTACGTGAACCCGCGGCGGGGCATGTTCACCGATCCGAAGAACCGCATGGCGCTGCTGCAGGCCATCGACGTCGACACCCTGGTCAAGCAGACTTACTTCGGTCGTGGCGAGAAGGCCGCACAGATCTATCCGCCCAACATGATCGCGCCAGACCTGGCCAAGCAGGACATCACCCACGATCCGTCGATCCTGTCGGGCATCGTCGCCAATCTGCCTGCCGATCAGAAGACGGTGACCGTCGGCTACGACTCGAGCAACCCCGACAACCAGCTGATCAACAACCTCATTCAGACCCAGTTGGCAGCCGCGGGGCTCGACGCCAAGGTGCAGAGTTACCCGACCTCGGAGATCTACGCCTGGATCGGCAACGACGCCCCCAACGCGCCGGACATCCTCACCTCGACCGCGTGGCCGGACGCGCCCTCGCCCTACACGTGGGGCCACATCACATGGGACGCCGACGGCGGACTGAACTACCTCGGCTGCTCGGCGCCGCCGGTCACCGAGGCGCTCAACCGCGGCCTGGAAAGCGGTGATCCGCAAATGTTCTCGGAGGCCGCCGCGGCCGCCCTGGACACCGGCTGCTGGCTCAACATCGCCGACGTCGACGACTTCGTCGTCGCGCAGCCGTGGCTCAAGGGCGTCGAGGCCGCGCACGTGGTGACGAATCCGAACTCGCTGCGGCTGTTCGAACTGTCGGTCGCCTGATGGCGGCCACCCTGGTCGGTAAACGGGGCGTCCGGCGCATCATCCTGCTGACCCTCGGTTGGGAGGAACTGCCGAAATCGGTCAGCGTGTACGGCGCCCCTCCGGAGGAGCGGATGCGCGAACCGGTGCCCGGGGTGCTGCTGCAGACCGACGGCGGCTGGGTGCTGCTGGACACCGGATTCAACACCGCGCTGGTGCGGGATCCGTATCTCGCGCGACGGTTCTTCCCGACGGTGGAGTACCGGCCGGTGCTGCCGGGGCCCGGGGAGCCGATCGAACAGCGCCTCGCGGAGGTCGGCGTCGACATCGACGAAATCCACACGGTGGCCGTCAGCCACCTGCACCACGATCACGCCGGCGGACTGAAGTTGTTCGCCGGCCGGGTGCCGGTACACGCCCAGCGCCGGGAGCTCGAATACGGATTGGCCAACCACCCCGCACCCGAGCACAACGCCATCGTGCGAGTCGATTTCGACGATCCGCGCATCGACTGGCGGCTGGCCGACGGGGAGGCAGAGGTGGCGCCGGGCGTCACCGCGATCCCGACCTACGGACACACGCCCGGACACCAGAGCTTCATGGTCGAACTGGACGCGTCGGTCGGCGGGGACGGGTTCGTGTTCGCCTTCGACGCCGCGGATCTGACGGAGAACATCGACCAGGAGCTGGCGATCGGCGGTTACATCGACGTCGACCCGCAGGAGACGGTGGAACCCATCCGACGGCTCAAGAAGCTGGCCGCCGACAAGGGATATCCGCTGATCCCCGGCCACGATCCGCACGTCTGGCCGGAACTGACCGAGCACTTCCACCAGCGGTTCTCGGCGTGACGGAACTGGACCTGAGCGCGGACCGGACCGCTGGGCCGCTCGGCGACTGCACGGGGCTGTGGCGGCGAACGCTGCTGATCGAACCCGACGGATCGCGGGACACCGGCACCGGTGTGGTGTGGCTGCAGGCGTTCTCGACGTATGCGGACTCCCGCGGCTTCGCCGGCGTTCTGCACCGACGCGGTGACGTTTTCGAGTGGCAGCGCGACATCGACATCGGGCCGCCGCAATCCGACCCCGATGTCGGGACCATGCGGCGCGACGGCGATGTCCTCGTCGAGACCGGGGTGCACGCCTCCTACGTCGAACACTGGGTCCGCGATCCCGGACGCGGATCGCCGGTGTGGTCTTTGACGCTGAGCTCGGCGCAGGGCACGGCGCTCCTGCTGCGGGTGGGCGACATGTTCGGCTGGGCGACACCGCAGGGCGTGACGATCGAGCGGGTGGACGGCCCGCGATGGGTCGCGCTGGCCCCAGGCCTGATCGACGGACAGCTCCACGCCGACGGATCTGTGTGGAGCGTATCGAGCGACGAAGGAGACGTGGAACTATGAGCGGCGCAACATCGTTCACCTCGGTGCCGATCATCGACATCAGTGGGCTGCGGTCGGCCGACCCGGCCGACCGCGAACGGGTGGCGGCCGAACTGGGTGCGGCCGCCCGCGACGTCGGGTTCTTCTACATCAGCGGCTCGGGGATCGACGACGCGCTGTTCGACCGGATGCTTGCCGCCACGCAGGAGTTCTTCGCGCTGCCGCTCGAGGAGAAGATGCGCAGCTACATCGGCCTGTCCCGCTGCCACCGCGGATATGTGCCGGTGGGGGAGGAGGGGGTGGAAAGCGGGGTCCCCGATCTGAAGGAGGCTTTCGACACGGCGCTCGACTTGCCCGCGGACGACCCGGATCATCTCGCGGGCAACCCGATGCTCGGCCCGAACACCTGGCCCGACCTGCCGGGGTTCGCCGAGGCGGTGACCGCCTACTACGACGCCGTCCTCGGGGTCGGCAAGCTGCTGCTGGGCGCCTTCGCCGTCGCGCTGGGGGAGGACCCAGACGTGTTCTCCCGGTACGCGACGAAGACGCCGAGTCAGCTTCGGCTCGTGCACTATCCGTACAACCCCGACGCCGAGGACCACCTGGGGATCGGCGCGCATACCGACTACGAGTGCTTCACGCTACTCAAACCGACCGCCCCCGGCCTCGAGGTGCTCAACGGCGCAGGCGAATGGATCGATGTACCGCCGGTGCCAGGGACATTCGTCGTCAACGTCGGCGACATGCTCGAGCTGTGGACCAACGGCACGTTCGTCGCGACCAGCCACCGGGTGCGCAAGGTCAAGGAGGAGCGGTACTCGTTTCCGCTGTTCTTCAACGTGGATTACCACACCGAGGTCAAGCCGCTGCCGCAGTTCGCGGCGCGCGATGATCGGCCGCGCACCCCGCTGCGGGCGGGTGAGCACCTGTTCGCACAGACGGCGCAATCGTTCGCCTATCTGCGCCGGCGGCTGGAAAGCGGTGAACTGGTATTGCCCGACGGCTCACTGGAACTCGGGCAGTTTGGCCGACAGGCGCTGCAGCGGGTCGACTAGCGGTAACTCAGTCCTAAAAGGGTGGCGGGTCGTCGCCGTGGTTGGGGTGGGGTTGCGGTTCGGGTGGGGCGCGGTGGACCCGGGCGGCTCGTGAACCGTCCTGGGTCTGGTGGAGATCGTGATCGCACCAGGAGGATGTGGTTGTGGCTGCGCCGAGGAAGTTCGACTCAGAGACCCGTGAGCGGGCGGTACGGATGTATCAGGACCGGCTCGCACAGACCGATGACTCGAAGTTGGCGGCTCGTCGCCATGTCGGGGAGCTGCTGGGGATCAATCAGGCGACGTTGCGCAACTGGGTCGAGGACCGCCATTTCAGTAGCCCGCCCGCGCTGGACGCCGATGGCCAGGACCCGTCTGCTGAGTTGGCGGCGCTGCGCAAGGAGAACGCTGAATTGCGCAGGGTCAACGAGATTCTCAAGACAGCGTCGGCGTTTTTCGCCGCGGCGGAGGTCGACCGCCGACTGCGGTGATCGTCGAGTACATCGACGCCTACCGGGACCGTTTCGGGGTCGACCCGATCTGCACCGTGCTCACCGAGCACGACATGCCGATCGCCCCGTCCACCTACTACGCGGCCAAGGCCCGCGGCCCGGTCAGCGACGCCGCGTGGGCCGAGGCGCACGCAGCCAACACCGTGCACCAGCTGCATCTGCAGAACCGGCGGCTCTACGGGGTCCGCAAGCTCTGGCGTGCGATGAAACACGCAGGTCACGACGTGGGCCGGGACCAGGTGGGCCGGCTGATGGGTATCTGCGGGATCTCCGGGGCGGTGCGCCGCAAGCGGCGCACGATCACCACCACCGTCGACCCCATCGCGCCCCGGCACCCCGATCTGATCGAGCGGCAATGGGGCCTGCCAGCACGTCCGGATCAATGGTGGGTGGCCGATTTCACCTACACCTGGACCCTGGCCGGGTTCGTCTACACCGCGTTCTGCGTCGATGTGTTCTCACGGCGGATCCTGGGCTGGCGGGTGATGTCAACCAAGGCGACCCCCCTGGTGAGCAGTGTTCTCGAACAGGCGGTGTTCACCCGACGCAGAACTGATTTCCGTTTCACCACAACAGGTTTGGTCCACCACTCCGATGCCGGCAGCCAATACGCCTCGCTGGCGTTCACCGACGCGCTACGCGACTCCGGCATCGCCGGCTCGATCGGCTCAGTCGGTGACGCCCTGGACAACGCGCTGATGGAATCAGCAATCGGGTTGTACAAGACCGAGCTGATCGACCGCCAGAAATCCTGGACCGGCCGCACCGAGGTCGAACGCGAAACCGCCAGCTGGGTGCATTGGTACAACACCGCCCGCCTGCACTCGTCACTCGGCTATCTCTCACCGGTCGACTACGAGAACCGCTACCGTGACACCGTCGCCTCCGAGCGGGAGGTGGCTTAACCGAGGTCCCATCCAGACCAGGACGGTTCACTCTCGTGAGGCAACGAACCACCCTTCGCGCGCATCTTGACATGAGGCAACTTGCCGACACCGAATCGAGTTATCCACAGCCCGCAGCGGATTCCCGGGGGAGTGTTCGTCGACTGGCCGCTAGTTGATCGGACCGTTCACCCAGCGCAGATCGGCGACGATCCCGCGCGCGGCCACGATGCCTTCCCCGGTCTGCCACACCTCGTTGTTGACGGCGAACACGCGGTCGTCCTTCGCCGCCGACAGCGCCCGCCAGGCCGCACTGTCGAGAACGTCGGTCGCGGAGTCCCGGGCCTGCGGTGAGGCGAAAGACAGGTAGACGATGTCGCCCTCAGCGATCTTGTAATCGGCGTCGTCGCCGGTGCCCACCTCGACGTAGGGCTCGTCGGTGAATCGCTGGGCGGGTGGCCGGTCCAGGCCGACCTCGGCCAGTACCGAGCCTGCGAAGGTATTCTCGCCGTACGCCCGCAGGGCGGTATCGGTCAGTTGCACCACCGAGGCCTGGAAGTGCGTGGCGTCATTGGCGGCGCCGGCGCGCCGGGCTTCGTCGCGAAAGCCGTCGATCAGCCCGCCGCTGGCGTCGAAGCGGCCGGTCGCCGCGCCGACGATCCGCAGGTTGTTCTGCCAGTCCGCGCCGGCCGGGCCGGTGAACACCGTCGGGGCGACCCCGGAGAGCTCGCCGAACAGCGCCGGGGTCAGCGCCGCCGAACCGAGAATGAGGTCGGGGGCCGCCGCGCGGATCGCCTCGACGTCGGGTGCGCTGCGGGTGCCGGCCGCGGGCAGCTCATGGACGACCGTGCCCAGATACGACGGCTGGGCGTCACTGCCGTCGGGCAGCGCCGCCGCCACGATCCGGCCCTGCAGTCCCAGCGCGCACAGCGCGTCGAGCTGATCTCCGGCCAGGACCACGATGCGCTGTGGGTCGGCGCCCACCATTGTCTCGCCCGCCGCGTGGCTGACGGGACGCTCCGGGGGACCGGGGTCCACCGCCGCCGGCTCGGGGGCGCACGATTCGTCGGGGCGACGGCCGTTGCCGAGCACTGTGGCGTCGGCGATCTCAGTGGTGCTGGTGATCACCGAGGTCATCGGCTCGGTCATGGGCACTGGCGACTCCGCCTGCCCACCGAGCGAGCCGCAGCCCGCGAGAGAGACCGCCAGCACCGCCGTGAGCGCCATCGACGGCGCGGTGTGCCCACGCTTCCTGGCTCTGCCGATCAGCACGGGGCCGACGGTAACATCTGGCGCCGGACCACTGTGTTCACCGAACCGGCGGTGCGAATACGACGGTTTGTAGGACCCAGGCTGACCCGGGGCGGTCAGGGAGTTACGATTCATACGAGCAAGGCGGGGAATCCCCGACATGATTCTTTGGAGGACCTCTTGGTAGCCGAAGCGCCCCCGATCGGAGAACTCGAGGCACGGCGTCCGTTCCCCGAGCGACTCGGCCCCAAGGGCAACCTGATCTACAAGCTGATCACGACGACCGATCACAAGCTGATCGGCATCATGTACTGCGTCGCGTGCTTCGCCTTCTTCCTCATCGGCGGGCTGATGGCGCTGTTCATGCGGACCGAGTTGGCGATGCCGGGTCTGCAGTTCCTGTCGAACGAGCAGTACAACCAGCTGTTCACCATGCACGGCACGGTGATGCTGCTGTTCTACGCGACGCCCATCGTGTTCGGCTTCGCGAACCTGGTGCTGCCGCTGCAGATCGGCGCGCCCGACGTCGCGTTCCCGCGGCTCAACGCCTTCTCGTTCTGGCTGTTCCTGTTCGGCGCGCTCATCGCGCTCGGCGGGTTCATCACCCCCGGCGGCGCCGCGGACTTCGGCTGGACGGCGTACTCGCCGCTGACCGACGCGATCCACTCGCCGGGTGCCGGTGGCGACCTCTGGATCATGGGCCTGGCCGTCGGCGGTCTGGGCACCATCCTCGGCGGCGTCAACATGATCACCACCGTGGTCTGCATGCGCGCCCCGGGTATGACGATGTTCCGGATGCCGATCTTCACCTGGAACATCCTGGTGACGTCGATCCTGGTGCTGCTGGCCTTCCCGATCCTGACGGCTGCGCTGTTCGGCCTGGCCGCCGACCGCCACCTCGGCGCCCACATCTACGACCCGGCCAACGGCGGTGTCCTGCTCTGGCAGCACCTGTTCTGGTTCTTCGGCCACCCCGAGGTGTACATCATCGCGCTGCCGTTCTTCGGCATCGTCAGTGAGATCTTCCCGGTGTTCTCCCGTAAGCCGATCTTCGGCTACACCACGTTGATCTACGCGACGATCGCGATCGCGGCGCTGTCGGTCGCGGTGTGGGCGCACCACATGTACGCCACCGGAGCCGTGCTGCTGCCGTTCTTCTCGTTCATGACGTTCCTCATCGCGGTGCCCACCGGGATCAAGTTCTTCAACTGGATAGGCACGATGTGGAAGGGGCAGTTGACGTTCGAATCACCGATGCTGTTCTCGGTCGGCTTCCTGATCACCTTCCTGCTCGGTGGCCTGTCGGGCGTGCTGCTGGCCAGCCCGCCGCTGGACTTCCACGTGACCGACAGCTACTTCGTCATCGCGCACTTCCACTACGTGCTGTTCGGCACGATCGTGTTCGCCACCTACGCGGGGATCTACTTCTGGTTCCCGAAGATGACGGGCCGGTTGCTCGACGAGCGCCTGGGCAAGCTGCACTTCTGGCTGACCTTCATCGGCTTCCACACCACGTTCCTGGTGCAGCACTGGGTGGGTGACGAAGGCATGCCGCGCCGCTACGCGGACTACCTGCCGTCGGACGGCTTCACGACGCTCAACGTGGTGTCGACCATCGGCGCGTTCATCCTCGGCCTGTCGATGCTCCCGTTCGTCTGGAACATCTTCAAGAGCTGGCGCTACGGCGAGCCGGTGACGGTCGACGATCCGTGGGGCTACGGCAACTCGCTCGAGTGGGCCACCAGCTGCCCGCCGCCGCGGCACAACTTCACCGAGTTGCCCCGCATCCGTTCGGAGCGTCCAGCGTTCGAGCTGCACTACCCGCACATGGTCGAGCGGATGCGCGCCGAGGCGCACATCGGCAAGCATGCGACGGCGCTCGAATCACCCGAGGGCTTCGGACCGCGGACCGAACCCGACCGCAGCTGAGCGGCGGGGCGTCGCGGGGGTGAACGCGATATCCAAGGTGTCGGTGCTGATCACCGTCACCGGGGTCGATCAACCCGGCGTGACGTCGGCGCTGTTCGACGTATTGAGCCGGCACGCCGTCGAACTCCTCAACGTCGAGCAGGTGGTGGTACGCCGGCGGCTCACGCTGGCCGTGCTGCTGGCCGCGCCACCGGAAGTCGCCGACGGTCCCGCACTGCGGCCCGACGTCGAGGAGGCCATCCACGGCGTCGGGCTCGAAGTGACGATCGAGCGAAGCCGGGACACGCCGGTGATGCGCGGACCGTCCACGCACACCATCGTGGTGCTCGGCAGGCCGATCACCGCCGAATCGTTCGCCGCGGTGTCACGTGAGGTCGCGGCGCTCGACGTCAACATCGACACCATCCGCGGGGTCTCGGACTATCCGGTCACCGGACTGGAGATGCGGGTGTCGGTACCGAGCGGCGCGGCCTACCCGCAGCTGCAGCAGGCGCTGGCCCGGGTGGCCGTCGAGGAGAGCGTGGACATCGCGCTCGAGGACTACAGCCTCACGCGGCGCGCCAAACGGCTGATCGTCTTCGACGTCGACTCCACGCTCATCCAGGGCGAGGTCATCGAGATGCTGGCCGCGCGGGCCGGCGCCGAAGCCGCGGTCGCGGAGGTCACCGAGGCGGCCATGCGGGGCGAACTCGACTTCGCCGAATCGCTGCACCGCCGCGTGGCGACTCTGGCCGGGTTGCCCGCCCAGGTGCTCGACGACGTCGCCGACCAGATTCAGCTCACCCCCGGTGCCCGGACCACCCTGCGCACCCTGCGCCGCCTGGGCTTCCACTGCGGCATCGTCTCCGGCGGCTTCCGCCAGGTGATCGAACCGCTCGCCCACGAACTGATGATGGATTTCGTCGCGGCCAACGAACTCGAGATCGTCGACGGATTGCTGACCGGCCGCGTCGTCGGCGAGGTCGTCGACCGGCCCGGGAAGGCGAAGGCGCTCCGCGACTTCGCCCAGCAGGTCGGGGTGCCGATGGAGCAGACCGTGGCCGTCGGCGACGGCGCCAACGACATCGACATGTTGACCGCGGCGGGTCTGGGCGTGGCGTTCAACGCCAAACCCGCCCTGCGCGAGGTGGCCGACGCATCGTTGAGCCATCCGTACCTGGACACGGTGCTCTTCCTGCTCGGCATCACCCGCGGCGAGATCGAGGCCGCCGACGCCCACGATGGGCTGCTGCGCCGCGTCGCCATCGACGACTGAGGTTCTAGACCACCACCGCGTGCCGCTCGGGCGCAGCCCCGGTGACGGTCGCCCACACGCGGGCCAGCAGATCGACCGCCTCGGTCATCTCGTCCGGCGGCAGCGTGTAAGGGATTCGCAGGAACCGCTCCAGGGAGCCGTCGACGCCGAATCGCGGACCGGGCGGGATATCGAGCCCCATCCTGGACGCCGCAGCCGACAGTGCCGAACTCATCGGAGCGGGCAACCGCACCCACAGCGCGAGTCCACCGCCGCTGGGGTAGGGCTGCCAGTCCGGCAGCCGCTCGGCGAGTAGCGAGAGCATCTTCGCCCGGCGCGTGCGCAGGATCTCCCGGCGTGCGGGCAGCACCTCGTCGGCGATCCGCAGCAGTTCGGCGGCGGCGAGCTGCTCGAGGATCGGGGTGCCCATGTCGATCGACGGGCGCAGTGCGGCGACAGTGGCCAGAGTGGCCCGGTCGGCGCGGATCCAGCCGATGCGAAGACCGCCCCAGAACGACTTGGACATCGAGCCCGTGGTCAGCACCAGATCGCGCCGCTTGGTCATCACGGCCGCGACCGGGGGCGGCACCGGCCGGTCCAGCCACACTTCCGACATCGTCTCGTCGATGATCGTCCTGGTGCGGGTTTCGGCCACCAGCGCCGCGAGTTCGTGCCGCTGGGCCTCGGGCATGGTCAGCCCGGTGGGATTCTGATTGTCGGGGACGAGGTAGGCCAGGCTGGGCGCGAGCTGTCGGACCGCGGCGTGGACGGCGCCCAGATCCCAGCCGTCGTCGCCGAGGGCCACCGGCACCGGCCGGGCCCCCGCGGTGGAGATCGCGGCGATGGCGCCGTGATAGGTCGGCTGCTCGACCAGCACCCGGTCGCCCGGCTCGGTGTAGGTGGCCAGAATCAGCCCGATGGCGTGCAGCGCCCCGGTGGTCACCATGATCTCGTCGGGTTCGGTGGGCAGCCCGCGGGCGCAGTACCTGGCGGCGATCGCCTCGCGCAGCGGGGTGAGCCCGGCCAGCTCGATGCCGACGCCGTGCAGATAGAACGCGACCTGCTGCGCGGCGGTCGTGAATGCAGCGTGTACGGCGTCGGCCGGGGCCGCCATTGCCGCATTGGCCAGGCTGACCAGCCCGGAGCCCGGGGCGCCTGCGGCAACGGGCGCCGCGGCAACCGCGCCGGTGGGCAGCGCCGTGGTGCTGCGTGCGCCCCGCCGCGCGTGCAGATAGCCCTCGTCGCGCAGCTGGGCGTAGGCGGCGGTGACCGTCGTGCGCGACACCCGCAGCGCATCGGCCAGTGCCCGTTCGCTGGGGAGCCGGGCGCCGACCGGCATGCGGCCGTCGATCAGGAGCATCCGAATCCCGTCCGCCAGCCCCTGATATACCGGACCGCTCGAACTGGACGTCCGCCAGTTGCCGAGTTCGCGCACCAGGCGGTCCACGTCGAGTGCGCGGACCGGAATGTCGACAGTCATTGAAGCCAGTATCGCTGAACTGGCTATTTGAAGGCAACCAAATCGCCGGGATCATTGCAGAATGGCTTCGAACTGGATATCAAAACTTGGAAGTGGACTGGCTGATCTGCTGACGTATCGCCCTGGCGACGTGCCCGGCGGCGAACTGGACGGCGATGTGCGACGGGTGCGGCAGGAACTGGACGCCATCCGCGCCCGCTTTCCGGACCACGCGTGACCCGCGCCCGGCGGGTCCGGGTCGCGGCCCTGCGCGGATCGGCGCTGCTGGTCGGCCTGATCGGCTACGGCTTCTCGATGGCCGTCATGATCCGCGCCGGACTCGGCCTTGACCCCTGGGACGTCTTCCACCAGGGTCTGGCCCTGCACACCCCGATGAGCATCGGGGCCGCCACCGCCGTCGTCGGCGTCGTGGTGCTGCTGGCCTGGATCCCGCTGCGTAACCGGCCTGGCATAGGGACCGTGGCCAATGTCGTGGTCATCGCGGTGACCGTGGATGCCTGCCTGCGGGTGCTGCCCGCCGCGCAGACCCTGCCGGTGCAGGTGTCGTGGATGGTCGGCGCCGTCGTGCTCAACGCCGTCAGCACCGTCCTCTATGTGGGCGCAGGCCTCGGGCCGGGGCCGCGCGACGGGCTGATGACGGGCCTGGTGGCCCGCACCGGCTGGTCGGTGCGGGTCGTGCGCACGGCCATCGAGGCCACGGTGCTGTCCGCGGGTTGGCTGCTCGGCGGCACGGTCGGGGTGGGGACGGTGGCCTACGCGTTCGGCATCGGACCGCTGGTGCAGCTGTTCCTCCGGCTGACACCACGGCGGGTGCTCGCGGTCAGCGGATGGGCGGAAGCGTGCGCGGCATCCGACCCGCAGCGCGACACGGTGGTCGGATGCGGCACCATGGTCGAGTGCCGGAAGAAGATTCAGCCGACAGTCTGACCGACGGGGACCTGCTGATCGACTTCGCCGAGGTCACGCTGCGACGCGGTGGTCAGAAGTTGGTCGGACCTGTCACCTGGGCCGTCGAACTCGACGAACGCTGGGTGGTCATCGGGCCGAACGGCGCGGGTAAGACATCGCTGCTGCGCATCGCCGCCGCCATGGAGCACCCGTCGTCGGGGACCGCCTTCGTGCTGGGGGAGCGGCTCGGCCGCACCGACATGGCCGAACTGCGTTCCCGCGTAGGCCTGGCCAGTTCTGCTCTCTCGCAACGAATTCCGCCCGGTGAAGTGGTGCGGGATCTGGTCGTGTCGGCCGGGTACGCCGTGCTGGGACGCTGGCGTGAACAGTACGAGGACGTCGACTACCTGCAGGCCGTGGAGATGCTGGAAAGCGTCGGCGCCGAGCATCTGGCCGAACGCGTCTACGACACTCTGTCCGAGGGTGAACGCAAACGGGTGCTGATCGCCCGGTCCCTGATGACTGATCCGGAACTGCTGCTGCTCGACGAACCCGCCGCCGGCCTCGACCTGGGCGGCCGCGAGGAACTCGTGGCGCGGCTGGCCGATCTGGCCGCCGACCCCGACGCCCCGGCCATGGTGCTGGTGACCCACCACGTCGAGGAGATCCCGCAGGGCTTCAGCCACTGCCTGCTCCTGTCGGAAGGCGAGGTGGTCGACGCCGGCCTGCTGACCGATGTGCTCACCGCCGAGAACCTGTCGAAGGCGTTCGGACAGTCGATCGCGCTCGACATCATCGACGGGCGTTATTTCGCCCGCCGCACCCGCACCCGCGCGGCGCACAGGAGGCGATCATGACCGAATCCGATCCACTGGTCCCGCGGCCGGCGGCCACCGTGATGCTCATCCGCCCGGCCCGCGACGCCGCGGGCAACGAGGTCTTTCTCATGCGCCGCCACGCGGGCATGGAGTTCGTCGCCGGGGTGATGGTGTTTCCCGGCGGGGGCGTCGACGACCGCGACCGCAACGCCGACATCGCCTGGGCCGGACCCGGTGCCGACTGGTGGGCCGACCGCCTCGGCACCGACGAGGAACTGGCCCGGGCGCTGGTGTGCGCCGCCGCCCGCGAGACGTTCGAGGAGTGCGGCGTGCTGTTCGCCGGCGCCGCCGACGACGAGGACGTCCTGGTCGACGACGCCTCGGTCTACCGCGACGCCCGGCAGGCGCTGGCCGACCGGTCGCTGTCCTTCGCCGATTTCCTCCACGACGAAAAGCTGGTGCTGCGCACCGACCTGCTGCGGCCGTGGGCGAACTGGGTGACCCCCAAGGAGGAGCGCACCCGCCGCTACGACACCTACTTCTTCGTCGGCGCCCTGCCCGAGGGGCAACGGGCCGACGGCGAGAACACCGAGACCGACAAGGCCGGCTGGATCACCCCGGAGGAGGCGCTGGAGGACTTCTCCTCGGGCCGCTCGTTCCTGCTGCCCCCCACCTGGACCCAGCTCGACGCGCTGGCCGGCCGCACGGTGGCCGAGGTGCTGGCCGTCGAACGCCGGATCGAAGCGATCGAACCCACGCTGTCTGCGGGCGGCGGGAACTGGGAGATCGAGTTCTTCGACAGCGACCGCTACAACGCGGCGCGCAACCACCGGTCACCGGAGGGCAGGAGCGAAGCGACCGGGAAACCGACCGAGTGACGGTGCGGGAGTTCGTGGGCGTCCACACCAGCGACGAACAGCCCGGGGTCGCGACCCTGCTGCTCTCGCGCCCGCCGACCAACGCGCTGACCCGCCAGATCTATCTCGAACTCCTGGACGCGACCGACGAACTGGCCGCCCGCGACGACATCAGCGCGGTGATCCTGTTCGGCGGCCACGAGATCTTCTCCGCCGGCGACGACTTCCCGGCGCTGCGCACCCTCGATGCCGGCCAGTACCGGGAGATCGCGGCGCGGGCCGTGACCGCGGTGGCGGCCATCCCCAAGCCGACGGTCGCCGCGGTCACCGGATACGCCCTGGGAGCGGGCCTGACCCTCGCGCTGGCCGCCGACCGGCGGATCAGCGGCGACAACATCAAGGTCGGCTCCACCGAGATCCTCGCCGGACAGGCCCCCAGCCAGGACGCCACCGCCCGGCTGACCAGCGCGATCGGCGCCGGCAAGGCCAAGGACCTGGTTTTCTCCGGACGCTTCGTCGGCGCCGAGGAGGCCCACGCCATCGGACTGATCGACGAGCTGGTCGCCCCGGACACCGTCTACGAGGCCGCGCTGACCTGGGCCGCGCAGTTCGCCGAGCATCCGCCCCACGTGCTCGCTGCCGCCAAAGCCGCATTCGGCGACGGCCGGTTAGGCTGCCAGCCATGACGAGTATCGACCACACCGATCTGCCCGCGTCCAACCCGCACGCGACGGCCGAGCAGGTCGAAGCCGCGCTCAAGGACTCCAAACTCGCCCAGGTGCTCTACCACGACTGGGAGGCCGAGACCTACGACGAGAAGTGGTCCATCAGCTACGACCAGCGCTGCATCGACTACGCCCGGGGCCGCTTCGACGCCGCCGTCCCCGACGAGGTCCAGCGCGAGCTGCCGTATGACCGGGCGCTGGAACTGGGCTGCGGCACCGGCTTCTTCCTGCTCAACCTGATCCAGGCCGGGGTGGCGCGGCGCGGTTCGGTGACCGATCTGTCGCCGGGCATGGTCAAGGTCGCCACCCGCAACGGACAGTCACTCGGCCTGGACATCGACGGTCGGGTCGCCGACGCCGAAGGCATCCCGTACGAGGATGACACCTTCGACCTCGTCGTCGGTCACGCCGTGCTGCACCACATCCCCGACGTCGAACTGTCGCTGCGCGAGGTGGTCCGGGTGCTCAAACCCGGCGGCCGCTTCATCTTCGCCGGCGAGCCGACCACCGTGGGCAACCGGTACGCCCGCGAACTGTCCACGCTCACCTGGCGGATCACCACCAACGTCACCAAACTGCCCGTGCTGTCGGGCTGGCGGCGGCCGCAGACCGAACTCGACGAGTCGTCGCGCGCCGCCGCGCTGGAGGCCGTCGTCGACCTGCACACCTTCGATCCGGCCGATCTGGAGAAGATGGCCCGCTCCGCCGGCGCCGTCGAAGTCCATACGGCCAGTGAAGAATTCACCGCCGCCATGCTGGGCTGGCCGGTCCGCACGTTCGAGGCCGCCGTGCCGCCCGAGCGATTGGGTTGGGGCTGGGCCAAATTCGCGTTCAACAGCTGGACGTCGCTGAGCTGGGTGGACGCCAACGTGTGGCGGCGCGTCGTGCCGAAGGGCTGGTTCTACAACGTGATGGTCACCGGGGTCAAACCGTCGTAACGTTCGACATTGACGCGGTCGCCTACCTGCGCGGCGACGACGGCGCACAGGCCCTGCGCGTCACCGCGGAGCGCGCACTGACCGGCGATGCCCTCATCGCCGACATCGCAGCGCTCCGAACACGTTTCGGCGATCGCGCCGCCGTTCTCGCCGAGACCGTGCGACTGCGGCGGCGGGCGGCGGCCAAGCTGTCCGGAGCCGAGGACTGGCTGTTCACCGACGAGGCGCTGCAGCAGGCCACCGCGACGCCTGTCGCCGAACACCGGGCGATGCGGCTGGCCGGTGCCCGCGTCCACGACGCGACCTGTTCGATCGGCGCGGAACTGGTGACCCTGCGCCGGCACGCGGATCTGGTGGTGGGCAGCGACATCGATCCGGTGCGGCTCGCGATGGCTCGACACAACACCGAACTCGGTGGTGGCGGCGTGATGCTGTGCCGTGCCGACGCCCTGCATCCGGTCACCCGCGACACCGTCGTCGTACTCGATCCGGCGCGCAGGAGCGGCGGTCGCCGCACGTTCGATCCGGCCGCATACACCCCGCCGCTGGACGCGGTCCTCGACCTCTACCGCGGTCGCCCGCACGTCGTGAAGTGCGCTCCCGGAATCGATTTCGACGCCGTACGCCGGCTCGGCTCCACCGGCGAGATCGAGGTGGTCTCCGCCGGCGGCGGGGTCCGCGAAGCCTGCCTGTGGTCGGCGGAACTGAGCTCGCCCGCGGTCACCCGTAGAGCCGCGCTGCTGGACACCGGCGAGGAGCTCACGGATGCCGAGCCCGACGACTGTGACGTCGCCCCGGCCGGTCGTTGGATCATCGATCCGGACGGCGCGGTCGTGCGCGCTGGTCTGGTGCGTCACTACGCGGCCCGGCACGGGCTATGGCAGCTCGACCCCGCGATCGCCTACCTGTCCGGCGACCGGCTGCCTACCGGCGTGCGGGGTTTCGAGGTGATCGAGCAGCTGGCCTTCCACGAGCGCCGGCTGCGTCAGGCGCTGCATGCGCACGACGGCGGCGCGGTCGAGATCCTGGTCCGCGGTGTCGATGTCGACCCCGATGCGTTGCGCAAGCGGCTCAAACCGCGCGGCAGCGCCCGGCTGTCGGTGGTCATCACCCGGCTTGGCAGCGGGACCGCAAGCCGGGCAACGGCGTTCCTATGTCGGCCGTCACACTAGGACACCACGTACTCTGGCGGCTGATGACTCGACTGACTTCGTTCGCGGCACTGCTGACCGCCGCCGTGCTGACCGGTTCCGCCGGTGCCGGCGTCGCGTCGGCGCAGACGGCGTGCGCCGAGCTCGGCGGTGCGCTGGACAGCACGCAAAGCTGCCAGGTGCACGCCGCGACCCCGAACTACACACTCGATTTCGACTTTCCGGCCGGCTACCCCGACGAGCAGGCGGTCTCGGCCTATCTGATCCAGACCCGTGACGGCTTCGTCAACGTCTCCGAGATGCCGGGTTCGCGCGGTCTGCCCTACGTCCTGGACGTCAACGGCACGGCCAAGCACTCCGGGCTCGCGCCGAACGGCACCCAGAGCCTGGTGCTGGAGATCTACCAGAACGTCGGCGGCGCGCACCCGCAGACCTGGTACAAGGCGTTCAATTATGATCTGGCCGCCAAGGCGCCGGTCACGTTCGACACGCTGTTCCGTCCAGAGTCCCGCCCGCTGGACGTGGTGTTCCCCGCGGTGCAGGACAAGCTGCAGAGCACGACCGGCACCGAGCAGCCCGTCTTGCCCGGCGACGGGATGGATCCGAAGAACTACCAGAACTTCTCGATCACCGACGAGGACATCACGTTCTACTTCGGCCAGGGCGAGCTGCTACCCGAGGCGGCCGGAGCCGTCCAGGCCACCATCCCGCGTACGGCGCTCGCCTCGGTCCTCGCGCTGCCCTGAACTCAGGCGGGCGCGAACCCGTAGACCTGCCCGTCGCTGGTGGCCGCGACCACCCGGCCGTCCCGACCGATCGACACTCCCACCGGGAAACCGGTCGCCTCCGGCAGCGGGTAGCTGTTCACGGTGCGGCCGTCGGCGGGATCGAACACCAGCAGCGTCTGCCCGCGGCCGTCGCGGGTGACCGCGTAGGCGACGTCCCCGGCGCGGCTGGACGTGGTGAGCGGTTCGACGTCCTCGCGGGTCCACACCACCTCGGCGCGGTCACCGCGGTCTCGGACCGCGGTCAGTCTCGCCTCCGGTCCGCCGCCGGCGAGGATGAGTCCATCGGGGGACACCGAAGGCGGTGTCTGGGCCTGGTAGTCCAGCGGGATCGACCACTTCGCCGATCCGTCGGCGGTGTCGAGCGCCCACAGCTTCCCGTCGCGGCCGTTGACGTAGACCGTTGCGCCGTCACCGGAGAGCACCGGACTGGCCAGGGGGCCGCGGGCGACGGCATCCGAGGTCCACTCCCGCGACAGCAGCGGCGTGCGGCCGGGCCGGTAGGTCAGCCCGACGAGCACGGGCGCCTCGGCGCCGGGTTCCCAGAGGCTGAGCACGACGACGTTCCCGGTCGCCGAGAACGCGGGTGCGGCGGCCACCGGGCACTCGGGGCGGGCCGCCGCGCAGTCCTCGAGACCGCGCCCGGAGTCGGTCGGATCCACAATCACCAGATCCAGCGGCGCGCCCTCGACAGTCCCGCGGTGCGCGTTGAACACCAGCACCTGGCCCAGATGGGTGACCACGAGGAGCTGACCGCCCGACAGGATGCGCGGGGTGGTCGGCATTCCGATCACCGGGCGCCGCCAGCGGTACCACTGGGTGGTCGGGAAGGCCAACATCGTCCCGGGCTGTCCCACGTAGAGGTTGTCGAAGTCGTCCATCAGCGGACTGGCGCCACCGCCGCCCTGGACCAGCCGCGTGCACCAGCGCTGCCGGCCGTCGTTGTCGCTCTCCCACACCATCAGCGAGCAGCCGTCCGGGGTCTGGGCGTTGGCGCCGAGGTATCCGCTCGAGCCCAACGCCACGGAGGCGCCGAGCGTGCCCTTGACCGACCGACTCCATTCGAGTTCCAGTGAGTCGGCGCCGTCGACGTCGGCGTAACTGCTGTTGGCGGCGTCGCCGTACTGGGCGGGCCACCCCGACGCCGCGCGAGCTTCGACCCAGGTCGTGTCGTCACCGCATCCAGCCAGTACGAAGACGGAGAGCGCCGTTGTCGCCAGCACCAGGAATCGCCGGAACACGGTGTCCTTTCTCGTCGCTCGAACTCGCCGGCGCCACCGGGCGGTGGCCGTGCGGAGCCCACGTGAGGGTAACCCGGGCCGCGATGGGGCTCGCGTAGGCTTTGCGGCCATGACGACGATGTGGGGCGCACCGTTGCACAAGCGCTGGCGGGGTTCCCGCCTGCGTGACCCGCGTCAGGCCCGCTTCCTGACGCGTGCGTCGCTCAAATGGGTGATCGCCAACCGCGCCTACACCCCGTGGTATCTGGTGCGGTACTGGCGGCTGCTGAAGTTCAAGCTGGCGAATCCGCACGTGATCACCCGCGGCATGGTGTTCCTGGGTAAGCACGTCGAGATCCAGGCGACGCCCGAACTCGCCCAGATGGAGATCGGCCGGTGGGTGCACATCGGCGACAAGAACACGATCCGCGCCCATGAAGGATCGCTGCGGATCGGGGACAAAGTCGTACTGGGCCGCGACAACGTCATCAACACCTATCTCGACATCGAGCTCGGGGACTCGGTGTTGATGGCGGACTGGTGCTACATCTGCGATTTCGACCACCGCATGGACAGCATCGAATTGCCCATCAAAGATCAGGGGATCGTGAAAAGCCCGGTGCGGATCGGTCCCGACACGTGGGTCGCGACGAAAGTGACCGTGTTACGCGGAACGACGGTCGGCCGGGGGTGTGTGCTGGCCGCGCACGCGGTGGTCAAGGGCGACATCCCCGACTATTCGATCGCGGTCGGCGCTCCGGCCAAGGTGGTCAAGAACCGCAAACTCGCATGGGAGACTTCGGCGGCTCAGCGTGCCGAATTGGCCGCGGCTCTGGCCGATATCGAGCGGAAGAAAGCAGCGCGCTGAGCAGACCGGTGATCAGTGCCGCACCGGCAGCTGAATGACGCCCTCGGCGGCCGGGACGGCGGCGACGGCCGGCTTCGCGGGACGGCGCAGCTTGCGGTCGGCTCGTTCGATGCGGCGCTCGAGGATCCGCAGGTCCCGCTTCGTCAGCGTCCGGCTGGCCTCGGCGAGCGCGTCGAGTTGCTCCCAGCTCAGACCGTCGAGGTCACCGTCGGCGTCGTGAGTGGCCACCACGACGGCGCCGCGCAGCAGAGGGACGGTGCGCGCGGTGAAGCACGTCGTCGCGAGCAGCAGTTCGATTGCGCGGCGGTTGACCTGCTGGCAGCGCCGGGTCGACGGGGTGAACCAGAAATCGAATTGCCGGTCGTGGCTCGACAGATTCTCCAGCCCGTGGTCGTCGATGAGTTCGACGATTTCGGACTTGCTGTACGCATCGGTTTCGTAGACGACGCCGTTCGGGCTGGCATAGAGCACGGTGTTCATTCGAGGAGTCCTTTTCGTGCTGTTTTCGGTGTGGTGTTTCCGGCGAGCCGAAGCTCCGAAAAGAGACTTCCCCGTGATACGGATGTGATAAACGTGCAAATTGTGACGAATGTGACTGGTGAGATTTCCTGGTCCGTTCAGGAGCGGCCAGGCAGTGCCTGTTCGGCGATCGGCAACCGGGCCAGCGGCATGCGTTCGCCCCGCTTGGCGTCGAGGTAGACCGCGACGGTCTGCTCGGCGATCATCGGCCAGGAGAAGTCCGATGTCAGCCGGTCGCGAGCGGCGATCGCCCGCTGCTGTGCCGCGGCCGGGTCGTCGAGCACCGCGCAGACGGCAGCGGCGATCGCGGGCACGTCGCGGGCCGGGAACGACACCCCGGTATGACCGTTGATGACGGCTTCGCCGAGTCCGCCGACGTTCGCGGTGGCCAGCGGTATGCCGGTGGCCGCGGCCTCCAGCGCGACGATGCCGAACGGTTCGTAATGGCTCGGCAGCACTGCGACGTCGGCACGGTGCAGTGTCGCGACCAGATCGTCGTGGCCGAGATGACCGGCGAAGGTCACGGCCCGGCGCACCTTGTGCCGGCGGGCCTGCTCGATCAATCGGTCCTGCTGGGTGCCCTCGCCGGCGATGGTGAGGGTGGTGCCGGGATGCGCGCGCCGGATCCGCGGCAGCGCCGCGATGAGGTCCTGCACGCCCTTCTCGTACTCGAGGCGGCCCAGATACAGCAGCTCCGGCGGACCGCTGCGCTCCCGGCGCAGGGCGAACGGCCAGCGCTGCGCGTCGATGCCGTTGGGGATGACCCCGGCGTCGGCGAGGTCGGGGCCGAACAGCGCCGAGATCTCGTCGCGCATGGACGCCGAACACGTGATGAGGGCGTCGCTTTCGCGCACCAGCCAGGATTCGACGGCGTGCACCTGACGGCTGACCCGACCTGATACCCACCCCGCGTGCCTGCCCGCCTCGGTCGCGTGGATGGTCGACACCAACGGCACGTCGTGGAACTGTGCGAGCGCGATGGCCGGATGCGCGACCAGCCAGTCGTGGGCGTGCACCACGTCGGGTCGCCACGGCGCGCCGTGCGAGGTGATCGCCAGCCCGGCGCGGACCATCGCATGGCCCATGGCCAGCGTCCACGCCATCATGTCGGTGGCGAACTCGAACTCGTGTGGATCCTGCGCGGCGGCGACGACCCGTACGCCCTCGGCCACCTCGTCGGTGGTGGGGTGGGTGCTCGGATCGGTGTCGAACGGACGCCGCGCGAGCACGACGACGTCGTGGCCGGCGGCGGCCAGATCGGTGGCGAGGTGGTGGACGTGGCGACCGAGCCCACCGATGACCACCGGCGGGTACTCCCACGAGACGAGCAGGATCTTCACGTCGTCATCGGGGCAGTCGACGCGCGTCGAGGGCACCGAACAGGCCGTCCGCCCGGTTCCAGCCGTCGGCGAGGCGCTGTGCCTGTTCGCGACGCCCGGCGGCCAGCGCGTCGGAGATCTCCCGGGTGGCGTGGGCGTGCAGATGCGCGCGGTAGCGGGCGTAGTCGGCGGCGGAGTCCTTACTGACCATGAACGGCCAGTCGCTCGACACCGTGAGCAGTGCCTCGCGCAGTATCTGGTCGGCGACGGTGTCGCGGGGGGTGGGCGCGCCCACCGACGCGTGCTGGGTGAGCGCCTTGTCCACAGTCCCCAGCGCGGTGTCGACGACCTCGGTGTTGAGTTGCACCAGATCCGATACCTGTTCACCGGACCAGACCTGCCAGTCCTTACCCGAACCCCACGAGCTCGGCGGCAATTCCGTTGCGGCGCCGACGAATCCGTGGTCGACGGCGTCGGCCAAGGTGCCGACCCGCACCCCGGCGGCGGGGAGGGCGCGCAGCACGCGGGCCAGCCACACCGGGCCCTCGTGCCACCAGTGGCCGAACAGTTCGGTGTCGAACGCGGCGATGACGTGGGCGGGCCGGCCGATGCGTTCGCTCTCGTCGGTCAACCGCTTGCGCACCACGTCGACGAAGTCACCGACGTGCCGGTCGACGGCCCGGTCGGCGCGCTGTGGGTCGTAGGGCGCCTTATCGGCCGACGCGACGTTGCGACCGGTCACCCGGGCCGGTTTGAGTCCGGTCACGTGGTCGTAGGTGTGGAAGTCGCGGTAGGCGGGATGGCCGGGATAGCCGGACTTCGGCGACCACACGCGGTAGCTGACCTGCAGGTCGCGGCCGAACGCGATGACGCCCGAATCGCTGACTGGGCGGCCCAGCGCGGTGTCGCCGTGCAGTGACGGCCCGTCGACCATGAAGTGGCCGACGCCCGCATCGGCGTAGCCGGCCTCCATACCTGGTGCGTACGCGCATTCGGGCGCCCAGATACCGCGCGGCGTGTGCGCGAACCGCTGGTGGGCGTCAGCCAGCCCCTCGCGCAGCGCGAACTCCCGCAGCCTCGGATTCAGCAGTGGCTGGAACGGATGGGACAACGGCCCGCCGAGCAACTCGACGGTGTCTGCGTCGAGCAGTTCGCGCAGCAGCGGACTGCCGCCGTGGCTCCACAACGAGGTGAAGTCGTCGAGCGCCTGGTCGGCGGCGGCGTGCTCCCGACGACCGAAGTCGCGCAACGGCTGCGGCCGCGTCGACGCCTCGAGTGCTCGCAGCCGCCAGTTCGCCAGCCAGTGGTGCATCCCGGTCAAGCAGTACGGATCGTCGAGCTGCGCGGTCACCACCGGCGTCATGCCCAGGGTGAGCAGATGGGAGCGGTCTTCGGCCGCGAGTGTGCGCAGCACCCGCAGCAACGGCAGATAGGACGCCGACCACGACTGGTAGAGCCATTCCTCGCCGACCGGCCAGCGGCCGTGGTGGGCGAGCCAGGGCAGATGGGTGTGCAGGACCAGGGTGAACATCCCCGGAATCTGCGCGGTGCCGTCACTCACGGCCGCACCGCGATCGCCACCAGATCCAGGCTCTCATCAATGTCGCGGCTGCCGGCGTCCAGCAGATCGAAGTCGTCGGTGCGCACCGCGGCGACGTCGGCGAGCAGTTCGTCGGACCACGGTGCGCCGGCCACCGCGCGCTCGACCTGCGCCTCGATGATCGAGCCGCCGTGGCGGGCGTCGAGTTCGGCCAGCCGCGGGCCGTGAAAAACCCCGTACACGCCGTCGATCGTGAAGCCCTCGCCGGTGAGGAGTTCGGTGAGTTCGGCGGCGTTGAGTTCGCGGGTGTGGAACGGGTTGAGCGGGGTGTCGAGTCCGGGGGAGAAGGTGATCCGGTTCGGTGTCGACATCAGCAGCAGACCGCCCGGGCGCAGCACCCGGTGGCACTCGCGGACGAACTGTGGCTGATCCCACAGATGTTCGATGACCTGGAAGTTGACGACCACGTCGACCGACCCGTCCGGCAGCGGCAGCTCGGCCAGATTGCCGTGGCGCACGTCCACCCGCGGATAGCGGGCGCGCACGTGGGCGACCGTCGCCTCGTCGTAGTCCACCGCGATCACCCGGCCGGCCACCTCGGCGATCAGATCGGCGCCGTACCCCTCACCGCAGCCGGCCTCCAGCACGTCGCGACCTGCGCATCGGTCGGCCAGTCGGGCGTAGACGACCTCGTGGCGGCGGAACCAGTAGTTCTCCTCGGCCAGGCCGGGGATGGTCCGCTCCCCGGTCAGGGGCAGGCCGTCACCACCGGTGTCCCCGCCGGTGCTGCACGGACCCGTCACGAATGCGCTCATCGGTGCACTCTCCTCTTCGCGCAAGCGGCTCATCGCAACGCAGGCTAACCCAGCCGCGAAGACGATGGCCGGTTCGCGAACAGTTATCCACCCAAGGTGCGGCGAGAACGCAAACTTCGACCGGCTATGGTGTTCCTGCGAAGCAGCACTAGTTACCGACGAGTAACATCGTGCTAGTTGCACAAACGTGGTAACGGGCCGACCGCCGGCCGGCCTCATCGAGAGGACGAAGCACCCATGACGAACATCGTGGTCCTGATCAAACAGGTCCCAGACACGTGGTCGGAGCGCAAGCTGTCCGAGGGCGATTGGACCCTCGACCGGGAGGCCGCCGACGCCGTGCTCGACGAGATCAACGAGCGTGCCGTCGAAGAGGCGCTCCTGATCAAGGAGAAGGAAGGCGACGCAGCCGGCACCGTCACCGTGCTGACCGCCGGTCCCGAGCGCGCCACCGAAGCCATCCGTAAGGCGCTGTCGATGGGCGCCGACAAGGCCGTGCACCTGGTCGACGAGGGCATGCACGGTTCCGACATGGTGCAGACCGGCTGGGCGCTGGCCCGGGCGCTGGGCACCATCGAAGGCACGGAACTGGTCATCGCCGGCAACGAGGCCACCGACGGTGCGGGCGGCGCAGTGCCGGCCATCATCGCCGAGTACCTCGGCCTGCCGCAGCTGACCCACATGCGCAAGGTCACCGTCGAGGACGGCAAGGTCACCGGCGAGCGCGAGACCGACGACGGCGTGTTCACCCTCGAGGCTCCGCTGCCCGCCGTGGTCAGCGTCAACGAGAAGATCAACGAACCGCGCTTCCCGTCCTTCAAGGGCATCATGGCCGCGAAGAAGAAGGAAGTCACCACCCTCACGCTGGCCGAGATCGGCGTCGAGCCCGACGAGGTCGGCGTCGCGAACGCCGGCTCCCGCGTGCTGACGTCGACCCCGAAACCGCCGAAGACCGCGGGCGAGAAGGTCACCGACGAAGGCGAAGGCGGCAGCAAGGTCGCCGAGTACCTCGTTGCCCAGAAAATCATCTAGATCATTCCTCCAGGACTTGAGAAACGAGAAACGAACCAATGGCTGAAGTACTCGTGCTCGTGGAGCACGCCGAAGGTGCGCTCAAGAAGGTCAGCACCGAACTGATCACCGCCGCCCGCGCCCTGGGTGAGCCCGCCGCGGTCGTGGTGGGCAAGCCCGGAACCGCCGAACCCCTCGTCGAGGGACTCAAGGCCGCCGGCGCCGCCAAGATCTACGTCGCGGAATCCGACGACGCGGAGAACTACCTGGTCACCCCGCAGGTCGACGTCCTCGCGGCGCTGGCCGAGGAGAACTCGCCGGCAGGCATCGTGCTGTCCGCCAACGCGGACGGCAAGGAGATCGCAGGCCGACTGGCCGCCCGGATCGGTTCGGGTGTGCTGACCGACGTCATCGCGGTGCAGGAGGGTGGCAAGGCCATCCACTCCATCTTCGGTGGCGCCTACACCGTCGAGGCCGAGGTCACCGGTGACACCCCGGTGATCACGGTGCGCGCCGGCGCGATCGACGCCGAGCCGGCCGACGGCGCAGGCGAGGTCGTCAACGTCGAGGTGCCCGCCCAGGCCGAGAACGCCACCAAGATCACCAAGCGTGATCCCGCGGTGGCCGGTGACCGTCCCGAACTCACCGAGGCCACCGTCGTGGTCTCGGGTGGTCGTGGCGTCGGCAGCGCGGACAACTTCAACGTGGTCGAGGAGCTCGCCGACGCGCTGGGCGGCGCCGTCGGCGCGTCCCGTGCCGCGGTCGACTCCGGTTACTACCCGGGCCAGTTCCAGGTCGGTCAGACCGGGAAGACCGTTTCCCCGCAGCTCTACATCGCGCTCGGCATCTCGGGCGCCATCCAGCACCGCGCGGGTATGCAGACGTCCAAGACGATCATCGCGGTCAACAAGGACGAGGAAGCCCCGATTTTCGAGATCTCCGATCTCGGCATCGTCGGCGACCTGTTCAAGGTCACCCCGCAGCTGACCGAAAAGGTCAAGGCCCGCAAGGGCTGAGCCCGCTCAGCCTCGAAACGACCCCATGCGAAACCCCGGCGTCCTGGTGGCGCCGGGGTTTCGTGTCGGCGAAGATCAACCCCGACCATGACCGGATCCACAGACGCCCTGCCCGGCCGCAGCGCGGAATGCGCTCGGCTGCTGGAGGCGTTGGCGCTCAGCCGGTCTGGCGACAGCCAGGTGCTGGTGCTCTCCGGTGAGGCCGGAATCGGTAAGTCCGCGCTCCTGGGTTTCCTGCTCGAGCGCGCCGGCGGGTTCACGGTCCTGCGCGCTGCCGGGGTGGAATCGGACATGGAGCTGGCCTACGCCGGACTGCATCAGCTGTGCGCTCCGCTGCTCGATCACACCGACGACCTCCCCGCACCGCAGCGCGACGCACTGACCGTGGCGTTCGGCCTGCGCAGCGGGCCCGCGCCGGACCGCTTCCTCGTCGGCCTGGCGGTGCTGGGTCTGCTGTCCGCAGCGGCCCGCGCCCAACCGGTGCTGTGCGTGGTCGATGACGCCCAGTGGCTGGACCGGGTCAGCGCGCAGACTCTCGGCTTCGTGGCGCGCCGGCTGCTCGCCGAACCCGTCGCCATGGTGTTCGCGCAGCGGGAGTCCACCCCTGAACTGTCCGGTCTGCCCGCGCTCGCCGTCGGCGGACTGGCCGAGCCCGACGCACGCGCGTTGCTCGAGGCCGCGATCCCGGGCCGCATCGACGCCAGGGTGCGCGACCGGATCGTCGCCGAGACGCGGGGAAACCCGTTGGCACTGTTGGAGTTACCGCGCGGATTGACGGCCGGGCAGCTCGCAGGCGGTTATCTGCGGCCCGACGCCCGGCCGGTGCCCGGTCAGCTCGAGAACCACTTCATCCGGCGTATCCGCGCGCTGCCCGACGACACCCAGCGGGTGCTGACGATCGCGGCGGCCGAACCCCTCGGTGATGCGGTGTTGCTGCTGCGGGCGGCCGAACACCTGGGCCTGGCGGCCGGCGCCGCGGCCCCGGCCGAAGGGGACGGCCTGCTCGACATCGACACCCGGGTGCGGTTCCGGCACCCGCTGGTGCGGTCGGCGGCCTATCGGTCGGCGGGACCGGACGCGCGACGGGCGGCACACCACGCGCTGGCGCACGTCACCGACTCCGCCGTCGACCCCGACCGGCGCGCCTGGCACCGCGCGCACGCCACGGCGGGCCCCGACGAGTCGGTGGCCGCCGAACTGGAGCGGTCCGCCGGCCGGGCCGCGTTGCGCGGTGGAAGTGCCGCCGCCGCAGCGTTTCTCACCAAGGCAGCGGAGCTCACCCCCGATCCGCTGCGGCGCGGTCAGCGGGCATTGGCCGCGGCCGAAGCGCAGCGCGGCGCCGCCGCATTCGAAACGGCCGAAGAGTTGCTCGACGCCGCCGACCGGGCACCTCTCGACGAACTCGGACGTGCGAGGGCCGAACGGCTGCGGGCTCGTCTGACGTTCGCCCGCGGCCGCAGCCAGGGTTCGGCGCCGGTGCTGCGGAGTTCGGTGGACCAACTGGTAGACATCGCCGGCCGCCTGGAGGCGCTCGATCCGCGGCTGGCCGCCGAGACCCATCTCGACGCGATCAGCGCCGCGATGTATGTCGGCCGGCTCGGCGGGCCCGACCTCGCCCGGACCACCGCCGCCGCCGCGCGCACGCCCGTCGATTCGTCTCGGCCGGTGGACCTCGTCGTCACGGCGCTGGCCTGCCGGCTGACCGAGGGCAATGCCACCGCCGCGGGTGCGATGCGGGCGGCCGTGGACGCGATCGGTCCGGACGACTGGCTGTGGCAGGCGTATCCGCTCGCCCACGAGGTCCTGGCCAACGAGCTGTGGGACGACGTCGCCGTGCACCGCCTCGCGCAGACCGCGGTGCGGATCGCCAAACAGACCGGGGCGCTGTCGGTGCTTCCGGCGGCGCTCACCTCCCGGGCCGGTGTACACGTCACCGCAGGTGAATTCACCGCTGCGCGAACGTTACTCGCGGAGGCCGAGTCGATCTCGGCGGCTGCCGGCCATGCCCCGGTGCGGTACCACTCGCTGCTGCTGGCAGCGTGGGTCGGCGACGAGGCCGAGGCGACGGCGCTGATCGGCGGCGCGCTGGAGGACGGCTCCGCGCGGGGCGAGGGCCGGCTGATCGGCCTGGCCGAATACGCCAACGCGGTGCTGCACAACGGGCTCGGGCGCTACCCGGCGGCGCTCGCCGCGACGTCACGCGGGTGCGCCTACGAGGATCTGAGCGTCCATACCCGCACCCTGATCGAACGCGTCGAGGCCGGGGTCCGCGCCGACGAACTCGCCGTGGCCCGCGACGCCGTCGACCTCCTCGACGACCGCACGGCGGCGAGCGGCACCGACGCCGCGCTGGGCATCCGGGCGCTGATGCACGCCCTCTTAAACAGCGCCCACAGCGGCCGCGGCGGCGAGGGCGGTGCCGAGGACGGTTACGTGGAGGCCGTCGAGCGGCTGGCGCGCACCGGGATGGGCGCCATGGCGGCGCGCGCACACCTGCTCTACGGCGAGTGGCTGCGGCGGGCCCAGCGCCGCACCGACGCACGCATCCAGCTGCGGTTGGCCCACGAGCGCTTCACCACCATGGGGGCCAAGGCGTTCGCCGACCGGACGCGTCGCGAACTCCTCGCCACCGGAGAGAAGACCGCCAAACAGCCCGTCCGCTCCGGCGACGCGCTCACGCCACAGGAACAGCAGATCGCCGATCTGGCCGGCGCCGGCCTGACCAACTCGGAGATCGGGGCGCAGCTGTTCATCAGCGCCCATACCGTCGAATGGCACCTGCGCAAGGTGTTCGCCAAGCTCGGCATCAGATCGCGGCGCGAACTGCGCGACATGTCGCTGCGCTGACCCCGGCGGACTACGGAGTTTCCAGGGTTCGCCACGCACTCGCGGAGTGCGACGGTGAGCAGTGAGAGCGAACCTCACCTCATCGAAAGGAACTCACGCCATGAAGATCACCGTCATGGGAGCCACCGGGCAGATCGGCACACGGGTCGTCGACCTGCTGCGCGCCGACGGTCACAACGTCGTCGCCGCCTCCCGGTCGTCGGGCGCCGATGTGCTGACCGGGGAGGGCCTGGCCGATGCGCTGGCCGGTGCCGACGTCCTCGTCGACGTCACCAATTCGCCGTCCTTCGAGGACGACCCGGTGATGGACTTCTTCAGCCGGTCGTCGTCGAATCTGGTCGCCGCGAGCCGGGCCGTCGGTGTCACGCACTATGTGGCGCTGTCGATTGTCGGCGTCGATGAACTGCCCAAGAGCGGCTACATGCGCGCCAAAGCGGTGCAGGAGAAAACCCTGTCCGATTCGGGGTTGCCGTACACGATCGTGCGGGCCACCCAGTTCCACGAATTCGCCGAGTCGATCACCGCATCGCTGGTGGTCGGCGACGAGGTGCGCGTCCCCGATGCCATGATCCAGCCGATCGCCGCAGCCGACGTCGCCGCCGAGGTGGCCGGTGCCGCGGCCGGTGTCCCGCGCAACGGCGTCGTGAACCTCGGTGGGCCGGACAAGATGTCCTTCGCCGATCTGGCCGGCGCCGTCCTGGCCGCATCCGGTGACCCGCGCCCGGTGGTGGTCGACCCCGCCGCCACCTACTTCGGAACCCCGGTCGATGAGCGCAGCCTGGTCACCGGGGACGGCGCCGTGATCGCCAAGACCACGTTCGCCGAATGGCAGGCCGGACGATGAGCGAAACCGATCTGATGAACGCTCTGACCGTGATCCAGAGCGTCACACCACCGTTCATCCCCGCCGACGCCGAGGTGATGACCACGATCATCGAGTGGCCACCGGGCAGCCCGGGGGCGCCGCCACACCGCCATCCCGGCGGACCCGCGTTCGGCTTCGTACTCCAAGGCGAGATGCTGTTCGAACTCGAGGGCGAGGCGCCGCGCGTGATCTCCGCGGGGGAGGCGTTCTGGGAACCCGGCGGCGACGTCATCCACTACTCGGACGCCAACAACCGCGACGACGTCGCGCTGCGGTTCGTCGTCGTCATGCTGTGCAGGCCGGGGCAGCCGATGCTGGTCCCGGTCGGCGAGGAAGAACTCGAACAGCGGCGCGACCGCCGGGCTTCACGATCGTGAACCTCGAGGAGGCGGTGCGCGGGCGGCGAAGCATGCGAATGTTTCTGCGCGACAAGCCCGTTCCCTGGGAGTTCGTCGACGAAGCGCTCGAGCTGGCCGCCCGCGCACCGTCCAACTCGAACGTGCAACCGTGGCGACTGGTCCTGGCCACCGGGTCGCGCCGCGATCGGCTCGCCGAGGCGCTGCTCGAGGCCGCGACGATCGAACTGCCGGTCACCAGCGGCCTGCCGGAAAGCTATCTGCCGCTGCGCCGGGAGCTCGGTGCGCTGGTGTACGGGTCGATGGGCATCGCGCGCGACGACGCCGACGCCCGGCGCATCGCGCAGTTACGGAACTTCGACTTCTTCCGAGCGCCCATGGCCGGGGCGGTGTGCATGCATCGCGACCTCGGGCTCGCCGATGCGGTCGGGGTCGGGATGTACCTGCAGACCCTCCTGCTGGCCCTCACCGAGCGTGGCCTGGGCGCCTGCGTGCAGGTGTCCGTCGCGGCCTACCCGGAGATCGTGCGCGCGGTGCTCGGCATACCGGAGGAACTCACCGTGCTGTGCGGGCTCGCGATCGGCTACGCCGACGACGGGTTCGCAGCGAACCACCTGCATACGCCGCGCCGCGCCGTCGATCAGACGGTCGTCCGGCTGCAGGAGTAACCGTTACACCGCGACCGCGCTCCCACAGATGCCGCACACCTCGAAGTTCCTGCGCTTCCAGCGGGCGATCGGGATGAAGAACAGCGTGAACTGGCGGTACTCCTTCATCCGGGACCACTGCGAGTTGTTGTGGCAGCGCGGGCAGGTCCGCACACCTCCCGCGCCGAGGTATTTCTGCTTGGTGGACAGGCCGACGATGAAGAAGAACACCTCACCAGGCTAGGAGGTGCGGACAACTCGTCACCCGGCGTGCACGAACACGTCACGCGGTGCTTGCCGCCAGGCCCGACGGCTGCGCGACCGTGCAGACCATGAGCACCGCCTCTGTACTCATCGCTCCCGACCGGCCGACCGGGCCGGCTACGCCCATCTACTCGCTGCTGCTGACCTGCGATCCCACGCTCGTCGCCGCCGCCCAGCGGTTGCGGCATGACGTGTTCACCTCCGAGCCGGGTTACGCGCTGCGGGATGACGGCCGCCCGGGCGGTCTGGACGCCGACCGCTTCGACGAGTTCTGCGACCACCTGCTCGTCCGCGACGAGGAGTCCGGCGAGCTGGTCGGCTGTTACCGCATGCTGCCGCCACCGGGGGCGATCGCCGCGGGCGGCCTCTACACCGCCACCGAATTCGACGTCACCGCGTTGGACCCGCTGCGCCCGTCGCTGGTGGAGATGGGCCGCGCCGTGGTCCGGCGAGACCACCGCAACGGCGCCGTGGTGCTGCTCATGTGGGCCGGCATTCTGGCCTACCTCGACCGCTGCGGCTACGACTACGTCACGGGCTGTGTCTCGGTCCCGGTCGTCAGCGGACGCGAACCGGCAGGCAGCCAGATCCGCGCGGTGCGCGACTTCACCCGCCGCCACGCCGCCCCTCCGGACTACCGCGTGCACCCCTACCGGCCCGTCACCGTCGACGGCAGGGGCCTGGACGACATCGATCCGCCCGCCCGCGTGTCGGTGCCCCCGCTGATGCGCGGCTATCTGCGCCTCGGCGCCCGGATCTGCGGAGAGCCCGCGCACGATCCGGATTTCGGGGTCGGCGACTTCCCGGCCCTGCTCGACAAACGCCACGCCGACGTCCGGTACCTGCGCCGGCTGCGCTCGGTGGCCGCAACCGGCGACATGGCGAACGGGCTGGGGTCGTGACACTCACCGCCGAACACCCGTGGCTGCAGCGCGCGACGTGCGACGCGAGCTGCGTGCGCTCCGGGGCGGACCGGCCCGGTCGGCGCTGGTGGGTCGCCGTGCGCACACTGCTGCGGGTGGCCGCCGCGCTGATCCTGTTCTCGGGTGTGTGGGTCCTGGCGTTGCCGATGCCCGGCCGGTGGCATCTGCAGCGCGGTTACTGCCGGCTGCTGTTGCGCAGCTTCGGGGTGCGGATGGCGGTGTCGGGCGGCCCGATCCGCAACCTGCGCGGTGTGCTGGTCGTCAGCGGCCACGTGTCGTGGTTGGACATCTTCGCCATCGGCGCCGTGCTGCCCGGATCGTTCGTTGCCCGCGCGGACCTGGTCGACTGGCCTGCGCTCGGTCCGATCGTGCGGATCATGAAGGTGATCCCCATCGACCGCACCCGGCTACGCCGGCTGCCCGAGGTGGTCGCAGCCGTCGGCGACCGGCTGCGCGACGGCCACACCGTCGTGGCGTTCCCCGAGGGCACCACCTGGTGCGGGCTGGGTTACGGACGGTTCCGGCCCGCGATGTTCCAGGCCGCCGTCGACGCCAACCGGCCCGTGCAGCCGCTGCAGCTGTCCTACCGGCACAGAGACGGTGGGCTGTCGACCGTGCCTGCGTTCGTCGGCGACGACAGCCTGCTGTCGTCGGTCAAACGGGTGATCAGCGCGCGCCGTACCGTCTGCCATATCCACGTCGAGTCTCTGCAGCTGCCCGGCGGCGACCGCCGCGACCTGGCCCGGCGCTGTGAGGCGGCGGTCCGCGGAACGCCGCCGTCGAAGGCGCCCGCGCACGCTCTGGCCGGCTGAGCGGGCGATCCGGCCCGCCCGCCGGCGACGGCTATCCTGGACGGTCTATGCCCTCGCCGAAGTCGGTCTACCTCGATCACGCCGCCAGCACCCCGATGCACCCCGCTGCCATCGAGGCGATGACGGCTGCGCTGGGTCTGGTGGGCAATGCGTCGTCGCTGCACGGCGCGGGCCGGCTGGCGCGCCGTCGCACCGAGGAGGCTCGCGAGGCGCTGGCGAAGCTGCTGGGCGCGCGCCCGTCGGAGGTCATCTTCTGCGCCGGCGGCACCGAGAGCGACAACCTCGCGGTCAAGGGCATCTTCTGGGCGCGCCGCGATGCGGCCGCGCAGCGGCGCCGCATCGTCACCACCCCGATCGAGCACCACGCGGTACTCGACGCGGTCGAATGGCTGGTCGAACACGAGGGCGCCGAGGTGACCTGGTTGCCGGTCGACGCCGCCGGGACCGTGTCCGTGGCGGCCCTGCGCGAGACCCTGCAGGACGCTCATGACGTCGCCCTCGTCTCGGTCATGTGGGCCAACAACGAGGTCGGTACGGTGCAGCCGATCGCCGAGCTGGCGGCCGTCGCCGCCGAGTTCGGCGTGCCGATGCACAGCGACGCGGTGCAGGCCGTCGGCGCGCTGCCGGTCGATTTCGGGGCCAGCGGGTTGGCGGCGATGAGCGTGGCCGCCCACAAGTTCGGCGGTCCCACCGGCGTGGGTGCGTTGCTGCTGCGCCGCGACACCGCGTGCGTGCCGTTGCTGCACGGCGGCGGTCAGGAGCGAGACGTGCGTTCGGGCACCCCGGATGTCGCCGCGGCAGTGGCGATGGCGGCGGCCGCAGAGGTGGCCGTGGAAGGTCTGGACGCCTACCGGTCGCGCGTGACGACGTTGCGGGACAGGCTGATCGAGGGCGTACTGGCCACGGTCGACGACGTCGATGTCAACGGGTCTCGGACCGACCGATTGCCGGGCAACGCGCACTTCACGTTCCGCGGCTGCGAGGGCGATTCCCTGCTGATGCTGTTGGACGCCAAGGGAATCGAATGCTCTACGGGTTCGGCGTGCACGGCGGGGGTGGCGCAGCCGTCCCACGTGCTGACCGCCATGGGCGCTGACGCGGCGAGCGCACGTGGTTCGCTGCGCCTGTCGCTCGGCCACACCAGCACCGACGCGGACGTCGACGCCGTGCTCGCGGTGCTGCCCGCGGCGGTGGAGCGGGCACGGCAGGCCGCGCTGGCAGCGGCGGGGGTGGCGGAATAGTGCGTGTTCTCGTCGCGATGAGCGGTGGCGTCGACTCCTCGGTCGCCGCCGCCCGTATGGTCGACGCCGGCCACGACGTCGTCGGCGTGCATCTGGCGTTGTCCGCCGCACCGGGCACCCTGCGGAGCGGATCGCGGGGCTGCTGCTCGAAGGAGGACGCCGGCGACGCCCGCCGTGTCGCCGACGTGCTTGAAATCCCGTTCTACGTCTGGGATTTCGCGGACCGGTTCAAAGACGACGTGATCGACGACTTCGTGGCGTCCTACGCCCGCGGGGAGACGCCGAATCCGTGCGTGCGCTGCAACGAGAAGATCAAGTTCTCCGCGCTTGCCGGCCGCGCGCTGGCACTGGGATTCGACGCCCTGGCGACCGGCCACTACGCCCGGCTGTCGGACGGCAGGCTGCGGCGAGCCGTCGACGCCGACAAGGATCAGTCCTACGTGCTCGGCGTGCTGAGCGCCGAGCAGTTGCGCCACGCGGTGTTCCCGATCGGCGACACCCCGAAGGCGCTGATCCGCGAGGAGGCAGCCCGCCGCGGTCTCGCGGTCGCCGACAAGCCAGACAGCCACGACATCTGCTTCATCCCCTCCGGTGACACCCGCGCCTTCCTGGGCGCCCGCATCGGCGTGCGCCGCGGCGCGGTGGTCGACGCCGGTGGCACCACGCTCGCCGAACACGAAGGCGTACACGGGTTCACGATCGGTCAGCGCAAGGGCCTGGGTATCGCGGGCCCGGGTCCGGACGGCCGCCCCCGGTACGTGACCGGCATCGACGCGCAGACCGGCACGGTGCACGTCGGACCCGCGGAGGATCTCGACGTGTGGCGCCTGCAGGGTGAGCGGCCGGTATTCACCTCCGGTGCGCCGTTCACCGGTCCGGTCGAATGCCAGGTGCAGGTGCGCGCGCACGGCGGCCTGGCCGACGGGGTCGCGTCCGTCGTGGATGGAACGCTGTCGGTGTCGCTGCGCAGCGCGCTGCGCGGAGTCGCCGCCGGTCAGACCATGGTCGTCTACCGGCCGGATCCGCAGGGCGACGAGGTGCTGGCCAGCGCGACGATCACCAATGCGTAGACACCATCGACACCAAATTGACGCCATCGTCGCGATTCCCCTGAACGCTCCCACCTGACAATGTAAGTTGTCACCGGTGTTGCCGGTGCCAAGGGGGAGCCGTCCGTGACGGACGACATCAAGCGGTCGAGCCGCCGCCTCCAGAACAGGTCGTTCCTCTACGGCGTCGCCGCGATCGCGGTCTACGCCGGACTCGTGGGTATCGCGCCGGCCGTCGCGTCGGCCGACTCCACCGCCTCGAGTTCCGGGGTCTCCGGGTCTGCGGCGGAATCCGCCTCCGGGTCGACCACGGACACCGGCCCCTCCGCCGGCAGCGGGGTGAGCCGCCGCAAGACCGACGACGACGCCGCGAAGGCGATCGACACCCCCGCCCGTGGACCGGAGCGCACGGAGCTGCGCAGAGCCGCAGTCCGCGGCAGCAGTGAGGACAACGACGCCGACGCTCGGGTGACCCGTGCTGCCCGCGTGCCTGCCTCCGTGACGGCCCGCGAATCGGTTGTCGACAAGGTCGCCGAGCGCGCCACCGACGTCGTCCCGACGGCCGTGCGCACGCAGCCGGCACCGGCACGGGCCGTCGTCACCGTCCCTGATGCCGTCGAGAAGACCACTCCGGGCCCACCCCAACCACTTTCACCCGTCGCGGAGCTGCTCGAGACGCCCGCACGGCTGGTCAACGCCGTGCTGGAGGCGCTCGACTTCACCTCGTCGCCGAACAGCCCGACCCTTCCCGTCAGCCTCGCGCCGATCAACGACGCGATCTTCGGAGCGTTCCGCGAGACGGAGCGGTTGTTGGGGCTCTATCAGACACCGCCGCCGCAGCCGGTGGTGCCGACCCTGACCTACACCGGTCCCACGACGCGGCTGACACCGACGGTGGCACAGTTCCTCAACGCCTCGGCCGCGGAATACGTGCTCGGCGCGACCCCCGGCGGCATGGTTCCGTTCACCGTCAACGGATTTCAGATGAAGGCCGCCAACACCTTCACGGGTATGGCCGGAACCGTCTGGGTGACCCCGGAGAACCAGATCATCATCGCCTATCAGGGCACCACCGGCGGATCGCATCTGTTGTTCAACCCGTTCATCGCCATCAGCCAGGTCATCGCCGACCTGCAGGTGGTGTTCACCTCCAGCACGCCGCCGGCCTTCTACGACGCCCTCGACTTCGCCGAACGGGTACTCCACGAAGCGGCTCTGCAGGGTTACAGCGCCGAGGACGTCTTCGTCACCGGCCACTCGCTGGGTGGCTGGGAGGCGCAGTTCGTCGCGCAGCAGATCGGCCTGGCGGGCATCGGATTCGAGGCGCCGGGGATCAACACGATCGTGCCGGGCAACGGCGCCGACTCGATGTTCGTCAACATCGGCACCTACGGCAGCTCCGCGCCGTACATGGCCACCGATCTGCCGGGCCTGCAACCCTTCATGCCGCCCTACTTTCCGGGCGGCGGCATCAAACCGCACTTCGGTCCCATCGTGATGGTCGGCGACCCCGCCGCGATGACGCCGTTGTACAACGCCTCCCAGCTGTGGGGAGACCCGATCGGCAGCCTGATCTTCATGGTGGACTACCTGTTCAACTTCTTCCAGTACCACCTGCCGGGCGTGCAGGCCTACCACCTCGACGTCGTCCCCGATCCCGGCGTGGTGCTGTTCCTGGGCACCGCACGTGGCCCGGTGCACACCGGCTACGGCGAGTTGACCATCCCGGAGCTGTTGGCGGCGGCGTCGGCGGACGGCATCCTCTTCCTGCCCTGACGGCTAATTCGGCACGTTCGCGACGATGTTGGTCATCACGATCTCGGGTACCGCCTCGGAGAACCCGCAGAAGGTCACCTCCAGCAGGACCGCGGAGGTGACGCGGTAGTCGCGGCCGCATCCGCCGGGCCGGGTGCGCACTGAATTCGGCGTCACGGTCACGGTGCCGACGTAACCCGGCCCGTCCGCGGTCTGCTCGCATCCGCCGATGCGCGCCACGAGTCCGTCGAACGCTCGCCGGGCCGTCGCGGCGTCGCGATAGCCCGCGGCGCCCTGGGAGATCAGCCCGCCGCCGGGCGGGTTCTGGAACGACGTCTTGTGGAACTCCTCGATCTCGTCGCCGAAGGTCTGCGATTCGGCGAACACCCAGGCGCACTGCGCCGCGACCGTCTGCATCAGGGGTTCGATGTCGACCGGGATCTTGCCGTCCATGCTGGGGATGATCGTCAGATCCTCACCGGCCCCGGTGATCGCGCGCATCTGCGCCTGATCGAGCAGCACCGCGTCGACGTCGACGGGGGAGCGGGAGTCCTCGTCGAGTCCGGGGGGAGAGCGCACCGCGGTACCGTCGATCGTCGACACACATCCCGCGAGCAGGGCAGCCAGTACGGACAGCAGCAGCGCCCGTCCGGTCATCGCCGTCCCCTTCCGAGCACGAGGGTAGCCCGGTCACATAGGGTCGTGCGAGTGAGCGCCTTTGCCGCCGCGACCGGCATCGGGTCGTGGCCCAACGCAGTTCCCCGCCAGGCCGCCGATGTCGTGGTCGGTGAACTGCACACGCTGCCTCACCTGGTCGAGATCCCCGCACGCGGCGTGGGCGCCGACATCATCGGACGCGCGGCCGCGCTGCTGGTCGACATCGGGATGGACACCGTTCCGCGCGGTTACCGCATCGCCTCCGGGCGCAGCGCCGCGGTACGCCGCGCCGCCAGCCTGCTCGACGAGGACATCGACGCGCTCGAGGAGGCGTGGGAGAAGGCGGGACTGCGCGGCGCCGGCCGCACCGTGAAAGTCCAGGCGCCGGGACCGATCACGCTGGCCGCCGAACTGGAACTGCCCGGCGGGCACCGCGCCATCACCGATTCCGGTGCGGTGCGCGATCTTGCCGCGTCGCTGGCCGAGGGGATGGCGCTGCACCGGGCCGAGGTCGCCCGCCGGCTGGAGGCCACCGTCGTCGTGCAGTTCGACGAGCCGCTCCTGCCGGCCGCACTGGCAGGCCGGCTCACCGGCGTCACCCGCTTCACCCCGGTGCACCCCGTCGACGAAGCCGTCGCCACCCAGCTGCTCGACGACTGCGTCGCCGCCACTGGGGGAGAGGTGCTGCTGCACAGCTGTGCGGCCGGATTGCCGTGGAAGGTGTTGCAACGCAGTACGGTTCATGCGGTTTCGGTCGACGCTACGACGCTGACCGCCGAGGACCTCGACGGGATCGGCGAATTCGTGGAATCGGGCCGCACTGTCGTGCTGGGCGTTGTGCCCGCCGAAGCACCCGCGGCGCGGCCGTCGGTCGAACAGGTGGCCCAGGCCGCCGCCTCGGTGACCGACCGGCTCGGGTTCCCGCGCGCGGCGCTGCGGGAACGCATCGGCGTGACCCCCGCGTGCGGCCTGGCCGCGGCTACCCCGGAATGGGCCCGCATCGCGGTCGAACTCGCCCAGCGCACCGCCGACGCGTTCGCCGACGATCCGGACGCCGTCTGACCGCAGGCGTTGTCGCGTTGATATTGCGCACAGATCGCCGGACGCGTCGCGGACGCGATCTGGACGCAAAGTCAACTGCGCGCTCTACCGCCTGAGGTCCTTGCGCAAGATCTTGCCCGCCGCCGACTTCGGGATCGCGTCGATGAACTCCACGCGGCGCACCTTCTTGTACGGCGCCACCTGACCGGCGACGAACTCCATCACCTCGTCCTCGGTCAGCGAGGCATTCGGCTGACGCACTACGAACGCCTTGGGCACCTCTTCGCCGGACTCGGTGTCCACCACCCCGATCACCGCGGCGTCGGCGATCGAATCATGGCCCAGCAGAACGGCTTCCAGCTCTGCGGGCGGCACCTGGTAACCCTTGTACTTGATCAGCTCCTTGAGCCGGTCGACGATGTACACACAACCGTGCTCGTCGACTTGGGCGAGGTCGCCGGTGTGCAGGAATCCGTCGTCGTCGATGGTCTCCCGGGTGGCCTGCTCGTTGTTGAGGTAGCCCGCCATCACGTTCGGACCGCGGAACCAGAGCTCACCCGTTGCGCTCACACCGCTTGCCGGAATGCCGATCTCGTCGCCGGTGGCGGGATCGACCAGCTTGCTCTCGGAGTTCGGCACCGTCCACCCGCTCGACGACAGCGGCGCCACGGCGCCGACCATCGCGGTACCGCCGTCGAACGGGGTGACGTGGCTGACCGGGCTCAGCTCGCTCATGCCGTAGCCCTGTACGACAGCGCAGCCGAGCCGTTCGGCGACCGCGTGGCCGAGATCGGCGTCCAGGGGCGCCGCGCCCGACATGATGCCCCGCAGCGGCGAGAGGTCGTAGTCGTCGACCATCGGATGCTTGGCCAGCGCCACCGCGACCGGCGGCGCGATGAACGCGAACGTGCACCGGTGCTCGGCCAGGTTGGCAAGGAACCGGGTGAGGTCGAAGCTCGGCATGATCACCAGCGCGGCACGGGCATGCAGCGCCGCGTTGAGCAGCACCGTCATGCCGTAGATGTGGAAGAACGGCAGCACCGCCAGGATGCGGTCCTCGGCGGTCATCCCCTGAATGGGCCGGATCTGCGCGCAGTTGGCCGTCAGGTTGCGATGGGTGAGCATCACGCCCTTGGGGTTCGCGGTCGTTCCCGAGCTGTAGGGCAGCACCGCGATATGGGTGGCCGGGTCGAAGCTCACCTCCGGTGCGGGCAGCCCCGGTCCGAGGAGATCGTCGGCGTTGGGATGACCGTCGGCGGCGATCCCGGGTCCGTCGAGCACCACCAGCCGGTCGTCGGCCAGCCCGACCGTCGCGGTGGCCTCTGCGGCCTGGGGTAGCAGCGGGGAGACGGTGACCAGCATGGTGGCCTGCGCATCGGTGAGCTGTTTGGCGATGTCCTTGGCAGTGAACAGCGCGTTGACGGTCGTCGCGGTCGCGCCTGAGCGCAGGATGCCGTGGAAGGCGATCGCGAACGCCGCACTGTTCGGCGCCAGCAGACCGACCACGTCACCGACACCGATGCCGCGCTCGGCCAGCGCACCGGCAAACGCGTCGATGCGGGCGAGCATGTCGCCGTAGGTGGTCTGCGCGCCGGAAGCGGTGTCGATCAGGGCGACCCGCTGGGCGTCGGAGTCGGTGAGATCGGAGAACAGATAGTCGTAGACGCTGGTCGTCGGGATCTGGACGTCGGGGTACGGGCTCGCGAAACTCATGGTGTCTTCGATCGAACCACGAGCGGCGCCGCGGGTGGGTCAGACTGCGTCGAGCGCGACGACCAATCTGCGCGGGGCGACCAACCGGAAGCTGGCGTCGACGAGTTCGCGGACCTCGTCCCAGTCGACGTCAGCCCTGGTGAAGTCCAGGCCCATCCAGCCGGCGGCGCCGAGGTAGGCGGGGAGAAAGAAGCGGGTGTCGGCCCGCAGGGCGTCGCGGTCGGAGTCGTCGACCTTGACCAGCACGCAGTGTGGGACGACGGTCATGGCGCCGGATTCTTTGGTGCTGCCGCCGTACATCGCGAACATCTTCCCCGCGAAGAACCCGGGCCTACCGTGCGACACCTTCTCGGTTGCCTCGGGGAAATCCAGGGCGATCGCGCGCACCTCGCTCAGGCTGGGATCGTCGTCGCGGAACATGATGGGATGCGGCACAACGTCAGGCTAAATCCTGTCAGAGCAGCGCGATAGCCTTCCTACGTGAGTGCGAAAGACGCCGAGGCGGCACTGGCGCAGCAGGCCCAGGAGGCAACGGACCCCGACGTCCGCCGGCAGTGGCAGGAGCTGGCCGACGAGGTGCGCGGCCACCAGTTCCGCTACTACGTGCGGGACTCGCCGATCATCACCGACGCTGAATTCGACGCACTGCTGCGCCGGCTCGAGGCACTCGAAGACGCCCACCCCGAACTGCGCACCCCGGATTCGCCGACCCAGCTCGTCGGCGGCGCCGGCTTCGCGACCGACTTCACCCCCGCCGAGCATCTCGAGCGGATGCTCAGCCTCGACAACGTCTTCGATCCCGACGAACTCGCGGCCTGGGCGGGCCGGATCAAGAGCGAGATCGGTCCGGACGCGCACTACCTCTGCGAGCTCAAGATCGACGGCGTCGCGCTGGCGCTGGTGTACCGCGACGGGAAGCTCGAGCGAGCCGCCACTCGCGGTGACGGCCGCACCGGTGAGGACGTGACCCTCAACGCCCGCACCATCGAGGACATCCCCGAACGCCTCACGGCCACCGACGAGTTCCCGGTGCCTGCGGTGCTCGAGGTGCGCGGCGAGGTGTTCTTCCGGGTCGCCGACTTCGAGGAGCTCAACGCCGGCCTGGTGGCCGAGGGCAAGGCGCCGTTCGCGAATCCGCGCAACAGTGCGGCGGGTTCACTGCGCCAGAAGAATCCGGCGGTGACGGCGCGGCGCCGGCTGCGGATGATCTGCCACGGGTTCGGCCGCGTCGAGAGCCCCGGCGGCTTCCGGTTCGCCACGCTGCACGACGCGTACCGCGCCCTGCAGGCCTGGGGGCTGCCGGTGTCCACCCACACCGCGCGGGTGCAGGGCCTCGACGCGGTCACCGAGCGCATCGCGTACTGGGGTGAGCACCGTCACGACGTCGAACACGAAATCGACGGTGTGGTGGTCAAAGTCGACGAGGTGGCGTTGCAGCGCCGGCTCGGCTCCACCTCGCGGGCTCCGCGCTGGGCGATTGCCTACAAGTATCCGCCCGAGGAAGCACAGACGAAGCTGCTCGACATCCGCGTCAACGTCGGCCGCACCGGCCGCGTGACGCCGTTCGCCTACATGGAGCCGGTCAAGGTCGCCGGCTCCACCGTGGGGCTGGCGACGCTGCACAACGCCTCGGAGGTCAAGCGCAAGGGCGTGCTGATCGGCGACACCGTGATCATCCGCAAGGCCGGAGACGTCATCCCGGAGGTGCTCGGCCCGGTCGTCGACCTGCGCGACGGATCGGAGCGCGAGTTCGTCATGCCGACGCACTGTCCGGAGTGCGGCACCGAGCTGGCGCCAGCCAAGGAGGGCGACGCCGACATCCGCTGCCCGAATTCGCGGACCTGCCCGGCGCAGTTGCGGGAGCGGGTGTTCCACGTCGCGGGCCGGGGCGCGTTCGACATCGAGGGCCTGGGCTACGAGGCGGGTATCGCGCTCCTGCAGGCCGGGGTCATCACCGACGAGGGCGATCTGTTCACGCTGACCGAAGACGACCTACTGCGCACCGAGCTGTTCACCACGAAGAACGGGCAGCTGTCGGCCAACGGCAAACGGCTGCTGGCCAATCTCGGCAAGGCTAAGTCGCAGCCGCTGTGGCGGGTGCTGGTGGCGCTGTCGATACGCCACGTCGGGCCGACCGCGGCACGTGCGCTGGCCACCGAATTCGGCAGCCTCGAGGCGATCACCTCGGCCGACGAGGCGCAACTGGCCGGCACCGAGGGCGTCGGACCGACGATCGCCGCCGCGGTCAAGGAGTGGTTCACCGTCGATTGGCACTGCGCGATCGTCGACAAGTGGCGCGAGGCCGGCGTGCGGATGGCCGAAGAGCGCGACACCGGAGTGGAACGCACCCTGGAGGGCTTGTCGATCGTGGTGACCGGGTCGCTGCCGGGGTTCTCGCGCGACGAGGCCAAAGAAGCGATCCTGGCGCGCGGCGGAAAGGCCGCCGGGTCCGTGTCGAAGAAGACCGCGTACGTGGTGGCCGGTGACTCACCGGGGTCCAAGTACGACAAGGCCGTCGAACTCGGCGTGCCCATCCTCGACGAGGACGGTTTCCGCCGGTTGCTCGAGCACGGACCCGACGATCCCGCTGACGAAGCCGCTGACGAGCCGGCGGGCTAAGCGGCGCGGAACGCGTCGCGCGCCCGGTCGAGCAGCGATGCGAACGGTCCGACGGCGAAGTTCGCCGCCGCGGATTCCACGCCGGGGTGCGGGTGCGTGGGCGCGATGCGCTCGGCGACCTGGACGGCGACGGCCATCCGCTGGAGTTCTTCGGCATCGAGATTGTCGGTGAGGAGCGGGAATTCCTCCGTCTCCTCCTTCTCGGCGTGCTCGAGCACCGCGCCCTGCAGGCTGATGAGGGCCTTGCCGAATTCGGCGGAGTTGATGTCGAGTCCCTCGAGTTCACTGAGCGCGACCTTCGACTCGTGCTCCTCGGCGAGTCGGGCGTCGACGACGGCTTGCACGTCGACGGACCCGTCCTGCACTTTCCGGCGCACGCGCGGATGCACCATCATCTCCTCGGCCGTCTCGTGCACGGCCAGCAGCGTCCGGAGCCGGGTGAACGCCTCCTGGCGGGTCTCCGCGTCGGCGGCGTCCAGGGTCGCGGTGAACGCCTGACGGATCGTCTCGTGCTGTGCCTTCAGGTAGTCGACGACGTCCTGACCGGTGGTGATAGGGCTGTTAGCCACGCGAGAAACCTCCGCATGTCGGTGGTGGAACGAATCGGCAATGAATCGGCGCAAGTGGGCTGAGCGCCGCTGATCCGATACCCGGACCGCGGCCGGTTCAAAACGCGGGGCGGTTTGGCCACTGGCCTCCCGGGAACTCCGGAAAGACACCGATCGACTACTTCAACAATCAACGAGCTACGAGGAGCGACCTTCCATGGCGACGTGCGATACCTGCGGCAACCACTACGACAAGGCGTTCACCGTGACGTGGGCCGACGGACGCAGCGCGACCTTCGACAGCGTCGAATGCGCGGCCATGCAGCTGGCGCCCGAATGTGGCCACTGCGGCTGCCGCATCCTCGGCCATGGCATCGAGACCGACGAAGGCATGTTCTGTTGCGCCCACTGTGCGCGCAAGGACACCAACGCCGACGTCAACGACCGCTACCCGGTGCCCGCCAGCGGGTGAGTCAACGCAGGATCGTCGCGACGATCCCCGTCAGATAACCCAGCCGCGCCACCTCCGACGGGCGGAACGCCGGCCCACCGGGCCGGCCCAGCACCACAGTCGTCCCGTCGTCGCCGAGCGGCGCAGCGGCCAGCGTCGTGTCCATATCGCGCCACACCTGCGGCACCCAGTCGGCGGTGGCGTCCAGCGCGGTGGCGCGCTCCAGCGGCAGCCACGGCGCGTTCCCGGCCTGCGTCTCCGGTGCGCCGTGACTGCCGGCGATCCGCTCGACGCCGGAATCCGTCGGCCGGATCACGGTGCACCAGCCGACCCGCAGCACCCGCGGCGCCTCGTCGGCGAAGGCCTGTAGCTTCGCCGCCCTCCCACGAGCGGCGGCGGTGTGGTCGATCAGTTCGAGTTCGCGGTGGGCCTCGAGCAGTCCCAGATGGGGACGAATCGTGTCGACGCGCACCCCGGGCAGCATCTCCGCGGCGGTGATCACCATGTCCGGCATCGTGCCCGCCGGCAGCTCGACCACCAGATCGTCGATCGCGAACCCGGCGCCGCGCTCGACGACGTCGAGGGACAGGATGTCCGCGCCCACAGAACCGAGGGCCACGGCCAGCGCGCCGAGGCGGCCTGGACGGTCTTCGAGTTCGACCCGCAGCAGATAGGAGGGCACGGCGACCACTGTCGCACGGGCCTCGGCGGGGAAGCGACTCGAGTGAGGGGACTAGGCTGCGTGACCGTGTCGCAGATCTCCCGAGACGAGGTGGCTCACCTCGCGCGCCTGGCCCGACTGGCGCTGACCGACAGCGAGCTGGACAGCTACGCCGGTCAGCTCGACGCCATCCTCGATCACGTGGGAGCGATCCAGGCCGTGGACGTGACCGGTGTCGAGGCCACCGACAACCCGTTGAGCGGCCGGCGGGCAGGAGCGGAGCGATCCGGGGATACCGGGATTGTCAATGTGACCCGGCCGGACATCGTCGAGCCGTGCCTGACCCAGGAGCAGGCGCTCGACGCCGCGCCCCGGGCCGCCGACGGCCGCTTCGCCGTACCCCGGATTCTGGAGGCCGAATGACCAGCGAACTCATCCGCGAGGACGCCGCCACCCTGGCCGGCCGCGTCGCCGCCAAGGAGATCTCCTCGGTCGAACTGACGCAGGCCTGCCTGGACCAGATCGCCGCCACCGACGAGCGGTATCACGCGTTCCTGCACGTGGCGGGCGACAAAGCCCTGGCCGCCGCCGCCCGCATCGATTCCGCCGTCGCCGCCGGAGAGCAGCTGCCCTCGGCGCTCGCCGGCGTTCCGATTGCACTCAAGGACGTGTTCACCACCACCGACATGCCCACGACGTGTGGATCGAAAATCCTCGAGGACTGGCGCTCGCCGTACGACGCCACGGTCACCGTCCGGCTGCGGGCGGCGGGGATCCCGATCCTCGGCAAGACCAACATGGACGAGTTCGCGATGGGCAGCTCGACCGAGAACTCCGCCTACGGGCCGACCCGCAACCCCTGGGACACCGACCGGGTGCCCGGTGGCTCCGGCGGCGGCAGCGCCGCGGCGCTGGCCGCATTCCAGGCGCCGCTGGCGATCGGCACCGACACCGGCGGGTCGATCCGCCAGCCGGCCGCGCTGACCTCGACGGTCGGAGTGAAACCCACCTACGGCACGGTGTCGCGCTACGGACTGATCGCCTGTGCGTCGTCGCTGGATCAGGGCGGACCGTGCGCGCGCACCGTCCTCGACACCGCGCTGCTGCACGGCGTGATCGCCGGGCACGACCCCAGGGACTCGACGTCGGTCGACGCCGCGGTGCCGGACGTTGTTGCGGCCGCGCGTGCGGGTGCCGGCGGCGACCTGCGCGGCGTGAAGATCGGCGTGGTCAAGCAGCTGCGCGGCGAGGGCTACCAGGCCGGGGTGCTGTCGTCGTTCACCGCCGCGGTGGACACGCTGACCGAGCTGGGCGCCGAGGTCACCGAGGTCGACTGCCCGAACCTCGACCACTCCCTGGCCGCCTACTACCTGATCCTGCCCTCGGAGGTGTCGTCGAACCTCGCACGCTTCGACGCGATGCGGTTCGGCCTGCGCGTCGGCGACGACGGCACCCACAGCGCCGAAGAGGTGATGGCACTCACGCGCGCCGCCGGGTTCGGTCCGGAGGTCAAGCGCCGCATCATGATCGGGACCTACGCGCTGTCGGCCGGCTATTACGACGCCTACTACAACCAGGCGCAGAAGGTCCGCACGCTGATCGCGCGCGATCTCGACCGGGCCTACGAGAAGGTCGACGTGCTGATCTCGCCGGCGACTCCGACAACCGCATTCCCGCTGGGGGAGAAGGTCGACGATCCGCTGGCGATGTACCTGTTCGATCTGTGCACGCTGCCGCTGAACCTGGCCGGGCACTGCGGGATGTCGGTGCCGTCGGGCTTGTCCCCGGACGACAACCTGCCCGTCGGGCTGCAGATCATGGCCCCCGCGCTGGCTGACGACCGGCTGTACCGGGTCGGCGCGGCGTACGAAACTGCGCGAGGACCGCTGCCAACCGCGCTGTGACAGGGGAGGATGGACGCCATGCGCATTGGAGTTCTCACCGGCGGCGGTGACTGTCCCGGCCTGAATGCCGTGATCCGGGCGGTCGTCCGCACCTGCGACGTCCGCTACGGATCGTCGGTTGTCGGATTCCAGGACGGCTGGCGTGGCCTGTTGGAGAACCGGCGCATCCAGTTGCGCAACGACGACCGCAACGACCGCCTGCTCGCCAAGGGCGGCACGATGCTCGGCACCGCGCGGGTGCATCCGGACAAGCTGCGCGCCGGACTCGACCAGATCAAACAGGTCCTCGACGACAACGGCATCGACGTGCTGATCCCGATCGGCGGCGAGGGCACCCTGACCGCCGCACACTGGCTGTCGGAGGAGAACGTCCCCGTCGTCGGCGTGCCGAAGACCATCGACAACGACATCGACTGCACGGACGTCACATTCGGACACGACACCGCGCTCGGCGTGGCCAGCGAGGCCATCGACCGGCTGCACTCCACCGCCGAATCCCATCAGCGGGTGATGCTGGTGGAGGTGATGGGCCGCCACGCCGGCTGGATCGCCTTGAACGCGGGGCTGGCGTCGGGCGCGCACATGACGCTGATCCCCGAGCAGCCGTTCGACGTCGAAGAGGTGTGCCGGCTGATCAAGAACCGCTTCGTACGCGGTGATTCGCATTTCATCTGCGTGGTGGCCGAAGGTGCCAAACCCGCCGAAGGCACGATGCAGTTGCGCCAGGGCGGTCTCGACGAGTTTGGCCACGAGAAGTTCACCGGCGTCGCCCAGCAGCTCGCGATCGAGGTGGAGAAGCGAGTCCGGCGCGACGTGCGGGTCACCGTGCTCGGCCACGTGCAGCGCGGCGGCACCCCGACCCCGTACGACCGGGTGCTGGCCACCCGCTTCGGCGTCAACGCCGCCGACGCGGCTCACGCCGGTGAGTACGGGATGATGGTGTCGCTGCGCGGTCAGGAGATCGGCCGGGTCTCGCTGGCCGATGCGACCCGTCAGCTCAAGCTGGTGCCGCAGACCCGGTACGACGACGCCGCCGAGTTCTTCGGCTGAGGCCGGGCAAACTAAGCTCGAAGTATGTCTGTCGCCACCGCCGAACTCCTCGACTACGACGAGGTCGTCCAGCGTTTCGATCCGGTCCTCGGTCTCGAGGTGCACGTCGAGCTGTCGACCGCGACCAAGATGTTCTGCGGATGCGCGAACCGGTTCGGCGCCGAACCCAACACCCAGGTGTGCCCGGTGTGTCTGGGCCTGCCCGGATCGTTGCCAGTGCTCAACCAGGCCGCCGTCGAATCGGCGATCCGCATCGGTCTTGCGCTGAACTGTGAGATCGCGCCGTGGGGCCGCTTCGCGCGGAAGAACTACTTCTATCCCGATCAGCCGAAGAACTATCAGATCTCCCAGTACGACGAGCCGATCGCCGTCAACGGTTACCTGGACGTCCCACTGGACGACGGGACGACCTGGCGGGTCGAGATCGAGCGCGCCCACATGGAGGAGGACACCGGCAAGCTGACCCACCTGGGCAGCGACACCGGCCGCATCGCCGGGGCGACGACGTCGCTGGCCGACTACAACCGTGCCGGGGTGCCGCTGATCGAGATCGTCACCCGGCCGATCGACGGGACAGGCGACCGGGCGCCGGAGATCGCCCGCGCCTACACCACCGCGCTGCGGGATCTGCTGCGCACCCTCGGGGTGTCCGACGTACGGATGGATCAGGGTTCGATGCGCTGCGACGTCAACCTGTCGCTGAAGCCGACGGGGCAGGTTGAGTTCGGCACCCGCACCGAGACCAAGAACGTCAACTCGCTCAAGAGCGTCGAGGTCGCGGTGCGCTACGAAATGCGCCGGCAGGCCGCAGTGCTCACCTCGGGCGGTCAGGTCCACCAGGAAACCCGCCACTTCCACGAGGACGGCTACACCTCGCCGGGCCGCAGCAAGGAGACGGCGGAGGACTACCGGTACTTCCCGGAGCCCGATCTGGAACCCGTCGCGCCGGAGGCCGAGCTCGTAGAACGGTTGCGCGCGACGCTGCCCGAGCTGCCGTGGTTGCGGCGCAAGCGGATTCAGCAGGACTGGGGCATCTCCGACGAGGTGATGCGCGACCTGGTCAACAACGGGGCGATCGACCTGGTCGCCGCCACCGTCGACCAGGGCGCCTCCAGTGAGCAGGCGCGGGCCTGGTGGGGCAACTTCCTGGTGCAGAAAGCCAATGAATCCGGAGTGGAACTCGACGCCCTGCCGATCACGCCCGCACAGGTGGCGGCGGTGGTCAAGCTGGTCGACGACGGCAAGCTGTCGAACAAGCTGGCCCGTCAGGTGGTCGAAGGGGTGCTGGCCGGTGAGGGCGAACCCGAGCAGGTGATGACCGACCGTGGGCTGGCCCTGGTGCGTGACGAGTCGCTGATCCAGGCCGCCATCGATCAAGCCCTCGAGGCGCAACCTGACATCGTCGAAAAGATCCGCGGCGGCAAGGTGCAGGCCGCGGGGGCGATCGTCGGCGCTGTCATGAAGGCCACCAAGGGACAGGCCGACGCCGCGCGCGTGCGCGAACTCGTCCTGGCCGCCTGTAGCTGACCTTCACATCCGGTGGCGGCGCCGGATGCCGTCGAACCGCTCCCGCAGCTGCGCGGTGCGCTGCTGCGGGGTGACCGTGGGGGTGTCCGGTGGCAGCGCCGCGATGACCTCGGCGCGGGCGACGACCGTGGTGTCCACCGTCACGGGGTGGCCGGCGAGCATGTGCCGGTAGGTGACGTTGCCCCGCGAGAAATCCTGGGTGTCCATCCAGTTCGGACAGCCGGGATCGTCGTGGGCGAGCACGATGCGGATCCTGCCGTCGGTGTCGACGGCGGTCCGGCTCGGTGTGAAGCTCACCGGTCGGTAGAGGTAGTCCATGCTGGTGAAGAACACGCCCATGTTCGTGAGCGTCCAGAGCCCCGCGTGGGCGGGGAAGTCGATGATCAACGCTTCGTCGCTGCTCAGCTCCCAGTACATGTTCGCCGCGGCGCGTCCCCGTTTGTCGTCACCGTCACCCGCGTCGGCCCGGGGGAACGTGTTGGGCCTGCCGGCGTCGACACCGCCGTGGGTGAACGGGAACTCCGGCCATTCGGACATCAGCCCGGTGACGAACTCGCCGGCCCAGTCCACCGCGGCCACCATGTCGGCGGCGGTGGGCACCGGCCGCGGGGAGTCCATGTCGACGCGCTCGATGCTCAGCGCGGCGGGGCGCTCGTCCCAGCGGTCGAAACCCTGACGGATGAACAGCTTTCGTGAATCCGGGGTGGTGGGCAGCCAGTTCGTCTCCCGCGGCGGCCCGCCGATGTGCAGCTCGAGCTCACCGTCGGGTCCGGTGGTCAGCTGATGGCCGAACAGGTTGGCCTCGGGGACGTCGCCGAACGGTTCGTGCAGCACCCCGGGTCCCGGCCGCCGGGCGCCCTGCACGGTGATGTTGAAAAACGGTGCGGTGCCACGGTTTCCGGTGATGCGGTAGGTGTGTGTACCGTCGATCCAGGCCTGGTGGTAGGTGAAGTCGGCGCAGTCCCCGCCCAGTTTGCGCAGCGGTGTGCAGAACGGGTGCACGACGGGGTAGCGAGTGTCGGCGGTTTCGAGTGCGAGGTCGAAGGCCTGGCCGAGATTCTGCGTGAGAAACCGAAAGCCGTCCGCGCGCTGGCGGCCCGAGGTGGCGTTGTGGTCTTTGAACGCCTGCGCGCCAGCGGCTTTGAGCCGGTCGCAGAACTCGTCCCACGCCGCGGCCAGGGTCGCGTCGTCGGCTCCGTCCCCGAAGGCCATCTAATTGCCCAGCCGATCGAGCATCGCTGTGACCGCCCGGCAGGCGCGCAGCGCGGCTTGCGTGCGGCCTTCGGCATCGATGCGCGGTCCGATCAGCTCGAGATCGAAGCCGTGTGCATAACCGCCCTTCAGAACGGTTTCCAGGAAGTTCGCGACCGGGATCGTCCCCTCGCCGGGTACGGCACGTGCGGGCAGCGACCGGTCGCCGAGCACGTAGTCGCTGAGCTGGATCAGCCGGGTGCGGGGCAACGCACGGTCGACGAGTGCGTCGAGGCCGGCTTCGGCCCAGCAGTGGAACAGGTCGATGCAGATGTCCAGGTCGGCAGCCTCGGCGAGGGTGATGGTGTCGCGCAGCGAGTGGGCGATGTGGATGTCGGCGTAGAGACTCGAGGCGTTCTCGATCGCCAGCGAGACGCCGGCTTCGCGGGCGGCGGCCGCACATGGTGCGACGGTGACGCAGAACCGGTCCGCCGCCTGTTCCCAGGTCAGCGGCCCGCGGCCGCCCGTCAGGAGATAGACCATGGTGGCGCCGATGCCCGCCGCGGCCTCGATCACCCGCAGGAGTTCGTCGGCGGTGGAGAACATATGGCAGACGGCGTGCGTCAGGTAGCCGTGCTCGGCGATCAGCGGCGCCAGCCCCGGATCGGCGAGCTGGTAGTCGATGAGGCTCAGCCGCTTCAGGCCGGCTTCGGTCCAGAAGTCGTGCAGCTGTGCCGGCGACGCACCGGTGAAGGTGACGCTGTGCACCGAGAGCCGGTCGTGCACGGCGGCGCCTCAGTCCCGCTTCTCGATCTGGACACCGAAACGTTCCCGGAACGGGCGGAACTCCTCGTTGAGATCGTCGATGTTCTCGCCGATGTCGGTGAGCAGTGAGGTGGAGTACCGGAACTTGCCGTACCGGTCACCGCGGTTGTGCGCCAGGTAGTCGCGCATCGCCGCATCCGCGGCCGCGGACAGCTGCCGCCCGCAGAACGTGTAGTACGACCGCACCGTCGCCACCGGATCGGCCACGAAGTCGCTGTACCGGACGTGGCGGATGCGGGCGTCGTCGACCATCGGATGGGTCATGGTGTTGGCGATGCTGGCGCGCGTCAGTTCGAGGTGCACCTTGGCTGCGGCCTGCAGATCGACCGGACCCACGATGCCGTCGAGGATGTCAGCCATCATCATGGTGCGCGACGCGGCGACCTGCACCGGATCGCGGTGCAGCCACAGCAGGTGCGCGTCGGGGTAGGCGGTGAACAGCTCGTCGAGGCGGAACCCGTGGAATCCCTTGAGTACCCAGTACTTCCGCGGCCGCGCATACTGGAACTGCTGCAGCATCGCCTTGTGTAGCCGGTATTGGGCGGCGGCGTCGGTGGGTAGGCCGCCGACCAGTGTCTGCATCGGCACCCGCCACCACGCAGTGGGCGTCATCACGCGGAAGTCGAACGCCCAGGTGCGTTCATCCTCCGGCAGCCCGTCGCCGAGCATGTCGTTGTACGGGTGGCTGTGCAACCACTTCGGCAGCTTCGCGTTGATCTCCCGCCAATCGGCATCCGCGCGGGCGCGGCGCTGATCGTCGGCGGTGGCGGCGCCCGGTGGTGGGGAGGGATACATCACCTCCCAGAACCGCAGCGCCCTGGCGTCTGGATCCACCGACATCAGCGCGTGCATCAGGGTGGTGCCCGAACGGGGCTCCCCGGTCACGAACATCGGCGCCTCGATCACCTCGGCGGCGATCGGGTGGCGGGCACGGTCGGCGAACAACTCGAGCCGCGACGTCAGCAGCCACAGACACACCTCCGCGGCCGCACGTCGCCCGTCCTCGTCCATGCCGAGCGCGTTGAGGTGATCGACCGCCAGCCCGAACCGTTCCGGCAGCGTCGGGTCGCCGTAGTCGTTGCAGCCGGTGGCCGCCTCGGCGCGGGCGAGGAGATCGGCGGCGTCGAGCAGATCGGTCATTGTTCTCCTCGGCACAGTTCTCCTCCACACAGCCGGATCAGTTCGTCCTCGGCGCGGCGTACGTTCTCGGCCGACGCCGCGGCGAACCGCAGCCCCGCCATCGCGCCGTAATCCATGATCTTCGGCACCCGCAACCCCGCGTCGACGTAGGTCTTCACGATGTGGGCGACCTGCTCGGGGGTGCCGTGGGGCACGGCGGCCAGCACCATCTCCGGCTCCACCCGGTTCAGGAAGTCCACGATGCGCTCCCGCGTCAGCGCCGTCGGGTCGATGTCCTGAAAACCACGCCAGTCCTCGCCCATCGGGTGACGGAAACCCAAGCCGCGCAACGTGTCCGCAGACACCTGCAGTAGGAAGGCCTTGACCAGCGGTGCCTCGAGGATTTCGGCCAGCGCCGCCTCGTCGGCGCCGATCAGGCACACCTGGATGAAGCACGGGGTGATCGCCGCCGGGTCACGGCCCGCCCGCTCGGCCGACCGGTGGATGGAGGCGAGCATTTGCGCGTAGTGCTCGGGTGTCCACGCCCCCGCCGGCCACCAGCCGTCGGCGTGGCGGCCGACGATGTCGAGCATGCGTGGCCCGCTGGCGCCGATCCAGATCGGCGGCGTGCGGCCGTCGTACGGTTCGGTGTCCAGGCGGGCGCCGTCGAGGGTGTAGAAGCGACCGCGGAAGTCGACCGGTCCCTGCGAATCCCACAGCAGCCGGATCACCTGCAGCGCCTCCTCGAAGCGGCTGACCGGCCGGGAGAAGTCGAACCCGTAGGGCACGATGTTCTCGCTCTCGCCGCTGCCGACGCCGAGGACGAACCGGCCCCGGGCCAGGTGGTCGACGGTCAGTGCCGTCTGGGCGAGCGAGGCGGGGTGTCTACGGACGGTGTCCACGACGCTGGTGACCAGCGTCGTGCGCTCGGTGAGCACGGCGGCCGCGGCGGCGACGGCCATTCCGTCGAGGTGGCGGTGCGGTGACGGCGAGGCGGTGGCCAGGTCGGTGAACTCCGGTGTCCAGATCGAGTCCGGCCAGAAGCTGACCATGTGGTCGGGCAGCCAGATCGAGTGGTAGCGCCCGCTGTCGAGGCGGTCGAGCACGGACAGATCGAGCGGCAGGGTGGTGCGCAGGAATGCGGCGGGCTGGACCGCCGGCGCCGACGTCATGCTGGGCACTCGCCCAGCTTAGGGCCGGGCGGTCGTTGCACCGTGCGTTTCGGGAGAATAGCCTTCTCGCGATATGCAAACGCATTATCGCCGACTGGACCGGCTCGCGACGAAGGGAGCTGCCTGATGACGGACGCCTGGATCCTCGACGTGGTGCGTACGCCGCGCGGTCGCGGCCGACCTGACGGGGGTCTGCACGACGTCCATCCGCAGGAGCTGTTGGCGCAGTGTCTGCAGGCCCTGGTGGCGCGCGTGGGGTTCGATCCTGCCGACGTCGACGACGTGGTGGCGGGCAACGGTCTGCTGGCCGGGGAGCACGGCGACGACATCGCCCGGCTCGCGTTGCTGGTGGCGGGCTGGCCGCAGACGGTGCCGGGGATGACGCTCAACCGGTTCTGCGGGTCCGGTCAGCAGGCCATCACCGTCGCGGCAGCCGGTGTTGTCTCCCGTGCACAGGATCTGGTCGTCGCCGGCGGCGTGGAGTCGATGTCGCGATGGGACGTCGGCGTGGGCGTCCCGACCATCGACGGCGACAACCCGGCGTTTCGCCAACGCTATCCCACTGTGCCGCAGGGTATCTCGGCGGATCTGATCGCCTCGAGGGAAGGCTTCGGCCGCCAAGACGTCGATACGTACGCCGCCGAGAGTCAGCGCCGCGCCGGACAGGCGATCGCCGAGGGACGATTCGACCGCTCGGTGATACCGGTGACCGACGCCGACGGCGAGACCCTGCTCGACCACGACGAGCACCCCCGGCCGGGGACCACCGTGGAGAAGCTCGCCGGTCTGCGTCCGGCGTTCGCCGCGATGGGTGCGTCCGGCGTCGACGGGGAGGGTCGGACGTTCGACGAGATCTGCCTGGACCGCTATCCGGAGGTGGACCGCATCGACCACGTCCACCACGCGGGCAACAGCTCCGGAGTCGTCGACGGTGCCGCAGCCGCGGTGATCGCCTCCTCCGATTGGGCACGCGCAGAGGGTTTCGCGCCGCGGGCGCGCATCCGCGCCACCGCCGCGATCGGCAGCGAACCCGTCATCATGCTCACCGCGCCCGGTCCCGCCGCCCAGCGCTGCCTGGGCAAGGCCGGGATGGAGGTCGGTGACATCGATCTGTGGGAGGTCAACGAGGCCTTCGCCGCGGTACCGCTCAAGACGATCCGCGATCTGAACCTCGACCCGGAACGGGTCAACGTCAACGGCGGCGCAATCGCCCTCGGCCATCCGATCGGCGCCACCGGGGCCATGCTGATCGGCACCGTGCTCGACGAGCTCGAGCGCCGCGGACTGTCCACCGGGCTGGTCACCATGTGCACCGGCGGCGGCATGGGAACCGCGACGATCATCGAACGGATCTGACATGGAGACAATCGATCTCGACACCCCGGCCGAGGGCGTCGCCGTCGTCCGCCTGAACCGGCCCGACCGGCTGAACGCCGTCAACGAGGTGATGCGCGACGAACTGCTGAGCACGTTCACCGCCCTGGCGACCGATCGCGCCGTACGCGCCATTGTGCTCACCGGGGCCGGCCGCGGGTTCTGCTCCGGCATCGACGTGCGTGACTTCGGTCCGGGCATGCTGGACGCGGCTGCACCCGCGATCGACCGGATGCGGTTCCAGGAGTCGATGGCCGCGCTACCGCGGGCGGTCCGCCAAACACCGCAACCGGTGATCGCCGCGGTCAACGGGGCATGCGTCGGCGCGGGCTTCGCTCTCGCCCTCGCCTCGGATGTTCGGATCTGCTCGACTGCAGCGAAATTCGGCAACGCCGCGATCCTCCTCGGCCTGTCCGGTGCGGAGATGGGGATGAGCTACCACCTGCCCCGCATCGTCGGCACCAGCGTTGCCGCGGACTGGATGCTTACCGGTCGGACCGTGACCGCCGACGAGGCCGATCGCCGCGGTCTGGTCAGCCAGGTCACCGACCCCGACGAGCTGTCCGCCCGGGCCGTCGAACTGGCCGCGCTGATCGCCGGACACGCACCCCTGGGTGTCGAGCTGACCAAACGCGCGCTGCAGGTCAACACCGACGCAACTCACCTCGACGCCGCGCTCGAGTTGGAGAACCGCAACCAGGTTCTGACCCACGCCACCGACGACGCCGCCGATCGGCGCGTGAAGTGGTCCGGACGCTAGAAGAGGAGCACGCCGATGTCTTGGGATTTCTCGACCGATCCGGAGTGGGAGCGCCAACTCGAGTGGGTGCGGGACTTCGTCCGCGAGGAGTGCGAACCGATCGACTACATCGTCGAGGAATCGCACGACCTCGACGATCCGGTGCGTCAGGCGCTGATCCCGCCGCTGCAGCAGATCGTCAAGGAGCGCGGACTGTGGGCCACCCACCTCGGCCCGCATCTCGGCGGACCGGGGTTCGGACAGGTCAAACTCGCGCTGCTCAACGAGATCCTGGGGCGTTCGGAGTGCGCGCCGATCGTCTTCGGTTCGCAGGCACCGGATTCCGGGAACAGCGAGATACTCGCCCATTACGGCACGCCGGAACTCAAGGCGCGCTACCTGGAACCGCTGCTCGCCAACCGGATCATCTCGTGCTTCTCGATGACCGAACCGCAGGGCGGCGCCGATCCCAAGGTGTTCGAGACCACCGCCGTGCAGGACGGTGAGCACTGGATCATCAACGGCGAGAAGTGGTATTCGTCGTTCGCGTCCAAGGCGTCGTTCATCATCGTGATGGCGATGACCGATCCAGATGCCGCACCGTACGAACGGTATTCGATGTTCGTGGTCCCCGGCGGCACCCCCGGCGTGAACGTGCTGCGTGACGTCGGGCTGGGCTACCAACCGCTCGGCGGCGGTGGCCGTGAGGGTTACGTGCGCTACGAGGACGTGCGGGTGCCCGCCGACCACATGCTCGGACCGCGCGGCGGGGCGTTCGTGGTGGCGCAGACCCGCCTCGGCGGCGGACGGATCCACCACGCGATGCGCACGGTCGGCCTGGTGCGGCGCATCTTCGACATGATCTGTGAGCGGGCGGTGTCGCGCTACACCCAGGGCAGCGTGCTCGCCGACAAACAGATGGTTCAGGAGATGGTCGCCGATTCCTGGATGGAGATCGAGGCGTTCCGTCTGCTGACCCTGCAGACGGCATGGAAGATCGACCAGTACAACGACTACAAAGCCGTCCGCGCGGACATCTCGGCGGTGAAGGCGATGATGCAGAAGGTGCTGCACGACGTCTCGGCGCGGGCCCTGCAGATCCACGGTTCGCTGGGCACCAGCCACGAGATGCCGTTCGTGCAGTATCTGACCGAGTCGTTCGTGCTGGGGCTGGCGGACGGCCCCACCGAGGTGCACAAGGTCACGCTGGCACGGCTGCTGCTCAAGGACCGGCAGCCGGCGCCCGATGTGTTCCCATCCGAGCATCTGCTGCGGCTCCGCGCGGCCGCCGAGGCGAAGTTCGCCGACCAGCTCGCCGGAATTCCACGCTAGGCCAACAGGTTTCGCGCTCGGTCCAGCAGGTGGGGGAGGGCCCCGGCCATCGCATCCAGGTCGGCGTCGGGCGTCGCGCGACGACGGTTGTGCTTGACGATCAGGGCCCATGTCGCGCACGACTTGAAGCAGGCGAGCGCGGCGAACCAGTCCACGTCCCGGATGTCGCCGTAGCAGGCCAGTAGCTCGGCACGCGTCGGTACGACGTCGACATATGCCGTCGGCCGGCGGTAGGTCAGCGGGTCGCTGTTGATCAGGAACCAGCCGACGTCGACGCGCGGATCACCGACCGACCAGATCTCCCAGTCGATCACCGCAGTGACCGCCGCGCCGTCGGCGAGCAGATTGCCCAGTCGGAAGTCCCCGTGCACGATCGCCGGCGGGGCCGCATCGGGCAGACTCGCCCGCAGCGCTGCGGCCACCTGGTCCCATCCCGGCGCGAGGGCCGGGTCCACCGTCGACAGCGTGCGCTCCCAGCGCGCGATCTCGTCGGCCGGACCGACCACTGGTTCGCCGGCCAGGCCCGCCGACTCCGGTGCCACCTCGTGCAAAACGGCCATCGTCGTCGCGGCATGGCGGAAGCGTTGTGCGACAACAGCGTCCGGGATATCTTCCGGGATGTCGTCGGCGGCGTCGAACAGCGGCTCCACCGAATCGCCCGGCAGGAGCGACATCACGAACAGCGGCGGGACAGCCGGTGGGGCACCGGCGTCCTCGTCGAGCACCACGGGAACCGGCACCGGCGTCGACTCCAGTGCGCGCAGGATGCGGGCCTGGCGCAGCACGTCGCGGTGTCCGGTGGGCGCCACTCCCGGTGGGGCCACCTTGACGACGACCGGCGCACCGTCGCGCACACCCGCGTAGGTCAGGCTCGACGCGCCTCCGCGCAGCGGACGCACGTCGAGCACCCCGGCGCGGGCCAGCCGGGCGGCCAGATCCTCAAGAGCGAGCTCGGTCATCGAACTCCTGCAGGAACGACTGGGTGTGGGCGATCCGGCCGGTCAGCGTGGCGGGGTCGCCGGTGCACAGCCGCAGCGCCGTCTCGGTGATCAGGCTGATGTCCTCGGTGTCGGTCTTGGCCAGATCCAGGGTGCCTGCCCCGGGGGTGGCGACCGGATTGGTCGGCGCCGCCGCGTTGACGGCGATCCCGTCGTCGTACAGTTCGGCCGCAAGGCTTTTCGTCAGCCGGTTCAGCGCGGCCTTCGCCGTCCCGTACACGCCGAACCCGGCCGTGCGGTCGAATTCGGAGAACGGCGGGCCGGCCGGGAGGTCGCCGCCGACCGAGGTGATGTTGAGGATCCAGCCCCTGCCGCGTTCCCGCATCGCGGGAATGGCCAACTGGCACAGGTGCAGTGGCGCCATCAGATGCATCTCCAGCATCAGCCGGGCGCGCTTCTCGGGGAAACCGACGAGCGGCCGCAGAAAGGTGACGGCCGCGTTGTTGACCAGGATGTCCGGGGGCCCGAGGGCGTCGACGGTCTCCGCAAACAACTGCTCGCGCTCCTCGGGCTGCGACAGGTCCGCGGGCACGGCGATCGCGGTGCCACCCGAGGCGCGAATCGTGTCGAGTGTCTCCCGTAGCGAGCCCTGATATTTCGGATCGGGCTCCATGGTGCGCGCGGTGAGTACCACCGCCGCGCCCTCGGCGGCCAACCGTGCTGCGATGGCGGCACCCAGACCGCGACTGCTCCCGGTCACCAATGCCACCCGGCCCGCACACCGATCCGCCACGCCGCCTCCTTGATTGAGAACGCGTTATCCAACGACGAGAACGACGTTATCGCGTCGGGTCGGTGGCGCGGCGGAGTTAGGTGTTGTCGGCGCTGCTGCGCGGGAACCCGCCCTCGGGGAACAGCGGGAACACGACGTCGTCGGTGCGCTCGGCGTCACCAGCGGTCTTGTTCACCGTGGCGCCCCAGACGTTGCCGTCCGCCGACAGTTGCAACGCCCAGGCGTGACCACGGGTGTCCTGGCGGATCACCTCGGGCTCGCCGGTGACCGCCCCCGTATCGGGCGCCAGTCGCACCGCGACGGTCTGCTTGGTGTTCACGAGGTTGACCAGAACCGTGCCGTCGAGGGCCGCACAGCCCGCCACGCCGGGCCGGTCCGGCCAGGTCCAGACGGTCGACACCTGCGAGTCCTTCGTCATCCGCTGCAGCCGGTCACCGGTCGGGGTGCGGTCGGTGATGTAGAGCGCGCCGTCGGCGGGGTCGATGCACATCGCGCCGCCTGCGCCCATCCCGCTCAGCGCGGTCGTCGTCGGCGCCTGGTTGACCGTCGTCGGCTGCTCGATGCGCAGCACTTTGCCGGCCTGCGAAGCCGGATCCGCGGCCTGGGCGGGGTTGCCCGCGTCGCCGGTCTGCACCAGCAGCGTTGTCGGGCTGGTGAAGATCAACGACCCGGTGTTACCCGTCGCGCCCTTCGGGATGCCGGTCAGGATCGGTTTGGGCACATCGCCGTCGGCGATGCGGACCACCCGGTTGTCGGTCGGGGTGCTGACGTAGGCGTACATCAGCCGGTCCTGCGAATAGGTGGGGGACAGCACGATGTCCATCAGTCCGCCGTCGCCGGACGGATCCACCGGGATGGTCGTCCTGACCTTCGGCTCCGCGCGGACCGACACCTCTTTGACCGCACCCGTCGTGCGCTCGGCGACCAGCGCCGACTGGCTGTCGGGCAGCATGATCAGTCCGCTGGTGCTCTCCAGGCAGCCCTGCATCACCCCTTGGGCGGGGCATTCCTTCGGGAACGGTTTGGCCGGCAGCGGCGGCGGGGGCGGCGGGGTCGACGTCTGGCCGGGCGCCATCTCGGGCTCGGTGGTGAACGGCTGCGACTGAGCGTTGTCGAAGCGGGCGCACCCCGAGCCGAGCAGCGTCGTCGCGCACAGCAGAGCTGCCAGTCCCGTCAGCGGCCGGCGCATTGTCATGGTGGCAAGGTTACGGATCGTGCTGCGCCCCGCGCCACGGCTCCTCTACCAGACCGTGACCGAAGCGCCGTGGCAAATGCGCGGTTCCACGATGATCTGCACTTACCCTGTCAGGCGTGACCAGTCAATCCCAGGACGCGCGCGCCTGGCAACGGCCCGACGATCCGGCCCGGCCTTCGACGGCGAGCCTGGTCGACCCGGAGGACGATCTGCCGTCGGCGAGCTACGGCGGCGACTTCGAGACCACGGCGATCCCGCGCTGGGATGCGAACAAGGGCGCTCCGGCGCAACCGGTCTACCCCCTGCTGAACGATCCCGAACCGCTGCCGTACGTGCAGCCCGGGAACGGCCACCCGATGGGTCATTACGGCGCAGATCCGGCCGAGGTCGGATACGACCCGTTCGCCGAGGATCGCCTCAAGGCCGCGGGTCGGCGCGGCACCCAGGATCTGGGCCTGATGCTGCTGCGCGTCGGACTGGGCATCCTGCTGATCGCGCACGGCTTGCGTCAGGCGTTCGGCCTGTGGGGTGGCAGCGGGCTGACGAACCTGCAGGACACCCTTACCGAGGCCGGCTACCAGTACGCGGGCCTCGTCACCTACGTCGCTGCCTTCGGCCAGATCGGCGCCGGGCTCTTGCTGCTCCTGGGCTTGTTCACCCCGGCCGCCGCGGCCGTCGCGCTGGCGTATCTGATCAACGAATTGCTCGCGACCATGAGCGCGGAGGGCAACGGGTTCGCGTTCTTCCTGCCGGGCGGTCGTGAGTTCCAGGTGACGCTCATCGTGGTGACCGTGGCGATCATCCTGACCGGGCCGGGCCGCTACGGCTTCGACGCCGGCAGAGGCTGGGCCCGCAGGCCATTCGTGGGCTCGGTCGTCGCGCTACTGCTCGGCATCGGTCTGGGTGTCGGTGTCTGGGTGCTGCTCAACGGGGCCAACCCGCTGGCCTGACCCTGGGTTCAGCGGTACGGGTTGGGCACCCGGCCCGCGCTGGCGGCGGTGAGTTGGGGCAGCGTGCCGAAGGTGACCGCGGGCAGCGTCACGTCGGTGCCGTCGGCGAGGGTCGCCTTCGCCCAGGAACCCCGGTCGAAGCGCAGCCCTTCGATGTCCTCCCAGGCCAGCCTGCGGCGGCCCAGCAGCCTGCGGGCGGTGACGCCGTCGGCGTCGGCGACGGTGCGCAGTCGCATGATCAGCGCCGACGCGAGCACCGGGAGCACCAGCAGCACGGTGAACACCCGCGGATTGGCCAGCACCAGCGACATCAGACCGAGTGTGAAGAACCCGACGGCCACGTGCGCCATCGGCGAGATCCGGATGACGGTCGGGGCCGGGGATGCGGAGCCGGCGGGCCTCGATACGGGCCCTGATGCGGGCCTTGATGCGGATGAGGAAGAAGAGCTCACCTCTCCGATTCTGGCACCGCGGGCGGGCAGGGCCGCAATTTGACCTTTGAGCTGTGCGGAGGCTACCGTCGAGTGCTATGCAGTCGCTGGGGATGCTCGACGGAGGCGCTCCGGCGCCGACATCGGTAGTAGTAATCGGTTGGCGCGTTGATGCCGCGCTGGCCCCCTGCCGGGCATAGCAACCAGCATCGACGCGCCACCCTCGAACAGCGGCCCGCTGTCGGGGGTTTTTTCTTGCCCGAGAACGCGTCAAACCACAGAGAAGAACCGACAAGAGGACACCGTGAGCGCACCGACCACGCGAACACCGCACGCCACACCGCCCGACACCGAGCAGGCCGTGTCGGCCGTCCAGTCGACCAGCCCCAAGACGGTACGGCCCCGCACGCTGGCCCCCGAACAGATGACGGGCGCCCAGGCGGTGATCCGATCGCTCGAGGAACTCGACGTCGACACCATCTTCGGCATCCCCGGCGGTGCGGTGCTGCCGGTCTACGACCCGCTCTTCGATTCCCAGAAGCTGCGCCACGTGCTGGTGCGTCACGAGCAGGGCGCCGGTCACGCCGCCAGCGGCTACGCGCACGCCACCGGCAAGGTCGGCGTCATGATGGCCACCTCGGGTCCCGGCGCGACCAACCTGGTGACCCCGTTGGCCGATGCGCAGATGGACTCGATCCCCGTCGTGGCGATCACCGGACAGGTCGGCCGCGGCCTGATCGGCACCGACGCCTTCCAGGAAGCCGACATCTCCGGCATCACCATGCCGATCACCAAGCACAACTTCCTGGTCCGCAACGGCGACGACATCGCACGCGCGCTGGCCGAGGCGTTCCACATCGCCAAGACCGGACGGCCCGGTGCCGTGCTCGTCGACATCCCCAAGGACATCCTGCAGGGACAGTGCACCTTCAGCTGGCCGCCGCAGATCGACCTGCCCGGGTACAAGCCGAACACCAAACCGCACAACCGGCAGATCCGCGAGGCGGCCAAACTGATCGCCGCAGCGCGCAAGCCGGTGCTCTACGTCGGCGGCGGCATCATCCGGGGCGAGGCCAGCGACGAGCTGTTCGAGCTGGCCGAACTGACCGGCATCCCCGTGGTGACCACCCTGATGGCCCGCGGCGCGTTCCCCGACAGCCACCCGCAGAACATGGGCATGCCGGGGATGCACGGGACGGTCTCCGCGGTGGCGGCCCTGCAGAAGAGCGATCTGCTGATCGCGCTGGGCACCCGCTTCGACGACCGGGTGACCGGTCAGCTCGACTCGTTCGCCCCGGACGCCAAGGTGATCCACGCCGACATCGACCCCGCCGAGATCGGCAAGAACCGCCACGCCGACGTCCCGATCGTGGGTGATGTCAAGGCCGTGATCGTCGAGCTGATCGAGGCGCTGCGCCGCGACAACGTGAGCCTGGCGCTCGACAGCTGGTGGTCGTATCTGCGTGGAGTGCAGTCGACCTACCCGCTGAGCTACGGCCCGCAGAGCGACGGCAGCCTCTCGCCCGAGTACGTCATCGAGCAGCTGGGCAAGCTGGCCGGTCCGGACGCGATCTACGTCGCCGGCGTCGGACAGCATCAGATGTGGGCGGCGCAGTTCATCTCCTACGAGAAGCCCAAGACGTGGCTGAACTCAGGCGGGCTGGGCACCATGGGGTACGCCGTGCCCGGGGCGATGGGCGCCAAGATGGGCCGCCCGGACGCCGAGGTGTGGGCGATCGACGGTGACGGCTGCTTCCAGATGACCAACCAGGAGCTGGCGACCTGCGCGATCGAGGGCATCCCGATCAAGGTGGCGCTGATCAACAACGGCAACCTGGGCATGGTCCGGCAGTGGCAGACGCTGTTCTACGAGGAGCGCTACAGCCAGACGAACCTGTCCACCCACTCGCACCGCATCCCCGACTTCGTGAAGCTGGCCGAGGCGCTGGGCTGTGTCGGATTGCGTTGCGAGCGAGAAGAAGACGTCGTCGACGTGATCAAGCAGGCACAGGCGATCAACGACCGTCCCGTGGTCATCGATTTCACCGTGGGCGCCGATGCGCAGGTGTGGCCGATGGTCGCCGCAGGCACCAGCAACGACGAGATCATGGCCGCGCGCGACATCCGGCCGCTGTTCGACGAGAACGAAGAGGGGCATGCCTGATGAGCGCTTGCGCGAAGAAGAGAGAATTCTGATGGCCGGAAACGTCCGCACCCACACCCTGTCGGTGCTCGTCGAGGACAAGCCCGGCGTCCTCGCCAGGGTCGCTGCGCTGTTCTCCCGGCGCGGCTTCAACATCCAGTCCCTGGCCGTCGGCGCGACGGAGCAGAAGGACATGTCACGCATGACGATCGTCGTCAGTGCCGACGAGGCTCCGCTGGAGCAGATCACCAAGCAGCTCAACAAGCTGATCAACGTGATCAAGATCGTCGAGCAGGACGAGGGCAACGCGGTCTCGCGCGAACTCGCCCTGATCAAGGTGCGCGCGGACGCCACCACCCGAGGTCAGGTCATCGAAGCGGTGAACCTGTTCCGCGCGAAAGTGGTCGACGTGTCGACCGAATCGCTGACCGTCGAGGCCACCGGTACGCAGGAGAAGCTCGATGCGCTGCTCCGGGTGCTCGAGCCGTACGGCATCCGTGAGATCGTGCAGTCCGGCGTGGTGTCGCTGTCCCGAGGCCCCCGGGGCATCGGCGCGGCCAAGTAAGCCGTCCATCACCCAGATATAGACAAGCAGACAAGGAAGAAGATTCAGGTATGGCAGTTGAGATGTTCTACGACGACGACGCCGATCTGGCGATCATCCAGGGCCGCAAGGTCGGGGTCATCGGCTACGGCAGCCAGGGGCATGCGCACTCGCTGAGCCTGCGCGACTCCGGCGTGCAGGTGAAGGTCGGCCTCAAGGAGGGTTCGAAGTCCCGCGAGAAGGTCACCGAGCAGGGCCTCGAGGTCGACACCCCCGCCGAGGTGGCCAAGTGGGCCGACGTCATCATGCTGCTCGCGCCCGACACCGCCCAGGCCGAGATCTTCAAGAACGACATCGAGCCGAACCTCAACGACGGCGACGCGCTGTTCTTCGGCCACGGCCTGAACATCCACTTCAGCCTGATCAAGCCGCCGGCCAACGTCACCATCGGCATGGTCGCCCCCAAGGGCCCCGGCCACCTGGTGCGCCGCCAGTTCGTCGACGGCAAGGGCGTGCCCTGCCTGATCGCGATCGACCAGGATCCGACCGGTGAGGGCCAGGCGCTCGCGCTGTCCTACGCCAAGGGCATCGGCGGCACCCGCGCCGGCGTCATCAAGACCACGTTCAAGGACGAGACCGAGACCGACCTGTTCGGTGAGCAGGCCGTGCTGTGCGGCGGCACCGAGGAACTGGTCAAGACCGGCTTCGAGGTCATGGTCGAGGCCGGATACGAGCCCGAGCTGGCCTACTTCGAGGTGCTCCACGAGCTCAAGCTCATCGTCGACCTCATGTACGAGGGCGGCATCGCGCGGATGAACTACTCGGTCTCCGACACCGCCGAGTTCGGCGGCTACCTGTCGGGTCCGCGGGTCATCGACGCCGACACCAAGGAGCGCATGCGCGCCATCCTCAAGGACATCCAGGACGGCGACTTCGTCAAGAAGTTGGTCGCCAACGTCGAGGGCGGCAACAAGGAGCTCGAGGGTCTGCGCAAGAAGAACGCCGAGCACCCCATCGAGGTGACCGGCAAGAAGCTGCGTGACCTGATGAGCTGGGTTGATCGCCCGATCACCGAAACCGCTTAGTTCTTTTCCGAATTCGGTGTAGTTGGTTGCGCTGGACGCGACCAACTACACCGACTTCGCGTTTTTGGGGGCGAGGTTCGGCAGCGTCTTGACGCCGAACTCGCGGCGCAGCACTGTACGGGCCGCGTAGTAGCCGGCCATCCCGTGCACCCCGGTGCCGGGTGGCGTGGCCGACGAACACAGGTAGGCCTTCGGGATCGGCGTGGTCCACGGGTCGAGGCGCGGGGTGGGGCCGATCATCGCACCGGCCAGGGTGGCCCCGCCGACGATGATGTCGCCGCCGACGTAGTTGGCGTTGTGCAGCGACATCTGTGCGGCCGGCACGCATCGTGCGGCGACGACGAGATCGCGGAAGCCGGGGGCGGCGCCCTCGAACAGCGACGTGATCGTCTCGGTGAGATCGGCGTGCGATCCGGACGGCACATGCGCATACGTCCACAGCGGGCGGCGGCCCTGCGCGTCCACGCGCGACGGGTCGGCCAGATGCGGCAGCGACGCCAGCGTCATCGGCCACGGCGCATGCCGACCGGAGGCGATCTCGCGTTCGGCATGGGCCATCTGCGCCCGGGAGCCGCCCATGTGCACCGTGGCGGCGTTCGCCACCCGCGGATCCCGCCACGGGATCTCCCCGCTCAGCACGAAGTCGACCTTGCAGATGCCCGGCCCGAACCGGTAGCGCCGCAGCGCCCGGGCGTACCGAGGCGGCACCGCATCGCCGTAGACGCCCAACAGCGCGGTGGGTGCAGTGTCGTAGATCGCCACGCCGTCGGGCGGCGTGGTGACCGGTTCACCGAGCACCAGCTCTCCGCCGTGCGCCACCAGGTCGGCGATCAGTGCGTCGGTGATCGTCTGGGTGCCGCCCACCGGCACCGGCCAGCCCGCGGTGTGCGCGACGGTGCCGAGCATCAGCCCCGCACCGCTGTTCACCGGTGACGGCACGGTGTGGATCGCGTGCGCACCGACGCCGGTGAACAGCGCGCGGGCGTCCTCGCCGCGCAGCGACCCCCACAGCGCACTGCCGTGGGCGAGCACCCGCAGGCCGGTCCGCACGGTGGTCGGCAGATCCGGTGGCAGAGACCGCTTGTCGCCGAGGAAGAAGCCGAGCACCCCGTCGACGTGGTCGACGAGCGGGCCGAACAGCCCGAGCCACGACCGGCCGTCGTCCAGTTCGGCGCACGTGCGGTCCAGCGACCGGTAGGCCACGGCCGCCGGCCGGCCGGGCAGCGGATTGGCGTAGGACACTTCCGGCGCGACCAGCGAGACACCGCGGGCGGCCAGATCGAACTCCGCGAAGAACGGGGACGCCACCCCGAGCGGATGCACCGCCGAGCACACGTCGTGCAGAACGCCGGGGAAGTCGGGGTCCACCGCACTGCGCGCCCCGCCGCCGGGCGTCGGCTGCGCCTCCATCACGCGCACCGACAACCCGGCCCGCGCGCAGATCACCGCGGCGGCCAATCCGTTGGGGCCACTGCCCACGACGGTCACGTCCACTTCGTCACCCCGACTCCCGCCGCTCCTGCCCGCCGCCTCATCACCCCGGTCGCTGCGCTCCTGCCCGCCACCTCGATATTCAAGCCCATTAGGCTGACCGCGTGACTCTCCCTGTTGTATTGATTGCCGACAAGCTCGCGGAAAGCACCGTCGCCGCCCTCGGTGACCAGGTGGAAGTCCGGTGGGTCGACGGCCCGGACCGGCCGAAGCTGCTGGCCGCCGTCCCCGAGGCCGACGCCCTGCTGGTGCGGTCGGCGACCACGGTCGACGCCGAGGTGCTGGCCGCGGCCCCCAAGCTGAAGATCGTCGCGCGCGCCGGCGTGGGGCTGGACAACGTCGACGTCGACGCCGCCACCGCCCGCGGTGTGCTGGTGGTCAACGCGCCGACGTCGAACATCCACAGCGCCGCCGAACACGCCGTGGCGCTGCTGCTGTCCGCAGCCCGACAGGTGCCCGCGGCCGACGCCACGCTGCGCGAGCACACCTGGAAGCGGTCGTCGTTCTCCGGCACCGAGATCTTCGGTAAGACCGTCGGCGTCGTCGGGCTGGGCCGCATCGGTCAACTCGTCGCCCAGCGCCTCGCGGCGTTCGGCACCCACGTCGTGGCCTACGACCCCTACGTCTCCGCGGCACGCGCCGCCCAGCTCGGTATCGAGCTGCTGACGCTCGACGAGTTGCTGGCCCGCGCCGACTTCATCTCGGTCCACCTGCCCAAGACCAAGGAGACCGCCGGCCTGTTCGGCAAGGACACCCTGGCCAAGACGAAGCCCGGCGTGATCATCGTCAACGCCGCCCGCGGCGGTCTGATCGACGAGCAGGCGCTCGCCGATGCCATCACCAGCGGTCATGTCCGGGCTGCCGGTCTGGACGTCTTCGCCACCGAACCGTGCACCGACAGCCCGCTGTTCGAGCTGCCGCAGGTCGTCGTCACCCCGCACCTCGGTGCGTCGACCGCGGAAGCGCAGGACCGGGCGGGCACCGACGTGGCCGCCAGCGTCCGCCTCGCGCTGGCCGGCGAGTTCGTGCCCGACGCGGTCAACGTCGGTGGCGGCGCCGTCGGGGAGGAGGTCGCCCCCTGGCTCGACCTGGTCCGCAAGCTCGGCGTGCTGGCCGGTGCGCTGGCCACCGATCCCACGACGACGCTGTCGGTGCGGGTGTGCGGTGAGCTCGCCGCGGAGGACGTCGAGATCCTCAAACTCTCCGCGTTGCGCGGGCTGTTCTCCACGGTGACCGATCAGCAGGTCACCTTCGTGAACGCACCGGCACTGGCCACCGAGCGCGGCGTCCAGTCGGAACTCACGACCGCCTCGGAGAGCCCGAACCACCGCAGCGTGGTCGACGTGCGCGCCGTGGCCGCCGACGGGTCGGTGACCAACGTCGCGGGCACGCTGTCCGGGCCCCAGCAGGTTCAGAAGATCGTGCAGATCAATGGCCGCAACTTCGATCTGCGCGCCGAGGGCGTGAACCTGATCGTCAACTACGCCGACCAGCCGGGCGCACTCGGCAAGATCGGCACGCTGCTCGGCGGTGCGGACGTCAACATCCTGGCCGCACAGCTCAGCCAGGACGCAGAAGGGCCCAGCGCCACGATCCTGCTGCGCCTGGACCGCGACGTCCCCGCGGATCTTCGGACCGCGATCGCCGACGCCGTCGGCGCCAACCGGCTGGAAGTGGTCGATCTGACATGACATCAACAATCAAACTGGCTGTCATCGGCGGCGACGGCATCGGCCCCGAGGTCATCGCCGAAGCACTCAAGGTCCTCGACGCAGTGCTCCCCGGCGTGGAGCGCAGCGAATACGACCTGGGCGCCCGCCGCTACCACGCGACCGGTGAACTGCTCACCGAGCAGACCATCGAAGAGCTCCGCGGCTACGACGCCATCCTGCTCGGCGCGATCGGTGATCCGTCGGTGCCCAGCGGGGTCCTCGAGCGCGGGCTGCTGCTGAAACTGCGGTTCGCGCTGGATCACCACGTGAACCTGCGCCCGGGCCGGCTCTACCCGGGCGTGGCGAGCCCGCTGTCCGGGGTGTCCGGCATCGACTTCGTCGTCGTGCGCGAGGGCACCGAGGGCCCCTACACCGGCAATGGCGGCGCCCTGCGCATCGGCACCCCGCACGAGGTCGCCACCGAGGTCAGCGTCAACACCGCGTTCGGCGTCGAGCGGGTGGTGCGAGATGCGTTCGCCCGGGCGCAGTCCCGGCGCAAGCATCTGACGCTGGTGCACAAGACGAATGTGTTGACGTTCGCGGGCAATCTGTGGTCCCGGGTGGTCGCTGAGGTGGGCGCGGAGTACCCCGACGTCGAGGTGGCGTATCAGCACGTCGACGCCGCGATGATCCACCTGGTCACCGATCCGGGCCGCTTCGACGTGATCGTCACCGACAACCTGTTCGGCGACATCGTCACCGACCTCGCCGCCGCAGTATGCGGTGGGATCGGGCTGGCCGCCAGCGGCAACATCGACGCGACGCGCACCAACCCGTCGATGTTCGAGCCGGTGCACGGCAGCGCACCCGACATCGCCGGACAGGGCATCGCGGATCCCACCGCGGCTGTCATGTCAGTGGCGTTGCTGCTCAACCACATCGGCGAGACCGACGCTGCGGCGCGGGTTGACCGGGCGGTCGAGGCGCACCTGGCGAGTCGACCCGCCGAACCCCTGTCGACGAGTGCGGTCGGTGACCGGATCGTCGGTCTGCTGTAGGTGACGCTGGCACGGCAGTGCTGGCTGTTCGTGATCGGCTCCTCGCTGTTCGCGGTCGCCACGGTGCCGGGGTTCGCCCATCTCGCCGGGGCAGGTGCGGCCAACGCGCTGTGCTTCGCGGGCTCGTTCTTCTTCACCAGCGCGGCGTGGATTCAGCTGAACCGTGCGCGCTCGCAGACGGCGATGGACTGGTATTGCGCGGCAACGCAATTCGCCGGGACGCTGCTGTTCAACGTGAGCACCGGGGCCGCGGTGTGGGCGCACGCGGTCACCGAGGAGCGACGGCTGGTGTGGGCGCCCGACGCCACCGGCTCCGTGGCGTTCCTCGTCAGCGGGGTCCTCGGCATCGTGGCGGTTTCCGCCGCGGTCGGCGCGCTCGCGCCCGCATCCCGGGACTGGCAGGCTCAGTGGGTCAACATGATCGGCTGCGTGGCGTTCGGGATCTCGGCTCTGGGCGCGTTCGTGCGCAGCTCCGGGGTGACCGAGGATGCGCTGCTGGCCAATCTCGGCACCTTCATCGGGGCGCTGTGCTTCCTGGCGGCGGCGCTGCTGGTGCTGCCGAGCCGGCGCTGAAGAACCCGCCGCGGTCGATCGCCGTCCTACCCTCTTTGAGCACGAGCAGGATGTTGTCGGGTTCGCCGAGCGCATCGATGTCGTCGAGGGGGTTGCCGCGCACCACAACCAGGTCGGCCAGCTTGTCGGCTTCGACCGTGCCCAATGTCTCCGCCAGTCCGCACAATTCGGCCGACGTCTGCGTGCCCGCGACGATCGCCTGCAGCGGGGTGAGGCCGCCGAAGCGCACCAGCAGACCGAGCTCCTTGAGGTTGGTGCCGTGGGCCGGGCTCAGTCCGGCGTCGGTGCCGACGGCGATCTTCACCCCGGCCGCGACCGAGGCGCCGATCGATTCGTGCGCCACCGTGTGCCAGTGGGCGCTCTTGGCCCGGCCCGCCGGTGACGACGTCACCTCCGCCATCGTCTCCAGCAGGGTGGGAACGAGGTACATGTCGCGCTCGACCATGGTGCGGCGCAGTGCATCGTCGAGTTGGTAGCCGTGCTCGATGCTGGTGACGCCCGCCTCAACAGCGGCCTGGATGCCGGCGTAGCCGATGGCGTGGGCGGCCACCCGCTTGTGGCCGTAGGCCGCGGCCTCTTCCACCACCGCGGCGATGAGTTCGCGCCGCATTCCGAGCCATTCGGGTTGGTCGCTGGGGGAGGACACCCCTCCGCTGGAGGCCACCTTGATGACGTCGGCGCCCGCGGCGATGAGTTCGCGGGTACGCCGTCGCGCGTCGTCGACGGTGTCGACCAGAGAGCCGCCGATCATCGGCGTCAGGTCGATCCCGGACGGCAGATGGAAGTCGGCGTGACCGCACGTCTGGCTCATCATGTTGATCGCCACCAACAGACGCGGACCGTCGATGAGGCCGTGGGCGACCGCGTCCCGGACTCCGGCGTCGATACCCATCAGATCGCGAGCGGTGGTGACACCGTTGTGCAGCGTCACCCGCAGTCGGTCGATCAACTGAAAGTACTGGTACGACGGCGGATTCAGCGCCCGGTCGAGAGGGGTGGCGCCGGCGCCCGGGAGGCTGAAGTGCACGTGGACGTCGAAGAAGCCCGGGCAGACGGTGTTCCCACCGAGATCGATCCGGGTGGCGTCGGTGGCGGGCGCCTGCGACTCCTTCCCGGCCCATCGGATTCGGCCGTCCTCGACGAGCACGGCCGCGTCGGGCACCGGGGCGGCGCCTGTTCCGTCGATCAGGGTGGCGTGGTGGAGCAGTAGAGACGTCATCGCGGACAACCTAACGCGTCAGTTCTTTTGGTGAACCGATTCCACCGTGTAGAGGTGCGGATCGAAACCCTCCGCCCGTCGGCTGCGCGGCCCATGTGCTCACGGGCGACGGAAGCCGGGTGAATCAGTGCCGTCCGGGTGGGGCGTGCACGGGCACGATCGGCAGCGCCAACAACGGCAGTACCGCCAGCGCTGCGAACGCCGCGGGATACCCGATGACGCCGATCAGGCCGCCGAAGATCGGCGCGGAGGCCGCCGAGGCCAGGTGCTGGCTGGTGTTCTGCGCGCCCAGCGCCCGGCCACTCCAGAACGGCCCGGCGATCTCCGCTATCGCGGTGAACGCCAAACCGTTGTCCGACACCGTGATCACCGAGGCGACCACCATCAGCGCGACGCTGAGCGGCGAACCCAGCGCATCGGTCAGCGCCACCAGCGCCAGCGCCGCTGCGGCCGCACATGCGATCCAGCGGACGGGGCGCAACCGGTCGCCCACCAGGTCGGACAGGTAGCCCGCACCGATCCGGCCGCCGGCGCCGAGAACCTGGGCCACGGTCACCAGTGCGCCCGCCGACACCGCGGACCACCCGCGTTCGGCCATCAGCCACACCAGGGTGAACGTCCACACCACCGCCTGGGGCACCACGAGCAACACCGACACGGCATGGATTCGCCACAGCACCGCCGCGCCGCGGTACGGGTTGGCCAGATCCTCGGCCGGAGCGGCCGCGCGCGGCGGGCGTGGTGGATCGAGCACGCCGACGAGGCACAGCAGCGCCGCTGCTGCGCACACGATCGCGGGGAACAGCAGCGCCGCGGCGACACCCTGGCTTTCCGCGACCCGGGGAATCACCAAGGCGCCCAACCCGACTCCGAGGGGTATCGAGGCCTGCCGGATACCCATCACCAGCCCGCGCTGTTGCGGTGGGAACCAGCCGACCACCAGTCGGCCGCTGGCCGAATTGCTTCCGGCGGCGGCCATACCGCCAAGGAAGAGCAGCGCGCCGACCGCGGGAAGGGAGTCCACCGCTGCGGCGGCGAACGCGGCCGCTCCCGTGAGCGCCGAGCTGACCGTCAGCACGAGGCGCTCGCCGAACCGGTCGACCATGTACCCCCAGGCAATGAGCGTCACCACCATGCCGAAGCTCGGCATCGCGGACATCAGGCCGGCCAGCGCCAGATCGAGACCGCGTTCGCTGTGCAGGGTGGGGATGAGGAACGCGGCGCCGTAGATGAAGACGTTGGCGCACATCGTGGCCGTGACGCCCAATACCAACATCGACCAGCGGCGCACCGTACCGATCACCGGTGTGGTCATGGCCTCCATGGTGACATGACCGTCCCAGATCGTTGAATATCTGTCTCACATTGTGGAAGTGATTGTCCCGACCCGTACGGTGTGGGCGTGACGTGGAGATCTGTTGCCGCAGTAGCGCTACTGATGTGCGGTCTGACCGCGACGACGCCGGCGGCACCCGCGTCGGCCGTCGCCACCCCGGACTGGTCGGGACTGGACGCACGCGACTATGCCGGTGAGATCCCCGCGCCCGGGGCCCTGATCCGCGACGTTCCGCTGGCGCCGCAGCTGTCGGTCGCCGGGGCGGGCGCGGCCTACCGCATCCTCTACGCCACCCGCGATCAGCACGACGCACCCGCGGTGAGCACCGCGGCCGTGTTCGTCCCCCGTGGCGTCGCGCCTGCCGGCGGATGGCCGACGGTGGCGTGGGCGCACGGCACGGTCGGGCTCGGGGACGACTGCACGCCGTCGGCGCAGCCGCGCAGCGCCAGAGACAACGACTATCTGACGCACTGGCTCGACGAGGGCTACGTCGTCGTCGCCTCCGACTACACCGGGCTGGGCACACCCGGGTTGATGAGCTACCTCAACACCGTCGCCGCGGCGCGGTCCGTCGCCGACTCCGTCGTGGCCGCACACCACCTGCCGGTCCCGCTGTCGCCGCGGTGGGCGGTGATCGGGCAGTCCCAGGGCGGGGCCGCGGCGGTGGGCACCGCCCGCTACGCCGACGAGTTCACCCGGGGCACCGGCCTGGACTACCGCGGAGTCGTCGCCACCGGTACCCCGGCGGGGATCGAGAACGTGGTCGGCCAGGCCGGACCGGACATGGCACTGCCGCCGCAGCTGGGACCCGTCGCCAACAGCTACGCCGCCTACATCCTGGCCGGCTTCCGCGAGGCCCGGCCCGACCTCGACGTCAACAGCGTGCTCAGCCCCCTCGGACTCGCGGCCGCCGCCAAGGCCGAGACGCTGTGCCTGGCCGAGCTCGGCGCCGAGCTCGAAGGTGCCACCCCTGCGCAGTTCTTCTCCGCGCCGCTGCAATCCGTTCCCGGGGTGTCCGAGGCGCTGGCGGCCTACATGGGCGTGCCGGTCGACGGCTACGACCGGCCGATCTTCCTCGGGGTGGGCCTGCGCGACCGGGACGTGCCGCCGAATTCGTCGTTGACCCTCGCCGACCAGCTGCGCGACCACGGTCAGGACGTCACGCTGCGCGTCTACCCCGAGCAAGACCACAGCGGTACGGTGCCGGCGTCGCTGCCCGACTCCACCCCGTTCCTGCGGCCGGCGCTCGGTGGGGGCGCATCCGGCTGACACTAGGCTGGCGGCTATGCGCCTTGGTCGAATAGCCAGCCCCGACGGGGTCGCCTTCGTCAGTATCGAGGGAGAGTCCACCGACGCGGTGGCACGGGAGATCGCCGAACATCCCTTCGGCAACCCCACGTTCACCGGCAGATCGTGGCCGCTGGCCGACGTGCGACTGCTCGCGCCGATCCTGGCCAGCAAGGTCGTCTGCATGGGCAAGAACTACGCCGCCCACATCGAGGAGATGGGCGGTGGGCACTTCCCGGACCCGATCATCTTCCTCAAACCCAACACGGCGATCATCGGGCCCAACGTCCCGATCCAGCTGCCTGCCGACGCGAATCCAGTGCACTTCGAAGGGGAACTCGCCGCGGTGATCGGGCGTCCCTGCAAGGACGTGCCCGCGGCGCGTGCGGCCGAGAACATCCTCGGCTACACGATCGCCAACGATGTCTCCGCGCGCGATCAGCAGCAGAAGGACGGCCAGTGGATGCGCGCCAAGGGCCACGACACGTTCTGCCCGGTCGGGCCGTGGATCGTCACCGACATCGACGCCGCCGATCTGGAACTGCGCACCGAGGTCAACGGTGAGGTCAAACAACGCAGCCGGACGTCGTTGATGATGCACGACATCGGCGAGATCGTGGAGTGGATCTCGGCGGTGATGACCCTGCTGCCGGGGGATCTGATCCTCACCGGAACGCCGGAGGGCGTCGGCCCGCTCGAACACGGCGACACCGTCAGCATCTCCATCGACGGCATCGGCACTTTGACCAATCCCGTTGTGCGCAAAGGAAGATCATGACCGTACGCGTCCGGTTCTGCCCCTCGCCGACCGGTATCCCGCACGTCGGCCTGATCCGCACGGCGCTGTTCAACTGGGCCTACGCCCGGCACACCGGCGGTCAGTTCGTCTTCCGGCTCGAAGACACCGACGCCCAACGCGACAGCGAGGAGAGCTATCTCGCGATCCTCGACGCGCTGTCCTGGCTCGGCCTGGACTACGACGAAGGACCTGACATCGGCGGGCCGTACGCGCCCTACCGGCAGTCCGAGCGACGTGAGATCTACCGCGACGTGGTGGCACGACTGGTCGATGCGGGCGAGGCCTACGAAGCCTTCAGCACCCCCGAAGAGGTCGAGGCGCGCCACCTCGCCGCCGGCCGCAACCCCAAGCTGGGCTACGACAATTTCGACCGCGACCTCACCGAGGAGCAGCGCGCGGCGCTGCGGGCGGAGGGCCGCAGTCCGGTGATCCGGCTGCGCATGCCCGACAAGGACATCACCTGGCCGGATCTGGTGCGGGGGGAGACCACGTTCGCGGCCGGTTCGGTGCCCGATTTCGCGCTCACCCGCGCCAGCGGCGACCCGCTCTACACGTTGGTCAACCCGGTCGACGACGCGCTGATGCGGATCACCCATGTGCTGCGCGGCGAGGACATCCTCCCGTCGACGCCGCGTCAGATCGCGCTCTACGAGGCACTGACACGGATCGGCGTCGCTGAGGGAGTGCCCCGATTCGCGCACCTGCCAAGCGTTCTGGGTGAGGGCAACAAGAAGCTGTCCAAACGTGATCCGCAGTCGAACCTGTTCCTGCACCGGGAGCGCGGCTTCATCCCGGAAGGATTGTTGAACTACCTGGCCCTGCTGGGCTGGGGTATCGCCGACGACCACGATCTGTTCAGCATCGACGAGATGGTGGCCGCGTTCGACGTCGCCGACGTCAACTCCAATCCCGCGCGCTTCGACCAGAAGAAGGCCGATGCGATCAACGCCGAGCACATCCGGCTGCTCAGTCCGGAAGACTTCACCGCGCGGCTGCGCGCCTTCTTCGTCGAGCACGGTCATGACACCGGGCTCGACGACGCACAGTTCGCGGAGGCGGCCGAACTGGTGCAGACCCGCATCGTGGTGCTGAGCGACGCGTGGGGGCTGCTGAAGTTCTTCGACGAAGCCGAATTCGCCCTCGACGAGAAGTCCGCCGCCAAGGAACTCAAAGCCGATGCGGTGCCGGTGCTCGACGCCGCCGTCGCCGCACTCGACGGCACAGCGGACTGGACGACGCAGCACATCGAGGCCGCACTGAAGGCCGCCCTGCTCGACGGTCTGGAACTCAAACCGCGCAAGGCCTTCGGACCGCTGCGGGTGGCGGCGACCGGAGCCACGGTCAGCCCGCCCCTGTTCGAGTCGCTCGCACTGCTGGGCCGGGAGCGCAGCCTGCAGCGGCTGCGGGCCGGGCGCGAGTACGCGGCGGCGCAGAGCACCGCGGGGTGACCCCTGGAATTCGCCGCCGAAATCTTTGGTAGTCTTGCCGTCGGCCCGACAACGACAGGCGGCGACGCAACTCCTCGCCTGGAGGGGCCGAAAATGTCCGTGACCAGCGGTGATGGACAACCCTTGGGGTATGGTGTAATTGGCAACACAGCGGTTTCTGGTACCGCCATTCTAGGTTCGAGTCCTGGTACCCCAGCCAATCGGAGCGATTAGGTCGGCGCCATCAGCTGAGCTATGCTGTTTCTCCGGATTGAGTTCTAGCCCCCGTCGTCTAGCGGCCTAGGACGCCGCCCTCTCACGGCGGTAGCGTGGGTTCGAATCCCATCGGGGGTACCAGATCACGAACGACGCCCGCCTCCTCGAGGCGGGCGTTTCTCGTATCTGGAGACCGGTCGCCGGCGGGGGCTACAGCCGGCGGGTGAGCGCATCCGCGGCGGCAAGTAGATCGGTCGCCCACCGCACGCCGGGACGCCGACCCATCCGGTCGATCGGACCCGAGACCGAGATCGCGGCGACCACCGCGCCCGTACCGTCGCGCACGGGCGCCGAGACGCTCGCCACACCGGGCTCCCGCTCGGCTGCGCTCTGCGCCCAACCGCGCCTGCGCACCTCCGCGAGCGTGCGGTCGGTGAACGTCGCCGACGGCAGCACCGCCTGCTGGGTGGCGGTGTCGGCGTGGGCCAGCAGCACCTTGGCGCCCGACCCGGCCGTCATCGGCAGGCGGGTGCCGACGGGAACCGTATCCCGCAGTCCCGCGGGCGGTTCCAGGGCCGCGACACAGACCCGCGTGGTGCCCTCGCGGCGGTAGAGCTGCACGCTCTCACCGGTGATCTCGCGCAGCCGCGGCAGGACCACCGCACCCGCGGCGAGCAGGGGATCGTTGACCTTGCCGGCCAGTTCGGTCAGCGCGGGCCCGAGCCGCCAGCGCCCGTCCGCGTCCCGGGCCAGTAGCCGGTGGACCTCCAGGCCCGCGGCCAGCCGGTGGGCGGTCGCCCGCGGAAGTCCCGTGCGTTCGCACAGTTCGGCGAGTGCACACGGAGACTCCGCCACCGTGTGAAGTACGCCCACCGCTTTGTCCAGCACGCCGATCCCGCTATCCTGTCCCACAGGGAGATACTAACGTCCCGAAATGTGAGATGGCCAGTGTGACGACGCAGGCCGCGGAGAAGGAATCGAGAAGGTAATGGCACAGCCCGCCAAACCCCGGACCCTGGCAGAGAAGGTGTGGAACGACCACGTCGTCGCCCTCGGCGGCGGCGAGGGCGCGGCGCGCGAACCGGACCTGATCTACATCGACCTGCACCTCGTCCACGAGGTGACCAGCCCGCAGGCCTTCGACGGGCTCCGCCTGGCCGGACGCCCGGTGCACCGGCCGGACCTGACCATCGCCACCGAGGACCACAACGTGCCGACGATGGACATCGACAAGCCGATCGCGGATCCGGTGTCGCGCACCCAGGTCGAGACGCTGCGCCGCAACTGCGCCGAGTTCGGAATCCGGCTGCACCCGATGGGCGATGCCGAGCAGGGCATCGTGCACATCATCGGCCCGCAGCTGGGGTTGACCCAGCCCGGAATGACGGTGGTGTGTGGTGACAGCCACACGTCCACCCACGGCGCGTTCGGTGCGCTCGCCATGGGCATCGGCACCTCGGAGGTCGAGCACGTCCTGGCGACGCAGACACTTCCGCTCCGGCCGTTCAAGACCATGGCGGTCAATGTCGACGGCGAACTGCCTCCCGGCGTCAGCGCCAAGGACATCATTTTGGCGGTGATCGCCAAGATCGGCACCGGCGGAGGACAGGGATTCGTCATCGAATACCGGGGCAGCGCCATCGAATCGCTGTCCATGGAGGGCCGGATGACGATCTGCAACATGAGCATCGAGGCCGGCGCCCGCGCCGGCATGGTCGCCCCCGACGAGACGACGTTCGAGTTCCTGCGGGGCCGGCCCCACGCGCCCCAGGGTGCCGACTGGGATGCCGCGGTGGCCGCATGGCGCGAGTTACGGACCGATCCCGGTGCGGAATTCGACTCCGAGGTCTACCTCGACGCCGCCACGCTGAGCCCGTTCGTCACCTGGGGCACCAATCCGGGTCAGGGTGTGCCGCTGTCCGCCGCGGTGCCCGACCCCGAGTTGATGGTCGACGAGGGTGAGCGTCAGGCCGCCGAAAAGGCGTTGACCTACATGGACCTTCGGGCCGGTACGGCGATGAAGGACATCCCCGTGGACACGGTCTTCGTCGGCTCGTGCACCAACGGCCGGATCGAGGATCTCCGGGTGGTCGCTGACATCCTGCGCGGCCGATCAGTCGCCGACGGCCTGCGGATGCTCGTAGTGCCCGGATCGATGCGGGTGCGGCAACAGGCCGAAAGTGAAGGCCTGGGCGACATCTTCACCGCCGCAGGCGCAGAGTGGCGGCAGGCCGGCTGCTCGATGTGTCTGGGCATGAACCCCGACCAGCTCTCGCCCGGACAGCGCTGCGCATCGACGTCGAACCGCAATTTCGAAGGACGCCAGGGCAAGGGCGGCCGGACCCACCTGGTCTCGCCCGCGGTGGCCGCGGCCACCGCCGTGCGCGGCACCCTGTCCTCACCCGCCGACCTGGCCCCCGTGCCCGCGCGCTAAGGAGAAGCAGCGATGGAAGCCTTCCGTACCCACACCGGCATCGGTGTGCCCCTGCGCCGCAGCAATGTGGACACCGACCAGATCATCCCGGCGGTCTACCTGAAGCGCGTAACCCGAACGGGTTTCGAGGACGGGCTGTTCGCCGCCTGGCGCAACGATCCGTCGTTCATCCTCAACCAACCGCCGTTCGACAAGGGCTCGGTTCTCGTGGCGGGCCCCGACTTCGGCACCGGATCGTCCCGCGAGCATGCGGTGTGGGCGCTGATGGACTACGGATTCCGGGTCGTCATCTCGTCCCGGTTCGCCGATATTTTCCGCGGCAACGCGGGTAAGTCGGGACTGCTGGCCGCCGAAGTCGCCCAGGATGACGTGGAACTGCTGTGGAAGCTGATCGAGCAGAACCCGGGCCTGGAAATCACTGTCAGTCTGGACGATCGCACAATCACCGCGGGAACGGTCGTGGTGCCCTTCAAGATTGACGATTACACGGCGTGGCGGCTGCGCGAAGGGCTCGACGATATAGGCCTTACGCTGCGGAAACGCGATGAGATCGAGGCCTACGAACAGCGCAGGCCGAGCTGGAAACCGCGCACTCTGCCGGCCTGAGCACGGCCCGCGGCGCCGCGAAATCGCCGCCTCCACACCCCTTTCCCGGCCGGTTCACAGGAGTCCAAGTGGGCCAAGCGGATTGCTGATTTGTTCGCTGGGACAGGGCGAAAATGCGCGTGGCTCTTGGAAATCAGTGGTCAGAGGGTTTACCGTGTCCACTAGTCGGTCCAAGGAGGACCACTGGTTCGGAAGGTTTTTGCATGAACAAAGCGGAGCTTATCGACGCACTGACAACCAAACTGGGCACCGACCGTCGGCAAGCAACCGCCGCGGTGGAGAACGTCGTGGACACGATCGTGCGTGCGGTGCACAAGGGCGAGAGCGTGACCATCACGGGCTTCGGCGTTTTCGAGCAGCGCCGCCGCGCCGCCAGGGTCGCCCGCAACCCGCGCACCGGTGAGACGGTCAAGGTGAAACCCACCTCTGTCCCGGCGTTCCGGCCCGGCGCACAGTTCAAGGCGATCGTCGCCGGCTCGCAGAAGCTCTCGGCCGAGGGCCCGGCGGTGAAGCGCGGAGTCGCGGCGGCACCGGCCAAGCGCGCGGCGAAGAAGTCGGCGCCGGCCAAGAAGACGGCCGCGAAGAAGACCACCGCTGCGGCGAAGAAGACGGCGCCGGCCAAGAAGGCCGCCACCAAGTCGACGGCCACCAAGTCGACGGCGACCAAGGCGCCGGCCAAGAAGGCGGCCGCCAAGAAGACCACCACGGCCGCCAAGAAGTCGACGCCGGCGAAGAAGACCACCGCCGCGGCGAAGAAGACGGCGCCGGCCAAGAAGTCGGCCACCAAGGCGCCCGCCAAGAAAGCGCCGGCCAAGAAGACCACCGCCAGCGCCGCGAAGAAGACCGCGAGCAAGGCACCGGCCAAGAAGGCTCCGGCCAAGAAGGGTCGCAAGTAGTTCCAACTCGAAAACCGCCGCGGGTCGACCGACCCGCGGCGGTTTTCGTGTGTCTACGGGCTACTGCACCGCCAGTGGGCTCGCCAGATGGTCGGCGGCGATCAACCGGCCACCGGCCAGCGACAGCACCCAGGTCGAACCCTTGCGGTTGCGGGACTTGTCCGGCCGGACGCCGTCGCGGTCACACCACCAGGCGATCAGGTCGGGGATCACCTTGCCCTGTGAGCAGATGACGGGTGTGTCGTCGGAATCGGCCGCCTCGGCGACGATCTGCAGCAGCCGTTTCCGCGCCGCCTTCTTGTCGTCGGCGTAGGCCTCCTCGGTGAGGTCCGGTTCCAGATGCACGGTGGCGCCGAGTTCCTCGGCCAGCGGTTCGATGGTCTGCACGCACCGGGTGCGGTCGGCCGCGTAGAGTCGGTCGCCGCCGAACGCCAGCAGCTGACCCACCAGGGATTCGGCCTGAGCGCGGCCGTTGCGGTCGAGCGGCCGTTTGCGGTCGTCGCCGTGATAGCGGGATTTGCTGCCCGCGGTCGCGTGCCGGACCACCAGCACCGTCTGCGTGTCGGCCGGGGCTTTGGCGAATCGCCGCAGCACCTTTCGGTCGTGCGGATAACCCACCCGCTTCATCGCCGCGGGAACCGGCAGCCACAGCAGTTCGTCGACCTCCTCGTTGGGTGTGAACTCCCCGTCGAGTGCGCGCGCCGACCAGTACTTGACCTTCTTCTGCAGTCCGTCGCCGAGTGGATAGCTCACCGACGGCAGCCGTCGCCCCAACGCGGAGGAGTATCCGGTCTCCTCGTGGATCTCGCGCACCGCGGTCACCGGTTCGGTCTCGCCCGGATCCACCTTGCCCTTGGGCAACGACCAGTCGTCATAGCGCGGACGGTGGATGACGGCCACCTCGACGCCGTCAGGGCCGGTCCGCCACAGCACCGCACCCGCTGCCCGCACGGTCTCACCCTGCGACGCCGGACTGTCTTTGGACACCTCAACTCCTGCTGACGAACGGAACCCCGTCACTGGTGGCGGCGACGATCCATCATCGACACCTGATGGTCGCGGACCGTCTGTCCCTCGAGCGGGAGCGCCGTCCAATGGCCGTCGGCGCCCAGCTCCCAACACCGGGTGGCGGGATCGAGGGCGGACTCGAAGACGTCGTTGAGCTGTGCGGTCAGTCGCGGATCCTTCACCTGCGCCATGACTTCGACGCGGCGGTCGAGGTTGCGGTGCATCATGTCGGCGCTGCCGATCCAGAACTCGTCGATCGCGCGGAAATGGATGACCCGGGAGTGTTCGAGGAACCGACCCAGGATCGAGCGCACCGTGATGTTGTCGGAGAAACCGGGAACTCCCGGGCGCAGCGCGCAGATACCCCGCACCACGACCTCGACCTTGACCCCGGCCTGCGAGGCGCGGTAGAGCGCGTCGATCACCTGCTCGTCGACCAATGCGTTGGCCTTGAGGCGGATTCGGCCCTCGGCGCCGTCGCGGGCCGCGGCGACCTCCCGTTCGATGCGCTCGATGATGCCCCGGCGCACACCGTGCGGCGCCACCAGCAGGTTGCGGTAGGACACCTTCCGCGAGTAGCCGGTCAGCGAGTTGAACAGATCGGTCAGGTCCGCCCCGATGTCCGGCGCCGCGGTCAGCAACCCGACGTCCTCGTAGAGTCGGGCAGTCTTCGGGTTGTAGTTGCCGGTGCCGATGTGGCAGTAGCGCCGGATCATCGAACCCTCGCGGCGCACCACGAGTGCGGTCTTGCAGTGGGTCTTGAGACCGATCAACCCGTACACCACGTGCACACCCGCACGCTCCAGTGCCCGCGCCCACTTGATGTTGGCCTGTTCGTCGAAGCGGGCCTTGATCTCCACCAGCGCCACCACCTGCTTACCTGCCGCGGCGGCGTCGATGAGCGCGTTGACGATCGGGGAGTCGCCGGAGGTCCGGTACAGGGTCTGCTTGATCGCCAACACGTTCGGATCGGCGGCGGCCTGCTCGATGAAGCGCTGCACCGTCGTCGAGAACGAGTCGTACGGATGGTGCACCAGCACGTCGCCGTCGCGCAGTGTGGCGAAGATGCTCTTGGGTGTCTCGCGCTCCCCGAACGCCGGCGGGGTGGCGGGCACGAACGGCCGGTCCTTCAGCGCGGGACGGTCGACGTCGTAGATCTGCCACAGCGCCGACAGGTCCAGCAGCCCGGGCACCTCTACGACATCGCCGGGATTGACGTCGAGTTCCCGGAGCAGCAACTCGAGCATGCTCTCGGTCATGTCGTCGGAGACCTCGAGGCGCACCGGGGAACCGAACCGCCTGCGCGCCAGTTCGCGTTCCAGCGCCTGCAGCAGATCCTCGTCCCGGTCCTCCTCGACTTCGAAGTCGGCGTTGCGGGTGATGCGGAACGCGTGATGCTCCACGATCTCCAGCCCGGGGAACAGCACCGGCAGGAAGGCGGCGATCAACTCCTCCATGGGTAGGAACCGCGCCTCACCGGAGGTGCCGGTGCGCTGACCGAGCAGGACGAACCGGTCGACGTTGTCGGGCACCTTGATCCGGGCGAAGTGCTGACCGCCGTCGTCGGGCTGTTTGACCATGATGGCGAGGTTGAGCGACAGGCCGCTGACGAACGGGAACGGGTGGGCCGGATCGACTGCCAACGGGGTCAGCACCGGGAACACCTGCTCGTGGAAGTAGGTGGACAGCGCGGCGCGTTCGGCGTCGTCGAGTTGGGCCCAGGTGACGATCACGATGCCCTCGTCGGCGAGCGCGGGCCGCACCGAGTCCAGGAACACGCGGGCGTGGCGGGAGGCGATCTGCTGGGTGCGTTCGCTGATGCGGCGCAACTGCTCACGGGGCGACAGGCCGTCGGCCGAGCGCACCGACAGCCCCATCTCGTCGCGGCGCTTGAGACCCGCGACGCGCACCATGTAGAACTCGTCGAGGTTGGAGGCGAAGATCGCCAGGAACTTCGCCCGCTCCAGCAGCGGCAGCGAGGTGTCCGCGGCCAGCGCCAGCACCCGGGCGTTGAAGTCCAGCCAGCTCAGTTCCCGGTTGAGATACCGGTCGTCGGGCAGGGCGTTGTCGATCGCGGGGGACGTCAGCGCGGGGGGTGCGGCAGGCGGCACCTCGGCCGCAGATTCGGCAGGCTGGGGTTCGCCGTCCTGCGTGCGGAGCTCGGCCTCGGCTTCGGTCATGGGGTGATCCTTCCCTATGGTCGCGACGTCCGGCTACCTCGTTCAGCAGTTGTTCACACCGGCGGCCCGATGGCCCTGGCGGTCGCGGCCCCGATGCCCAGCCGTTGCGCGGCGCGCAGATCGTCGGGGGTGTCGATGTCACAACGCAGCCCAGGCCACGTCCCCGTCAGCTCGACGGCACCCGAACGTCGATGCCGCGCAGCCGAATCGACGCCGAACTGCGGATCGAGCCCGACACCGAACGAGAACAGCGCCGCCGTCCCGGTGCCGTGCCGATCGGCCACGAAACTGCGGGCGTGGGCCCGGGCGGCGCGCACCGCGGCGGCCAGCTCGCCGGACTGCAGAGCAGGCAGATCACCCTGCAGCGCAACGACACTGGGCGTCAAGGACCGCAGCCCGGCCTCGGCGGCGATGATGGCGTTGTTGAGCGGATCGGGGTGGCCGTCCGGCGTCGGATCGTTGAGGACGCGGGCGCCGAGCCCCCGCGCTGCGGCGGCGGCCGCCGGATCGGGGGTGACGACGGTGACGCTCGCGACCGCCGCGGCGGCGGAGACGGTGTCCACGAGCATCGCCAGCACGACCGCCTCGCGGGTGGCGGTGGAGAAGACGGGCGCCAACCGGGTCTTGGCGGCGGCGAGGCGTTTGACGGCCACGATCACCGCCACCTCGCCGTCGGAAGTCCTGCCGCTCATGCGGGCCATCCTGCCAGCCTGCACCGGTCCGGCCCGCCGCTCGACCCCGGGTGGGGCCGAGACCCCCCGCGCTAGGGTTGACCCGTGGTGGAGGCGGCAGTCATGGGTTCCGGTGCCTGGGGCACCGCACTGGCGAAGGTGCTGGCCGACGCCGGCAACGCGGTGACGCTGTGGGCCCGCCGGCCCGAGGTCGCCGCCGAGATCAACGAAACCCACCGCAACAGCGGCTACGTCGGCGACGCCGCGCTGCCCGAATCGATCCGCGCCACCAGTGATGCGGCCGAGGCGCTCGACGGCGCCTGCACCGTGCTGCTGGCGGTGCCGGCGCAGACGCTGCGCACCAACCTCGGCGAGTGGAAGCACCTGATCGGCGACGACGTCACCCTGGTGAGCCTGGCCAAGGGCATCGAGCTCGAGACACTCATGCGGATGAGTCAGGTCATCACCCAGGTGACCGGTGCCGACCCGGCGCGCGTGGCCGCGGTCAGCGGCCCCAACCTGGCCAGCGAGATCGTCGACGAACAGCCGGCGGCCACCGTCGTGGCGTGCAGCGACTCCGGTCGCGCGGTGACGCTGCAGCGCTCTCTGGCAACCGGCTACCTGCGGCCGTACACCAACGCCGACGTCGTCGGCGCCGAGGTGGGTGGTGCGTGTAAGAACGTCATCGCGCTGGCCTCCGGTATGGCCGCCGGTGTGGGGCTGGGGGAGAACACCGCGGCGGCGATCATCACCCGCGGACTGGCCGAGATCATGCGGTTGGGCATCGCGCTGGGTGCGAAACCCGCGACGCTGGCCGGTCTGGCGGGTGTCGGCGACCTGGTGGCCACCTGCACCTCACCGCGTTCGCGCAACCGGTCCTTCGGTGAGCGGTTGGGTCAGGGCAGCACCATGGAGGCGGCGATGCAGGCCACGGGCGGGCATGTGGCGGAGGGGGTCGCGTCCTGCCAGTCGATCCTGGCGCTGGCGGCCAGCTACGACGTGGAGATGCCCCTGACCGACGCGGTGCACCGCGTCTGTCACAAAGGGCTCTCGGTCGACGAGGCCGTCGCGCTGCTGCTGGGCCGCAGCACCAAACCGGAGTGACCGGTATGGAGGGCACCTTCGGCGATTCCACCCGCAGCGTCAAAGCCGTTGCGGCGCAGGCAGTTCCCGGAGAGCCGGTGTCCACCCCGCCGGTGCCGGTGTCGGCCTACCACCTATCGGCCGCCGAGTCCGAAGCCCTCGACACCTACGGCCGCAGCTCCAATCCGACCTGGCGGCGGCTGGAGGCGGCGCTGGCAGAACTCGAGGGCGCGACGGCCGCGCTGACGTTCGCCTCGGGGATGGCGGCCATCACCTCTGCGCTGCGGGTGCTCGTGCGGCCGGGCGCCCGACTGGTGGTGCCGGCCGACGGCTACTACCAGGTGCGCCGCTACGCCGCGGAATACCTTGCGCCGCTTGGCGTCACCGTCATCGAAGCAGCGGCCGCCGACATGTGCGCGGCCGCGGAGACCGCCGACGTGGTGCTGGCCGAGACGCCGGCCAACCCCGGGCTCGACGTAGTCGACCTGCATCACCTCGCGATGAGCTGCCGCAGCCGCAGCGCGGTCCTGGTGGTCGACAACACGACCGCGACCCCGCTCGGCCAGCAACCCCTGTCCCTGGGCGCCGATCTGGTGGTGGCCAGCGCCACCAAGGCGCTCTCGGGGCACAGCGACCTGATCGCCGGCTACGTCGCGGGCAGTCAGCCCGACATGATGGCCGCGATCGAACGTGACCGCCTGCTCGCCGGCGCGATCCTCGGTCCGTTCGAGGCGTGGCTGGTGCTGCGCAGCCTCGGCAGCGCCGGACTGCGGTTCGACCGGCAGTGCCACAACGCCCAGGCCGTGGCGATGCTGCTCCGCGGACACCCCGCGGTGCGTGCCGTGCGCTATCCCGGGCTCCCCGAAGACCCGGCCCATCCGGTCGCGTCCCGGCAGATGAAGCGGTTCGGCGGCCTGGTGTCGTTCGAGTTGGCCGACGCGGCGGCGGTACACACCCTCGTGGAGCGCAGCGCGCTGCTCGTGGCCGCGACCAGCTTCGGCGGCATCCACACCTCGGTCGACCGCCGGGCCCGCTGGGGTGATCCGGTTCCGGCCGGCTTCGCCCGCATCTCGCTGGGCATCGAGGACACCGACGATCTGATCGCCGACCTCGGCGCCGCGTTGGGCTGATATCGAATCGTGCCCGGCGCGGCCGGGACGGTAGCCTCTCCAGATTGTGACCGCCCGCAACCAGCGCACCCGCGTTGCCGTCGTCTATGGCGGGCGCAGCTCCGAACACGCCATCTCCTGCGTCTCGGCAGGCAGCATCCTGCGCAATCTGGACCCAGAGCGGTTCGAGGTCGTCGCCGTCGGTATCACGCCCGGGGGTTCGTGGGTGCTGACCGACGGCGATCCGGACACCCTGGCCATTTCCGACGGCAGGCTGCCCGAGGTCGGCGCCGCGTCGGGCGCCGCGCTGGCGCTGCCCGCCGACCCCGGCCGCAAGGGGGAGCTCGTCTCGCTGGAGCCGAGCGCCGCCGGTGACATCCTGGCCTCGGTGGACGTCGTGTTCCCCGTCCTGCACGGCCCCTACGGGGAGGACGGCACCATCCAGGGTCTGCTGGAACTGGCCGGGGTGCCGTACGTCGGCGCCGGCGTCCTGGCCAGTGCCGCCGGGATGGACAAGGAGTTCACCAAGAAGCTGCTCGCTGCCGAGGGCCTGCCGATCGGCGATCAGGTGGTGTTGCGCCCCGGTCAGTCCACGGTCGACCTCGACGCCCGGGAGCGGCTCGGGCTGCCGGTGTTCGTCAAACCGGCGCGCGGCGGCTCCTCGATCGGTGTCAGTCGCGTCGCGTCGTGGGACGAGCTGCCCGCCGCCATCGAGCTGGCCCGCCGCCATGATCCCAAGGTCATCGTCGAAGCCGCCGTCCCCGGCAGAGAACTCGAATGCGGTGTCCTGGAGTATCCGGACGGCCGAATCGACGCCAGCACCGTGGGCGAGATCCGGGTCGCCGGGGTGCGCGGCCGCGAGGACGGCTTCTACGACTTCTCCACCAAATATCTGGAGGAGGGTGCGGAACTCGACGTGCCCGCCAAGATCGAGGATGACGTCGCCGAGGAGATCCGCCGGCTCGCGATCCGGGCGTTCCGCGCCATCGACTGCCAGGGGCTGGCCCGCGTGGACTTCTTCCTCACCGACGACGGACCCGTGATCAACGAGATCAACACGATGCCGGGGTTCACCACGATCTCCATGTATCCGCGGATGTGGGCTGCCGGGGGCGTGGACTATCCGACGCTGCTCGCCGCCATGGTGGACACCGCGATGGCCAGGGGCACCGGGCTGCGCTGACGACGATGGGGTGAGGGACGAGCCGCTGAGGAGCAGCGCCATGAAGTTGCGTCAGCGCGGCGGACCCGGGTCCAGTGGCTGAGCGGGCAGGGTCTCGCTCACGATCCGCGACAGGACCTGGATGGGGGTCGGGCCGGACTGTTGCGGCAGCGTGAGCGCGATGTACACCGGCCGGTCGACGGCGTACCAGGTGCTGCGGGTCTGCTCGGGTTCGGGCCGGCTGCCCGGCGCCGCCTCCTCACCCACGCGGAACCACTGCACGGCGTCCACCACCTGCAGCGGCACACCGACCACGAAGTCGACCGGACGGTCCAGGCCGCACCGCAGGATGATCGCCTCGGTGTCGGGGCCTGCGTGCCAAGCCGCGGCGCCGGCCGGCGTCGGTTCGGCGGTCGGGGCGCGCTTGAAGTCTCCGAGCATCTCGGGCACCGCGGCGAGCAGTGACCGGCATTCCGGGCCATCGGCCTGCGGCGCGGGCACCGCGGCGATCGCCACCGGCTCCTGATCGGGCTGCCCCTGACGCACCGCGGCGATCCCCAGCACCACCACCAGCGAGGCGACCGCGACCAGGATGGCCGCGATCATCAGCGCTCGCGGCGGCCCGTCGCGCGGTTCGGTGGTCACCCGGCAACTCTATGGGTGCGCTTCCGCGGCGATGGGGCAGGTCAACGTCCGCGTCACACCGGCGACCTGCTGGACGTGCGGCACCACGCCCGACCGCAGCTCCTCCAGGGACTGTCCGCCGATCCGCACGACGACGTCGTAGGGCCCGGTGACGTACTCGGCCGACAGCACGCCGGGCAGCTCGGCCAGCCGCGCGGCCACCACCTCGGCGCGGCCCACCTCGGTCTGGATCAGCATGAATGCCTCGGCCACCCGTCCTCGCCTCCCGTCGCGCCTCATAGACTCTGCCCACAGGGCCAGGGGAACCAAAACTACCGGTGGAGGTGACATGGCGCCGGACGAAGACTCCCGCACGCTGGCGGAGGCGGGCGAATTCTCGGTGATCGACGAGGTGGTGCGCGGCAGGCGCCAACCGGCTGCGGTCACCGTCGGACCCGGCGACGACGGTGCGGTCCTGACCACCCCTGACGGTCGCGTCGTGGTCTCCACCGACATGCTCGTCGAGGGCAGGCATTTCCGGCTGGACTGGTCCACCCCGTACGACGTCGGCCGCAAGGCGATCGCCCAGAACGCCGCGGACATCGAGGCCATGGGGGCGGTCGCGACGGGTTTCGTGGTCGGTTTCGGCGCTCCCGCCGACACCCCGGTGGCGGCGGCGACGGCGCTGTCGGACGGATTGTGGGCGGAGGCGGGGGCGATGGGCGCGGGTATCGCCGGCGGCGACATGGTCAACGCCCCGCAGTGGGTGGTCTCGGTCACCGTCCTCGGGGATCTCGCGGGCCGGTCGCCGGTCTGCCGGGGTGGCGCCCGCCCCGGCGATGTCGTCGCGGTGGCCGGTGATCTGGGCCATTCCGCCGCCGGTTACCGGCTGTGGCAGGAGGACGTCGGGGGGTTCGACACGCTGCGCCGGGTCCACCTGGTGCCCCGGCCGCCCTACGGTCAGGGCCGGGTCGCCGCGGACACCGGCGCGACCGCCATGACCGACGTCTCCGACGGGTTGCTCGCGGATCTAACGCACCTCGCGACGGCGTCGAACTGCACGATCGACGTCTCACGCGACCTGCTCGGCGCCGAGCACCGCGCGCTGACCGCCGCCGCGGCCGCAGTGGGCGCCGATCCGTGGCAGTGGATCCTCGGCGGTGGCGAGGACCACGCCCTGGTCGCCACGTTCCCCGGGGATCCGCCGGTGGGATGGCGCGTCATCGGACGGGTGCTCACGGGGTCACCGCAGGTGTTCGTCGACGGCGCCGACTGGGCCGGCGAACGGGGTTGGCAGTCGTACTGAGCCGATCGTCGGCACCTGCTTGATTCCCCGTCGCTTCGCTCGCCCGAATTGCCCGATTCCCCGTCGCTTCGCTCGCCCGAATTGCCCGATTCCCCGTCGCTTCGCTCGCCCGATAAGTTGGCTTCCCGTGACCGCACGCGCTCTGGAGGACCTCGTCGAACCCGGATGGGCGAAAGCCCTGGCTCCCGTACAGGATCAGGTGACGCGGATGGGGGAGTTCCTGCGCGCGGAGATCGCCGGGGGACAGCGGTATCTGCCCGCGGGACCGAACGTGCTGCGGGCGTTCACGTTCCCGTTCGAGCAGGTGCGGGTGCTGATCGTCGGCCAGGATCCGTATCCGACGCCGGGGCACGCGGTCGGGCTGAGCTTCTCCGTGGCGCCCGAGGTCCGGCCGTTGCCGCGGAGCCTGGCCAACATCTTCACCGAGTACGCCGCTGATCTGGGCCATCCACAGCCCAGCACCGGCGATCTGAGCCCGTGGGCGGAGCGCGGTGTGCTGCTGCTCAACAGGGTGCTCACGGTGCGTCCGGGCACGCCGGCCTCGCACCGTGGGAAGGGTTGGGAGGCGGTCACCGAATGCGCCATCAGAGCGCTGGTGGCCAGGGATCAGCCGATGGTGGCCGTGCTGTGGGGACGCGATGCGTCGACGCTGAAGCCGATGCTGACCGGCACGACATGTATGGCGATCGAATCGCCCCACCCGTCACCGCTGTCAGCGTCACGGGGATTCTTCGGGTCGCGGCCGTTCAGCCGCGCCAACGAACTCCTGCAGGAGATGGGGGCGGACCCCATCGACTGGCGGTTGCCCTAGCGGCGACTCAGCCGCGGGCGACCTTGCCGGCCTTGAGGCACGAGGTGCACACGTTGACGCGCTTCTTGTTGGCGCCCGGAGCCGTCGCGGTGCGCACGCTCTGGATGTTCGGGTTCCACCGACGGCTGGTCCGGCGATGGGAGTGCGACACCGACTTGCCGAAGCCGGGGCCCTTTCCGCAGACATCGCACACGGCAGCCATATGAGAACTCCTCGAATCAGTACTTGGGGGTCCGGGCCTTCGCACCGCGAGGGGCGCGGGCGGACCCGACAACCTGATCAGAATACCGACCGCCCGGGGATAAGCCAAAACGCCCCGGTTGCATCGGTGCCACACCATCCACAGCCCCGAGGTCCGCGCCGCGGCGATGTCCGCGCGGGTGGCTAGGCTGGCCCGCACGACCGGGGCTGTTGCGCAGGAGGTGGGATGTCGGCTCGGCCACTCGACGCTGCCACGTTGCGCAGCTGGGCGCACGCCGCGGTCGAGGACCTGATCACCCACACCGAGGAGATCAACGGGCTGAACGTCTTCCCGGTCGCCGACGCCGACACCGGCACCAACATGTTGTTCACCATGCGCGCGGCCCGGGTGGAGGCCGGCGGGTTGCCGGACACCTGCGCCGGTGACGTCGCGGCCGTCGCATCGGCGCTGGCCCGAGGCGCCCTGCACGGCGCGCGGGGCAATTCCGGGGTGATCCTGTCGCAGATCCTGCGCGGGCTGGCGGAGGAGACGGTGTCCGCGGCCGCCGCGCGCGGCGGCACCCTCGACGCGGTCGACGCCGCCGTGTTCGCCGCCGCTCTGCACCGCGGGGTCGACCTCGCGACCTCCGCACTCGGTGAACTGGTCACCGGCACCATCGTGTCCGTGCTCGGCGCGGCGGCGCAGGCCGCGCAGGCCGCGCTGGACGGTGACGACCTGGCTGTCGTCGTCCGGGCGGCCACCGATGCGGCGGCCAAGGCGCTCGACGAGACCCCCGCCCAGCTCGACGTCCTCGCCGACGCCGGCGTGGTGGACGCCGGCGGGCGCGGACTGCTGGTCCTGCTGGACGCTCTCGACCGCCTGCTGACGGGAACCACCGTCACCCGGGAGACCTATCCGGCGGCCCCCACCGCCCGGACACCGGATGCGACCGTCTCGGGGCCGCCGCAGTACGAGGTGATGTACCTCCTGAGCCGGTGCGGCGCCGACGGGATGCAGATTCTGCGCGGCCGGCTCGAACGGCTCGGGGATTCCGTGGTCATCGCGGCGTCCGCGTCGGGGCAGCCGGGCCGCTACTCGGTGCACGTCCACGCCGACGACGCGGGCGCCGCCGTGGAGGCCGCGCTCGACGTCGGCACCCCCAGCCGGATCCAGATCACCGCGTTGACCGGTGCCAAGGCGGGTTCGCACGGCGGATGGAGCCGGCAGCGGGCGGTGCTGGCGGTGGTCGACGGTACGGGCGCCGCCGAACTGTTCGCCGGTGAGGGCGCGCACGTCCTGCGCCGGCCGGAACAGCCGCTGCAGGTCAGCGCCAAGGACCTCGTCGGCGCGCTCGTCGACGCCGGGGCCGGGCAGGCACTGCTGCTGCCCAACGGTTACGTCCCCGCCGAGGAACTCGTCGCGGCCTGCACGGCGGCTACCGGTCTGGGCATCGACGTGGTGCCGGTGCCGGCCGGGTCGATGGTGCAGGGGCTGGCCGCGCTGGCCGTGCACGATCCGGGGCGCGCCCCCGTCGACGACGGCTACACAATGGCCCGCGCCGCCGCGTCGGCCCGGCACGGCACGGTCCGGGTCGCGACCGAGGAGGCACTGACGTGGGCGGGTTCCTGCGCCCCCGGCGACGGGCTCGGCATCTCCGGTGACGAGGTGGTGATCGTGGGCCCGGATCTGGTCGCGGCGGCCGCCGGGCTGATCGACCTGCTGCTGCTGTCCGGCGGCGACCTGGTCACAGTGCTGACCGGCGACGGCGTCGACGCCGCGGTGGGCGATGCGTTGCGTAGGCACGTGCACCGCGAGCACCCCGGCACCGAACTGGTCGACTATTACACCGGCCACGGTGGCGACGCGCTGCTGATCGGGGTGGAGTGACGTGGCCGTCCTGACCGACCGCCTCGACATGGTCATCGGGGCCAAGTCGGCGAAACCGCTGGAGGAGCATTTCGGCATCCGCACCGTCAACGATCTGCTGCGGCACTATCCGCGCAAGTACAGCGACGGGATGACGGTGCGGGGCGAGGGCGAGATGCTCGACCTCGAAGAAGGCGACCACGTCACGTTCGTCGACGAGATCGCAAAAGCCGTCCCCGGCGACATGAAGCCGGTGCCCGGCAAGCCCCCCCGGAAGTACTTGCGTATCACGCTGGAGAACCGCACCCCGACCGTCACCGCCACCTTCTTCAACGCGGGCTGGATGATCGCCAAGCTGCCCGTCGGCACCCGGCTGATGCTCTCCGGTGAGGTGAAGTACTTCCGAAACACCCTGCAGTTGTCGCATCCGGCTTTCCTCGTCCTCGAATCGCCGGCCGGCAAGACCATCGGCACCAAATCGCTCAAGACCATCGCGTCGTCGTCCAACGCCACGGGTGACGATCTGCTCGCGGCATTCGAGAAAGAGTTCTTCCCGATCTACCCGGCGGCGGCCAAGGTGCAGAGCTGGGACATCTACGCCTGCGTCCGCCAGGTGCTCGACGTCCTCGACCCGGTGTCGGAGACGCTGCCGGAATCCTTTGTGCGCGAACACGGTTTGATGTCCGAGGACGCCGCGCTGCGCGCCATCCACCTCGCCGAGAACACGCGCCAGCGCGACGCCGCGCGCGAGCGACTGACCTTCGACGAGGCGGTCGGCATGCAGTGGGGCCTGGTGTCCCGCCGGCACGGTGAGCTGACCCAGACCGGCCCGCAGGCGTCCCTGCGTCCCGACGGCCTCGTCGCCGCGATGCGCGAACGGCTGCCGTTCGACCTGACCGACGGACAGCGTGAAGTCCTTTCGGTGCTGTCGGGCGAGTTGGCCGGCAGCCGGCCGATGAACCGGATGCTGCAGGGCGAGGTGGGTTCCGGCAAGACGATCGTCTCCATCCTGGCGATGCTGCAGGTGATCGATGCCGGCTACCAGTGCGCCATGCTCGCTCCCACCGAAGTGCTTGCGGCCCAACATGACCGGTCGATCCGCGAGATCCTGGGTCCGCTGGCGATGGCCGGTCAGCTCGGCGGCGCCGAGAACGCCACCCGGGTCGCCCTGCTCACCGGCTCGATGTCGGCGGCGCAGAAGCGGCAGGTGCGCAACGAGGTGGCCGCCGGAACGGCCGGCATCGTCATCGGCACCCACGCCCTGCTCCAGGATGCGGTCGAATTCGACAACCTCGGCATGGTCGTCGTCGACGAGCAGCACCGGTTCGGGGTGGAACAGCGAGACCGGTTGCGCGCCAAAGCTCGTGCCGACGTCACCCCGCATCTGCTGGTGATGACCGCGACACCCATCCCACGCACGGTGGCGCTGACGATCTACGGCGACCTCGAGACCTCCACGCTGCGGGAACTGCCCCGCGGTCGCCAGCCGATCACCACCAGGACCATCTTCATCACCCAGCAACCCACCTGGCTGGACCGCGCCTGGGCCCGCATCGCCGAGGAGGTGCACGCCGGCAGGCAGGCTTACGTCGTCGCATCGCGGATCGACGAGAGCGAGGAGCCCGCCTCCGGATCGGGGCAGGGAACCGGCCCGCCGCCGATCACCGTCATCGCCCTGCTGGACCAGCTGCGGGCCGGACCGCTGGCCGGGCTGCGGCTCGGTCTGATGCACGGCAGGCTATCCGGGGACGAGAAGGACGCGGTGATGTCGGCGTTCCGGGCCGGCGAGATCGACGTGCTGGTGTGCACCACCGTGATCGAGGTCGGCGTCGACGTGCCGAACGCCACTGTGATGGTGGTGATGGACGCCGACCGGTTCGGCATCAGCCAGCTGCACCAGCTGCGCGGCCGGATCGGCCGCGGCAGCCACCCGAGCCTGTGCTTACTGGCGACCCGGCTGCCGGAAGGTTCGCGGGCCGGCCGGCGGCTGACCGCGGTTGCGGGCACCCTCGACGGGTTCGCGCTCGCCGACCTCGACCTCTACGAGCGCAGGGAGGGCGACGTGCTGGGCCGGCACCAGTCCGGCACGCTCAACTCGCTGCACTTCCTCTCGCTGGCCGAACACCTGGAGGTCATCCTCGCCGCACGGGAACTCTGCGAGGACCTCTACGACCGGGAACCCGGTCACCCGGGGATGACGGTGTTGGCCGAACCGTTCCTCGTCGCCGGTCGGGTCGACTACCTGGACAAGACGTGAATCGCACCACCGGCTGGCTGGCCGCCATGGTGGCCGTCGCGATCATCGTCGCGGTCGGCGCCGTCACCACCGACCGGTACGACGACCGCTTCACCGCGCAGGCCGACATCCCCACCGTCGCACCGGGGGTCGACATCGTGGCCGGGATTGTGGAGATCCCCGCGCGCATCCGTGGGCACGACTACCGGCGCGACGCGTTCGGCGACTCGTGGACCGACGACACCGACGCACCGGGCGGCCGCAACGGGTGCGACACCCGCAACGACATCCTGGAGCGCGATCTGGTCGACAAAACCTACGTGGCAATCAGCCGATGTCCGCGCGCGGTCGCGACCGGAACGTTGCACGACCCGTACACCAACACCGCGGTCGCGTTCGTGCGGGGCAACCAGACCGGAGCATCGGTACAGATCGACCACATCGTCCCGCTCGCGCTGGCGTGGGACCTCGGGGCCAGGGCGTGGCCCGACACGCTGCGCACCCGCTTCGCCAACGATCCGGCGAATCTGCTTGCCGTACAGGGCAAGGCGAACCAGGACAAGGGTGACGATCCGCCGGCCGAGTGGATGCCGCCGAACCGCGCGTTCTGGTGTCAGTACGCCGTGCAGTTCACCGCGGTGCTGCGGGGATACGGACTGCCCGTGGACGCACCCTCGGCCGTGGTGCTACGCGAGGCCTCGGCGACCTGCCCGGCGGGCTGAGTGGATGCGCCGCCTGCGCACCTGTCAGTCGTTGCCTCTCGCCGGGGGATCCACGGCCACACCGCTGGAGTCGTGTTCGGGTCCGGCGGCCGGGTGCTCGGCCGGAACACGGCTACGGAAACGTTCTGCCTCGCTGGCGCCGCTGGGTGATCCCGTCCGATCCGGACTGCGGTACGGCCCGGGCTTGGACCGGGGGGTCCCACCCGGCAACGCCAGCCGAAAGATGGTGCGGTGCACCGAGAACCACTGCTTACCGAACCGCCCCGAGTTGTAGGGCAGCTCGTAGCGCTCACAGATGTCCTTGACCTTCGGCGCGATTTCGGCGTAGCGGCTGCTGGGCATGTCCGGGTAGAGGTGGTGCTCGACCTGGTAGCCGAGGTTTCCGCTGATGACGTGGAACAGCGGGCTGCCCTCGATGTTGGCCGCGCCGAGTAACTGTCGGACGTACCAACCACCGCGGGTCTCGTTCTCGACCTCCTCTTCGGTGAATGTCCACGTCTGGTCGGGGAAGTGGCCACAGAAGATGATGGCGTGCGCCCACACGTTGCGGATGAGGTTGGCCAACACATCGGCGCCGAGGGTCCGCAGGTAGGTGCTCTCGACGCCGGACAATTGATCCGCGACACGCGCAGCAGCGCCGACGCGGCGGCTACCGGTGATGCGCCGCAACCGATTTCCGAGGCGCGAGTGGGTGGGCGTCTCCAGGCGGCCGCGTGACACCAACTGCGCCAGCGCGAACGCCCCCGCGCTGACCAGCGGCCAGCCGATGTAATCCTTGACGATCTGTTGGCGGGCCTTGCCGCCGATCGCCTTGAAGTCCTCCTTGAGATCCTTCAACTTCTTCTCGCCACGGAAGAGTGCCTCGACGTCGGTGTCGTGGACGGCCACGCCCCACTCGAAGAGGACCGTGAGCAGGAAGTTGTAGAACGGTTGGCCGAGGTTGCTGGGACGCCACTTCTGGTTGGGATCGATGCGCATGATCTCGTAACCGAGATCCTTGTCCTTGCCCAGGATGTTCGTATACGTGTGGTGGATGTAGTTGTGCGAATGCTTCCACGCCTTGGCGCTCGAGGCGGTGTCCCAGTCCCAGACCGAGGAATGCACGTCGGGATCGTTCATCCAATCCCACTGCCCGTGCAGGATGTTGTGACCCAACTCCATGTTCTCGAGGATCTTGGCCATGCTCAGGCAGGCCGTGCCGAGCACCCACGCCGCGGGCGACCGCGACGCCAACAGCAGGACGCGCCCGGCGACCACGATCTGCCGCTGCACCGAGATCACGGTCTTGATGTAGTGGCGATCCCGGTCGCCGAGTTCGGCGAACACCTCGTCGTGGATCGCGTCGAACTCCTTGGCGAGTTTTTCCAGCTCCTGCTCGCTGAGACGGGTGAGTGGGCTGGCGGCGGTGATCGTCATCGACTATCCCTTTCGATCAGAGTTCGAGTTCCACGTCGCCCTCGGCGGCGTGGATGCAGATTCGTACGTCGCCACCGGTCGGCTCGGTGACCTCGCCGGAACGGAGGTCTCGGACCTTCCCCGACTTCAACGTGCCCGTGCAGGTGTGACAGATGCCGATCCGGCAGCCGAAGGCGAGGTTGAGGCCCGCCTGCTCGCCGGCTTCGAGAATCGGTGTGCCGCCGGGACATTCGGCGGTTTCGTCGCTGTCGAGGAAGGTGACGGTGCCACCCTCTCCGGCTCCGGCATTGCCGCCGATCTTGGGTTGGAACCTCTCGTAGTGCAGTCGGTCCGCATCGCCGTTCTGCTCCCAGTGGTCGATGAGGGCATCGAGGAGTTCGCCGGGTCCTGAGCAGAACGCCTCCCGCTCGCGCCAGTCCGGGCACGCGTCGTCGAGTTCCTCCGGCCCGAACCGACCACGTTCGGAGGTGAGCCGGATGTCCAGCCGCATCCCGTCATGGCGATGTTCGAGGTCTTCGAGGACCGACCGGAACATGACGTGATCGCGGGTGCGGTCGGAGTGGATGACCACGACGTCACCGAGTTGGTCACGGTGGTCCAGACTGCGCAACATGCTGATGATCGGCGTGATCCCGCTGCCGGCGCTGATGAACAACATCTTGGCCGGAAGCGGGTCGGGCAGGGTGAACTGACCCTCGATCTCACCCAGTCGCACGAGTTCGCCGGGCTGGATCTTCTGCACCAGGTAGGGCGACACCACGCCGCTGTCGACCTTCTTGGGCGTCACGCTGATCAACCCGTCCTCCGGCTGGGGGTCGGACGTCAGCGAATAGGCACGCCAGTGGTAGCGGCCATCGATCACGAGGCCGAGCCGTACGTACTGCCCCGGTTTGTGACCCGGCCACTCGTAACTGGGTCGGATCAGGACACTCGCGGCCTCAGATCCGCGGGGCTCGATCCGCTCGACCTTGCCGCGCAACTCCTTCGTGGTCCAGAGCGGGTTGATCATCTCCAGGTAGTCGTCGGGTTTCAACGGCCTGAACAAGTGCTGTATCGCCCGCAGGAAGAGTCGGCGTCCGCGTGGGACTGGCGGCTCGGCACCCCGTTCGGCCATGTGTGATGGACCCCCTCTCCCGGCGCGAAATGTGAGATGCGCCATGTTCGATGGGGGTCGGGTTCCCGCCTGGAGCGAACTGAAACCCTCTTGGGCTCGGGTTCTAATCGTGTATCAGCGTGGAAGACTCGATGGCATGCCGAGCCGCCGGACCCGCCGCACCGATGCCGTGCCGTCAGAGGTCATCCACGCGACGCTGCGGTCTGCCGAACAGCTGGGACGCGACGTCGCCGACGTCCCGATCGTCATGATCGCCCACGCCCTCGGAGTCTCGCGGAGCACGCTGTTGCGGCGCCTCGGAGGGTCGCGGAAGACTTTGGACGATGCGGTGCGCGAGCTGGGTGTCGATCCCGGGGGACGGCCTCCGGTGCGGTCACGCGCGATCGAGGCGGCGGCACACCTCATCGGTACGGGCGGGGTGTCGTCGGCCTCGCTGGAAGCCGTCGCCTCCCGAGCGGACTGTTCGGTGCAGAGCCTCTACGCCGCATTCGGTGGACGCGAGGCTCTGCTGGAAGCCGTGTACGACCGCTACATTCCACCGCTCGACGTCTCGGCGCTGCTGAGCGACGAGTCCCACACCGGGGTGAAGGACACGGTTCGCGCCGTCTACCGGGCGCTCGTCGAACTCTGTTCTCGCGAGCCGCGGGTGCTGTCAGCCGTGCTGGCCGAGACGTTGGCCCGTCCCGCCGGGCCCGGCGGCGCCGTCCTCATCGAGCACGGCGCGCTGCGAACGGTCGCCGTACTCGGCGAATGGCTCGACAGCCAGGTCGCGGCCGGACGGATCCGCGATCTCCCCGGACCCGTTCTCATCCAACAGTTCATCAGCCCCGTGCTGGTGCACGCGGTGATGCGACCGGGACTGGAACACTTTCCCCACGTGAGCCCGCCCGACCTGCAGGCCAGTTGCGACTTCTTCGCCGACGCCTTTCTGCGGGGCGTCGCCGTTCCGGACTCAGCGTCCGACGAAACGCAGTGACGGCTACGGACCGGTGTAGGTCTCCGGATCGGGCCGGAACCGGGTGCCCTCGTCGAGACCGTTGAGGGTGGCCATCTGCTCCTCGGTGAGCTCGAAGTCGAACACGTCGAGGTTGGACACGATGCGCTCCGGTGTCGCGGAGCGGGGGATGACCACGTTGCCGAGCTGGATGCTCCAGCGGATCAGCACCTGCGCCGGCGTCTTGCCGTGCGCCTCGGCGATCGGGGTGACGGCGGGATGGTCGAGCAGCCGGCCGACCCCGAGCGGTCCGTAGGCCTCGGTGACGACGTCGTTCTCGGCGTTGACCGCCCGCATCGCGGCCTGGTTGAGCAGCGGGTGCAGTTCGATCTGGTTGATCGCAGGGGTGAAGAACGACAGCTGGATGATGTCCAGCAGATGCTCTTCGTTGAAGTTGCAGACGCCGATCGAGCGGGCCAGCCCGTCCTGACGCGACTTCATCATGCCGCCCCAGCTGTCGACGTACTTGCCCTGCTCACCGGCGGGCCAGTGGATCAGGTAGAGGTCGACGTAGTCGAGGTTCAACCGCTCGAGGCTCGCGCGGATCGCGTCCTGCGACGACTGGAAGCCCAGATCTGCGACCGCCAGCTTGGTGGTCACGAAGATCTCCTCGCGGGGGATGCCCGACGCGTTGACCGCCCGGCCGACGGCCGCCTCGTTGCCGTACACCGCGGCGGTGTCGATCAACCGGTAGCCGGCCTCCAGCGCGGTGGACACCGACCGCTCGGTCTCCTCGTCCGACAGTTCACCGACGCCGAGCCCGATGACCGGGATCGTGTTCTCGTCGTTGAGGGTGATGGTCGGAATCGCAGCCTGCCCAAGATCCGAGGTCATGGCACCTATCCTGTGAAGTTGAAGGTTCGGGGATCGGGACCCAGCCGCGTGCCGTCCGCGAGCGAGGCGATGGACGTCATGTCCTGCTCGCTCAACTCGAAGTCGAACACGTCGAAATTGCTCGCAATCCGCTGCGGGTTGACCGACTTGGGGATGACGATATTACCGAGTTGTATATGCCACCTAATCAAGGCCTGCGCAGCGGTTTTCCCGTGCGCCTCGGCGACCTGGGTCACGGTCGGGTGCGTCAGCAGTGAACCCTGGCCGAGCGGACTCCACGCCTCGGTGGCGATTCCCAACTGCGCGTGCAGCTCTCGGAGCTCCTCCTGGGGTAGCAGCGGATGCAGTTCGATCTGGTTGACCGATGGCACGATGCCCGTCTCGTCGATCAGCACGTGCAGGTGTTCGGGTTCGAAGTTGCTCACGCCGATCGACCGGATGCGACCGTCGTCACGCAGCTTGGCGAACGCCTTGAATGTCTCGACGAACAGGTTCTTCTCCGGCACCGGCCAGTGGATGAGATAGAGGTCGAGGTGCTCGACCCCGAGCCGGGCGACGCTGGCCTCGAACGCCGACAGCGTCTTGTCATAGCCCTGCTCGGAGTTCCACAGCTTCGTCACCAGGTACACCTCGTCGCGGTCGAGCCCCGATCCGGCGATCGCGCGGCCCGTCTCCGTCTCGTTGCCGTACGCTGCGGCCGTGTCGATGTGCCGGTAGCCGGCGACCAGCGCCGCGCTCACCGCGCGTTCGGTGTCTTCGGCCGGCGTCTGCCAGACACCGAGCCCCACCTGGGGGATTGTGATGCCGTCATTGAGCGTCAACAGAGGAGCAGCCATGTCGTCGAGTCTGCCAGTCGGTGCACCGTCCGCCGGACCGCCCGCAGCGCACGTCGACCTTGCGCCGCGTGGTAAGAGCCGCGTGCGCGACGCCGCCGTCAACGGCGCCACCCGGATCTCGCTGCGGGTCATCCCGCTGCTGCCGGACCCCGTCAAGCGGCTGCTGCTGGGACGGCGCACCGTCACCGTCGACGGCAACACCCTCGACACCACACTGCAGTTCCTGCTCAGCGCTCAGCGTGCCGCCGGTCTCGGTGGTCTGGTGTCCAGCCCGGACGTCGCCGCCGCCCGCGAGCAGCTGCGGATCACCTCGGCGATGATGGTCGCCCACATCGCCGTCGACGTCTCGGAGCTGTCGATCCCCGGACCGGCGGGTGCGATGCGGGCACGCCTGTACCGGCCGTACGGCTCCACCGAGGGGCTGCCGCTGCTGGTCTTCTACCACGGCGGCGGCTTCGTGCTGGGCGACCTCGACACTCACGACGACCTGTGCCGGCTCATCAGCCGCGACGGGAAGATGGCGGTGCTGTCCGTCGACTACCGGCTCGCACCCGAGCACAAGGCGCCCGCCGCCGCCCACGACGCGTACGCCGCCTACCGCTGGGCCCGCGAGCACGCCGCCGACCTCGGCGCCGACGTCGACCGCATCGCGGTGGGCGGGGACAGTGCCGGGGGCAATCTGGCCGCGGTGGTCTCGCAACTCACCCGCGACGACGGATTCCCCATGCCCGCACTGCAGGTGCTGATCTATCCCGTGGTCGACGTGTGCAGCGACACCCGGTCGAAGACCCTGTTCGCCGACGGCTACTTCCTGACCAAACGGGACATGAACTGGTTCATGGACCACTATCTCGACGGTGCGGAGGTCGACTCGCGCGACCCGATCGTCTCGCCGCTGCTGGCCGCCGATCTGTCCGGTCTCCCGCCGGCGCTGGTGCTGACCGGCGGATTCGACCCGCTGCGCGACGAGGGCAACGCCTACGCGGAGGCAATGCGCGCCGCCGGCGTGCCGGTCGATCTGCGCAAGGAGGGCACGCAGGTGCACGCGTTCGCCAACTTCTTCCCGCTGGGCGGGGGCAGCGCAGCGGCGACCGCGGGGATGATCTCGGCCATCCGCGCGCACCTCAGCCGCAGTTAGGGCCCTCGCCGAGGCCGCCGGTACTCTTTACGGCGTGGCCACGAAACCCAAGAAGAACGCCCGCTACGACCTGAAGGCGGCCGATCGCAAGCGCAATCTGTTCGTCCAGATCGGACTCACCGCGGTGGTCGTGGTGTTCGCGGTGGCCCTGGTGCTCTACATCGTGATGTCGGCCGAGGAAAAGCCGCAGGCCGGTGCCGAGTCCGGCATCCGGGTGGCCGCCGAGAACGTCGTCACCCAGGAGGGCAGTTCGGAGCCCAAGGTGGTGCTCTCGATGTACGAGGACTTCCTGTGCCCGGCGTGCGGCAACTTCGAGCGCCAGTTCGGCCCGACGATCAACAAGCTCATCGACACCGGCGCCGTGGCCGCCGACTACTACATGGTCGCGATCCTCAATACGCAGGGCGACGGCTACTCCTCACGGGCGGGCAACGCCGCCTACTGCGTCGCCGACGAGGACAAAGCCGCGTTCCGGCGTTTCCACGAGGCGCTGTACACGAGGGAACTCCAGCCGGCCGAGGGCGGCGGTACCTATCCCGACGACGCCCGGCTGACCGAGCTCGCCCGCCAGGCCGGGGCCGGCGGTTCCGTCCCTGACTGCATCAAGAGCGGTAAGTACGTCGACATGGTCGAAGACCTCGCCGGGGCGACCGAGATCCGCGCCACCCCGACCGTGCGGATCAACGGCGAGGACTACAGCCCGTCCACGCCTGAGGCGTTGGTCAACAAAGTCAAGGAGCTCGTCGGCGACGTGCCCGGCCTCGACGGTCCGGCGCCGGCCCGGTCATGACCGCCGCCACCGCTTCCGACCCCGTCGCCCCGGTCGAGTCCTCGACCGGCGGCCCGGCGGGCGTTGCGGTGCGGAGGGCAAGTGCGCTCTGGGTGCTGATCGCCGGCGTCATCGGTCTCGTCGCGGCGGCCACCCTGACGATCGAGAAGATCGAGCTGCTGCTCGACCCGACCTACGTTCCGTCCTGCAGCCTCAACCCCGTCCTGTCCTGCGGCTCGGTGATGGTGACGCCGCAGGCGGCGCTGTTCGGTTTCCCCAACCCGCTGATCGGCATCGGCGGCTTCACCGTGGTGGTGGTGACCGGTGTACTCGCGGTCGCCAAAGTTCGGCTCCCGCAGTGGTACTGGACGGGGATGGCAATCGGCACGGTGCTGGCGACGGCGTTCGTGCACTGGCTGATCTACCAGAGCCTCTATCGGATCGGCGCACTGTGCCCGTACTGCATGGTGGTGTGGGCCGTGACCATCCCGCTGCTGGTGGTGGTGGCCTCGATCGCGCTGCGGCCCATCGCCGGTAACGCCGTCGCGCGCGGGCTGTACCAGTGGCGCTGGTCGCTGACGGTACTGTGGTTCACCGCCCTGGTGCTGCTCATCCTCGTGCGCTTCTGGGATTACTGGTCGACGTTCATCTGACCGCTGTGCGGTCGAACCAAGAGGAGTGGGGCCGCCCGTGATCTCGAAGGTCCTTGTCGCCAATCGCGGCGAGATCGCGATCCGGGCGTTCCGCGCCGCCTACGAGCTGCGCCTGGGAACCGTCGCGGTGTTCCCGTACGAGGACCGCAATTCGGTGCACCGGCTCAAGGCCGACGAGTCCTACCAGATCGGCGAGACGGGCCACCCGGTGCGGGCGTATCTGTCGGTCGAGGAGATCGTGCGCACCGCCGAGGCCGCGGGTGCCGACGCGGTGTACCCCGGCTACGGCTTCCTCTCGGAGAACCCGGAGCTGGCGGCCGCATGCGCGGCCGCGGGGATCACCTTCGTGGGTCCGTCGGCCGACGTGCTGGAGCTGACGGGCAACAAGGCCCGCGCGATCGCCGCCGCACGGGAGGCGGGTCTGCCGGTGCTGGCGTCCTCGGCCCCCTCGGCCGATGTGGACGAGCTGGTCGCGGCCGCGGATTCCATGGAGTTCCCGGTGTTCGTCAAGGCGGTCGCGGGTGGCGGCGGTCGCGGGATGCGCCGGGTGTCGGAACCGTCGGCGCTGCGCGAGGCGATCGAGGCGGCGTCGCGGGAGGCCGAATCCGCATTCGGCGATCCGACAGTGTTCCTGGAACAGGCCGTCGTCAATCCGCGCCACATCGAGGTGCAGATCCTGGCCGACACTCACGGCGACGTCATCCACCTGTTCGAACGGGACTGTTCGGTGCAGCGCCGCCACCAGAAGGTGATCGAGCTCGCGCCCGCTCCGAACTTGGATCCTGAACTGCGCGAACGGATCTGCGCGGATGCAGTTTCGTTCGCCCGGCACATCGGCTACTCGTGCGCGGGCACCGTCGAGTTTCTGCTCGACGAACGCGGCAACCATGTGTTCATCGAGATGAATCCGCGGATCCAGGTCGAGCACACGGTCACCGAGGAGATCACCGACGTCGACCTGGTCTCATCGCAGCTGCGGATCGCGGCGGGGGAGTCGCTGGCTGATCTCGGGTTGAGCCAGGACACCGTCACCGCACACGGTGCGGCACTGCAGTGCCGCATCACCACCGAGGATCCGGCCAACGGCTTCCGGCCCGACACCGGCCGCATCACCACCTACCGGTCGCCGGGTGGCGCAGGGATCCGGCTGGACGGCGGAACGAACCTGGGCGCCGAGGTCACCGCCCACTTCGACTCGATGCTGGTGAAGGTGACCTGCCGCGGTAGGGATTTCGCGACGGCCGTGCAGCGGGCCCGGCGCGCGGTCGCCGAGTTCCGGATCCGCGGCGTGTCCACCAACATCCCGTTCCTGGCCGCGGTGCTCGAGGATCCGGATTTCGTCGCAGGCCGGGTCACGACGTCGTTCATCGACGAGCGTCCCGAGCTGCTCACCGCCCGCTCGAGCGCCGACCGTGGCACCAAGATCCTCACCTATCTGGCCGAGGTGACCGTCAACAAACCGCACGGCCAACGGCCGTCGACGGTCTATCCGCACGACAAGCTGCCCGCAGTCGATCTCGAAGCCGAACCGCCGGCCGGCTCGAAGCAGAAGCTGGTCGAACTCGGCCCACGGGGTTTCGCCGACTGGCTGCGGGACACGCCCGCCCTCGGTGTCACCGACACCACGTTCCGCGACGCCCATCAGTCACTGCTGGCCACCCGGCTGCGCTCGACCGGACTGCTGCGGGTCGCGCCCTACGTCGCGCGGACCATGCCGCAGCTGCTGTCGGTGGAGTGCTGGGGCGGGGCGACCTACGACGTGGCGCTGCGGTTCCTGAAGGAAGATCCGTGGGAACGGCTGGCCGCGCTGCGCGAGGCGCTGCCCAACATCTGCCTGCAGATGCTGCTGCGCGGCCGCAACACCGTCGGATACACGCCCTATCCGGAGACGGTCACCACTGCGTTCGTCGACGAGGCGACCGCGACCGGGGTCGACATCTTCCGAATCTTCGACGCGCTCAACAACATCGAGTCCATGCGTCCGGCGATCGACGCCGTCCGGGCCACCGGCACCGCCGTCGCCGAGGTCGCGATGTCCTACACCGGGGATCTGAGCAATCCGGCGGAGGACCTCTACACCCTGGACTACTACCTGCGTCTGGCCGAGCAGATCGTCGAGTCCGGCGCGCACGTCCTGGCCATCAAGGACATGGCCGGGTTGCTGCGCCCGCCCGCCGCGGCCACCCTGGTCGGCGCCCTCAAGGAGCGCTTCGACCTACCGGTGCACGTGCACACCCACGACACCCCGGGTGGCCAGCTGGCCACCTATCTGGCGGCCTGGCAGGCCGGCGCCGATGCGGTCGACGGGGCCGCGGCCCCGCTGGCGGGCACCACCAGCCAGCCCGCGCTGAGTTCGATCGTGGCGGCCGCAGCGCACACCGAGGTCGACACCGGTCTGGACCTGGACGCGGTGTGCGAGCTGGAGCCGTACTGGGAGGCGCTGCGAAAGGTATACGCCCCCTTCGACGTTGCGGCGTCCGGACCACCTTCTCCCACCGGACGCGTCTACACCCACGAGATTCCCGGCGGGCAGCTGTCGAATCTGCGCCAGCAGGCGATCGCCCTCGGATTCGGAGACCGCTTCGAGGAGATCGAGGCCAATTACGCGGCGGCCGACCGGATCCTGGGCCGATTGGTCAAGGTGACCCCGTCGTCGAAAGTCGTCGGCGATCTCGCCCTGGCGCTGCTCGGCGCGGGGGTGTCCGCCGAGGACTTCGCCGCGGACCCGGCGCGCTACGACATCCCCGACAGCGTCATCGGCTTCCTGCGCGGCGAGCTCGGCGATCCGCCCGGCGGCTGGCCGGAGCCATTGCGCAGCAAGGCGTTGGAGGGCCGCGGACCCGGCCGCTCGCAGGAGGAGCTCTCCGGTGAGGACGAGGCGGCGCTCGCGCAACCGGGCCCCAAACGGCAGGCGGCGCTGAACCGGCTGCTGTTCCCGGGCCCGACCAAAGAGTTCGAAGCCCACCGCGACACCTATGGCGACACCAGCCAGCTCTCGGCCAACCAGTTCTTCTACGGGCTGCGCCACGGCGACGAGCATCGCGTCGAACTCGAAAAGGGTGTCGAATTGCTCATCGGATTGGAGGCCATCTCCGATCCCGACGAGCGGGGGATGCGCACCGTCATGTGCATCATGAACGGACAGCTGCGGCCGATCCTGGTGCGCGACAGCAACATCGCCTCCGAGGTGCCTGCCGCGGAGAAGGCCGACCGCACCAATCCCGACCATGTCGCGGCTCCGTTCGCCGGCGTCGTCAGCGTGAACGTCGAACAGGGCGACGCGGTCGAGGCGGGCCAGACCATCGCCACCATCGAGGCGATGAAGATGGAGGCCGCCATCACCGCACCCAAGGCCGGCACCGTCGAACGGGTGGCCGTCTCGGCGACCGAACAGGTCGAGGGCGGCGATCTGCTGGTGGTCGTCAGCTGACCCGCATCATCGCCGGGCAGTTTGGTGGTCGACGAATCGCCGTGCCACGCACCGGGACTCGACCCACCGCTGATCGGGTGCGCGAAGCGGTGTTCAGTGCGCTGGCGGCGCGTATCGACTTCGACGGCCTCACCGTGCTCGACCTGTACGCCGGATCCGGCGCGCTGGGCCTGGAGGCGCTGTCGCGGGGTGCCGCCCGCGCGACGTTCGTCGAACACCACCATCGCGCGGCGGCGGTGATCTCAGGCAACATCGCCGATCTCGGGCTCGGTGCGGTCGCCACGGTGCGCCGGGCGACGGTGGCCACTGTGCTGGCCGGCGCCGCCGACCGCCCGGCGGATCTGGTGTTCGCCGATCCGCCCTACGACGTCCCGGATTCGGAGATCGCGGCGATGCTGTCGGCGCTGGACGCCGGGGGATGGCTGGCGCCCGGCGCGGTCGCCGTCGTCGAGCGCCGGGCGTCGGGCGGGTCCACGGCGTGGCCGTCGGCGTGGTCGCCCTGGCCGCCACGGCGGTACGGCGACACACGGATCGACATGGCAGAACTCGACGAATAGCCAGCCGGTACCGTCGTCATCCATGAGTGGAGCGGTGTGCCCCGGTTCGTTCGACCCGGTGACCCTGGGTCATGTCGACATCTTCGAACGTGCGGCCGCCCAGTTCGACGAGGTCGTCGTCGCGGTGCTGGTCAACCCCAACAAGAAGGGCATGTTCAGCCTCGAGGAGCGGCTGGAGATGATCGCCGAGACCACCGCGCACCTGCCCAACGTTCGGGCGGAATCCGGTCAGGGGCTCGTCGTCGACTTCGCCAGGGCGCGGGGGATCACGGCGATCGTCAAAGGGCTCCGCAGCGGCACCGACTTCGAATACGAGCTGCAGATGGCGCAGATGAACCGGCACATCGCCGGCGTCGACACCTACTTCCTCGCCACCAGCCCGCAATTCTCGTTCGTGTCCTCGTCGCTGTCCAAAGAGGTGGCCACCCTCGGCGGTGACGTGTCGGCGCTGCTGCCCGAGGCCGTCAACCGCCGGCTGCAGGCCAAGCTGACGGGTCCGAACCCGCGGAACTGAGCGCTGCGGAAGTGGCTGCAATCACAGAGTAGGCACGCCGGATCAGGGGAACCCCAGGGACGCTCGGGAGTCGACCGCTGACTGCGGTCCCCCGGACGTCACCGAAGGGAAGGCGAGACCATGAGCTCAGGTGTTCTGGGCGGCGCAACCGACGCGCGCCGGACCACCATGTCCGCGGCGGCCCTGCCGTGGGCGCTGTTGGTCACCGAACTGCGCCGTCTGCGCGACGGTCTCGGGGAGGCGCGGGCGCTCGCGATCCTGGACTCGATCGCGGATGTGTTGTTGCCGCAGTCGTCCGGTCACATGCTGCCGCCGGCGTGGACGCTGGTCGATCGCGCGAAAACGCACTGCTGAGGGCGACACACCGGTCACCAAAGCCGAGTCACAGGCGTAACACCAGGCACACTGGTAACCAACAACGACGCCTGGAGGGTTCCGCCGTGTACCGAGTTTTTGAAGCGCTCGATGAGCTGGGCGCAATCGTCGAAGAAGCCCGTGGCGTGCCGATGACGGCGGGTTGCGTGGTTCCCCGCGGCGACGTCCTCGAACTGATCGACGACATCAAGGACGCCATCCCCGGCGAACTCGACGACGCCCAGGATGTGCTCGACGCCCGCGATTCGATGTTGAGCGAGGCCAAGGAGCACTCCGACAAGATGGTCTCGACGGCCAACGCCGAGGCCGACTCCATGGTCAACCACGCCCGGGCCGAGGCCGATCGGCTGCTCTCCGACGCCAAGTCCCAGGCCGACCGGATGGTCGCCGAGGCCCGTGCGCACAGCGAGCGGATGGTCGGCGAGGCCCGCGAGGAGGCGTCGCGCGTCATGGCGACGGCGAAGCGCGAGTACGAGGCCAGCACCGGACGGGCGAAGTCCGAGGCCGATCGCCTCATCGAGAGCGGCAACCTGGCCTACGAGAAGGCGGTCCAGGAGGGCATCAAGGAGCAGCAGCGCCTGGTGTCGCAGACCGAGATCGTCGCCACGGCCACCGCCGAGGCCACCCGGCTGATCGACACCGCCCACGCCGAGGCCGACCGGCTGCGCGGCGAATGCGACATCTACGTCGACAGCAAACTCGCCGAGTTCGAGGACTTCCTCAACGGCACCATCAGGTCGGTGGGTCGTGGACGCCACCAGCTGCGCACCGCGGCCGGCACACACGACTACGCGGCGCGCTGACCGGAGCCCATCGAGCGGGCCGACGCCGCGCAACCCGCGGCGTCGCGCCGCCGTAGGATTGGTCGAATGGCGACTAGAAGCGACGCGGTCCGTCGCGCAGCCCGTTCGCCGCTGGTGCTCGACGTATCCCGGTTGGGCCGGCGGCCCGGGTCGATGACGACCGTCCACGAGACCGTGCCCAGTCCGCTGCGGATGGGCCTTCAGCTGATCGGCGTCGAAGAGGACGCTCCCCTGGACCTCGACCTGCAGGTGCAGGCGGTCTCAGAGGGGGTGCTCGTCACCGGAACGGTGAGCGCCCCGACCACCGGGGAGTGCGCGCGCTGCCTCACGCCAATCACCGGACGCGTCGACATCGACCTGACCGAGCTGTTCGCCTACCCGGACAGCGCCACCGACGAGACCACCGATGCCGATGAGGTCGGACGCGTCGGCTCCATCGGTGTGCCCGATACGCTCGACCTCGAACAACCTGTCATCGACGCCATCGGGCTGGCCTTGCCGTTCTCGCCGCTGTGCCGGCCCGACTGCGAAGGCCTGTGCCCGGACTGCGGGATCGCCATGGCCACCGCCGAGCCCGGACACCACCACGAGCAGCTGGATCCGCGGTGGGCGAAGCTCTCGGGACTGCTGGAGAACGACGAGACGTGACCGAGGATCGCTCGGCGCTGCTTGCGGCGCTCGGGGTTTCGCTGCCCGCCGACCTGCTCACGATCGCATTGACGCATCGCAGCTACTCCTACGAGAACGGTGGTCTGCCGACCAACGAGCGGCTGGAGTTCCTCGGCGACGCGGTGCTCGGACTGACCATCACCGAGGAGCTCTACCATCGGCACCCCGACCGGTCCGAGGGTGACTTGGCCAAACTGCGCGCGAGCATCGTCAACACCCAGGCGCTCGCCGACGTCGGCCGCAAACTCTCCGAGGCTGGTCTGGGGTCGTACCTGTTGCTGGGCCGCGGCGAGCAGAACTCGGGGGGCGCCGACAAGTCGAGCATCCTGGCCGACGGCGTGGAATCCCTGCTGGGCGCGATCTACGTGGAGCATGGGCTCACCGGCGCGCGGGAGGTGATCCTGCGGCTGTTCGGCGGCCTGCTGGAGACGGCGCCCACCCTCGGCGCCGGCCTGGACTGGAAGAGCAGTCTGCAGGAGCTGACGGCCGCGCGCGGGTTGGGTGCGCCGTCGTACGTGGTGTCCTCGACCGGACCCGATCACGACAAAGAGTTCACGGCCTCGGTGCTGGTCACCGGAGACGAATACGGCAGGGGAGTCGGTCGCACCAAGAAGGAGGCCGAGCTCAAGGCCGCCGCTGCGGCGTGGAATCAGTTGTCCGCCACGGGCGTCGATGCCTGAACTGCCCGAGGTCGAGGTCGTCCGGCGCGGACTGGACGCCCATGTGACCGGGCGGACGATCACCGCGGTGCGGGTGAATCACCCGCGCGCGGTGCGGCGCCACGAGGCCGGGCCTGCCGATCTGACCGCACGGCTGCTCGACGCGCGGATCACCGGGACGGGGCGGCGCGGGAAGTATCTGTGGCTCACACTCGACGACGGTCATGGCGCACTCGTCGTGCATCTGGGCATGAGCGGGCAGATGCTGCTCGGTCCCGTCGCCAAAGAGGACCACCTGCGGATCGCGGCCCTGCTCGACGACGGTACGGCGCTGAGTTTCGTCGATCAGCGCACGTTCGGCGGCTGGCTGCTCGCCGAAATGGTGACCGTCGACGGCACAACGGTGCCCGAACCGGTCGCCCATCTCGCGCGCGATCCGCTCGATCCGCTGTTCGATCGCGACCGGGTGGTGACGGTGTTGCGCGGTAAGCATTCCGAGATCAAGAGGCAGCTGCTCGATCAGACCGTGGTGTCCGGGATCGGCAACATCTACGCCGACGAGGCGCTGTGGCGGGCCAAGATCAACGGCGCCCGGCCGGCGTCGGCGTTGACGCGCAAGGCGCTCGCGGGGCTGCTCGACGCGGCGGCCGAGGTGATGACCGAGGCCCTCGGGCAGGGCGGCACGTCGTTCGACTCGCTGTACGTCAACGTCAACGGGGAGTCCGGCTACTTCGACCGGTCGCTGGACGCCTACGGCCGCGAGGGCGAGCCCTGTCGCCGCTGCGGAGCGATCATGCGGCGCGAGAAGTTCATGAACCGGTCGTCGTTCTACTGCCCGAAATGTCAGCCCCGCCCGCGCACCCCCCGCGCCCTTTCCGCGAAATAGCATTCCCGGCGGTCAAGACGCGCGCTTGAGGGCCGGGAATGCTGTTTCGCGCAACGTTGTAGAAAGAGACCATGACCGAACTGTGGGTAGAGCGCACCGGCGTGCGCCGCTACACCGGGCGCAGCACTCGCGGCGCCGAGGTGCTGATCGGCTCGGAGGACGTCGAGGGGGTGTTCACCCCCGGCGAGCTGATGAAGATCGCGCTGGCCGCGTGCAGCGGGATGAGCAGTGATCAGCCGCTGCGGCGCCGCCTGGGCGACGACTATGCGGCCACGATCCGGGTCTCCGGTGCCGCCGACCGGGAGCAGGAGCGGTACCCGCTGCTCGAGGAGAAACTCGAGGTCGACCTCTCGGGGCTGTCCGAGCAGGACCGTGAGCGGCTGTTGATCGTCGTCGAACGCGCCACCGACCAGGTGTGCACGGTTGGTCGCACGCTCAAATCGGGCACGGACGTCCGCTTTGGGGTCGATGAGCGCTCGTGAGTGACGATGTCCGGTTGATCGCTTGGGTGCACGGCCACGTGCAGGGCGTGGGTTTCCGCTGGTGGACGCGTTCGCGTGCGCTGGAACTGGGTCTGACCGGGTATGCCGCCAACAAGCCCGACGGCCGGGTGCACGTGGTCGCACAGGGGTCCAGGGAGCACTGTGAGCAGCTGTTGGACCTGCTCACCGGCGGAACCACACCGGGCCGGGTCGACCGCGTCGTCCACGACTGGGCCGAGGCCGGCGAGCGAATCCCGGATTTCCGGGAGCGCTAGGTACGCTGACCAGTCATGCATCTGAAGAGTCTGACGCTGAAGGGCTTCAAGTCCTTCGCCTCGCCGACGACTCTGCGTTTCGAACCCGGCATCACCTGTGTGGTCGGTCCCAACGGTTCGGGCAAGTCCAATGTCGTCGACGCCTTGACCTGGGTGATGGGAGAGCAGGGCGCCAAGACGCTGCGTGGCGGCAAGATGGAGGACGTCATCTTCGCCGGCACGTCCTCGCGTGCCCCGCTGGGGCGTGCCGAAGTGACGCTGACGATCGACAACTCCGACAACGCGCTGCCGATCGAGTACTCGGAGGTGTCGATCACCCGGCGCATGTTCCGCGACGGCGCGGGGGAGTACGAGATCAACGGCAGCCGTTGCCGTTTGGCGGATGTCCAGGAGCTGCTCAGCGACTCCGGGATCGGCCGCGAGATGCACGTCATCGTCGGTCAGGGCAAACTTTCGGAGATCCTCGAGTCGCGCCCTGAAGACCGGCGGGCCTTCATCGAGGAGGCCGCCGGTGTGCTCAAGCACCGCAAACGCAAAGAGAAGGCCGTCCGCAAACTCGACTCGATGCAGGCCAATCTCGCCCGGCTGACCGACCTGACCACCGAACTGCGGCGCCAGCTCAAACCCCTTGGGCGACAGGCGGAGATGGCGCGGCGCGCGCAGACCATCCAGGCCGACCTGCGGGATGCGCGGCTGCGGCTGGCCGCCGACGATCTGGTGTCGCGGCGCTCGGAGTTCGAGAACACCAACACCGCCGAGACCACGCTGCGCCGCGAACACGACGAGATCACCAGCCGGCTGGAGATCGCCACCGCCGAACTCGACGCGCACGAGGCCGCCGTCGCCGATCTGACCGGCCGCGCGGAGGCCGCTCAGCAGAGTTGGTTCCGGCTCTCGGCGCTGGCCGAGCGGGTGAGCGCGACCGTGCGTATCGCCACGGACCGCGCTCAGCTGCTCGACGTCGCACCCGAACAGCAGACCGGACGTGATCCCGACGCCCTCGAGGCCGAGGCGGACGAGATGGCGGCCCGGGAGGCTGCGCTGCTCGCGGATCTGGCGGCCGCCCGCGCCACGCTCGAGGCCGCCCGCGCCGAACTCACCGAGGCCGAACGCGTCGCCGCCGAAGCCGAACGCGCCCACCTGGCCGCGGCACGCGCTGAGGCGGATCGCCGCGAGGGGCTCGCCCGGCTGACCGGGCAGGTCGAGACCATGCGCACCCGGGTGGAATCGGTCGACGAGACGGTGGCGCGGTTGACGATCCGGATGGACGAGGCCGCGGCGAGGGTGGAGCAGGCGCGGGCCGAGTTCGAGACCGTGCAGAGCCGCGTCGGGGAGCTCGACGCCGGAGAGGTCGGCCTCGACGACCATCATGACCGGACCGTGGCCGCGCTGCGGTTCGCCGATGAGCGGGTCGCCGAACTCCAGGCCGCCGAGCGGGGCGCCGAACGGCTGGTGGCCTCACTGCGCGCCCGCATCGACGCGCTGTCGGTGAGTCTGGATCGCCGCGACGGCGCCGCCTGGTTGCAGAAGAACCACAGCGGCGCAGGGCTTCTCGGCACGGTCGCCGAGTTCCTGAAGGTGCGCCCCGGTTACGAGGTGGCGGTGGCGACCGTGCTCGGTGCGGCCGCGGACGCCCTGGCCGCCGAGGACTCCGGTGCCGCGCGCACCGCCGTCGCCGCCCTCAAGGAATCCGACGGCGGGCGGGCGGCCATCGTGCTCGGCGACTGGCCCGACACGCAGAGTGCCGCGCTTGCGGACCTGCCCGCCGGTGCGGTGTGGGCGGTCGATCTGGTCGAGGTGCCGGGGCGGCTGCGCGGCGCGGTCGGCGCCATGCTGGCCGGCGTGGCCGTCGTCGACGATCTGAGCGCGGCACTCGGCGTGGTGTCCGATCGCCCCGCGCTGCGCGCGGTGACCATCGACGGGGACCTCGTCGGCGCCGGCTGGGTCAGCGGCGGATCCGACCGCAAACCCAGCACTCTGGAGGTCACCAGCGAGATCGACAAGGCCCGCGCCGAACTGGAAGCCGCCGAGAAGCAGGTCGGCGAACTCGGCGCGGCGCTGGCGGGTGCGTTGACCGAACAGCAGGCCCGGCAGGAGGCCGCCGAACACGCGTTGGCGGCACTCAACGAATCCGACGCCGCCATCTCCGCCATCTACGAACAGCTCGGCCGACTGGGCCAGGAGGTCCGCGCAGCCGACGACGAATGGCAGCGGCTGGTCCACCAGCGCGATGAGCTCGAGGCGGGCCGCAGCCGAACCGTGGAAGAGCTCACCGAGCTCGAGGAGCGGCTCTACAACGCCGAACAGATGCCGAGCTCGGACCTCGACGCCGAGCCCGTCGACCGGCAGGCCTCGACGGCGGCCGCCGAGGCGGCGCGCAGTGCGGAGGTCGAGGCGCGGCTCGCCGTACGCACGGCCGAGGAGCGCGCGAATGCCGTTCGGGGACGGGCAGATTCGCTGCGCCGGGCCGCCGTGGCCGAACGCGAGGCCCGGGCGCGCGCCGAGCGTGCGAAAGTGGCGCGCGAACGCGCCGCGACCGTCGCCGCCGCCGTCGCCGAATCGGGGACGCAGATCGCGATCCGGCTGAGCGCCGTCGTCGCCGCCGCAGCGCAGACCCGTGAGGGACTGGCCGCCGAACGTGCTCAGCGCGCGGCGGCGCTCTCGGCGGCACGGGACGAGGTGAGCGCCCTCAACACCCGCATCACCGCGGTGACCGACGCCCTGCACCGCGACGAGGTGGCCAAGGCGCAGGCCGCGATGCGCATCGAGCAACTCGAGGCGACCGTGCTGGAACAGTTCGGGATGGCGCCCGCCGATCTGGTCGCCGAATACGGTCCGGACGTGGCGCTACCCCCGACCGAGCTCGAGATGGCCGAATACGAACAGGCCAAGGAGCGCGGCGAGCAGGTCACCGCGCCGGCACCCATGCCGTTCGACCGGCCGACCCAGGAGCGCCGGGCGAAACGCGCCGAACGCGAGCTCTCGGAACTCGGTCGGGTCAACCCGCTGGCGCTCGAGGAGTTCGCGGCGCTCGAGGAGCGCTACAACTTCCTGTCCACCCAACTCGAGGACGTCAAGGCGGCCCGCAAGGATCTGCTCGACGTCATCTCCGACGTCGATGCCCGCATCCTGCAGGTCTTCGCGGAGGCCTACGCCGACGTCGAACGTGAGTTCACCGGCGTTTTCGCCACGCTGTTCCCCGGCGGTGAGGGACGGCTGCTGCTGACCAACCCCGACGACCTGCTGACCACGGGGATCGAGGTCGAGGCCCGGCCGCCGGGCAAGAAGATCAAACGGCTGTCGCTGCTTTCGGGTGGGGAGAAGTCGCTGACCGCGGTGGCGATGCTGGTGGCGATCTTCCGGGCCCGCCCGTCGCCGTTCTACGTGATGGACGAGGTGGAGGCCGCGCTCGACGACGTGAACCTGCGCCGGCTGATCAGCCTGTTCGAGCAGCTGCGCGAACGCTCTCAGCTGATCGTCATCACGCATCAGAAGCCGACGATGGAGGTCGCCGATGCGCTCTACGGCGTCACCATGCGCGACGACGGCATCACCACCGTGATTTCCCAGCGGATGCGGGGCGAGGAACGGGTCCCGGCCTCGACTTAGTGATGCGTCACGCCTGTCCGCCCGTCCGGGTTAGCCTCACCATTCGATGATCAGAACGGCGATCTGCCGAACCCGCCCGTCCCGCCGCCGACCAAAATGTATACCGGTGGCTGGTACTTCCAAGCAACAATCGGAGCCGAAAAGGGTGTCGAAATTGGAACTGGACCGGGTGTGCGCTGTCCCGACAAGTTACGCACCTGTGCTGGATCGACCTTCAAGATAGATCTGATACTTCTGTCCGCATTAGGCCCTTGCCGGATGGTGACGAGTCGCGGCGTGGGCGGATTCGGTGTGTACTTGTCGCCGTATGCGATTCCGCCATTGCTGGCATATTTGACAAACGTTTCTCCGTCCACGGTGTAGACCGGCGACCCGTCTGATGCGGTCAGCTTCACCCCCTTCGCCATGATTTCGTTGATCCGTCGCCCCTTCGCGTCCTGTTCCCGCTTGGCTTCCGCCTCTTGTGATTCGCGAACAGCTCGCCGGAGGGGGTCCTCGGGCACCGTGTAACGGGTTTTCGGTATCAAGTCCAAGAGCCCCGGGAGGTTGGGTCCCTGGTTCTGGAGAAAGTTCTGAAGCGGTCTGGAACTGAGGGCGTCTTTGATGCCTTGCCCTAGTAGTTTGGCGGCGGCGCCGAGACCGTCACGAACGCCTGCTGTGACGACCGGAGGAGTTCCGGCTCCTCCGCCGGCCAGAAATTGACTGCCCGAATCCTGCAACACCGCGGTCTCGTCGCGGTCGGTCCTATCCCGGTCCGGGGCCACCCCACCCGAAGCCACCCGCGTGTTCACGACGGTCGCGTTGGCGGACCGCTCTGCGGCAGGGTCTTCGGCTGCCGCAGCACGATTCGAGCGGGGCGCACCCGCCGGTGAGGCAGGCGTGTCCTCGGGGGCCGCCGTCCGGTTGGCCCGCCGGGACGTCGTCGACCGAGGCTCGTCATCGTCTTGAGACGAGGCCGGCTCCGCACGGTCGGGCGTCGACGACGCGGGGCGCTCCTTGTCGACACCCCCAGCCGATGCGGAGGAACCCCCGGAAGATGCGGAGGAAGAAGAGGAAGAGGAGGCCGGTCCGGCCGACGACGAGGACGTGACGCCGCTGTCTGCGCTGGCGACACCGACCTCAGACCCGAGCAGCGACCATCCGACCAGCGCCGCGCCGACGCCGGCGGACGCCGCACCCAGCTGCAGCCACCGACGCACAGGCAGGTCCTTCTTCGACTTCGACATATCTGATCTACCCCGTGGCTCGTTGTACTGGTTCAGGGTTGGCGCACTCGACCACGCTCACGCTACAGCTAACATGACTTACGGGCGAAACAGTGCCCAAACGCGGCGGATTCATCGATTCGATGTGATCACAGGGAACCTTCGCCCTGTGTTCGTCCGGGCGGTGGGTCAGGCGGGCAGGACGCCGCGGCGCCGCAGCGCAGCGAGGTCCGCCGCGCCACAGCCGTGCAGGCAGACCCGCAGTTCGTCGACGAAGGACGACAGCCACTCCACCACGGCCTCCGGCGATTCGATGGCCGGCGCCAGCAGCGGCCGGGCGACGGCCACCACCTCGGCGCCCATGGCCAGCGCCTTGGCGGCGTCCATCCCGGTGCGGATACCCCCCGAGGCGACCAACGGCATGTCGGGCAGCGTCCGTCGGACCTCCAGCAAGGCCTGCGCCGTCGGGATGCCCCACTCGGCGAGCGCCGGATGCCGGATCTCGCCATGACGGACGAGTTGCTCGACGCGCGCCCACGACGTCCCACCGGCGCCCGCCACGTCGACGCCCGCCAGTGGGCAGTCGACCAGTTCGGCCGCGGCGGTGGCGCCGATCCCATGCCCCACCTCTTTGAGCAGCACCGGGCGGGTCAGCGCGGCGGCCACAGCGCGCAGACGCGCGATCGAGCCGGTGAAGTCGGTGTCACCGTCGGGCTGCATGGCTTCCTGCAGCGGGTTGGTGTGCACGGCCAACGCGTCGGCGCCGACCCGGTCGAGTACCCGGTCGAGGGCGGGGAGCACCGAGTCGGACAGCTGGGCGAGGCCGATGTTGCCGATCACCAACACGTCGGGTGCGACATCGCGGACGGCGAACGACCCGGCGGCCTCCTCGTTGTCGATCATGATGCGCTGCGAGCCGAGCATCATGCCGACACCGAGGCGCTGCGCCGCGACGGCCAGGTTGGTGTTGATCGTGGCCGACAACTCGGCGCCGCCGGTCATGGCGCCGATCAGGACGGGTGCGCGCAGCGGTTTGCCGAGGAACTCGGTGCGCAGGTCGATCCGGCTCAGCGAGGTCTGGGTCAGGGCGTTGTAGGGCAGCCGGAAGTTCTCCAGACCGGTCGTGACGGTCTCGTACTCGACCGGGCCGTCGAGGCATACGTCGATGTGACGGCGCTTGCGGGTCTCGATGCCAGTCCCGGCGTCACCGGCTGACTGCGTCACCGGCTGACCACCCGCGGACTCGTCCTGAAACAATGGCCGGGTGACCCAAGATGTTCCGGTCGGTTTGTGGATCGCAATCGCCGTAATCGCCGTTCTGCTCGTCACTGCTCTCGTCGTGGGTCTGGTCCGCTACCGGCGCCGCCGGATCAGGCTCTCGGAACCCGACACTGCCACACCTATAGACCGGTCCGGCGGATACGCCGCGTCTTCGGGGATCACGTTCACACAATCGTCAGCACCGCCTGCTGCACCCGCGCCGCCGCGGCGACCCGAGCCCGAACGCATCGACACCAGCGGACTCCCTGCCGTCGGTGATGACGCCACCATTCCACGGGATGCGCCGAAGCGGCCGATCGCCGATGTGCGGCTGCCCGAGCCGCCCACCGAGACCACCCCGCCGAAGCCGGAACCGAAGCCGGAGCCGGCACCGGAACCCGAGCCCGAACCGGCGCCCGCCGAGGTCAGCGCACCCACGGCGCCCGACATCGCCGACATCGCCCCGACCGAAGGCCGGCTGGACCGGTTACGCGGCCGGCTGGCCAAATCGCAGAACGCGCTCGGTCGCAGCATGCTGGGTCTGCTCGGCGGCGGAGACCTCGACGAGGACTCGTGGCAGGACGTCGAGGACACCCTGCTGATCGCCGACCTCGGCCCCGTCGTCACCGAATCGGTGATGTCCGCGCTGCGCGAACGGATGGCCAGCAGCACGGTCCGCACCGAGGCCGACGCCCGCGCGGTACTGCGCGAGGTCCTGATCCGGGAACTGCATCCGGAGATGGATCGCTCGATCCGCGCGCTGCCCCACGCCGACAAACCCTCGGTGCTGCTGATCGTCGGGGTCAACGGCACCGGCAAGACCACGACCGTCGGAAAGCTGGCCCGCGTGCTGGTGGCTGACGGGCGTCGCGTCGTACTCGGCGCCGCCGACACCTTCCGCGCCGCCGCGGCCGACCAGTTGCAGACCTGGGCCTCCCGGGTCGGCGCCGAGGTGGTGCGCGGACCCGAGGGGGCCGACCCGGCGTCGGTGGCCTTCGACGCGGTCTCCACAGGCATCGAGAACGGCGCCGATGTCGTCGCCATCGACACCGCGGGCCGGCTGCACACCAAGACCGGCCTGATGGACGAACTCGGCAAGGTCAAACGCGTGGTCGAGAAGCGCGCCGTCGTCGACGAGGTGCTGCTGGTCCTCGACGCCACCATCGGACAGAACAGCCTGCCGCAGGCGCGGGTGTTCGCCGAGGTCGTCAAGATCACCGGCGTGGTGCTGACCAAGCTCGACGGGACCGCCAAGGGCGGGATCGTCTTCCGGGTTCAAGAAGAGCTCGGGGTGCCCGTCAAACTGGTCGGTCTGGGGGAAGGCCCCGACGATCTGGCGCCGTTCGAGCCGGGCGCATTCGTCGACGCACTACTCGGCTGAGGCGACGATCGCGGGCCGGGCAAGGCCGCCCGGGGTCGCCGTGAGCACGACGAAACATGAGCGTAACCACCTCCGGCTCTGCGTTCACATTCCGGAAACGCTCACGCATCACCAGCGAAACGCGAGCAAAAGAGTCTTCACGGGAGGCCGATCCGTCGGCACATTTCCCAAGGAGGTTCACACAAAGTGGTCTTAGCCTTACCGGACGACGCGTTCGCCGCATTCGACAGCGGCGACACTGCCTGGGTACTCACCAGCGCCGCGTTGGTGCTGTTGATGACACCCGCCCTCGCGTTCTTCTACGGCGGCCTGTCCCGTCAGAAGTCCGTCCTCAACATGATGATGATGTCCTTCGGTTCCCTCGGCGTGGTCAGCGTGATCTACGTGCTGTGGGGTTACTCGATGTCGTTCTCCTCGGCGCACACCGGGGACAGTGACATCCTCGGCATCTTCGACAACCCCTTCTCTCTCTTCGGGTTGTCGCCGCTGCTGGAGGCGCGGGAGATCGGCGGCGAGGAGCTCTACCCGATCGGCGGCTTCGGCACGGTGCCGGCCATCGTGTGGGTCGCGTTCCAGTTGACCTTCGCCGTCATCACCGTCGCGCTCATCAGCGGCGCGGTCGCCGAGAGGATGAAGTTCGCGACCTGGCTGACGTTCGGTGGCATCTGGGTCACCCTCGTGTACTTCCCGCTGGCGCACATGGTTTGGGGCGGCGGACTGCTCTCGGGCGCCGAGAACGGTTTCGCCTCATGGCTGTTCGGATATAACGCCGAGGAGGGCGCGGCCAACGTCTCGCCGATCGACTTCGCCGGCGGCACCGTCGTCCACATCAACGCCGGTATGGCCGCGTTGGTGCTGGCCGTGCTGCTCGGTAAGCGGGCCGGCTTCGGCAGGACCGCCTTCCGCCCGCACAACATCCCGTTCGTGATGCTGGGTGCGGCGCTGCTGTGGTTCGGCTGGTTCGGGTTCAACGTCGGATCCGAAGGCGCGGCGGACGCCACGGCCGGTCTGGTCTGGGTCAACACCACCGCGGCCACCGCCGCCGCCATGCTCGGCTGGCTGGCCGTCGAGCGGATCCGCGACGGGCACGCGACCAGCGTGGGCGCCGCATCGGGCATCGTGGCCGGTCTGGTCGCCATCACGCCCGCCTGTGGTTCGCTGTCGCCGATCGGTTCGCTGATCCTCGGTGTCGTCGCCGGCGCGTTGTCGGCCCTGGCCATCGGCCTGAAATACAAGTTCGGCTACGACGATTCGCTCGACGTCGTCGGCGTGCACCTGGTGGCTGGACTGTGGGGCACCATCGGCATCGGCTTCCTGGCCACCGAGACGGGCCTGTTCTACGGTGGTGGAGTTCAGCAACTGGTGGTGCAGATCGTGATCGCTCTGGTAGCAGTGGTCTTCACAGGGGTCATGACCGCCATCATCGCGTTCATCGTGAAGCCCATGGGCTGGCGCGTGACAAAGGAAGACGAGGACACCGGCATCGATGAGACCGAGCATGCGGAAACGGCTTATGAACTCGTCTGATCGGCAACAATTTCTCAAGAAGGGATCGATGGAATGAAGCTGATCACGGCGATCGTCAAGCCGTTCACGCTCGAAGACGTCAAGACCGGCCTGGAGCAGACCGGCATCCTCGGGATGACCGTCAGCGAGGTCCAGGGGTACGGCCGCCAGAAGGGTCACACCGAGGTCTACCGCGGCGCCGAATACTCGGTCGATTTCGTGCCGAAGGTGCGCGTCGAGGTCGTCGTCGACGATTCGGCGGTCGACAAGGTCGTTGACGTGATTGTGCAGGCCGCCCGGACCGGCAAGATCGGCGACGGCAAGGTGTGGGTCAGCCCGGTCGACACGGTGGTGCGCGTCCGGACCGGCGAACGGGGGGCGGACGCCCTCTAGACCATCGAGGGGGTCGTCTCCCAACCGAGTAGTCGAGTTTCACCGGATCGGGGGAGGACTTCGTAGATGACAGAACAGCATTCAGACCCCGCCGCCGGTGCGTCCCGCTGGACGCCACCGGCGGCGGGTTCGTTACGACCCGCCAACGACCTCTCCAAGGCCGCACAGCAACTGCTGACCAACGGAGGACGGCAACTCGAAGCGCCCGTGCTGCGCGACGCCCTGCTCGATCTGCACGAATTCTGGCTCAGCGCAAAGGCGACCGAGATCGGCATCACCGCGACCAGCGGCTTCGCCATCGTCGCGACGGGTGGCCTCGGGCGCGGCGAGATGCTGCCGTACTCCGACCTCGACCTGATGCTGCTGCACGACAACATGCCCCCCGACATCGTCTCCCAGGTCGCGGAGCTGCTTTGGTATCCGTTGTGGGACGCCAACATTCGTCTCGACCACAGCGTCAGGACGGTCCCGGAGGCGCTCAAGGTCGCCGGCGAGGACGTCTCCGCGGGGCTGGCCATGCTCGAAGTCCGCCACATCGCCGGTGACGCCGATCTGTCCTCGCTGCTCGTCGGCGGGGCCCGCAGGCAGTGGCGCACCGGCATCGCCGGACGCTTCAGCGATCTGGTCGAGCACACCGAGTCCCGTTGGCATCGCAGCGGACAGATCGCCCATCGGGCCGAACCGGACCTCAAATCCGGCCGCGGCGGTCTGCGCGACGTGCAGCTGCTCAACGCGCTGGCCATCGCCCAGCTGGCCGACGGGTATCCGAGCCGGGCGCTGGCCTCACCGATGGGCACGCTGGGCGGTGCGCACCTGTCGCTGCTCAACGTCCGCACCGAACTGCACCGGGTCTCCGGGCGCGGGCGCGATCTGTTGCTCGCGCAGTACGCCGACGAGATCGGCGCCGCCCTGCGGATCGGGGACCGCTTCGATCTGGCCCGCATGCTCTCCGATGCGGCACGGACCATCAGCTACTACGTCGACGCGGGACTGCGCACCGCGGCCAACGCGCTGCCCCGGCGCGGGTTCGCCGCGCTGCGCCGCCCCGTGCGCCGGCCGCTGGACGAAGGCGTCATCGAATTCGCCGGTGAGGTGATCCTGGCCCGCGACGCCCGGCCCGAACGCGATCCCGGCCTGATCCTGCGCGTCGCCGCAGCCTCGGCGACCACCGGTCTGCCGATGGCGGTGTCCACGCTGAGCCGACTGGCCGAGACCGCGCCCGAGCTGCGCACCCCCTGGCCCCGCCAGGCGCTCAAAGATCTGCTGGTGCTGCTCGCCGCCGGACCGGCCGCCGTCGGGACCATCGAGGCGCTCGACCGCACCGGACTGTGGGGGCGGCTGTTCCCCGAATGGGGCGCGGTGCGCGACCTGCCGCCCCGCGACGTCGTGCACATCTGGACGGTGGACCGTCACCTCGTGGAAACCGTCTCTCGGGCAAGCGCATTCACCACCCGTGTATCGCGTCCCGATCTGCTGATGCTGGGGGCACTGTGCCACGACATCGGCAAGGGCCGCGGCGGTGACCACAGTGTCATCGGTGCCGAGTTGGCCAACCAGATCGGCACCCGGCTGGGATTGTGGCCGTCCGACATCGACGTGCTGTCGAAGGTGGTGCGCTACCACCTGCTGCTGCCCGAGACCGCCACACGACGCGATCTGCAAGACCCCGACACCATCGACGCCGTCGTGAAGAAGCTCGACGGGGATCTGGTGCTGCTCGAACTGCTGCACGTGCTGGCCGAGGCCGATTCGCTGGCCACCGGACCCGGCGTGTGGGGGGACTGGAAGGCGTCGCTGATCGGCGATCTGGTTCGGCGCTGCCGGCTGGTCATGTCCGGAGAGCCGCTGCCGCAGCCGGATCCGATCGATCCGCGCCACCTCGAGCTCGCCGGCACGGTGGACGTGCACGTCGAACTCACCGGCGGTGACAGCTCGCACATCTACCAGGTGGTGATCATCGCCCCGGATCGGCGTGGACTGCTGTCCAAGGCCGCCGGTGTGCTGGCGCTGAACTCGCTGCGGGTGCACTCGGCGTCGGTGAACAGCCACCGGGGCGCCGCGATCAACACCTTCGTGGTCTCCCCGCATTTCGGGTCGCCGCCGGCCGCCGAGCTGCTGCGCCAGCAGTTCATCCTCGCGCTCGACGGGGAACTCGACGTCATCGCGGCGCTGCAACGGCGCGAAGAGGACTCCGCCCAGTACGGCACCGGCCGGGCGGGGGAGCCGCAGGCGGCGGTCCCCGGCAACCACGTCCCCGCGCCGCCGCGGGTGCTCTGGTCGGCGGGTCCCGGGCCGGGGGAGCTCGTGGTGCAGATCCGCACCACCGACCGCACCGGCCTGCTCGCCCGGCTCACGGCGGTGTTCGAACGCGACGGTGTGGACATCGCCTGGGCGAAGGTCACCACCCTCGGATCGTCGGTCGTCGACGTGTTCGGCATCGTCGTGCCCGCGCTGGCCGCGGGGCGCGAGAGCGATCACGCGACGATTCGTGCCGAGCTGGAGGCCGACCTGTTCGCGGTGCTGCCGGCGCCGCCGCCTCCGCCCAAACCCGCGGAGCAGGCCGGCTGAGCACGCGCGCGCACGGGCAAACGGTCGCTGCGCGCCGGGGAAGATAGGCTTTACCCCGTGTTCGAATCACTGTCCGACCGGTTGACCGGGGCCCTGCAGGGGCTCCGCAACAAAGGCCGACTGACCGACGCCGACATCGACGCCACCGCCAGGGAGATCCGGCTCGCGCTGCTCGAAGCCGACGTATCCCTGCCCGTGGTGCGCGCATTCGTCACCCGGATCAAGGAACGGGCGAAGGGCGCCGAGGTGTCGGCCGCGCTCAACCCGGCCCAGCAGGTCGTCAAGATCGTCAACGAGGAGCTCATCGGCATCCTCGGCGGTCAGACCCGCCAACTGGCCTGGGCCAAGACGCCGCCCACGGTGATCATGCTCGCCGGCCTGCAGGGTTCCGGTAAGACGACGCTGGCGGGCAAGCTCGCCAAGTGGCTGCGCGGTCAGGGGCATACGCCGCTGCTCGTGGCCTGCGACCTGCAGCGCCCCGGTGCGGTCAACCAGCTACAGATCGTCGGCGAGCGGGCCGGCGTGTCGGTGTTCGCCCCGCACCCCGGCACGGCGCCGGGTGCGGCCGAGGTCAAGGGCACCGCCGATCCGGTCGCGGTCGCCGCCGGCGGTCTCGCCGAGGCCAGGGCCAAACACTTCGACGTGGTCATCGTCGACACCGCGGGCCGGCTCGGTATCGACGAGGAGCTGATGGCCCAGGCCGCCGCGATCCGCGACGCCGTGCAGCCCGACGAGGTGCTGTTCGTCCTCGACGCGATGATCGGCCAGGACGCCGTCACCACCGCCGACGCGTTCCGCGAAGGTGTCGGATTCACCGGTGTCGTGCTGACCAAGCTCGACGGCGACGCCCGCGGTGGCGCCGCACTGTCGGTGCGCGAGGTCACCGGCGTGCCGATCCTGTTCGCGTCCAGCGGCGAGAAGCTCGAGGACTTCGACGTCTTCCACCCCGACCGGATGGCCAGCCGCATCCTCGGCATGGGCGACGTGCTCAGCCTCATCGAACAGGCCGAACAGGTCTTCGACGCCGAACAGGCCGAGGCCACCGCCGCCAAGATCGGCAGCGGCGAGCTGACGCTGGAGGACTTCCTCGAGCAGATGCTGGCCATCCGCAAGATGGGGCCGATCGGCAACCTGCTCGGCATGCTGCCCGGCGCCGGTCAGATGAAGGACGCGCTGGCCGCCGTCGACGACACCCACCTCGACCGGGTGCAGGCGATCATCCGCGGTATGACGCCCGCCGAGCGGGCCGATCCGAAGATCATCAACGCCTCCCGGCGGCTGCGCATCGCCAACGGTTCCGGCGTCACGGTCGCCGAGGTCAATCAGCTCGTCGACCGGTTCTTCGACGCCCGCAAGATGATGTCCCAGATGGCCGGACAGATGGGAATGCCGTTCGGCCGCAAGAACACTCGCAAAGCCGCCAAGGGTAAGAACAAGCAGTCGGGCAAGAAGGGGCGCAAGGGGCCGACGCCGCCGAAGAGTCGCAATCCCCTCGGCGCCGGAATGCCCGCAGGGTTCCCCGACCTGTCGAACATGCCGAAGGGTCTCGACGAGCTCCCACCGGGCTTGGCCGGAATCGACCTGAGCAAATTGAAGTTCCCCAAGAACTGATATGACGGCGGGTGCGCCACTTCACGTCAGGGGCCGGGGGCTGCCGGGCGAGGAGCCGGTCGAATGGTGGATCGTCGACGGTCTGCTGCGCTCCGAACCGGTGCCCGGCGCCGAAACCGTATGGGACGGCGGCTGGGTGATTCCCGGGCTGGTCGACGCGCACTGTCATGTCGGCCTGGGTCCCGTTCCGGGCGGCGCCGTCGGTCTGGATGAGGCCGCTGCCCAGGCGGAGACGGAACGCGGCGTCGGCGCGCTGCTGCTGCGGGACTGCGGTTCGCCGACCGACACCCGTAGCCTCGACGACCGCGAAGACCTGCCCCGCATAATCCGCGCGGGCCGCCACGTCGCCAAGCCGAAGCGCTACATCGCCGGATACGCGGTGGACGTCGAGGACGAGTCCGAGCTGCCCGCGATCGTGGCACAGCAGGCACGGCGCGGTGACGGGTGGGTGAAGCTCGTCGGCGACTGGATCGACCGGTCGATCGGCGATCTCGCGCCGCTGTGGGACGACGCCATCCTGCGGGAGGCGATCGACGCGGCGCACGCCAACGGCGCCCGGGTCACCGCGCATGTCTTCGGGGAGGATGCGCTGCCGGGTCTTATCGGCGCCGGCATCGACTGCATCGAACACGGCACCGGGCTCACCGACGACACCATCGCGCTGATGGTGGAACACGGCACCGCCCTGGTGCCGACGCTGATCAACATCGAGAACTTCCCGGGGATCGCCGATTCGGCGAACAAGTACCCGACCTACGCCGCGCACATGCGCGACCTGTACCAACGCTGCTATCAGCGGGTCGGCGCCGCGCGCGAGGCCGGCGTGCCGATCTATGCGGGCACCGACGCGGGCAGCACCATCGCGCACGGGCGCATCGGCGACGAGGTCGACGCACTGCGCGGCATCGGGATGAGCCCGACGGAGGCGCTCGGTGCGGCGTGCTGGGGTGCCCGCGACTGGTTGGGCCGGCCCGGTCTGGTCGACGGAGCGCCCGCCGATCTGGTGTGCTACCGCGACGATCCGCGGCGCGGCGCTGCGGTCCTCAACGAACCCGCGCTGGTGATCCTGCGGGGTCGCGCATTCCGCTAGTAGACGTCGCGCACGTAACGGTGGGTCTTGATCAGATCGTTGACGTAGGCGTGCGCGTCGTCGGCGTCGAATCCGCCGCAGGTGGCGACGATCTCGCGCAGTGCGGTGTCGACATCTCGCGCCATCCGCTCGGCGTCGCCGCACACGTACAGATGCGCACCGTCCTGCAGCCACCGGAACAGTTCTGCGGCGTTCTCCCGCATCCGTTGCTGCACATAAAGTTTCGCGGCGCTGTCACGGGAGAACGCCAGATCCAGGCGGGTCAACGTGCCCGACGACACGAACGCCTCGAGCTCGTCGCCGTAGAGGAAGTCAGTGGTGCGGCGACGGTCACCGAAGAACAACCACGACCGCCCTGGCGCCTCGGTGGCCTGCCGCTCCTGAAGGAAGGCGCGGAACGGCGCGATCCCGGTGCCCGGACCGATCATGATGATGGGAACGTCGGCCGCAGGCAGGCGGAAGGCGTGGTTGGGACGCAGATGCACCGACAGCGTGTCGCCGCGCTCGGCGAGGAACGTCGACGCGACTCCGCCGTGGGTGCGTCCGCCTGCGGCATAACGCACCGTCGCCACGGTGAGGTGAACGCTGTCGGGATGCACCAGCGGACTCGACGCGATCGAGTAATCGCGGAACTGCAAGGGCCGCAACGTGTCGAGGACCTCGTCGACGTCCAGTTCGGCCAGCCGAAGCAGGTCCAGCACATCCTTGCCGTAGGACCAGGAACCCGGCGCCGCGGTGGCTTCGGTCCGCAGTGCTGCCGCTGCGTCGGTGTCGCAGGTGCGGGTGGCGACCAGCGCCTGCAGCGCTCGTGACGGGGTACGGATCTCGAAATGATCGGACAGCAGGACGCCGAGCGGGGCGTCGTGGTCGGCGACCGCCCGCTCGGGATCCGCGCCGAGCTGCGCGAGGATCAGCTCGACGAGGGCCGGGTCGTTGATGGCATGCACGGCCAGCGAATCCCCTGCGCAGTACGTGATTCCGGAGCCGGTCAGATCCACCTCGTAGTGGCGGACCTCCTTGTCCGAATCGACCGCGGTGAGCAGCCGGTTGACCGTGAGCCGGGTTGCGAAGGGACGGTGCCGTTCCCGCGAAGGCGGCTCGTCCCGCACCGGCGCGGCCACCGTGTCCGCTTCCGTGGTGGTGGCCGTGTCCTCGACCGGTGTGGATTGGGCGGCCTGCAACATCTTGACCACGTCGGTGGTCCACGCCGCGGCGGGTTGTTCGTAGAAGCCGTCGACGTCGACACGTTCCACGAGGCGGGTCGCGCCGAGCGCCTCGAGTCGCTCGTCGAGCAGCTTGCCGGCGTTGCAGAACAGGTCGTAGGCCGTGTCGCCCAGGGCCAGCACCGCGAAACTCAGCTGCTCGAGCCTCGCGTTCTCGGCGCTCAAGGCCTCCCAGAACAGCGTGGCGTTGTCGGGGAATTCCCCGTCGCCGAACGTCGAGCAGGCGACCACGAAGTGCGACGCCGACCGCAGGTCGGCCACGTCCACCTGGTTGAGCTCGACGGCCTCGACGTCGATGCCGGCGGCCTGGCACGCTTCGGCGAAGGTCATCGCCGCATCCTCGGCGTTGCCCATATCGGTGCCGAAGGCCACGATCAGCGAGAACTCGGACCCATCCGTCATCGACCGCTCCCTTCCGCGAAGTTAGGGTGACCTTACTTTGCGGCTGAACGCGATGGGGCGCTCCCTTCTCCACCGCGAGCAGACGCGGACACGGGTCGCAGACCGGCATGTCAGCACGAGGCTGTCTGCTCGCGAGAGGACGTCAGGGCTGGCTGAAGCCGTAGTCGAACAGGCTGATCGCCTGGCTGTAGAGGTCGCCGGTGCCGTACATCTGCGCCACCACCAGTCGGCGCGAGCCCCGCTGGGCGGCGCCCACGTAGGTCTTGCGGGCGAGGTTGGTGAAGCCGGTCTTACCGGCCAGATCGCCGGGATAGCGCTTGAGCAGCTCGTTCTGATTGGACAGCGTCTTACCCGGGAACGGCGCCGAGGGCGACCGCATGATCTGCGCGATCAGCGGATACTGCAGGGCCGCCCGCATCATCGCCCCGAGGTCGCGGGCAGTGGTGACCGACTCCCAGCCCGGTCCGTCCAGACCCGACGGCGACGAAGCCCTCGTGCTCCTGGCGCCGACGGCGGCCGCCTTGCGGTTCATCGCGGCGACGGCGATGCGCTGTCCGCCGAGCATGTCGCCGAGCATGTTCGCCGCGTCGTTACCCGACACCATCAGCAGCGCGGAGAGCAGTTCACGTACCCGGTAGGGCTGACCGGGTTTCAGTCCGACACAGGAGCATTCGACCTGGGTGTGCGAGGCGTTGGCCCGCGCGAAGTTGTCGGGGGAGAGGTGGTCGAGCACCACCATGGCGAGCAGGATCTTGATGGTGCTGGCCGGTGCGTGCGGCTCGTCGAGTTTGCGGCTGGCCAGGATCCGGCCCGTGTCGAGGTCTGCGACCAGCCACGTCTGCGCGGGTCCGTCGGGGAGCGTGACGGCGCCCGCCGGCTGTGGCTGCGCGGACGCCGGCGCCGCGACCACCGCGGACACCGACGAAATCACCAGCGCGGCAACGCATCCGACAACCGCTGTCCGCGACCGCCGACGTGTACGCAACCAGGCCACGAGGGGAGAGCCTAAGGGCGGTTACGCCTCGGAACGGTCTCGAAAAGATGTCGTCTCGGTCCCGTTGTGCGTGTCGTGGTTTTCGAATCCTGCTACAGGACGCCGACGTCGGCGTCGCGGTCCAGTGCGAAGCCCCAGTCGAGCAGGCCGGCGGCCTGATCCCAGTAGGTGGGGCCGCCCTCTTTGACGAGTCCGTGCATCAGCGCGACCACCAGCCGCCTGCCGTCGCGCTGCGCCGCACCAACGAACGTCTTCTGGGCGATGTCGGTGTACCCGGTCTTCCCGCCGAGCGCGCCGGGGAAGCGGTGCAGCAACTCGTTCTGGTTGACCAGCACCACGTCGCCGGTCCGCGCGGGGAACACCGCCGTGGGCATGGCGGTGATCTGGGCGAACACGGGGTCGGCCATCGCTGCGCGGAAGATCACCGCGAGATCGTGCGGTGTCGACCAGAACGGCATACCGGGCCCGTCCAGACCCGACGGCGTCACGACGTTGGTGCCGTGGGCGCCCAGTAAGGCGGCCTTGGCGTTCATCTTCGCCACCGCGGGACCGACGCCGCCGAGCATGCGGGCCAGGGTGTTGGCGGCATCGTTGCCGGAGGCCAGGAGCAGACCCTCGAGCAGCTGGCGCGCAGTGTAGGTGCGGCCTGGCGTCACGCCCGCGCAGTTGCACTCGACGTGGGTGTCGACCTCTTCGGCGACGATGGTCGAGTCCAGCGGGACCTCGTCGAGCACCACCTGGGCGAGCAGGGTCTTGATCGTGCTGGCAGGCGCGTACCGGACATTGTCGTTGCGGCCGGCGAGGATCTGGCCCGTGTCCATGTCGGCGACGATCCAGGCCTCGGCCGGGCCTGCGGGGATCGGGACCGAGCCGACCGGCTGGATGTCCAGGTCGGCCGACGCGGCTGGTGCGACGGCGATGCTCAACGCGGCGGACAGCACGGCGAACAGAGTGACGAGCCTCCCCATGGGCGCCGAGCCTAACCCGCGGTGTTGAATCGACGCATGCTCAGTCTGGCGGAGATCTCAGATCGGTTGGAGATCCAGCAGCTCATGATCGACTACTCGTCGGCGATCGACCAACGGCGGTTCGACGATCTCGATCGCGTGTTCACCCCGGACGCCTACATCGACTACCGCGCGACCGGCGGCGTCGATGGACCGTTCCCTGAGGTGAAGACGTGGCTGGCCGATATCTTGCCCAACTTCCCGGCCTACTCACACATGCTCGGCAACGCCGACATCCGGGTCACCGGCGACACGGCCTCGGCGCGCACCATCTGTTTCAACCCGATGGTGATGGGCGGTGAGCCCGGCCCCGCCGGCGCCCCGGTCTACTTCGTCGGGCTCTGGTACGTCGACGAGTTCGCCCGCACCCCCGACGGCTGGCGCATGACCCGCCGGGTCGAGGAGAAGTGCTTCGACAAGCTGCTGTGACCTGTCAGCCGTCGCGCTGCGCGGTGATGGTGTGGCGCGGCAACCGGCCTTCGGCCCGGCTCAGCACGTCGGTGGTCAGGCCGGTCCGCTGGAGCGCGGCCACGATCTCGTCGATCGGCCGGATCCGGAAGCCGTGCGGCGCCACGGGTAGCTGACGCATGGTGTCGGGATCCCCGATCCCGATGGCCACCCGGCCGCCGGGCCGCAGGGTGCGCGCGAACTCGGCGCAGACCGCGTCCAGATCGTCGACGAAGTAGATGGTGTTGACCGTGATGGCCGCGTCCAGGGCGGCATCGTCGAACGGCAGCGCCGTCAGCGACCCGCGGGACAGGTGCAGACGATTGCTGTCGATGTCCCGGCGGAACCGGCGTCGGGCGCGGCGCAGCATGTCGTCGCTGATCTCCAGGCCGTGGACGGTGCCGCCCGTGCCCACCGCGTCGACGAGCAGGCGCAGACCCGCACCGCCCCCGAACCCGATGTCGGCGGCGACGCCGCCCGCCGGGGGTTGCGCTGCGGACACCGCCGTTGCGATCGCCTGGCCGTTACCGCGGTCGAGCGCCCCAGCGACGACGCCGCCGAGCGGACCGTGGGGGCGGCCGAGTTGTCCGGCGACCGTCCGAGCGAGCGGGGTGATGAGGTTGTCGCGAAGTGAGACCATTCGGTCAGTGTGCCCAGAACCGGTCCGCGGCAGACATCGGCCCGAATTGCGGCGATTTCCGCTGGACGCGGCCGCTCTGGCAGAATGGTCGGCTGTCCGCCTGCGACCACGGCTGCAGGGCGGTCACACACGTGAGGCAAAACCGGATCCGGGCAATTCCGCCCGCATCGCCGAATTGCAGCGTGGCAAACCATCAGGAGATATCGCTTCACCATGGCTGTCAAGATCAAGCTGACCCGCATGGGCAAGATCCGCAACCCCCAGTACCGCATCGCCGTCGCCGACGCGCGCAGCCGCCGCGATGGTCGTTCCATCGAGGTCATCGGCCGGTACCACCCGAAGGAAGAGCCCAGCCTCATCGAGATCGACTCCGAGCGCGCGCAGTACTGGCTCGGTGTCGGCGCCCAGCCGACGGAGCCCGTCCTGGCGCTGCTGAAGATCACCGGTGACTGGCAGAAGTACAAGGGCCTGCCGGGCGCAGAGGGCACCCTGAAGGTCAAGGAGCCCAAGCCCAGCAAGCTGGATCTGTTCAACGCCGCGCTGGCCGAGGCCGAGGGCGGCCCGGGCACCGAGGCCACTCAGCTCAAGAAGAAGAAGGCGCCCAAGAAGGACGAGAAGGCCGCCTCCGACATCGAGGCGACGGCCGATCCGTCCGGATCCGCCGACAAGTCCGAGCCCGCCGCTGAAGGCGAGGACGCCACGGTCGCCGGCGCCACCGAGAGCTGAGCGACACCGTGAGCTCAGTCGTCGTCGACGCCGTCGAACATCTCGTCCGCGGAATCGTCGACAACCCCGACGATGTCCGGGTCGACATGGTGACCAACCGCCGCGGCCGCACCGTCGAGGTGCACGTCCACCCCGATGACCTGGGCAAGGTCATCGGACGCGGCGGCCGCACCGCGACCGCGCTGCGCACCCTCGTCGCCGGTATCGGCGGCCGGGGTATCCGCGTCGACGTGGTGGACACCGACCAGTAGCCGCACCGGCGGACCCGGGAGGAAACCTGTGGACCTGGTGGTCGGACGGGTCGTCAAGGCCCACGGCGTCACCGGCGAACTCGTGATCGACGTCCGCACCGACGATCCCGAGGGTCGCTTCACCCCGGGCGCCGAACTACGCGGCCGACAGCCCAAGGCCGGCACTGAACAGCGCTACGTCGTCGAATCCGTGCGACCGCATGGCGGCAGGCTGTTGGTGCGGGTCGACGGCGTCGCCGACCGGACCGCGGCCGACGCCCTGCGCGGGACGCTGTTCGTCGTCGACACCGCCGAACTGCCGCCGATCGAGGACCCCGACGAGTTCTACGACCATCAACTCGAGGGGTTGGCTGTCCGGACCGTCGGCGGCGACGAGGTCGGCGTGGTGGCCGAGGTGCTGCACACCGCGGCCGGTGAACTGCTGTCGGTCAAGACACCGGACGGCGCGGAGGTGCTGGTGCCGTTCGTCAACGCCATCGTGCCGCGGGTGTCGCTGGCCGACGGGCTGGTCGAGATCGACCCTCCCGACGGTCTGCTGAACCTCGAATGACGGGGGCGCGCCGTGCGCATTGACGTCGTGACGATCTTTCCCCGGTATCTCGATCCGCTGCGGGAGTCGTTGCCGGGCCGGGCGATCGAATCCGGACGCATCGAACTGGGCGTCCACGACCTCCGGCAGTGGACGCATGACGTGCACCGGTCGGTGGACGACTCGCCGTACGGCGGCGGCCCGGGGATGGTGATGAAGGCGCCCGTATGGGGCGCCGCTCTCGACGACATCTGCACCGACGACACCCTGCTCGTCGTGCCGACACCCGCAGGCCGGCTGTTCGATCAGGCGACCGCGCAGCGCTGGACCGCCGAGAAACACCTGGTGTTCGCCTGCGGTCGCTACGAGGGCATCGATCAGCGCGTCGCCGACGACGCCGCCCGTCGCATGCGGGTCGAGGAGGTGTCGATCGGCGACTACGTCCTGACCGGTGGCGAGTCCGCGACGCTGGTCATGGTGGAGGCCGTGGTGCGGCTGCTGCCCGACGTGCTGGGCAACCCGGCCTCGCACGCCGACGACTCGCACTCGGCCGGTCTGCTCGAAGGACCCAGCTACACAAGGCCGCCGAGCTGGCGCGGGCTGGAGGTGCCCGCGGTCCTGATGTCGGGGGATCACGCGAAGATCGAGCAGTGGCGACACGCCGCCGCCCTGGAGCGAACTCGCGAACGCCGGCCGGACCTGTTGTCCGACAGCTAGATCCGACCGCCCGGAAACACCGTCTTGACCACCTGCGTGATCGTCGCCCGGGCTTCGGCTGCGTCGGCGGGCTGATCGGATCCGACGACCATGATGTAGCGGCGGTCGGCACCGACGACGCCGGTGGACAGGTGCATCCAGTCGGCGCCGATACAGCACATCCAGCCCTGCTTGACGGCGACCGGTTCGGCGTTCAGACCGTCGGGGATGCCGAACCGCTGCGGGTACACACCGCCGGGCTGGGTGCCGTCGATGCCGGTGGGTGTCGCCTTGGCCAGGTTCTCGATGATGAGCTCCGCCTTGTCGCGGGGCAGGCCGCCCTCACCGGAGAGCAGCATGTCGTAGAACCGGACCAGGTCCGCCGCGGTGCTGACAGTGTTGAACCACTCGCCGTTGCCCGGCGGGCGGGTGTCCTTGAGCCCGTAGCGCTCGGCGACGCGGGTCACGACGTCGTTCCCCCCACCGCGGTTCCAGAAGACCTCCGCGGCGCTGTCGTCGGACGACCGCAGCATACGGTCGAAGTTCTCCCAGTCCTCGGGTGAGAGCTTCGCGCGGCCCTGGGCCACCTGCAGCAGCAGATCGTCGGCGATGAAGAGCTTCACGACCGAGGCGATCACGATGCTGCGGGTGTTGCCGTTGGAGATCCGCTGCCCGGTGTTGCGGTCGAGCACCAGCAGAGTGACGTCGGCGCCCGCCGCCTCGGCCTGTGCATTCGCCCGTGCGAGGCGCTCGTCGATATCTCTGAACGTGGCCGGCGGCTCGGCCGGCCGCGCCTCGGACGGCGCCACCGGGGCGCCGGCGGTCAGATGATGTGCAAGCGAGGGTGCAGGGTTGCTGTGCACCCGGGCTTCGCTGCCCGCGATCACCACCGTCGCAACCAGAGCGGCGGCGGTGGCCGTGAAGACGAGCCCCGACGGCCGCAGTCGCATCGTCCACCCTCTTTCGCAGCCGATATCCTCAGGATAGGCAGTACCCCGTGCCGATGCCGTCCAGCATTACGCACCCGTGACAGCCGCGGCGATGCGCGATTTCACTCGACCGCCGCCCGTCTGGCACAATTGAGCAGTTGTCCGCGCGGGACGGGGCGTATGCGTCCTGTTCGTCCGCGCAGAGATGCACCCGGAACGCTCGTAACAGACCGCTTCGGTGCGCCGTTCACCCGAACAGCAGCCCGACCGGAACGTGACCAACCACGAATGCAAGGAAGTATCACAAGATGAACACGCTGGACTTCGTCGATCAGACGTCGCTGCGCGACGACATCCCGGCCTTCGGCCCCGGCGACACCGTGAACGTCCACGTCAAGGTCATCGAGGGTTCCAAGGAACGTATCCAGGTCTTCAAGGGCGCCGTCATCCGGCGCCAGGGCGGCGGGGTCCGCGAGACCTTCACGGTCCGTAAGGAGAGCTACGGCGTCGGCGTCGAGCGCACCTTCCCGGTGCACTCCCCGAACATCGACCACATCGACGTCGTCACCCGCGGTGATGTCCGTCGCGCCAAGCTCTACTACCTGCGTGAGCTCCGCGGCAAGAAGGCGAAGATCAAGGAAAAGCGCTGACTTCCGAGCGGACCGGCGGTTCACGCCGCCCCGCTCATGCGAAGTCGGGTCCCGTGCTGACTAGTCTGTTGCCGTGACCCACGCCGACTCCGCCGATTCATCACCCGAGAGCGCCGCCGAGGGTGCGGATTCCGAGAACGACGAGAGCCCGCCGCGCCGTAAGCACTCCGCCCTGCGAGAAGGCGCCATCCTGGTCGTCCTCGCGCTGGTCATCTACTACGTGATGCTGACGTTCGTCGCGCGGCCGTACCTGATTCCGTCGGAATCGATGGAGCCCACCCTGCACGGCTGCCCCGGCTGCACCGGCGACCGCATCATGGTGGACAAGATCAGTTACCGCTTCGGCGAACCGCAGCCCGGTGACGTCATCGTGTTCAAGGGTCCGCCCAACTGGAGCATCGGATACAAGTCCATCCGCTCGGACAATCCGGCGGTCCGGACTGTGCAGGACGCGCTGTCCGTCGTCGGTTTCGTGCCGCCCGATCAGAACGATCTGGTCAAGCGCGTGATCGCGACGGGTGGTCAGACGGTCGAGTGCCGGGCGGCGACGGGTCTGACCGTCGACGGTAAGCGGCTCGACGAGCCATACCTCGATCCGACCACGATGATGGCCGATCCTGCCGTCTACCCGTGCCTGGGCAACGAGTTCGGCCCGGTCACCGTCCCCGAGGGGCGGCTGTGGGTGATGGGCGACAACCGGACCCACTCGGCGGACTCGCGCGCCCATTGCTCGAACCTGCCTGCCGACGCGCAGCGCGGACTGTTGTGCACCGGTGATCCGACGGCGGGCACCATCCCGGTGAGCAATGTGATCGGCAAGGCGCAGTTCATCGCGTGGCCCCCCGGCCGCTGGGGCGGCATCGACTCGATGAACCCGCAGACCGACATCCAGGCCGCCGCGCAGACCGCAGCCGTATCGGGAGGCTAGCGGTGCCGGGCGGTTGCTCTTCGCGCGAGCGCTCATCGGCATCCTGGCCGCCGCGCACCGTCATCCGCAAGTCCTCCGGCCTGCGCACCCTGGAATCCGCGCTGTACCGCAACGGTTTGGGTCCGGTCGCCGGTGTCGACGAGGTCGGGCGAGGAGCCTGCGCGGGACCGCTGGTGATCGCGGCGTGTGTGCTCGGCCCCAACCGCCTGGAGAGCCTCGCCGCGCTCGACGATTCGAAGAAGCTGGGGGAGAAGGAGCGCGAACGCCTGTTCCCTCTGATTCGCCGCTATGCGCTGGCCTATCACGTGGTGTTCATCCCGTCGACGGAAGTGGACCGCCGCGGTGTGCACGTCGCGAACATCGAGGGCATGCGGCGTGCCGTGGCCGGTCTGCCGGTGCGGCCCGGTTACGTGCTGTCCGACGGGTTCCGGGTACCGGGTCTGCCGATGCCGTCGCTTCCGGTGATCGGCGGTGACGCCGCCGCCGCGTGCATCGCCGCGGCGAGTGTCCTGGCCAAGGTGAGCCGCGACCGGCTGATGGTGGCGATGGACCAGGAGCATCCCGGATACGGCTTCGCGCTGCACAAGGGGTACTGCACGCCGACCCACACCGCAGCATTGGCGGAGCTGGGACCGTGCGCCGAGCACCGGTACTCCTTCGTCAACGTGCGAAGGGCCGGGAACCGCACCGAGGTGGTGGTGACCGGCGAAGGTACCGGAGCTGTATCTGATCCCTGGGATGCGGAGCCGACACAACGCGACGAAGTCGGGTGAGGGAAGATGGAGCCAACCGAACACGAAGGACAGCAGGACAGATGAGCGCCGAGGATCTCGAGAAGTACGAAACCGAGATGGAGCTCTCGCTGTACCGCGAGTACAAGGACATCGTCGGACAGTTCAGCTACGTCGTGGAGACCGAGCGCCGGTTCTATCTCGCCAACAGTGTCGAGATGGTGCCGCGCAACGCCAATGGCGAGGTGTACTTCGAGCTTCGGCTCGCCGATGCGTGGGTGTGGGACATGTACCGCCCCGCGCGCTTCGTCAAGCAGGTCCGCGTCATCACCTTCAAGGACGTCAACATCGAAGAGGTCGAGAAGCCGGAGCTGCGGCTCCCGGAGTGAATTTCTGCTCACGCCCTTGTCAGTGCTGACAGACTGGTCTCGTGCGCTCGACCCCCAAGTGCTGGCTCACCGACATGGACGGCGTCCTGGTCCGCGAAGAACACCCGTTGCCCGGTGCGGCCGAGTTCCTCGCGCGGCTGGTCGAACGTGAGCGGCCTTTCCTGGTCCTGACCAACAACTCGATCTTCACCCCGCGCGACCTCGCGGCCCGGTTGGCCCGATCCGGGTTGACCGTCCCCGAGTCGTCCATCTGGACGTCGGCCCTGGCGACGGCGACGTTTCTCAACGACCAGCTGCCCGGCGGCTCGGCATACGTGATCGGCGAAGCCGGCCTGACCACGGCGCTGCACGAGGCCGGGTACACCATGACCGATGTGGAACCGGACTTCGTCGTGCTGGGGGAGACCCGGACGTACTCGTTCGAGGCGATCACGAAGGCGGTCCGGCTGATCCTCGGGGGCGCCCGGTTCATCGCCACCAACCCCGATGTGACCGGACCGTCGGCCGAGGGACCGTTGCCCGCCACCGGATCGGTCGCGGCGATGATCACCAGGGCGACGGGGCGTGAACCGTACTTCGTGGGGAAACCGAACCCGATGATGTTCCGCAGCGCACTCAACCGGATCGAGGCGCACTCCGAGAGCACCGTGATGGTCGGCGACCGGATGGACACCGACGTCGTCGCCGGCATCGAGGCGGGGTTGGACACCATTCTCGTGCTGACGGGTTCGACGAGCGTCGAGGACGTCGAGCGCTATCCCTACCGGCCAAGCCGGGTGCTGCCGTCGATCGCCGAGGCCATCGATCTGGTGTGAGCGCCACCGAACCGATCGACGACCACTTCCGCACCAGGGTCGCGGCGCTCACCGCGCCGCCGGGAGCCCGCCGGGTTGAGGACGACGTCGTGCGTGACGATGCGGCAGTCACCGTGCGAGAAGCGTTGGCACTCTTCGACGTTGCGCTCGGCAGCCGCCATCTCGATCTCGCCGCCCGGTGGCTGCGCGCCGAGGGTCGCGGCTTCTACACCATCGGATCGTCCGGACACGAGAGCAACGCCGCCGTCGCCGCCGCACTGCGGCCCACCGATCCCGCTCTGCTGCACTATCGTTCGGGCGGTTTCTTCCTCGCCCGGGCGGCGCAGGTCGACGACGGCCCGACCCGCGGCCTGCGCGACGTGCTGCTCGGACTGGTCGCCGCCGTTGAGGAACCCATCTCCGGTGGGCGCCACAAGGTGTTCGGCCGTGCGGATCTGGCGATCATCCCGCAGACGAGCACCATCGCCTCGCACCTGCCCCGCGCGGTCGGGGTGGCGTTCTCCACCGCACGCGCCGCCAAACTCGGCCTCGCCTGTCCCTGGCCCGCACACGCGGTGACCGTCTGCAGTTTCGGGGACGCCTCGGCGAACCACTCCACGGCAGTCGGAGCGTTGAACGCGGCGATGCACACCGCCTATCAGGGCATGCCGATGCCGGTGCTGTTCGTGTGCGAGGACAACGGCATCGGCATCAGCACCCCGACCCCGCGCAACTGGGTCGCCCGCACCTACGCCGACAGGGAGGGCCTTGCCTACTTCGCCGCCGACGGCTCCGACCTCGTGGCGGCACTCGAGACCGCGCGGACGGCGGCGTCGTGGGTCCGGACCCAGCGGCGCCCCGCCTTTCTGCACCTGACCACGGTGCGGCTGATGGGCCATGCCGGGTCGGACTACGAGCAGGCCTACCGCCGCGCGGAGGAGATCACCGCCGACTACGGACGCGATCCGGTGCTGTGCGCCGCGGAAATGCTTGTCCGCGAACGTGTCCTGGCCCCGGACGAGGTGCTCGACCGCTACGAGGACACGCGGCGGCGGGTCATGGAATTGGCGCACGAGGTCGCCGACTGCCCGCAGCTGAGCAGTCCGGCCGCCGTGCTGCGACCGCTGCGCGACAGCCTGGCCGAGGCGATCGCCGCCTCGTCGGAACCGCCGCCCACCGCCGGGGCCGCACCGATGACCGTCGCCCAGGCGATCAACCGCGCGCTGGGGGAGGTCCTGGACCGGTGTCCCGAAGTGCTGCTCTTCGGAGAGGACGTCGCCCGCAAGGGCGGCGTCTACGGCGTCACCCGCGGACTACAGGGCCGCTTCGGCCGGGCGCGGGTGTTCGACACCCTTCTCGACGAGCAGGCGATCCTCGGATTGGCGCTGGGCGCAGGTGTTTCGGGGCTGCTGCCGATTCCGGAGATCCAGTACCTGGCCTACGTGCACAATGCCGCGGACCAGCTCCGCGGCGAGGCTGCCACCCTGCAGTTCTTCGCCGACCGGCAGTACCGCAATCCTCTCGTGGTGCGGATCGCCGGCTACGGCTACCAGAAGGGGTTCGGCGGCCACTTCCACAACGACAACTCGATCGCCGCCCTGCGTGACATCCCCGGAGTGGTGATCGCCTCCCCGGCCCGACCCGACGACGCCGCAGCCATGTTGCACTCCTGTGTCGCGGCCGCGCAAAGCGCTGGGGCCGTGTGTGTTTACCTCGAGCCGATCGCGCTTTATCACACCCGCGACCTGTATGAGGACGGCGACGGGCAGTGGCTGGCCCCGCCGGGGGAACCCGCCCCGATCGGCCGGTCCCGCACCCACGGCGACGGGGCGGACCTCACCATTCTCACCTTCGCCAACGGCGTCTACATGAGCCTGCGCGTCGCGCAACGGCTGGCGCGGGCCGGAATCGCCGCGCGGGTGGTGGATCTGCGCTGGCTCGCGCCGCTGCCCGTCGACGACATTCTGCGCGAGGCCGCGGTGACGGGCCGGGTCCTGGTCGTCGACGAGACCCGCGAGACCGGTGGCGTCGGCGAGGGGGTGGTCGCCTCGCTGATCGCGGGCGGATTCACCGGGCCGGTGGTGCGGGTGGCGAGCGCCGACAGCTTCATCCCCCTGGGCGACGCGGCGCTGCAGGTGCTGTTGGGCGAGGACACCATCGAGGCCGCCGCCGTTGAACTCATGCGTGAGTGACCGCTTGCTAGCTTGAGCGGATGACTGACGCCGATCCCGCCCGGCCGCTGGCCGGTGTGCGCATCGTCGAGATCTCCAGTTTCGTCGCGGTACCGCTGGCGGGTATGACACTGGCGCAGCTGGGCGCCGACGTCATCCGCGTGGACCCCGTGGGCGGGGCGGCCGATTACCGGCGCTGGCCGGTCACCGACGGCGGTGACAGCATCTACTGGGCGGGGCTGAACAAGGGCAAACGATCGGTCGCCGTCGACATGCGGTCGGCCGATGGCCAGCAGCTGGTCGCCCGCCTCATCGCCGACGCCGGCATCCTCATCACCAATGCCGCTGGGCGGCAGTGGTCCTCGTACGAGACCCTGGTCGCCCAGCGACCCGACCTCATCCACGTCGAGGTGTCGGGCCGCGCCGACGGCGGTACCGCGGTCGACTACACCGTCAACGCGGCCGTCGGGTTCCCGCAGGTCACCGGACCCGCCGAACTCGCCGTCCCCGTCAACCACGTATTGCCCGCCTGGGACGTCGCCTGCGGTCTGTACGCCGCGCTCGCCGTGTCGTCGGCGGTGCGGCACCGGGACGCGACCGGCATCGGCGCGCGCATCAGTATCCCGCTGGAGAACGTGGCACTCGCCACCGCCGGCAATCTGGGTTTCCTGACCGAGGTGATGATCAACGGTGTGCCCCGCAATCGCCTCGGCAACTCCCTGTTCGGCACCTACGGGCAGAACTTCGTGAGCAGCGACGGCGCGGCATTCATGGTGGTGGCACTGACCAACCGGCACTTCCGCGATCTGAGTGAAGTCACCGGTACGTCGAAAGCCGTTGCGGCGCTAGGTGAGGCGCTCGGCGCCGACCTCGGCGACGAAGGTGAGCGCTTCCGGCACCGCGATGCCCTCACCGGACTGTTCACCGTGTGGTTCTCCAGCCACACCGCCGACGAGGTGACCGCCGCGTTGTCGGAGACGTCGGTGCTGTGGGAACGCTACCGCAGCTTCGCCGACATCGTGAAAGACGAACGGGTGACCGACAATCCGCTGTTCATCGAGTTGGACCAGCCGCGGATCGGCCGGCACCGCGCGCCCGGTCTGCCCGTGGCGTTCGACGGGACCTATGCGCCGGCGGTCGCGGCTCCCGCACTCGGTGACCACACCGCCGAGGTGCTGACAGAGTGGCTGGGTATGGATGCGCGGGCGGTCAGCGGGCTACGCGAATTTGGCACGGTGGCAACGGGTTCGGTGAAGTGAGTCGTCTTCTGGATCTCCTCACAGTAAGTCCCGGTGACGGCGACACCTGGATCGGGCCGGCGAGCGGCCCCGCCGGTAAGCGGTCGTTCGGTGGGCAGTTCACCGCGCAGAGCCTCGCCGCTGCCGCCCGCACCGTCGACGCGGGGCGGCCGCCGACCAACATGCACCTGCAGTTCCTGCGCGGCGGTGAGGCCGGCGACCCGGTGGCCTACGACGTGACCCCGGTGTTCGACGGCCGCACCGCGGCGTCCCGCCGGGTGGACTCACGACAGGACGGGCGGTTGCTCACCATCGCGACGGTCTCGTTCGCCGCTCCGATGGCGGGCCCCGAACACGGCAAGCGGCCGGCATCCGGTATCGACCCGAACACGCTCGAGTGCACGGGTCCGGCCGGGCCCGCACCGTCGCTACCCCTCGACGAACTCGACATCCGCATCGTCGACGACCGGACCGGCGGCGAATTCGTCCGGCAGCTGTGGTGGCGAGTGACGGTGCCGCTGCCCGACGATCCGCTGATCCACACCCTCGTCGCGGTGTACGTCACCGACGTCTACGGCATCGACCCCGCGCTGCAGCAGCACGGGCACTCGATGCGTGCCCGCACCCACCGCAGCGGGACGACGGATTCGTCGATCTGGTTCCACCAGGCGGTGCGCGCCGACGAATGGAACCTTCTCGAGTCGACGTCTCCCGCGGCCGCACGGGGCCGGGGTCTGGTCACGTCGTCGCTGGTCAGAGCCGACGGCGTGGTCGCCGCGACGCTGGTGCAGGAGGGTCTGATCGCCGAGCGCTGACGCCCGCGGAGATTGACGCGTCGTTTCCTGGGTACGTGGAGTTCGGGTCGCGGGGGATAGCGACTGGTTCCCTACTACGACGGAGGAGTGACTCCATGAAGATCTCAACCACGACGGCACGCCGCGGAATCGGCAGCGCATTCGCCGGCTGCATGCTCGGCGGGATCGCCGCGGCGACCATCGCGGTGCCGACGGCCGCCGCACAGCCCGGCGCGTGCAACGCCAGCGATTTCGCGACCACCGCCAGCGGTGTGCTCAACGCGGCGGGTGGATACCTCAACACCCACCCGGGCGCCAACGACGTCCTCACCCGGGCTGCCACGCTGCCCGCCGGCGAGGCCGAGTCCACGGTGCGCAGCTACTTCGAGGCCCATCCCAACGAGTACCTCGATCTGCGCAACATCGCCCAGCCGCTGGTCAATCAGCGCAACCAGTGCGGGTACAACGTGTCCCCGTCGCAGCTGAACCTGCTGTTCGACGAGCTGGCCAGCTAGCTCCTGGTGCGTGGCTCGGCGCGGCCTCACGCGGCCGCCAGTGAAGCCACCATCACCGACGACGCCCGCAGTGAAGGCAACTTCACTGCGGGCGTCGATCGTGTGGGCTACAACGAGCTACATGCGGCCGTAGCGGCTGCGCACGAAGCTGTAGGCGCCGTAGGCGGCGATGCCGATCGCGGCGATGATGAGCAGGAACTTGCCGAACGGCGCTTCGCCTAGGGTCTTGACCGCGGCGTCCAGGCCGGAAGCCTTCGCGGGGTCCGACTGCAGGGTGGCGACGATGACGAGGATCCCGGCGCCGGCGAGGACCAGTCCCTTGGCGACGTAGCCCGCCACGCCGACGGCGGTGATACCGGTCCCGCCCGAGACCCGCAGATCCTTGAAGAACTTCTTCTTGACGCCCTTGTAGACGTGGTATCCGCCGACGGCGGCGACGCCGATGCCGATCACGATGAGCACGAACCGGCCGAAGCCCGACCCCATCAGCTGGGCCGACATTCCGGAGTTCTGCTGGCCGTCGGACTCTCCGCTGCCCATGGCGTACCGCATCGCGGACAGTGCGATCGCGGCGTTGGCGATCGCCAGGCCGATCGATTTCGCGCGTTTCCACGCCGGGGAGTCGTCATCCCCGGACGGTTGGCCCGAGCGTTCGCTGGGCTTGCTGCCCACCACCGCTTCGGCCAGGTGCCACAACGCGAGCGCGAACAGGCCGATCGCGACGATCCACAGCATGATCCGGCCGCCGGTCTGGCTGGCCAGGGTGGCCAGCGCCCCGGACTGGTCGGCGTTCCCGCCGCCACCGAGTGCGATCCGCAGCACGATGTAGGCCAGCAGCAGGTGCACGACGCCGCTGGCGGCGAAGCCGACCCGTGCCGCGTTCTCGAAGGCGTCGCTGTTGGTGGCGCGGTCGACGGCGCCGTGCATGTTGCCTTGCACACCCCCGGAACCGGGTCTGGCGCTCATGGTCATGAACCTCCTGCGTCGGTGCAGCATCGGTGATGTCGGGCCGGTATACCCGCGTTTTGACGGACGCGAAACGCAACGGCTGGGGATGGATCCGCCGCTGTGGACAACTCGGCCCGACGGCCGCTCCGCGTCGGTCGCGACGGCCACAGTGTCCCTATGACCTCACAGACACGGGCGGCGATCGGGGCGCACGGTGAACAGCTGGCCGTCGAGCATCTGACGGATATGGGCCTGGTGGTGCTCGACCGGAACTGGCGGTGCCGACACGGGGAGCTGGATGTCATCGCCAGCGATCCGGCGACGCGCACGGTGGTGTTCGTCGAGGTGAAGACGCGCACCAGCGATCGGTTCGGCGGCGTGGAGCAGGCGGTGACGCCGCAGAAGGTGCGGCGGTTACGGCGGCTCGCCGGGCTGTGGCTGGCCGGTCAGCACCAGCGGTGGGACGGGGTGCGCCTCGACGTGATCGGTATCCGGCTCCGCCGCAGCGCCACCCCGGAGATCACCCACGTCCAAGGGGTGGGTTGATGGCGCTCGCGCGGGCGTTCTCCGTGGCGGTCGTCGGTCTCGACGGGGTGATCGTCGAGATCGAGGCCGACATCACCTCGGGGCTGCCCGGGGTGCATCTGGTGGGGCTGCCCGACGCCGCCCTGCAGGAGTCGCGCGACCGGGTCCGCGCGGCGATCACCAACTGCGACAACGAATGGCCGGCGACGCGGCTCACCCTGGCGCTGTCACCGGCGACGCTTCCGAAGATGGGATCGGTGTACGACATGGCGCTCGCGGCGGCCGTCATGTGTGCGCACGGGAAGGAGGAGTGGTACCGGCTCGAGAAGACGGTGCTGCTGGGGGAGTTGGCGCTCGACGGGCGGGTGCGCCCGGTCAAGGGCGTGCTACCGGCGGTGCTCGCGGCCAAGCGGGAAGGCTGGCCCGCGGTCGCGGTGCCGTTGGCCAACCTCGCCGAAGCCAGCCTGATCGACGGCATCGAGGTGTACGGGGTACGCACGCTCAGCCAGCTCCGCGCCTGGCTGGAGGGCGACGGCGTACTCGACCCGAGGATCTCCGCCAGGCCGGCCGAACCCGACGATTCGGCGGACCTGGCCGATGTCGTCGGTCAGACCCACGCCCGCTACGCCGTCGAGGTGGCCGCCGCCGGAGCGCACCACCTGATGCTCACTGGTCCGCCCGGCGTCGGGAAAACCATGCTGGCGCAACGGCTTCCCGGCCTGTTGCCACCGCTGGCCGACGACGAGGCGCTCGAGGTGACCGCGATCCATTCGGTGGCCGGGCTGCTGACCGGCGACGCGCCGCTACTCACCCGGCCGCCTTTCGTCGCGCCGCACCACACCTCCACCGTTGCCGCGCTCGTCGGCGGCGGGTCCGGGCTGGCGCGGCCAGGAGCGGTGAGCCGGGCCCACCGCGGCGTCCTGTTCCTCGACGAATGCGCCGAAATCGGCACTGCCGCACTCGAAGCGCTGCGCACACCGTTGGAGGACGGGGAGATCCGGTTGGCGCGCCGCGACGGCGTCGCCCGCTACCCGGCCCGGTTCCAGCTGGTGCTCGCCGCGAATCCGTGTCCGTGCGCGCCGCCCGATCCGCGGGACTGCACGTGTCCGAGCACCGTGAAGCGGCGGTATCTGGGCAAGTTGTCCGGTCCGCTGCTCGACCGGGTCGATCTGCGCGTCGAGATGCACCCCGCGCGCGCCGACGCCTTCGCACCAGAAACCGGCGAGCCGACCGCGGAAGTGCGAGCCCGGGTGGCCGCCGCCCGGGCGGCCGCGGCCGCCCGCTGGCATCCCTACGGCATCCGGACCAACGCCGAAGTCGGCGGTCCGCTGCTGCGCCGCCGATTCCGGCTCGGTAAAAAAGCCATGGAACCGGTGACCACCGCGTTGGATCGCGGGTTGTTGAGCATCCGTGGCATGGACCGGTCACTGCGCGTCGCGTGGACGTTGGCCGATCTCGGCGGCCGCGTATCACCGACCCGCGACGACGTGGCCATCGCGTTGAGCTTTCGTCAGCCGAGGGGTGCCTGATGGCGACCGAGCACATGCGGGCATGGGCGTATCTGTCGCGGGTGGCCGAACCGCCGTGTCCGTCTCTGGCCACGTTGATCGCCGACGAGGGCGTCATCGCCGCCGCCGAACAGGTGCGTAGTGGTACCGCGCCGGCCGACGTGCTGCGGCACACCACCGCGCGGCGCGAGATCGATTGTGCGGAAGATGATCTCGTCACCGCGCAACGTTTGGGTGGGCGGTTGGTGACGATGGACGACGACGAGTGGCCGCTGCTGAGCCTCGTCGCGTTCGGCGGGGACCAGGTGCGCAGGCGTCCCCACGGGTATGCGCCGATGGCGCTGTGGGTGCTCGGCGACCTACGACTCGACGATGTGACGGGGCGGGCGGCGGCCATCGTCGGGACGCGGGCGGCGTCGGCGTACGGCGAACACGTCGCGGCGGATCTGGCGGCGGGTCTGGTGGCCCGCGACGTCGCGGTGGTGTCGGGTGGCGCTTTCGGTATCGACGGGGCGGCGCACCGGGCGACGCTGGCTTGTGAGGGGCTGACGGTCGCCGTGCTCGCCGGAGGTGTGGACGTGCCGTATCCCGCCGGTCACACCGCGTTGCTCGGACGGGTGGCGAAGGACGGCCTGGTGATCAGTGAGTATCCCCCGGGGATGCGGCCGACGCGGGTGCGGTTCCTCACGCGTAACCGGTTGGTGGCCGCGTTGTCGGGGGCGACGGTGGTCGTGGAGGCCGGGGTGCGCAGCGGGGCGGCGAACACGGCGGGGTGGGCGGCGGCGCTGGGCCGGCCGGTGTGTGCAGTGCCGGGGCCGGTCACGTCAGCGGTGTCGATGGGCTGCCATGCCTTGATCCGTGACGGTGCGGCGCACCTGGTGGGTCGCGCCGAGGAGGTCGTCGAGCTGGTCGGGCGGGTCGGCGAGCTGGCGCCGGCCGAGGAGCGGCCGGTGACACCACTCGACGGTCTCGACGACGACGAGCGCCGGGTCTACGAGGCGTTACCGGCCAGGGCGGCGCGCACGGCCGACGAGATCGCCGTCGCCGCGGGCATGCCCGCCTATCGGGTGCTGGGACCGCTGGCGATGTTGGAGATGGCCGGGCTGGTGATGCACCGGGAAGGACGGTGGCAGCTGAGCGCGCGACGGTAGGCCCCTATCGGGCGTGACCCGCTCGTATAGTCGATGAGGTTAGCTAACGAGGCGGAGGAGAGTTGTGGCTGGACGTCCCGTGCACACGTTCGAGGTGGTTCGCCGCGAGCAGATCGCACCGCACATGGTGCGGGTGACGTTCGGCGGCGGCGGTGAGGGCACCGGATTCGACACCTTCACGCCCAACGACTTCACCGACGCGTACGTGAAACTGGTGATCGTCCCGGCGGGTGTCGACGTGTCACGGCTCCAGCGGCCCTTGACCCTGGACAGCTTCAAGAAGCTGCCCGAGACCAAACAGCCGACCGTGCGGACGTACACCGTGCGCAAGGTGGACGGGGAACGGCGTGAGATCTCGATCGACTTCGTGGTCCACGGCGATCACGGTGTCGCGGGACCGTGGGCCGCATCCGTGGCACCCGGGGATCCGGCGTACCTGATGGGCCCCAGCGGCGCCTACGCACCGGACCCCGCCGCCGACTGGCACCTGTTCGCCGGCGATGAGGCCGGCCTGCCAGCGATCAGCGCCGCGATCGAATCACTGCCGTCCGACGCGGTCGGCAAGGCCTTCATCGAGGTCGCCGGCCCTGACGACCAGATTCCGATCAGCGCCCCCGAGGGAGTGTCCATCTCCTGGATTTACCGGGGCGGTCGCGCGGACCTCGTGCCCGAAGAGGTAGCGGGGGACCACGCGCCGCTGATCCAGGCCGTCAAGGAGACGGCGTGGCTGCCGGGCCGGGTGCAGGTGTTCATCCACGGCGAGGCCCAGGCCGTCATGCACAACCTGCGGCCCTACATCCGCAGAGAGCGCGGCGTCGAGGCGAAATGGGCGTCGTCGATCTCGGGTTACTGGCGGCGCGGCCGCACCGAGGAGACTTTCCGCGAGTGGAAAGCCCAACTCGCCAAACTGGAGTCCTGAGCCCGGGCCCTCGTCGATGGCAGGCTGAACACCATGGCGTTCAGCGACTACCAGTTCGAGATCTATCTACAGGGCCTGTCCGGCGTGATGCCGAACCTGCCGATGACGTTCGAGGAGTGGGAGGCCAACGCCGAAGCGGCGATGCCGCCGTCGGTGTACTCCTACGTCGCCGGGGGTGCCGGCGACGAACGCACCCAGCGCGTCAACCGCACCGCCTTCGACAGCTACGGCCTGGTGCCGCGGATGATGCGAGCCACCCGGGAGCGCGATCTTTCGGTCGACCTGTTCGGGCTGAGGTTGCCCTCGCCGGTGTTCATGGCGCCCATCGGCGTCATCGGGATCTGCGGCCAGGAGGGCCACGGCGACCTCGTCACCGCACGGGCGGCCGCGCAGACCGGCGTGCCGATGATGGTCTCCACCCTCACCGAGGACCCCATCGAGGACGTCGCCGCCGAGTTTGGTGATACCCCAGGCTTCTTCCAGCTCTACACCCCGACCGATCGCGACCTGGCGGCGAGTTTCGTGCAGCGCGCCGAGGCCGCGGGTTACAAAGGCATCGTCGTCACACTCGACACCTGGGTCCCCGGCTGGCGGCCCCGCGACCTGTCGACGTCGAACTTCCCGCAGCTGCGCGGCAAGTGCCTGTCGAACTACATGAGTGATCCGGTGTTCCGCGCCGGGCTGGCGCAGCCGCCCGAGGAGAACATGCAGGCCGCGATCCTGAAGTGGGTGTCGCTGTTCGGCAATCCGCTGACGTGGGACGACCTGCCCTGGCTGCGGTCGCTGACCACCCTGCCGCTGATCCTCAAAGGCATCTGCCACCCCGACGACGCCCGCCGGGCGGCCGACGGCGGTGTGGACGGCATCTACGTCTCCACCCACGGCGGCCGCCAGGCCAACGGCGGGCTGCCCGCCATCGACTGCCTGCCCGGCGTCATCGAGGCCGCCCAGGGGCTGCCGGTGCTGTTCGACTCCGGAATCCGCAACGGCGCCGACATCGTCAAAGCGCTCGCACTGGGTGCCACCGCCGTCGGGATCGGCAGGCCCTACGCCTACGGGTTGGCGCTCGGCGGACAGGCGGGTGTGGTGCACGTGCTGCGCTCGCTGCTCGCCGAGGCGGACCTGATCATGGCGGTCGACGGCTATCCGACCCTGGCCGATCTCACCCCGGACACGCTGCGGCGCGTCGGCTAGACAGCCGCTGAGCCCGCCGCAACGGTAAGGGTGTGGCGGCGATCGACGCAGTACTCGAGGAGTTCGACGACTACCTCGCACTCGAACGTGGCCGCTCGGCTCACACCCGTCGCGCCTATCTCGCCGATCTGCGGTCGCTGTTCGCCTTTGCCGCGCAGCGGGTGCCCGACCCGGGTCCACGCAACCTCACCCTGCCACTGCTGCGCGCGTGGCTGGCGGCGCAAGCGGGGGACGGGGCGGCGCGCACCACCCTCGCCCGCCGCACCTCGGCGGTGAAGACCTTCACCGCATGGGCCTGCAGGCGTGGACTGATGTCGACCGACCCGGCAGCCCGCCTGCAGCTGCCCAAAGCGCGCCGCACCCTACCCGCGGTGCTGCGCCGCGACCAGGCCCTTGACGCGATGGCAGCAGCGAATTCCGGTGCCCAACAGGGTGATCCGATGGCGTTGCGGGACCGGTTGATCGTGGAGCTGTTGTACGCGACCGGAATCCGCGTCAGCGAACTGTGCGGCCTCGACGTCGACGACGTCGACACCTCCCGACGGGTGCTGCGGGTGCTCGGCAAGGGCAACCGTCAGCGCACCGTCCCGTTCGGGGAGCCCGCCGAAACGGCCGTGCGCTCCTGGCTGTCCGACGGCAGACCTGCCCTGGCCACACCGCAGTCCGGACCCGCGCTGTTGCTCGGCGCCCGCGGCGGACGCCTCGACCCGCGGCAGGCCCGCACCGTCGTGCACCAGACCATCGGCGCGGTCGACGGCGCCCCTGACATCGGGCCGCACGGCCTGCGGCACAGCGCCGCCACCCATCTCTTGGAAGGCGGCGCGGACCTGCGCATCGTCCAGGAGCTGCTCGGGCACTCGACGCTGGCCACCACGCAGCTCTACACCCACGTCACCGTGGCTCGGCTGCGGGCAGTCCACGATCAGGCCCATCCGCGGGCCTGATCGTGCAGCAGCGCGATCACTTCCGCCATGTCGGACATCGCCGACGCGCGGCCGCCCCATTCGTCGAACACCGTCCAGTAGGAGACTCCGAACCGGCGCTGCCGTTCGGTCAGCGCGTCTGCCATCTGAGCATGGCTCCCGAGCAACACGAACGGAGACGCGAGCAGGTCCTCGGCCGACACACCGCCGAAGGCGGCGGCCAGCTCCGCCGCTGCGGCTGCACGGTCATCGGTGACGACGACCGCCTGGATCAGCGCGTTCAGCTCGATCTGGTCGAACCGATCGCCCGCCGCGTCGCGCACCACCGCGATGCGGTTCTGAAGACCCTCCGGCCCGAAGTGCGTCAACCGCACTTTCGTCGCGTCGTGGTTGTGGGTGATCCCCGCGAAACCGGCGATGTCTGCCAGGCGGCCGACCAGCCTCAACACCCGCTCGCCGTTGCCGCCGATCAGCATCGGCACCCTCTGCGCGGGTAGCGGCAACAGCGCGCCGGCGTCGGCGTGCACCCGGTAGTGCGCTCCGGCGGTGTCCACGGCCACCCCGTCGAGGAGCGCGCGAACGATGCCGGCCGACTCCTCGAGACGGCTCACGCGGACCGCGCCCTCGGCGAAGGGAAGGCCGGCGGCGTCGTACTCGGACTTCATGTGACCGGCACCCAGCCCCAGTTCGAACCGCCCGTCGGAGACCATCGCCACCCCGGCCGCCTCCCGCGCGGTCTCGACGGGATGGCGGAAGTCGTTGTTCAGCACCAGCGTTCCGACGCGAAGCCGTTCGGTGGCCACCGCCGCCGCCGTGGCTCCGACGAAGGGTGCGACTGCGGGCATCAGGTGGTCGGCGAATGTCAGCACGTCGAACCCTGCGGCTTCCACCGCGCGGGCGAACTGCCGGGTCTGGGCGCCGTTGCGGGCAAGCGCAGTCGTCAGGCCGAACCGCGGCCGGCGCCCGCGGTGACTGTCGTCCGCGATCGAGTGTGAAGCCATGGCGTCGAGTGTGTACGCAGGGCGGGGCGCAGGCGGCTTCTTCGCCGTGGGCGCACGCTCGACGCCATGGGTGCACACTCGAGGCGCCTCAGGTATCTCAGCGCAGCGGTTTGAGCCGGATCTCCGTCTCGTCGAGCAGGCCCAGCGGATCGACGTAATCGGCTCGCGACGACGGCCCCCACATCGCGCCCCAGTGCAAGCAGGCCGCCGCCCCGCAGCCCGCGTGCCCGGACATCACCGCGCCGAGCACCGCGCCCGCCCCGACCTGCTGACCTGCGCGTACCGCCGGGCTGACCGGTTCGTAGGTGGTCCGCAGCCCGCCGGGATGGGCCACCGACACCAGCGGCCGACCCGCCAACTGCCCGGCGAACACCACGGTGCCGGCCCGCGCCGCATGGACGATCTGACTTTCCCGCGCCGCCAGATCGACGCCCCGATGTCCCGACTGCCACTTCACCGCAGGAGGGTCGAAGATCCGCATTACCGCGGGTCGCGGCCGCAGGGGCCACTCCAGCCGACCGTCGTCGGCGCCCACCGGGGCGGCCAGCGCCACGGTGAGTGTCAGCAGTAGCGTGAGAAGCCGCATCACCCCAGTTCACGGGCTCGACGCAGGTAGAGCCAGACCCGGCGCCGCGACCTGTGGAGGCATCGCCCGCTGGGGACAAAGCACCTGTTCTGAGGGTGTAAACTTCTCGCTGCAGCTCGCTTGCGCGGGCTGACTTCGCGTGTCTGCACACGACCTCTACGAGGTTCGTACCCGGATGCCGGCGGTCTCGCCCTCGGGCGGGTCCGGCGTCCCGCAGTCACCAGGGCCCGGCATCACCCGACGCTGGGCGGCAACCGACAAGTAAAAGGACTGGCCTAACCATGGCTGTTGTGACCATGAAGCAGCTGCTCGACAGCGGCGCTCATTTCGGGCATCAGACCCGACGCTGGAATCCCAAGATGAAGCGGTTCATCTTCACCGACCGCAACGGCATCTACATCATCGATCTGCAGCAGACGCTGACCTACATCGACAAGGCCTTCGAGTTCGTCAAGGAGACGGTCGCCCACGGCGGCACCGTGCTCTTCGTCGGCACCAAGAAGCAGGCTCAGGAGTCGATCGCCGAGGAGTCCACCCGCGTCGGCATGCCCTACGTCAACCAGCGCTGGCTGGGTGGCATGCTCACCAACTTCTCCACCGTCCACAAGCGCCTCCAGCGGATGAAGGAGCTCGAGGCGATGGAGCAGACCGGGGGCTTCGAGGGTCGCACCAAGAAGGAAATCCTGATGCTGACCCGCGAGAAGAACAAGCTCGAGCGCAGCCTCGGCGGTATCCGGGACATGCAGAAGGTCCCGTCGGCGATCTGGGTCGTCGACACCAACAAGGAGCATCTCGCGGTCGCCGAAGCACGCAAGCTCAACATCCCGGTCATCGCGATCCTGGACACCAACTGCGATCCCGACGTCGTGGACTACCCGATCCCGGGTAACGACGATGCGATCCGCTCGGCCGCGCTGCTGACCAAGGTCATCGCCGCGGCGGTCGCCGAGGGTCTGCAGGCCCGCTCCGGCGGCAGCAAGGCCGAGGCCGGTCAGGCCGCCGAGCCGCTCGCCGAGTGGGAGCAGGAGCTGCTCGCCGGCGCGACCGCGACCGCTTCCCCGACGGCCGCGGGTGCCGAGCCCGGCACCCCCGAGGCCGATATCCAAACCGAACCGACCGTTGCCCAGAACCCATAGGGCATACAGGGAAGGCTGAAATGGCGAACTACACCGCTGCCGAGGTCAAGCGACTTCGGGAGCTGACCGGCGCCGGCATGATGGCGAGCAAGAACGCGCTCGTCGACTCCGACGGCGATTTCGACAAAGCTGTCGAATTGCTGCGCATCAAGGGCGCCAAGGACGTCGGCAAGCGCGCGGAGCGCGCGACCGCCGAAGGTCTGGTGGCCGCGAAGAACGGCGCGCTGATCGAGCTCAACTCCGAGACCGACTTCGTCGCGAAGAATGCGGAGTTCCAGGCGCTGGCTGATCAGATCGTGACGGCCGCCGCCGAGTCGAAGTCGCAGGACGTCGACGCGCTCAAGGCAGCGAAGGCCGGTGACTCCACGGTCGAGCAGCTGATCGCGGACCTGAGCGCGAAGATCGGCGAGAAGCTCGAACTGCGTCGTGCCGCGTACTTCGACGGCAAGGTCGAGACCTACCTGCACAAGCGTGCCGCGGATCTGCCGCCGGCCGTCGGCGTGCTGGTCGAGTACGAGGGCGACGATCAGGGCGCTGCCCACGCGGTCGCGCTGCAGATCGCCGCCCTGAAGGCCAAGTACCTCACCCGTGAGGACGTGCCGGAGGACCTCGTCGCCAATGAGCGTCGCATCGCCGAGGAGACTGCCCGCAACGAGGGCAAGCCCGAGCAGGCGCTGCCCAAGATCGTCGAGGGCCGCGTGACCGGTTTCTTCAAGGACGTCGTGCTGCTCGACCAGCCGTCGGTGTCCGACAACAAGAAGTCGGTGAAGGCGCTGCTCGACGAGGCCGGTGTCACTGTCACCCGCTTCGTGCGCTTCGAGGTCGGCCAGGCCTGATCGACCGTCGCAAAGCCCCCGGAACCACGCGGCGGTTCCGGGGGCTTTCGCGTAGGTGCACCCGGCCGAGCGGTACGGCTTGGTACCGTCAGCGGGATGGAACGAATCAACGCCTTCGGTGACGACGCACTGGGCGCCCGGGACGCCGTCGGGATCGTCGAGGCCCTGCGCGACGGTGAGGTGTCGCGCCGGGAGCTCGTGGACGCGGCGATCGCACGTACCGAGGCGGTCAACCCGGCCCTGAACGGACTGGCCTACGAGGCGTACGACCGCGCCCGCGCCCGTGCCGACGCGCCGCGCCCCTACGGCGGGTTCTTCGACGGCGTCCCCACCTACATCAAGGACAACGTCGCGGTCGCCGATATGCCCACGATGAACGGCACGGACGCCTGGGAGCCCCGGCCGTCGGCGCTCGACGGCGATTTCGCCCGCGACTATCTGTCCACCGGGCTGGTGCCGCTGGGCAAGACGCGGCTCTCCGAGTTCGGTTTCTCCGCCTCGGCCGAGCATCCCCGCCTCGGCCCGGTCCGCAACCCATGGAACCCCGAGCACACCGCCGGTGCCTCCTCGTCCGGATCCGGTGCCTTCGTCGCGGCGGGCGTCGTGCCGATCGCCCACGCGAATGACGGCGGCGGCTCCATTCGCATCCCCGCCTCGTGCAACGGACTCGTCGGGCTCAAGCCGAGCCGCGGCCGGTTGCCGCTGGACCGCGACATGCGGCAGATGCCGCTACGGATCGTCGCCAACGGCGTGGTCACCCGCTCGGTGCGGGACACCGCCGCGTTCTATCGGGAGATGGAACGGGTGTACCGCAATCCCAAGCTGCCGCTCGTCGGGGATGTCACCGGACCCGCACCGGCACGGTTGCGGATCGCGGTGTGCACGGAATCCATTGCCCGCCAAGCTTCCTCAGATGTGACCGAGCAGACGATGAAGACCGCTGCGCTTCTAGAGGAACTCGGGCACCGCGTCACCCCGATCGGCAACCCGGTACCCGCCCGGTTCATGGACGACTTCCTGCTCTACTGGGCGTTTCTGGCCTTCGCCCTGGTGCGGGGCGGGCGCCGGTCGTTCGGCCCCGGCTTCGATCGCACCCGCCTGGACAACCTGACGCTGGGCCTCGAGCGGTTCGCCGGCCGCAACCTGCACCGGCTACCCCTGGCGACCGCTCGGCTGGCGCGTATCCGGCGCATCACCGAGCGCCTGTCCGCCGACTACGACGTCGTGCTGATGCCCACACTGGCCGAGGCCCCGCCACGCATCGGGCATCTCGACCCGACCGCGGATTACGAGCAGATCATCGAGCGGCTCGTCGACTGGGTGGCCTTCACGCCGCTGCAGAACGCCACCGGCGATCCCGCGATCTCGTTGCCGCTCGGGGTGTCCGAGGGTGGACTCCCCGTGGGCATGATGTTCAGCTCGACCGCCGGTCAGGAGGCCCGCCTGCTCGGCCTGGCCTACGAGCTGGAAGAGGCCAGACCCTGGCCCCGGATCGGGTGACGACGAAATCCGTAGCGGCCGGGACACGTTGACGTAACCGCGCCCATGGCGAGTTAACCGGTTCGACACCGCCGACGGCGGTGGGTGAAACAACACGATCCCACCATCGCTGGTGTGGAGACCAGTCAGGTCATCGCTCCGTCGTCCGGCAACACCTTCTGGTGCCTTGTCCGGTTCGCGCTGGCCAACATCCGACGCAGGCCGGAACGTTTCGCGTTGTCGGTGCTGGGCATCGCGCTGGCCATCGCCTGTGTCACCGTCGTGCGGACCGTGTCGGCGAGTTTCGCCATCACTGGTGCGGATTCGGTCGCCGACGTTCTCGGGGACGCTGCGCTGTGGGCGGTGCCCGCCGCCGGCGTCCACTACGACAACGACGCCCAGGCCCTGGTGGCCGACGGTCCCGCGCCGGCCATCACCATGCCCGCGGGTTGGTCCGGCACCCGCACGATCACCGGCGTCACCGACATCGACGGCACGCCGGTGTCGCTGCGTGGGCGTGACGACGTCCCCGGTGGACAGGCCATCGTGGGGGCTCCGGCGGCCCAGCGACTCGGCGTCGCCGACGGCGGGTTCGTGGTCATCGACGGACAGCGCCTCGTCGTCGACGTGGCGGGTGGTGGTCAGTCGGTGACGGTGGCGAGCGCGCTGGCCGCATCGGTCGTCGGCGACAACGGATGGTGGACCGTCCACGCCCCACCGCAGGACCGGGACCGGCGCGATGTCGCCCAGATATTCGGCGCCGCAGTCGGTTTGCCGCAGACCGCCGATCCGTCCGTGCAGCCCGATCCGCGCGGCGACGGCCTCGTCTACGACACCGTCGGCGGCTCAGGCCCCCTCTCCTTCGAACAGAAGTTCTCGGCCCTGTTCTCGGGCAAGGTCACCAGCTCGACACTCGGGTTGATCTCGATCATCGGACTGGGCCTGGGCTTCGTGATCGCGGTGTCGTCGTTCCTCGCCGCGGTCGCCGAGCGCAAGCGGGAATTCGGCATCATGTCCAGCATCGGTCTTGCCGACGAGGTGCTGTACTTCTTCCTCGTCGAATCCGCGATCGTCTTCGTCGCCGCGTACGTGGTCGGTGTCCTCGGTGCGGGAATCGCAGTGGCACTGGCCATCCCGGGCATCGCGACGCCTCTGGCGTGGGCGCAGGCCGCGGGAATGGTCGCGGCGTTCATCCCCGCGATGGCGATCGTCGGTGCGCTCGTGCCGGTGCACCGGCTGCTGCAACAGAAACCTGTCGATCTGTTGGAGTCGCGATGATCACCAAAGGCCTCGCCTACGGTTGGCTGTCCGCACGCCGCCGGATCGGCGAGATGGTGCTGCCGGTGGTCACCACCGCCACCGGCGCATTCCTCGTCGTGATCGTCTTCGGAATGTCCGAGGGGATCCGGGCGCAATCCGCGTCGCTCGGCCACGCCGACGAGATCAACCGGGCCGTCGTCCTCATCGCGATCACCGTCCTGCTGGTCGGCGTCGTCGAGGTCGCCGTCGCGACCACCCGCACCGTCGCCCACCGCACCCGCGAGTTGGGGGTGCTGGGCGCCAACGGCATTCCGCGACGGCCCGTGGTGATCGCCCTGCTCGTCGAACCGGTCGTCGCGGCCGTGCTCGGCGCCGTGGCCGCCGCCGCGTTGGCCGCGCTCGCCGGTGTCGTCCTGGGCGTCACCGGGTTGGCGGCTGCCGGGGTGGCGGGAGGCGGTCTGGTGTGGGGCGTCCTGACCGCGGTCGGCGTCAGCATCGTGGCGGCGCTGGCCACCAGCATCGTGCCCACCTGGACGGCCGCATCACGCCCACCCATCCGCTCTCTGACCGCCGGAGGTTGACCCATGACCGCCATCGAAGAACGCAGCGACGTCGCCGGGGTGCAGACACCACCGCAGCCCGTCATCGAGATCCACGACGTGTGGAAGCTGCACAAACTCGGCGACGAGGTCGTCAAAGCCCTCGTCGCTGCCGAATTGACCGTCATGCCAGGTGAATTCGTATGCCTGATGGGACCCAGCGGCAGCGGCAAGTCGACGCTGCTGAACATCATGGGGGGTCTCGACCGCCCCACCAAGGGCACGGTGCGGGTCGCAGGCCGTGACACCGCCACGCTGACCGAGAGCCAGTTCGCCGCGCTGCGCCACGACACCATCGGGTTCATCTTCCAGAGCTACAACCTCATCCCGTTTCTGTCGGCGGTCGAAAATGTCGAACTACCACTGATGTTCGAACCGTACGACCGCAAGTCGTTGCGCGCCCGCGCCACCGAACTGCTCGAACTGGTCGGGCTCGGCCATCGGATCAACCACCAGCCCACCAAGATGTCGGGCGGTGAGCAGCAGCGCACGGCGATCGCGCGATCGTTGATCAGCAGTCCGACGCTCGTGCTGGCCGACGAACCGACGGCCAACCTCGACCACCGCACGGGGGAGACGGTGGTGCGCATGCTGCGCGACCTGTGTTCGACGCTCGGCGTCACCGTGGTCGCCAGCACCCATGACCCCACGGTGGCCGACGAAGCGAGCCGTGTCGTCCGGATGAAAGACGGACAGATCGTCAACTGACCGAAGTCCCAGTGGGAGAGACGAAATGACACAAGCAGAAGCGGCGCCACCCGCCGGCTCCGGCAAGATGGCCGGCTCCGCCGAGCGGGACAAGCTCATGACCACCGAGCTGGTGCCCGAACAGATCCTGCCCAAGGTGATGAGCACCTTCGGGCTGACCGCCGCCTACGTCTTCATCATCTGCTGGGTCACCGGATCGTCGGTGATGGCCGGCGGTGGGTGGACGGCGATCCCGATGTGGGTGCTCGGCATCCTGACCTTCCTCATCCCGGCCGGAATGGCCGTCGTCGAGCTGGGCAACCTGTGGCCCGGCCAGGGTGGCGTCTACATCTGGGCCTACCGCACGATGGGGGAGACCTGGGGCTTCATCGGCGGCTACCTGTCGTGGGTGCCGGTGATCCTCAACGCCGCATCGTCCCCGGCGGTGGTGCTGCAGTTCCTGCTGCTGGCCTTCCACGCCGAACTCGGGCTGATGACGAGCATCATCCTGCAGTTGGTCATCCTGTGGACGGTGATCGGGCTGGCGCTGGCGAAACTCGCCGCCAATCAACGCATCATGAACGTCGTCTTCGTCGTCTACGGCATCCTGACGCTGACCATCTTCGTCTGCGGATTGCTCTTCGCCGTCGACAACGGCTCGGCTACGCCCTTCAGCTGGGCGGAGGCGACGGTCCCGAACTTCGCCGTCGCCGGGTTCCTGTACGGCACCGTGCTGCTCTACCTGCTCGGCGTGGAGACCCCGTACAACATGGGAGCGGAGTTCCTCTCGGTGCGCCGTAGCGGTCCGCGGATGATCCTCTGGGGCTCGACGGCTCTGGTCGCCATCTACCTGATGACCACGCTGGGCACGATGATGGCGCTACCGACCGAGGAGATCGACCCGGTGACCGGCATCATCGGCATGCTGGACGTCGCGGGTTTCCCCGGCCTGATGGAGATCTGCGCCGTCGTACTCGCCGGCATCATCATCGTGGCTCTGATGACTTACCAGGTGGCCTACTCACGACTGATCTTCGTCTCCGGACTCGAACGCCACCTGCCCCGCATCTTCACCCACCTCAACCCCCGGACCCGCAACCCGGTGACCGCGATCCTCATCCAGGGCGTCATCTCGTCGCTCATCCTGGTCGGCCTGTACTCGCAGAGCAGCATGGCCAACGTCACCATCTACCTGCAGGGCGGCCTGAGCACGGTGTGGCTGCTGTCCGGGTTCTTCTTCCTGATCCCGCTGATCGTGGCGCGGAAGAAGTACGCGGATCGCTATGCCAGCGAACAGTTCTGGCGCATCCCCGGCGGCATGGCCGGGGTGTGGACCGTGGTGATCGTCGGATCGATCGCCACCGCCGGCGGCATCTACTACTCGTTCGTCACGCCGTGGATCGATGTGCCGCAGGCGACCTGGATGACGTGGGTCGGCGGAATCAGCCTCGGCATGTTCGCGCTAGGCCTCGTCGTCTACGTCTTCGGCCGCCGGTCGGCCCACAAGACCAGCCAGGAGGATTCGCTGGCCCATCTGGCCGTGTTCGACCTCACCAACAACACGAAGGACACCACCCCATGACACTGGAGGACACCCTGCCCTCGACCGCCGACGCCGGCGGCACCCGCTACCCCCTCGACCCGCTCACCGGCGCCGAGATCGAAACCGCCGCGGCTGTCATCACCGACAGCGAATACGCCACCCCCACCCTGAAATTCGTGATGATCCAGCTCGCCGAACCGGCCAAGACCCCGGAACTGACGTATGAAGGCAGCGCGCAGCCACCCCGCCGGGCCTTCGCATCGATGTACGACGGTGCAGCCAAGATGGTGCACGAGGCCGTCGTGGATCTCGGGGCCCGGGTGATCGACACTTGGACGTCGGTGCCGGGACGCTTTCCCTCCTATCTCGTCGAGCACATGACCGGGGTGGAGGAGAAGGTCCGGGAGGATCCGCGGTGGCAGGAGGCGATGCGCAAACGCGGGGTCACCGACTTCTCGCTGGCGATGATCGACCCCTGGCCGGCGGGGTATTACGGCGCCCAGGACCACTACGACGACTCCCCGCTGATCTGCCGGCCGCTCACCTTCCTTCGGGCCGCACCGTCGGAGCACGGCTATGCACGCCCAATCGAGGGACTGATCGTGACGTTCGACCTCGACGCGATGACGGTGATCGACATCGAGGATCACGGCGTCGTCCCGCTGCCACCGACAGCCGGCAACTACTCCGGGCAGTTCATGTTCGACGCGAACAACCGACCGGCGTTCACGCAGTTCCGCGACGACGTCAAACCGATCGAGATCACCCAGCCCGACGGCCCGAGTTTCACCGTGGACGGCTGGAAGGTCCAGTGGCAGAAGTGGTCTTTGCGTATCGGGTTCAATCCTCGTGAAGGCATCACCCTGCACGAGGTCACCTACACCGATCGGGGGGAGACTCGACCGATTCTCTACCGCGGATCGCTGTCGGAGATGGTGGTGCCCTACGGCGACACGTCGCCCACGCACTGGAACAAGAACGTCTTCGACATGGGCGAGGTCGGCATGGGCTTCTCGGCCAACCCGCTGACCCTCGGCTGCGACTGCCTCGGTGAGATCCACTACTTCGACGGGACGGTCAACGATTCCAGCGGCAATGCCGTCACCATCCCCAACGCCGTCTGCATGCACGAGGAGGACTTCGGGATCTCCTGGAAACACACCGATTTCCGGACCGGTGAGGTCGAAGTGCGCCGATCGCGGCGGCTGGTGATCTCGATGATCTGCACGGTCGGCAACTACGAGTACGGCTTCTTCTGGTACTTCTACAACGACGCCTCCATCGAGGTCGAGGTGAAGCTGTCGGGTGTGCTGACCACCGGTGCCGTCGCCGACGGTGAGACGCCACGCTGGGGCAAGATGGTCGCCCCCGGTCTCTACGGCCCGAATCACCAGCACTTCTTCAACTTCCGGCTGGACATGAGCATCGACGGCCCGAACAACAGTGTCTACGAGGTGGATTCGATACCGGAACCCGATCCCGACCTCAACCCGCACCACAACGCGTGGATCACCCGTGACACCCTGGTGTCATCGGAATCGGAAGGTGCCCGCGACTGGAACTGGCAGACCGGACGCTATTGGAAAGTGGCCAATCCCACGAAGGTCAACGAACTCGGCAGCCCCGTCGCCTACAAGCTGACACCCAAGGACGTGGTGCCGGTGATGGTGCAGGAAGGCTCCTACATATACGACCGGGCCCGGTTCGTGCAGCACAACCTGTGGGTGACGCAGTACGATCCGGCGGAGAAGTTCGCCGCTGGCGACTACATGTACCAGTCGGCCGATATGCAGGGCCTACCGGAGTACATCGCCGACGACGCGCCGCTGGAGGACGCCGACGTGGTGCTCTGGTACACCGTCGGCGCCCACCACGTGGTGCGGCCGGAGGACTGGCCGGTGATGCCATGCGCCTACACGGGTTTCCATCTCAAACCGGTCGGCTTCTTCGACGGCAACCCCGCACTCGACCTGCCGCCGTCGCCGCCCAAGGCGTGCCACGCGCAGCATGCGTCCCTGCCGGTGGCCGACGTCGCGCGGGAGTCGTAGCCGCTCAGGCCACCCGGCGCCGGACGAACTCCGCGGCGGCCCGCGCCAATGAGGCCGGGCCGTTGCGCAGCGCCTGCTCCAGCGGCGTGCCCTCGGCGGTGATCCCGACGATCTCGTCGACGCCGTGCTCCAGGAGCACCGACGCGTCGGGCGCCACCCGGCCGGCGAAGATGGCGACGCGGGCACCGGTGCGCCCGGCGACCTGCGCGACGCCGAACGGCGTCTTGCCCAGCATCGTCTGTGCGTCGACGCTGCCCTCGCCGGTGAACACCCACTGTGCGCCGTGCAGCGCCTGCTCCAGCCCGACGGTCTCGGCGACCACGTCGACACCGGGACGGGCAGCGGCGCCGAGGAATTCGAGCAGGGCGAAGCCGAGTCCGCCCGCGGCACCGGCACCGGGCGTATCGGCGTGTGACGCCCCGACGACCCGCGCGAACGTCGCGAGCGCGGAGTCGAGCGTGTTCACGTCGGTGGGTGTGGCCCCCTTCTGCGGGCCGAACACCGCGCTCGCACCCTGGGGGCCCAGCAGTGGGGCGGTGACGTCACAGGCGAGCCGGATGTCGACATCGGCCAGTCGCGGGTCCAATCCGGCAAGGTCGACCCGGTCCAGGCAGCCCAGCGCCGCGCCGCCCGGCGGCAACTCGTCGCCGGCCGCGTCGAGCAGACGGACACCCAACGCGGTCAGCATGCCGGCGCCGGCATCGTTGGTCGCTGATCCGCCGAGCCCGACGACGAATTCCACCGCCCCACGATCGAGGGCATCGGAGATCAGCTGACCGACACCGAACGTGCTGGCACGCAACACATCCCGATCATCCGGAGAGATCTGTTCCAGTCCCGACGCAGCGGCCATCTCGATCACCGCGAGCCGGCGGTGGGCGACATATCCGTAGCGCGCCGCCACAGGCCGCCCCAACGCATCGCCGACCTCGACGGTGACGTGCTCCCCGTCGAGCGCGTCGACCACGGCGTCCACCGTCCCCTCCCCGCCGTCGGCCATCGGCACACCCACGCACTCGGCGTCCGGCAGGACCGAACGCACCCCGTCCTGCATCGCCTCGATGGCCTGCGCGGCGCTCATCGACTCCTTGAACGAGTCGGGCGCCAGAACGATCTTCATCGGACCGGCGTCAACGCTGGACGGCCGCTCAGCACGGTTGCGACATTGTCGACGGCGAGCACACCCATGGCGTCGCGGGTCGCCGCGCCGGCGCTGGCGATGTGTGGGGTGAGAACCAGGTTCGGGGCGGTGAGGAGCGCGGGATCGACATGGGGTTCATTCTCGAACACATCCAGCGCGGCGCCACTTATGCGACCGGTGGTCAACGCGTCGACGAGCGCGACCTCGTCGACGACGCCGCCGCGCGCGGTGTTGACCAGGTAGGCGGTCGGCTTCATCCGCGCCAGCGCGGCCGCGTCGATCAGATGCCGCGTCTGCGGGGTCAGGGGCGTGAGCACGCACACCACATCGCTGTCCGCGAGCAGGGTGTCGGTGTCGACGAACCGCACGCCGTCCTCCTCGCCGGACGTGCGGCTGCGGGTCGTGGCGAGCACGGTCATGTCGAAGGCGTGGGCACGCCTGGCGACGGCCCGACCGATGCGGCCGTAGCCGAGGATGCCGAGGGTGGCGCCGGCGCTGACGTCGAGGCCGACCATCATCCGCGGCCCCCAGATCCAGTCCTGCCCGGACCGCAGGAAGCGGTCACCCTCCACGACCCGGCGGGTCGCGGCAAGGATCAGCGCGAAGGTGTGATCGGCGGTGGCGTTGTCGAGAACGCCGGGGGTGTTGGTGACCGTCACGCCGGCAGCGGCGGCCGCCGCGACGTCGATGTTGTCGTATCCGACGGCGACGTTGGCGATCACCTGCAATCCCGATCCGGCGGCGGCGATCGCGGTGGCGTCGATGCGTTCGGTGATCGTGACCACCGCTGCGCAGGCGCCGGCGATGTCGCGCTCCAATTCCGTACGGCTGGGCGGGTTCTCGCCCCCGATGCGCACGGGCCGGCCGAGGCTGTTCAGCCGGTCCATCACGCCGTCGGTGAGCAGCCGTGTCACATACACATGCCCGGACGTGGTCACGGCCCGACTCTAGTCCGCAGGGGCAGCCGCCCGAGCTCCGCACCGAGACCGCCCCAACGCGAAAGAGGGGCGCCCCGGTGTGGGGCGCCCCTCTTTGTGGGTGGGTTCATCGGGTGGTGACGTAGACGACGCG
>NZ_LZSU01000010.1 GCF_001665575.1 Mycobacterium sp. 852013-51886_SCH5428379 | reverse complement strand
AGATGTGTATAAGAGACAGGGTCAGGTGGTGGGGTGGGCGGCGAACCAGTCCAGCAGCAGCGCGGCCAGCTCGTCGGTGCGCTCCTCGGGAATCCAATGCGAGGCACCCGACATCACCTCGAAGCGGTACTCACCGGAGACGTACTTCTCGGTGTCGTAGGCGCCTTTGGGGAGCAGCGCCGCATCGTTGTCGCTCCACACGAACATCGTCGGCACCGTGATCCGGCCGGTGGCCGCACGCGGGTTCAGCAGCGGCATCCCCCGGTACCAGTTGATTCCCGCCGTCAGCGCACCCGGTTCGAGCATGGCGCGGATGTCGCGTTCGGCGAGTTCATGGGTCTGGCCCATGCGGGTCAGTGACTGCTTGGCCACCTTGCCCTGTCCGCGGGAGAGCATGAACTCCGGCAACCACGGCAGCTGGAAGAAGTACATGTACCAGGACGCCAACCCCTGCCGGCTGGTCGCGATGGCCTTGAGGAACGCGGCGGGATGCGGCACCGAGATCGGGGTCACGCTGGCCACCCGTTCGGGCAACGCACCGGCGACGCCCCAGGCGACGGCCGCACCCCAGTCGTGGCCCACCACGTGCACCCGGTCAGCGCCGCTGGCGTCGATCAGGGCCCCGACATCGGCGACCAGCTCGGGGATCACATAGTCGCGGCGCCGGCGCGGCCGCGCACCCGGCGAATAGCCCCGCTGATTCGGCGCCAGGCAGCGGTAGCCCTGCGCGGTCAACCGCTCGACGATCGGGTCCCAGCTGTCGTTTCGCTGGGGGAAGCCGTGCAGCAGCACCACGACCGGGCCGTCCTGCGGGCCGGAGTCGCGGACGTCGAACACCAGGTCGCCTCGGCGGAACTGTTCCATACCGCACAGCATTGCCTATCGGCGCGCGGCCCGGAGGACCGGTCAGCGTTCGGCGAGCACCGAGAACAGTTCGCGAAGACCCTGCAGCGAATGGGCGGGCAGGAATGCGTCGCAGTGCGGTAGCGCAGCGGCCATGGACCCTGCGAGCGGCTGGAAGCCCGGTTGCGCGGCGCGCGGGTTGAGCCAGATGATCCGGTGCGCGCGGCGCCGCATCCGCACCAGCGCATGGTCGAGCACCTCGGGCGGATCGCTGTCCCAACCGTCGGAGGCGAGCACCACGACCGCGCCGCGCAGTGCCGCCCCGTGCGGACCCGCGAGCAGTGCGGCGAGGCTGCGCCCCAGATGTGTGCCGCCGTAGCGGTCGACGACGGTCGCGTTCACCCGGGCCAGCGCCACCTCCGGGGACCGGTGCGCCAGCACGGCGGTCAGCCGGGTCAACGTGGTCGAGAACGCGAACACCTCCGGCCGCACCGTCGTGCGCCGCAGCATCGCGGCTCTCATCAGGTGCAGGTACACCGTCGCGTACGGCTGCATGGACCGGCTGACGTCGCACACCAGCACGATGCGGCGCGGGCGGCGGCGTCGCCGGGTGCGCGCGAGAACCACTGTCTCCCAACCGGTCCGGCGGGAGTCGCGCACCGTCTGCCGTAGGTCGATGCGATCACCGCGGTGGTGTCGTTCCCGCCGCAACGTCGACCGCTGGGGCCAGTCCGCACCCGCCTGATCCAACCACCGGCCGAGCAGACGCAGGTCCTCCGGGTCGAACCGGTCGAACGGTTCGTCGGCACGCGCGACGATGCGGCTGGGCAGCAGATCGGGCAGCTGCACCCCGTCGTCGGATGCGTCGCGGGCGGTCACCGCCGACGGACGGGTGATCCACGGCAGCCCGTCGACGTCCAGCGGCGGGCCGTGCCCCGCCCGGGCGGCGTCGGCCGGCACGACCGGTTCGGACGAGCGGCGGGCGAGGCTGGGCGGGTCCAGGCCGGCGACCGCATCGGCGAACACCGCGGCGAACACGACGTCGAAGGCGTCCAGGTCCGATTCGCGGTTCACCAGGGTCAGCCGCGCGGCCCAGTACAGCTCGTCGGTGGTGCGCGGGGCGAGTTCGCCCATGGCGCGGACGAATTCGCCTGCGCCGCCCGCCGGTACGGCCACGCCGCCGCTGTGCATGCGGCCGACCAGGGCGACGGCGAACGCCGCCAGGTCGACTCCGCGCAGCAGCAGCGGTGTGGTCATCGTCGCAGCCGGCGCAACAGCGCGAGCGCCGCCACGACCAGCACCACCCCGATAAGCGGTGTGGCGTACTTCTTGACCGCGCCGCCGCCGGCGAGGTCAAGCAGATCGATGGGGGCAGCCTCGGTCGGCGAAACCTTGCGTTCGCCGTTGAGCTTGGGCTGCGCGACCGTGACGGCGTCCGCGGTGGTCGGCGCCTGGGTCTGCGCAGTGGGCGGCGGCGGTGGCGCGGTGTCCGCGGCCAGTTCGGCTTCGAGTGAATCGACGAACTGGCCCAGCAGCTTCTCGGACACCTGCTGGAGCATGCCGCTGCCGAACTGTGCCAGCTTGCCGACGATCTTGAGATCGGTGTCGACGGTCACCCTGGTGTGCCCGCCGGCGTCGTGGAGCTGCGCGGTGACCGTGGCCGCGGCGTTGCCGGTGCCGCGGGCTTCCTTGCCGCGGCCGTCGATCACGGCGCGGTAGGTGCTGCGGTCCTGTTCGACGAAGTGCACTTTGCCACTGAATTCACTGGTCACCGGACCCACTTTGACCTTGACCTTGCCCGACACGTCGTCGCCTTCGCGACCGGTCAGGGTGGCACCGGGCATGAGCGGGATGATTCGTTCGAGGTCGGTGAACACCTCCCACGCCTGCTCGATCGGCACCTTGACGGTGAACTCGTTCGCGATCTTCATCAGGAATCCCTTTCGGTCAACTGCAGCTGTACTCGACGAACGCGTCGCGGATCAGCGCGCGGTCGTCGGGGGTTTTGGCCAGTGCGCTCAATCCGGTCTCGGTGTCGCCGGTGGCGGCCAGATCGCCGACGCCGAGGGTGACCAGGGCGGCCACCCAATCGATCGTCTCGGCGATGCCGGGCGGTTTGTCGAGATCCAACGTCCTTGCCACGCCGACGAATTGCGCGGCCTGCTCGATCAGCGGTTCGGTCGCGCGCGGCACCGTGCGCCGCAGGATCTGCACCGCCCGTTGCGGCGGCGGGTAGTCGATCCAGTGGTAGAGGCAGCGGCGGCGCAGGGCATCGTGCAGATCGCGGCTGCGGTTGGAGGTGAGCACAGCGACCGGTCGGTGTTCGGCGGTGAACGTGCCGATCTCGGGTACGGTGACCGACGACTCGCCCAGGAACTCCAACAGCAGCGCCTCGAATTCGTCGTCCGCACGGTCGATCTCGTCGATCAGCAGGACCGGCGGGGTCGGCCCGCGGTGGCGCACACAGCGCAGGATCGGCCGGTCGACGAGGTACTTCTCGGTGTAGAGGTCACTCTCACTGATGCTGTCACCACCAGCCTCCGCGAGCCGGATGCTCAGCAGCTGCCGCTGGTAGTTCCAGTCGTAGAGCGCTTCGGCGGCGGTGAGGCCCTCGTAGCACTGGAGCCGGATCAGCGGTGCATCCAGGATGGCGGCCAACGTCTTTGCCGCAGTGGTCTTCCCGACTCCCGGCTCACCTTCGAGTAGCAGCGGCCTGCCCAGCGTGACGGCCAGATAGATCGCGGACGCGGTTCCGGTGTCCAGCAGGTAGTCGCGTCGGTCGAATCGCTCGATGACGTCGCCGACGTCGGCGAACACCCGCTCAGTGGCAGCGATGATGGGCCTCCGCAGCGGGTTTCGCCGCGGGCTCGGCGACCGTCCTCGGCGGCACCTCCACCCCGTCCAACCGGATTGCCGCAATGACCTCTGCGGCGATCGACACCGCGATCTCGGCCGGGGTGCTGGCCCCGATCGGCAGCCCGACGGGGGTGTGGACCCGGGCTCGTTCGACCTCGGTGAGGTCCATGGTGCCCAACACGGCGGCGCCGCGCACCCGGCTGGCCACCAGACCGATGTACCCGACCCCGCCGTCGAGGGCGGCGCGGATCGCCTCCGCCTCGGGGCCGCCGTGGCTGGCGATCACCACCGCGGTCGCGCCGGCCGGCGGCCCGCACTCGTCGTCCTGCACCTCGTATCCGAGCACCCCGCACACCTCGACCAAAGCCTCGGCGATCGGGGTGGCTCCGCAGATGCGGATCAGCGGGGCCGGAACCTGCGGCACCAGGAAGATCTCCAACGCACCGCCCGAAAGGCACGGGTTGACCACCACGCAGGCGCCGGGCGCCTCCGGGAAGTGCACGTCACCGTCGGGCAGCACCCGCAGCAGCACGCTCTGGTTCGACTGCAGCGCACCCAGCGCAGCTTTACGCACCGAACTCTGCGCGCACTCGCCGCCGACGAAACCTTCGATCGTGCCGTCGGACAGCAGGATCGCCTCGTCGCCGGCGTGCGCGGATGTCGGCGGCTGCGCCCGCACCACAGTGGCGTGTACGAACGGGGTGCGCGTCCGCAGCAGCTGCTGCGCCCGGTCATGAACGGCGAGAACGGAACTCATGATCAGATCGGCGGAGTCGGCCGGCCCTGCATGGCTTCCCACACGCGGGACGGGGTGAGCGGCATGTCGGCGTGCCGGACGCCGAAGGGAGCCAGGGCGTCGACGACGGCGTTCACCACCGCGGGCGGTGAGCCGACCGTCGCGGACTCACCGATGCCCTTGGCGCCGATCGGGTGGTGCGGCGACGGGGTGACGGTGAATCCGGTCTCCAGATCCGGCACCTCCAGCGCGGTGGGGATGAGGTAATCCATCAACGAACCGCCGAGGCAGTTCCCGTCCTCGTCGAAGGCGATCATCTCCATCAGCGCCATGCCGATACCGTCGACGATGCCGCCGTGCACCTGACCCTCGATGATCATCGGGTTGATGCGGGTGCCGCAGTCGTCGACGGCCAGGAACCGGCGCACCGTCACCACCGCGGTGCCGGGGTCGATGTCGACGACGCAGAAGTAGGCACCGTAGGGGTAGGTGAGATTCTCGGGGTTGTAACAGATCTGGGCGTCCAATCCGCCTTCGAGCCCCTCGGGGAGATCGCCGGCGCCGTGGGCGCGCATCGCGATGTCGGAGATCGACACCGACGCCGACGGATCGCCCTTGACGCGGAAACTGCCCTTGTCCCATTCCAGGTCGGCGACCGACGCCTCGAGCATCCCGGACGCGATGATCTTCGCCTTGTCGCGGACCTTGCGGGCGACCAGGGCCGCGGCCGCTCCGGACACCGGCGTGGACCTGCTGCCGTAGGTGCCCAACCCGAACGGTGTCTGGTCGGTGTCGCCGTGCACCACGTCGATGTCGTCGGGCGGGATACCCAACTCCTCGGCGATGATCTGGGCGAACGTCGTCTCGTGGCCCTGGCCCTGGGTCTGTACCGACAACCGCACGACCGCCTTGCCGGTCGGGTGGATCCGCAGTTCGCAACCGTCGGCCATGCCGAGGCCGAGGATGTCCATGTCCTTGCGCGGGCCCGCGCCGACGGCCTCGGTGAAGAACGCCATGCCGATGCCCATCAACTCGCCGCGCTCGCGCTTCTCGGCCTGTTCGGCGCGCAACTGCTCGTAGCCGATCATGTCCATGGCTTTGCGCATGGTGGTTTCGTAGTCGCCGGAGTCGTACGTCCATCCGGTTTTGGAGTGGTACGGGAACTGGTCCGGTTTCAACAGGTTTCGCAGCCTGAGTTCCGCCGGGTCCATCTTCATCTCGTGGGCCAGACAGTCCACCAGGCGTTCGACGAAGTAGACCGCCTCGGTGATCCGGAACGAACATGCGTACGCCACGCCGCCGGGCGCCTTGTTGGTGTACACCGCGGTCATGTGGCAGTACGCGGCCTCGAGGTCGTAGCTTCCGGTGAAGACGCCGAAGAAGCCGGCCGGGTACTTCGACGGTGCCGCAACGCCGTTGAATGCACCGTGGTCGGCCAGCACATTGGACCGGATCGCGAGGATCTTGCCCTCGGCGGTGGCGGCGATCTCCCCGACCATGATGTAGTCGCGGGCGAATCCGGTCGACGTCAGGTTCTCGCTGCGGTCCTCCATCCACTTGACGGGTTTGCCGAGCAGCAGCGAACCCACGATGGCGCAGACGTATCCGGGATAGATCGGCACCTTGTTGCCGAAACCGCCGCCGATGTCCGGAGAGATCACCCGGATCTTGTGTTCGGGCAGTCCGGCGACCAGGGCGTAGAGCGTGCGATGGGCGTGCGGCGCCTGGGTGGTCGACCACAGGGTCAGCTTGCCGCTGACCGGGTCCAGGTCGGCGACCGCCCCGCAGGTCTCCATCGGAGCCGGATGCACACGGGGATAGACGATCTCCTGTTTGACGACGACGTCGGCGCGAGCGAACGCGGCGTCGGTGGCGGAGGCGTCGCCGGTCTCCCAGTCGAAGCAGTGGTTGTCGGCCTTGCCCTCGAGATCGGTGCGGATGACCTCGGTGTCGGGGGCCAGCGCCCGCCGCACGTCGATCACCGGGTCCAGCGGTTCGTAGTCGACGTCGATGAGTTCGACGCCGTCGCGCGCCGAGTAGCGGTCCTCGGCGACGACGAACGCCACCTCCTGGCCCTGGAACCGCACCTTGTCGGTGGCCAGTACGGCCTGGACGTCGTTGGACAGGGTCGGCATCCACGCCAACCCCTTCTCGGCCAGATCGGCCCCGGTGACAACGGCTTTCACCTTCGGATGCGCCTGGGCCGCCGAGATGTCGATGCTGGCGATGCGGGCGTGGGCGTACGGCGAGCGCAGGATCGCCAGGTGCAGCATGCCGGGCAGTTGGACGTCGTCGACGTAGTTGCCGCGGCCGCGGATGAAGCGTGGGTCCTCCTTGCGGAGCATCCGGCCGTATCCGCAGGGTTTCTTGTCGTTGTTCTCGGCGCCGGTGTCAGTGTCGGCGTCAGTGCCTGTACCGGGGCGTTCTTCGACTGCGGTCATGAGGGGCTTCCCGTCTCGATGAGCTCGTCGCCGGCCGCCGGGCCGAGCGTGGCGTCGATCTGTGCCTGCGGCGCGAAATCGTCGGCGTCCGGTCCGGGTTCGACGACCCGGCCGTTCTGGTGCTCAGCCGCCCACTGCACCGACCGCACGATCGTGGTGTATCCGGTGCAGCGGCAGATCTGACCCGAGATCGCTTCGCGGATCTCGTGTTCGGTGGGATGCGGGTTGCTGTCCAGCAGGGCGCGGGCGGTGATCATCATTCCCGGCGTACAGAAGCCGCACTGCAGACCGTGGCACTGCATGAAGCCCTCCTGCACCGGGTCGAGGGTGCCGTCGACCTCCAGACCCTCCACGGTGCGGACGTCGTGCCCACCGGCCATCACGGCCAGCATGGTGCAGGACTTGACCGGGTCCCCGTCCACCGACACCACGCAGGTGCCACAGTTGCTGGTATCGCAGCCCCAGTGGGTTCCGGTGAGCTGCAACTCGTCTCGCAGAAAGTGCACCAGCAGCATCCGCGGTTCGATGTCGGCGCTGACCTGTTCACCGTTGACGGTCATCGTCACCTGCATGCTCATGCCCTCTCTCGAATGCGTGCGACCGCGGTGCGCAGGGTGCGGACGGTCAGTTCGGCGGCCAGATGGCGCTTGTAGTCGGCGCTGCCCCGCATGTCGGACGCGGGTTCGCAGGCCTCAGCGGCGCGCCGGCCCGCATCGGCGTAGGTGTCGTCGGTGGCGGGTCGACCGACCAGCGCCTCCCCCACCGCGGCCAGCGCCTCGGCGTCGGGGTTGACCGCGGTGAGCCCGACCCGTGCCGCGGTGATCGTGTCCCCGTCGAGGGTGGCCGTCGCACCGGCGGCGGCGACCGCCCAATCCCCTACGCGGCGCTCGACCTTCGCGTAGGCGCTCGAGGTGCGGGGCCGCACCGGGATGCGCACCTCGAGCAGGATCTCGTTGTGCGCGAGCGAGGTCTCGTACGGCCCTTCGAGAAAGTCGTCGATCGGGACCTCGCGCTGACCGCCGGGACCGCGCGCGACGCACAGCGCACCGAGGACGGCACAGACGGTGGTGAGATCCTCGGCTGGGTCCGCCTGGCACAGCGACCCGCCCAGGGTGCCGCGGTTGCGGACGACGGGATCGGCGATCACGCGTTCGGCGTCGGCGAAGATCGGGCACACCTCGGCCAGGGCCGCGTGCTCGAGCACCTCGCGGTGCCGGGTCATCGCGCCGATGCGGACCGACGTGGGGTCCACGGTGATGTACCCGAGCTCGCCGGTCAGGTCGTTGATGTCGACGAGGTACTCCGGATTGGCGATCCGCAGCTTCATCATCGGCAGCAGGCTGTGTCCGCCCGCCACGATCATCGCGCCGTCGCCGAGGCGGTCCAGCAGACCGATCGCGTGGTCCACGCTGGTGGCGCGCTCGTATTCGAAAGGGCCGGGAACTTGCATGTGATCGACCTCACACCGTCGGAAGGGACCTCAGTGTGCGGTGCGGGTGATCAGCCCGTCAAGAGCGGGTTAAGTGATCGCTTAAGTCGCTGCGTTCGCCCTGCTCATGATGGATGCGACCGGGGGTGTCGGCGAGCCGGCGGCCCGTGCCGCCCCACCGCAGCGCGATGATCTCCGCCGCGATCGACACCGCCGTTTCCTCCGGGGTGCGGGCCCCCAGATCCAGCCCGACCGGACTCGACAGCCGCGCGAGTTCGTCCTCGGTGAGCCCGGCTTCGCGCAACCGGGCCATCCGATCGTCGTGGGTGCGGCGCGACCCCATCGCCCCGACGTAGGCCACGTCGGGCATCCGCAGCGCCACCTCGAGCACCGGGACGTCGAACTTCGGATCGTGGGTCAGCACGCAGATGACGGTGCGGGCGTCGACCGCCCCCGCGTCGACCTGCGCGCCGAGGTAGCGGTGCGGCCAGTCGACCACCACCTCGTCGGCGGTGGGAAACCGCGCCGGCGTCGCGAACACCGGCCGCGCGTCGCACACCGTGACCCGGTAGCCGAGGAACGACCCCTGTTGTGCGACGGCGGCGGCGAAGTCGATCGCGCCGAAGACCAGCATCCGCGGCCGCGGGGCATAGCCGGCGACGAAGACCTCCATGCCCACGCCCCGCCGCTGCCCGTCCGGGCCGTAGGTCAGCACCTCGCTGCGCCCGGTGGCCAGCAGTCCGCGGGTGTCGTCGGTGACGGCGGCGTCGGCTCGGACAGAACCCAAGGTGCCGGTCACCTCGTCCGGCCGGACGACGAGTCTGCGACCCACCCACGCCGGGTCGGGATGGGCGATCACGGTGACGATCGCGACCGGGCGGTGCGCCTCGATGTCGTCGACCACCGCGCCGAGTTCGGGGAACGTCGCCTTCGACACCGGTTCGACGAAGATGTCGAGCGTGCCGCCGCAGGTCAGTCCGACCGCGAACGCGTCGTCGTCGCTGACGCCGTAGCGCTGCAGCGCAGGCGTACCGCCGGCGACCACCTCACCGGCCAGCTCGTAGACCGCACCTTCGACGCAGCCGCCGGACACCGATCCGCTGACCGAGCCGTCGGGGGCGACCACCATCGCCGCGCCCGGCTGCCGCGGTGCGGAGTGGAACGTGCGCACGACCGTCGCCAGACCCGACGTACCGCCGGCGGCCCACACTGCGGACAGTTCGCTCAGCACGTCTCTCACACAGCCCAATGTAGGGCCACCGTAATGTGACCACCGTGACACCGGCTCAACTCCGGGCCTTTTCGGCGGTGGTGCGGCTCGGCAGCGTGCACGCCGCCGCCGAGGAACTCGGCATGTCCGACGCGGGCATCTCCATGCACGTCGCTCAGTTGCGTAAGGAACTGGACGATCCGTTGTTCAGCCGGACGTCCGCCGGGCTGGCGTTCACCCCTGGCGGGCTGCGGCTTGCGAGCCGGGCCATCGAGATCCTCGGTCTGCAGCAGCAGACGGCCATCGAGGTGACCGAGGCCGCGCACGGCAGACGGCTGCTGCGCATCGCGGCGTCCGCGGCGTTCGCCGAGCATGCCGCACCCGGGTTGATCGAGCTGTTCTCGTCGCGCGCGGACGATCTGTCGGTCGAGCTGTCGGTCCATCCGGCCGGCCGGTTCCGTGACCTCATCGAGTCCAGGGCAGTGGACATCACGCTCGGACCTGCCCCCGCCGACCCGGGACCGGCGCTCGTCGTCCGGCCGTTCCTGAAGTATCAGCTGGTCGCGGTGACGGGTGCGGACAACGCTGTGGCCCAGGGTATTCCGGCACCGCCGCGGTTGCGGGAGCAGACGTGGATGCTGGGGCCGTCGGCGGGTAGCGCCGACGGCGAGATCGCCGCGCTGCTCGGCAAACTGGCCGTACCGGAGAGCCGGCAGCGCATCTTCCAGAGCGACGCGGCCGCGCTCGAAGAGGTGCAGCGCGTCGGCGGTGTGACGTTGACGATCGGCTTCGCCGTGTCGAAGGATCTGGCGTCGGGCCGGCTGGTGCAGTTGAAGGGTCCGAACCTGCAGTCAAGTGGCGAGTGGTTCGCCTCGACGTTGACCCCGGCCGCACGCCAGCCCGCGTCGTCGGAACTGCTCCGGTTCATCACGACGCCGCGCTGCACGCAGGCGATGATCCGCGGCAGCGGGGTGGGCGTGACCCGGTTCCGGCCGAAAGTACATGTGACACTCTGGAGTTGATCAGCGCTCCGGCCGGGTGGCCTCCAGCGCACGGATGAGGGTCGCCGCATCCCACGGCCCCCGGTGCCGTTTCCCGTTGACGAAGAACGTCGGTGTGGAGTTGAGGTCCATCTCCTCGGCGTCCTGCGCGTCGTCCTGAACGCGGTGCAGCACCTTGGACGCGTGCACCCGCACATCCTGGTCGAACTGTGCGATGTCGAGGCCGATCGAGACGGCGTAGCGGTACATGTCCGACCATTCGAGGTCGTCCTGGTGGGCGAACAGTTCGTCGCCCATCTCGAAGAACTTGCCCTGCCGGTGTGCGCCTTCGCTGGCGCGCGCGGCGTCGAACGCCCGCGGATGCGGCCGCTCCAGCGGGAGGTGCCGCCAGACGTAGAGCAACTGGTCGCCGAAATGCGCACGGACTTCGTCGATCGCGCCGGTAGCCCGGCCGCAGAACGGGCATTCGAAGTCTCCGTACTCGACGAGGACCAGCGGTGCGCCGGGGTCACCTCTGATGTGGTCGCGCTCGGGGTCGACGGGACGGATCAGCTTCATGCCAACCGGTTCCGGCGGACTGATCCAATCGGTGACCCGGAAGAACGCCCAGCCGAGCACGAACGCCAGGACGGAGGCGATCAGCACGCCGACGCGTGCCTCGTCCTGTTTGACCGGGTCGTCGATGGCCAGATCGACGATGAACAGCGAGATGGTGAAACCGATTCCGGAGAGCAGCGCACCGCCGGCCACCCGCCGCAGCGACATCCCCGGGGAGAGCTGGCCGAGGCCGCTGGCCCGCATCAACGCGGTGGCGGCGCTGATACCGACGAACTTGCCCACGACCAGACCGGCGACGATGCCCCACGTCAGGCTCGAACCGAGCGCCGCCGAGACCGTGTCCTCGTCGAGGTGCACCCCGGCGTTGGCGAGGGCGAAGATCGGCAGCACCAGGAACGAGACGTACGGTCCGACGGCGGTGTGGACGCGCTCGTTGATCGAGATCGATTCGCGCAGGCCGCGGGTGACCGCGCGGGCGTATTCCGGATTGGGTGACTGCCGGAACGCGCGGAAGAGGTCGACGGTCTGTTCGACCTGCTGCCGTGCCGGGGTGAAGACCGGGATGAGCAGCGCGACGGCGACACCGGCCAGGGTGGGATGCACGTGCGCGAGGTAGAGGGCCACCCACAGCGCGAAACCCAGTACGGCATAGGCGAGTCCGCGGAGCGCGGGCAGAAACCGCACCGCCGCCAGCGCGACGAGCAGCGCCAGCGCGACGAGCAGGGGCGTGATCCGGAGGTCGTCGGTGTAGAACAGCGCGATCGCGGCCAGCGCGCCGACGTCGTCTACGACGGCGAGGGTGAGCAGGAAGATCCGCAGCCGGGCAGGGAATTTCGGCTTGATGACGGCGAGTGCGCCGACCAGGAAGGCGGTGTCGGTGGAGATGACGACCCCCCACGCCTGGGCGTCGTCGCCGGACGGGTTGAACAGCAGGAAGATCACCGCGGGTGCGATCAGCCCGGCGATAGCGGCCACCACCGGGACCGCGGCCCGCGACCGGTCGGTCAGCTCACCGATGGCGAACTCCGCCTTGACCTCCAGGCCGACGATGAAGAAGAAGAACGCCATGAGCGCGTCGTTGACGAGATGTTTGACCGACATCTCGGTGTGGTGCTCGCCGAAGGTCAATCCGATGTCGGTGTTCCAGAACGTCGAATAGGTCTCGGCCCAGGGAGAATTCGACCAGGCGATGGCCAGCACCGTGGCGAGCAGCAGCAGGATCGCGGCGGTGTTCTCGGTGGAGCGGGGTTTGCTGGGATCGCGGCTGAACCGGCTGGGGAGGAGGTTGCCGAGCCCGACCCCACCGGCTGGGGAGGCCGTCGTCACGTCTCGGGCGTCGGGTTCGCGGCCGCCCGGCCTTCGCTGACAGCGTGCGCAGCCTCCATGAGCATCCACCCGGACAGCTGCACCGACAGATCGCGCTCCGGGATCTCCGAGGCGTTGACCGCCCCGTCGACGGATTCGGCTTCGTGTCCGCCGGCTGTGGGCAGCTCGGCGGTGCGGTCCCAGAAGGCACCGAACAGCGGGACGCCGCCCACGCCGATGGTCTGCCGGTTCTCCCAGGCCGCGCCCGCCGAGGCGAGGACGAGGTCGCCGGCGGTGCGCCGGGTGGCGGCTTCGGCGTCGCCCGCACCGGGCAGCGCGGTGGCGGCCAGCGCCAGGTACCGGGCGAGGATGCCGTTGAACAGGCCGCCGTCACCGCCGCCGGCGCCTTTGAGGACGCCACCCGGCGCCATGTGGTCGTGAACCGCGGCGACGAGTCGACGCACCCTTTCGGCGTGCACCTGGTCGCCGGTGCGGACAGCGAGCTCCACCTCGAGACCCAGCACCACGCCCTGGCAGTAGGTGTACTGCGCGCGGACCAGCGAGCCGGCCTTGATGCCGTCGAACACCAGCTTCGTCTCCGGGTCGATGAGCACCTCGTCGATCCAGTCGGCCATCTGTTCGGCACGTCGCAGCCGGTCGTCATAGCGGGCCAGGAAGATCCCGGCCGGGCCGTTGGCGGGCGCATTGAAGAACTGGTCCTGCTTGCGCCAGGGGATCCCGCCGCCGTCCTCGGGCACCCATGCGTTGACGAACTGATCGGCCAGCGTGTGCAGCGCCCGCGGCTTCTCGACGCCGGCGAGCCGCCCGGCCCGCTCCAGCGCGAGCGCCAGCCACGCCATGTCGTCGTAGTAGTCGTTGACCCATCTACCGAGATTGCGCAGCCGGTGGGATCGGACCTGGCGGGCGATGCGGCGCTGCCGGTCGGGGTCGGGGGCACGTACCTGCGCGTCGACCAGACAGTCCAGCAGATGGGCCTGCCACCAGTAGTGCCAGATACCGAACCACTTGTGCCTGCTCGCGGCAGGCCACGCGACGACCCCGAGTTGGGTACCCGGCAAACCCCACAGCGGTCGCAGATGCCGCTGGGTGATCGCGGCTTCGGCGCTGGCCGCCCGGTTCGCCCACAGCTGGTCCATGGGTCGATCCTGCCAAACAGGCGTCCACCCCGGCAGTGTTCAGCGGGCACCCGCGAAACGCATGAGACATAAACGTCTCATATGAGATACAGTCGTCTCATGGCTACCGACCGCGATCAGCTGCTGGAGTCGGCGGCCGACTTCCTCGGCCGCCGACCGAACGCGACCGTCGACGAGATCGCCACCGCGGTCGGCGTGAGCCGGGCGACCCTGCACCGGCATTTCGCCGGGAAGCCGGCGCTGATGGCGGCCCTCGATGAACTGGCGATGGCCAAGATGCGGGAAGCGATCGAGGCGGCGCGTCTGCACGAGGACTCCGCCACCGACGCACTGCGACGACTGGTGTCGGCGTGCCGGCCCGTGGCGCCGTACCTCTGCCTGCTGTACAGCCAGAGTCAGGAACTCGACCCCGACGAGTCCATGCAGGGCTGGGCCGAAACCGACGCCGCATTCACCGCGTTGTTCGAGCGCGGTCAACGTGCCGGCGAGTTCCGGCCCGACCTGTCCGCCGCCTGGTTGACCGAGGCCCTCTACAGCCTGGTCGCCGGGGCGGGCTGGGTCATCCAGGTCGGCCGGGTCGCCGAGCGCGACTTCGAGCACATCATCACCGAACTTCTCCTGAACGGAGCGCGCTCCTCATGACACGGCGTTGGCTCGCCCTGGGTGTCCTCACCCTGGGAGTCCTGCTCATCGGTGTCGACGGCACGGTGCTGGCGCTGGCCACGCCGTTCATCAGCCGCGACCTCGGCACGTCGGGCACCGAACTGCTCTGGATCGGCGACATCTACTCCTTCGTGCTCGCGAGCCTGCTCATCACCATGGGCAGCCTCGGCGACCGCCTCGGGCATCGCAAGCTGCTGCTCTGGGGCGCAACGGGTTTCGCCGTCGTCTCGGTCATCACCGCCTATGCGCCCAATCCTGAGCTGCTCATCGGCACCCGCGCCCTGCTCGGCGTGGCCGGAGCGACGCTCGCGCCGGCCACCCTCGCCCTGATCCGCGGGATCTTCACCGACGATCGCGAGCGCAGCCTGGCCGTGGGCGTGTGGGCGTCGGCGTTCTCGGCGGGCGCGGCACTCGGCCCCCTGGTGGGAGGCGTTCTGCTCGAACATTTCTGGTGGGGATCAGTGTTCCTGATCAACGTGCCGGTGATGGCGGTGCTGCTGATCGGCGGCGTCCTGCTGCTTCCCGAGCACCGCAATCCGGAGCCCGGGCCGTGGGATCTGCCCAGCGTCGGACTGTCGATGACCGGCATCCTCACCCTGGTCTACGCGATCAAGGAGTTCGCCGCGCACGGACCGCATCTCGAGTCGGCCGCCGCGGGGGTCGTCGGCGCCGCGGCGCTGACGATATTCGTGCGACGACAGCTGCGCCTGCCCAGCCCGCTGATCGACGTGCGGCTGTTCACCAACCGCGCATTCTCCGGTGTCGTCGCCGCCAATCTCCTGTCGGTGCTGGGCCTTTCGGGTCTGGTGTTCTTCCTGTCCCAGTTCTTCCAGCTGGTGCAGGGCTACAGCCCCCTGGGGGCCGGCCTGGCCGAGCTCCCCGCGGCGCTCACCGCGACGATCTTCGGTGTTCTGGCGGGAATCGCGGTACGCCGGTGGAGTCAGCGCGCTGTGCTGACGACCGGTCTGGCGCTGGTGGGCGTCGCGATGGCCGCACTCACCACCATCCGACCCGATACGGCGTACCCGCAACTGGGGGTGTCGCTGTTCGTCGTCGGCGTCGGGCTCGGGTTGGCGTTCACGGTCGCCAGTGACGTCATCCTGGCCAGCGTGCCGCGCGATCGCGCCGGCGCCGCCGCCGCGGTGTCCGAGACGGCCTACGAGTTGGGCATGGCGCTCGGCATCGCCACCCTGGGTTCGATCGTCACCGCGGTCTACCGGAACATGACCGTGCCGCAGGGCGTTCCGGCCGGGGCGGCCGAACATGCCCGCGATTCGCTGGCCGCGGCGGGTCAGGTCGCGGACACCCTGCCGGCAGGTCAGTCCGAGGCGCTGCTCGACGCGGCGCGGGAAGCGTTCACCAGCGGCCTGGCCATCGCGGCAGGGGCAGGCGCGGCGTTGATGTTCGCTTCCGCGCTGACGGTGTGGATCCTGTTGCGGCAGTTGGGCTCGGCTGCGTCACCAGGCCGTGTCGAGGTCGGCGTGCTGAACGATCCAGGTGTGCATGGCGATGCCGGCGGCGACCGCCGCGTTGATGCTGCGGGTGGAACCGAAGGCGGCGATCGACACGGTCATCCGCGCACCGGATTTTGCGTCGTCGGTGATGCCCGGCCCCTCCTGTCCGAAGATCAGCAGGCAGTTCCGCGGCAGCGCGGTGTCCTCGAGCCGGACCGCGCCGGGCACGTTGTCGACTGCGACGACGGTCAGTCCAGCTTCGCGCGCGAAGCCGATTAGCTCCTCGGTGGTGTCGTGGTGGCGCAGCCGCTGATAGCGGTCGGTCACCATGGCGCCGCGCCGGTTCCAGCGCCGCCGTCCCACGATGTGCACGGTGTCGACGGCGAACGCGTTGGCGGTGCGGACGACACCGCCGATGTTGGCGTCGTTGCCGAAGTTCTCGATCGCGATGTGCAGCGGGTGCCGGCGTCGGTCGATGTCGGCGATGATCGCCTCACGCGTCCAGTAGCGGTAGGCGTCGACGACGTTGCGGGTGTCGCCGGTGCGCAGCAGGTCCGGGTCGTAGCGCGGATCGTCGGGCAGCTCCCCCAGCCCCTCCTCGATCCACGGTCCGACGCCCGGACCCTCGCCCCATTCGGTCGGCCCGGGTTGAGCGTCGTCAGTCACCGGAGGTCCACAGCGCGGCGTGGGTTCCGACCATCGAGGCGGAGGCATAGAGCAGCGCCCGGTTGATCTCGCCCTGGGTGCACAGCGACACCCGTACCGACACGCCGTCGAGCGAGGCGTCGGGCAGAACGAGCACCGACGCGCCGTACGCCGCGCACGCGTAACTGAGTCCGGGTGGGGGCAGGGTGGGTCCGACGACGATCATCGTCGGGCCGCCCCGGCGTTCGGCCACCTCGCGGTATTTCGCTGCGGTGCCGTCGATCTGGAGCCCCAGCAGCATGTAGCCGTTCCCGGTGAACGCCTGCGGTTCGCCCAGTGCCTCCGGTCGGAGCTGCGCGCCGTCCGCGCTGAAACCCTCGGCGCTCGTGGTCTGCGCGGTCAGCGCGCCCGCGCCATCCTCCATCGGCGGCGTGCCCACGGGGAACGCCGCGGCGTAGGCCACCGTCGTCTCCGGGATGCGGTCCTGCGGGGAGTAGGCATAGACGCCGCGGACCTGATTCTGGTCGCGCTGCGGGCCCAGACAGACCGTTCCGCTCAGCCGGTCGGGGCTGGGCGCGCTCACCGGCGTGATGCTGAGGTCGTCGACGTTGCGGCAGGCGCCGAGTGCATTCGCCTCGATGGGGTGGGCCAGTGCGCCGTAAAGCCCGAAGCGCAGCGAGTCCGCCGCAACCGGCGCCCCGGATCCCGAATGAGAAGCGTCGATGTCGACCAGCACGCTGTCGCCCTCGAACCGCAGATTCGCCACCGAGATGTTCCAGCCGGCCACCGCCAGGGATTCACCGAACGCCGCGGTCGGCGTCGCGTAGACCTCGGTGGGTGCGTCGGCGTCGGAGCACGCGGTGGCCCCGAGGAGCACCGCGGTGGCGACGACCGCGATCAGCCTGCGCACCGGCGGTCAGGTCCGGCCGCGGCCACGGCCGACGACGCGCGTCAGCGTGCGCACCAAACCACGCGGGACCAACCGGCTGCCGGTGGTCAGCACCTTGTACTGGACGCCGGGCACGATGACGATCCGGCCTTTGGCGACGTCGGCGAGGCAGTCGCGGACGACGTCGGCCACGCTGAGCCAGAAGAACGACGGCGTCCCGGACATCTCGATGCCCGCCCGCTGGTGGAACTCGGTGCGGACGAATCCCGGGCAGAGAGCGTGCACACCGACGCCGGTGCCGCCGAGTCCGTTGGCCAGCCCCTCGGAGAACGCCACCACCCACGCCTTCGACGCGGAGTACGTCGACCCCCGGCCGGGGAGCAACCCCGCGACGCTGGCGACGTTGATGACGGTGCCGGATCCGGCGGCCAGCATCGGCGGCAGCGCGGCGTGCGTCAACGCCATCACGGCGGTGACGTTGACGTCGAGCTGGGATTGCAGCAGTTCCAGGTCAGCGGTCCAGAACTCCCCCGACGTGCCGAACCCGGCGTTGTTGACCAGCACCTGCACCCCGGCGGCGAGCCGGTCGGCGACCTTCGCACGGTCCGCGGCGACCGCCAGATCAGCGGGCAGGACCTCGACGGCCACACCGCCCACGTCGCGCAGTTCGGAGGCCAGGGCTTCCAGCCGGCTGACGTCGCGGGCGACGAGGACCAGGTCGTAGCCGTCCTGCGCGTAGCGCCGGGCGAAACCCTCACCCAACCCTGCGGTCGGTCCGGTGATCAGCGCGACAGGACGAGACATGCCTGAAGACAGTACTTAGCGCGGCAGCTGCGACGACTGCCGGCCGTTACGCGGTGGAGCGGGGTTGCGCGGCGGAGCCGGACGGGCCGCGGGTGGGCCCTCGGGCCGGGCCGCCTCGGGACGCGGAGCGTGCGCACGGGCGGGAGCGGCGAGATCGGGGCGACCGGCCTCGGCGCGCTGCTGAAGTTCGGCCTGCCGGTTGGGGGCCGGATGGATCGGGCGGCTCGGGGAACCGCTGCGCCGGGCGACCGCCTGCACGGAATCGGACTGCGGGGTCGGCGGCAGCACGCGGAGCAGGTCGTTGAACTGCCGCACGGTGCGCAGACCCTCGTCCCACTGGGCGCGGGTGCTGGTCACCGGCATGCTGATCAGCGTCCAGTTCTCCTCGTTCCACATGATCTCCGCGCAGTCGGGCGCGGTGTGAGCGAAGGTGACCATGCGACGGTCGCAGGCGCGGCGGGCGGCGTCGAGGTTGGTGGAGTACACCATCCGCGGACCGATCGCACCCAGCAGCCAGATGTCGTTCTCGCGGGGTTCCTTGATGTCCTTGAGGCGCAGGTCGACGACCACATTGGTGCCGACCTTGCGGTGCAGGGCGATGACGGTCGCGACGTCCTCGAGGTCGAAGATGAAGACGGCCTCGCCGCGGATCTGGCCGAGGACGACGTTCTTGGCGTTCACCTCGCCGACGGTCGACATCACGCCGCGCTTCCAGCGCTTGACGATGTCGGAGGATTCGTGCTCGTAGTCGAAGCCGTGCGACTTCGCCCAGGATTTGCGGCGCCGTCCGAGCCCGCGCCGCCGGTCGATGTCGACATACAGCAGCACGGCAGCGCCCACGAAGCAGAGCGCCGACAGTGTGAACCAGAGCGGGACCATCGCGCCTAGCCTACTTGTTGGTAGCGGGTTAGCCCGAACTCATCTTGGTCACAACCCCGTCTCGAGCGTGCTCACCAGCCCCAATGGCCACATGGGTACGTCCGGTTCCCGCACTGCTTTGCGAGATTGAAGCAACGTAGCGAATGTTCGGGTGCAGGCCTGCGTGGGTTCGGTCTCGCGATGGCCGATGCGAAGACCCCGCCACACCGGAGTGTGACGGGGTCTGCGCGGTCATCGGGTCAGCCCAATACGAGGTGATCCCCGTCCGGGCTGAGGTTCACCGGCACGATGTCGCCGTCGTGCACGTCGCCGGCCAACAGCAGCTTGGCGAGCTGGTCGCCGATGGCCTGCTGGATCAGCCTGCGCAGCGGCCGGGCGCCGTAGAGCGGATCGAATCCGCGCTCGGCCAGCCACTTCTTCGCCGGCAACGACACCTCGATGGTGAGGCGACGCTGTGCCAGCCGCTTCTGCAGCTGTGCCAGCTGGATGTCGACGATCGACACCAGCTCCTCGGGGTTGAGGCCGTCGAAGATGATCACGTCGTCGAGCCGGTTGATGAACTCGGGCTTGAAGGCCGAGCGCACCGCCGCCATCACCATGTCCTCGGTACCGCCGGCGCCCAGGTTGGACGTCAGGATGAGGATGGTGTTGCGGAAGTCCACCGTGCGGCCCTGGCCGTCGGTCAGGCGTCCTTCGTCGAGCACCTGCAACAGCACGTCGAACACGTCCGGGTGGGCCTTCTCGATCTCGTCGAACAGGATCACCGTGTACGGACGGCGGCGCACCGCCTCGGTGAGCTGACCGCCCTGGTCGTAGCCGATGTAGCCGGGAGGCGCACCGACCAGTCGGGCGACGGAGTGCTTCTCGCCGTACTCACTCATGTCGATGCGGACCATCGCGCGTTCGTCGTCGAACAGGAACTCCGCCAGCGCCTTGGCCAGCTCGGTCTTACCGACGCCCGTCGGGCCGAGGAACATGAACGAGCCCGTCGGACGGTTCGGGTCCGCGACACCGGCCCGGCTGCGGCGCACCGCATCGGAGACGGCCGTCACCGCCTTGCGCTGGCCGACGACCCGCTTACCCAGTTCGTCCTCCATGCGCAGCAGCTTGGCGGTCTCGCCTTCGAGCATGCGGCCGGCGGGGATGCCGGTCCACGCCGACACCACCTCGGCGATGTCGTCGGGGCCGACCTCCTCCTTGAGCATGACGTCCTCACGCGCCTGGGCCTGGGGCACCGCGGCGTCGAGCTTCTTCTCGACCTCCGGAATGCGGCCGTAGCGCAGCTCGGCGGCCTTGGCCAGATCACCGTCGCGCTCGGCGCGGTCGGATTCCTGACGCAGGGCGTCGAGCTGTTCCTTGAGCTCGCGCACGACGTCGATCGCGTTCTTCTCGTTCTGCCAGCGGCTGGTCAGCTGGGTGAGTTCTTCCTTCTTGTCGGCCAGTTCGGAGCGCAGCTTGACGAGACGCTCCTTGGACGCGTCGTCCTCTTCCTTGGCCAGCGCCATCTCTTCGATCTCGAGGCGACGGACGAGCCGCTCCACCTCGTCGACCTCGACGGGCCGCGAGTCGATCTCCATGCGCAGTCGCGACGCGGCCTCGTCGACCAGGTCGATGGCCTTGTCGGGCAGGAAGCGCGCGGTGATGTAGCGGTCGGACAGCGTGGCGGCCGAGACGAGCGCGGAGTCGGTGATGCGCACACCGTGGTGCACCTCGTAGCGCTCCTTGAGGCCACGCAGGATGCCGACGGTGTCCTCGACCGACGGTTCGCCGACGTAGACCTGCTGGAAGCGGCGTTCCAGCGCTGCGTCCTTCTCGATGTACTTGCGGTACTCGTCGAGCGTGGTTGCGCCGACAAGCCGCAGTTCACCGCGGGCCAACATCGGCTTGATCATGTTGCCGGCGTCCATCGACGAGTCACCGGTGGACCCGGCGCCGACGATGGTGTGCAGCTCGTCGATGAAGGTGATGATCTGCCCGGCCGAGTTCTTGATGTCGTCGAGGACGGCCTTGAGGCGTTCCTCGAATTCACCGCGGTACTTCGACCCGGCGACCATCGAGCCCAGGTCGAGGGAGACGACGGTCTTGTCGCGCAGGCTCTCCGGCACGTCGCCGGCGATGATGCGCTGGGCCAGGCCCTCGACGATCGCCGTCTTGCCGACGCCGGGTTCGCCGATCAGCACCGGGTTGTTCTTGGTGCGGCGCGACAGCACCTGGACGACGCGACGGATCTCGGTGTCCCGGCCGATGACCGGGTCGAGCTTGCCTTCGCGGGCGCGGGCGGTCAGATCGGTGGAGTACTTCTCCAGCGCCTGGTAGGTGCCCTCGGGATCAGGGCTGGTCACGCGGGCGCTGCCACGGACCTTGGTGAAGGCCTCACGCAGGGCCTGCGGCGAGGCGCCGTGCCCGGTGAGCAGCTTGGCGGTGTCACTGTCGCCGGTTGCCAGGCCGACGAGCAGATGCTCGGTGGAGACGTACTCGTCGTCCATCTCGGTGGCGAGTTGCTGGGCCACTGTGATCGAGGCGAGGGCCTCGCGATTCAGCTGGGGTTGGCTGTTTGCGCCGCTGGCGCTGGGCAGCCGGTCGATGAGGCGTTGCGTCTCGGCGCGAATGGTCGCGGGTTCGACGCCAACCGCCTCCAGTAGAGGGGCGGCAATGCCGTCGTTCTGGGTGAGCAGTGCCATCAACAAATGGGCGGGCACGATCTGGGGGTTGCCTGCGGCCGTGGCCGCCTGCAACGCCGAGGTCAGCGCCGCCTGGGTCTTGGTCGTCGGATTGAACGAGTCCACGACAACTCCGATCGTCTAGCAGGATTGCTTGTCGACAGGTTCAACGTCGCTAAGGTTGAGTCTGTTCCGCTCAAGTCTAGGTAATTTCCGCAGACGTGGGAAGAGGGAGTGCTACCAGCGGCCGGGCCCCCGACCGAAACGGTTCATGGCCTCGAGGGGTCCACCGACCGCCAACCGGTCGTACAGATGGTGCGCGAATGCCGTGGCGATGAGGAGATCCGGTAGCGGAGCGGCCAGCAGCGCGGGACATCGCAAGGTGTAGTCGAAGTAGTCGGTACTTCCGTCGGCGTAGCGCCACCGTCGTTCGACGACTGCGAGGACCTCGCCGGACGCGGCGCGAACCGGGGTGTCGATTGCGGCGAACGGCTCGTTCGGTCGAACGCACACCTGGGTCGACCCCAGGCTGCTCGCACCGCCTTCGAGCACCACGTCGAGTCGCGACGTGCGGAAGAGCCGCCAGTAGCTGCTGGTCTGACGTAGCCGACCGATCACGCCGCCGCCCACCTCCACCAGGAGGTGATGGTGCCGAGTCGCGCCACCGACTCGGGTGAGGGTGAGTGCCACGGACCCGGTCGGCCGGACGAGATCGAATACGAGGGTCGCGGTCTCCCGGCCGATCAGCGCCGGGACACCCTCCCGCGGCCGGATCACCGCGAGTTGGGTTTCACGACCGTCGTGCACGGAGCAGGCGATGTCCACATCCGCCTGTCCGGGAATCGCCCGGAAGAGCAGAACCGGCTCGCCGAGCGGAAGGTTGACCGGCAGTGGCGCAACGTGATTCGTCCATTGCATGCCGTCGAAATATCGCAGTTGATGAGCGGACGCGGGATCGCTGAACCATCCGGCGGCAGCGCCGTCCATCGCTGGGGCCTTCCGTCTCGCAGAACCGGGTGAATGCCCCTCGACCCTAAGGGAGACGGCCGTCGCTCATGCGCACGAAATGGTGCTGAGCAATCATCGGGACCACTGTTACCGTGAGTGCACGACGCGCTTGGAGGGCTGCGGAATTGGGGTTGACGGACATACTCGGGGACGCGGCTGACCTCATTCCGCCGAACCCGATCACCGAAGCGATTGATTCGGTAGGCAATTTGATCGACGTCGCACGCGCAATCGACGACAACGGAATCGATGCGTTGTGGAATGCCGCCGCCGACATCGGCGAAGGCGCCAGCGTGGTGGAGTTCTTCCTGCCGAAATCGAAGCAGACGCCGATCATCTCTGGCGGGTTGAAAATCATCCAGGGATTTCAACACTCCTGCGGCGACCCCAACGAGATCGATCGGGGCGACGGCTACGCGAAGGGCTACCAAAAGCACAACGAGATTGCCGACGCATTGGCGAAACCGGTTCCCAACGCCACGTGGACGGGTGCCGCGTCGGACGCCTATTCGTACGCCAACGAACAACAGCGCCTGCGCGCGAAACGGATGGTCGATGCGGACATCGCAATCAACGGCGCGATTTCCGCGGAGGCGCACGAACTGACCTCGGTTCGGCGCATGCTCAACGAGGCAGCCACCGTGATGGGCAACGCCATCATCCCCGCCGTCGCAGCGCTTGCGATCCCCAGGTACGGCAAAGGCTTGTCGCTTGCGATTCAGCTGGGCGTGGTGGGCGCGGCGGTGCCCGGCGCCATCTGGCGTATGGAAGCCCTGCAGGACGTTTCCGAGAACGTCAGCAAGAGCGTCACCGACGCAAAGCGCATATACGAGGAGGTGACGCGCTCATGCGTGGACATCAACCTGTGAGCACCCCGCGATGACGGCGCCTTTCGACCCCCCGCTGCAGGTAGATCCGCGGCATCTACAGGAACTCGGCGACCAGCACAGTGCCATCGCCGGACAGATCGGTCAGGCGGCACCACTGACCGACGGCGTCGCCGGCGCCGTCACGCGCAGTCACGGTCCGGTATGCCATCCCCTGTGGTCCAAGCTGGCCGACGCCGAAGCTCTTCGGCGAGAGGCATGCACAGCGATGCAGGCGACATCCGAGCGCTACGCCACCAACCTCACTGACGCCGCGCGCAGGTACCGAGCGACAGACGAGGACTCGGCCGGGGCGATCTCCGACGCGGGCCCGCAATAACCGTGTCGGAGCCCTGGGATCTTTCCGCGCTCGACGACCAGCCTCCCGCGATGTCGTCGTTCGACGATATTCATCACCCGTCGGGTCTGGATGCTCTCGACGCGTACGGCACCGACCGTCGTGATGACCCCCGTCAGGATGACGGCCCCGAGTTCACCGTCACCGGCCGGGCCGGACGGGTCACCGCCACGACCCTTCTCACCGGGCAGATCGCGCGCGTCGATCTCTCCCCGGGCGTGACAGAGCTGAGCGAATCCGAACTCGAACGGGAAATCCTCGCCGTCGCCGCTGCCGCCGCGCTCAAGGCCCGCGCGGCGCAGAACCAGTTCGTGTCGGGACTCATGCTCGCCCAGGGACAGGATCGCGATACCGTGCGCAACCTCGTCGAACATCACATGGGTCTGCCATCTCCGGAGGACGCTCTGATCGCCGAGGCGGCGCTGACGCGCGAAGACGCGTGGGATGAAGGCTGACTGACCTCATGGCCGTCCCGGTGGGCTCACACCGCGATGCGCGACACCGCCCAGGGCAGCGTGGCCGGCGGGATCGCGCCGGAGTCGATCACCACGGCCGTGGCCACTCGACCGTCATTCGGCAGGACGATGCTCGCGCCCGGATCGCCGTAGGTTCCCGCGCAGTCGCTGAGGCAGCGGCCGGTGGTCGGGTCGATCCGGTCGGCGAACATGTCGTTGATCCATCCGGCCATGAGCAACTGCACCGCCGGTGGATTCTGCGGCAGCGGCGGACCGGCAACCAGATACGTCCCCAGCTGGATCAGCGGATTTCCGCCGAGCTGCGCGTCCACGTGCACACCGCCGTCGACGACGACGCCGTTGAATTTCCCGGGCCGGAACTCCGACAGGACGCGCTGCACGGTGCTGAAGGAGTTCAGGAAGTTCGGCGGCGCCGCGATCTCGTAGACGGGTACGTAGTCGGCGGGATCCCAGTCGTTACTGGCCTCCAGCCGGTTCAGCCGCTCCATCGCGTTCGGCAGGATCGGCGGGAACGGCACCCCGTCGAGCGACAGGATTCCGGCCAGGTGGTTCTCGGCGTCCTGACCGTCCGCCCGGCGGGCGACCAACCCCTCTGCGTAATGGCCGGCCACACCCGGAGCGAAACCGCCGCCCAGCGAGTGCCCGACGATCACGAAGTCGGCCGGCACCGTCAGATCCGACCGGCCCGCGCCGGCGGCCGCGGTCGCCAGGCTCGCGTTCAGCGCCTGCCGGTCCTCGTCGAGGAGCAATTGCGCCACGGCCTTGTGCAGGGCGTCGCCACCGAGCCACATGTTGCCGTCGGCGAACGGGTTGGAGGGGATCGTGGTGGCGATGACGACGCTGTTGGTCCGCTCCGCGAGCAGCGACGCGGTGTAGCTGTACATCGGACCGGTCGCGAGGATGCCGTGCTGCAGATAGATCAGCCGCTGCGGTTGTCCGTGGGTCGGGAAGTACCAGTCCGCCTGGAGATCCGTGCCGGGGGCGACCGTCAGGGTCGACGTGCCCACCGTGACGTCGTCGCGCAGCGCCTCCGGCACCACGGGAGGGCCGTCGAGCGTCTGTACCAGGGTGCCGATCAGGGTGAACACCGTGGAGCCGACGGCTTTGACGATCGGCGGGTAGTCCTGCTGGAACGGTCCGATGATGTCGCCGACTAGGCCGGCCTCGCCGGTGTTCTCGGTGGGCAGCGGATCGTCGTCGGGCGCCTGCGCGGCGAGGTCGGGCGTCCGCGGCTGCGGGGATTTGAGATCCCCTGCGCGCGCGACACCTACGGTTCGGCCGTCGGTGTCGGCGTCGGTCTCGGCCTGAACGGCCCGCAGCGCTCGCCGGGTCGGCCGGGCGTCGGCGTCGTCGTCCGCGCGGACTGCGCGGGCCGTGCTGCGTTGCGCGCTCTGCTCAGCCCGATCCTCGGCCGTGCCCGATGGTTTTCGCTCGACGCCGGCGGTCGCCGACGTCGTGTGTGCCCCGGAGCCCTGCCCGCCCTCGACGTCCTGTCTCTTATACACATC
>NZ_LZSU01000009.1 GCF_001665575.1 Mycobacterium sp. 852013-51886_SCH5428379 | reverse complement strand
CCGAACCACACCTCGCAGGTCGCATCGCAGAGCAGGTAGCGGCGGTCCTCATCGCTCAGTAGCGGACCCAGGTGCAGGGCGGCGCTGGGTTTCTCGACATCGACATGGACGACGACAGTCGTGTGCTGCCCGTGGGGGCGGCGTGCGGCGTCGGCGTCCCACCCGGCCTCCATCAAGCTCATGAAGGCGTCGAGGTTGGTGGGGAACGGGGCCTCGTCCTCGGCGCCGCGGTCGTGGATCAGGGCATCACGGTGCGATTGCAGGGCGGCGTCGAATGTCGCGGCGTCCAACTTCGGCAGCGTGATCGTCCAGGTGGCGCGGTCACCGTGGTCGCGTTTGGTAATGGAGGCTTTCGGTGCGGGCTGGGGTTTGGGGGGTTGGGGTTCGAGTTTGACCGCGGTGCGCAACTGGGTGACCGTGGCGGCCTCGGCGGTCTGGATGTAGTGCTCATCGGAGCCGTCGGCGGCGTGTTCGGCCAGCACCCCGAGCCGATCCAGCGACAGCCGCCCCTCGCGTAGGGCTTGGGTGCAGCGCGGAAACTCTTCGCTGCGGCGGGCGACGGTGACCATGACCTCGGCGTTGCGGGGGGTGACGCCGGTTTTCCAGGCCACCAGCGCTTCCACGGAGCGGGCGCCGGTTATTCCCCACAGCTCGTCGCGGTCGATCTCGGCGATGATGTCGATCAGCCGGCCGTCGATCGCGTTGCGCTGACCGGACAGCTCGGCGAACTCCTCGAACAGCACCTCGAGCCGGTCCTTCGGGCTGACCCGACCGACCAAAGACACTGCCGCTGAGGACATATCACCATCAAAGCAGAGGGGTCCGACAAATTTCGGGGCGCTACTCCGCCGGCGTCACATCCACACCCGAGCCCTTGATCGACGCTTTCGCGCGGGTCTCGGCCCGTACCGATCGTTTCCCGCGTACGTACCCGGTCGCGGAGATCGACGCCGCCAGAAGCGCGTCCTCACCCTTGACGAACGGATGGAACCCGACGCCCCCGCCGCCGCGCCCCTTCACCGGAATATCGGCGACATCGGTGACTTTCCAGCTCTTTTCGGACAGCGAGAGAATCGCCTCGCCGTTGGCGCACGACAAGGGCAGCGCGGCGATCACCTCGTCATCATCGCCGGACAATTTCACCCCGGCGACACCGTTACCGGCCGCGCCCTGCGGATTGACCACCGCGGGATCGATCCGCAGGATCTTGCCGCGCCGGGTCACCAACGCCAGGTGGTAGCCGTGCGGCAGCACACCTGAACACACCAGACCGGTGATGTCCGGCGCGACGGGGATGTCGCGAATCTTGTAGGGCAGGCCGGCGCCGGTGGTGAACTTGACGCGTCCGTCGGTCCACACCGCCCACCCGAGACCGGAGGTCAGCAACTCACCGTGACGGTCGGAGAACACGCCCCGGTCGTCAAGTCGCCAGGAGGCGTTGATCTTTCGCTCCCGCGGTCCGTCCTCGCCGGTGCCCGAGGTCACCGGGGTGGCCTCCAAGTCCAACACTGTGCGGCGATCGAACTCGGAGCCCTTGAACAGTTTCGCCGTCTCCACCAGCTCTTTGTCGATCACGACCCGACGTGCGTCGGGATTGCCCACCAATTCGGTCAGTTCGGCGAACTCGGCATCCAGCTTCTCGGCCTCGGCCTGCAGTTCGATCACGTCCAGCTTTGTCAGGCGACGCAGCTGCAACGCCAGCACGTAGTCGGCCTGCACGGCATCGATTCCGAAGCGGTTCTGCAGTCCCTGGCGGGCTTCGTCGACGGTCTCGGAGCCGCGGATGACCGCGACGGCAGCGTCGATGTCGAGGTGGACGAGCATCAGCCCGGACACGAGATGTCGACGTGCGGTGACCTTTTCCAGCCGGTACTCGCTGCGGTGTAGCACCACCGAATCCCGCAGCTGCAGAAACGCTTTGATCAGCTCCCGCACCGACCACCAGCGTGGCACCCGGTTCTCGTCGAGGGCGACGAGGCTCGCCGCGAACGTCGACTCCAGCGGGGTCAACGCGAGCAGCTGGTCGCGGATCTGTTCGGCGCTGTGACCGCGCTTGGCGGTGACAACGATCCGCAACCCGTTGCGGCGATCGGTCAGGTCCGACATGTCCGCGACACCGGACATCTCACCCGACTCCACCAGTGCTCGAATTCGTTCCTGCACGGTGTTGCTCGCGACGCCGGGCGGCAACTCGGTGATGACGCAGTTCTTCCCGTCGACCGATACGGTCCCGCGCACGGTGAACTGTCCCCGGCCGGTGGTCATGTACTCGCGCAGCCCAGCCTCACCGACGACCCGGGCGCCGCAGCCCCAGTCCGGACCGGGAATCAGCTTGACCAGCCGGTCGTCGGTCATGTTCGGCGTCTTCAACAACGCGCGGCAGGCTGCCATCACCTCACGGGGATTGTGGGCCGGCACCTTGGTCGCCCAGCCTTCGGCGATCCCCACCGCACCGTTGCACAACAGCACCGGCCACTGTGCGGGCAGCACCGTAGGCTCGATCCACTCACCGTCGAATGTCGACACCATGGGCACCGCGTGGCTGTCGAGTTCGGCGGTCAGTGCGGCACCGGGGGCAGACAACCGCATCTCGGTGTACCGGTCCGCGGCCGGGATGTCACCCTGGATACGCGGGAAGGCGCCTTGACCGTCAATGACTTTCACGCGCTGGAACTCAGCGGCCATCAGCGCCGCCGCCCCGTACATCGAGGCGCCACCGTGCGGGTGCAGGTTGCCCGTGACCGCTGAGCAGACCTTCGACGACTTCTGTGGTTTGTTGCCGGGCAGCAGTTTGGAGTCGTGCATCTGGTAGAGCAGCCGGCGCTGCCCCGGCTTGAGGCCGTCGAACGCCGACGGGATGGCGCGGTCGCTGACGCTGTACAGCGCGAACGTCAGCTGATAACGGTTCCAGTAGTCGTCGGCGCTCTGGTCGAGGACCAGGTCCGGATTCTGCTCCGGAACGTCGAGGGTGGCGGTCACAGTTTTGGTCCAGCTCTCCTAGTCCAGATCCAGGGATGCGGTGTCGACGCGCGAGGCGATATCGGCCATCCACGTGCGCCGGCCCTCGGGCGGTCCGCCGAACAGCGTGTGGTGCAGCTTGTTCTCGGCATCGTCGGGGTGCACGCGAATCACCGTGCGCCGCTGCGGATCCAGCACAGTGTTCCAGAAGTCGTCGGCGTCCATCTCGCCGAGACCCTTGTTGCGCTGCACCTCGACGCGGCCCTTCGAGGTGGCCTTCATCTCGGCCACGGCGGCGTCCCGCTCGGATTCGTCCTGGCAGTAGATCCGTTGGGTCGCCGTCTTGACGACGAACAGCGGCGGCAGCGTCACGTACACCATGCCGGCTTCGACCAGCGGGCGGTAGAAGTCGAGGAACATCGAGATCAGACTCGAGTTGATGTTGCCCCCGTCGGGGTCGGCGTCGGAGGCGAACAGGATCCGGTCATAGCGGCATGACTCGGGGTCGCAGTTGTCCCGCACCCCGCAGCCGAGGATGCGTTCGATCGAGTCGAATTCGTCCTTGGCCCGCGCCTTGCTCAACGCGAACCCATAGACGTTGGGCGGCTTGCCTTTCAGCGGGAACGCCGCCTGGAACGTGGCGTCGCGCGCTGCCTTGATGGTGCCCAGCGCCGAATCGCCCTCGCAGAGGAACAATTCGGCGCCCGATCCGCGGCCGGTCTCACGGCTCGGGAGTAGCTTCGGCGGCAGCGACAGGTTGGTGCCCAGCCCCTTGGCCTTCGAGGCCGCGCGCGACCGCGCCTTCGCCCCCTCGGCGCTGCGGCGTGCCCGGGCGGACTCCAGAGCCAGCTTTGTCCACAGCGTCACCGTGTCGCCGTTGGCGGGGTTTGCCGCCCAGATGGTGACGCTGCGCGTCACGTCAGGGGCCATCGCGAGATTCAACGAGCGGGACGACACCGCCGTCTTCGCCTGGGAGTCCCAGGCGACATCGGGGGCGCGGGTGTCGACGGCGAGAGCGGTGACGGCGGCGAAATCCTGTGCCTCCGGGCCTTCCTCACCTTTGGCGAGGCCGAGATCCCGCATGCGGGACGCCCGGTCGGCGAGGGCTTCGGATAGCCCCTTCATCGCGGCCGTCAGATGGGATCCGCCCCCGGGGGTGCGCACGGTGTTGCAGAACGCGGCGACGGTCGGCGGCTCCGCCGGGCCTGCGGTCAGCGACCAGCGGAACGGCGTCGGCCCACGGCCGGTGGTGTACTCACCGCGGCCCTCCACGACGGCGCGGATCCCGGGTGCGGGAGTGCCCGCGGCGGTGCACATCAGATCCAGCAGGGTCTCCGTGCCCCAGGGGCCGCGGAACGGCTCGAGCAGCGCGGGCGGGATCTCCTCGCCGGGCCAACCCTCGTCGACCACGGTCAGGTGCACGCCAGGGGACATGCGTGCGGCGGCGTGCGCGCGTAGCAGCACCTCGCCGATGTCGACACTGGAATCCGGCACGACGGTGGGGTCGAACAGGATCCGAACCGTGGTCCCGTGCGCATCGGGTTTGCGATTGCCGGCGCCGCGCAACTTCTGGGTGTCGGCGCGGGTGAACGGGGCGTCCGGATCGAAATCCTTACCCTCGAACACGCCGGGGTAGCCACGGCCGAAGCTCTGCAGATAGGTCTTCCCGCCCCGGCGCACCGTGACATCGGTGCGCGCGGAGATGAAAACTGCTGCGGCAGCGCCGATTCCGTTCAACCCGGCGCCGGTGCTGGCGGCATCGGTGTGGGCGGAGAACTTCCCGCCGGCGCGGGCGGTGCCCAACGTCTTGACGATCCCGTTCTTCCCGTTCACCGGGTCGGAGTCGACGGGCAGGCCGCGGCCGTCGTCGGCGACGCTGACCGATCCATCGGCGTGCAGGGTGATCGTGACGGTCGATCCGCCGTGGCTGGGATCGGCGACCTCTTCGATCGCGTTGTCGACCAACTCACGCAGCGCGGTGTTGAGCACGTCGAGCCCCAGGTTGACCGCCGGCCGCAGGCGTGTGTGCTGGACATCATCGAGTTCGGTGATGTCCGCGGCGGTGTAACTCACTGCTGGTCCTTCTGTCGATGCCGGGGTGCCGCAGGAATCGTAGACGCCGGCACCGACATCGTCGGTCAACCGCGCGGGGCACCGGCACCTCGCCAGGTCAGGGGGTTGACAACATACAACCAAATGGTTGTACATTGGAGACGTGACCGACCAGGACGAGGACAGAGCGGACGCGTTCTTCCACGCCTTGGCCGACCGGACGCGGCGAGACATCCTTCGTCGGGTGCTGGCCGGGGAACATTCGGTCACGGCGCTCGCGGAGAAGTACGACATGAGCTTCGCCGCAGTGCAGAAGCACGTCGCCGTGCTGGAGAAGGCAGGCCTGATCTCCAAGCGTCGTCAGGGGCGAGAGCAGCTGGCGAGTGGCGATGTGGAGGCGGTTCGATCAGTCGCCTCGATGCTCTCTGAGCTCGAAGACGTCTGGCGCGGCCGCATCGCCCGCATTGACGACCTACTCAACAAGGAATGACCATGCCTGTCACCGACATCAGCAAGAACCTCGACGACCTCACCCTGACGATCACCGCGGAGTTCGCCGCGCCCGTCGAGCGGGTCTGGCAGATCTACGCCGACCCGCGCCAGCTCGAGAAGGTCTGGGGTCCGCCCGGCTATCCGGCCACCGTGGTCGAGCATGCGCTCACCCCGGGCGGCACCGTCACGTACTACATGACGGGCCCCGACGGCGAGAAGTACCCCGGCTACTGGAAGGTCACCGCAGTGGACGAGCCGCGCAGTTTCACGTTCGAGGACGGCTTTGCCGACGAGGATCTCTCACCGTCGAGCGATATGCCGGTTGCGGACTGTGTCTACACCTTCGAGCCGCTCGGCGACGGCGCCACCAGGGCCACCTACGTCAGCAGGTACCAATCGGCCGAAGGCCTGCAGAAGGTCCTCGAGATGGGCGTCGAAGAGGGCTCGCAGCAGGCCATCAACCAGATCGACGAGCTGCTTGCGAGCTGACGCCGGTTGTGATCCGGATGCCGGAACCTTTTGCCTGCAAGGGGTTCCGGCATCGGGCTGACGTGCGCACGCCAGGTGGGCCGCTACGCGCGAGCGGGCAGGGCGACGGTGTCACCGGCCACGTCGATGGCGACCTTGCCGTGAAGGACGTATGCCCGCCTGTTCTCCAGGAGCTCGTGAGCTTCGCCCATCCGGGCGAGCGGAAGAGTCGCGCCGATGATCGGCTTCACGAGGCCGCGCTCGACGAGCGTGGTGAGTGCGTCCAGCTTTCCCCGGTTCTGCCGGGTGAAGACGAAGTGATAGGCGGCGTTCTTCCCCCAGGCCTCGATCAGGTTCTGCGGCTGCGCGATGTCGACGATGCTGACGACGCGTCCGAAGTCTGCGAGCGTCAGTGAACTGCGAGTGAGGGTGTCGCCACCGATCGTGTCGAAGACGACATCGACGCCTTCGCCTCGCGTCAGCTCGGCCACGGCATCCACGTAGTCGGTCGAGGTGAAGTCGATCGCCGCATCCGCTCCGAGAGCGCGCACGAATTCGTGGTCGGCGGCTTTCGCAGTGGTGATCACGCGTGCGCCGATCGCCGTCGCAACCTGGATCGCGATCGACCCTGTGCCGCCCGCGCCGCCGTGGATGAGGATCGTCTCGCCCACCGTGAGCGCAGCTCGCGTCACCAGGCTCTCCCAGACCGTGCCGCCGACGAGGGTCAGGCACGCCGCCTCGAGGTGGCTGAGGTTCACCGGCTTCCGGCCGACGAGGTCGACGTCGGCGACGTGCTGCTCGGCGTAGGACCCGGGCCCGCCGAAGATCTTGGGCGTGTAGTAGACCTCGTCGCCGGCGCGGAAGTCGGTGACGTGCCATCCGACTTCCTCGATGACGCCGGAGATGTCGTGCCCGATGATCGCCGGGAGCGGCACGTGATCCGCGTAGTCACCGCGACGGATCTGATAGTCGAGCGGGTTGACGGCGGTCGCATGGACGCGTACCCGTACCTCGCGGGGTCCGACCTGCGGTATGGAGACATCGCGCAGCTCGAACGCGTCGGCCCCTCCGAAACGGGTGAGCACAACGGCTTTCATCTGATCAGTCATCGGTGTTCCTCATCGTCACTAGTGCGATTCGGGATCGGTCATGATCTCCACCATGGCCGGTCCAGGATGAGCGAGCGCTTCTGCGATGACGGACTCGACGTCCGCGTGGTCGCTGACACGTTTCCCGAACGCGCCGCAGTCACGGGCGAACGCTGAGAAGTCGGGGTTGAGCAGCGACGTCTGCCAGACCGCGTACTCGGCGTTGCGCTGCTCTTCGCTGATCTTGGCCAGTTCGCCGTTGTTGAGCAGGATGTGGGTGATGTTCATGTCGTACTTCACGGCTGTGGTGAATTCGGCGAGGTACTGGCCGAAACCCCCGTCTCCGGTGACGGCGACGACAGGACGGTCCGGGGCTGCCGCCCACGCCCCCATGGCGGCCGGGAAGCCGAACCCGATCGAACCGAGGTAGCCCGACATGAGAACCGCCTGCGACGTGGGTTCGAAGTACCGCCCGAACGAGTAGGCGTGGTTACCCACGTCGACCGTCATCACGGCGTTCTCGGGTGTCAGCCCGGTCAGCACGTCGAAGACTGTCGCCGCAGACACCCGCCCGTTGCGCCGCGCCACCGCCGCACGTCGGGACTTCTCCGTGCGCCACACCGCCCAGCGTTCGGCGATCTCCGCGCGTTGGTCGACGGTCGCCGGGTGAACGCGCAGACCCTCTTCCAACGCGCGGGCCGTCACACCCACATCGCCGAGTACCGGCACCGTCACCGGCCGGAAGCGGCCCAGCATCAGAGGATCGGTGTCCACCTGCACCGTCGGCTTGTAGGGCGAGATGCCGCTGTGGTTCGAAAACGATGCGCCGAACACCAGCAGCAGGTCAGCCTTGTTCATCATCCAGGAAGCGACGGGTGTTCCGGAACGTCCCAGGACGCCACAGGCCAGCGGATGCTTGTCGGAGATCTGCCCCTTGGCTTTGAACGTCGTCAGTACTGGGGCGTTCAACCGATTGGCGAGCGAAACCACCTGTGGCATCGCGTGCTTGGCGCCGGCACCCACCACGATGACCGGCCGGGTGGCGGTGGAGAGGCAACCCAGAGCCTCCTCGAGCGCGGCCGCGGGTGGGGCGACGCGAAGGTCCGGCATCCGCCCGGTGGGACCGGAGGCGGGCTGTTGCGGCGCCGCGAGCACCTGCACCTCGTCGGGCAGGACGAGGTGTCCGACTCCGCGCTGGAGAAGGGCGTGCTTGAGCGCCATCGTCATCAGTTCGGCGTGGTCGGATCCCGCGCGGACCATGGCCGAATAGGTGGAGACGTCCGCGAACGCGGCGAGGAGGTCGATGTCCTGGAAGGCGCCTTTGCCGGCAACAGACGAATCCACGTTGCCCGAGAGGGCCAACACCGGTGCCCGGTCTGCCTTTGCGTCGTACAGACCCGTCAGCAGATTGGTGGAACCCGGCCCTGCGATGCCGAAGCACGCGGCGGGCCTGCCGGTCAGCTTGCCGTAGGCCGACGCCGCAAAGGCCGCCGCCCCCTCGTGCCGGATACCGAAATAGCGGAGCTTGCTTTCGGTCTCGGCACGGTGCATCGCTTCCGCCAAGCCGAGATTCGAGTGTCCGACCATTCCGAAAACCGTGTTGACGCCCCAGTTGATCATCGTCTCGACCAGCACGTCGCTCACCGTACGAACGTGTGGCGCAGGCGCCGGCGTACCCACGTAGACGCCGTCCGGGCGAATCTCGACGGGGTAGGTGGGGACGTCGAAATCAGGTCCGCCTGCGGCTTCGCCGGTGAACGGGTCGAAATCGAAGCCATGCCACGGGCAGCGGATCTTCCCGTTCTCCAGGGTGCCCTGCCCCAGCGGCCCGCCCTGATGTGGGCAGCGGTTGTCGATGGCGCCGAACTCGCCCCGCAATTTGGTCAGCGCGACGGACTTCAGGCCGACGGGGCACACGGTCACTTCACCCTCGTCCAGCGATTCTGCGTCGATTGCTTTGTGCCACTGCATGTCCCGGGCGTCATCGACCTCTTCTGACATCACAGCGGCACCACTCCTGCGTAGGGGACCCCGCTGAGATACGCGAAGTCGCGGTCGAACGTGACGAGATCGTCGAGTTCGAAGTCGGCCAGCCGTCGGTGACCACAGGCCCTGGCGAGGATGACCATCATCTCGACGGTGGCTTGCAGAAAGCGGTGCAGGCGCTGCGCGGCGAGTTCCACCGGGAGCCGGTCACGCAGGTGGGGTTGCTGGGTCGCGATTCCCACGGGGCAGGCGTTGGTGTTGCACGCGCGCATGCCGACGCATCCGATGGCTTGAAGCGCGGAATTGGACAAGCCGATGGCATCTGCGCCCAGCGCCAAGGCCTTCACCATATCCGCCGCGGTCCGAATTCCCCCGGTGACGGCGAGCGTGACATCGTGGGCCGCAGACGCGGTCAGGTGGCGCCGGGCCCTGGCCAGTGCCGGAATGGTCGGCACGGAAATGTTGTCGCGGAACAGAGTTGGCGCTGCCCCTGTCCCACCACCGCGCCCGTCGAGGATGATGTAGTCGACACCGATCTCCAAGGCGGCATCGATATCGCGTTCGATGTGCTGCGCACTCATCTTGTATCCGACCGGAATCCCCCCGGATACCTCCCGGACCTGCGCGGCGAAATCGCGGAACTGACCGAGCGAGGTCCAATCGGGAAATCGGGCGGGGGAGATCGCGGGGGTCCCCTCGGGGAGTCCTCGCACCTCGGCGATCTTGCCGGTCACCTTGCTGCCAGGCAGATGGCCGCCGGTCCCGGTCTTCGCGCCCTGACCCCCCTTGAAGTGAAACGCCTGCACCGTGGCCAGATGCGCGAAGTCCCACCCGAAGCGGGCCGAGCCCATCTCGTAGAGGTATCGCGAGTTCCGCTGTTGCTCTTCGGGAAGCATGCCGCCTTCGCCGGAACATATCGCGGTGCCGGCCATCTGCGCTCCTGCGGACAGGGCGACCTTGGCTTCCTCGGAGAGCGCGCCGAAGCTCATATCGCTGACGAACAGCGGAATGTCCAGCAGCAGTGGGCGTTCAGCCGCCGGCCCGATCACGGTCTCGGTGGTGACCGGCTCGTCCTCGAGCAGCGGTTTTCGCGCCAGTTGCGCGGTCACCATCTGGATGGAGTCCCACTTCGGCAGCTGGTCTCTGGGCACGCCCATGGCTGCCATCGGCCCGTGGTGCCCGACGCGGTCCAGACCGTGGGCGGCGAGTTCGTGGATGTGGGTGACGTACGGCTCGTCGGCCGAGTCGGCCGGCTTGATCCATCGACCCTGGTAGCCATCATCCGCGTACGCTGCCGCGTCGGCGTTCTTGAACTCTGCGACCGGACCCTGATCGAGGTAGACGTCGCCGTCGGACACCCAGGCGGGAAACGTGGTGAGTGCCACCGCCGGGTTCACAGGTGACACGCCGGTGTCGGCGTCGTAGCGCCAACCGTGCACCCCGCACACGAGTAGGTCGCCCTCGACATGCCCGTCGCCGAGCAGTGCACCCCGATGGGGGCATCGTCCGTAGAGGGCCGACACGCTTTCGCCTCGGCGGATGAGGACGACGTCCACACCGTCGACCGAGATGGGATGCGGTCGGTCGGAGGTCAGGTCGTCGAACGACGCCACCCGCAGTGCATTCGCTGTACCGATCGTCACGTCACGTACGCCGTTGCGGACTCGCGGATCTGGTCGGTCACCGCGATGCGACCTTGTGCGTCCAGCGGTTGGGGTCGCTCTCGAGGGCGGTCCGGTCCCATCCCATCAAGTCCGCCGCCGCGCGGTAGGTGAACTCGAGGAAGTCCATCACGGCCGAATCGGGGTCATTCGCTTGGCGGGCAACCTCGTACGGCAGCAGATACTGCCTCAGCTCGTTGTCGTAGAAGACACCCGCGGGAGGGTCGGCGGCGTCGGCAAACCCGGACGGTTCGGGGTAGGCGTAGGAGTAGAACGCGCCTTCGGCCGCGCCGCCGGGCCAGAATCCGCAACTGGTCAGCTCATGCGAGTAGCCCTCCTCCATCACCCACGCACCGCAATTGGGCGCACCGCCGGGGTGCCGGGGAGCGGGTCGGCCGGAGAATCGGGTGCAGGCGAGGTCGAAGGAACCCCAGAAGAAGTGCACGGGACTGACCTTGCCGATGAACCGGGCACGGAACTGTCCGATCACGCGGTCGGCTTGTACCAGCTGTCGCCAGAATGCGTTGGCCGCGGCGGGATCGTATCCGGTGTGCGTGTCCTCGGCGAACGGCACGGCGGGGTGTACTTCGTTGGGTCCCTTCGAGATACGCGCCGCCACGCCCAGTGCGTCGAGCGTGTCCAGCACTGATCGGTGGAAGCGCGCCACGGAGGTGTCCCGCAGATCGATGGCGGCTGCGCCGCCGTCACTCACCCGCACCTTGAGTGCATGGTCGACGAAGTCGAACTCCATGTCGAAAGAGTCGGTTCCCGCGGGGATCGCCGACGTCGTCAATCCCCGGGGGGACACGTAGAGCGGCACCTGCCACCAGTGATTGACCAGCGGCGCGTGAGCCAGCCGGGACCTTGCCCACGATCTGGCTCCACATGTGCAGCGATCGGCGCGTCGGTTCCCAGTCGTCGACGCGTAGAGACGGCCAGCCCTTCCTCGCTCGAGCGTCGGTCATTCGCGCCTCCCTGTTGTTGTAGAAGTGATCGCGCCCAATACCGGCGGCGTCCATGGTCACGCTCTTACTTCAATGGGACGCGGTCGACGTTAACAACTTCGACAGCAGCAAAGCCGCCGTTTGAGAAGGCTGTCGGCATCGCGTTCGCCTGGCCGGGCGTGACCCCGATGAACAGCGCGGCTCCCGCCGCGCCGATGCCCATCGCGTAGAGCGGTAATCGCGTTGCGTGTTTGTTCGGTTGCGGCACGGCCGGTTTCGGGGACCTCGGTCTGTTCACGACGATGGCGTCCGTTGGGTTCGTGAGGCCATGAGGTGTTTGTGCGCTCCCATTTCGACGGTTTTCTTCGTGCCACCAGGTTGGCAGAGTCGGGGACCCCTTCGCGTCGGTGAAAGTCCCTTACGCAGACGCCGGCCCATACCCGTCAGTGCATCCCGTGGAACACGATCTCCAGGACGCCGTCGAGGTATGCGGGTTCGAGGGGCATCGCATGGACCAGGCGGTACTCGACGACCCCGTACAGCAGATCGCGCATGGTTCGCCAGTCGGCGTCGGCGCGCAATTCGCCGCGCTGCTGAGCCAGGGCGACCCGGGCGCCGAAGTCTTGAATGTTGGGTTCGACGACCTGGTCGTAGACGGCGCGCAGGAGGTCCGGGTCGGATTGGCCGGCGGCGATCAGACACCGATATGCCGGCCCGAAGCCGGTGGTTGCGATCAACTCCAGGATTGCTGTCAGCTGGGTCCGGATGTCGGCGACGAAGTCCCCGGTGTCAGGGATCGACACGACGGTGCCGAGGCTCTCGGTGGCAGCTTCGAGGATGACCGCACCCTTGGACGGCCACCAGCGGTAGATCGTCTGCTTGCTCACGCCCGCCTGCCTGGCAATCGCCTCGATCGAGGTGTTGTCGTACCCGAGCTCGCAGATCATCGAGATGGACGCGTCGAGGATGGCGCGACGGGAGTGCTCGCTGCGGTTGGCAGGCATACCGCAACCGTAAGGGAGACGACCCATTTCCGGATGCGATACGGTCCGGTCCGTATTGACGGGAAGCGGACCGTCTCGTATCGTTTCCAGTGGCCGGTCGCGGCGCTCCCGGTCAGTACTCGGCACGCTCTGACCAGCACGGATGGGCGCCTCGCAGAGGAGGAAGCCCGCCACGTGTTCGTCGAACTGATCAACCCACAAGACACTTCGCCCGCCGACCGAATCCGGTTGAGAGCCGGCGTGTCCGTGGGCCCCTTGCGACCTCCGGTCCTGCGATGACGATTCTGGCGTCTTCGCCAGTAGGTGGGAACGAGGTGGCGGTCCGAGTCAGGACTGAGCGAAGAGCCGGACTGCTGGGTCGACACACGGAGTGCGACTCGATCGACCGACTGCTGGCCGAGGCATCGGCAGGGCGCAGCGGGGTGCTCGTGGTCCGCGGGGAGGCGGGCATCGGGAAGTCTGCGCTGCTGCAGTACGCCCGCGACACCGCAGTCTCATCGGGAATCCGGGTGGAGTCCGCGGTCGGTGTGGAGTCGGAGACGCATTTCGCCTTTGCCGGTCTGCATCAACTGTGCGCGCCGTTGCTCGACCGCGCCGACACGCTGCCATCCCCGCAGCAGACCGCGCTCGGGGTTGCGTTGGGTCGTCAGGCCGGCCCCGCGCCGGATCGCTTCCTGGTCGGGCTGGCCGTCCTCAACCTCCTGGCCGATGAGGGGCCGATGCTGTGTCTCATCGACGACGCGCAATGGCTGGATCAGGCGTCGGCGCAGGTTCTCGCATTCATGGCGCGGCGCGTGGGGGCCGAACGGCTCGTGTTGATCTTCGCAGTCCGGGAGTCCGGCGGAAGCGGCGCCGACCCGTTGGCCGGATTACCTGAGCTGCGCCTGGACGGGTTGGGGGAGGCCGACGCCCGGGCATTGCTGACCACGGTTGTCGGCGCCCCGCTGGATCGCGGGGTGCGCGACCGCATCGTCGCCGAAGCGCGCGGTAATCCGCTGGCGCTCCTGGAGCTGCCCAGCAGCGAGCAGTTGGCCGGCGGCTTCGGACTCCCCGACGCCATGAGCGTCCCGCGCCGAATCGAGGACAGCTTCGCGCGGCGGTCGAGCAGTCTCCCGGCGCAGACGCAGCAGCTGTTGTTGGTGGCTGCTTCCGAGCCGACCGGGGACGCGGGGCTGCTGTGGCGCGCGGCCGATCACCTGGGGATCGACCGCGAGGCAGCCGCGCCCGCGGAGACCGCGGGGCTGCTCGAGATCGACACCCGAGTCCGGTTTCGTCACCCGTTGGTGCGCTCGGCGGTCTACCGTGCCGCCGCGGCACCCCAACACCGTCGGGCCCACGCCGTCCTGGCTGCTGCCACCGACCCGCAGGCCGACCCGGACCGCCGCGCGTGGCACCGCGCGCAGTCGGTGTTGGGTACCGACGAAGACGCCGCCGCGGACTTGGAGCGTTCGGCCGATCGTGCGTTGGCCCGCGGGGGGTTCTGTGCTGCGGCTGCGTTTCTCCGGCGCGCGACCGACTTGACGCCGGAGCCTGCGAGTCGGGCGAGACGCGCACTGAATGCCGCCAACGCTGAGCACTGTGCCGGTGCGCCCGAAGCTGCCCTGGCTCTTCTGGACAGCGTGGACGCCGGGCGGCTGGACGAGTTGCACCGCGCCCGTCTGGAGCTGCTCCGCGCCCAGATCACCTTCCACCTCACCCAAGGCAGCGAGGTGCCGGGGATGCTGCTGGGGGCCGCTCAGATGTTGGGTTCCTTGGATCCCTCGCTCGCTCGTGAGACCTACCTGCAGGCCTTCGACGCGGCGACCATCACCGGGGGTTCGGGTGTCGAGCCCGGCGTGCCGGAGATTGCCGAAGCCGTCAGCGCCGCACCGGCGCCGGGGGCACCGGGCCCGGCGGATTTGCTGCTCAGGGGGTTGGTGGCCGTACACACCGACGGGTTCGAATCCGGTGCGCCCATCCTCAGGCAGGCGCTGAAGGCGTTCCGGGATCACGTGTCTCCGGTCGGAACCGTCCGAGCCGGCGACGCCGGCAACTGGCTGTCGTTGGCCGCACGAACCGCGATCGCACTCTTCGAGGATGAACTGGCCATCGTGTTGGCCGACCGCCATGTGCGCCAGGCGCGCGATGCCGGTGCTCTCGCCACGCTGCCCACGGCACTGATCGTCTTGGCTTTCGCGCGGGTCTACACCGGCGAGCTCTCCCGCGCCGCCGAGTTGGCAGACGAGGCTGCGGCGATATCGCAAGCATCGGGCGCGAAGCCAATGGGCTACGCCCACACGTACCTGGAGGCATGGCGCGGAGTCGATGTTGGCGCCACCGCTCGGCATGACACGTGTGGTGGCACGGCAACAGAACACTCGCGGGGTATCGAAGCGACGGTGTCTCAGTGCGCAATGGCGGTGTTGCACAACGGCCGCGGCAACTATGCGGCGGCGCAGCAGGCCGCCGCCTGCGCACGGGATTCGTACGAACCGGGGATCAGGGGGATGGCGCTCCACGAGCTCGTCGAGGCGGCCGCCCGCGCCGGTGATTTCGAAGCCGCCTCTCGCGCAATGGAAGAACTCGACGCGAGAGCCCAGGCCAGTGGCACCGAATGGGCGCTCGGTATCGCCGCCCGCTCACGGGCGCTGACCAGCACCGGAGGGGAAGCGGACAAGCACTACCGCGAAGCGATCGAGCGGCTACAGAACTGCCGAATGGACGCCTTCCTCGCCCGCACCCACCTGGTCTACGGCGAATGGCTGCGGCGCGAAGGTCGCCGCAGCGACGCCCGCGAACAACTCCGCACCGCACATGCGCTGCTGTCGGACATGGGCGCAGAGCCGTTCGCCGCCCGCGCCGCCCGCGAGCTACAGGCCACCGGCGAGCATCCCCGCAAACGGACCGCCCAACCCACCGACGCGCTCACCGCCCAGGAACTGACCATCGCACGGCTCGTCGCGACGGGGGCTACCTCCCGTGAGGTGGGCGCGCAACTCTTTCTGAGTCCGCGCACAATTGAAGCCCACCTGCGAAACATCTTCCGGAAACTCGGCATCACCTCCCGCCGACAACTCAGGGAGCTGCCCCTGCCCTGAGAGGATGCGGATGGAATCGTGGGTGTCCAGATCGATCCGCCGGGCACAAGATGCACGAGCGTTCGCGCGTAAAGGAGGGCCATGCGGTCACCGATTCCTGACTACCTGACCGAAGTGCTCGAGGACTTCGCGTCGGACACCTCCGGGGCGCCGGCGGCGTACATTCCCGAGTTGGCGACAGCGGATCCGGACCGCCTCGGCGCGGCGTTCGCCATGGTGGACGGCGCGGTCTACGGCGCCGGTGACGTCGATGTCGAGTTCACGATCCAGTCGATCTCCAAGCCCTTCACGTACGCGCTGGCCCTGGCTGATCGAGGCTTCGACACCGTGCTGGCCAAAGTCGGTGTCGAACCGTCGGGGGAGGCGTTCAACGAGCTCTCCCTCGAAGGCGGTTCGGGTCGACCACTCAATCCAATGATCAACGCCGGCGCGATCACCGCGTACTCGCTGGCCGGCCGCGAAGCACTGGACCCAGAAGAGCGGTTGGAGCATGTGGTCAGCGGACTTTCGGCGTTTGCGGGACGCCGACTCGCCATCGATGAATCGGTGTGCGCGTCGGAGATGGAGCATGCGCACCGCAACCTCGCCATCGCCCACATGCTCCGCAGCTACAACATCCTCACCGAAGATCCAGCCGTCGTTGTCGACGGCTACATCCATCAGTGCTCGCTGCTCGTCACCGCCCGCGATCTGGCCGTGATGGCTGCGACTCTGGCCAACCATGGGGTCAATCCGCTCACGGGGGAGCGCGTGGTGACCGAGCCCGTGGTTCGTCAGGTATTGAGTGTGATGTCCACCTGCGGAATGTATGACGCCGCCGGTGACTGGGCGACCCAGGTGGGCATCCCGGCGAAGAGCGGTGTGGCCGGAGGCCTGATCGGCGCCCTTCCCGGTCAGATCGGGATCGCCACGTTCTCACCGCGACTGGATGCCCACGGGAACAGTGTTCGCGGAGTGTCGTTGTTCGGACGGTTCTCCTCCGACATGGGTCTGCATGTGATGGAGGTTCCGGCCGCTGCCCGTTCGGTCGTGCGATCCAACTCAGTGGACAACGCCGGACCGGACGTGATCCGAGTCGTCCAGTTGCAAGGCGGGATCCGCTTCGCCGGTGTGGAGAAGGTGATTCGAGAGGTCGTGGACACCGCGCCGACAGAAGCTCGGGTGGCGCTGGACCTCACGATGGTCTATTCGATCGACGATGTCGCCCGGCGCATGCTGCTGGAGGTCGTCCGTCGACTCACTCTCGATGGTCACGATGTCTATCTGGTCGACCCGGAGTCTGTTCTGCCGGAACCCGATCCGGGCGACGGCGGCCGAGTCACCGTGGTGAGACAGGTCGGCGGAGATCTGGGTTCGTCGTGAGTCCACGCTTCGTCGAACTGGATTGGTCGCAGACCCCCATGGGTGTCATCAGCCTACGCAGGCGGACCGAGCCGTCGCTGAACGTGGATGTGTACGAGGCGAAGCTCGATGACGAGTTCTTGATGTCGAGTCTGTTCACGGTGGCCGAGGTGGAGCTCGCTCGCCTCGGTCTCGCCGCAGCAGCCGATTCCGACCTCGACGTCGTCGTCGGAGGACTGGGACTCGGCTATACCGCGCAGACGGCGCTCGCGGATCCCCGCGTTCGTGCCCTCGTAGTGGTGGAGGCGCTTGCAGAGGTCATCGGCTGGCATCAACGGGGGCTCCTACCCGACACCGCCGAAATGGTGGCGGACCCTCGACTTCGCCTGCAGCAGGGCGACTTCTTCGCCATGACGGACAGCCCCGCCGGTTTCGATCCGGAGGCGCCGGGGCGCCGCTTCCACGCCGTCCTGCTCGACATCGACCACACGCCGCGACACGTCCTGCATCCGAGTCACCGCGCGTTCTACACGCCTGCCGGGCTCAAGAAGATCGTCGACCACCTGCATCCCGGCGGAGTCTTCGCGTTGTGGTCCGACGATCCCCCCGACTCGGAGTTCGAGACGGTCCTCGCCGGGGTCTTCGATCGATCCGAGGCATCCGTCGTTCGGTTCCCCAATCCGCTGACGGGCGGGTACTCGACCAACACGGTCTACGTCGCCCGTCGGCAGTGATTGTGGTCTAACGACCGACCGCGGATCAGAATCGTCATTCACTTAGACGGGGTCGTGCGATAGCGTCGTCACGACTGCCCTGTATTCCTGGCGATTGGACCGCTACATGACGGTGACCGGCGAATCTCCCACGATCGCGCTCGAGGATGTCGACTTCAACCGTCGGGACCAGCCCGATCGGCCGCTGCGACCCATCCCGCCCGGCCGTGACCACTTCGCCGCTCAATGGCGGCACATGCGCGAATTCATCTTCGGTGACTGGATCGACATCGACAAAGAGGTCGAACCGAACGAGATCACCCGCCTGCGGGACGATTACTTCTGGCAGGCCGACGAGCACATGATCGGCGCGGTGGACGCGTTCGAACGCCTCGGTCCCGAGCGTGGCCGGGCGCTGTTCGAACAGGCGCTGACCCAGGGCATCGACACGCTCGAGGACCCCCCGCGCGAGTACGTCGAACTCTTCGAACATCTAGACGGGCTGCCCGGCCAGTTCGATCTCGTCGCCGCCGAACGGGGCCGGATGCTGGCGATGTCCAGTACGCGGGCGTCGACCACCATCATCCAGGGCTGGGCGTTCTACGAGACCGCGATGACCGGCGACATCTCCGCCGCCACCGGTTCCACCGGCCGGTTCGCCGACGACGGTCCGCGCCGCTTCATCGAAACCGCGCGAGTGTTCGCGCAGTTCACGCTGCCCGACATCTTCGACCGGCAGTCCGAGGCGTTTCAGGACGTGGTGCGGGTGCGGTTCATGCATGCGGTGGTCAGCCGCGGACTACGGCGCAAATGGGGCGACGACCTCTATCTCAAGTTCGGGGAACCCATTCCCGTGACGTCGCTGCTCGGTTTCGGCAGCGGGATGCTGCTCGGCCGCCTCGTCGACCATGCATTCGGGCGCAGGCTCACCAAGCAGGAGCTCGACGATCTCGCCGAATACTCGTCGTATTCCGGGCGGTTGTGGGGTGCGCCCGAACGTCTGCGCTCCGCCGACGGCGTCGAGTTGATCAAATCGCTGAACTACGTTCTGGCCAGGGGCGGCAACCCGTCGCCGTGGCGCGCCGAGTTGGTCGACGCCATTGCGGGCCCCGCGCACATCGCGACCCTGACGGAGACCCTTCCCGACTGGGCCAGGAAGCTGGTGGCGCGCTACGCCAACCAGATCACGGCCACCATCGCGCTCGCCCCCGCCGGCGTGGTGTTCGGATACCAGCAGATCGAGGCGATGATCGCCGGCACGCTGTTCGAGCCGCTGGGCTACGACTTCCGGCGCCGGGTGCAGATGTTCGAGAACTTCACCCGACTCAACGTCGGCCTCGTGAGGGTCGCCGACATGCTGCCGTGGTCCAATCCCGTTCAAGTGCGCAGGAACGAGACCGGGGCGCCGGCGCGCGAGCGGATCGCCATGCTGGACAAAATCGCCCGCGGCCGGCAGATCCCGCTGACCTTCACCCACCACGACCATTCGGCCAAGGGGGAGACGTTCACCGGCTGAACCGACGTCAGGGATGCAGGTTCCACTGGCCGACGTCTTGGGCCAGCACGTCGTTGACGTCGACTTCGTAGCCGCCCACCAGCGGGCCGGGGTTCGACTTCGTGGCCACGATGCGCTGGTAGAGAGCGGCATTGGGGTGTATCCGGTTGCCGGACCAGGCCTTGGTCTGCCACGCCCACACGCGTCCCGGGGTACGGGAGTTCCCGATCACGCCGGCGACGGCAGCCCAGTGGCACACGTCGATGCCGCCGTAGACACCGGTGCGCTGCACGCCGAGCACCGAGTTGATCCCGCGGAACCACGGCAGCGCGACGTTCTTCCACGTCTCCTCGCTGATGTCCTCGTCGATCGAGAAGTAGATCGGCGCACTCCGTCCGCCGCCGGCTGCCGTGTGTATCTGCCAGGCGGTCCGGGCGTCGGCGACACCACCGGCGTAACCGCGGGTGAAATCCGACGGGGCACTGCCGCCGGGCTTTCCGTACTGGTAGTTGCTGACGATGACCAGCCCAGCCCGGGTCAGTGACTCGGCGTAGGGCCGGGTGATCGGTTTGGCGCCGAAGTTGGTGCCCGGCCGCGACGTCGACACGTAGTTGACCACCCCGGCGTATCCCGCGGCGCGGATGTGTTCGGCCGGAATCTGGTGTGCGGCGAAGTCGATGAGCATGGGACCGGCGGCCGCCGCTGTCGGACTGCCCACTGCCGCCGCTGTTGCGCCGACCCCGGCCAGCGCCGATGCTGCGGCGGCGTAGCGCAGCGCGTCCCGGCGGGACACCATGGGCGACCGCCGGAGGCTGAAGTCTTGCGGCGAGCCTGGCACGGCCGGATGTTAACAATGGGACGGGAGTTGATCGTGACGCCTCGCCGGGGGATTGGGGCACGATAGGGCGAATGGACGTTCTGGTGGTCGGCGGCGGTCCCGCGGGGATGGCCCTGGCGGGGGCATGCGGCCGGCTGGGGCTCGAGACCGGATTGCTCGACCCGGCGCCAGAGCGGCCGTGGACCGCGACCTACGGCATGTGGAGCCGTGAGCTGCCCGTCGAACTGCCCGAGTCCGTGGTCGCGGCCCGCGCGGTGGGACGCGCGATCGCGCTGACGGAGCACGATCTGGGCTGGGAGTACGCCGTACTCGACGTGCCCACCCTGTTCGCGCACCTGACCGGTCGGCTGACCGCCGTGCGGGTACACACCGGTCGCGCCGTCGGTTCACCGCAACGCGGTGTGGTCACCCTCGCGGACGGATCTTCGCTGCGGGCCGCGGTCGTCGTGGACGCAGGCGGTTGGGCGCGACCGCTGGCCGGCGCGGGACCGGGGCATACGGCTGCGGCGCAGACTGCGTACGGCGTCGTGCTGGACGACGAGGCAGCCGCTCCGCTCACGTCCTCGGGGGAGGCGCTGTTCATGGACTGGCGCGCCGACCACGGTGAGACCGGGTGGCCGACGTTCCTCTACGTCGTGCCACTGGGCGGTGGTGAGGTGCTGGTGGAGGAGACGTCACTGGCGCGCCGGCCCGGACTGTCGCTGACGACGTTGCGCCGGCGTCTGCACGCCCGGCTCGCGCACCACGGGATCATTCCGCCCGACGGCGTTCGCACGGAGCGGGTCTCGTTTCCGGTGGACCATCCGCGCCACCGCGGTTACGGCGTTCTCGGGTTCGGGGCGGCCGCGCCGTTGATCCACCCCGCGACCGGATTCAGCCTCGCCGCGTCCCTCGGATTGGCCCCACGGGTGGCCGCGGCGATCGCCGAGCACCTGCCACGGGACCCGGCGCGGGCGCTGACGGCAGCTCAAGACACCGTGTGGCCGGTCTCGGCGAAAATCGTCCACCGCCTTCGGCGTATCGGGCTGGAAGCGCTGCTGCGGATGCCGCCGCAGGAGGTGCCGGGCTTCTTCGAGCAGTTCTTCGCTCTCCCGGAAGTGCACCGCTGGACCTACCTCACCGGGCGGGATGACCTCGGCGGTCACATCGCCGCGATGAACCACCTGTTCGCTGCGTCGAACGGCCGGTTGCGACGCCGCCTCGTCGCGTCGGCGTTCGTTCGGCCGGTGCGTACGAACGATGCGTGACGTGGCGGTGATGCCATCGATCTGCGCAACGGCTACGCGGTGCGCGCGCTCCACTCCGCCGTACGTTCGGGCGTCGCCTCGGCGAGCGCCTTCCGCGCGTCGTCCGCGTCGAAGTCTTTGCCGTACACCGGGGTTCCGGGTTGCTGGCGCCACGACTCCGAGATCGGACCTGCGTCGACGGGGTCGAACCCGAGCTGATCGACGAGGGCGTGTACCAGGTCGCGGCCCGGTCCCGCCTCACCGGCGATCGGAAGCGCGATGCGACCCGGAGTGCCGCTCGGCGTCCCGCGCTCGAGCAGGTGCTTCCAGAAGATGCCGTTGAACACCTTGTACACCGGTGCGCCGATCTGCTCCGAGACCCAGGCACTCTCCGGTTGGCCGTCCTCGATCGGGGCGATCTCGCCGTCGCGCTGCTGTGGGTAGTAGTTGTTGGTCTCGATCACCGGGGCGCCGGGCCGACGCGCGTCGACGATGCCGCCGGCCAGATCCGGGACATTCTTCTGCGGAATGCTGATGATCACGAGGTCGGCGTCGGCGGCAGCGTCCTTCGCCCATACGGGCGTGGCTCCGGTCTCGGCGGCGAGGTCGGCCAGGGTCTCGGGGGCGCGGGAATTGGCCACGGCGACGTCGTGTCCGAGTTGCCGAAGTCGGCGTACCAACGTGCCACCGATGTGTCCTGCGCCGATGATTCCGATCTTCATGTTGCCGCCTCCGTGTCGTCGCTCCGCCTACCTGCGGGCCAACACCGGTTGTGCGACGGCTATTCCGGCTGCAGCCGCCGGTTCCACCAGCCCGGTTGCCGCTGCGCCTGGACGCGCAGCCGCCGGAACTCGATGGCCTGCAGCCTGAGCAGGAGGGGGACGCCGACCAGGGTCACCAGTGCGCCACGGGCGCCTGCGCGGCCGTGCTCGAACAGGCCGGCGACGGCGGCCACCCCGGATACACAGAGGATCCCGTTGTAGGGCGCCACCACCGCGCCGCGCATACCTTCGCATTCGGTCAGGTAGGGCACGCCCCCGATCCACCGCTTCGGCCAGTAGATGAAGTGCGCGATCACCGCCGTCAGATACACCCCGTTGAGAAGCCCGAAAATGCCGTCCCACGAACGGTTCCGACGACCGGCGGCCGAGTAGGCCGCGGCCGTGCCCGTCGCCCACCCCGCAGCGGCGACCACCGGTCCCGTCCGCGACGCGAACGGCATCGCGACCCCGGCGGCCAGTTCATAGAACAGGTGAGCGCCGTTGGCGACGGTAGCGAGCCGGGTCCACCGCCGCGGACCTCCCGACGAACGCATCCCCGGGGTCCCGTCAGAGGATGGACGCCGCGACGATGAGCCCCAACCCGAAGTGCGCAGCCACCACCACCAGCACCTCCGGCGTGTAGCGTTCGGCGGCCAGCACGGCACCGACGTCGATGCCGGTGATCAGCTCGACGACGCGCACCGAAACCGCTTGGGCGACAATACCGAGCAGCCCGAAGACGACCGTTCGGATCAGCCCGTCGAGCAGGTCGCCGGACGAGGCGAAGATCGCGAGCACCACGACCAGCGACAGGGATACCAGGCCCGATGCGGCGATCGCCGCCGCGTTGGGGCGTCGCGCCTGCACGAGCGTCCGCAGGGGTCCCGGCGTCGTCCAATCGAGCACGAAGAATCCGAGCACGATCAGCGCGAGGCCGACGATGGCATACAGCGCGATCGCGGCCACACCGTGACCGAGGACGGACCAGTAATCGTCTTGCAAAGCAAGGGTCGTCATGGGGCGGGGGAGTTCCTCTCGGTCACGACATCGGAATGCGGTGGGGTACGAAGGCGGCGCCGTCGTCGGTGACGAGCCCGGAGGTCTCGCGGATGCCGAGTCCGGCGGACTCGTCCCCGACGATCCACGCCCCGAGCGCCGGGCGCATGTCGTCGAACTGCGGCAGCGGATCGAACAGCTGGTAGACGAATCCCTCCTCGCCGTAGACGCCGCCGGTCTGCGTCTCGTGCCCGTCGGCGACGATCGTGACGTTCGCGCCCTCGCGGCCCAGTTTCGGCTTGCGGACGAAGTCGACCAGCTCGTGCGGATCGTCGACGTACGCCGGCAACAGGTTCGGGTGGCCGGGGTGCATCTCCCACAGCACCGCCAGGATCGCCTTGTTGCTCAGCAGCGTCTTCCACATCGGCTCGACCCACATCGTCTGCGGAAGCGATTCGACTGCGCGACGGCCGAAGTCGTCGTCGATGAGCCACTCCCAGGGGTACAGCTTGAAGATGGAGGCGATGGGAGCCTCCTCGAGGTCGACGAACCGGTCCAGGTCCTCGTCCCAACCGATCTCCTCGATCGGCAGGCCCACGGTGTGCAGCCCCGCCTCCGCGGCGCACTCCTGGATGTAGGCCAGCGTGACGTTGTCCTCACCGGTCGGGTCGGCCGACGACCACGTGAAGTGGGTTTCGGAGCCGGGCAGCAGGTGCCGGATCTCCGCCCACCGGGCGACCAGCCGTTCGTGCAGCGAATTCCACTGATCGTCGGCGGGGAAGACCGCAGTCTTCCAGTGCCACTGCAGGATCGCCGCCTCGAGCAGCGACGTCGGGGTATCGGCGTTGTACTCCAACAGGACTGGCGGGCGACTGCCGTCGTAGCGTAGGTCGAAGCGGCCGTAGAGGTGCGGATCGCCGCGGCGCCAGGACTTCTCGATGTGTTCCCAGGACCACTCGGGCAGCCCGAAGTCCCGATAGCGCTCGGTGAGTATGACGTGTTCGACCGCGTCCAGGCACATCGAGTGCAGCACCTCGACCGATGCCTCGATCGACAGCACCTCGTCCATGTCGAAGACGTAGTGCACGGATTCGTCCCAGTAGGGCCGCTCCGCTCCGGTGGCGTCGCGTGCCGGGGTGCCGAAGCACATGCCCTGCTCGCCGACGATGCGTTGCCACCCGGCGCGCGGAGCGTGGCGTTCCCGTCTCATCTCAGCTGCCCGAGCCGCTCTGGCTGCTCGAACCGAAGCCACCGCGAGTGATCGAACCGGAGTCGGCGCCGCCGCGGGTGATGGTCTGTCCGGCCGACGTCCTGCCGGTAGCGCCTCTCGGCAGTTCGAGGGTGCCGCCGCGCGCGGTGGTGCCGACACCGCCGTTGTTACCGCCGTAGTAGTACCGGTAGGGCGTCCCGGCGAAGATGAAGAGGCCGCCGACTCCGGCGCTGCCGGTCGAACAGTACTGCTCGGGGACCACCTCGTTGGTGCCGTCCCGGACACAGGTCGCGGACACCTCGTCGTCGTCGTTGAGAACGTGATAGCCGAGTGCGACGACGCCGACGAGCCCCACCACCGCGACCGACCCCATCATGGCCTTGCGTCGCGACGCCGCTCGAGCCTCCTGTCGGCGCGCCTGCTCCTCGGCGAAGAGTGCGGCGGCCTCGCGGGCCTTTCGCGCCTTGTCGCGTTGACGGGCCTCGGCCACGGTCGGCTGGCGCGGGCGGGCGGTGGCAGCGTCCTGCCAGCGGATCGTCCCGGACGGGCGGTCACCCGGTGCCGGCTCGTTCGCGGCCGGTAGCCCGTCCCGGTCGTTGTTCGTCTCGTCGTCGCGCACGTGCCCTACCCCCGCTTTCGTGGCCCTCCCGCTCAGCGGATCAAGCCCCCAGCATAGAGATGGCGCGCAGGGCCGCCGGGCGGCGTGTTAGATCGCGCCGCCCGGGAACATCGTCTTGACGGCGCGCGTAAGGGTTTCGCGTGCCTCGGAGGCGTCGCTGGGTCCCACCGAGCTGATGGCCATCACGTAGCGGCGGTCGGGCCCGATCGCGGCGGTGGACACGTGCAGCTGGTTGGCGCCGTTCCAGCAGCAGAACCAGCCCTGTTTGACCGCCACCGGCTCGGCACCCAGCCCGTCGGGGATGCCAAACCGCTGCGGATAACCGTCGGCGCCCGTCGGCGTGGACTGTGCGAGGTTGCCGATGATGACGTCGGCCCGGTCGGCCGGGAGCCCGCCGGTACCGTCCAGCAGCATGGCGTAGTAGCGCACGAGGTCCGCTGCGGTGCTGAGCGTGACGTCCCAATGCCCGTTCGGGGGCGCGGTCGTACCGGTCAGCCCGTACCGGGCGACGATGCGGTCGACGATGGCGGTCCCACCGCTGCGCTCCCAGAACTGCTCCGCCGCGCCGTCATCGGAGGCGCGCAGCATGCGGTCGAGTGCGGCGTGGTCGGCCGGAGACAGTTCCGTCGTGCCCTCCGCTTCCTGCAGCAGCAGGTCGTCGGCGATGAACAGCTTCACCACGGACGCGATCGGGAAAGGCGTGGTGACCCCGTTGGACACGACCTGGCCGGTGGTGCGGTCCAACACCACGGTCTCGATCTCGGCGCCGGATTCCGCGGCGTCGGCGGTCGCCTGACGGACGCGGGCGTCGAGCCCGTCGAATGCCGTCGGTGCGGGTGGGGCGGCCGGCGGCGCCGGGACGGGAGCCTGGGGCGCGACGGTGGGCGGCGCGCCCCAGACCTGTGGTGCGCAACCGGTGATGAGCAGTGCCGCACAGACGATCGCGAACCGCCGTAACCGCATGGATCTCCTCGCGAACAGATGGGAAGAGGGCAGCGGGGCAACGCCGCACCCGCAGTTATTACCGTAATCGCCTTGCTTAAGCGATGCCCGGGGGGCGCAGGCCGGGGGCCTGATTCCCTCGTGGCGGCACAGTAGCCGCGGCGCGCCTGGATGGTCCGCGACCAGCTAAAACCGACGGACCAACCAACCGCAGCGAAGCCGGTCCGGGCGATATAACGTCGACCCGTGCGGGCAAGCGGTGCCGCCGGGAACGGCGGCGCGGTCGAGCTGATCGGGCGTCGTGAGGAAGTCGCGGTGCTCGACGGGTTGGTCGCTGCGCTGAACGCCGGAGAGAGTCGCGCGTTGGTGCTCCGCGGTGACGCAGGCGCTGGTAAGACCGCACTGTTGGAACATCTCGCGGCATCGGCGGTCGACTGCCGCGTCGTTCGGACCGCCGGGGTCCAGGCCGAAATGGAATTGGCCTTCGCAGGCCTGCACCAATTGTGCCTGCCGCTTATGGAGCACGAGGGCCGATTGCCTGAACCGCAGCGGGTGGCGTTGAGCACCGCGCTCGGCATGAGCACCGGACCCGCACCGGACCGCTTCCTCGTCGGTCTCGCGGTGTTGAACCTCCTGTCGCATGCCGCCGAGGAGCGGCCACTGCTGTGTCTGGCCGACGACGAACAGTGGCTGGACCGGGCTTCGGCGCAGGTCCTTGCGTTCGTGGCACGCCGGTTGGGGGCGGAGTCCGTGGGTCTGGTGTTCGCCGCGCGGGTTCCCACCGAAGCGTTCACCGGATTGCCCGCCCTCGTGATCCGCGGCTTGCGCGGTATCGATGCGCGGGTGCTACTCGAAACGGCGTTGGCCGGGCCGATCGACACCCGGGTCCGCGACCAGATCGTCGCCGAGACCCGCGGTAATCCGTTGGCTCTGCTGGAGCTTCCCCGAGCGCTGAGCGCCGAAGAACTCGCGGGCGGTTTCGGAGTGCCCGAGGCGGTCCGTCTGCCGGCTGACGTGGAGTCCACTTTTCGGGCCCGGATCGACACGCTGCCCGAGGACACCAGGCGGCTGCTGACGATCGCCGCCGCGGAGCCTACGGGCGATGTCGCGCTGATGTGGCGCGCGGCAACCGAATTGGGCATCGACAGCGAGGCTGCGGCGCCTGCCGTCGAGGCTGAGTTGGCGACGTTCGCCAGTCGCGTGCGGTTCCGGCATCCGCTGGTGCGGTCGGCGGCCTATCACTCTGCGACGCTCGCGCAGCGGCGCGAAGCGCACCGCGCGCTCGCGATGGCCACCGACGCCCAGACCGACCCCGATCGACGAGCCTGGCATCGGGCGCATGCCGCTTCCGGACCCGACGACACCGTCGCCGCCGACTTGGAGAGTTCGGCCGCGCGGGCACAGGTCCGCGGCGGCGTCGGGGCAGCGGCGGCATTCCTGGAACGGGCGGCGACGCTCACGGTGTCCCCGGCGCAACGCGCCGATCGCGCCCTGGCCGCGGCGTCGGCCAAGATCGAGGCCGGTGCGTTCGACACGGCGACGGACCTTCTCGCGATGGCCGAAGGCGGGCCGCTCACCCGCCTACAGCAGGCCGGTGCCGATTTGGCCCGCGGGCGGATCGCGTTCCTCTCCAGCCGGGGCAGTGACGCGCCGCCGTTGTTGTTGAAGGCGGCCACACAACTGGAATTCATCGACCCCGCGCTCTCGCGGACGACGTACATGGACGCTTTCACGGCCACCATGTTCGCCGGCCGCCTCGCCGCGGGGGGAAGTGCCCTCGAGATCGCCCGCGCCGCCGCGACCGCGCCGCGGCCGACGGGTCGGCCGGAGATGGCCGACCTGTTGCTCGACTGGCTGGTCACGCACTTCATCGACGGGTATGCCGCTGCTCTGCCACGACTTCGACTCGCGCTCAACGCCTTCGACGACCTGTCACCCGAGGAGCAGCGCAGGTGGGTGTGGTGCGCATTCGTCGCCGCGACCCGGTCCTGGGACGACGACGGGTGGTACCGCCTCTCCGAACGCCACGTCGAACTGGTCCGGGGCGCCGGCGCGCTGAGCCACGTGCCGCTGGCGTTGAACTCGCGCGCATGCACGTTGCTCGTGCACGGGGATCTCAAAGGCGCCGCAGCCCTGATCGAGGAATTGCAGAGCGCCACAGACGCGACGGGCACCAGGATCGCGCCCTACGCCGCACTCGGCCTTGCGGCGATGCGCGGTGAGCACGACGTGGTGGCGGCGCTGGCCGCGACCACGACGGCGGAAGTCACCGCACGGGGCGAGGGAAACGGCCTCACGTTCACCTCGTGGGCGAAAGCCGTGCTGCACAACGGGTGCGGTGATTACCACTCAGCGCTCGCCGCGGCCAGACATGCGACCGAGGACCTCTCGGAGTTGAGTTCCGCGAGCTGGGCCCTGCCGGAGCTCATCGAGGCCGCGGTGCGTAGCGGCGCCTTGTCGGAGGCAACCGACACGCTGCACCGGCTCAGTCACATCACCAGCTCCAGCGGCACCGACTGGGCACTCGGCCTCGAAAAGCGGTCACGGGCCATCGTCGCCGTGGGTGATGGGGCCGAGCGCTGTTACCGCGAAGCGATCGAGCACCTCAGTCGCACCCGGGTGCGGGCCGAACTGGCCCGCGCGCACCTGGTGTACGGGGAATGGTTGCGCCGGGAACGCCGCCGCGGCGAGGCCCGCGCCGAACTGCGCACCGCTCATGAGATGTTCACCGACATGGGCATGGGCGCGTTCGCCGAGCGGTCCCGGCGCGAACTGGCCGCCGTCGGCGACACCCCGCGCAAGACCGATTCGCCGGTGGCCGATCAGCAACTCACCGCGCAGGAGGCCCAGGTGGCGCGCCTGGCCAGGGACGGATTGTCGAACCCGGAAATCGGCGCCCGGCTGTTCATCAGCGCTCGCACCGTGCAGTACCACCTCGGCAAGGTGTTCACGAAGTTGGGAATCACCTCGCGCGGCCAGCTCGACCGCGTACTGCCCTGAGTCATGACTGGCGCATCGCACTGGCCAGTGGCGGATACGCGCGCAGTGCCCAGAGGGGGATGCTTGTGCTGGCCCGCTCGGATTCCTGACGTCCTGAAAGGGAACACACCTGTGACGACATCGGCACTCTCCCCACCCTTCGGGCGCGATACCGCCATCGCGAAGGTCCGTGCAGGAGAGGATCTGTGGAACACACGAGACCCGCAACGGGTCGCGCTGGGGTACACCGCCGACAGTCGGTGGCGCAACCGCTCCACCTTGGTGTGCGGACGTGCGCAGATCGTCGAGTTCCTCACCGACAAATGGGCCCGTGAGCTCGATTACCGGCTCATCAAGGAACTCTGGGCGTTCGGGAACGACCGCATCGCTGTCCGGTTCGCCTACGAGTTCCACGATGAAACGGGGAAGGACCGCCTGTTCCATTGGGATCTAAGCGGGCCGCGCCCACAGGGCCACCCCGACCTCAGCGAGTTGGGACTGTGAGCGGGGACAGCGTGTCTCGCGTCTGGTTCGTCACCGGCTCCTCCCGCGGGTTCGGGAGGGCGCTGGTCGAGGCGGTGCTGTCCGCGGGGGATTCGGTTGCGGCGACCGCGCGGCGTCCGGAGACGCTCACCGACCTCGTAACGGCTCACGGCGAGCGGATCCTGCCGCTGGCACTCGACGTCACCGACGCGACGGCGGTCGGTGCGGCCATTGCCGAGACGCGAAAGCGGTTCGGGCGCATCGACATCGTGGTGAACAACGCCGGCTATGCCAACGTCGCGCCGATCGAGACCGTGTCGGAGGACGACTTCCGTGCCCAGTTCGAGACCAACTTCTGGGGCGTCTACAACGTCTCCAGGGCAGCCATCCCGGTTTTCCGGGAACAGCAGGGCGGCCTGATCATCCAGTTCTCGTCGATGGGTGGACGCGTCGGCGGCTCACCGGGCATCGCGTCCTACCAGGCGGCGAAATTCGCCATCGACGGGTTCTCGCGTGTCCTGCAGGCGGAGACGGCACCTTTCGGGTTGCGGGTGCTCGTCGTCGAACCCAGCGGTTTCGCCACTGACTGGGCAGGTGCGTCCATGTCCATCGCGGATGTCCCGGAGGCGTACGCCGATACGGTCGGGGCCATGGGTGCGATTCGCAGAGGCGGCGCAGTCACCGCCGGTGATCCTGCGCGGGCCGCCGAGATCCTCGTGCAGATGTCACGACGCACCGACATCCCGTATCACCTGCCGCTCGGCGTCAACGCGGTCGACGGATCGATACAGCAGGACCGGAACCTGCTCGCCGAAGACACGAAGTGGGCCGCCGTCGGACGGTCGGCCGACTTCGCCGAGGCCTATCCCGTCGTGTTCCCACCCGACTGAGACACGAGCGAGGTGCAGGCTCACCGCGGAACATGCGTTGCGGGAGCATTCGTTTCGACTCGCCGGTGCGGACGACGGAGCCCGCCGGTCAGACGGTGAAGCCGCCGTCGATGTTGAGGTGCGCGCCGGTGATGTACCCGGACTCCGGCCCGGCCAGGAAGCTCACCAGGGCGGCGACGTCGGTGGTGTCGCCGTAGCGGCCCTGGGTGGTGACCAGCTTGAGGCTCTCGGCGAAATCGCCCTGACCCGGGTTGGCGTCGGTGTCGACCGGGCCGGGCTGCACGTTGTTGACGGTGATGCCGCGCGAGCCGAGGTCGCGCGCGAGTCCGCGGGTGAACGACTGCACCGCTCCTTTGGTCATCGCATAGACCGACAGGCCGGCGCCCGGCACCCGATCGGCGTTGATGCTGCCGATGTTGATGATTCGTCCACCGTCGCCGAGATGCTTCATCGCGGTGCGGGTGGTCCAGAACATGCTGCCGATGTTGATCGCCACCAGGCGGTCGAACTGCTCGCCGGGGAAGTCGTCGATGGGCGCCATGTGAGCGACCCCAGCGTTGTTCACCACGATGTCCAAACCGCCGAGTGCGGCGACGGCTTTGTCAACCGCGTCGACGTTCTGGGCGGGGACGGCGGCGTCGGCCTGAATGGCCACCACCGTGGCGCCCTGGGCGGTGAGTTCGGCAACGAGGGTGTCGGCGGCCGAGGCCGAGGCCGAGTACGTGAACGCGACTGCGGCGCCGTCCGCGGTCAACCGGCGGACGATCTGGGCGCCGATTCCGCGCGAGCCTCCGGTGATCAGTGCGCGGCGTCCGGTCAGGTGTGCTGTGCTCATGTGAGGCCTCCTGGTTAGTTACGAACCGATGCGTTACTTAGTACGCTCAGGTCAAGCCGGTTCCGTGGCGGGTCCATTCCGGATGTGATCGGCATCACATGAAAGGGTTCGCCATGGCTGTCGGGCGGCCGCGCGAGTTCGATCCGGACGAGGTCGAAGACGCGGCGATGAGATTGTTCTGGGATCGCGGCTTCGACGCGGTCTCGATCTCGGACGTGACGGCGGCGACGGGGGTGAACCGCCGCAGCATCTACGCGGAGTTCGGGTCCAAAGAGCATCTGTTCGAACGCGCGTTGCGGCGCTACCTCGAGGGTCCCGGCGCCTACACGACCGAGGCGCTGACCCGGCCGACGGCCCGCGAGGTGGCCGAGGCGATGGTGCACGGCGCCGCCGACACGGTCAGCGGCGACATCCACGGGTGCCTGACCGTCGGGGAGGCGCCCGGCATGGCCGAGTTCCGCGAAGCGACAGTGCACCGCCTGGCCGAACGGTTCGACGCCGCGGTCGCCGCCGGCGAGTTGGCTGACGTGCACACCCTGCTACTCGCCCGCTGGATTGCGGCTGTGTGCCAAGGGATCGCGATACAGGCGCGCAGCGGGGCGACCCGCGCGGAACTCCACGCCATCGGGGACCTGGCGCTGGAAGGCTGGCCGGACGTCGCCCGCCGGAACTGATGCGGTCGCAACACGCGTGCGTACGGCCGACCGCGGGGAATCAACGCGTCCTGTCGCCTGTTCCGCAGAGAGTCGCGGGAGTTCTGCCCGCCGGCGGAGTGGTCAGATGAGAAGAGGCGAGACCCATGAACAAGATGGGCTTGGTAGGCATGGTCGCGGGCACGCTGTCCGCGGCGGTGATCGGGTTCGCCGGTCCGGCGCAGGCCGACAACGGCAACGGCAACAACGGCAGCGATGTCAGAGGACGCGCCGACTACAGCTTCAACGGTGGTTTCCACTATGGCTACGGCCGCGATCACCGCAACAACCCGTGGCTCGGTCAGCTCTTCCCCACGGTGAAGGTGCCGCACGTCGACACCACGGTGCGAAACTCACCGTCCACCGGGCGAATCACGACCACGAATCGTCCAGCTCGCCCAGCGCGGCGATGAGGGCGCTGTTCGCGCTGTAGTCCACCGGACAGGCGATGACGCTGACCGTGTCGGTGGCCAAGGCCTCCGCCAACGTGGGCAGCAGCTCCTCGGCCGACGTGATCCGATATCCCTTCGCGCCGAAACTCTCTGCGTACGAGACGAAGTCGGGATTGCCGAAACCGGTGTCGACGTTGTGCCCGATCTCCAGATCCATCTTCCAGCTGATCAGGCCGTAGGCCTCGTCCACCCAGATGAGGATGACCATCGGCGTACCCACCCGCAGCGCGGTCTCGATCTCCTGCGAGTTCATCAGGAACGCCCCGTCGCCGGTCGCGACGAGCACCTTCGCCGACGGGCGGGCGATCCTCGCGGCGATGGCGCCGGGGACGGTCCACGCCATCGTCGAGAGCCCGTTGGAGATCAGGCAGGTGTTCGGTTCGTAGGTGGGATAGAGCCGGGCCATCCACATCTTCAACGCACCGGTGTCGACCAGCGCGATGTCATCGCGGGCCAGGGCTGCGCGGGTGTCCGCGACGATCCGCGCGGGGGCCAGCGGGAAGCTGTTGTCGGCGCGGCCCCGGTCGAGCTCATCGGCGAGCAGCCGCCGAATTCGTTCTTGTCCAACGGAATACGGCTCGTCCCTGCCGACGGCGGCGGCCAGCGCGTCGAGGCAGGCCCCGATGTCAGCGTGCAGACCGACGGCGACGTCGTAGTGCGCGTCGACCTCGGCGGGGAACCGGTGAACGTGGATGATCTTGGTGTCACCGCGGGGATTGATGCGGACCGGGTCGAACTCCTGCAGTTCGTAACCGGCGGCGACGATGACGTCGGCCTGATCGAAGCCGAAGTTGACGTAGTCGTGACGCATGAAACCGACGGCGCCCAGTGCCAGCGGATGGTCGTCCGGCATGACGCCCTTGCCGTGGAACGTCGTGGCCACCGGCATGCCGAGCGTCTCGGCGAACCGGCGCACCGCGGCCGCGGCGTCGCTGCGGGCCGCGCCGTGGCCGGCGAGCAGAACGGGATTGCGCGCCGACCGGAGGATCTCCGCGGCCCGCGCGATCTGCGCCGCCGACGGATCGTCCGGACGCGGCACATTGATCCGCAGCGCGGTGGCGTCCGCGGGCGCGTCGGCGGCCTCGACGTCCTCGGGCACGGCGAGGTAGACCGCCCCGGGCCGTTCGGTCTGGGCCAGCTTGAAGGCCTTGCGCACCATCTCCGGTACCGCACCCGGGGTGGCGACGAGCGCCGACCACTTGGTCACGGGCGCGAACATCGAAACCAGATCGACGCTCTGGTGCGATTCCTTGTAGCTGCGCTGCATCCCCACCTGCGCCGAAAGCGCCACCAGCGGAGTCGAATTCGTCGTGGCGTCGGCGACGCCGAGCAGCAGGTTGATCGCACCGGGACCCAGCGTCGCCGAGCACACCCCTGCCTTCCCGGTCAACCGACCGTAGACCTCGGCCATGAAGGACGCGCCCTGCTCGTGGCGGGCGAGGACGTAGTCGATCGACGACCTCGACAGCGCGTCGACCAACCGGATGTTCTCTTCCCCGGGGATGCCGAACACGTGCGTGACGCCCTCGTTCTCCAGGCATTCGACGATGAGTTCGGCGGTCGTGCGGGGGGCTTCGGACACCGTTCGAGCTAACCACAGTGCTCCGTCTGAGCTCCGGGTTTGGGGTCTCGGGGAAGGGCTATGGTTCGCATATGACCGCCGTGAGCACCGAGCAGCAGTCCCGCGTCACCAGCCTGCGTCGCTATCCCGTCAAATCGATGCTCGGGGAGACCGTCAGCGAGTTCTCCGTCGGGTCCGGCGGTGTCGACGGCGATCGGCGATTCGCCCTGATCGACCGGGTCACCGGTCGGGTGGCCAGCGCCAAACAGGCGCGGTTGTGGCGCAACCTGCTGCAGTGTCGCGCCCGCACCGACGGTGGACGCGTGTGGATCGCCCTGCCCGACGGTACGGAGGCGGCTGCGGACGACGACCGCGTCGAGGAATTGCTCTCGGCACTGCTGTCCCGTCCGGTGCAGCTGTCCGACACGCGTCCCGAGGGCGCGAGCGTCGAACGCGCCGATCCGGAACAGGTCATGCGGCAGGGGCTGGACGCGGAGGTGGACGCACCGCTGCTGGAACTGGGCGAGGGCACGCCGGGCGACTCCTTCGTCGACCTGGCCCCGCTGCACGTGATCACCACCGCCACCATCGACCACATCGGTGTGGAGGTCGAGCGTTACCGCCCCAACATCGTCGTCGCGACGCGGCCGGGTCATCCGCCCTACTCCGAGAACGAGTGGACCGGGCGCATCCTGACCGTGGGTGGCGTGCAGCTCAGGGGGATGGGGCCGACCCCGCGCTGCGTGATCCCCACTCTCGAACAGGCCGGCCTCGGCCGGTCGCCCGAGGCGCTGCGCACCCCGACGGCCGAGAACCGGGTCGAATCGTTCGGCCTCGGCCGATTGCCGTGCGCAGGGTCGTACATGGAGGTGGTCGTCGAGGGCACCGTCCGGGTCGATGATCAGGTCACGCTGGCCTAATCTCCGCGAAGCGGCTGGAACCACGAACCGAACGGGCCGGTCTGCATCAGACGTCCTCCAGCCTGATGCCCTTCGTCTCCTTCATGAAGAAACATGCGACGCCGGTGAGCGCCGAGAGCACCATGATGTACACGCCGAACACCCAGCCGAGGTCCCAGCCCAGAAACAACTGGTTCAAATACGGTGCAGTGCCGCCGAACACCGCGACCGAGAAGGAGTACGCGAAGCCGATGGACTGCGTGCGCAGGTGGGTGGGAAAGCTCTCGGACAGCGTCGACGACAGGATGCAGCCGGGGATGGCGACGACCAGGAGCGCCACCGTCGCCGCCAGCAGCAACGTCCACCATTCCGACGAGATGAGTGCCGTCAACGGGATCTGCAGGACGAACATCAGCACGGCGAACGCGGCCAACATCGGTTTGCGGCCGATGGAGTCCGACAACCGGCCCAGGAACGGTAGCGACACCAATGCGACCAGCTGGGCGATCACCAGCATCCAGTAGGCGATGTCCGGATCCATGTCCTGCTGCGTGATCGCATACGTCGAGACGTACGAAGTCCAGGTGTAGTGCGCTGCAGTCACACCGGAGGTCATACCGATCATCAGCAGGATGGCCCGCACCACGGTCTTGCGTGGAACGGACGGCCGTTCGAGCTGTGGCTGTTCCTGGTCAGCGTCGAAGACGTCGCTCTCGTCCATACTGCGCCGCAGATAGAGCGCGAACAGCGCCAGCCCCGCACCGAGGATGAATGGGATGCGCCAACCCCATTGGCCGACAGCAGATTCACTCAAGGTGGACGTGATGACACCGCCGACCGTGTAGGCGAGCACCGACCCGCCGAAGATCGCGACGAACGCCACGCTGCCCCACATGCCGCGACGATTCGGTGGGGCGATCTCGCCGACGTAGGAGTACGCGGTCGCCGATTCGCCGCCGTGGGCGAATCCCTGCATCATCCGGGCCAGCAGCAGGATTGCCGACGCCCAGGTGCCGATCGCGGCGTAGGTGGGCAGCAGTCCGATCACCAGGCTGCCGGTGGCCATCGTCAGCATGGTCGTGATGAGCACGAACTTCCGGCCGCGCTTATCGGCTATCCGGCCGAAGACGATGCCGCCCAACGGACGCATCAGGAAGCCGACGGCGAACACCGCGAGCGTGGACAGCAGCGCCGAGACCGGATCCTCCTTGCTGAACATCGCCGCCGCGATGAACGGCGCGAAGACCGCGTAGGCGCTCCACTCGTACCATTCCAGGACGTTGCCCACAGAACTCGCGACGAGGGATTTCTTACGGGAGGCCATCGTCGGCGTGGGACGGGTCTCTGCGGTGATCCTGTTGGTCATCGGGAGTCACTTTCTCGAGAGACGCAGCGGTGGTGTGTCATCGCCGGAGTTCGGCGCGCTTGATCTTCCCGGTGGGGGTCTTGGGGAGTTCGCCGATGAGGTGGACGGCTCGCGGTCGCTTGTAGGCGGCGAGTCGTTCGCGGGTGAACTCGATGAGTTCGTCTTCGGTGGCGGTCGCGTCGGGGCGAAGCGCGACGTAGGCGACCACGGCTTCGCCCTGGTAGTCATCGGGATGGCTGACCACGGCGACCTCGAACACGCCGGGATGTTCGTAGAGGGCGTCCTCGACTTCGCGAGGCCACACCTTGTAGCCCGACACGTTGATCTGGTCTTTGAGTCGATCGACGATGTAAACCCAGCCCTGCTCGTCGATGATCGCGACGTCGCCGGTACGGAGCCGACCGTCGGGCATCGTCGACACGGACGCCTCGGGATTGCGCCAGTATTTGGAAATCACCTGGGGACCGGCGATTTCGAGCTCACCGGCCACACCGGGAGGTGTGGGGTTCCCCGCCGGATCGACGGTGCGAAGTCGCACGCGGGGAAGGGGACGCCCCACCGACAGCGATCCACTCGTCTCATCCACCGGCGCCTCCGTACCCGGAGGTACCGCGATCACACCGGCGGTGGTCTCGGTCATGCCGTAGGCGTTGTGGATGTAGTGGCCGAACCGCGCTGCGAACGTCTTGGTGGTGGCGGGAGGGATGGGCGCACCCCCGGAGTACAGGGTCTTCACCGACTCGAAGTGTGCGGGGCTCGCGTCGGGCTGGGCCGAGATGGCGTTGAACACCGTGATGGATCCGATCGTGTACGTCACGCGATGTTCGACGAACGCATCGAGGGCGACGGCGGCATTGAACCTGTTCGCGAATACGAGCAGACAATCGCGGACCAGCGCGACCGCGGCATTGAGCATGGCGCCGGTGATGTGGAACAACGGTGCGACGGCGAAGGCGGCATCGCCGTCGGCGAGGCCGACGTAATCGCCGAAGTCGACGGCCGTTGCGAGCGCGTTGGCGTGCGAGATCATCGCGCCCTTCGGAGGGCCGGTGGTGCCGGAGGTGTACGCGAGAAGCGCCAGGTCATCTCCGACCGGTCCGGGTGCGGCCGGCCGACGACCGCGGTTGCGCTCGATCAGGTCCACCAGATCGTCGGCGGGCGAGCTGAGCCGCGTGCTCGAGCCGAACACCCGCGGATCGTTGCGGGTCTGGAAGTCGAGACCACTGGTGGTGATCGTGAACCGGACAGTGCTTGCGCGCAGTGCATCTGCGGTGGCTTCGACGTCGCGTTCGTCGCAGACGATGCCCACCGCCTGCGCGTCGTCGACGATGGCGCGGAGCTCGCGTCCGCGGTACATCGGATTGAGCAGCAGCGCGGCCGCACCGATCTTCCAGAGCGCGAGAAGCGTGATCGCGTATTGAGGGATGTTCTGCAGATAGATCCCCACCCGGTCGCCGTGCCCAACACCGTTGTCGGACAACGCGACAGCCAGCGCATCGGATGCGTCGTCGACCTCGCGGGCCGACAACACCGCGTCGAAGTAGGCGATGGCGGGATGGTCGGGCTGCCGCTCGACTCGGGTGCGCCAGGCATCCGTGAGGGTCTCTTCAGCGGTCCCCACCATCCGCCGCGCATACCCGCAGCGTTCGCAGGTGAAACCGCCTCGCGACCAGGATTCAATCCCGAACAGCTAGATGGAGGTGGTCGTCGAGGGCACCGTCCGGGCCGACGATCAGGTCACGCTGCCTGAGTGAATGCGGAGCCGCGGACTGTGGATAATGCGTTGGCAGGTCGGGGGTTTGGGCTATAATCGAATGTATGTTCGATACGGTGTTTGGGGGGCGGGATGACGCCGCGCTGATCGCTGTCATCGAGCAGGCCGCCCGCGAGGAGGCTGTGGCGGGGGCGCGGAAGTTGGCCGCGCTCGCCCAGCTGGTGCACCAGTCGGTGACCTTCGACGAGGAGCGCGACGATTGGGCGTGTGACTCCTGGGCGACCACCGCCTCCGAGGTCGGGGCGGTGCTCAATGTCGGGTACCGCAAAGCCTCGGCCCAGATGCGGATCGCCCTCGCGCTACGCGATCGGCTCCCCAAAGTCGCGGCGCTGTGCCTGCAGGGCCGGCTCAGTGCCCGCATGATCGCGATTATCACCTGGCGCAGCCGCCTGATCATCGACGCCGACACGATGGCACTGGTCGATGCCGCGCTGGCCGACAAGGCCCAACGGTGGGAACCACTCTCCGATGAGCGACTGATCAACGCCATCGACGCGTTGATCCACCGCTACGACCCCGACGCGGTCACCCGCGCCAAAGAGGCCCTGCGGCGACGCACCTTCCGGATCGGCGCCCACGACGACCCCGACGAACTGACCACCATCTGGGGACACATCCTGGGCTGTGAGGCCGCCGTGCTGGCCGCACGGATCGCCGCCCTGCTCACCGGTCTGTGCGATGAAGACCCCCGCAGCATCGACGAACGACGCTCCTGTGCCATGGGCGCGATCATCCTCGACCAGCCCCTGCCGTGTCGATGCGGCAACCCGGCCTGCACCGCCACCGCCTCGGACACCTCCCACATCGTCATCAACGTCGTCGCCGACCCCACCGCGATCACCGCCGCACACAAGTTGATCGCCACCGAAGACCACGATCAACGAAACGCGCACGCCAAGAGACGAACCCAACCCGAGGCGGAGGCCGAGGCGGGAGCTGAGCGATCCGCCGAAGAAGAGCGAGAGCCCGAGCCCGAGGCCGGATCGGAAGTGTCCAATCCGCCTGCCTGCCCACAGGATTCCGGAACCGCCCTGATGCCCGATGGCACCATCCTGCCGATCCTCGCCCTGGCCGAAACGATCCGCGCCGGCGCCAGGATCAAACCCCTACAGCACCCCGGACCCGACCCCGAACCCCACTACCAGCCCTCCGCCAAACTCGCCGCGTTCGTCCGCGCCCGCGACCTGTTCTGCCGCTTCCCCGGCTGCCACGTCCCCGCCGCACGCTGCGACATCGACCATGTCGTGCCCTGGCCCTACGGACCCACCCACCCCTCGAACCTGCACTGCAAATGCCGCACCCACCACCTGGCCAAAACGTGCTGGGACGGCTGGGGTGACGAACAATCACCCGACGGCACCATCACCTGGACCACCCCCGCCGGCGCGCACTACACCACCACCCCGGGCAGCCGACTGTTCTTCCCCGGCTGGGACACCACCACCACCGAACTACCGCCGCTCGCCAAACCGCCCCCGGACCCCGACCGGATCGCCAAAATGCCGAAAAGACGACGCACCCGCGCCGCCGACCGCGCCGCACGCATCACAGCCGAACGCGCCCACAACGCCGCCCAACGACAAGCCGCCGCAGCAGCAGCGGCCGCCGCCCACGCCGCCGCTGCCGCCCGGGCCGCCCGGGCCAAACACCCACCCGCCGAACCACAACCCCTCCCCAACTGCAGCGACGACGACCCGCCGCCCTTCTGATGCTGCAACCGTCCGCGGACGGGGGCCTAGTTCAGGCTGAACGTCGTCGTCTCCGCGACCGACCGCCGGTCGATGGGCGGCAGCGGTTCCGCGGTGGGCCGCGCCCCGAGCCGCATCAACGCCTGCGGGTGGGCATCACCGTCGAACACCTCACACGCCAGCGCGAGCCGGCTGCGGGTGTCCCTCAGCGCGTCGGTCAACGGGCAGCTGGCCAGTCCGAGCGCGGCGATCGACAGCGTCAGGTCGCTGATCGCCTCACCCGCGCGCAATTGATCCGCAGCGCCGTCGGAGTCGGTGGCCAGCACCAGCATGACGGCGTCGTCACCGTCCGCGACATCGGGCGGACCGTCCCCGTAGCGCAGGGCGAAGTCGGTGTCGCCGACTTTCGTCCACCGGACGGCAGGCACCACCGCCAGCCGGACGCCGAGGCGCTCGGCGCGGATCAGCAGGTGTTCGATGGTGCCGGCGGGAAGCGAGCCGGCGTACGGGCGACGGTCGGCCCGGCGGAGGGGGATTGCGCGGGCCAGTTCCAGGCTGCCGGCCCCGGGCGGTTGCGGTGCGAGCTCGATGGTCGCCAGTACGTTGTCGGCGGGGTCGGCGGGGTCGGCGGGCACCCGGCTGATCCGGCTCGACCAGCCGGCGGCGGCGAAGGCGACCGCGCAGTGGTGCAGGACCGCACCGCAGCTGAGCACGACATCGCGCCGGTCGGAGTCGGTGTCGCCGAGGCGCCGGGTCCAGTCGGCGAACAGCCGGACACCGTGGCGGTCGACGTGCCACCGCCACGGCTGCGCGTTGCGGATCGAGGGGGCCCGGGCAGCAAGGTCGAGCGCGCTGTCGAGGGTCGCGGCATCAGGGAACGCCGTGGCCATACCCCTCACCTCCACCCGAAACCTGTGCCCGCGGACTTGCGACATTCTAAGAGGCGCGGCGGGCACGCGCTGTCATGCAGCGGGCGACGCCTGGTACTGGAGCACCCGCCACCCGTCTGCCGTCCGGATGAGTGTCACGCCGATGGACACCTGCACGGGGGGCCGGTCTGGGTAACTGAACGTCGCGTCCAGATAGGCCAGCACCACCCCTGCGGACGGCCGGCGAGTCTCGAGGATTCGGTAGCCGACGGTCATCCCCTGAGGCTGGGAGTCGTAATAGTCGGCGACGGCGCGCCGGCCCACGCCGTAGGGCCGCAGCCCGCGGAACACCGCGTCTTCGGTGAACACCGCGGCCACCCGCGCGGGGTCGTGGCTGTCCACTGCGGCCGCCCACTCCTTCATGACCCCGGTGACCACCTGCTCGTCGCCCATCTCAGTGCCCCGCGCTCTGGCCGCCGTCGACGTGGAGGATCTCCCCGGTCACGAACGGCGCGTTCTCGAGGTAGAGCACGGCGTCGACGACGTCGTCGACTTCGCCGTTGCGGCCCACCGGGTGCAGCGCCGCCAGGGCCGCCAGCTCCGACGGCTGATGCATCGGTGTCTTGATGATGCCGAGAGCCACCGCGTTGGAGCGGATTCCCCGGTCGGCGTACTCGATCGCCAGGGCTCGCGATGCGGCGTTCAGACCGCCTTTGGTCAACGAGGCCAGCACCGCCGGTACGGCGGAGTTGGCGTGCTCGACCAGTGTGGTCGAGATGGTGACCAGGTGACCGCCGTCGCCTTGCGCAAGCATCTGCGCCACCGCGGCGCGCGAGACGTCGAAGAAGCCACGTAGATTCACACCCGTGACGGCGTCGTACTCGTCGTCGGTGTAGTCGGTGAACGGTTTGGCGATGAAGATTCCGGCGTTGTTGACCACGGTGTCGATGCGGCCGAAGTGGTCGACGGCGGCCTCGACGAGATGTCGGCCGACCCCGGGTCGGGAGATGTCGCCGGGTACGGCGAGCACCATCGGGTCGTCGCTGTCGCCGATGCTGCGGGAGTTGGCCACGACGGCGTAGCCGTGTTTGCGGTATCCGGCGACCAGCCCGGCGCCGATGCCCTGTGATGCGCCGGTGATGAGTGCGACGCGTGGAGTGGATGTCATGTCGGTTCCCTTCTCGTGGTGATGCTTCACGGAACGCGCCGCACGGACGCGGCACTCCGCGTCGGTGCGACCGGATTACTCGCGACTGGTAGGCGCAGGCTCGCACTGCATTACGCTGGGCGCGTGGAGCTCCGGCAGCTGCGCTACTTCGTCACCGTCGCCGACGAGTTGAATTTCGGGCGGGCCGCCGATCGGCTGCGTATCGCGGGACCGTCGCTCTCCCAACAGATCAAGGCGCTCGAACGCGATCTGAAGGTGCAACTGTTCGACCGTGACCGGCGCTCGGTGGCCCTGACGGCGGCCGGTTCGGCATTGCTCCCACGTGCGCGGGCCCTCATCGCCCAGGCCGACGAACTCCGCCGCGACGCGCTCGGTCTGGCGGCGGCTGACCCGGTCCGCATCGGTTACGTCCAGTGGTGCCCGACGGATTGGGCGGAGCGCGCCGCGGGCGTGGCGCCGCTGCGGGTGGATACGTGGGTGATGCCGTCGCACGCACAGGCGGCACGCGTGGCGGACGGCAACCTCGATCTCGCGATCTGCTGGGTGGAGCGGACCGATCTCGACGCACTGTCGCTGGAGGCCCGGCTCGTCGGCGTCGACCGGCTGTACGCGGTGGGTCCGGGGCGCGACGGCGCACCCGTCGACGCACGCGAGGTCACCGTGCTGCTCGACTCCGATCAGGCGAGCTGGTCGTCGTGGAACCGGTTCGCCGATCAGTTCGCCCGCGCGGTCGGTGCGCGGGTGATCCGCGTGGACGACGGGGGAGTGACGGGTTCGACGTTCTTCGACCATGTCCGGCGGCTGCGGGGACCGGTGCTGAACAACCCCAAGGGGCAGCACGACGTCACCCCGCCGGACCTGATCCGGCGACCCGTGCTGCACCCGGAGCCGATCTGGACGTGGTCACTGGTGTGGCGCCTGGACGAGCCGAATCCGTTGGTACACAGCTTGGTTGACGCTTTCACCGGCGATGTCGACCGATCGGCGCTCACCGCCCCCGGGGTGTGGCTACCTGCCCGCGACCCGCACCGCGCAGGGGTGGACTGAGCTCCCGGCAGCTCAGGCGTAACCACGCGGCCGTGCCGGCCGACACCGTCACCACCGCGGCGGCGACCATCAACGCCGGCCGGAAGCCCTGATGCAGCAGGGGTGTCACGACAACCGGACCGAGGATCTGGCCCACCGAGTAACCGGCGGTGAGTCCGGCGACGGCCCCGGGGAAAGCCAGCTCGCGGCCCGCCGCCAGCGCCATTCCGCTCACCCCGATGAACGTGGCGCCGAACAACACCGCGCCGATGAGGGCAGCGGCGGTACCGCCGAACAGTGCCGGTGCGGCGATGCCGCCGGCCTGCATCACCAGGGCCGCGGTCAGCAGGGACGGCCGCGACCAGCGGGCGCTCGCCATCGCCCACAGCGCGGCGGACGGTGCGGCGGCCACCCCGACCAGCACCCAGGCCCCGTTACCCAGCCCGCCGGGTGTGGCCTGCCGGATGGCCGCGACGAGGAAGGTGCCCGCGATGATGTACCCCACGCCTTCGAGGGAGTAGCAGGCCAGCAACACGACGAACCATCGCCGGGAACCCGTCCGCTCGGCGGTCGCCGTGACCGGTGGCGGAGCAGCTCCCCGCATGCGCCAGGCCGGCACCCCGACCGCGGCGGCCAACGCAGCCGACGACCACCAGGCGGTCTGCCACCCCGCCGCAGGCAGGGCGAACACCACCAGGCCCGACAGTGCGATCCCGACGCCCACCCCGCCGAACCCCCACCCCGGTAGGTGAGCCGATCGCCCCCGAGAGTGGTCGAGCATCCAGTCGACGGCGATCACGAACACGACGGCACTCGCGAACCCCGCGACCGTGCGGATCGTCAGCCACGCGACGACGCTGTGCGTCAGCGGCATCAGCGCGAGGCCGGCGACGACGGCGGCGATCGCGGCGCGCCACGTGGCGGTCGTCCGGATCGTCCTGGGTGCCGCGATACCGGCGAGCGCACCGGCGAGATAGCCCGCGTAGTTGGCGGTCGCCAGGCCCCCGGCGGCGGCTGGGCTCAGACCGGCCTGCGCCGTCATCAGCGGAAGGATCGGGGTGTAGACGAAACGGCCGATGCCCATGGCCGCAGCCAAAGCCGCTGCGCCGCGGGCGAAATGAAGGTGGGGGTGGTTCCAGGCCATGACGCCATCGTCGGGCGGACCTGCCGGGGTGCGCCACGACCGTTCTGCTCCCAACTGGGAGGAACGGCCTTCCAGGGCTGCCCGACGTCATTACGTGGGGCCTCGACACGTAGGGCAAAGTCGGGCGCGGAACGGCTGGGCGTTCTAGCATCCCGGAATGGAAACCCACAGCGAATCCGGCGAGTACCTCGCCAAGCGAACCCTCAAGCAGGGCACTGCCGGCTGGGTTCTCCTCGCCGGCCTCGGCGTCGGCTATGTGATCTCCGGCGACTACTCCGGCTGGAACTTCGGGCTCGCCGAAGGCGGCTTCGGCGGCCTGGCGATCGCCGCCGTCATCATCGCCGGCATGTACCTGGCGATGGTGCTGGGTATGGCCGAGATGTCCTCGGCGCTGCCCGCGGCCGGCGGCGGGTACACCTTCGCACGCCGCGCGCTGGGGCCCTGGGGCGGATTCGCCACCGGCACGGCGATCCTGATCGAATACGCGATCGCCCCCGCGGCCATCGCCACCTTCATCGGCGCCTACGTGGAATCCCTGGGATTGTTCGGGATCACCGACGGGTGGTGGGTGTACCTGGCGGTGTACCTCATCTTCATCGGGATCCACCTGAGCGGCGTCGGCGAGGCGCTCAAGGTCATGTTCGTGATCACCGCGATCGCGCTGGTGGGCCTCATCGTCTTCGCCTTCTCGGCCATCGGTAGCTTCGACGTCGCCAACCTGACCGACATCGCCCCCACCGACGCGGCCGGCGCCTCGTCGTTCCTGCCGTTCGGTTATCTCGGGATCTGGGCGGCAGTGCCGTTCGCCATCTGGTTCTTCCTCGCCATCGAGGGCGTGCCGTTGGCCGCCGAAGAAGCCAAGGATCCGGCCCGCAACGTGCCCCGCGGCATCCTCGCTGCCATGGGCGTACTGCTGATCACCGGCACCACCGTGCTGGTGCTGGTCGCGGGCTCCGGTGGCGCCGAGGCGATGAGCGCATCGGGCAATCCGCTGGTGGAGGCGCTCGGAGACTCGACGATGGCCAAGGTGGTCAACTACATCGGTCTGGCCGGCCTGATCGCGAGCTTCTTCTCGATCATCTACGCGTACTCGCGCCAGCTGTTCGCCCTGTCGCGGGCCGGCTATCTGCCCAAGCGGCTGTCGGTGACCAACAAACGCAAGGCGCCGGTGCTGGCCCTGATCGTGCCCGGCATCATCGGTTTCATCCTGTCGCTGACCGGCCAGGGCGCGATGCTGCTCAACATGGCCGTGTTCGGCGCCGCCCTGTCCTACGTACTGATGATGGTCAGCCACATCGTGTTGCGGGTCCGCGAACCGGACATGCCGCGCCCCTACCGCACTCCCGGCGGCATCGTGACCACGTCGTTCGCGCTCGTCATCGCGGCTTTCGCGGTGGTCGCCACGTTCCTGGTGGACAGCACCGCAGCCACCTGGTGTCTGGTCGTGTTCGCCGGGTTCATGGCCTACTTCGGCATCTACAGCCGCCACCACCTGGTGGCGAACTCGCCGGACGAGGAATTCGCGGCGCTTGCGGCCGCGGAGAAGGAACTCGGCTGACAGGCACCGACGTCACGCTGTCCGTCGCGATGAGGGACGGCTCGGCGGCTGAGCACGACGCCGCCGAGCAGTCGCCGTTCATCACCGAACTGCTGGCGGGCCGGGTCAGCGGGCAGGGCTACACCGAGTATCTGCTGCGGTTGTGGCTGGTCTATTCGGCGTTGGAGGACACGGTCCGGGCGCACCGCCGCGATCCGCTCGTCGCCGCGGTGTACGACCCGGCGCTCGAGCGTGTCCCGGCGCTGGACGCGGATCTGCAGCACTGGGCGCCCGGCGTCGACCGAGACGTGGATTCGCCTGCCGCGCAACGCTATCGGGAGCGGATTGCCGGATCACCCTGGGGCGGCGCGATACTCGCCCATCACTACACCCGCTACCTCGGCGATCTGTCCGGCGGACAGGCCATGGGCAGGATCCTGGACCGCGAGTTCGGCCTCGGGGGCACGGGTCTGGCCTTTTACCACTTCCCGGTGCGCGTAAAACCGTACAAGGACCGATACCGGCGACGGCTCGACGAGCTGGGCCTGACGGCCGACGACGCCGCGCGCGTGGTGGACGAGGTGCGGCTGGCGTTCGGACTCAACCAGGCCCTGTTCGACGAACTGGCCGCCCAGCTGCCGTCCTACGCGCGCTGACCAGAACCGACACCACCAACACCACCGCACCGGCGAGCGAGGTGACCAACACCGGCGCCGTCTCGCTCAGCCGTACCGCGATGCCGATCAGCGCCCAGATCAGCACCAGCGCATAGGCCATGTCGCGGTGCACCAGGCTCATGGTGAGTCCGAGCGCGGTCGCGACCACCACCATGATGGCGCCCCACGTCGGTTCCGACAGCCCGAAGCCCGACCATCCGGCGGCGTCGAGGGTGATGGTGGCGTTGGCGATCGTGGCCACCGAGATCCAGCCCAGGTACACCCGGAACGGGATGTGCACCGTCCACAGCTCCAGTCTGGAGACCGGCGGACGAGCCGCCTGCAGGCGGTAGATCACGATCAGCGTGCCGAGCAGCACGATCATCAGCACCATGCTCAGCGGGAACAGGTTGTGATGCCAGGCGAACAACCAGGAGCAGTTGGCCAGCGCGGTCAGCAAATACCACGGGGCGATGGCCCGCGCGGTGCCGCTGTCGGCACCGCCCCGGACCGCGTCGCGGACCAGGTATCCGGTGTAGGCGATCAAACCGAGGTAGATGAGGCTCCAGATCGAGAACACGTACCCGGCGGGGACGAAGTACACCTCGAACCTGCGGGTGACGTCGCCGGTGGTCTGGCCGTTGATGGGCAGACTGTTCGCGAGACCGTTGACGACGAGCGTCGCCACCGTCGCGAGGGCGGCGGCGATCGACAGCAGCAACGGGGACGTCGAACGGCGCTCGACGCGGGTGCTGACCATGGAACCTCTTCCGTATCGGATCGAACCCGGGGTATGCCCGGTGGTGGCGATTCCGAATCCGGCTAACGCCGGCCACGCGGCGGCCGATACCCAGACGTGACCTCGATCCGCATCGCCGCCTTGGCGGCCGCGACATTGCTCGCGCCGTGGGCGTGGGCGCCGGCCGCGCAGGCGCAGCCGTTCGCCGAACTGGACGCCGTCCCGGTCGTGGCGTCCCCGACGTGCGACGGCACCGTCCGCGCCGAAGCCCAACTGACGCCGGTCCAGACCGACGGCCGGGTCGACAACGGCGTCCGGGTGGCGATCAACTACGACGCCGGCATCTACGACGGATCGTGTGCGCTCACCGTGACGGCCGCATGGGCGAATCTCGACACCGGCGCGAGCGGCGCCGAGGACATCACCGCAGTGTCGACGATCGACGGCCACTACGGATTCGTCGGATACGCGAACACCACGTTCGCCACCGGCAGCGGCACCGTCGTCATCACGATCAGCTCGCACCCGGGGCAGGAGTTGCGGCTCACCGTGTGACGTACCGACGGGGAACCGTCCAGTGACGTCCGAACTCCTCGTCGAAGCATTCGGGGTCGAACCGGCTGTCACCACCCGCGGGGAAACTGGTCAACTCCCCGAAGACGACGCGTCCACCGACGTCGTACAGGTCGACCCGGACGAAATCGGTGTCGGCGCCGAGTCGCTGTGCCACCTCGATCATCTCGTCCATGCAGGCGGGTCTGCCGGGTTCGGGGTCCGCCCACGGCGGTCCGCCGGACAGCGGCACGTGCGTCCAGTCCGGCCGGAAGAAGTCCTGTGTCCGCCGGTCGAAACGGCCGCCGTCCACCTGCACGTAGGCACACGTCCCGTGGAAGACGAAGAACTTGTAGTCGGCGGGGATGGCGCCGTCCGCGTCGGCGAGCATCTCCTCCACGATGATCTGCGGCGGAATCCGGCCGTACACCCATTCCCGGTTGGGGCCCTGGCCGTACAGCTGCCTGAGCCAACCCCGGCAGATCCGCGCGATGTCGTCGCGTGACGCGAACTCCGGCCGCACGTGCTAATAGCTCCAGTCGCCCGGAACCGAGGGCAGCCGTGCCTCGACCGATCCGCGACCGGAAACCACGATCGCCGCTCCGCTTCCGTGGGTGGGCTTGACGACGTAGGCGTCCGGCAGGGCCACTCCGAGCAGTACCGACGGATCGGCGGTGATGACATAGGCATGCGGAAGATACTGCGGTCCAATCACATTGGCCACATATCCGCGCACGGCAGCTTTATCGGCGAAGGTCACCACGAGCGGACGATGGTCGCGCAACATCTTGTACCGCACCTTGTCCCGGAACGTGTGCGGGTTCCGCGTGCGCCACAGCCGCGCTGCGCGGACCAGCTTGCTCCGTTCGCGCCAACGGACATCGGTGGGTTCCACCCGCCCAGGCTAAGACCGTGTCCGGTCTCGGATCGACCAGGGTTACCCTGAGAGCATGTCGGAGTCCATATCCGCGCGGCGCAAAGCGGCCGCGATCGGCAAATTCGTTGCGACGCAACGATTTACCCGTGACGAGGTGTTTGCCGATCCCTGCCCGGTGCCCGCCGAGGCCGGTGCGATGGGCTGGTGGTTCCGGGAGGTACCGGGGCAGATCGACACCAGCGGCTGCGAACAGCGCGATGGGTGGACGTTGCTGTATGTGGGCGTGAGCCCTGGGCCGCCGTCGAAGAGCGGCAAACCGGCCACGCCCCAGGAGCTACGTAAGCGGATCCGCTACCACTTCGGCGCAGGTAACGCCGATGCCCACGGTTCGACGCTGCGCAAATCGCTCGGCGTCCTGTTGGGCGAGCAACTCGGCTTCGCGCTGCGCCGGGTGGGCACCGGGAAACGGCAGACCTTCGCCGGCGGTGAAGCGGTGCTGACCCAGTGGATGGCGGAGAACGCCGCGGTGTCGTGGGTGCTGCACCCCGAACCGTGGCACCTCGAGGCGAAATTGCTCGCCGCCTTGGACCTACCCCTCAACATCCAGAAAAACGAAGGTAACGCCTTCGCCCCGACACTGAGACAACTGCGTCGGGACGCCGGGGTGCGGGCCGACCGGATGCGCGTCCTCGCGGAGTGGTCTTAGCGTTCTGTGTCCCTGGTCGCCGCGGCCACCGCACCGGCCAGCCAGCGGACCGTGGACCACGTCTGCGGCGCCAGTCGGGTCAGCGGCCACGTCACCAGACCGGTGACCAGGCTGCACACGCTCTCGGCGACCGACTCCGGAACATGACCGGGATCCATCAGATCGTTCTCACCCAGCGGCCCGGCCTCGGCGGACACCATGTGCCGGGTGAAACTTCGCAGCGACCGGCCGGTGCCGCGCAGCGAGTTCATCGCGTCGAGGAACGAACCGGTCGCGGATAGTTCGGCGCGGAACCGGTCGACGGTCACCCCGAGGTGCTCGGCCGCCAGATCGTCTCGCACATAGAGGATTTCGTGCCGAACAGCATCCTCGCGGGAACCGCCGGGCACCGCCTCCAGCGCGACGTCGCATTCGCTGTCGAAACCCAGCGAGCGGTTGTTGAGATTCGACGAGCCGACACGCAGCAGCCGGTCGTCGACCACCAGCACCTTCGAGTGCACGTACACCGACTTCCCGCCGGCGGCGATCGGCCAGTACACCCCGAGCCTGCCGTGCAGATCCGCACTCCACAGCAGTCGCAGCAGACGTTCGCGGGCGCTGTCCATCGACTGCTGTTCGAGCCGGCTCTCAGAGCTGCGCGGCAGGATGATGACGATCTCGGGCCCGTCGGGTTCGCGCAACCGCTCGGCGAGTGCGTCGGCGAGGCTGCGGGCGGCGAGGTACTGGTTCTCCAGATAGATGACGTCGCGCGCGGCGGCGATGGCGGCCAGGTCCAGTGCCTCGACCTCACGGACCTCGACGTCGGCGGGCGGTGCGGGCAGCGTCCGGGCGATCCCGACGACGACGTCGCACAGCGGGTCCCGCACCGCCGGCGGCCAGAACGTGCGACCGGTGTCGACCGGTTCGAGCGTCTCACCCGTCGCGGTGCGCCACCGGTCCCTGGCCACCTCGGCGAGCGCGTGCGCGGCGGCGCCGTCGACCACCGTCGCGACCTCGTGCCGCGGGCCGTAGCTGTTGCCTGCCGCCGATCGGCGCGGGTCGTCGTTGAGGTGTAACCGGGTGTCCCAGCGTCCGATGGTCAGATCGATGCCGCCGCAGAACGCCAGGGCGTCGTCGACGACGACGATCTTCTGGTGGTGCACCGCCCCGGTGGGGTGGGCGCCGTCGACCGCGAAGTGCATCCGCGGGGACGTGACACGGTTGACCAGGCTGACCGGGGCGATGCCGAACCAGAATCCGTCGAACGCGGACAGCAGCCGCAAATTCGATTTGAGGAGATACACCTCGAGGTCGGGTTGCTGCCGGATCAGCCAATGCAGGAAGGGAGCGAGGTGTCGCGGGCCCGACAGGTCGGCGTCACCTGTCTCCAACGGCGTCCGGTAGTCCAGATCCCAGCCGACGATGATGATGCGCCGGGTCGCGTTGAGCATCGCGGCCTTGACGTTGCGCAGGTAGTTCTCGCCGTCGACGATCCGGCTGAAGCGGTCCGCGTGCGCGGTGCGCCAGCAGGTGTCACCCGGGATCAGAATCCGCCCGGTGGACGGCGCAGTGGTTCTCATCGTTCCTCGTCCATTCGGGGCCGGCGTCATCAACTGATCACATTCCACACCAATCGGAGGCTTTGCTCGCCGTTAAATTGTGTTGGTGCCCGAGTGTGAGAGCTGAACCGTGCCCGCAGCAACCGCCATCCACTTCTTCCTGGCACTGGCCGTCATACTGGCGGCCTGCCGTCTTGCGGCGATGGTGGCACAACGCGTCGGGCAGCCGCCAGTGGTGGGGGAGATGATTGCGGGGGTCGTCCTCGGCCCGTCGCTGCTGGGCCGGATCGCGCCCGGCGTCCAGCAGGACCTCTTCCCGCCGGGCACGTCGAACGTCGTGCTGTACACCACGGCGCAGATCGGCCTGGTGCTCTACATGTTCGTCGTCGGCCTCAACTTCGACGTCAACCACGTCAGGCAGCGGGCGGGCACCGCGGTCGCGGTGTCGACGGCGGGCACCGTCGCGCCGCTCGTGCTCGGCGCCGCGGTCGCGGTTCCGCTGCTGGCCGACGGGCGTTACTTCGGCGACGGCGTCACCGTCGTCATGGCGATGATGTTCCTGGGCGCGGCCATCGCGATCACCGCGTTCCCCATGCTGGCCCGGATCATCTTCGAGAAGGGGCTGGCCGGAACGTCGCTGGGTACCTTGGCGCTGGCCTGCGGGGCGATCGGCGACGCCGTGTCGTGGTGCATCCTGGCCACCGTGGTCGCCATGCACAAGGGCAGCCCGGCCACGGCCGTCACCACCATCGTCGGCGGCGTGCTCTACGCGGTGTTCGTGCTGACCGTGGGACGACGGGCGGGACGTGCACTGGCCGACCGATCGGGCGACGGGCCGGCGGTCTCCGGGCCGGCGCTGAGTACGGTGCTGATCTCCCTGATGCTGTGCGCGTGGTTCACCGACACGATCGGCATCCACGCGATCTTCGGCGCCTTCATCCTCGGTGCCGCCCTGCCGTCGGGTGCCTTCGCGCAGCGGCTCACCACCACCATCGAGCCGCTGACCACGCGGCTGCTGCTGCCGCTGTTCTTCGTCTACTCCGGGCTGAACACCGAGATCGGACTGGTCAACACCCCGGGGTTGTGGGCCGTCACCCTGGGTCTGATCGTCGTCGCGATCGCGGGCAAGGGGGTGGCGTGCGCGGTGGCCGCCCGGCTGAGCAAGGTGCCGCTGCGGGAATCCGTCGCGCTCGGTTCCCTGATGAACGCCCGCGGACTGATCGAGCTGATCCTGCTGAACATCGGCCTCGAGGCCGGGATCATCACGCCCACCCTGTTCACCATCCTGGTGCTCGTCGCCATCGTCACCACGCTCATGGCGTCGCCGTTGTTCGAGTACGCCTGCGGGCGTCAGGAGCCCCGCATGAACGGTGCCCGTTCGGGTACTTCAAAAATCTCGACGATTGATTCCGGAGGGGGAACCGCGTGAACGTACGCGCCCAACTTTCGCAACTCGACTCCTCCGCCCGGGACGCCCTGGCGCGCAGGATCCGGAGCCAGCTGGCCGAAAAGAGTGGTCCGGCAACCGATCACGATGTCGCCATCGTCGGTGGCGGGGTCGCGGCGATGACGCTGGCGCTCCAGCTCCGCGACGCGCGTCCGGACACGCGGATACTGATCATCGAGCCCAACACCCATCCGGTGCCCGAGATGACCCACACGGTGGGCGAGTCCACCGTCGAGATCTCGGCGCACTATCTGCGCGAGCAGATCGGCCTCGGCGACCATCTCCAGACGTCGCAGATCCGCAAGATGGGCCTGCGGATGTTCTTCTCCCACGACGGAAACACTGATATCGCGCAGCGGGTGGAACTGGGCGGATCGGTGTTCGTGCCGCAGGTGACCTACCAGATCGACCGCGGCCGGCTGGAGAACGAACTGCACCGACGGTGCACCGCAGCCGGTGTGGACATCGCGCAGGGCCGGGTGCGGTCGGTCGATCTCGGGAAGCAGGCCCCGCACACCGTGCACTATCAGCACGACGACGAGGTGGCACGGACGACGGCGCGCTGGGTGGTCGACGCCTCCGGTCGCAACCGCCTGCTGCCGCGCCAACTCGACCTCCGGCAAGCCAACGGGCATCACTGCAACGCGGCCTGGTTCCGCATCGCCACCGAGATCGACGTCAACGCTTGGAGCGACGACCCCGCCTACCACCAGCGCCTCACCGAGGGCGACCGCGCGATGTCCACCAATCACCTGATGGGCGAGGGGTATTGGGTCTGGCTGATCCGGCTGGCGTCCGGAGCCACAAGTGTCGGCATCGTGGCCGACCCGCATTTCCACCCGTTCGACGGGTTCAACACCCTGGACAAGGCGCGAGCCTGGCTCGCGCAGCACGAGCCCCAGTGCGCAGCCGTCGTCACCGCGGACGAGCACCTCATCAAGGACTTCCGGGTGATGAAGCGGTACAGCCACGGCGTCACCCAGGCGTTCGACGGCGCCGATCGCTGGTGCCTCACCGGTGACGCCGGCGTGTTCCTGGATCCGCTGTACTCCTCGGGCCTGGACCTGGTGGCGATCGGCAACGGCCTGATCACCGACATGGTCACGCGCGACCTCGACGGACAGGACGTCGTCGCCCGGTCCCGGATCAGCGACTCCCTGTTCCGGTCCCTGGCCGAGATGTGGCTGGCGATCTACCAGGACCAGTACGTCCTGATGGGTTCTGCGCCGGTGATGTCGGCGAAAGTGGTGTGGGACATCGCGTTCTACTGGGGATTCATCGGGTTCCTGTACTCCAACGACCGATTCGTGCGCGTGGCTGACGATCCCGGTTTCGTCCCGCATCTGGAAGGATTGATCGCCCTGAGCAACCGGGTCCAGCTCTTCTTCCGGGAGTGGGCCGCGGTGGAGCAGGGCGGATCGCGGGTACCGTTCGTCGACCTCTATGCGCCGCTGAACTTCATGGCGACCCTGCACCACGCGATGATCGGTGCGAGCCCCAACTTCGCCGAGCAGTTCGACGCCAACGCGCTGCTGCTGCGTCAGGTCGCCGGTCAGCTCGTCGACACCGTCCTGACCGAGAAGGCCGCCGACTTCGACGACGACGTCGTGCGGCAGGTACAGGCGTGGCAGCGCGATCCGCTGCTGCGGGAGCTGCGGGCGATCTACCGTCGCGAACAACCCGTCAATCCGGTCAGCAGCGGCTGGATCGTCACCGCAACCCCTGAGCTGCAGTCGAATTGAGTACCACGATGAGCACCGAACCCACCACGCCCGCGCCCTTGGCGATCGTCGGCATCGGATGCCGCTTCCCCGGCGGCGCCGACTCGGCAGAGCGCTTCTGGGAGCTGCTGTGCAGCGGCACCGACGCGACCAGAGTCGTCCCCGAAACGCGTTGGCACGGCCCCCGCTACCACGATCCCAACCCGGCGAAGATCGGCAAGATCGTCACCGACCGCGGTGGATTCCTCAGTGACATCGACCAATTCGACCCCCAGTTCTTCGGGATCTCCCCGCGGGAGGCGCATTCCCTGGATCCCCAGCAGCGCCTGCTGCTGCAGGCCACATGGGAGGCGCTGGAGGATGGCGGGATTCCCGCCGACGGGCTGGCGGGCACCGATGTCGGCGTATTCGTCGGCGGCTTCACGCTGGACTACCAGCTGCTGCAGAACCAGGGCCGCACCAGTCGCTACCGCTTCAAATCCCATTCCGCGACCGGAATGATGATGACAATGCTGGCCAACCGGCTGTCCTACGCCTTCGACTTCCGCGGGCCCAGCATGTCGGTGGACACCGCGTGCTCGAGTTCCCTGGTGGCCGTCCACCTTGCGGCACAGAGCATCTGGAGCGGGGAGAGCGTGCTCGCCCTGGCCGGCGGGGTGAACATCATGGTCGGTCCGAACACCGCCATCGCCGAGTCCAAGAGCGGATTCCTCAGCCCCGAGGGCCGGTCCAAGGCGTTCTCGGATTCGGCCGACGGCTATGCGCGCGGAGAGGGTGGCGCCATCGTCGTCATCAAACCGCTCGAGCAGGCAGTGCGCGACGGCGACGCGATCTACGCCCAGATTCTCGGTACCGCGGTATCGCAGGATGGTCACACCGACGGCATCACCGTGCCGCGCGAGGACGCCCAGGAGGCGGCGATCAGAAGCGCCCTGCGGCGCGCCGGTGTGCAACCCGCCGACGTGGCGTACGTCGAGGCACACGGCACCGGAACGCCCGTCGGCGATCCCATCGAACTGCGGGCACTCGGGCGGGCGCTGGCCGCCGACCGGCCCGCGAGCGACCCACTGCTGGTGGGTTCGGTCAAGACCAACATCGGCCACCTGGAAGCCGGCGCCGGGGTCGCCGGGCTGATCAAGGCGGCGCTGGTCGTCGACCGGGGCCACATTCCCGCCAATCTGCACCTGGACGCCCCCACCCGGCACGTGTCGCTCGACGAGTTGAAGATAGATATCCCCGGCACGGGCCGGCCGTTCCCCGCCCGGAGCCGTCGGATCGCCGGCGTCAACTCCTTCGGGTTCGGGGGCACCAACGCCCATGTGGTATTGGCCGAACCGCCTGCCCGCGAACCGATCCCAGCCATCGACCCGTCGCCGGCACCGGTCCTGCTGCCCATCTCGGCCCGCAGCGAGGAAGCGCTGCTCGCGGTGGCCGGACAGCTCGCCGAGCACCTCGACGCCCATCCCGACGTCGCGCTCGACGACCTCGGGTACACCCTGGGCAGGCGGCGCACCCATCTCAACCACCGCCATACCGTCGTCGCCGAGACCGTCGCCGAGGCGCGCGAGCGACTGCATGCGGTCGCCGACGCCGGACAGCTCACCACGGGCCGCATCGCCACGACCGCACCGAAACTAGCGTTCGTGTGCACCGGGATGGGCCCGCAGTGGTGGCGGATGTGCCGCGGACTGCTCGACGTCTTCCCCGTGTTCACCGACAGCATCGTGCGGTGCGACCGGGAGCTGTCCCGCTACGCCGACTGGTCACTGCTCGAGGAACTCCGCCGCGACGAGGACTCTTCGCGGATGACCGAGACCGAGATCGCGCAGCCGGCGAACTTCGCCGTACAGGTTGCACTCGCCGAGCAGCTCGCGGCGTTCGGCGTCCGGCCCGACGCCGTCATCGGCCACAGCGCGGGCGAGGTCGCCGCACACCATCTCGCCGGTCTGCTCACCTTCGAGCAGGCGGTCGAGGTGATCTACCACCGCAGCCGGCTCCAGCAGCGCACGACGGGGCAGGGCCGCATGCTGGCCGTCGGCCTGGACGCCGACACCCTGATGCGCACCGTCGACGAGAAGGTGCTCGACGAGTTCGGCCGCCGGGTGTCGGTGGCGGCGATCAACAGCCCGTCGGCCGTGACCGTCGCGGGCGACGGAGATGTACTCGAAGACCTCGCGCGGCAACTCGACGAGGCGCAGATCTTCAACCGCCATTTGGCGGTGCAGGTGCCCTACCACACCCACTACATGGATCAGATCCGAGACGAGCTCCTGCAGGCCTTCGACGGGTTGTCGTCGAAGACCGCCGCAGTTCCGCTGTACTCCACGGTCACCGGGGAGCGCCTCGACGAATATGCCGCGGGTGCGGCCTACTGGTGGCAGAACACCCGCGCCACCGTCCTGTTCGAACCGGCGATCCGCCGGATGCTCGATGACGGGTACACGCACTTCGTCGAAATCGGTCCGCATCCGGTGCTGGCGGCATCGGTATTCGAAACCGCGGGGCAGCAGCGGGTGTCGCTGACCGCGACGCAGCGTCGCGGCCACGACGACGCCCGCACGCTGCTGGACTGCGTCGGCGCCCTGCACAGCCATGGTCATGACATCGATTGGGAGGCGGTACATTCCCGTCCCGGCCGGGTGCTGAAGCTGCCGTCCTATCCATGGCAGACCAAGCGCTACTGGGTCGAGACGCAGGAGACGACGGAGTCGCTGTTCTACCGCCCCGTCCATCCGCTGCTGGGCCAGCCGGTCAGCGGTGTGCACCCCACCTGGGAAGCCGAGATCAGCACCCTGGTGAACGCGTTCCTCGCCGACCACCGGGTGCAGGGCAGCGTGGTGCTGCCCGGCTCGGTGTACATCGAGATGGCGGTGGCCGCCGCGAAAGCGACGTACGGGTCTCATCACAGCGTGGACAACCTGGTACTGCACCGCGCCGTCCTGCTCGACGACACCTGCGATCCGATCCTGCGGACCACGCTCAACCAGGACACCGGCGCGCTGGAGTTCGCGGCGTTCACCGCGACGGCCGACGGTGATCTGAAGTGGGCGATCACCGCGACCGCCGAACTCAACACGCTGCCCACAGCACCCGCCGGGCGCGGCGACCACGGGACGGCCGAACCGGTCGCCGAAATCGACGGTGGTGACTTCTACGCCCGTACCGAGGCGATCGGCTTCGACTACGGCGATGCGTTCCGTTCGGTGCGCCGGGTGACCGCCGGGGAGGACTGGGCCATCGCAGACATCGCCGTGCCCGACGGGATCACCGCCGGCCTCGGCGACTACTGTTTTCACCCTGCGCTGATCGACGGTGCGTTCCAAACACTCTTCGGTGCGCCGTTTCTCGGTCAGAAAGAGAGCGAGGATCCGTATCTGCCGACACGGATCCGGCACTGCGCGGTATATGGCCCGGCCGAGGAGAACATGTCGGTTCGCGTCGACGTCGTCGAGGCGACCAGCGAAGCGGTCGAATGCGACATCATCGTCAGCGGAGCCGAGGGTCGTACGCTCGCCGTCTTCGACGGATTCGTCGTGCAGTCGCTGAGCGCTTCGTCGCGGATGTCGGCCGAGCACATCGACAAGGGGCTCTACGAGATCCAGTGGGTCCCCCGCATCCCCGATGCACCGGAACCCGTCCCGGCTACGGAGGCAGACCGGTCCTGGCTCGTGCTGACCGACGACCACGGCGTCGGTGCGGCGGTGGCCGGCGAACTCACCGCCCGAGGACAGTGGGTCCAGACGATCGGTGACGCCGAACTCGTTGCCGCCCAACTGGACAGCGCCGGAGTGGCGGTCGGGGTCGTCGACTTCCGCGCCGTCGATCAGCCCGAGCCGGAACGGGGAGCCCTGGCCGTGCTGCGGCTGGTCAAGGCGCTGATCGGCCGGGACGGGACCACACCGCGGCTGCACCTGGTCACCGCGAATGCGCAACCCGCGCCCGGGACGTCGCTCAGCGGTGTCGGCCAGGCGGCGATCTGGGGACTCGGACGCGTCATAGGCCATCAGGAACTCGGCGAGTACTGGGGCGGCCTCATCGACATCGATCTCGCCGACGGCCACGCCGAAATCGCCTCGCATATCGTCGATCAGCTGCTCAGCGACGGCGCCGACGATCAGCTCGCCCTGCGCACCGGCGCGGCGTTCGTGCCCCGGCTGCGTCCGTGCGCCGGGCTGACCAAGCCGTTCCCGACCAAACTGACCCCCGACGCGACGTACGTCGTCACCGGCGGCGCCGGGGCGCTCGGCCGTGTCGTGGCCACCTACCTCGCCGAGAAGGGCGCGCGGCACATCACCCTGCTCGGCCGCAGCAGCATCCCCCCGCGAAGCAGTTGGGCGGACCTCACCGAAGGCGATCCCCACTTCGCCACCGTCAGCACCATCCGCGCAGTCGAACGCCTCGGCGCGCACGTCGCCACCGCCAGCGTCGACATCACCGACGCCGACCAGGTGGCCGCATGGTTGCGCGACCACACCCGCGACGGCGGCCGGCCGGTCCGCGGAATCATCCACGCCGCAGGAGTCGTCGCCGACCAGCTGCTGGTGAACATGGACGAGGACGACTTCGTCAAGGTGCTGCGGCCGAAGGTGACGGGAACCCGGATCCTGCACGAGGCCTTCGCCGGCCACGACCTCGAGTTCTTCGTCATGTTCGGGTCGGCCGGCTCGACCATTGCCGCACCGGGCCAGGGTAATTACGCGGCGGCCAACGCCTTCCTCGACGCCTTCGCGCATCACCGTCAGGCACAGGGTCTGCCGGCTCTGACGATCGGCTGGGGGCCGTGGTCGGTGGGCATGGTCGAAGAGCTGCACCTCGAGAAGATCTACGCGCATCGGGGTATCGAGCTGATCACCCCCGCGGTCGGCGGTCGGATCCTCGACCGCCTCGTCAACCAGCGGGCGGCCAACGTCGTCGCCATCACCGCCGACTGGGGCCGGGCCCGCCAGGCCGGCCTCGGTGGACACCTGCCGGCCATGTTCTCCGATTTGCAGGCATCCGGACCGACTGCGGCAGAAGATGATTCGGACGCCTCGATCCTCGATGTGCTGGCCGCGACCCCGGAGGCCGAGCGCCGGGCGGTGGTCGCCGACCACGTGCGGCGTCTGGTGGCCGCCGTATTCGACACCGCCGTGACCGACATCGAACCCGACGACATGCTCGACGACATCGGTCTGGACTCGATGATGGCCATGGATTTCCGTGTCCGCATCAACACGATGTTCTCGATCGACCTGCCGGTGCTCGAGATCCTGCGGGGTGTGAGCGTGAACTCGCTGGCCGAGCGCATCCTGACCGATCTGCGCGAGGTTCATGCGGACGTCCCCGCCACCGACGACGCACCTGACGGGCAACCGGTGACCGACGAGGGGGTGGACCGGCTGATCGAGGAACTGTCCGACGACGAACTGCGTCGCCTGCTGGCAGAACTCGAGGCGCAGCCCGCCGAACCGGAGACCGGGGGAGCGACGTCGTGATCGCGTCCGCAGTCCACGTTCGGGGGTTGTCGAAGGCCTATGGGCGGGTGCCTGCGGTGCGCGACCTCGACCTGGACGTCGGATACGGGGAGGTTTTCGCCATCCTCGGCCCCAACGGTGCGGGTAAGTCGACGACGATCGAGATCCTCGAGGGCAACCGCCGCCGCGATGCGGGTGAGGTCGCAGTGCTGGGGGAGGACCCCGGGACGGCGGGCCGAGCGTGGCGGGCCCGGATCGGCATCGTGCTGCAGGAGGTGAGCGACGCCGGAATGCTGACCGTCGCGGAGACGGTGCAGATGTTCACGCGGTGTTACGGCGCCACCCGCGCCCCGGCCGACGTGCTGGAGCTCGTGGGCCTCACCGCCGCGGCCGGGAAGCAGGTGCGGGCCCTGTCCGGCGGTCAGCGCCGCCGCCTCGACGTCGCGCTCGGCATCATCGGCATGCCCGATCTGCTGTTCCTGGACGAGCCCACCACCGGCTTCGACCCCGAGGCGCGGCGGCAGTTCTGGGACCTCATCCGGCTGTTGGCTGCCGACGGCACCACGATCCTGCTGACCACGCACTATCTCGAAGAGGCTGCGGCGCTGGCGGATCGGGTCGCGGTGATCGCCGCAGGCAGCGTGGTGGCCGTGGACACGCCGACGCGGTTGACCGCGCACATGACCGGGGCCGCGACGGTCCGCTGGGTCGAGGGCGACCAGGTGCACGTCGAGCACACCGACCGCCCGACCGAACTGATCCGGCAGCGCAGCGCGCACGGCGCGGAACTGGCCGAACTTACCGTCACGCGGCCGACGCTGGAAGACGCGTATCTGCATCTGATCGGGCTGGCGTGATGTCCGTCGGTCAGGACCGGATCTCGCCGGCGCGCCAACGCACCCGGCATTCCACCGCCGCGCTGCCGTCGGCGGTGCGAATCGGGTTCTCCCGCGTCATCCCCGAACTGAAGATGTTCTACCGCAGGCCCGAACAGCTGGCGCTGACGTTCTCGATGCCCGCGGTGATCTGCCTGCTGCTCGGGTCGATCTTCTCGGAGCGGCTGCCGGGCAGCGACATCACCACCGGCACGGTGATCGCCGCCAGCATGCTGGCCTACGGCATCCTGTCGACGTCGTTCATCAACCTCGGCATCAGCATCGCCGCCGACCGGGACAGCGGAGCGCTGCGGCGGCTGCGGGGGACTCCCGCGACCGCGTCGTCATACTTCATCGGCAAGATCATGCTCGTCGCGATCGTCAGCCTCGCCGAGGTGCTGATCCTGCTGGCGGTCGGAGTGTTCGTCTTCGACCTCCGATTGCCCACGGGCGCTTTCGAGTGGTTCACCCTCGGGTGGGTCTTCGTGCTGGGCATCGTGAGCTGCTCACTGCTCGGCATCCTCATCAGCAACATCGCCGGCAACGCACTGTCGGCCGCCGTCCTGACCAACGGTCCTGCCGTGGGTCTGCAGTTCCTGTCGGGCACCTACGTGCCGCTGATGGTGCTGCCGACGTGGATGCTCATCGTGGGGTCGGTGTTCCCGGTCAAGTGGATGGCGCAGGGGTTCCGCTCGGTGCTGCTGCCGCCGGAGATGGTCTCGATCGAACCGGCGGGCAGCTGGGAGCACTGGCGGATCTTCCTGGTGCTCACGGCGTGGAGTGTCGGCGGCCTGATCGGCTGTCTGACCGTTTTCCGGTGGTCCGACCGGGACTGACCAGGCGGATCCGTCAGCGGAACAGCCGGTCGAGTGCCTTGCGCTCGAGCTCCAGCCAACGGCCCACCTCGTCCCGCGCCGCGTCGACGTCGTCGGGCTCCAGGTGCTGGGCACCGTCGGGGGTGATCCGGCAGACGTCCATCGGACCCCCGACGGTCGGTGACGTCTCGTCCAGGGCGTCGAGCACCCGCAGCGCGGCCAGCACGCCGTACTGCACCGGCCGCTCGTTCATCCGGAAATTCGCCAGCAGGGCACGCGCCTGCTGGGCCAGCGGCGCTCCGCTGCCGATCGCGTGGAAACCGATGTCCTCGTAGTGCCCGATCAGACCGTGCGGATCGACGTCCACGATGAACGGTTCACCGTCGGAATAGCCCACAGCGAGAACGTATGTCGCAGGCGTGGAGCCGGTCTCTTTCTGGCCCGGAACGGTCTCGATGAAGTTCTCGTAGTGGTGCTGCAGGATCGGCACCACGCGGGTCTGCAGCGCCCGGCCGACGTCGTTGGCCTCGACGATGGTCTCCGGCTGCGCGTCGAACGTCTGCTCGAGGTCCCACAGCACCGCCCGCGAACCACTGCCGGCCCACGCCGCGTTCGCACCCAAGCCGTGCAGCTTCTGGGCCGGGTAGCTCAAACCGCGGTCGGGTTCGGTGATCTGCGAATCGGCCGCGATGACCAGACCGTCGGCGCAGCGCAGCGCCAGGACGACGGTCATCGGGCCGAGTGCCGTTCGATGTACTCGTCGGCGTCCTTGTCCCGGTTGTCGATTCCCTGGGTGGTGTCATGCTCGGCGTAGAACTGCAGCCACTGCATCCCCAGCTGGTGACGGAGTTCCAGCGACGCGCTCTTGATGAAGTCGGGCATGGCCTCCCGCTCCTCCTCGTCGAGGTGCGCACCGTTCTCGGTCCGCGCCTTGAGCACCGCCTCGAACCACTCCGGGCTGCCGGGTTTGTGCCGGCGCGATGCGCGCACCGCGTCACGGATCGCGTTGTGGTCGGTGATGGCGTCCTCGGTCTCGTCTTCGGGGTCGCCCTCGGGATTGCCGGGATCGTCCTTGCCGCCGTGCTTGAGCAGGGCCGGATAGAACACCGTCTCCTCGGCCTCGGCGTGCGCGTCCAACCGCGCACTGAGCTGATCCCAGACCGCGGCGAGCTCGTCTTCGGTCTGGGCGTCGTCGAGGCGGAAGAACTGCCTTCTCAGCCAGTCGTGATCGGCGTAGACCAGTTCGATGATGTCGGCCATGGGCGTGATCTTCCCCACCGGCCGACCGTCGAAACGGAAGGCGACCCTCAGCTGAACCGGATGTTCAGCGTGGCCAGGCCGAAGATCTTCTTACCGCCGGCCTTCGCGCCGACGATGACGACACCGCTGCGAGACTCGGGATCCAGCGATTTGATTCGGCCGGTGAACTCGATGTCGGCGCCCTCCTTGGCCGAGACCACCGCCGGCTGGGACAGCCGGATCGTGTAGCGGGTGACCGCACCGGGATCCCCGGACCACGACGAGGCGAAGCCGGCGCCGAGACCCATGGTGAGCATGCCGTGGGCGATGACGTCGGGCAGCCCGGCGAGTTTGGCGATGTCCTCGTCCCAGTGAATCGGGTTGGCGTCCCCGGCCACGCCGGCGTAGTTCACCAGATCGCCGCGCGAGAGCCGGGTGTGGTGGACGGCCAGCTCATCGCCGACCTTCACGTCGTCGAACGACGGGGTGCCCGGGGTGCGAGTCAGACCGCCTTCGGAGATCCGGATCTCGCCCCCGGGGCGCACCGTCTTCTCGTAGTCGGCGTCCAGCGACCCCACGCCCGAGAAGTCGACGTCGTGCATCATCGCGTTCTGCACGGCCGTCTTCACGCCTGCGTCGATGTCCTCGGCGGTGACGCCGACGACCGTGGTGTGCAGCGTGTGCACCCGCTCGCCGTCGGTGTCGGTGAAGGTGTTGGTCACGGTGATGAAGTCCCGGCCGGCCGTCCGGCGCACCGCGGTCAGCTCGACGTCGATGGTCAGCTCGTCGCCGGCGACGATCGGGCGGTGCTGTTCGAAGACCTCTTCGGTCTGCAGGTAGGTGTCGTAGCCGACGACGATCGATTCGAACATCCGCCGGTTGCACTGCATACCGGGTGCGGAGGTGAACGTCAGCGGCGCGATCACGTCCGCATAGCCGAGCTCGGCGGCGGCGGCGACGTCCCAGTGCGCGGGGTGATAGTCCTGGACCGCCCGGGCGTACTCACGAATCTTCTCGCGGCCCACCAGGTACGTACCATCCATCCGGTACCAGTGGCCCACCCGCGCTTCGAGCGGCGACACGTCTGCTGCTGTCACCACAGCACACTAACGCGCCGTCGCGACCGCGCCGCGGCCCGAGGGCGCACCGGCACCGGCGCCGGTTCGAATCGTCCGGGGGCGGGTAAGCCCGACAGGGCCTTTTCCGCACGCCGTCCGCCGCAGCACGAAGTAGGAGAGTCGTGACTCGATCCACCACCGCCACCCCGGCACCGGCGCAGGGGCGGGTCAGTGTGCGACAGCGCAACACGATCTTCCTCGCCGTCGTGCTGGGCATGCTGCTGGCCGCCCTCGACCAGACGATCGTGGCCACCGCGCTGCCGACCGTCGTGGCCGACCTCGGCGGCGCGGGCCACCAGGCCTGGGTCGTCACCAGCTATCTGCTGGCCTCGACGATCGTGACCGTGATCGTCGGCAAGCTCGGCGACATCTTCGGCCGCAAGAACGTCTTCCAGGCCGGAATCGTGCTGTTCCTGGTCGGCTCGGTGCTGTGCGCGCTCGCGCAGTCGATGTCCGTGCTGGTGGCGGCGCGGGCGGTGCAGGGTCTGGGTGGCGGCGCCATCACGGTCACCGCGGTCGCCCTGATCGGCGAGGTCATCCCGCTGCGCGAACGCGGCCGCTACCAGGGTGCGCTGGGGGCGGTGTTCGGTGTCACGACCGTCATCGGCCCGCTGCTCGGCGGCTTCTTCACCGACCATCTGACGTGGCGCTGGGCGTTCTGGATCAACCTGCCGATCGCCGTCATCGTCATCGGCATCGCCGCTGTGGCCATCCCCGAACTGGGCCGCTCGGCCAAACCGGTGCTCGACTACGCGGGCATCGTCCTCGTGGGTGCCGGCGCCGCCGGTCTGACGCTGGCCACCAGCTGGGGCGGCACCACCTATCCGTGGGCCTCGCCCATGATCATCGGGTTGTTCGCCGTGTCGATCCTCGCGCTGGTGGCGTTCGTGTTCGCCGAGCGGCGGGCCGCCGAGCCGATCCTGCCGATCCGGATGTTCGCCAGCCCGGTCTTCACGGTGTGCTGCGTGCTGTCGTTCGTGGTCGGTTTCGCGATGCTGGGCGCCCTGACATTCCTGCCCACCTACATGCAGTTCGTCGACGGCGTCTCGGCCACCGAATCCGGACTGCGCACTCTGCCGATGGTCCTCGGCCTGTTGGTGACCTCGCTGGGCAGCGGCATCATCGTCGGGCGTACCGGTCGCTACAAGATCTTCCCGATCGCCGGCACCGCGACCATGGCCGTCGGCTTCGTCCTGCTGTCCCGGATGACCCCCGAGACCTCGACGCTGGTGCAGTCGCTCTACCTGCTGGTCCTCGGCGCCGGTATCGGGCTGAGCATGCAGGTGCTGATCCTGATCGTGCAGAACACCGCCGACTTCAGCGATCTTGGCGTGGCGACCTCAGGTGTCACCTTCTTCCGCACCATCGGCAGCTCGTTCGGCGCGGCGATCTTCGGGTCGATGTTCAGCAACTTCCTCGACGGCAAACTGCCGGCGGCGCTGGCCGTCTCCGGCGCGCCGCCCGAGGCGGCGACGTCACCGCAGGCGCTGCACGCCCTGCCCGACCGGATCGCCGAACCGATCGTCACCGCGTACGCGGACTCGCTGAGTTCGGTGTTCCTGCTCGCCGCACCGTTCGCCCTCGTCGGCCTGTTCCTCGCGTTCTTCCTCAAACAGGTACCGCTGCGCGACGCCGCGGCCAGCGGCAGCACCGACCTCGGCGAGGGCTTCGGGATGCCGACGACCGAATCGCCGGAGAAACTCCTCGAGATGGCCGTCGGCCGGCTGCTGCGACGTACCCACGGCATCGACTTCGAGGCGCTGGCCCGCTCGCGCAACGGCCGCCTCGACGCGGGCCGGCTGTGGGCGCTGATCCAGATCTACCGGCGCACCGCGGCCACGGGTGCGGCGAGTTTGACCGCGATCGCCGACCAGCGGCAGCTGCCCCGCCAGATCCTCGAGCCGACGTTCGAACGCCTGGTCGCCGGCGGCTACGCGACCCGCGACGGCGACCTGTTCACCCTCACCCCCGCGGGTGCGTCGGAGGTCAGCCACGCCCGCGACGTCATCTCTGACTGGATCACCGACACGCTCGCCGAATCAGACGAGTTCACCGAGCGGCCCGACCGGATGCAGGTGCAGGGCGCACTCGAACGGGTCGCCCGCGGCGTGCTGCTCGACCGCGACGACAGCGACGAGGACACCTCCCGGGTGATGAAGCTGGGCGCCACCGCGACGATCGAGAGCGCCCCCACCACACGGATGCGCGCCCCCGCCACGTCATGGGCGGCTGGGCCGGCCGGGTCGGCGGCGCCCACCCGGCCGTTCCGGGCGCCACCCACGATCCAGCGCCGTCCGGGGCCGCCGGGTCCGCGGCGCTGACCGGCGCCATGGTCACGATTTGAAACCCGTTGCGTTGCAGTATGAGCCGACGACGGTAGGACGGCAACACAGCGCACTATCGTCGCGTCGTGCACCGGCGAACCGCGCTCAAGCTCCCGCTGTGCCTGGCGGCGGCCGCTGCACTGACGAAGGTGCCGGTCGCCGGTGCGGCGGAGGCCGGCCGATGGTCGGCTGACCGCGCCAACGCCTGGTACGAGGCGCAGGGCTGGCTGGTCGGTGCGAACTACGTTCCGTCCACGGCCGTCAACCAGATCGAGATGTTCCAGGCCGGCACCTACGATCCGCGCCGCATCGACGGTGAACTGCAACTGGCCCGCAAGATCGGTTTCAACACCATGCGGGTGTTCCTGCACGATCAGCTGTGGGCCACCGACCGGGCCGGGTTCGCCAACAGGCTGTCCCAGTTCGTCGGGATCGCCGCGAGCCACCGGATCAAACCGCTGTTCGTGCTGTTCGACTCGTGCTGGGATCCGGCGCCGCGCGCCGGCAAGCAGCGGCCTCCGGTCGCCGGCGTGCACAACTCCGGCTGGGTGCAGGGGCCCGGTGCGGCCCGCCTGCAGGACCCGCGGTATCTGCCCGTCCTGCAGAGCTACGTCACCGGCGTGGTCGGTATGTTCCGCAACGACCCCCGCGTCCTGGGCTGGGACGTCTGGAACGAACCGGACAACCCGTCGAAGGACTACCGCGCCTCCGAACACGAGGACAAGCAGAAGCTCGTCGCGGCGTTCCTGCCGCACGTCTTCCAGTGGACCCGCGCGGCCAATCCCGTGCAGCCCCTGACCAGCGGCGTCTGGCAGGGCCATTGGAAGAACCCGGGCAACCGCAGCAAGGTGTGCAGCACCCAGCTCGAGCATTCCGACATCATCACGTTCCACAGCTACGGTGACCCGGACGAGTTCGAGGCCAGGATCGACGAGCTCGAACCGCTGGGCCGGCCGATCATCTGCACCGAGTACCTCGCGCGGGGACTCGGCAGCACCGTGGAGGGCATCCTGCCCGTCGCCAAGCGCCGCAACGTCGGCGCCTACAACTGGGGTTTCGTCGCCGGGCGGACCCAGACCTATCTGCCGTGGGATTCGTGGAAGACGCCCTACACCTCGCCGCCCGATCCGTGGTTCAGCGATCTGCTGCACCCGGACGGCCGGGCCTACGACGACGAGGAGATCCGGGTCATCCGGAAGCTGACCGCGGCGAGCTGACCGCCCGACTCGGTTTGGTGGCGCTTCCGGAGGCGCACTAAGTTGCCAGGGGTGATGTCTTCAGTCGCCGGCGCCGTCGCGCGGTGGATCTCCCCGTTCTTCGCAGTCGCTGCCGTGGCCGGCACGGTGCTCGTGGCCGAACCCGCCGCGGCGCCCGTTTCCTCCGCACCGGAGATTCGGCTCGCCGCCGACGGCAATCCGCTCGTCGGGCGGCCGTTCTACGTCAACCCGGACTCCAAGGGCATCCGCTCGGCGCGCGGCGTCGGCAACCCTCAGCTCGACGCGGTGGTGAACACCCCGACGGCCTACTGGATGGACCATCTGTCCACCCCGTCGGTGGACGCGAAGTACATCGCCACGGCGCAGGCCGCGGGCACCATGCCGATCCTCGCGCTCTACGGCATCACCAACCGGGACTGCGGCAGCTACGCGGCGGGCGGTTTCGGCTCGGCCGACTCCTACCGGGGGTGGATCGACGGGGTGGCGGGCGCGATCGGCGGCGGCCCGGCCGCGGTCATCCTCGAACCCGACGCGCTGGCGATGGCCGACTGTCTGTCACCGGCCCAGCAGGAGGAGCGCTTCGACCTGATCGCCTACGCCGTCGACACGCTGACCCGCAATCCGGGCACAGCGGTCTACGTCGACGCCGGACATCCGCGCTGGGTGCCCGCGAACGTCATGGCCGACCGGCTCAACCGGGTCGGCGTCGCGAAGGCGCGCGGCTTCAGCCTCAACACCGCGAACTTCTTCACCACCGAGGAGTCGGCCGGCTACGGCGCCGCCATATCGGGGATGACGGGCGGCAAGCCCTTCGTCGTCGACACCTCGCGTAACGGCGCGGGACCGGTCGAGGGCGACGATCTGTACTGGTGCAACCCGAGCGGGCGCGCCCTGGGTGCGCGTCCGACCACGGACACCGGCAATCCGCAGATCGACGCGTTCCTGTGGGTGAAGCGGCCCGGCGAGTCCGACGGGTCGTGCCGCGGCGCGCCGAGCGCGGGCACCTTCGTCAACCAGTACGCCATCGACCTGGCCACCAACGCGGGCTGGTAGCCGCTCAGTCCGCGGGAAGCAGCGGCTCGAGCAGGGCCAGTTCGGTCCGGCTCACCCACGACGGGTTGGCCTGTTGGGGTGAGCGGAACACCTCCAGGTCCTCCAGCCCGGGGACGACGCGTAGTTCGGTGGCGGTGAGCGGGGCGTCGAACAGCGGAATGCGCACGGGCACATGGCGTTCCCGCTCCGTCGTCACCGTCTCGCCGGTGATGCGGCCCGCACCCCAGAAACCGCGCAGCGGATGCGCGGCGACCCAGAACAGCACCCGCTGACCGGGGCTCATGAGCCGCGACCGGTAGTTGTCGGCGACACACCACGTCGGCTTCGTCTCGCCGGCGGCGACCATCGGTTCGACGGGGGTGCGGCTCGGATTGCACTTGATCACCCACGCCCCCAGCGTCTCCGGGGTTACCGCGCGGGTCACCGGCGTCGCTCGGGGCCGAACAGCCGTTGTCGAACCGATCGCTGTGCATCCGTCCGCTGCTCCTCGAGCAGGAACGCGATACCCGACTCGATCTCCGACTTCGTGCGGTCCCGCAGGTCCCCGACCGCTCGGTCGTCGGTGGTGGCCGGCGCGCTGGTGTCGATCGGCTCGCCGAACCAGTAGTACTGGCGTTCGGGACGGGGGATCGGGGTCGGTCCGATGCCACGGACGAGCGGCAGCAGATCGGGGCTGCCGGAGACTTTCTCGAACAGCCGGCGCGCCGGTTCCATGAAGCGGCTGTCGGAGTTGACCACGACGTCCAGCGCATCCTCGGCGCCGACGGTGGCGAACGGGACGATCGGATAACCGTGCTTGACCGCCAACCGCGCGAAGCCCATCCGGTTCTCCCAGAACAGCTGGTACTTCTCGCCCTTGCGTTTGGCGACCTCGCGGCCGCCGCCGGGAAACACCAGCAGCGTCTCGCCGCGTCGCATCAGCGTCTCGGCGACCGCCGGAGTCCCCGGCACCACCCCGACGGCCAGCAGGAGATCCCGCCAGCGGGGCAGCTTGAAGTGGGCATGGTTGCCCAGCACCCGGACCCGGATGTCGCGCTCCCACAACTCCGCGCACAGCAGCGGGGCGTCGAGCAGGCCGATCAACGTGTGGTTTCCGACCAGCAGTGCGCCCCGGCCCGGCACGTTGTCGATCCCGTAGAGCTTGGGGTTGACGAGCCGGCGGGCCGGTTCGAGCACCCGCAGCACCCTCCGCAACGTCTCCTCCGTCGGAGGACCGGGCACCCCGGCGTCCGCATCCACGGCTTTATCGTCGGTCATATCGCTGCGTGCACTGCGGGACCGACATCTAAACCCCGCGTTCGGCGCGGGTCAGAAACGGGTAACAGACCCCGGTGCCTGATGCCGGACTGACCACGCCGGGCGGCGACCTGCCCGGGTACCTCGCCGTCCCCTCCACGCAAGGACCGTGGCCTGCGGTCGTCGTGCTGCACGAGGTCTTCGGCCTCAACGACGACATCCGGCGGATCACCGACCGCTTCGCCGACAGCGGCTATCTGGCCTTTGCGCCGGCGCTGTTCCAGCGTGGGCCGCGTCCGGTGTGCATCGTCAGCGCGTTCCGTGCGCTGGCCACGGGGACGGGTTCGGCCGTCGACGACATCATCGCCGCGGCGGAGGCGCTGCGCGCCGACGATCGGACGACCGGAAAGGTCGGGTCTGCGGGGTTCTGCATGGGCGGTGGGTTCTGTCTGCTGTTGGCCGACCGGAACGTCTTCGATGCGACCGCCCCGAACTACGGACCATTCCCGCCCGCGACCGGCGTGCCGTCGCGATCGTGTCCCATCGTCGCGAGCTACGGCGGCAGAGATCTGCTGCTGCCCGGCGCGGCGGCGAAGCTCGAGGAGGGCCTCGCGCCGAGCGGAGTCGCGCGGGACATCAAGGAGTACCCCGGCGTCGGTCACAGCTTCATGAACCAGTGGGGCACGCCCTCACCGCTGCACTTCGTGGAAAAAATTGCGGGACTTCATCATTCAGCACCGGAGGCCGAGGACGCCTGGCAGCGGATCCTGACGTTCTTCGACGCGCACCTGGTTGGGACGCGCGCCTAGTTCGACGATGGCGCCGACGCCAACCGGTCGGCGACGAATGCGGCCGCCTGATCGGCCATGCCGTTGCTCTTGTACGAGCTGTGGGCGGCGCGATCGAAGCCGCCGGGGAAGCACACCGGATCGCCGGTCGCGCACAGCTGGATCGTCTTGTCCGAGTACAGATGACCCACCGTGATCGGCGGCGCGGCCGAATCCACCAGGTTGAGGAACCAGTTGTCCGGAGTGCCGAACAGCGCGACGGCGTCGACGTGTTCCGCCGTGGCGGGCGGCATCGGTCCGATCCCCGGAGGCAACGTCAGTCCGGGTGGGATCTCGTCGAAGGTGGTGTAGGCGGCGACGGCGGCGCCCTGCGAATACCCGCCCAGCACGATCTTCGTATCCGGACATGTCGCGACGATCGACTCGATCTTCTGGCTGGCGTCTACAACGCCATCGACGGCGGCGGGAAAGTCAAGTGTCGCTGGATAGTTGACGCCGTAGACGGCTACGGGCGTGCCGACCCGGGCGTTGAGCGCGTCGATGAACGCCTGTCCCGTCGCGCCGATCCCCGGTGCTTCGAATGTGCCGCGCGCGAACACCACCTCGACCTCGGGACACGGCGGGGCCGGGTCGGCGACGGCGACACCCGTGGTCAGTGCGCCGATTGCGGCGGATAGGGAGACGGCCGCTGCGGCGGCACCGGCCAGCACGGTGGGCCGGCGGAAGTTCAGTGGCGTCGGTGCGCTCATCGCACCACCTTCTCGCACGTTCGCCCACGCGGCAACGCGGACGGTTCAATCGCGCGGCTGAACGTGCGCGGCCACCCACCGCGCGGCGAGCTTGACCAAACCGGACTGCGGGTAGGTGACGTGGGCGTCGAAGTCCTCGCCGAGCGAGCACACCGGATCGTTGGTGTTGCACAGGTCGGCGGTGCGCGCGCCGAAGTCGGGGCTCAGCCGGGTCAACGGTTGGCCGAGCCGCGCGGCCGGATTGCCGAAGACGGTGATGGCGGCGATGTGGGGGATCGCGGCGGCGGGCAGCGGGGCGCTGTACCCCATCGCCGCCACCGGTGACGTCGCCACGATGTCGATGACCGCCGCGCCCTGTGAGTAACCGCCCAACACGATCTTGGTGTCGGGACACTTGGCGGCCGTCGACTGGACGCGCAGGCTGGCGTCGTTGGCGCCCGCGGCGGCCTTCAGGAAGTCCCACGACGCCGGGTACTTCACGGCGTAGGTGTTGATCGTCATCCCCTTGACCATCGGCTTGAGGGTGTCGACCAGTGCCTTGCCCACGACACCGATCCCCGGGGGTTCATCGGTGCCACGGGCGAAGATCACCTCGATGTCGGAGCACTTGGCCGCGGCATCGGCGGTAGGGGCGCCGAACCCGCCGGCCGCGACCAGCGCAGCGAGTAACACCGCCGCGCGCGAGCGCCGGGAACTTCTGTCGGTGGACACGGCCTCTCCTTGACCGGACGCAGGACTTTTTCGCTATCCGTATACCCAACTATCCCACGAGTCACTCCAGTCACAAATTGGTTCGCTGCGGGCCGGTTCGGGCGGGATGGGACGATGGCCCGGTGACAGCAACGCTCGTCGCGAAGAACGTGGCAGGCGGCCCCCTTCTCGCCGGAGCGCACCGCACCCTCTTCGAAGGGGTCGACCTCACCGTGGCGCCGGGTGACGTGGTCGGCGTCGTCGGCGCGAACGGCGCCGGAAAGAGCACGCTGCTACGCATCCTGGCGGGCGACCTCGCCCCGCTCGAGGGCACGGTCAGCCTGGCGCCCGCTGACGCCTTCGTCGGCTGGTTACCGCAGGAACACGACCGGGTGCCGGGCGAGACCGTCTCGGCCTACGTCGCCCGTCGCACCGGGTGCACCGCGGCGACGCTGGCGATGGAGGCGGCGGCGGCCGCGCTGGCCGAACCGGACTCTGCGGGAGACCATGCCTCGGCGTACTCGGCCGCGCTGGACCACTGGCTCGCCACCGGTGCCGCCGACCTCGACGAGCGGCTGCCCGCCGTGCTGGCCGATCTGGGTCTGGACACCACGCTCGTGCGACCGGAGTCCACCCCGATGACCGCGCTGTCCGGCGGGCAGGCGGCGCGCGTGGGTCTGGCGGCGCTGCTGGTCTCGCGCTTCGACGTCGTGCTGCTCGACGAACCGACCAACGACCTGGATCTCGACGGGCTCGACCGGCTCGAACAGTTCGTCGGGAAGCTGCGCGGCGGGGTGGTGCTCGTCAGCCATGACCGCGAGTTCCTCGCGCGCAGCGTCAACCGGGTGCTCGAACTCGACCTGGCGCAGAACACCACGACCGTCTTCGGCGGCGGCTACGAGAGCTATCTCGAAGAGCGTGAGGTCGCGCGCCGGCACCGGCGCGAACAGTACGACGAGTTCGCCGACAAGAAGGCAGATCTCGTCGCCCGGGCCCGCATCCAACGGGAGTGGTCGAGCCAGGGTGTGCGCAACGCGATGCGCAAGGCCCCAGACAACGACAAGAACCGCAGGCGGGCCCAGACGGAGTCCAGCGAGAAGCAGGCCCAGAAGGTCCGTCAGATGGAGAGCCGAATCGCCCGGCTCGAGGAGGTGGACGAACCCCGCAAGGAGTGGACACTGCGGTTCACCATCGGGGCGGCGCCGCGCTCGAGCGCGGTCGTGGCCACGCTGGACGGTGCCGTCGTACGGCAGGGCGACTTCGTCCTCGGACCGGTGTCGCTGCAGGTCGACGCGGGTGAGCGCATCGGAATCACCGGGCCGAACGGGGCCGGGAAGTCGACACTGCTGCGCCTGCTGTTGGGCCGCCGAGCGCCCGATGCGGGGCGTGCGAGCCTTGGCGCCAGCGTCGCCGTCGGCGAAATCGACCAGGCGCGTGCGGAATTCACGGGTCCGGAGCGGCTCGTCGACCGCTTCGAACAGCGCGTGCCCACCTGGACCACGGCGGACGTGCGCACCCTGCTGGCGAAATTCGGTCTGCGCGCCGACCACGTGGAACGTCCGGTCGACGAGTTGTCCCCCGGTGAACGGACCCGCGCCGGGATGGCGCTGCTGCAGGCCACCGGCACCAACGTGCTGGTCCTCGACGAGCCGACCAACCACCTCGATCTGCCCGCCATCGAGCAACTCGAGACCGCGCTCGAGACCTACGAGGGGGCGCTGCTGCTGGTCACCCACGACCGCCGCATGTTGCAGAACGTCCGGTTGGACCGCAGGTGGCTGGTCGCCGACGGCACGGTCAGCGAGTTGTAGTGGTCCGAATCACCCGCCGTACGCAGCGAATTCGCCCGGATAGGGCATGGCACGTACGGTCGGACCCATGGATCTGAGCGCACTGGCATTCGAATGGACGGAGACGAACCGGCACTGGCTCATCGAGGTTCCCGTGCGGATTGCGGTGTATCTCGTCGTCGCGATGATCCTGCGCTTCGCCCTGCACCGGATGATCGACCGGGCCACCGGCCGCCGCCGAGCCGGCGACGAGAACACCTCCCAGAAGCCGTCGCTGCTGCGCCACGTGCGGGCAAGGATCCCCGCCGGCGGTGACCAGAAGAACGCCGAACGCCGGCTGCAGCGCGCACAGACCATCGGCTCGGTGCTCAAGTCGACCGTGTCGATCATCCTGCTCATCTGGATCAGCCTGTCGATCCTGAGCGTGCTCGGGGTCAACATCGCGCCGTTCATCGCCTCCGCAGGCGTGATCGGACTGGCCATCGGCTTCGGTGCACAGAACCTGGTGCGCGACTTCGTCACCGGGGTGTTCATGCTGCTCGAAGACCAGTACGGCGTCGGCGACACCATCGACCTCGGGGAGGCGGTCGGCGAGGTCCAGAGCGTCGGGCTGCGCATCACCACGCTCCGCGACATCGACGGCACCCTCTGGTACGTCCGCAACGGGGAGATCGCCCGTGTGGGCAACATGAGCCAGGGCTACGCCGTCGCGCGGGTCGAGGTGCCGGTCGCGCCGACCGCGGACGTAGCGCGCGCCGAACAGGTCGCCATCGAAGCCGCCGAAGCCGCGCTGACCGATCCGGATCTGGCGGATAAGGCGTTGGGCGCGCCCAAGATGCTCGGTGTGCAGGAGTGGTCGCCGGAGATGCTCAAGCTGCGGATGACGGTCAAGACCAGCCCCAATGCGCAGTGGGCTGTGCAGCGCCGGCTGCGCCGAGAGATCCTGCGCGCCTACGACGAACACGGCATCGAACTGCCGTTCTCAGCGGCCCGGCTCGCGGCCGCCGTGGCGGAGTAGCGCCGGCCCCGGTCACGACCTGCCGCCGAGGTGGCGGGTAAGGAATTCCGTCATGGCGCGCCACATCCCGATGACGTTCTCCGGGTTGACGGCGCCGTGCCCCTCGTCGGACTGCACGAGGTAGTCGACTTCGACCCCGCGGCCGCGCAGTGCCTCGACGAGATTGTCCGACTCGGCCTGTACGACGCGGACATCGTTGGCGCCCTGGATCACCATCAGCGGGGTGCGGATCTGGTCCACCCGGGTGATCGGGGATCGGGCCATCATGTCGGCGAGCTGCTCGGGATCATCGGGATTCCCGACGTAGGCGTGCCAATTGTTGGCCAGATGCGGCCGTGCGATCGCGGGCAGGGTCCGCATGAAGTTGGCCAGATCCGAGATGCCGACGTAATCGATGGCGGCGGCGAACACATCAGGGGTGAACGTGACTCCGACCAGCGCCGCGTAACCCCCGTAGGAGCCGCCGAGGATGCCGACCCGGTCGCGATCGGCATAGCCCTGCTCCACCGCCCAGTTGACCCCGTCGATCAGGTCGTCGTGCATCTTGCCCGCGAACTCGCCGATCGCGGCCTTGATGAAATTCCTGCCGTAGCCGAGGGATCCGCGGAAGTTCACCTGCAGCACCGCGTAGCCGCGGTTGGCCAGCAGTTGAACCCCGGCATCGAAACCCCAGCTGTCGCGGTACCACGGTCCGCCGTGCACCATCAGCACGAGCGGAAGCCCGGCCGGTTCCACCCCGACCGGGAGGGTCAGGAACGCAGGGAGCGCCAGACCGTCGCGCGCCGGGATCGTCACCGGCTGCATCGGCGCCAGTTGCTCCGGATTCAGATGGGGCAGTGGCCGATACAGAAACCGGCTCTCCCCGGTGTCGTGGTCGTAGAGGTATGTCGCGCCGGGATCGCGATCGTTGTTGAACCCGACGAGCCAGCGTCGACCGCTCTCGTCGGAGGACAGCGCGCCGATGTCTCCCTCGGAGATCTTCTCCAGATTGGCGAGCACGTCGGCGAATCCCGGGTCCAGCGCGCGGATCTCCTGTCGCTCGCCGAGATAGCGGACTCCGAGCAGTGCGCCGGTGCGCCGGTCCTGGATGAGCGGCGCGGGGATCAGGGGGCTGACGATCGCGCGCTGGTCGAGGTCGAGATCGGGGTGACTGTCCACCTCGGTCTCCACGCCGGTGGCGAGATCGACGTGTACCAGTCGGATGTGGTCGCTGTCGCCGTAGGAGCCCACCCACAGACCCTTACCGTCCGGGGTGACGACCGTGGGGTGCATGCCCACGGGGAAGTCCGTGCCGTCGAAGCGGATGATCGTGTGCAGGGCGGCGCCGTCCCACCGGGAGATCTCGAGGTCGCCGTCGGCGGTCAGTGAGGTCGCGAAGACGTCGCCGTTGTCGTTGGTCAGCCAGCCGGTCACATAGCCGGGATTCTCGGCGATGAGGGTGAGTTCGCCTGCGGCGATGTCGAGTTCATAGATGTCGAAAAGCGTCGGCACCCGGTTGTTCAGCAGGACCGGGACCTTGCCGTTCCGCACTTCGCGCAGCGGCGCGGCCAGCGCTCCCGGAAACGGGGTCAGGTCGACGGCGGGGGCGTCGGGATCGTCCAGGTCGATCCGGTGGATGTGCCAGTTCTCGTCACCGTCGGTGTCCTGTAGATAGATCATCCACCGCGGGTCGTCGGTCCAGTCGAAGTTCATGATGCTGCGGTTCTCGTCCGCGGTGATGCGCCGCGGCTCGGCATTCTCCGTGTCGAGGTCCTCGATCCAGACGTTGAGGCGGTTGCGCCAGGGTGCGAGGAACGCGATGCGGGTGCCGTCGGGTGAGATCGTCGCGGCCGCACGGACGGGCGGATTGAACAGGTCCTCGACGGAGATGAGTTCGGGCAGTGCCATGGGGGTCCTTTCGGGGGTCAGGAGGTCACGGGGCCGCCGAGGCGGCCGTTGGTGGCGTTTCGGATGGCGCGGTCGATCAGCGCCAGCGCTTCCTCCTGGGTGATGGGTTCTTTCTCGAGGATGGCCCGGCGGCCGATGTCCTCATCGACGACACGGAAGGCGCCGATGACCGCGGCCGCGCACAGTCGGACGGTGAGATCGTCCGCGGGGAGGCGCAGCCGGTCCGCGATGACGGGGATGAAGCCGCGCTCCATCTGGTCGTGGACCATCAGATACGCCGACCGCAGCGCGGGTTCGGTCAGCGACATGGTGCCGATCCGCAGCGCGGCCCGTTCGTCGGCGATTTCCTGTTCGGTCAACGGGTGCTCCGCGGTGTCCACCTTCATGTGCTCGGCCAGGGACAACTCGTCCGGCCAGCGTTGGACGAGTGCGATGAAGTGCCGGACCGTCTGTGCCAGAACAGGTTCGACACAACTCTCCTTACTGCGGAAATAGCGCCAGATCGTCCGCGTCGACAGTCCTGCGGCGGCAGCGATGTCGTCACCGCTGGTGGCGGAGACGCCCCGCTCCCAGAACAGTTCGCAGGCGAGCCGGGACACCCGTAGGCGCGCCTGCGCCAACTTGTCGTCCGGGTCGGTGGTGACCATGTCGATACCTCCTGTCACTTAGTGACACCACCAATGTGTCACTAAGTGACAGCGAGGTCAAGTGCGGGCGTCCGCTTGCCGATGGCGCTCACGGGGTACCTACCGCGGAACGGCCGCACGAAGGGGGACTCGCTTGTCTGACGACTCGTCGTGTCCGAAGCGGATGCAGTTCGGGCCGTGCGGGGGCGTCCGGCCCGACGGGCAGTGTGAGATGCGGCCCGGGCCATGCGCTTTCGACGGCATCGTGACCTGGTCGGGTGCCGTCCCGCCGCCTGCGCCCGCGCCCGAGGTGCCGCTCGTGCTCGCCGACTTCAGCTGCACGCCGTTCGACGAGGACGACGCCGCGGCCACCGCGGCGCTCCTCGCCTCATCCTGCGACGCGGTGCTGGTCGGTGAGCATCAGAACCGGCCGGACTTCCCGCCGACGCTGATGGGCCGCCTGCTCCTCGATGCGGGCGTGACGCCGTGGCTCACGCTGTCGTGCCGGGACCGCAACCGCGTGGTGCTGGAACAGGAACTGCGGGGGCTGGGAAGCATCGGGGTGCGCACGGTGTTCTGCGTGACCGGCGACGGCCGCGCCTACGACGTGCGCCCCGACGTCACCCAGACCTTTGATCTCGACGGGCCGCGGCTGGTCTCGCTGGCGGCGTCGGTGGGGATGTCGCCTGCGGTCCCGGAGACGCCCACCGCGCCACCGGTGTCGCTGCGGCCGGCCCGGCTCGTCGAGAAGCAGCGCGCAGGCGCATCGATGGGTGTCCTGAACCACGTGCCGTATCCGGAGATGGTGGCGGAGTTCATGGCCGGCGCCCGCGCCGCCGGGCTCTCGATACCCGTCATCGCCGCCGCGGCGGTGTTCACCGACGTCGAATCCGCCGCCGTACTCCAAGGCCTGCCGGGCCTCGAACTCGACGCGCGCGTGGTGGAGGAGGTGCTGGCCGCGTCCGATCCGGTCGCCGCCGGCATCGACGCGGCGGTGGCCGAAGCGCGTGCGCTGCTCGCCGTCGAGGGCATCGACGGGGTGAACCTCTCGGGTTCGGCGTCGGCGTCGGGCACCCGCGTGGGCGCAGAGATCAAGGCCGAGGTCGGCCGCCGGATACGGGAGGAGGTGTTGTCATGAGCGAAGCGACAGAGGCGACAGAGGCCGAGTTCGACACCGTCGCGGAGTGGACGGCCAGGGTCGCGGTCGATCTGGGGGAGCGCTTCTATCTGCCGGCGGCGTGCCGGGGCAGCGGTAGCCCGCCGGGGCTGGACTGGCTGATCGGTGAGATGCGGCTGAGCGCAGGGGCAGTTCTGCTCGACTGCGGCGCCGGCGTGGGCGGACCCGCTGCTTATGCGGCACAGTCGGTTTCGGCCGATCCGCTGCTGGTCGAACCGGAGGCGGGTGCCTGTCGCGCGGCACGGCGGCTCTTCGGGCTCCCCGTGCTGCAGGGGATCGGTTCGGCCCTGCCCGTGGCAGACGAAAGTGTCGACGCCGCCTGGGCGCTCGGTGTGCTGTGTACGACGCGTGATCAACTGACCCTGCTCACCGAGATGCGGCGCACCGTGCGGCCGCGCGGGCCGATCGGCCTGCTGGTCTTCATGGCGCGGGACGAGGAGGTCGCAGACCACCTGGAGAGCAACCACTTTCCCACCAGGACCGAGCTGACCGCACTGATCGAGCAGGCCGGTCTGCGGGTCGACGCGTGGCGTAGCACCACCGACCTGCCTCCCATCCCGCAGGAGTGGGACGAGCGTACCGGCCGGGTCACCGAGGAGCTGACCAGCCGCTACGCCCATACGCGGGCATGGCAGCTGGCCGAACGTCAGAGCTCGGCGATCGGCGACCTGCTCGGCCGGGAGGCGGTGACCGGCGAGATGCTGGTGCTCACCCGCGCCTGAAGGCCGCACTGATCTCGGCGACACGCGGATCGGCGCGCAACTGCTCGAACGTCAGGGGCAGCGGCAGTCGCCAGTTCGGGTATTCGTCCACTGTGCCAGGAAGATTCGGCTGGCGCGTCTCGCTGATGACGTCGTAGGGCGAGATCAGTTTCAACCGGCTCGGGGTCGCAGCCAGCAGCCGGTGCATCGCGGTGATGATCGCAGCCTCGTCGGCGTCGGCGTCGGTGTCCAGCAGGCCCTCGGATCGCAGCAGCGCCAACCACTCCGCGCGCTCCCGATCGGCGTTGGCCTGTTCACCTTCGACGTCGTCGAGCAACTCGAGTTCGGCGCGGGCCCGCACATGTTCACCGCTGAGGAACCCCGCGGCGGTGGGCAGGTCGTGGGTGGAGATGCTGGCGGCCGCGCGCGTCGGCCACTTCGCCGGCGGCAGCAGCGGTTCGCCCGGTGCGGATTCGTCGCGGGTGAACCACGCCACCGCGCAGCCGAGCATCTCGTTGTCGGCCAGCGCCTCGGTCACCTCGGGCTCGACCGTCCCGAGATCCTCACCCACGACGGTGGCACCCGCCCGGTGCGCCTCGAGTGCCAGCACGGCGAGCATGGTGTCGGCGTCGTAGTGCACGTAGGTGCCGCGGTCGGGGCCGTCGCCGGGCGGAATCCACCACAGCCGCCACAGCCCCGCGACGTGGTCGATCCGCAGACCGTCGGCGTGGCTCAGCACCGCGCGCAACATGTCCCGCAGTGCGGCGTATCCGGTGGCCGCCAAGCGGTCCGGCCGCCACGGCGGCAGCCCCCAGTCCTGACCGCGTGGCGTGAAGTTGTCCGGTGGCGCACCGATGCTGACGCCGCCGGCGAGCACGTCGGCCAGCGCCCAGGCGTCGGCGCCGTCGGCATCCACCCCGACGGCAAGGTCGTGCAGCACACCCAGCGCCATCCCGGCATCGTGCGCGGCCCGGCGGACGGCGACCAGCTGCTCGGCGCAGCGCTTCTGCACCCAGGCATGAAAGGCCAACCGCGGAGCCAACTCTCGGCGTGCAGCGGCGACCGCGCTGCCTGCGACATCGCGCAGCGGTTCCGGCCACCGGCTCCACCTGCCACCGTGCCGTTCCGCGAGGGCGCAGTAGGCAGCCCAGTCCCGCAGTCCCGGCGGTGATGTCGGGTCCTCGAGCGGGTCGGGTCGGCCCTCGGAGCGCCAGAGTATTTCGAGGGCAGCACGTTTCGCAGCCCACACCAGATCGTGGTCGATGCGCGCGGTGGTCGAGGACACGCGGAGTGCGTCGACCTCCGCCCGGGTGGCGGCGTCCGCCCGGTGGTAGGCGTCGAGATCCTCGATGCGCAGCGCCAGCGGGTTGGCGAACCGGCGGCTCGAGGGCGTGTAGGGCGACGGCTGGACCGGATGGGTGGGGCCGGGTGCGTGCAGGGGGTTGAGCAGCACCGCCCCGGCACCGTGTTCGGCTGCCGTCCAGTCGACGAACTCCCGCAGATCGCCCAGGTCCCCGATGCCCCAGGACCGCTCCGAGCGCATCGCGTACAGCTGGAGCATCCACCCCCACGTGTCGGGTGCCGCGGGCACTGTCGGCGGCGCCGCCACGAGCGTCGACTCCTGGCCGTCCCGGGTGCGCAGCCGATACCACCCCGGGGCGAGATCGGCAGGCAGCTCGCCGCGCACCTCGGTCTCGGTGCCGTCCTCCGCGGTGAGGGCAACCGCCCCCGGGATGGTGTGCGCGCTGCCGTCGAGGCGGACCGCGACGGTCGGCGGCAGCGTGCCCGCGTCGCGCAGTTCCTCGAGGCGGTCGAGTTCGCGGCGGCGGTCGGCTTCGGTTTCGGCCGCCACATCGAGCAGGCCGAGCACCCGGATCACGACGTCGGCGTCCACCTCGACCGGTTCCCGTCGCTCATTGCGGTAGGAGGTCGCCACCCCGTGTGCGGCGGCCAGCCGGCGCAGATCGTCGGGGGCGGGGTCAGCAGCGGAGGTCACCGCGCATCTGTACCCGTGTCACGCGTGCTTACACCGGCTGCGCGGACGTGGCCGGCCACGGTGGCGCCGCCGGCGGCTCCGATCACGACGGCCAGGACCAGGAACCCGATCGGAACGGTGCTGGCGGCGGCCACACCGGCCACCAGCAGCGGGCCGGCCGCGTCGCCGCATTCACGCCCGATCTCGGCGGCTCCCATCGTCTGTCCGAGGTGCGCGGGCGGGGTGGCGCCTGCGAGTGTGGTGAATGCCAGCGGGGTGATGAGGCCGCAGCCTGCGCCGATCACGATCGCCGAACACACCAGGCCGACCAGCCCAGGTAACAGGACCGCTGTCAATCCGGCTGCGGTGATGGCGATTCCGGCGATGATGCCGGGTACCGCCGCCACGCGGCCACGGTCGAGCGCCCGCCCGGCCAGCGGTTGGGTTATCGCGGTGGTCAGGGCCAGCGCCGACACCACCGCCCCGGTGACGACGGGTGACAGGCCGGCGTGGGTGCCGATCAGGGGGAGGAATCCGACGCCCACAGAGAGGGCGGCTGTCGCCGCGGCCAGCGCAAGAGTGGGGATGACGAAGGCGGAGTTCGAGAATCGACGGACGGTGTCGAGGAGAGTCTGCCTGCGGCGGGGGGCGGGTGCGACGGCAGGAACGCTGATCGCCGCCCAGGCGGCCACGAGGACGCCGAGGACGGTCATGACTGCGAACAGGCCCCTCATACCGCCGGCGTAGGCGACGATCAAGCCGCCGAGCAGTGGACCCAGGGTGTAGCCGACTGATTTGACGGAGCCGTAGGACCCGAACGCCCGGCCGTGGCCGCGCGCGGGGGTGAGCTGAGCCATCATGGCCGAGGCTGCAGGGGAGAAGGCGGCCGCGCCCACGCCCTGACCGAATCGGCCCGCCCACAACAACGCCATGTCGTCGACCAGTGCGTATCCCGCCGAGGCGGCGGCGAAGACCAGCAGGCCGGCGATCAGGACGGGACGCGCACCGATGCGATCCGCCAGAGACCCGAACAACGGCTTGAGCACCACCTCCGCACCGTCATAAACGGCCAGCAGAGCGCCGAGCATCAACAGCGACGACGCCGTGCCCGACGCCGTGGTGCCCAGTGTCCCGGCGACGGCGTGTGCACCGAATGCCGTGGTGAAGCCCGCCGCCAGGAGTGGGGCCCGATCGCGCATGGCTCAATGTACGACCCCGGTGTGGTGTTCACCACGCCTGATCGCAGAACTCGCAGGCGGATGTCCGAGTGGGGTGGTGCACCGCGCCGACCGCTTGTACCGTCGGGCGTTGCTCACCCGAAAACCACTGGAAATAAACGAAAGTCGTCTGTAACGAATGCCGCCGGAGAAACGATACGCACTGCGCCGTCGAGCCGCGCTGAAGGCTCCGCTGCTGCTCACCGCGGCCGCAGTCGCGTCACAGACGCCGCGCGCAACCGCACGGCCGCAGCGGTGGTCAGCGGCCCGGGCACGCGACTGGCAGCGGGATCAGGGTTGGCTGGTGGGCGCCAACTTCATCACCTCCAACGCCGTCAATCAGCTGGAGATGTTCCAGCGCGAGACCCACGATCCGGCGCGGATCGACCGTGAACTGGGGCTGGCCCGCGACATCGGGCTGAACACGGTGCGGGTGTTCCTGCACGATCAGCTGTGGGCACAGGACAGCGTGGGATTCACCCGCCGGCTGGAGGACTTCGTCGCGACCGCAGCGCGCCACGACATCAAGCCGTTGCTGGTGCTGTTCGATTCGTGCTGGGATCCCGTTCCCCGGCCGGGCCGGCAGCGGCCGCCGACGCCGGGCGTGCACAACTCCCGTTGGGTGCAGAGTCCGGGCACGGAGAAACTGCAGGACTCCAAGTACCACCGCGTGCTCTACGACTACGTCACCGGCATCGTCGACCGGTTCCGCGACGACGAGCGCGTACTGGCGTGGGATGTGTGGAACGAACCGGACAACCCCGCCAAGGAGTACCGGCGGATGCAGCGGCGCAACAAGTTTGAGCTGGTGACCGCGATGTTGCCGCACGTCTTCGAATGGGTCCGATCGGTGGACCCGGTGCAGCCGCTGACCAGCGGCGTATGGCAGGGGCCGTGGAAGGATCCGGTGCGCCGGAGCAGGATCAGCGACATCCAGCTCACGCAGTCCGACGTGATCAGCTTCCACAACTACGGCGATGCGCGGGAGTTCGAGGGGCGGATCGACGAGCTCGCCTCGCTGGAACGGCCGCTGATGTGCACGGAATTCCTGGCCAGGACGATGGGCAGCACGATCGAGGAGGTGCTGCCCGTCGCCCGCAAGCGCGGGGTCGGCGCCTACACCTGGGGCCTCGTCGCGGGCCGGACGCAGACGTACCTACCGTGGGATTCGTGGGATCGGCCCTACGACGCGACACCGCGGGTCTGGTTCCACGACCTGCTGCATGCCGACGGTCGGCCCTATCGCCCCAGCGAGGTCGACACGATCCGCCGCCTTTCGGGCGTCCCTCATTCGAGCTGACGCACGGGCATGAGATACCGCGCCACCCTCTCGGGATGGATGACCACCCGGACCTGATCCTCCGCCAGGATGTCGGCGAGATCCTGGGCGCGCCCGGCGTCGTCGAGATCCCAGTACCGCGCGGCGAGACGGGCGGCCAGATCGTGGGCGCCAGTCGTCTCGATGGTGGTGGGGCCGGTGACAGAAACCCAGTGTTCGCGCTCGCCGACGGGTGCGGTGACGACGAGCGATGCGCGAGGATCTGTGTGGAGCCGGCGGATCTTGAGCGTGTCGGGGCCGGTGAACAGTTCGATCGTCCTTGCGGTGGTGGCTTCGAACCACACCGGCCGGGGCTGCGGCGGGGTGGGGCCCGCGGCGACAGCGAGGAACCCGTAGAGCGGGCGGCGCAGTAACGCGAGATCCTCGGCGGTGAGGGCGTCGGCGCTCATCGGGACCACACTCCCGTCGCGGCGGTGCGCGCCACGTACTCCTCGAACGGCCGGGGCGGGCGGCCGAGCACCGTGGCCACGCCGTCGGTGGTTCCGGAGAGCAGGCCGCGGTCCATGAGCGCGAACATCTCGGCGAGGTGGTGGGCGGTGTCGTCGCTCAGCCCGCGCGCGACGGAGTCGGCGCGGTACTCGGCCGGCGAGATCTGCCGGTAGGACATCGATTTGCCGGAGGCGCGGGAGATCAACGTGACGGCTTCGGTGAAGGTGATCGACCGGGGCCCGGTCAGCTCGTACGTCTGTCCGGTGTGCCGGCCGGGGTCCGCCAGCACGGTCGCGGCGACGGCGGCGACGTCCTCGATGTCGATGAAGGGTTCGGGCACGTCACCGGCCGGTAGCGCGAGCTCTCCGTCCGTCAGCGGTTCGTACCAGAGCTCCTCGTCGAAGTTCTGCGCGAAATTGTTGGGGCGCAACACAGTCCAGGCGAGTCGTGACCCGCGCACCGCCGCCTCGGCGTCTCGCATGTCACGGCCGAAATCGGAGTCGCCCCAGGTGTCCGCGCCGCGGCCGGAGAGCAGCACCACGTGGCGCACGCCGGCGGCCTCGGCCCGGGTCGTGAAGTCGTGCATCGGCCCCGGCGTCGCGGGGGCGACGGCGTACACCGTGGCGACGCCGTCGAGCGCGCTGTCCCAGGTGCTCGGTTGCGACCAGTCGAAGGCGGTCTGGCTCGACCGGGAGGCGGCGCGGACGGGGATGCCCCGCATCCGGAGTCGGGCGGCGACCCGTCGGCCGGTCTTACCGGTGGCGCCGAGGACGAGGGTGGTGTCGGTGGTCATGACTCCAGTCAATCCGTGAAATTTGGACGGCGCCATGGGTGATCGGCCGGATTACCTGTCTGATCGTCTAGCCTCGGGTGGTGGACGTCTTCGGTGATCTCTTCCGCGATGTACGGGCCCGGGGCTCGCTGTTCGGAAGCTCGACGCATTCGCCGCCCTGGGCACTGCACTTCGTCGACGGCGCGCCGCTGACGCTGTGCACGGTGCTCGGTCGTGGCGGCTGGATCGTGCCGGAGCACGGTGAACCCGAACCGCTCAACGCATACGAGACCGTTGTGGTGCGGGGTCCTGGCACGTTCTCCTTCGTCGACGAGATCGGCACGTCGGCGGAGCCGATCCTGTGTGGCGAATCGTGTGCGACGCCGGATCAGGGTGGGACACGGCACCGGCTGGGGTGGTACGACGGGGGGAGCGGATCGACGACGCTGATCGTCGGCGCCTATCCGGTGCGCGGCGAGATCGGCCACCGCCTGCTCGACGCACTGCCGGTCGTGCTGCGGGTGGAAGCCGGCGGCACGGGGGACCCGGTACTGGATCATCTGGCGGCGGAGGTGGCCCTCGACGTTCCCGGTCAGCAGGTGGTGCTGGACCGGCTGCTGGACTGGCTGCTGGTGTGCACGCTGCGCGAGTGGTTCGACCGGCCCGGCGGACGACCGCCCGCATGGTGGAGTGCCCAACGGGATCCGGTGGTCGGAGACGCGCTGCGGGCGCTGCACGCGGATCCGGCTGCGCCGTGGACGGTGGCCGGGCTGGCCGATCACATCGGGGTGTCGCGGTCGACCCTCGCCAAGCGCTTCACGGATCTGGTGGGCGAACCGCCGCTGACGTATCTCACGCGGTGGCGTATGACCCTCGCCGCGGACCTGCTGGGGGAACGCAAGACCGCGACCATTGCCGAAATAGCCCGCGCCGTGGGCTATTCCGATCCGTTCGGGTTCAGCGCCGCGTTCAAACGGGTCCGCGGCGTCAACCCGAGCGAGTACCGGCGCTATTCGGGCTCGTCGTCGTCACTGCCGCCGTCCTCGGTTTCGAGGTAGCGCTGGGGGTGGTGGTAGTGGTTGATGCGGGTTTGGCCGGTGTCGAGTTTGGGTGGTGGGGTCCATTCGGTGTGGCCGTTGCGGCGGCGGGTGGTCCAACCGGTGTCCTCGAGCGTTGCGTGGTCGGGGGTGCAGGCCAGGGTGAGTTCGTCGATGTTGGTCTGTCCGCCTGCGGCCAGGGCTTGTCGCCGTGGTGGGCTTGGCAGTCGAAGGCGGCTTTGGTGCAGCCGGGGCGGGTGCAGCCGATGTCGCGGGCGAACAGGGCCAGTCGTTGGGCGGTGGTGGCGCAGCGTTTCGCCCTTCCTAGATAAAGGACCTCGCGGTGGTGGTTGTCGAACACGGCGAGGTAGTGGCGGGCTTGGCCGGCCATCTGGATGAGGTCGCGGATCGGTAGGCGGGTGCCGCCGGCGGTGGCGGCGTAGCCGGTTGCCTTCTCGAGGGCGTCGAGGGTGGTGGTGGCCACGATGGT
>NZ_LZSU01000008.1 GCF_001665575.1 Mycobacterium sp. 852013-51886_SCH5428379 | reverse complement strand
AGATGTGTATAAGAGAGTTGAGGAACGTGTTGCCCTGACCGGGCGGTGCCCCCTCGGGCGGCGCGGGGGGTGCGGGCGATTCGGCGGTCTCCGACGCTGCGGGCACCGGCACGTGCGGTACGCCGGTCTCCTGGGTCTGCTGCGAGCTGGTGCTGCTACTGCTGCTCGAGTTGTCGGTGTACTGCGAGGACGTGTCGGAGACGTCGCTGTCGGGCATCGGGATGGGCGGCAGGTTGAGCCGCTCCTCCGGGATGTCCGGCGGCGGGACCGGGGGCTGACCGTTGATCTGCAGCGGGCCCTTCGCGCTGTTGAGCAGCGTGGACCAGCCGCCGTTGCCGAGCGTCGCGCCGATGCTGCACGAGACCTGGCGGCTGCCCGCCGACCAGCTCGGCAGTGAGACCGTGCTGTAGATCAGCGTCAGCGTGGTGTTGCGCAGTTCGATCGGTGCGAGGTACTCCTCGGTCAGCCGGGTGCAGGTGTCCTTGATGAAGGTGTCCTGCTCGGCCTCGGGCGGCAGTCCGCCGGGGAACCGCTCACCCACGTTGACCGAACCGGTGACCTCCATGGCGTGTGGGGCCGCGCAGTCGACGGGGATGTCGGTCGGCTGATTGGTGGTGGGGTCGATGCCGAGGCAGGTGCCCGTCGGCCACACCTTCGACTGATCGATGTCGGCGATCTTGCCCTGGAACGGGATCTGCTGGTTGTTGGGGCCGGGCAACTGCATGCCGCAGAGGATGCGGCGCTCGCCGGCCTGCCGCCACGCTTTGTCGCCGGACCACAGCATGCTGATGGTGAACCGGCTGTTGGGGTCGAAGCGCGGCCCGAGATAGCGCCGGACGGCGGCCTGGCACTGCTCCTGGCTGATCTGCTGGATGCGGGCCGGTGACGGCGGGGCGGCGTCCGGACCGTATTCGCTGCCCGGGAAGGTCCGCATGTCCACCGACTCGGCGACCTCGAAGCGGTGCTCGTTCGCGCAGTCGACGATTTCGGCGGAGTCCGGATTGCGGTCCGGCCAGTTGAGGCAGTCGCCGCTCTTGGCGTGGTTGAAGGTGGCGTTGCCGCGCGGGCCGAGCGTGATGGCGCTGGCCGTCAGCCCCGTGCCGTCCGCGCCCTGGCCGACGGGCAGCGCGGTGATGACCCCGGCGATCAACAGTCCGCCGAGTGCGGTCAGCAGCAGGGCCCGTCGGGTCGATGCCGCCTGCAGGCTCCTCCACCACGAACCCTGCCACCGAGAACTCAGGCTCCCCGGGCCCTCGGGCCCGTGGGGAACCTGATCGTCGTGTTCGGGTGCCACCTGCATCGGGTCCATTGTGACAGGCGTGTCGGGCTGTGTGACAAGTGATGCGTTTGTAAAGTTATGGGGTTGTGCCAGGCGCTCTGCCCAACGCAGCCGCACGAAAGTAAGGTTGCGGCCGTGATCGACCTCAAGCTGCTGCGCGACGATCCCGACGCGGTGCGTGCCTCGCAACGAGCCCGCGGCGAGGATCCCGCGCTCGTCGACGCACTCCTGCACGCCGACTCCGCGCGGAGGGCCGCGATCTCGGCCGCCGACAACCTGCGCGCCGACCAGAAGGCGGCCAGCAAACGGGTCGGCAAGGCGTCCCCCGAGGAGCGGCCCGCACTGCTGGAGGCCGCCAAGGCGCTCGCCGAGCAGGTCAAGGCCGCCGAGACCGCCCAGGCCGACGCGGACCGCGCGTTCACCGCGGCGCATCTGGCCATCTCCAACGTCATCGTCGACGGCGTCCCGGCCGGTGGTGAAGACGACTTCGCCGTGCTGGACGTGGTCGGCGAACCGCCGGTGCTCGACGATCCCAAGGACCACCTCGAGCTCGGGGAGTCACTCGGGCTCATCGATATGGAGCGCGGCGCCAAGGTGTCCGGGTCGCGCTTCTATTTCCTGACCGGCGTCGGCGCGCTGCTGCAGCTGGGCCTCATGCAGCTGGCGGTCCGGCTGGCCACCCAGAACGGGTTCACGCTGATGATCCCGCCGGTGCTGGTGCGTCCCGAGGTGATGGCGGGCACCGGCTTCCTCGGCGCCCACGCCGACGAGATCTACCACCTCGAGGCCGACGACATGTACCTCGTCGGCACCTCGGAGGTCCCGCTGGCCGGTTACCACTCCGGCGAGATCCTCGATCTGACCGACGGGCCGCGCCGCTACGCCGGCTGGTCGTCGTGTTTCCGGCGCGAGGCAGGCAGCTACGGCAAGGACACCCGCGGCATCATCCGGGTGCACCAGTTCGACAAGGTCGAGGGCTTCGTCTACTGCATGCCCGACGAGGCCGAGGCCGAGCATCAGCGGCTGCTCGGCTGGCAACGCGAAATGCTGGCGCTGATCGACGTGCCCTACCGCGTGATCGACGTCGCCGCAGGCGATCTCGGCATGTCCGCCGCACGCAAGTTCGACTGCGAGGCCTGGGTGCCCACCCAGCAGACCTACCGCGAACTGACTTCGACGTCGAACTGTTCGACGTTCCAGGCCCGCCGCCTGGCCACCCGCTACCGCGACGCCAACGGCAAACCGCAGATCGCGGCGACCCTCAACGGCACACTGGCCACCACCCGGTGGCTGGTCGCAATCCTGGAGAACCATCAGCAGCCGGACGGAAGCGTCCGCCTACCCGAAGCCCTGGTGCCGTTCGTCGGCGCCGAGGTATTGGAGCCGAAATGAACATCGACCTCGACGACATGCGCACGTGGTTCGGTTTCGGGGTGGCGGGCAACTTCGCCGGCCACCTCGAACAGGCCGGGGAGGCAAGCGATTTCGTCAGCGTCGTCGCCGAGCACAACGCCCCCAAGGGAATCTTCCCGTGGTACGTGCCGGGGCACGACGGTTTCCTCGGTGAGTTCCCGCTGTCCAGCGACGCCATCGTGCTCCCCGAGAGTGCCGAGCCGCTGAACCTGCAGATCGAACCCGAGGTCGCGCTGGCCTGCCGGGTGGACTGGGACGGCGATACCGTCGTGCGGCTGCGGCCGTTCGCGCTCGGCGCATTCAACGACTGCTCGATCCGCCGGCCCGGCGCCCCCAAGATCAGCCACAAGAAGAACTGGGGCCCCGCGTCGAAAGGCGTGGCGCCGTGGTTCTTCGACATCGACGACCTCACCCCGGACGGACCCACCGCCACGCTGCGGCTGGCGTGTTTCCTGCGCGGCGCCGACGGCACCGAACAGGCCTACGGTCTGGACAGCCCGCTGCTGGGTTACTCCTACTACGGTGAGATCCTGCTGGACTGGGTGGTCGAACGGCTGGCCAACCAGAAGGGCGCCGAGGGCACGCCGCTCGAGGACGTGGGCGCCCTGATGGCCGGCGCCGGCCACCCCGCGAACGTGCTGATCGGGATCGGCGCGACCCGGTACACCGAACTCGGCGAATCGACCTATCTGCAGCCCGGCGACGAGGCGATCGTGCGGGTCTACGACACCGAGTCGGCCCAGAGCTCGGAGCTGCGGCAGACGGTGTCCGCCCGCGGATAGCCGCCGCGGGGTTTGCGCCCTGTGCCGCCGGGTAGCACTTCGGCGTGAAGGCGATGGTGTACCGCGGTCCGTACAAGGTGCGGCTGGAAGAGAAGGCCCCTCCGAAGATCGAGCATCCCAACGATGCGATCGTGCGGGTGGAGCTGGCCGCGATCTGCGGCTCGGATCTGCACCTGTACCACGGCATGATGCCCGACACCCGGGTCGGCATGACGTTCGGACACGAATTCATCGGCGTGGTGCACGAGGTCGGTCCGTCGGTGCGCAACCTCACACCCGGCGACCGGGTGATGGTGCCGTTCAACGTCTACTGCGGGTCGTGCTACTTCTGCGCCCGCGGGCTGTATTCGAACTGCCACAACGTCAACCCCAACGCGACGGCGGTCGGCGGGATCTACGGCTACTCGCACACCTGCGGTGGATACGACGGCGGCCAGGCCGAATTCGTGCGGGTGCCGTTCGCCGACGTCGGGCCTGCGCTGATCCCGGACTGGCTGTCCGACGAGGACGCGTTGATGTGTACCGATGCGCTGGCGACCGGATACTTCGGCGCGCAACTCGGCGACATCGTCGAGGGTGACGTGGTCGCGGTGTTCGGCGCCGGACCGGTCGGGCTGTTCGCCGCCCAGTCGGCGTGGCTGATGGGCGCCGGCCGGGTGATCGTGATCGACCATCTCGAGTACCGGTTGGAGAAGGCCCGCACGATGGCCCACGCCGAGACCCGCAACTTCGCCGAATACGACGACATCGTGGTGGAGATGAAGAAGGCCACCGGATATCTGGGCGCGGACGTGGTGATCGACGCCGTGGGCGCGGAGGCCGACGGCAACCTGATCCAGCACGTGACCGCCGCCAAACTCAAGATGCAGGGCGGTTCGCCGATCGCGCTCAACTGGGCGATCGACTCGGTGCGCAAGGGTGGGACGGTCTCGGTGATGGGTGCCTACGGACCGATCTTCAGCGCGGTCAAATTCGGTGATGCGATGAACAAGGGCCTGACGCTGCGGATGAACCAGTGCCCGGCGAAAAGGCAATGGCCGCGGTTGTTCTCACACATCCAGAACGGCTACCTCAAGCCCAGCGAGATCATCACGCACCGTATCCCGCTCGAGCACATCGCCGAGGGGTACCACCTCTTCTCCGCCAAACTCGACGAGTGCATCAAACCGGTCGTCGTACCGTCTGCCGCCTGACCGCCAGCCGCCTGAGAGGGAAGCCATGACCTACACCGCCGCCCATCCGCCGGTCCCGTCGTCGGACGAATTGCGGGCCCGAATCCCGGGCTGGGGCGCCGATCTCGACCCCGCCGACCGGCCCGCAGTGCCCAAGATGCGATTCGAGGAGACCGGCGCGCACTGGGATTTCCCCGACCGTCAGCCCGAGTCGTGGCCGCGGGAACGGTCGATCGAGCACCAGTTCCTCACCCCGGTCTTCGGCACTTCGACGCCGCCGCGGTTGCTGTCCGGCGTGATCCGCAAGTACGCCTATGCCAAGCACAGCGAGACCAAGGCCGCGCACTGGCTGCTGCTGATCCTCGCCGACCGCGTCGACGCCTTCGAGCACCATCTGCAGTCGTTCGCGACGCTGCGGCCCGACAACCCGATCACCGAGACCGGCCTCAAGGCCGAGATCACCTACAACGGTGTTGCGGCCCGCACCAATACCACCCGTGTTGACCGCAACCATGCGTGGATCGACCCGGTGCTGGTCGGTGCGCCGTGGGTGGTCTCGACCGTCGTCGTCGGCCGGGGGGTCGCGCGCGGGGTGGGAAAAGTGGTGCGCCGCATCAACTCTCGAGCAGCTCGTCGAGCTGCGCGGTGAAATCGGCCGGATCGGCGGGGGTGAACGCCGGCCGCCACCGGTGGCCGTCGACGTCCAACGTGACCAGCGTCGACTTGAGCGGCCTTCGCATGTCCAGCGGCAACCACCGCCGCAGATCCGAGCTGCCCCACAGCCGGTAGCGGTGCATCAGGTTCAACGGTTCGGCGGTGTACCCGCGCACGTTCGACAGCGGGATGACTTTCGCGGTCCCGGACGGGAAGTGGTAGCGGCGCAACGTGATCGCTCGCTTGTCCAGCTGGACCTGCCCGTCGTCGTAGTACTGCCGCGGCGCGTTCACGGCTGCTCCGTGCGCAGTTCGTGGCCCTTGGTCGTCAAGCATCGTCCCGTTTCCAGATTCCATTGCCAGCCGTGCAGGTTGCAGGTCAAGGTGGCGCCCTCGACCACCCCGAACTTCGACAGGTCGGCCTTCAGGTGGGGGCAGCGGCGCTGGAACCGGTAGCCGCCCATGTCGATCGAGGCCGAATCGTCGTGCGCCTCGGCGAACCAGCCGTCGGCGTAGGCGACCCGTTCGTCGGTGAGGCATTTGAAGAATGTGTACAGATACTCGTTGTAACCGCCGACCCGCCAGGCTCGGAACCGGGTGGACAGGAAGATCGTGTTCACCCAGTCCGGTTCGCCGTCGCGGAGCACGGTGCGCACCAGTTCACTGCCGATCTCGAACCCGTACCGGAACTTCTCGTCTGCAATCGGTTCGCGCACAATGCGTTTCGGGAAGTCGATGACGACGGTCTCCTGATGGCCGCGGCCGGACAGCCGCAGTTCGACGGGATAGCCGATGCCGTCGCAGATCTGGTCGCTCTGCACCATGATCGGCTCGAACAGCGCGCGCAGCGGTTCGAGCAGCGGTTCACCCTCGGCGGGCGCCCACGACGCCTTCTCCGCGGCCAGGACCGGGGCCATCCGCTGCGCATACGCGGCGATGTAGTCGGCCTTGCCGGTGGTGAAGATCGCCTCCACCTCGTCGTCGGGCAGCGGGTGGCGCAGCGAATCCAGTTGGGAGCCCGTGAAATCCGCCGTCGATCCGGGAATCATCAGCAGGCCGCCGTCGTGGCCGTGCCGCTTCATCTGGTCCAGGAACACCACCTGGTCGGGGAAGATGTTCGCCGGATCGCCGTGGTCGTCGTTGAGGTCGCGCAGCGCGTCGTCGAGGAAGCACGGCGGCCCGGCCGACGGGATCACCCAGGTGGCGCCGACCTGCGCGATGTACTGCCTGCAGCGGTCCATTTGCCGCTGGCGCTTCTGGGTGCCGAAGGCCTCCTTGGCGCGGGCCGGCATGTCGTAGACCATCGGGTACCAGATCGCGCCGGAGTACTGCAGCATGTGGACGTCGATCTGACCGAAGTCCGCGGCCAGCACGTCGAGGTCGACCGGCCGGGCGTCGTTCATGTTGAACGCGGTGGTGACACCGTCGTCGACCACCAGTCCCGAGTCCCCGATCGGACCGTCGGCCGGTGCCCGCAGCGCGATGATCATCACGTCGAGATCGCCCTTGGGGCCGCTGACCGTGTGCTTGACCGAGTCGCTGGTCTCGAAGAACCGGTGAAAGCCCAGCTTCTCCAGCTCGCGGCGCAGATCCGGCACCGGGAAGTCCGGCAGCAGCACCACGGCGTCCTTGTTGACGTGGGCGCTCAGGTTGGCCGGGTCGAAGTGGTCCTTGTGCAGATGCGACACGTAGAGGTAGTCCACGTCGCCGAGCGCGTCCCAGTCGAGTGCGCTGTTGTCGGGGAAGGGGAACCACGACGCGAAATACGCCGGGTTGACCCACGGATCGCACAGAATGCTCCCCGCCTTGGTGTCGATCCGGAAGCCGGCGTGCCCGACGCTGGTGACCTGCACTTCTACTCTTCCCGTCCGTCCTGGGGGCATCCCCGGCGCCGTCGCTGTCGCCCGCCCAGTCTAGGCGTCCGGCAGCGCTGACCCCTGCTGGTGTGGCGCGCACTACGCTGGCGGTGTGGAACCGGTGTACGGAACAGTCATCCAGCTCGCCCGGCTGGCCTGGCGGATGCAGGGGCTGACCTTCACGGTGACCGGGGTGGAGAACCTGCCGAAGACCGGCGGCGCCGTGGTCGCGATCAACCACACGAGTTATTTCGACTTCACCTTCGCCGGGCTGCCCGCCTATCAGCAGGGGCTGGGGCGCAAGGTCCGCTTCATGGCGAAGAAAGAGGTCTTCGACCACAAGATCACCGGACCGATCATGCGCAGCCTGCGCCACATCGAGGTGGATCGCGACAGCGGCGCCGCATCGTTCGAGCACGCCTGCCAGGCGCTCGCGGCCGGTGAGCTGGTCGGCGTGTATCCCGAGGCCACGATCAGCCGCAGCTTCGAGATCAAGGAGTTCAAATCCGGCGCGGCGCGGATGGCGATCGCCGCCGGCGTGCCGATCGTCCCGCACATCGTGTGGGGTGCCCAGCGGATCTGGACCAAGGGCCACCCGAAGAAGCTGCTGCGGCCCAAGGTGCCGATCTCGATCGCCGTCGGCGAACCGATCGCGCCGACGCTGCCCGCTGCCGAGCTCAGCGCGCTGCTGCACCACCGCATGCAGCATCTGCTCGAACGGGTGCAGGACGCCTACGGTCCATACCCGCCCGGCGAGTTCTGGGTGCCGCACCGGCTCGGCGGCGGGGCGCCGACGCTGGCCGAGGCGAACCGGATGGATCTCGAGGAGGCCGCCCAGAAGGCCGCCGCACGCGAGGCCCGCCGTCAGGACCCGGGCCCGGCGGGGGCCTCGGGGTAGCGCCTATGGAGCCGGTCTTTCGTGCACTGGAGATCACCGCGGAGGCGATCACCAGGGTCACCGGAACCCGCATCGACTACCACGGCCTCGAACACATCCCCGCCCGCGGCGGGGCCGTGGTGGCCATCAACCACACCAGCTACGTCGACTGGCTGCCCGCCGCGCTGGCGATCAAGCGCCGCCGGCGGCGGCTGCGGTTCATGATCAAGGCCGAGATGGAGCAGGTGAAGGCGGTCGGCTTCCTGATCAGACACACCGGCACCATTCCCGTCGACCGGCGGGCCGGGGCAGGCGCCTACGCGGTGGCCGTACAGTCGCTGCGCGCCGGCGAGCTCGTCGGGGTGTATCCCGAGGCCACCATCAGCCGCAGCTTCGAACTCAAGGAGTTCAAGACCGGCGCGGTGCGGATGGCGCAGGAGGCGCAGGTGCCGATCGTCCCGCTCATCGTGTGGGGCACCCAGCGGATCTGGACCAAGGACCATCCCCGGGCGCTGGGCCGCCGCAAGATCCCGGTCGCCGTGCAGGTCGGTGCGCCGATCCCGCCGGCCGGCAGCCCCGACGACCTCGGCACCGCGCTGCGTGCCGCGATGACCGATCTGCTGGACCGGGCGCAGGCGGGGTATCCGCGCCCGGCCGGCGAGTACTGGGTGCCGCACCGCCTCGGCGGCAGCGCCCCGACACCGGCCGAGGCCCGGCGCCTCGAAGAAGCCGAGCTGGCCGAACGGGCCCGCAGGCGTACAGGAGAAAGCCCAGGATGACACTTCCCGCGATGATCGCCACCGACGTGGACGGCACGCTGCTCGACGACGCCGAACGGGTGTCCCCGCGCACCCGGGCCGCGGTGCACGCCGCGGTCGACGCCGGTGCGCAGTTCGTGCTGGCCACGGGTCGTCCGCCGCGGTGGATCGGCCCGGTGGTCGACGAGTTGGGGTTGGCGCCGATGGCGGTGTGCGCCAATGGCGCGGTGATCTACGACCCCTCGACCGACCGCATCGTGTCGGCGCGCACGCTGTCCATCGAGGCGCTGCAGGAGCTCGCCGACATCGCCACCCGCGTCATCCCCGGTGCGGGGCTGGCCGTCGAACGGGTCGGCCGGTCCGCGCACGACGCCGCGACACCGCAGTTCGTGAGCTCCCCCGGGTACGAACACGCATGGCTGAACCCGGACAACACCGAGGTGTCGATCGAGGATCTGCTCAGCGCGCCCGCGGTGAAACTGCTGATCCGCAAGGCGGGCGCCCGCAGCGCGGATATGGCCGCCGAGCTGATCGGGCACGTCGGCGCCGCCGGCGACCTCACCTACTCCACCAACAACGGCCTCATCGAGGTGGTGCCGCGGGGGATCAGCAAGGCCACCGGCGTCGACGAACTGGCCCGGCCCCTCGGGCTGATCGCCGCGGACGTCGTCACCTTCGGTGACATGCCCAACGACATCCCGATGCTGCGCTGGGCCGGGCACGGGGTGGCGATGGGCAACGCCCATCCGGAGGCGCAGGCCGCCGCCGACGAGGTGACGGCCCGCAACAGCGAGGACGGCCTCGCGCGGGTGCTCGAGCGCTGGTGGATGTAGCTAGCTGAGCGGGCTGATCGGGGCGCTGAAGCGTTCCAGCTGCACCGGCGGGGCGTGTGAGGACGCCGGCGGCAACTCGAGCGGCACACCGTCGATCACCCGGGTGACGTTGCCGGTCTCCCGGTCGAAGTTCAGCGTGCCGTGCTGGAAGTTCTGCTTGATCCACAGCGGTGTGTGGATCTCGCCGCTGGTCGGCAGGCCGAGCGCGCCGCGTTCGAAACCGAGGGAACCCCAGGCGTCGTAGATCACGCCGGTCACCGGGGCCGCACCGCTCTCGGGCGACCAGTAGATCGCGCCACGGTCGAAGCGCACATAGCGGGCGTTGCCGGCCCCGGGCGCCTCCGGGGTGGTGGGGGCGCCGAGCATGCTCGCCATCCCGCCCATCTTCGCCCACCGCTCGTGGATGGCGCCGCCGCGCAGCGATTCGGCGAGATCCTCCGGACCGGGCGGCTTGTTGAACCGGGCCGCGATCGCGCGCAGTTCGCCCATCGCGGCGTAGGCGGCGTTACCGGGGCATTCGGTGTTCCCCACGTCGCGGTGGGTGAAGATCGACGGCAGCGTCGGCGTCGAGCCCGCGGGGAAGTGGGTGAACGAACCGCCCGCCGAGGTCAGCACCGCCGTGCCCAGCGGATCGACGTGGTCGAGGCCCAGGCGCCAGCCCAGCAACCTGCCGGTGTTGCGCAGCTGGATCGGCGTGGGCGGCACCACCTCGAAGTTGCCCATCATCGCCACACCCCAGGTGTCGGTGTTGAACCCGCCGGTGTGCGAACCCGCGACCGGGCGGTCCATCCCGCCCGCGCGACCCTCGAAGACCTGGCCGTATTTGTCGACCAGAGCGTTGTAGCCGAGGTCGCACCAGCCCAGCGTGCGCGTGTGGTACTCGTAGATCGACCGGATCATGCCCGCCGAATCCTCGGGGGTGTAGTCGTTGCTGCCGGCCGTGTGATGCACGATGCCCGCGCGGACCGCCCGGTCGTAGTTCGGTGCGCCGCAACGCATCGACTCGTCGGCGCCCCACTGTGCGCGGGTGATGATCCGCGGCGGTACCCCGGGCGTCATGGCGGCGTTGGGCACGGGCAGCCCGTCGACCGGCGCTTGCGGCGGACTGATCAGCACGGCGTTGAGGTTCTGCGCGATCGGCTGTTCGACGTTGGCCGGGATGTAGCCGAGCGGGCGCTCATCGGCCGGTGTCCCAGCGGCAGGCGCGGCGCCGGTCGGCGCCGCGTCGGCGGGACGGGTGACCGCGATCTGCACGGTGTTGGTGCGACCGACGAACACCGGATCGGTGCCGCGCACCGCGGCAGTGTCCTCGCCGACGCCCTCGAGCGGTTCGGCGTCGTACCACGGCCCCCAGGACCCGTCGGCCTTCTTGGCCCGCACCCGCGCCGAGGTGCCGGTGAGATCGGCTGCGGTCAGGGCCACCATGGCGAACGGGGTGTCCTGATGGATCTCACGGATCGTCTCGCCGCCGCCGAGGCCCTCGAGGGGCTGTTCGGTCAGGATCAGGGGATCGACCGCCGGGGCCGCGGTGTCACCCGAATCGCCGTCGATCGCGAGCGGGAGCATGACGATCGTCGCCGCAAGAGCGGTGAAGAGAATCGGCACGGGGCGACGGGACAGCACGGGCTGATGTTACTAATGTGTCTTGTGTTACTGATGTTTCGACACGACCCAATTGGGTAGCGAATATCGGTTGCATGCAACGGCACCGCAGAGCACCGGGGCGTCTGCGGTGCCGTTCGGCAACAGGTCCTACAGGCCGGGCGGCGGCGGCACCGGCACCGGCACCGGGGGCGGTACCGCGCCCGGGGTGGCGGATTTGATCGCCCCGGTGATCGCCGGCATCAGCACGCCCTTGAGCAGGTCGATCGCCTGACCGGCGCCGAGCTGGTTCGCCGCGCTGGACAGATCGCTGAGCAGACCGCCGCTGGGCGCCGCCGTGGCCGGGGAGAGCGCCGCGAGCGACGGGTCCCCGAGGATCGGATAGGTGCCCAACGCGGGATCGGCCGTCAGCGGCGCCGAGATCGGGATCTCCCCGGGTGCGGTCAGCGCCGAGTTCGAGATGGGCGCCAGCGCCGGGTCCAGACCCGGCGCGGTCAGACCGGGCGCGGTCAGCCCGGACGGGTCGGTCAGCCCGGGGGTGGTCAGACCCGGTGCGGTGAGACCGGGTGCGGTGAGCCCCGGATCGGTGAGCCCGGGTGCGGTGAGGCCGGGATCGGTCAGACCCGGTGCGGTCAGACCGGGGGCGGTGAGGCCCGGGGCGGTCGCGGTGGCGGGCGGCACCGACAGGCCCGGTGCGGTGAGACCGGGTGTGGTCAACCCGGGCGCGGTGAGCCCGGGCGCGGTCAGCCCCGGTGGGGTCAGACCGGGCGGCGTCAGACCGGGAGCGGTCAGGCCGGCCCCGAGGCCGGGCGTCGTCACCACCGGCGAGGCGCTGGCCCCGCCGAGGATGCCGGTCGGCAGGTTGATCCCGAACTGCGACAGACCCTGGGACAGGGCGCCGAGCAGTTCGGTCGGCAGATCGGTCACCAGGGCGGCCTGCACGAATTCCCTCTGCTGAGGTTCGTCGCTCGGGCCGGACATATGGGTCACGGCGATTCCGGCGATCGGACTTGCCACGGCCACGGCGGCGAACGCGCTCATGGCTGACGAAGCCTTGCTGCGACGTCGGTTCGGCACGGAAGTCTCCTCAATATCTAACTACTGCAGGTACGGCCCGGCACGTGTTGGCGCCGACGTGATCGATGCTACGGCTGTGACTGGTGTGCCTAGAGTGACGATGCGTAATCGTGAGCTAATCGCGACCTTGTGTGCGAACCGGCTCGGGGGTTGCATGTCGGGGACTTTCGGGCCGGTCGGATACCCTTGCTGCCGATGACCGCTCCAGCTTCCGCCGGTCCATTCGACCTGATCGTCGTTGGTTCCGGCTTCTTCGGCCTGACGATCGCCGAGCGCGTGGCGACCCAACTCGACAAACGCGTCCTGGTCGTCGAACGGCGTGACCACATCGGTGGCAACGCTTACTCGGAACCCGAACCGCAGACCGGGATCGAGGTCCACCGGTACGGCGCCCACCTCTTCCACACCTCCAATCAGCGGGTGTGGGACTACGTGCGGCAGTTCACCGATTTCACCGGATACCAGCACCGGGTCTTCGCGCTCTACGACGGCCAGGCCTATCAGTTCCCCATGGGTCTCGGTCTGGTCTGCCAGTTCTTCGGCCGTTACTTCACCCCCGACGAGGCGCGCGCGCTGATCGCCGAACAGGCCGCCGAGTTCGACACCGCCGAGGCCACCAACCTCGAGGAGAAGGCGATCTCGCTGATCGGCCGCCCGCTCTACGAGGCGTTCGTCAAGGGGTACACCGCCAAGCAGTGGCAGACCGATCCCAAGGAACTTCCCGCGGGCAACATCACCCGGCTGCCGGTCCGCTACACGTTCGACAACCGCTATTTCAACGACACCTACGAGGGTCTGCCCGTCGAGGGCTATACGAAGTGGCTGGAGAACATGGCCGCCGACGACCGCATCGAGGTGCGGTTGGGCACCGACTGGTTCGACGTCCGCGACGAGCTGCGCGCGGCCTCACCCAACGCGCCGGTCGTGTACACCGGTCCGCTGGACCGCTACTTCGACTACGCCGAGGGCCGGCTCGGCTGGCGCACGCTGGACTTCGAACTCGAGGTATTGAGCGACTGCGGTGATTTTCAAGGCACACCCGTCATGAACTACAACGACGCCGACGTGCCCTACACCCGGATCCACGAGTTCCGGCACTTCCACCCCGAACGCGCCTACCCGACGGACAGGACCGTCATCATGCGCGAGTTCTCCCGGTTCGCCGACGCCGACGACGAGCCCTACTATCCGATCAACACCGAGTCCGACCGCGCGCTGCTCACGGCCTACCGCGACCGGGCCCGGGCCGAGACGGCCTCGGCCAAGGTGCTGTTCGGGGGCCGGCTGGGCACCTATCAGTACCTCGACATGCACATGGCGATCGCCAGCGCGCTGAACATGTACGACAACACCCTGGCGCCGCATCTGCGGGACGGCGGCCCGCTGCACCAAGCCCGAGAAGAGTGAGAAGGCAACCCCCACATGAGTGAGACCCCCACCGGCGCGCCCGCCGGCGACTCACGCGCCGTCAGCCTGCTGTCGCGCGTGATCCTGCCGCGGCCCGGCGAGCCCCTCGACGTCCGCAAGCTCTATATAGAGGAATCGGAAACAAACGCCCGCCGCGCGCACGCCCGAACCCGCACCACGCTGGAGATCGGCGCGGAGTCCGAGGTGTCGTTCGCGAGCTACTTCAACGCATTCCCCGCCAGCTACTGGCGCCGGTGGTCGATGCTGACGTCGGTGGTGCTGCGAACCGAGCTGACCGGCAGCGGCCGGGTCGACCTGTACCGCACCAAGGCCACCGGCGCCCGGATCTTCGTCGAGGGCAAGGCGTTCGCGAGCGACGCCGACCGCCCCACCGTCGTCGAGGTGGAGATCGGGCTGCAGCCGTTCGAGGACGGCGGCTGGGTCTGGTTCGACATCACCACCGACAGCGCTGTCACCCTGCACAGCGCCGGCTGGTACGCCCCGGTGCCCGCGCCCGGGGTGGCCAACGTCGCGATCGGCATCCCGACCTTCAACCGTCCCGACGACTGCGTGAGCTCACTGCGGGCGCTGACCAGCGATCCGCTGGTCGACGAGGTGATCAGCGCGGTGATCGTGCCGGACCAGGGCAACCGCAAGGTGCGCGATCATCCGGAGTTCGCGGAGGCGGTCGCGCCGCTGGGCGACCGGCTGTCCATCCACGATCAGCCCAACCTCGGTGGATCGGGCGGTTACAGCCGGGTCATGTACGAGGCGCTGAAGAACACGGACTGTGAACAGATCCTGTTCATGGACGACGACATCCGCGTCGAGCCGGACTCGATCCTGCGCGCGCTGGCCCTGAACCGTTTCGCCAAGACGCCGATGCTCGTCGGCGGTCAGATGCTCAACCTGCAGGAGCCCTCCCACCTGCACATCATGGGTGAGGTCGTCGACCGGGCGAACTTCATGTGGACCTCGGCGCCGTACACCGAGTACGACCACGACTTCGCCCGGTACCCGTTGAACGACAACAGCGACCGCAGCCAGCTGCTGCACCGACGCATCGACGTCGACTACAACGGCTGGTGGATGTGCATGATCCCGCGACAGGTCGCCGAGGAACTGGGGCAGCCGCTGCCGCTGTTCATCAAGTGGGACGACGCCGAATACGGGCTGCGCGCCGCCGAAGCCGGCTACCCGACCGCCACCATGCCCGGGACCGCGATCTGGCACATGGCGTGGAGCGACAAGGACGACGCGATCGACTGGCAGGCGTACTTCCACCTACGCAACCGGCTGGTCGTGGCGGCCCTGCACTGGGACGGCGACATCCGCGGCCTGGTCCGCAGCCATTTCAAGGCCACCCTCAAACACCTTGCCTGCCTTGAGTATTCGACCGTCGAAATTCAGAACAAGGCGATGGACGACTTCCTCGCCGGCCCGGAGCACATCTTCTCGATCCTCGAGAGCGCGCTGCCCGAGGTGCACCGCATCCGCAAGCAGTACCCCGACGCCGTGGTGATGCCCGCCGCCAGTGAGCTGCCGCCGCCGTCGCAGAAACTGCAGAAGATCGACCCGCCGGTCGCCAAACCGGTGATCGCCTACCACCTGATGCGCGGCATCGCGCACAACGTCACGAAGGCCGATCCGCAGCACCACGAACGCCCGCAGCTCAACGTGCCGACGCAGAACTCCCGATGGTTCCTGCTGTCCAAGTACGACGGCGTCACGGTGACCACCGCCGACGGTCGCGGCGTGGTCTACCGCAAACGGGACCGCGCGAAGATGCTGTCGCTGCTGCGACAGTCGCTGCTCCGGCAGCGCCGGTTGGCCCGCCGCTTCGACGACCTGCGCCACGTCTACCGCGAAGCGTTACCGGTACTGGCCAGCAAGCAGAAGTGGGAGACGGTGCTGCTCTCCCCGCAAGAAGTGCGATGACCGATGGTTGACGAACCGCGCGGCGAGGATGCCGCGCTCGTAGCGGTGCAGGCGGCCTTGACCGGCCGCGCCGGAGTCCTCACCGGTGCCCGCGCCCTCTCACACTTCGGGGAGCACAGCGCGGGCTGGCTGGCCGTCGCCGGACTCGGTGCCGTGCTGGACCCCGAGCGCCGCCGCGAGTGGGTGACCGCCGGCATGGGGGCCTTCGCCGCCCACGCCGCCGCCGTGGTGATCAAACGCGTGGTGCGCCGCGAGCGGCCGCACCATCCCGACATCGCGGTCAACGTCGGCACCCCCAGCCGGTTGTCCTTCCCGTCGGCGCACGCCACCTCCACCACGGCCGCGGCCCTGCTGATCGGGCGGGTCACCGGGCTGCCGCTGCCCGCGGTGCTGGTGCCGCCGATGGTGCTGTCCCGGCTCGTGCTCGGCGTGCACTATCCCAGCGACGTGCTGGCCGGGGTGGTCGTCGGCGCGGCGGTCGCCCAGGCGACATCCGCGGTGTCCGACGTGGTGGCTGCCGGAACCACCGACCGGCGTGGGAGACACTGATCCCGTGAGCGAACAAGCCCCAGCCGTCACCGGCCCGCCGAGCAGCCTGCCGGCCGGGATCGTCAAGGCGCTGCGCCCGCGCCAGTGGGTGAAGAACATCCTGGTGTTCCTGGCCCCCGTCGTCGCGCTCGGCGACGAGCGGTTCACCTACGACTACCAGCCGGTCCTGCTCAACGTGCTGCTGGCGTTCGTGGTGTTCTGCCTGGCGGCGTCGTCGATCTATCTGGTCAACGACGCCCGCGACGTCGAGGCCGACCGGCAGCATCCGACCAAACGGTTCCGCCCGATCGCGGCCGGGGTGGTGCCCGAGGGGCTGGCCTACGGGCTGGCCGTCGTGCTCGGGGTGCTCTCGCTGGGGATCTCCTGGCTGGTGACGCCAGATCTGGCGATCGTGATGGCGGTGTACATCGGCATCCAGCTGGCGTACTGCTTCGGCCTCAAACACCAGGCCGTGCTCGACATCTGCATCGTGTCGTCGGGCTTCCTGATCCGCGCGATCGCCGGCGGCGTCGCCGCGGACATCCTGCTGTCGCAGTGGTTCCTCCTGGTGATGGCGTTCGGCTCGCTGTTCATGGCCGCTGGTAAGCGTTACGCCGAACTGCAGCTCGCCGAGCGGACCGGCGCGAAGATCCGCAAGTCCCTGGAGAGTTACACCACCAGCTATCTGCGATTCGTCTGGACGTTGTCGGCCACGGCGATGGTGGTCTGCTACAGCCTGTGGGCGTTCGAACGCGACGGCGCCAACGCCGGCTGGTTCGCCGTCACCATCATTCCGCTCACGATCGCGGTGCTGCGGTACGCGGTCGACGTCGACGGCGGTATGGCGGGCGAACCGGAGGAGATCGCGCTCCGCGACCGGGTGCTGCAGCTGCTGGCGGTGGCGTGGATCGGAACCATCGGTGCCGCCGTTCTCCTCGGCTGAGGGCCGGCGGCTGCCGGTCATACCGCGCGCCACCGCGACCCGGCTGAGCCTGTGGGTGGGCGTGGTGGTGGTGGCCGCGATCTTCGGCTGGGGCGCGTGGCAGCGCCGGTGGATCGCCGACGACGGCCTGATCGTGCTGCGCACCGTGCGCAATCTGCTCGCCGGGAACGGTCCGGTCTTCAACGCGGGGGAGCGGGTCGAGGCCAACACCTCGACGGTCTGGTCGTACCTGGTCACCTTCGGCGCCTGGGTCGGCGGTTCGGTCCAGCTGGAGTACGTCGTGCTGACGTTCGCGCTGGTGCTCAGCGTGCTCGGGGTGGTGCTGGCCATGCTCGGTACCGCCCGGCTGTTCGCGCCGAGCCTGCACGGCCGGCGCGCCGTGCTGGTGCCCGCGGGCGTACTGGTCTACATCGCGGTGCCGCCGGCCCGCGACTTCGCCACCTCCGGGCTGGAGAACGGTCTGGTCCTGACGTACCTCGGCGGTCTGTGGTGGCTGATGGTGCGCTGGTCGCAGGCGCTGCGCGAATATCCCGGCGACGTCTACCGCTCGCCGGTCAGCCGGACCTTCGCCGCTGTGCTGGCCTTCGTGTCGGGGATGAGCGTGCTCGTCCGCCCCGAACTCGCGCTGATCGGCGTCGGTGCGCTGCTCATGCAGATGGTGGCGGCGCGCACGTGGCGCCGCCGGTTCCTCATCGTCGTCGCCGGCGGGCTGATCCCCGTGGCCTACCAAATCTTCCGGATGGGCTACTACGCCCTGATCGTTCCCGGCACCGCCGTCGCCAAGGACGCGTCGGGCGCCAAATGGTCGCAGGGCCTGACCTATCTGACCAACTTCGTCGACCCGTACGCCCTGTGGCTACCGCTGGTGCTGGTCGCCGCGCTCGGCGCACTGCTGCTGTTCATGCGCAGCAGGCCGGGCCGGTCCGGCTGGGTGCGGCACCGCTCCGCCCCCGGCTACACCCGGTTGGCCCGGCTGGTGCAGAGCCCGCCGGCGATCGTGGCGTTCTTCGTGCTCAGCGGTGCCGTGCAGGCGATCTACTGGGTGCGCCAGGGCGGCGACTTCATGCACGGCCGGGTGCTGCTCGCCCCGCTGTTCTGTGTACTGCTGCCGGTGGCGGTGATTCCGCTGGCGCTGCCCGACGGCACCCGGCGGCAGCTCGGCGCCGGCCATCTACTCGTCGGGGCGACCAGCGCGCTGTGGCTCGCGATCGTCGGCTGGTCGCTGTGGGCGGCCAACTCGCCGGGCATGGGCCCGGACGCCACCCGCGTCACCGACACCGGCATCGTCGACGAGCGCCGGTTCTATGCGCAGGCCACCGGGCATGCCCACCCGCTGACCGCCGCGGACTACCTCGACTATCCCCGGATGCGCGCCATGCTGGTGGCGCTGGAGAACACCCCCGACGGCGCGCTGCTGCTGCCCGCGGGCCACTACGACATGTGGGACGTCGTACCCGCGGTCCCGCCGCCACCCGACGTCCCGCCGAACTGGACCGGTCCGCACACCGTGTTCTTCACCAACCTCGGCATGGTCGGTATGAACGTGGGCCTCGACGTGCGGGTGATCGACCAGATCGGACTGGCCAATCCGCTGGCCGCGCACACCCACCGCCTGGAGAACGGCCGCATCGGCCACGACAAGAACCTCTTCGCCGACTGGGCCGTCGCCGAGGGGCCGTTCCTCAAGACCGAGGAGTATCTGCCGGTCTATCTCGACGAGGAGTGGGTGGCCCTCGCGGAGGCCGCGCTGAAGTGCCCGGCGACCGAGGCGATGCTGGCGTCGGTCCGAGCGCCGATGGGCCCGCGCCGCTTCCTGTCGAACTTCCTGCACGCCTACGAGTTGACCCAGTACCGCATCGACCGGGTGCCCATGTACGAGCTGATCCGCTGCGGGCTGCCGATCCCCGATCCCGTCGGCGCCGACACCCCACCGGAGTACACCGGTCTGCCGGCGACGGGACCCTAAACATTCGGCGGCAGTAACGACGGAGGCATGTCGGGGCGATATCCCCGGCAGGTGTGCCCGGCACACCGCGATGACCGCTGCCCGGACGCCTGGGAAAGGAGCGCAGATGCTTAGCACGCCGCGCCCGCGCCCGGCTGATCAACGCAATGTGATCTACGCCACGCCCGGTGTCACGGAATCATCTTCCGCCGCTGTCCGGAACCGCGTCGAGCTTCGGCAGGCCCCGGTCGACGGCACCGGCCTCACCTCCGGTTTTGCCCCGCGGGCCTGCACGGACGCGGAACTTCCCAGGGGCGCAACGGTGCGTTCCGAACGATGGGCGGATCGCCTCGGTCAACGGCGACGAGGCGGTCACGGCCCGGTTGCAGGAAAGAACGATCACATATTCGTGTGGTTGACTACACGAGCAACGCGGCCTGGGTCCGGTTCGACCGGCTACCGGCTGCGCTCACGACAGATGGGATAGGTAGGGGTATGAGTTTGGTTGGAAAGATGCGCGACGCGGTGAAGGCCGTGCCGCGCCGGCTGGCGATTGCAGCAATGGCTGCAGCCGTCGTGCCCGGTCTGGTCGGTGTCGCGGGGGGCACGGCGACCGCCGGTGCGTTCTCGCGGCCGGGGCTGCCGGTCGAGTACCTCATGGTCCCCTCGGCAGGCATGGGCCGCGACATCAAGGTCCAGTTCCAGAGCGGCGGACCGAACTCTCCGAGCGTCTACCTGCTCGACGGTCTGCGTGCCCAGGATGACTTCAACGGCTGGGACATCAACACCGCGGCGTTCGAGTGGTACCTCGACTCGGGTCTGTCGGTGGTCATGCCGGTCGGCGGCCAGTCCAGCTTCTACGCCGACTGGTACAAGCCGGCGTGCGGTAAGGCCGGTTGCTCCACCTACAAGTGGGAGACCTTCCTGACCTCCGAGCTGCCCGCCTACCTGGCGTCGCAGCGGGGCGTGAACTCCAGCCGCACCGCGGCCGTGGGTCTGTCGATGGCCGGTTCGGCGGCGCTGACCCTGGCGATCTACTACCCGCAGCAGTTCCAGTACGCGGCGTCGCTGTCGGGCTTCCTGAACCTGTCCGAGGGCTGGTGGCCCATGCTGGTCGGCCTGTCCATGGGTGACGCCGGCGGCTACAAGTCCGAGGACATGTGGGGCCCGTCGAGCGATCCGGCCTGGAAGCGCAACGACCCGATGGTCAACATCGACCGCCTGGTCGCCAACAACACCCGCGTCTGGGTGTTCTGCGGTAACGGCAAGCCGGGCGACATCAACGGCCAGGTCGCCGGTGACAACTTCAACGCGAAGTTCCTCGAGGGCTTCACCCTGCGGACGAACGAGACGTTCCAGGAGAAGTACATCGCCGCCGGTGGCAAGAACGGCGTCTTCAACTTCCCGGCCGCTGGTACGCACAGCTGGGAGTACTGGGGCCAGCAGCTCCAGCAGATGAAGCCGGACATCCAGCGCGTGCTGGGTGCCACCCCGCAGCCGTCCCCGGCCCCGCCGGGTGCGCCTGCCCCGGTCGGCTGACCGGCAGAACGATCCGCTGACGGCGGCGATCCCCTTCGGGGGGTCGCCGCCGTTCGCCGTTTGACGTCCTTTCCAGCTCACCCCGTCGGGTCGGTGTGATTCACTTCCTACGGGCCGGGGAAGCGCAACCGAAGAGGGTGGAGACGAAGATGCGTGCGTTGTTGCGGGCGATCATGACGGTGGCGCTGGCCGCCGGACTGCTGTCGGCCACCGAGGTCTCCGCCGCCAAGGCCGACGCCGTCGAGTACCTGATGGTGCCGTCGGCCGCGATGGGCCGCGCCATTCCCGTCGCGTTCCAGGGCGGCGGTCCCCACGCGGTCTTCCTGCTCGACGCGTTCAACGCCGCACCCGACGTCAGCAACTGGGTGACCGCAGGCAACGCCATGGGCACCTTCGCCGGCAAGGGCGTCTCCGTCGCCGCCCCGGCCGGCGGTGCGTGGAGCCTGTACACGAACTGGGAGCAGGACGGCAGCCGGCAGTGGGAGACGTTCCTGTCCAGCGAACTGCCCGACTGGCTGGCCGCCAACAAGGGTCTGTCGCCGGGCGGCCACGGCATCGTGGGCGCCGCACAGGGCGGTACCGGTGCGCTGATGATGGCCACGTTCCACCCCGACCGGTTCCGCTACGCCGGATCGCTGTCCGGTTTCCTCACGCCGTCGGCGACCGCCATGAACGGCGCCATCACCGCGGGCCTGATGCGCTACGGCGGCGTCGACACCCGCAACATGTGGGGGCTGCCGCAGCTCGGCCGGTGGAAGTGGCACGACCCCGATGTGCACATCCAGCTGCTCGCCAACAACAACACCCGGTTGTGGATCTACAGCCCGATGACCACCAACTGCGTCGACCCCGCCGCGATGATCGGTTACTGCGATCAGGCGCAGGGCAGCGCGCGGACCTTCTATCAGCACTACCGCGCAGTCGGTGGCAGTAATGGACACTTTGACTTCCCGACTGCCGGCGAACACGGCTGGGGTAGCTGGGCACCGCAGCTCGCTGCACTTTCCGGTGAACTCGCGACCGCAATCCGATAACAGTTGGTCATTTAGCGAAGTGACTGGCGCAGTCCGACTTTCGGCAGCCGGTACCGTGGTGGAGTGCAGCAGACGGTCCTGGCGGTGTCCCGTGGAGGTGAGCGCACCCGTCGGTTCCGTCGCCACGCGTCAGCCGTGCTGCTGGCCTGCTGCGCGCTGACCCCGGTCGCCTGCAGCGACGTGGTCGGTAGCGAACCCCTGTCGTCCGCGGACGCCCTGCGGCCCGATCTACCGGTGCAGGCGGGAGACCTGCCGGAAGCGCCGCACGCCGCCGGTACCGCAGGCGGGCTGCGGGTGACGCGGGAGCAGCGGGTCTATCTCGACGGCCTCGCCGCCGCGGGAGTGGTATCGAGCAGCGACCTGCGTGCCCTGAGCATCGGCTCCTCGGTCTGCCAGGCGCGTGCTGCGAAACAGTCCGATCAGGCGGTGTGGGAGTTCATCCTGCCGCTGGTGCGCAGCGAGGTGCGTGCGGTCCGTCCACCGTCGGTGGCCATCACCCGGGGTGAGGTCGACACGGCGACGGCCAACTACATTCGTGTCGCCACCGAACGACTCTGCTAGTAGGAGAACATGGCGAAGAACAGCCGACGAAAACGTCACCGTCTCCTCGCCCTGGCCGCGGCCGGGGCGATGGTGCTTGTCGTGGTGCTGGTGGTCGCCGTCATCGTCGTGGTGATGCGCAGGCCGGACACCCCGCAGACCGCGCTGCCGCCGTCGGCGATCCCGCCCACCGGCGCACCGTCGACCGGTAAACCGCGTCCCGAGTTCCAGGACGCGAGCTGCCCCGACGTGCAGCTGCTGTCGATTCCGGGCACCTGGGAGTCGTCGCCGCAGCTCGACCCGTTCAACCCGACGCAGTTCCCGATCGCGCTCCTGCTGGGCGTCACCAACCCGCTGCGCGCGGAGTTCGACACGTCCCGCGTCGAGATCTACACCGTCCCGTACACCGCGCAGTTCCACAATCCGTTCTCGGCCGACAAGCAGATGTCGTACAACGACAGCCGATCCGAAGGCACGCAGGCTGCGGTCAAGGCGCTGACCGACATGAACAACCGCTGCCCGCTGACCAGTTACGTCATCGTCGGGTTCTCCCAGGGCGCGGTGATCGCCGGCGACCTGGCCAGCGACATCGGCAACGGCCGCGGCCCCATCGACCAGGATCTGGTGCTCGGTGTGACGGCCATCGCCGACGGTCGCCGGCAGACCGGTGTCGGACAGGACGTCGGACCGAATCCGCCCGGCGTGGGGGCGGAGGTCACGCTCGCCGAGGTCCCGACGCTCTCGGCGCTGGGGTTGACGATGTCGGGTCCGCGGCCCGGTGGTTTCGGACAGCTCAACGACCGCACCTTCGAGATCTGCGCACCGGGCGATCTGATCTGCGCGGCGCCGGAGTCGGCATTCTCGATCGTCAACCTGCCGCAGACGCTGGAGACCCTCGCGGGCGGCGCCGGCCAACCCATCCACGCGATGTACGCCACACCGCAGTTCTGGAACCTCGACGGCCAGTCGGCGACCGAGTGGACGTTGAACTGGGCGCGGAACCTGATCGAGAACGCGCCGCAACCAAAACATGGTTGACACGTGACCAAGTTGATTTGGCGCGTGCTTGCAGGCGCATTACATTAAGAGATAACTAAGACCAAATTACGACCGGTCGGCGCGATGCGTCGAGGTCGGCGCGTGCACCAGGCCGAGTAGCCTTGGGAAGGTTTGGGGTCCGCGCAGGTAGACCAGACGGAGCCGCGCAGACAGCTGCGGCTTAAACAGGAGAGTCAGATGGCCTTTCACAATCCGTTCATCAAGAACGGACTGATCAAGTTCCCTGACAACGGCAACTTGGTTCGTCACGTCGAACGATGGGCGAAGGTGCGTGGGGACAAGCTCGCCTACCGCTTCCTGGACTTCTCCACCGAGCGGGACGGCGTCGCGCGGGATCTCAACTGGAACGACTTCGGCGCCCGCAACCGCGCCGTCGGTGCCCGGCTGCAGCAGGTCACCCAGCCCGGCGACCGCGTGGCGATCCTCTGCCCGCAGAACCTCGACTACCTTGTCGCGTTCTTCGGCACCCTGTACTCGGGCCGTATCGCGGTGCCGCTGTTCGATCCGAACGAGCCCGGCCACGTCGGCCGGCTGCACGCCGTGCTGGACGACTGCCACCCGTCGGCGATCCTGACGACCACCGATGCCGCCGAGGGTGTGCGCAAGTTCTTCCGCACCCGGCCCGCCAACCAGCGCCCCCGCGTCATCGCCGTCGATGCGGTGCCCGACGAGGTCGGGGCGACCTGGGAGCCGGTCGACGTGACCCAGGAGACCATCGCCTACCTGCAGTACACCTCCGGGTCGACCCGCATCCCGACGGGCGTGCAGATCACCCACCTGAACCTGGCCACCAACGTGGTCCAGGTGATCGAGGCGCTCGAGGGCGAGGAAGGCGACCGGGGCGTGTCCTGGCTGCCGTTCTTCCACGACATGGGTCTGATCACCGTGCTGCTCTCACCGATGCTCGGCCACTACATCACCTTCATGACGCCCGCGGCGTTCGTCCGCCGTCCCGGCCGCTGGATCCGCGAGATGGCGCGCAAGGAAGGCGACACCGGCGGCGTCATCTCGGTGGCCCCGAACTTCGCGTTCGACCACGCCGCCGCCCGCGGGGTGCCCAAAGAGGGTGAACCGCCCATGGATCTGTCGAACATCAAGTGCATCCTCAACGGCAGCGAGCCCATCTCGGCGGCCACCGTGCGCCGGTTCAACGAGGCGTTCGGACCGTTCGGGTTCCAGCCCAAGGCGATCAAACCGTCCTACGGTCTGGCCGAGGCGACGCTGTTCGTCTCCACCACCCCGATCAGCGCCGAGCCGCGGATCATCACCGTCGACCGCGACGAGCTCAACAACCACCGGTTCGTCGAGGTCCCCGAGGATTCGCCGAAGGCCGTCGCCCAGGCGGGTGCGGGAAAGATCGGCGTCGCGGAGTGGGCGGTCATCGTCGACCACGACACCGCCACCGAGCTGCCCGACGGCCAGATCGGCGAGATCTGGATCAGCGGACAGAACATGGGCACCGGTTACTGGGGCAAGCCCGAGGAAACGCAGGCCACGTTCCAGAACATCCTCAAATCGCGCACCGAGCCCAGCCACGCCGCCGGGGCCCCGGACGACGCGACCTGGGTACGCACCGGCGACCTCGGCGCGTACCACGACGGCGAGCTCTACATCACCGGCCGCGTCAAGGACCTGGTGATCATCGACGGCCGTAACCACTATCCGCAGGATCTCGAGTACTCGGCGCAGGAGGCCACCAAGGCGCTGCGCACGGGGTTCGTCGCCGCGTTCTCGGTGCCGGCCAATCAGCTGCCCGACGAGGTGTTCGACAACGCGCACGCCGGTCTGAAGCGCAATCCCGACGACAGCTCCGAGCAGCTCGTCATCGTCGGTGAGCGGGCGCCGGGGGCGCACAAGCTCGACATGGCGCCGATCGCCGACGACATCCGCGCGGCCATCGCCGTGCGCCACGGTGTGACGGTGCGTGATGTGCTGCTCACCCCGGCCGGCGCCATCCCGCGCACCTCCAGCGGCAAGATCGGCCGGCGCGCCTGCCGGTCGGCGTACCTGGACGGCAGCCTGCGCACCGGGAGGGTCGCGAACGCCTTCCCCGACGAGACCGACTGATCACGAGCTACCGCCAGGGGCGGGCGAAAGAGAACGAACATGTCTGAGACACCCCAGAATTCGCCGGACCCGAAGCTCATCGCACAAGGTGATGAGGGCGCGCTGCGCCCGGCCCAGGTCGACATGACGGTCGCCGAGATGCGCGAGTGGCTGCGCAACTGGATCGCCAACGCGACCGGGCAGAACGCCGAGAGCATCGACGAGCAGACCGCGATGGTCGAACTCGGACTGTCCTCCCGCGATGCGGTGGCGATGGCCAGCGACATCGAGGACCTCACCGGGGTGACGCTGACGGCCACGGTGGCGTTCCGTCATCCGACCATCGAATCGCTGGCGACGGTGATCATCGAGGGTGAGCCCGAACGAGCCGACGACGGCGCGGACGACGAGGACTGGTCGCGGGATGTCGATGAGGACATCGCGAACATAGCCATCGTGGGTATCGCCACCCGCTTCCCCGGCGATATGAACACCCCCGACCAGATGTGGCAGGCGCTGCTCGACGGCCGTGACGCCATCACCGATCTGCCCGAGGGACGCTGGGAGGAGTTCCTGGCCGAACCGCGGATCGCCGAGCGCGTCGCGAAGGCCTCCACCCGCGGCGGCTACCTCGCCGACATCAAGGGTTTCGACGCCGAGTTCTTCGCGCTGTCGAAGATGGAGGCCGACAACATCGATCCGCAGCAGCGGATGGCGCTGGAGCTGACCTGGGAGGCGCTCGAACACGCCCGCATCCCGGCGTCGAGCCTGCGCGGTGAGCGCGTCGGCGTCTACATCGGCGCGTCGAACAACGACTACAGCTTCATGTCGGTGGCCGATCCGACCGTCGCGCACCCGTATGCCATCACCGGCACCACCAGCTCGATCATCGCCAACCGGGTGTCGTACTTCTACGACTTCCGCGGTCCGTCGATGGCGATCGACACCGCCTGCTCGAGTTCGCTGGTCGCCGCCCACCAGGGCGTGGCCGCGCTGCGCGCCGGTGAGGCCGACGTCGCCGTGGTCGGCGGCGTCAACGCGCTGATCACGCCGCTGGTCACGATCGGTTTCGACGAGGTCGGCGGCGTGCTGGCCCCGGACGGCCGGATCAAGTCGTTCTCCCAGGACGCCGACGGCTACTCCCGCGCGGAGGGTGCCGGCATGCTGGTGCTCAAGCGGTTGAGCGACGCCCGTCGCGACGGCGACGACATCATCGCCGTGATCGCGGGCAGCGCGGTCAACCACGACGGCCGGTCCAACGGTCTGCTCGCACCGAACCCCGATGCGCAGGCCGAGGTGCTGCGCAAGGCGTACAAGGACGCCGGGATCAACCCGCGCGACGTCGACTACGTCGAGGCGCACGGCACTGGCACGATCCTCGGCGACCCGATCGAGGCCGACGCGCTCGGCCGGGTGGTCGGACGCAACCGTCCCGCCGACCGGCCCGCGCTGCTCGGCGCGGTGAAATCCAATGTGGGACACCTGGAGTCGGCCGCAGGTGCCGCGAGTCTGGCGAAGGTGGCGCTGTCGCTGCGCAACGACAAGCTGCCGCCGTCGATCAACTACACCGGCCCCAACCCCTACATCGACTTCGACGCCCAGCGGCTCAAGGTCGTCGACTCCGCCAGCGACTGGCCCCGCTACAGCGGCCACGCGATCGCCGGTGTGTCGGGCTTCGGCTTCGGCGGCGCCAACGCGCATCTGGTGTTGCGCGAGGTGCTGCCCGCCGATCTGGTCGAACCCGAACCCGAGCAGGTGGTCGAGGCCACCGCCGCGCCGAACGAGGCCACCGCCGTGTACGTGGGCGGGGTGCGGATGGACGAGTACGGCGAGTTCATCGATGAGGACGACCAAGACAACGGAGCCGACGCTTCCGCTCATTCCGTCGCGGCCGCCGAGCCCGAGTACGAACTGCCCGGCATGACCGACGAGGCCAAGCGCCTGCTCGAGGCTGCCCGCGAAGAGCTCGAAGCGCAGGAGCCCCCGGTCCCGCTTGTGCCGCTTGCGGTTTCGGCGTTCCTGACATCGCGTAAGCGCGCCGCCGCGGCCGAACTGGCCGACTGGATCGACAGCGAAGAGGGCCGGGCGTCGTCACTCGAGGCGATCGGCCGGTCGCTGTCGCGGCGCAACCACGGCCGCTCGCGGGCGATCGTGATGGCCCGCGACCACGACGAGGCGGTCAAGGGGCTGCGCGCGCTCGCCGAGGGTAAGCAGAACCCCAACGTGTTCGCCGCCGACGGTCCGGTCACCAACGGTCCGGTGTGGGTGCTCGCGGGATTCGGTGCGCAGCACCGCAAGATGGGCAAGAGCCTGTACCTGCGCAACGAGGTGTTCGCCGACTGGATCGACAAGGTCGACGCCTATGTGCAGGACGAGCGCGGACACTCGATCCTGGAACTGATTCTCGACGACGCGATCGACTACACCGACGAGACGACCGAGCTTCCGATCGAGAAGGTGCAGCTGGTCATCTTCGCGATCCAGATCGCGCTCGGCGAACTGCTCAAGCATCACGGCGCGAAACCCGGTGCGGTCATCGGCCAGTCGCTCGGCGAGGCCGCCGCGGCGTACTTCTCCGGCGGTCTGTCGCTGGAGGACGCCACCCGCGCCATTTGCTCGCGCAGCCACCTGATGGGTGAGGGCGAGGCGATGCTGTTCGGCGAGTACATCCGGCTGATGGCGCTGGTGGAGTATTCGGCCGACGAGATCAAGACGGTCTTCAAGGAAGATGAGGCCTACCCGGATCTGGAGGTGTGCGTCTACGCCGCCCCCACCCAGACCGTTATCGGCGGACCGCCCGCGCAGGTCGACGCGATCATCGCGCGGGCCGAGCAGGAGGGCAAGTTCGCCCGCAAGTTCCAGACCAAGGGCGCCAGCCACACCACCCAGATGGATCCGCTGCTGGGCGAGCTGGCGGCCGAGCTGGTCGGCATCACCCCGCATCCGCTGCAGACCGGCTACTACTCGACGGTGCACGAGGGCAAGTTCCTGCGTGCGGGCTCCGAGCCGATCCACGACGTCGACTACTGGAAGAAGGGGCTGCGCCACAGCGTCTACTTCACCCACGGCATCCGCAACGCCGTCGACAACGGGCACACCACGTTCCTGGAACTGGCGCCGAATCCGGTGGCGCTCATGCAGGTCGGGCTCACGACGGCGACCGCGGGCCTGCACGACGGCCAGCTGATCGCGACGCTGGCCCGCAAGCAGGACGAGGTCGACTCGATGACCGCGGCCATGGCGCAGCTGTTCGTGCACGGCCACGATCTGGATCTGCGGACGCTGTTCCCGCGCAGGCACCGCGGCCTGGCCGGGGCGCTCGACTACGCCGACATCCCGCCGACGAAGTTTCGGCGTAAGCCGCACTGGCTCGACGTGCGGTTCAGCGGCGACAACTCGGGCGTCATCCCGGGCAGCCATGTGGCCACCCCGGACGGAAAGCACGTGTGGGAGTACTCGCCGCGTGGCGCCGTGGACGCGCAGGCGCTGGCCGGTCTGGTGAAAGCCGCTGCCTCGCAGGTGTTCTCGGATGCGACGGTCACCGCGGCCGAACAGCGCGCGGTGCCCGGCGACGGCGCCCGCCTGGTGACCACGCTGACCCGCCATCCGGGTGGGGCGTCGGTGCAGGTGCACGCGCGGATCGATGAGTCGTTCACGCTCGTCTATGACGCCATCGTCACCCGCGGCGGCGCCGCGGTGGCGCTGCCCGCCGCCGTCGCGACCGGAACCGTTGCGCCGCAACTCGAATCGCCGGTCCCGGCCGAACCCGAACCCGACGACGCGGCCATCCTGTCCGACAACCTGACTGCCGGTGCGAATCTCGGTGCGGGCCTGGGCAAGTGGTCGCCGGACTCGGGCGAGACGGTGCACGACCGGCTGGGCACGATCGTCGGGTCCGCGATGGGCTATGAGCCCGAGGATCTGCCGTGGGAGGTGCCGCTGATCGAGCTCGGACTGGACTCGCTGATGGCGGTGCGGATCAAGAACCGCGTCGAGTACGACTTCGACATGCCGCCCATCCAGCTGACCGCGGTGCGCGATGCCAACCTCAACGCCGTCGAGAAGCTCATCATCTACGCGATCGAGCACCGCGACGAGGTCGCCCAACTCGCCGAGCACCAGAAGGGCATGACGCCCGAGGAGATCGCTGCGGCACAGGCCGAACTGATGGGCGGCGCGAGCACTGTCGCCGAGCTCGAGGAGAAGCTGGCCGAGGCCGGTCACCCGCTGGGCCAGGAGGAAGCCCCGGAACAGGCCGCCGTGATCAGCGGCGCCAATCCGGCGACGGCCGCCACGCCCGCACCCGACCCGCAGGCCGAACCGTCCACCCAGGATCAGGACGCGCCGCTCCCGCCGCCGCCCTCGGATCCGTCCGGCCCCACGCCGGCCGACATCCCGCCCCCGCCGACCGATCCGTCGGGGCCATCAGGTCCCTCGGAGTCCACGGTCGCCGCCGCGTCGAAGGTGCTGACCCAGGAGGCCGTCACCGAGGCGCTCGGCGCGGACGTGCCGCCGCGCGACGCGGCCGAGCGGGTCACGTTCGCGACGTGGGCGATCGTCACCGGTAAGTCGCCGGGCGGCATCTTCAACGAGCTGCCGAAGGTCGACGCCGCCACCGCGGCCAAGATCGCCGAGCGCCTCACCGAACGCGTCGACGAGGGCACCATCACCGCCGAGAACGTCACCTCCGCCACCACCATCGAGGACCTCGCCACCACGGTGCGCGACTACCTCGAGGGCGGCAAGGTCGAGGGCTTCGTCCGCACCATCCGCGCCCCCCGCGAGGGGAGCACCAGCATCCCGGTATTCGTGTTCCATCCCGCCGGCGGATCGACCGTGGTGTACGAACCGCTGCTCAAACGGCTGCCGCCGGATACCCCGATGTACGGGTTCGAGCGGGTCGAGGGTTCCGTCGAGGAACGTGCCGCGGAGTACCTGCCGAAGCTGATGGAGCTCGGCGGCAAAGGCCCGTACATCCTGGCGGGCTGGTCGCTCGGCGGCGCTCTCGCCTACGCCTGCGCGATCGGACTCAAGCGCGCGGGCGCCGACGTGCGGTTCGTCGGGCTCATCGACATGGTGCGGCCCGGTGAGGAGATCCCGCAGACCCGGGAGGAGACGCGCGCCCGCTGGGACCGCTACGCCCGGTTCGCCGAGCGCACGTTCAACGTCGAGATCCCGGAGATTCCCTACGAGGAACTCGAGGAACTCGACGACGAGGGGCAGGTCCGCTACGTGCTCGACGTGGTCAGCCAGAGCGGGGTGCAGATCCCGGGCGGCATCATCGAGCACCAGCGCACGTCGTACCTCGACAACCGGCTGCTCGAAACTGCGGAGATCCAGCCCTACGACGGGCACGTCACGCTGTACATGGCCGACCGCTACCACGACGACGCGATCTTCTTCGAACCGCGCTACGCCATCCGCCAACCCGACGGCGGGTGGGGGGAGTTCGTCGAGGATCTGGAGATCGTGCCGATCGGGGGTGAGCACATCCAGGCGATCGACGAGCCGTACATTGCCAAGGTGGGCGCCCATATGAGCGAGGCGATCAACCGGATCGAGAGCGAGGCCAAGTGACGGAAGCACCAGTCGAGACCCGCGCGCAGACCACCGCCGAGAAACTCGCCGAGCTTCGCGAGAAGCTCGAGCTGGCCAAGGATCCGGGTGACGAGAAGGCCAAGGCGCGCCGGGACAAGAAGGGGTTGCCCAGCGCGCGGGCCCGTATCCACTCGCTGCTCGATTCGGGCAGCTTCCTCGAGATCGGCGCGCTGGCCAAGACCCCCGGCGATCCGAACGCGCTGTACGGCGACGGCGTCGTCACCGGCCACGGCACCATCGACGGCCGTCCGGTCGGGGTGTTCAGCCACGACCAGACCGTGTTCCAGGGTTCGGTCGGCGAGATGTTCGGCCGCAAGGTCGCCAAGCTCATGGAGTGGGTGGCCATGGTCGGCTGCCCGATCATCGGCATCAACGACTCGGCGGGCGCCCGCATCCAGGACGCGGTGACGTCGCTGGCCTGGTACGCCGAACTGGGCCGCCGCCACGAGCTGCTGCGCGGTCTGGTCCCCGAGATCTCGATCATCCTGGGCAAGTGCGCGGGCGGCGCGGTCTACTCGCCGATCCAGACCGACCTCGTCGTCGCGGTACGCGATCAGGGCTACATGTTCGTCACCGGGCCAGACGTCATCAAGGACGTCACCGGTGAGGACGTCTCGCTCGACGAACTCGGCGGCGCCGACGCCCAGGCCCGCTACGGCAACATCCACCAGGTCGTCGAGGACGAGGCCGCGGCGTTCGCCTACGTCCGCGACTACCTGTCGTTCCTGCCGCCCAACACCTTCGACGACGCGCCGGTGGTCAATCCCGGACTGGAACCGGAGATCACCCCGCACGATCTCGAGCTCGACACGATCGTGCCGGACGCCGACAACATGGCCTACGACATGCACGAGATCCTGCTGCGGATTTTCGACGACGGCGACGTGTTCGACGTCGCGGCCAACCAGGGGCAGGCCATCATCACCGCGTTCGCGCGAGTCGACGGCCGCACGGTCGGCGTCATCGCAAACCAGCCGATGTACCTGTCGGGCTCGATCGACAACGAGGCGTCCGACAAGGCCGCCCGATTCATCCGGTTCTGCGACTCTTACAACCTGCCGCTGGTCTTCGTCGTCGACACCCCGGGCTTCATGCCGGGCGTCGAACAGGAGAAGGGCGGCATCATCAAACGCGGCGGCCGGTTCCTCAACGCCGTCGTCGAGGCCGACGTGCCGAAGGTGACGATCACGATCCGCAAGTCCTACGGCGGTGCGTACGCGGTGATGGGCTCCAAGCAGCTCTCGGCGGATCTGAACTTCGCCTGGCCGACCGCCCGCATCGCGGTGATCGGTGCGGAGGGCGCAGCGCAGCTGCTGGTGAAGCGGTTCCCCGATCCGACCGCACCCGAGGTGCAGAAGATCCGCGCCGAGTTCATCGAGGGCTACAACCTGAACATGGCCACGCCGTGGATCGCCGCCGAACGCGGCTTCATCGACGCGGTCATCGAACCGCACGAGACCCGGCTGCTGCTGCGCAAGTCGATGCGCCTGCTGCGGGACAAGCAGATCCAGCGCGTGCAGCGCAAACACGGTCTGACGCCGATCTAGCCGCCCGATGGCACTCACAGAGGGCGAGGTGATCGCCGGCTACACGGTCGTGCGGTCGCTGGGCGCCGGCGGAATGGGCGAGGTGTACCTCGCCCAGCATCCGCGACTGCCCCGCAAGGACGCCCTCAAGGTGCTGTCGGCGGCGGTGAGTGTCGACGACGAGTACCGCCATCGGTTCCTGCGCGAGGCCGAGATCGCCGCCACCCTCTGGCACCCCCACATCGTCGCGGTCCACGACCGCGGCGACCACGAGGGCCGGCTGTGGATCTCCATGGACTACGTCGAGGGCACCGATGCGGCACGGTTGCTCGTCGAGCGGTATCCGAACGGTCTGCCCGCTGCCGATGCGCTGCGCATCGTCACCGCGGTCGCCGGCGCGCTCGACTACGCCCATCAACGCGATCTGTTCCACCGCGACGTGAAACCCGCCAACATCCTGGTCGCCGATTTCGGCGCACCGCACGAACGCGTACTGCTGGCCGACTTCGGCATCGCGCGACGGGCCGACGACACCGGTGGTCTGACAGGCACGAACATGACGGTCGGCACGGTGGCCTACGCCGCGCCCGAACAGCTGCTGGGGCAACCGCTGAACGGGCGGGCCGATCAGTACGCGCTGGCCGCGACCGCCTACCAGCTGTTGACCGGCCGCCCGCTGTTCCAGCACTCCAACGCCGCGGTGGTGATCAGCTCGCATCTGACGGCCGACCCGCCGCCGATCGGGATCGCGCGCCCGGAGTTGTCGGGACTCGGCCCGGTGTTCGAGAAGGCGCTGGCGAAGTCACCGGATCAGCGGTTCGAACACTGCATCGACTTCGCGCACGCCCTGCAGCACCACATCGGGGTGGACGACGCCACCGGACCGACCGTCTCGGCGAAGGCCACGCCCCCGCCGCCGAAGGCGCAAACCACCGCATCGCGCACCGGCCACCGCGGCTGGCTGGTCGGCGCGGGTGTGCTCGCGGTGGTGGCGATCGGCGCCGCCGCGGCAGCCGCATGGCTGATGGGCCGCGAGAGCGAGGAGTCGGCCCAACGGGCCCAACCGGCGCAGCCGGCGCTGCCCGTGGTGGTGATCGGGGCGAACTGCTCGACGATGGGCGCCGCGGGGGTCACCCAGACCGGTGACCAGGCCTACTGCGCCGAGCTGACCGACACCAACCAGACCATCTGGTCGAAGTACGAGGGCCAGTTCGACAGTCCCTCGGTGCCCACCGGGATGGACGCCGAACAGGCCAATATCCGGGTGTGCATCGAACAGACGCACAAGTCGGCCGACGAATGCGCCCAGGACATCGACCGGCACAACGCCAACTCGCAGAGCTGACGAACCCCGACCGCGCTACGGCTTGAAGCGCATCGGCCCCGGGCTCCACAGCCCCGAGTGCGTCGACTCACCGAGGTCGATCTCGGCCGGTTGCGCATCGACGATCGTGTCGAACCGGCGCAGCGAACCCCAGTCCTGACCCCAGTCGTTGGACAGGTACGTCGACATCACCGACGCCCGCAGCAGCAGGTCGGTGACACCCAACAGGCCGCCGTTCTGGCCGTCCTGCCAGGTGTCGGTGCTCTGCAGCTTGGCGTAGTAGTCCGGTGAGATCCGGAACTTCGGCACCTCGGTCACGCCGTTCGCGTGCAGCATTGGCTGCTGGCACGGGAACGCCAGCCCGACCGCCCAGTCCATCAGCACCGGCTCCTCGGAACCGACGTACTCCTGCACCGAGCGCAGCTCGGGCACCCGCGGCGGCGTGACCGCGACCCAGTCGCCCTGGCCCAGCGAAAGGTCCTCGGCGACGACGCGGACCGCGACGGCGTCGTTCGGGATCTGCGCCCGCGGGTAGCGCAGGTTGCGCCACGACGGCGTCGGGCCGATGTCGTACGGGCTGACCCGGCCCGCGGGCACCGGCGCCCCGTCGGGACCACGCGTCGCGTACTCGAGGTCCACCGTCTGACCGGAGGTGAAGGCGTTGGCGACGCTGGTGCCCGCGATCGTGCCCGCCGCGGTGATCACCACGAGGGGATGCGCGTCGTCGGCCGGCGGCAGTTCGTACCACGCCGACGCCAGCCGGCTCTCCTGCTGCACGTCCGTCGAATACGTGCCGGCCACCGGGACCCGCGCCGGGTCCAGCCCGTAGGGCAGCGGCACCGTCGAGCCGTTGACGCCCGGCCGCGCCAGCTTGACCGGCTTGTTCCAGTCGTCGTCGGTGCCCGGCTGCGGGTTGTTCAGCCGGATGGCCTCGGCGATGATCCGGTCGGGCACGCCGTTGGGGGTGAAGCCCGCGGCGTCGGTGCCGCCGAGCGGTCCGAGGGGGCCCCAAGGGGATTGGCCGGGGCCTCCGGGCAGCGCGCGCAGGAAGCCGTCGTTGGAGTCCGGTTCGACGAGCACGTCGTCGGCCAGTCCGCAGCCGCCGGCGAAGGCGCGGATGTTGGCCCAGCCGTTGGAGTAGGTGGGGTACTGCCGGATGACGCCGATCGCCATGCTCGCGACCATGAACAGCACCATCAAGCCGGCGGCGATCGGGATCGGTGCCTTGGTGAGCGTGTCGACCACGCGGGAGTCCTGTTTGGCCCCGACGTGGAGCAGGAACGCCCAGACCGTCGCGATCCCGCACAGCACGAACAGCACGGCGCTGACGGTCACCCCGCCCAGTTGCGGCACCGACGTGTTGAACGGGGCGCCGAAGTTGGAGACGTACCACCAGCCGTTGGTGGACGCGAAACACATCGCGAGTACGAACAGCACCGCCGCGAGGAACGCCATCCGGTTGCGCGCCGACCGCAGCACCACTGGACTGACCAGCACCGTGGCCAGCGCGGCCATCGCACCGCCCACCGCGGCGAACAGACCGAAGTGGTGGATCCACTTGGTGGGGGTGAACATCAGGAAGAAGATCGTGGCGAAGATGACGCCCATCAGCCGCCACGCCGGTCCCCGCGCGACGCCGGGCACCCGCTTGCGCCGCAGCATGATGAACAGCGACGAGAACAGGCACAGCGCGGTGAACAGGAACGCCACCCGTCGCGCGATCGCGCCGTCGACCGTCGGCAGGATCAGGTAGTAGTAGCGCAGGTTCTCGGTGTACCACTCCTGGCTGGGGCCGATCGCGGTGCGGATCCTGGTGGCTTCGAGGACGGTGGCCAGCGTCTGGTCGGCGAACACCACGGCCAGCACCACGGTGCCCGCGGCCAGCAGCGGCGCGATCAGCGGCCAGGTGCCGACCAGTCGGCGACGGCGCATCAGGATCCGCAGGATGGGCCGGCCACCGGCCAGCAGGGCGGCGACCGCGATCAGGCCCGTCGGCTGGATGCCGAGGGTGAACGCCGCGGAGGTGATCGCGAGGGCGGCCGGGGTGAGTCGGCCCGAGGTGATCGCACGTTCGATCAGCACGTAGGTGATCAGCGCGCCGGTGGCGATCTGACCTTCCGGACGCAGTCCGTTGTTGAACGGCATCCACGCGCCCAGCAGCACGAAGCCGGCCGCCCACAGTGCCGGCCTGCTCGCGATCACTGCGGGTCCGAGGCGCGGCAGCACCTCGCGGGACAGCAGCAGCCAGCAGACGATCGAACAGATCAGATCGGGCAGCCGGATCCAGATGCTGGCCGTGCTCACCTGGGTCATCAGCGCCAGCACGTTGTAGTACCAGCCGAACGGGTCCTCGGGGCTGCCGAACCAGCGGAAGTAGTTCGACATGTAGCCGGCGTGGTCGGCCACGCGGGCCATCTGCAGGATGTAGCCGTCGTCGGAGGAGTTGGCGCCGATGACGTACCAGACGGCGAAGCCGCCGAGCACCACGCCGTCGACGGCGGTCAACGTGCGCCACCGGGTCGGGATCAGCCGGTGCATCCGCCTGCCGTCGAGGCGGTCCAGCCGCCACAGCGCGAGCAGTGCGATCGCGGTACAGATGATCGCCAGCAGGATCGCGGCCAGCTTCAGGGCGGTCGGCTGGGTGGTGTAACGGGTGTCGATCTCGGCGGAGAACGACATGCCCGGCGGGGCGGGGCCGGTGAGGTCGGTGAAGACGCCGACGATCGCGGGCCGCAGATTGGGGTCCGGGTAGCCGGTGCGCTGCGGTTGGCCGGCGTTCTCGCCGGAGTCCTGGGTCAGCCCGACGAAGTCGGCGTAGGTGCCGTCCAGGTTCGAGGTGATGTCGATCCTGGAACATCCGGGCGCAGAACGGTCCCCGGCGACGCGGTCGCGTTCGACGCTGGCGACGACGACGTTGCGCACGATCACGTCGACGCGCTCTTCACCGACGTTGACCAGCATCGCGTTCAGCGCGGCGTCCCGGCCCTCGGCGGGCGCGGTGCCCAGCACCAGACCGCCGTCGGCGGGCATGTCGCGGACCACCGCGCACGGGATCGACGCGGTCAGACTCACCGGCGACAGCGACATCAGCGGAGCGGTGACGTTCTCGGCCCGGCCGTCCTGGGGCCAGTTCAGCGTCGCGGTGGTCTGGACGACGGGCAGCAGCGGCACCGCGACCGCGGCGATGAAGCCGAGCAGTCCGGCGATCGTGGCGACCCAGCGCGCGATTCTCACGTCGTTCACGGGAGGGCCCTGATCGGTCCGCCGCGGCTCCAGCCGAACACTCGCGTCGACCCCTCCTCGATGACGGCGTCGGGCGCCTCGTCGGCGGGCACCACCCGCAGGTAGCGCTCGAGCGAACCCCAGTCCCGGTACCAGTCGCCGGACAGATACGTCGGGATGGCCTCGGTACGCAGCAGCGCCTGGATGAACAGGAACGGGCCGCCGTCCTCAGCTGCCTGCCACTGGTTCGACGACACGACGATCTGCTTGAAGTTCGGCATGATCCGGTACTCGGGCAGTTCCGCGACGCCGAGGCGTTCGGAGAACGGCCGCTGGCACGGGAAGTTGGCCGCGGTCGCGATGTCCATCAGCACCGGGGTCTGATTACCGAGGTACGCGTCGGCCGTCTCGAGCACCGGCACCCGCGGCGGGGTGAACCCGAACCACTGGTCCTCCGACAGGTTCGGATCGTCGGCGACGATGCGGGCCACGTTGGCCTCCGGCGGCGCCCACGCCAGCGGGAAGCGCAGGTTGCGCCACGCCTTCTGCTGGAAGACGTCGATCGGCTGGACCTCGCCGAGTGCCTGGTAGGAGCCGTCGGGCCGGTGCACGCCCCACTGCAGTTTCAGCGACTGCCCGTAGTTGAACGAGCCGTCCTCGTTGTACCACCAGATCGCGCCCGCGGCGGCGACGGTCACCAGGGGCCGGTCCGGGGTCCGCGGGGGCAGTTGGTACCAGGCCGAGGTGGCTTTGGCGGCGACGTCGTTCTCCCCGAAGCTGCCCATCACCGGGGTGGTGGCGGGGTCGAGCCCGAACGGCAGGAACACCCGTGATCCGTTGACGCCCTCGGGTCCGTAGCCGCCGCCGGTGCCCGCGGCGAAGCCGACGCCGATGTTGGGTTTGTCGACGGGGCCGTCGGTGTTCGGGGTGCCGGGGTTGGCGCCGACGGGTTCGGCGGGTTCGAGGGTGTCGCTGACGCCGTTGGGGGTGAAGCCGACGGGATCCTCGCCGCCCAGCGGACCGTACTCACCGAAGCGCTGACCGGGCACCGGCGTCAGCATTCCCGCGTTGGTGTCGGCCTCGACGAGGACGTGGTCGGCCATCGCGCAGCTGCTGCCGGACAGACCGGATGTCAGCGCGGCCAGATTCGACTGGCCGATCGTGTACACGGGGTAGCGGCTCACGGTCGCCTTGAGCATCGAGCCGAGTTCGAGCACGACCATGATGACCGCGACCACGAGCAGCGGGGTGGACGCCAGCGCACGGTTGCGGCCTGTGTCGGCGACCTGGGTGTGCCCGGCGTAGTCGATGCGGAAGTGCAGCCAGCCGGCGAGCAATCCGGCGGCGATCGCCAGGACCAGGAAGATCGTCGTCACCGGGAAGCCGACGATGACGGGTTGTTTGTCGAACCACGGCACGCCGTAGTTGGCGTTGTAGAACCAGCCGTTGATGCCCGAGGTCGCCCACGCCAGCACGAACAGCAGCGCGGTCACGTACAGCGCCAGATTGCGTCGGCTGTGCAGGCCGACGCGGGCGAATGCGAACGCCGTCACCCCGCCGAGCGCCCCTGCCAGCCCGGCGAACACACCGAACTGCACGGCCCACTTGGTCGGGGTCAGCGTCAGCAGCAGCAGCCCGAACCCGGTGGTGCCGAGCAGCCGCCACACCGGTCCGTTGACGGCGCCGGGCAGGCTGCCGCGGCGCAGCAGCACCGCGATCAGCCCGAACAGGCACAGCAGCAGGATCAGCACCGAGAACCGGCGGGCCAGCGATCCGTCGACGCTCTCCTCGACGGTCAGCCAGTAGTAGCGCAGGAACTCCTGGTACCAGGGGATGGTCGGTCCGACGACGTACTTGATGCGGACGGCCTCGGCGACGCTGGCCAGCGTCTGGTCGCGGAACACCACGACGAAGATCAGCGACGCCGCGGCGGCCAGCGGGGCCAGCGACGCGAGCAGCCCGCCGGCCGGACGCCGCAGCGCGACCAGATGCGTCACCTGCCGGGCTCCGACCAGCAGCGGCGCCAGCGCGACCAGACCCTGCGGCGCCAGCGTCACGCAGAACACGGTGACGACGATGCCGACGGCGTACGGCCACAGCCGTCGCGTCCCGACCGTCTGCTCCACCAGCAACCAGACCAGCGTCACCCCGAACGCGATCAGCGGTTCGGGCCGCAGCCCGTTGTTGAACGGCAGCCACGCCGCCAGGAACACCGCACCCGCGGTCAGCATCGCGACCCGGTTGTGGGCGACGCGGCGGCCCAGCCGGGGCAGTGCGCAGCGGCTGATCAGCAGCCAGGTGGCGATCGCGGCGGCGGTGGCGGGCAGCCGCAGCCAGACGCTGTCGGTGCTGACGGCCGCCAGCTGCGACAGCAGGCTCTGATACCAGTCGAACGGGGCCTCGGTCGCCCCGAAGAAGCGGTAGTAGTTGGCGGTGTAGCCGGCCTCGCCGGCGATCCGGGCGATGGTGGTGTTGTAGCCGTCGTCGGAGGACTGCGCCCCGACGACATGCCAGATCAGCAGACCGGCGACGACGGCCGCGTCGGTCAGCCAGGTCCACAGCCCGGCCCGCCAGAACCGGACGAATCCGCGGGGGACCGCGCGCCCCACGCCGCGGTCCAGCAGCGCCAGTGCCACCAGGGACGCGACGACGCAGAGCACGCCGAGCACCATCACCAGCAGCTTGAGCGTGGTCGGGGTGGTGATGAACCGGGTGTCGACGTCGATGCGGGCCCGCAAGCCCTCGGTGGGCGCCACCTCCAGATCCGTGAACACCCCGGAGACCTGCGGGCGCTTGTCGGGCGGCAGCGTGCCCGTGGCGCCGGGGATGCCGACGAAGTCCGCGCCGACGGAGCCCCGCCCATCAGCTTGGCCGGCCCACACCCGCAACTCACTGCACGCGCCGGAGTCGACGGCCGCGCGGGGCGCGACCGCGGCGACGGTGTCTCGGAACGCGACGTAGACATCGTCGGCGTTGGCGCGGACGAACAGGCCGTTGCGGCCGGCGTCGATCCCACCCGGCGGATTGGTGGAGAAGACCAGTCCGCCGTCGTCGGGCAGGGTGCCGATGGCCGGGCAGGGAATGGCGACGTCCAGCGCCTTCGGCGCACCGGAGACCAGCGGCGCGGTCAGGTCACCGACGAAGCCGTCCTCGTTCGGGGCCTGCGGCCACAGGATCGTGGCGGTGGTCTGCTGCACCGGCAGCAGCGGCACCACTGCACACAGCAGTACGCCCGCCAATCCCGCCAGGACGGCGATCAGACGGGCGATGCGGTGTGCGGGCACGAGCGTCGATGGTAGGCGACGGACCTAGTGACGCAGCGGCGCCGGGCTCCAGAGTCCGCTGCGCGTGGCCGAACCGAGATCCAGCCGCGCCGGTTCGGCGTCCGGGTAGAACGGCGTCAGCCGCTGCAGGGAGCCCCAGTCGCGGGACCAGTCGTCGCGCAGATAGGTCGGCAGGGTGGTCGGGCGCAACAGCAGTTCGGTGATGCCCAGCGGGCCGCCGCCCAGGTAGTCCATCACCGGCGAGTTCGCCTCGGCGCCGAATCGGTCGGGCAGGATCCGCCACTCGGGCACCTCGATGACACCGTTGCGGTGGTCGAACGGGCGCTGACACGGGAACGCCAACCCGACCAGCCAGTCCAGCAGCACCGGATCCGCCGAGCCGACGACGTCCTGCAGCGTCTGCAGCTGCGGGATACGGGGCGGCGTCAGCGCGATCCAGTGCTCGGGGGACAGGTCGTCGTCGTTGGCGACGAGCCGGATCCGGGTCGCCTCGGTGGGGATCGCCGACAGCGGCGCACGCAGGTTCCGCCACGCCGGGGACGCGCCCACGTCGTCCAGGCCCACGCTGCCGCCCGGTTGGTCGGCGTCGGCGCCCGCGTCGGTGGCCCACTGCACCTCGACCTCGCCGTAGTCGAACCGGCCCGCGGCGGCGACGGCGATGACGCCGTCGAGTTCGTTGCGCTCGGGCAGCCGGTACCACGCCGACCGCAGCGTCGCGGGCTGTTGGGTACCGGCACGCCAGCTGCCCAGCACCGGGGTCCGGGACGCGTCCAGGCCGAACGGCAACCGGGCGCGGGAACCGTTGACGCCGGCCTGCGTGGTGGTGCCGCCCTCCGTACCTGCCTGAGCGCCGGTCTCGCCGTCGCTGTCGCCGTCGGTGTCGGCGAAGTTGGTGGCGCCGGGCTGATTGGCAACCGCGTCGGCGGAGATGTCGGACGGGATGCCGTTGGGGCTGAAGCCCTGAGACGTGCCGGAACCGAGCGACTCTGCGACCGGCACGCCGACGGGTGCCAGCACCCCGGCGTTCGGGTCCTGTTCGACCATTACGTCCTCGGCCAGCCCGCACGTCTTACCGGTCAGCGCCTCGAGGTTGGACCGCCCGACGCTCCACGCCGGGTACTGGTTCACCATCGCCATCGTCAGCGACACCACCTCGAAGATCACCACCAGCCACGCGCCGATCGCCAGCGGGCTCTGCACCGCGGTCTGGAACCGCCGCCGCCCCGGCGGTGAGGTGTCCCGCCCGGAGAAGTGGAACCACGCCGCGGCCAGCAGCGCCAGCACCGAACAGCCCAGCAGGATCGTGGTGAATCCGAATCCGACGCTCGGGAACGAGTTGCTCCACGGCACCCCGAAATTCGACACGTACCACCAGCCGTTGACGGTCGCGAACGACAGCGCCGCGACGAACAGCACGGTCGCGGCGAACATCGCCCGGTTACGCCGCGAGCGCATCGCATAGGACGCCACCGCGACGGCGGCCAGCGCGCCGAGGCATCCGGCCAGGCCCGCAAACACCCCGAAGTGGTGGGTCCACTTCGTCGGGGTGAACATCATGGCCAGGAACGAGATGATCGTGATCCCGACGATGCGCCTGCTGGGTCCCGCCGCGGTGCCGGGGATGCGGCCCTTGCGCAGCGTCATCGCGACCGACACCGCCAGCGCGAGGAGCAGGGTGAGCACCGCGAACCGGCGTGCCACCGACCCGTCGGGACTGGTGGTGAACAGCCGCGAATAGCGGATGTGTTCGTCGAACCAGGCCAGGCTGGGTCCGACCGAGGATTTGAAGCTGCTGGCCTGCAGCTCACCGACCAGGGTCTGGTCGCGGAAGATCAGGATCGCGGTGAGCGTGCCCGCCGCCAGGATCGGCGCCAGCAGCGCCAGATAGCCGAACCGGGACACATGGCGCGCCACGATCGTCTTCAGCGGGCCGATGGCCACCAGCAGCGCGCCGATGGCGGCGATGCCGGTGGGGCCGGAGAACAACGTCAGCGCGCCGATGATGATGGCGACCGCGACGGGCAGCAACCGGCTGGTGGCCACGCCGCGCTCCACCGAACACCAGGTGAGCAGGATGCCCAGCGCGATGATCGGCTCGGGACGCAGCCCGTTGTTGAGTGGCAGCCAGAACGCCAGGAACATGCCTGCGGCCGTCCACGCCGCGGCGCGGTTGTTCTTCACCGCATGCCCGAGCCGCGGCAGCACCTCGCGGGAGATCAGCCACCAGCACGCCAGCGCCATCAGCAGGGTGGGCAGCCGCATCCACACGCTGGCGGTGCTGACGTGCGACCACAGGGCGAGCAAGTCGTAGTACCAGCCGAACGGGGCTTCCGGCGTGCCGAACCAGCGGTAGTAGTTGGCCATGTAGCCGGCGTTCTCCGACACCCGCGCCATGGTCAGGATGTAGCCGTCGTCGGCGGTGTTGGCGCCGACGAAGTGCCACCACACCAGCACGGCGGCCACCAGACCGTCCAGCGGGCGCAGCGACCACCAGCGGGCGGGCAGGAAGCGGCGGTGCCGCATCCCGTCGTCGGTGTCCAGCACGTGCAGCGCGCCGAGAGCGACGAGCGTCAGCACGACGCCGACGATCATCACGAGCAGTTTGAGCAGGGTGGGCGAGCTGCTGTAGCGGGAGTCGACGGTGGCGGAGAACTGCAGACCCGGCGGCGCCGGACCGGACAGATCGGTGAAGACGCCGACGATCTGCGGCCGGAAGTCGTAGCCGCCGCGCTCCCCGCGCAGCGGGCCCCCGGGCTCCTCACCCGGGTCGACGTCATCGGGACCTTCGACCAGCCCGACGAACTCGCCCGTCACCTGATCGGCCCGCGCGGTGAACACCAGCTCCCGGCAGTCCGGGCCCAGCACCTCGGCCAGCGGCGCGCTGACCACCGGGGTGTTGCGCACGATGACGAGCAGATCGTTGTTGACGCGTTCGATGAGCAGCCCGCGGTCGATGGCCTTGGGCGCCTGCTTGGGCACGGTGGACAGCAGGACGTTGCGGCCACCGGTCAGCCCCGCGGCGGCCTGGCAGGGCACCGTGATGGTCAGGTCGGTCGCGACGTATCCGATCAGCGGGGCGTCGACGCTGCGCAGCACGCCGTCCTGCGGCCAGTTCAGCTCGACGGTCGTCTGCTTGACCGGCAGCAGCGGGGTCGCCAGCGCCATGGCCGCACCGAGCAGCCCCGCGACGATGGCGATCAGACGTGCGGTGCGGTGATTGCTCCCGGCAGCCGCACCCCCTGAGGTCACGGGGCTAGATGGTAACCGCCCGGCGGGCTCAGCCATCGACCGGTTTGCGGATGGCCAGCACGAACGGGCCGATGTCGGTGACGGCGAAGCGCGGATCCTCGAACAGCGCCGCGTCCAGCTTCACCTGGTACCGCTTGACGTTGGGATCGTTCGGATAGACGTCGCTGGCCAGCCGCAACGTGTACGAATCGGCCGCGCCGCGGCGCATCAGGAACACCGTGGGCGGCTCCCAGGGCAGCGCGTCCAGCGCGTCGACGAAGTCGTCGGGGGTGGACAGCATCGCCCAGCTCTCGATCGCGTCGGCCCGCGCGTCGAACTGTGCCAGCGGATTGGCGTAGTGCGACGTCAGCCCCTGGAAGCCGTAGTAGGGGTAGTACGACAGGAAGCTGTAGTCGGCGGTCAGCACCACGGTCTCGCTGCGCGGCCGCCCGGTGATCTCGACGATCTTCTCGTCGACCTCGCGGTAGTAGCGTTCGGAGCCCGGCGGCCTGCGGTCGGCGCGCTCGCCGTAGCCGTCGGTGTCGGTGTAGGCGACGGTGATGTCGTTGCGCAGCACGTCGGGGATGTCCTGGCTGAACGTCAGCGCGCCGATCGCGCCGATCACCCCGGCGGTGACCAGCAGCCGCCTGCTCGAGAAGCTGTCGGCCAGCGCGCGCGCCGCCTCGACGAACCCGAACGCCCCGGCCGCGCCGAGCAGCACCACCAGCGTCGGCTGCAACCGGAACGACAGCAGCGTGGTGCCGGCCAAGGTGGTCAGCATCGACAGCAGCGCCCACCCGTACACCGCCAACACCGCGACGGCCAGCGCCCCCGCCCGCGTCGACGTCCGGGCCCGCACCGCCAGCCAGATGGTGCCCACCAGGCAGAGCGCACCGAGCAGCGTGAAGCTCAGCATCGGGAACGACAGCACCGCGCCGTCGTCGGGCAGGTAATGCATCGCGGTGCCGCTCTCGGCGGGCGTGCCCCTGGCCGCAGCCAGCAGGTACGGGCCCCAGCCGATCAACCCGATGGCGCCGCCGATCACGGCGATCACCAGGCCGCGCAGCAGCGGTGCCCAGGAGCGACGGGCGATCGCAAGGGTCAAACCCATGATCGCCAGCGTGAACGCCGCGTAGCCCAGCAGCAGGGTGTAGAACAGCGCGGCCACACCGAGGAAGATCCCGACACCCACCACCGCCGCCCAGCCGGAATGGCCGTTGCCGCGGGCCCGCAACCCCGACCACGCCAACACGAACACCGGCGGCAGCAGCACGGCGATGATCGCGGCGTACGGCTCGGCCGGCGAGTAGGCCAGCATCACCGCTGTGGTGGCCGCCGTGACGATCAGCGCGTGGCTGAATCGGATCATCGCGGCCCACAGCACGAACGCAAGCACCACCGCGACGCTGATCGAGATGATCGACCACGGTTTGAACATCTCCCACGCCGGTGTGCCGGAGAGCGCGGCCAGTCGCCCGCCCAGCCAGAACCAGCCCGGCGGATAGAACGGCGGCAGGCCGTAATAGGTCATGTCGTGCAGCGCCGCGGTGTCGGCGAAGCGGGTCAGGTACTCGGTGCGGAACTGCTGATCCACCGAGATCCCGAACAGATAGAGCCGGGTGGCGCCCAGCGGCATCGCCAGGGTGACGACGGTGAACGCGGTCAGGAACACCACCGACGCCAGCCACGCGAGGTGTCTGCGACCCAGACGGTATATCCAGCCGGCCGCCAACAACCCTGCGAGCGTGCCGAATTGGCCGACGGTAGTCAGGGCGTGCAGCTGATTCGACGAGTTGTACGCCGGCCATTCGACCCGCGCGATGGCAGCCATCGCGACGACGGCCAGCACGGCGGCGATCAGTGCCGCCACCACCATCTGGCTCAGCGTGGCCAGGACCCGAGTGCGCACCGGATCAGATAGGCAGCTTGCGGAAGATCGGCCGCGGGATGTGGCGCAGCACCATCATCACGTACCGGAACGCCCCGGGCGCCCAGACCAGATCCTTCCCCTTCGCCGATGCGGTCACCGCCAGTTCGGCGACGTACTCCTTGTCGACGGTCAGCGGCGCTTCCTTGACGTGAGCGCTCATCCGGGTTCGAACCTGGCCGGGCCGGATCACCAGCACGCGAACGCCGTACTCGCGCAACGCCTCTCCGAGGCCGAGATAGAACCCGTCGAGTCCGGCCTTGGTGGAGCCGTACACGAAGTTCGACCGCCGCACCCGTTCGCCTGCCGCCGAGCTCATCGCGATGATCTGGCCGTAGCCCTGGGCGCGCATCTTCTCGCCGACCAGCACCCCGACCGACACTGCGGCGGTGTAGTTGATCTCGGCGATCTGCACGGCCTTGCGCTGGTTCTGCCAGAGCTCCTCGGCATCACCGAGCAGGCCGAACGCGACGATCGCGACGTCGATATCCCTGGGGCCATCGCTACCGACCCAAATCTTTTCGATGACGTCCGGGTGGGTGTCGGTCTGGACCGCGTCGAAGTCGACAACCTCGACGGATTTCGCTCCCGCGGTGCGCATCTGGGCCACCGCGGCGTCGCGGCCGGGATCGCCGGGCAGGGCCGCCAGGATGATGCGGGCCGGCGCGTCCCGCAGATAGCGCTCGCAGATCGCCAGCCCGATCTCCGAGGTGCCGCCGAGCAGCAGGATGGTCTGAGGATTACCGACAGCGTCGATGACCACTAGAGGAGCTCCAAGCGTCGGGCCATGTCCGAGGCGAACACGCCGTCGGGGTCGACCGCGCGGCGCACGGCGATCCATTCGTCGATACGCGGATACATGGCGTGGAAGGTTTCGGCGGTGGTGCGGGAGTCCTTGGCGGTGTAGAGCCTGCCGCCGAACTCGAGGACCCGCTGGTCGAGGCCGTTGACGAAGTCGCCCAGCCCCGGCTTGATCGGGAAGTCCACGCAGACGTTCCAGCCGGGTATCGGAAAGCTCAGTGGCGCTTCGTTTCCCGGGCCGAAGAGCTTGAACACGTTGAGGAACGAATGGTGCCCGGAGCGCTGGATGTCGAGGATGATCGCCTTGAACTCGTCGACAGCCTCGGTGGGTACCACGAACTGGTACTGCAGGAACCCGTTGGAGCCGTAGGCGCGGTTCCACTCTCCGAACATGTCGAGCGGGTGGTAGAACTGCGTCAGATTCTGGATCTTGCCCCGGTAGGTGCCCGATTTGCGGTACCAGAGTTCACCGATCGGGCCGAACGTCCACTTGTTGGCCAGCCCGTTGGGGAATACGTCGGGGAACGTCAACAGTTGCGGCGCATCGAATCTCAGCGGATCGCGGCGGAGCTTCTTCGGCAGCTGGTCGAGCGTGGCCAGCGAGCCGCGGGAGATCGCGGCGCGGCCCAGCTTCGGGGGCGCGCTGATGGCGTCGAACCAGGCGCTGGAGTAGCTGTAGTCGGCCTCGCTGCCGTCGCTGTGGAACGCGATGGTCTCGTCGAGGCTTGCGGTGACGTCACCGTCGGCGATGAAGTAGGCCGTCTCGGTCGGCGTCATCTCGATCGTCGCCCGCAGGATGATGCCGGTCAGCCCGTTCCCCCCGACGGTGGCCCAGAACAGATCGGACTCCGCGCCGTTGGGGGTGATGCGGCGGACGGAGCCGTCGGCGGTGAGCAGTTGCATCGAGCGCACGTGGTTACCGAAGCTGCCCGCGCTGTGGTGGTTCTTACCGTGGATGTCGCAGGCGATCGCGCCGCCCACGGTGACCTGACGGGTTCCCGGCAGCACCGGCACCCACAGCCCCATCGGCAGCGCGGCGCGCATCAGCTGGTCGAGGCTCACCCCGGCGTCCACGTCGACGAGCGCATTGTCGCTGTCGATGGTGTGGATGCGGTTGAGCGCGGTCATGTCGATGACCAGGCCGCCGCCGTTCTGGGCGTTGTCGCCGTAGGAGCGTCCGAGTCCGCGGGCGATCACACCCCGTTCGGGGTCGTCGGCGACCCGGGCGACCGCGTTGGCGATCACCTCCGGGTCGGGCGTCGACAGCACCTGAGCGACGGTGGGCGCAGTACGGGCCCACCCGGTCAGCCGCCGGGTCGTGGTCTCGGACATCGTGACGAGGGTACCGCCTCTGCTCCATGCGCCCAGGTAGCGTGTTCACCGATGCAGGCCGGGGGCGTGAATGCAGCTCAGTGATATCGACTCGTGGAATGTCGGCGCGCTGCAGTCCATCGCGTTCGAGCTCGGTGACGAGCTGAAGACCATCGAGGGCGTCGCCGCCGATCTGGACCTGATCTCCCGGTTGCCCGGTTGGGATTCTCCGGCCGCCGACGCCGCGCGCGGCAAGATCGGCGAGACCAGGGGCCGGGTGCTCGACGACGCCGCGGTGATCGGGGCCGTCGCGCAGCTGGCCGAGGAGACCGGCGCCGCGGTGACGAAGTTGCAGACCGAACTGGCCGCGATCCGCGCCGACGTCGCCGCCCAGGGCGGCTTTCTGCATCTGGCCGACAACGGCGACGTCACCGTCAGCGGACCGCCCGACATCCGCGAGGAACTCAAACCGATCGCCGAGAGCCTCGAGGCCCGCGCCCAGGCGCTGATCCACCAGGCCGAGGACGTCGACGCCGACTGCGCCGAGGTGTTCGGACACGTGCAGAACGGCGACATCACAGCGCGGGAGGCCAAGGACGTCCCGTCGGCCCAGGAGGTGGGCCGCGACCAGTCGGGTCTCTCGGCGCCGTATCCGCCGGAGGGTGAGGGCACCACACCCCGGGACGTGACGGCGTGGTGGAACGCCCTCTCCGAGGAGGAACAGCGCAAGGTCATCGCCGAGCACCCGGACTGGATCGGCAACCGCGACGGTGTTCCGGTGCCGGCGCGCAGCGAGGTGAACAAGGCTGCACTCGATCGGGAACTCGCCGCCGCGCAGCGCGACGTGGACGCGATTCCGACGCTGCAGGAGTATCTCCGCGATCACGGCGGCTTCGGACCCGGCTCGTATCTCAAGGAGAACGAGTACAACCGGATGGTCAGTGAGCGGCAGGGTCGCCTCGACAACGCCAAGGCGATGCAGCAGGCACTGTCCAACAACGGCGACGCCGCCAAGGGGTACGACCCGAACAAGTACCTGATGATGCTGGAGTTCCCCGAGGACAGACAGCCGAAAGCGGCGATCGCCGTCGGCAACCCCGACACCGCCGAGCACGTCGCCGTCAGCACGCCGGGGGTGGGCACCACCCCGACCAGCCTGCCGGACATGGTCAACGAGGCCACGGCGCTGCGGGACGAGACCGGCAACCAGCTCGACCGGGCGGGCCGCGGCGACGAGGAGGTGGCGACGATCGCCTGGCTCGGCTATGAGCCGCCGCAGAAGGACATCTCGGTGGTGGAAGCCGGCTTCGAGGATCGGGCGAACGAGGCGGCACCCGATCTGGCGGAGTTCTACCGCGGCATCAACGCCACCAACGAGCACGGATCGGATGTGCACCTGTCGGCGTTCGGCCATTCATACGGTTCGTTGACCACAGCCCAGGCGCTGGTCGAGGTCGGGGAGGTCGGGGTCGTGGACGACGCCGCGTTCTACGGCTCGCCGGGGCTGGGCCATACCAACGAGATGGACACCAAGATCGGCGTGCACGGCGTGCCTTACGAAGTGGCCGCACCGATCCGCGACGAGGCCGACATGTTCCTGCCGGACGGGCACGGTTACGTGATGTCGGCGCCGGAGGACCCCATCTCCGGCGATCCGAACTGGAAGGGCCTACCGCTGCCCTCGGCGGGCGATCTCGGTCAGTTCGGGCCGAATCCGCTGACGCTGCCGCTGGAGCAGCTTTCGTCGAACGCCGCGACCTCGCCCGCCGACAACGTCGCGCGCGAGGGTGCCGAGACGCATTCCGACTATCCGCGCATGGGCAGCAACGGCGACCTGCGCACGACGGGTTACAACCTGGCGATCATCGCCGGTGGTCTGGCGGACGTGCCCATCAGCGGCGGAGGGGACAGGTTGGTGCGATGAGACGGATATTGGTGTCCTGGGTGGCCGCGATGGCCGGGACAATGGTGTTGGTGACCGCCGGCTGCGGCGGCAGCGGCGACGACTATGACTCTCCGATCGTGAACGAGGACGTACCCGTGGCAGACATCGCCGACCTTCCCGACGTCGACCAGACCCGGGCGCAGATGCTCGACCTGATCGAGCAGGTACGGGCGGAGGTCGTCCGGTTGGTGCCCGCGACCGACCCGTGGACCTGGAACCGCGAGGAGTCGACCGCCGGCTGCACCCAGGACAGCACCGGGGCCAAGGGCGTGGCGGTGTACTTCCCCAACCTCGTCTCCGAGCATCCGTTCAGCGACGCCGAGTGGGCGCAGGTGTATCCGGCGGTGCAGCGGCTGGCTGCGGACGCCGGGCTGACCGGCGGGTCGGAGATGCAGAACAGCACCGGCAATCACGACGTGCGGTTCCACAGCGACGACGGTCGGACGCTGACCTTCGGTTCGCAGGCGGCGTCGGTGATCTCGGCGACCATCGCGTGCCGCAGGGACGTCCCGTGAGTGGGCCGAACGTCTACGTCGAGACCGCGCAGGTGCGCCTATCGGCCGATCAGATGGACGTCGTCGCCACGGAGGCGTCGACCAGTCGCGACGCGGTGGCCGGAAGCATCGCCGGCCAGGAGTCGGCGTGGAAGACCGCCGGTAAGCCGGGGTTCGCGAAGTTCGTCGACATCCTCGAAGAGCAGGCTCAGCGGTTGCGCACGGACCTCACCGACCTCGGGGACAAGCTGCGCGCGGCCGCGGACGTCTACGACCGGCAGGATCAGGAGGGCGGTTCGGCGATCGACGAATCCGTCCGTTACCGCTGATCCCTATTTCAACCGGAAAATCACGGCGCGCTGCACCACGAAGTTGATCACCGTCGCGGTGCCCTGCGCGATCACGAACGCGACCGGCACCCGCCAGGGCTTGTCGTCCCAGGCCATGTAGAAGACGTAGTTGATGCCGACCTGTACCGCGTACGTGGTGGCATAGAGCGCGCACACCGCGATGAAGCGGCCGCGGCTCGGCGGGGCCTGGAAGGTCCAGCGCCGGTTGATCAGATAGGCGGTGGTGGTGCCGGCGATGAAGCTCAGCGTCTTGGCGAGGTTGACGTGCAGCCCGACCTCGAGCAGCAGGACGTAGAGGCCGAAGTCGACGATCGCCGAGAGCCCGCCGGTCAGCAGGAACCGCCACACCTGCGTCGACAGCGACAGATTCGGCGACATCGGGGGCTCGGCCACCCGGGCAGCTTACGGCGGGCCTCCGGTCACCGTGCCAGCCCGGATGCGGTCAGCACGTCGCACAGCGCCTCGACGGCGGCGCCGAAGGCGGATTCGGCGGGGGTGCCGAAGCCGATGACGACGCCGTCCGGGGCGGGCACCTCGGGTCCGGCCGCGGGATGCCGCATGATCGCCAGCCCCGAGCACGCGATCCCGGCCTCGCCGGCGCGGCGCAGCACCAGTGGTTCCGCACCATCGGGCAGCGTCAGCAGCAGGTTGTGGCCGGCGGACAGGCCGCGGACCTCGACGTCGAAGCGGGTGAGCGCATCGACGAGCAGGTCGCGCCGGCGCCGGTAGCGGATCCGCATCCGGCGGATGTGGCGGTCGTACTGGCCGCCGCGGATGAACTCGGCCATCGTCAACTGGGCGATGGCGTCGACGTAGAACTGTTCGCCGCCGGCGGCGGCGAGGACCGGGTCGACGAGTTCGTCGGGCAGCGCCAGCCAGCCCAGCCGCAGCGCCGGGGCCAGGCTCTTGCTTGCCGAGCCGACGTAGACCACGCGTTCGGGTGCCAGGCTCTGCAGAGCGCCGACGGGTTGGCGGTCGTAGCGGAATTCGCCGTCGTAGTCGTCGTCGATGATGAAACCGCCGCTGCGCTGCGCCCACTCGACGGCGGCGGTGCGGCGGGCAGGGTGCAGCGGCATCCCGTGCGGGCTGTGGTGGGCCGGGGTGAGTAGTGCGGCCGGCACATCGAGCGCGGCCAGGTCGTCGACGGCAGCGCCGTGGTCGTCGAGTCCGATCGGTACCGTTGATCCGCCCAGCGCGGCGATGGCGTCGCGAAAAATGAAGAGCCCGTACGCTTCCACGGCGATCGGGCGGCCGGGGGCGGTGCGGGCGAACACTCGGGTCAGGAGTTCGACGCCGTGGCGGGCGCCCGCGCAGACGACGATGTTCTCGGCGCTGGTGCGGACGCCGCGCACCCGGGCCAGATAGTCGGCGAGCGCTGAGCGCAGTTCGGGGCGGCCGCGGGGATCGCTCATCCGCAGCGCCTCGTTCGGGGCATTGGTCAGAGCGCGGCGGGCGGCGGCCAGCCAGGCGTTGCGCGGGAACTCGGCGACGTCCGGTGATCCGGGCATGAGGTTGTGGCGCGGGGTGACGCGGGTGCCGCGCGGGCGGGACGGCTGTTGGCGCGCGGCGGTGTTGACCACCCAGGTGCCCGCGCCCTGCCGCGATGCCAGCCAGCCCTCGGCGACGAGTTCGGCGTAGGTGTCGGCAACGGTGTTGCGGGCGATACCCAGGTCGCCGGCCAGGGTGCGCGACGGGGGAAGCACCGTGCCCGGGGCGAGCCGTCCGGAACGCACGGCCTCGCGGAGGGCGTCGAGGAGTAGGTCACGCACGCCGCGGGCGCCGGGCCGGATCACCTCGCGCAGGTCGAGGTGTAGATCGCGCGCGCCCGAATTGGCCCACGAAGTCATGACCTGATTGAACCAGACCGTTGGGCCGATGGCGGCTTACGTTCAAGGTATGACAACGACACTGGACACCAAGCAGACCCGCATCTCGATGCTCAAGAACGCGCCGGAGCTCTACGACGCGATGATGACGCTCTCGAGTGCGTCGGCCAAGGATCTCGAACCCGAGCTCGGGGAGCTGATCAAGATCCGCGCTTCGCAGATCAACCGCTGCGCCTTCTGCCTCGACATGCACACCCGGGACGCGCGCAAGCTGGGTGAGAGCGAACGGCGGCTGGCCCTGATCGCGGCGTGGGAGGAGGCCGGCGATCTGTTCACCGAGCGGGAGCAGGCGGCGCTGGCGCTGGCCGAGGCGATCACCGAGGTCGCCACCCGCGGACCCGTCTCCGACGAGGTCTACGCCCGCGCGGCGGCGGTCTTCACCGATCGCGAACTCGCGCAGGCCGTGGCGATGGCGGTGACGATCAACGCCTGGAACCGCATCAATCTCGCGGCGCCGCAGGCACTTCCGAAGCACTGAGTCAGGGTATGTAGCTCGGTGGGTTGGCCAGCCGGCCGTCAGCAGGCTGCCTGCCGGGTCCCAGGATGTCGCAGATCTTGACCGGGGCCAGGTAGGAACCGAACCCCCTGGGGATGTAGTTGGTGACGCCCGCGCAGCGCTGCCAGGTGCCGTCGAACTGGACGGGTCCGTCGCACTTGCTGATCACGTCGCCGCCGTACAGACATCCGGCGTTGGCCGATGGGGCGGTGGTGAGCAAACCCGCGGCGAGTAGCACCACAGCCGATCCGCCGACGATGCCGCGCTTCATGCTCGCGACGCTACGCCGATTTCGACGTGCTGATCGGTGGTTTACCGTCGCAAGGTGCTCACCCGGTCCGGCGCCGCGATCACCGTCGACGGTGACGTGGTGTCGAAGCTGCACCGACAGGAGACGTCGCCGCGTCAGTTGTGTCGTCGACTCGAGCTCGCCGCGCAGCTGCGGGGTATCGCGGCCGCACCGTTGGCCGTCACGCCGGAAGCGGTTGATGGACGCTGGCTGACCAGGTGGCCGCGGCTGGAGACGGTGGAGCCCGATCCGGATCGATTGCCCTGGGCGCAGGCGGGTGAGCTGCTCGCGCGCCTGCATGCCGCGCCGGTGCGTGCGCGAGTGGCCCACGGGTGGCCGGCGCGGATGCGGCGGTCGGTCGAACGGATGCGCGCAGTCGGCGACGACGTCGCGGAGGTGCGGCGGGCGGCGGCAGAGCTGCCCGATCGGGCATGGCGGGCGGGGTCAACGGATCGGCCGAGAACCTTGGTGCACGGCGACTTTCACCTGGGCCAGCTCGGCCGGCACTCCCCGGCGGACCCGTGGCTGCTCATCGACGTCGATGACCTCGGCGTCGGCGACCCGGCCTGGGATCTGGCCCGGCCCGCCGGCTTGTGGGCTGCGGGCCACATCCCGGATCGCGACTGGACGGCGTTCCTGGCCGCGTACCGGAGAGCGGGCGGCGCTGCGCTCGACGGCGTCGGGGACGACCCGTGGCCGGTGCTCGAACTGTTCGCCCGCGCGGCGGTGATCGCCGCCGCCGCAGCCCATCCCGAAGACCCCCTGCTGGGCGCGGCGTGCGCGCGGATGGCGTCCTAGCTCGAGAAGAAGAGCCGGCCGAAACCCTGCTTGCGGTAGTGCTTGTTGCCGCGGTGACCCCAGCCCGGGCCGTAGTCGTAGCCGGATCCGTAGCCGTGTTGCGGCGGGGGTGGGGGAGGTGGTGCCGCCTGCATGAAGCGGTTCTCCATCTGGGTCAGCGATTCGAGCTCTCCGAAGTCGAGGAAGATTCCGCGGCACGAGTCGCACTGCTCGAGGTGGATCCCGTTGCGCTCGTAGGTTCTCATCACCCCGGCGCATTTCGGGCACAGCAGCGTGTTGCCGGGCCCCTGCGTCGGAGAGGACGGCGGTTGATACGGCGGGATGCTCATATCCGCATCACGCTAGTTCACCGGGCAGAATCCCGGGAGCTAAAACGGTGGCGGATCGGCGGCGTACCGGGCCCGGTTGAGGCCCCGCTCCCACTCGATCCGGTACTCCCGCTCCTGCGTTCGAGTCCGCCGCCGGGTGGGCATCGCCAGCCCGCCGCCCGCCGCCGATCCCGCAGGCACATGTCCGGTGGGCTGCGCCAGCTGAGGGAAGAACAGCGCGCCGTCCGGCACGGTGACGTAGCGCCGCCCGGTGGGCGACGTCCACGTCACGGTGCCGTCGGGCGATTGGCGTTCACTCCAGCCGCCCGGACCGGCGAAGAACGTCTTCAGCAGGTGGTGTGTCCGGCAGTACGCCTTCAGATTCGAGGGATGGGTGGGGCCGGCGGGATAGGGCACCGTGTGGTCCACATCGCAGCGCTCCGCGGGTTCGTCGCAACCGGGGAAACGGCACGACAGGTCGCGGCACCGGACGAAGTCGGCGAGCTTCGCCGACGGCCGATAGCGGTCTTCGCCCGTCGGCGCATGCAGTGCTCGCACCGTCGCGGTTGGTGTCAGCCGCCGGACCGCCTCGGCCGGAACGGTCCCGTAGCCGGCGAGCAGCGCGGGCGCGGCACCGTGACCCTCGACCGTCGCCGCATCGGCCAGCACGTGGATGACGACCTTGCTGCGCGCGACGCCTGCCGGATCGGCCGGGCAGTCCTCCCGACCGCATTCGCACGGCATTGCCGTCCCGCCTGCCGTCAACACGTCGACGGCGTCGGCTCGACGTTGGCCCTTTGTCCTGGGGTCGTCGGCGCACACGGTCGCGGCCAGCTCATCGAGCCGTTGGTCGAGCGCCACGGCGGCCGCGGCGCGGAGGGTGCCGTAGACCTCGGCCGTACCGTTCTGGCCTGGCGTGACTTCGATGTGGCGGTCGGCGTCGCTCTCGCGGGCGACCCGGACGGCTTCCGGATCGAGTTCGATCACCATCCAGTCGACCCGTTCGGTGATCTTCCTCCGGGAGAGTTTGTTCCACCGCCGCACCTGCCGGGCCAGCATGCGATCGATCTGTGCCAGCACGCCCTCGTCGACGACGAGTTGGGTGCGGCTGATCGCGATGTCGACGATGCGGTAGTCGACCTCACCCGTGGCGAAGACCTCGCCGAGCTTCGGCAGCCGCTCGATCAGCGTCGTCCCGTGATGCATCTGCGAGGACGCCCACTGCCGGCTGATGCCCAGTTCGGCTCCGACTTCGGCGGCGACGGCCTCCCAGTCGTCCACACACCAGTTGCCGTGTGCGTCTCCGAGCTCGGCGAGCCGCCGCAGGGCGAAGCGGCCCACTGCGAGCAGGCGTCGCGCCGTTGCCGACCGCTCGTCGCGCTGCGCGGCACACATCGCGTCGAGGAGGGCCGGGGCGGATAGTGTTTCGAACACATCTTCGATTGTCCAGCCTGCGCCGTCTCTGCGCACCCACCGATCGGCGAGCCTGTGGATCAATTCGCCGCTGGGGATAACTCGCCGGTCTCCGCTCGAGTCAGACCCAGTACGGCACCCGCGCGCGGTACTGCTTCATCGCAAACGCCGCCATGATCCAGCCGATGATCGTCAACGTGATCACCACGACCCAGTGCCGCAACTCCTGATCGGCGCCCAGCAGCGGCGCCCGCACGATGTCGAGATAGTGCAGCAGCGGATTGAGTTCGACGATCGTCGCGTAGTTCCCGGCGCCCTGCTGCTGCAGCGTCGCCTCGTTCCAGATGATCGGCGTCATGAAGAACAGCAGCTGCACCAGGGAGAACAGCAGCGGGCTGATGTCGCGGTAGCGGGTGGCCAGGATCCCGAAGCACAACGACACCCACACGCAGTTCAGCACGATCAGCATGAAGGCCGGGATCACCGCCAGCGACGTCCAGTGCCAGGGCTGGGGAAAGATGATCGCGATGATCACGAAGATGATCATGTTGTGGCCGAACAGGATGATCTGCCGCCACACCAGCCGGTAGACATGCACCGACAGCGGCGTCGGCAGCTGTTTGATCAGGCCCTCGTTGGCGACGAACACGTCGGCGCCTTCGATGATCGCGGCGTTGATCAGGTTCCAGACGATCAGACCCATCGTCACGTACGGAAGGTGTTCGGCCAGTTCGAGTTTGAACAGCTTCGAATACAGCAGACCCATCGCGACGGCGGTGGCGCCGGTGGCGATGGTGATCCAGAACGGGCCGAGCACCGAACGGCGGTAGCGCTGTTTGATGTCCTGCCAGCCCAGGTGCAGCCAGAGTTCCCGTTTACCGAACCCGGAGCGCAGGTCGCCCCACGCCCGCGCCATCGTCTTCGACTGCGCCGCCGCGTCAACGATCGTCATCGCGAAAACCTCTCTCGCCGGCCCAGCCTCCGCAACCGGATCCACTCCCGCAGCCCGGCCGGATCGCGCCGCGACACCAGGAAGTACCAGCCGAATCGCACCCATTCCTGCGGAAGCAGTTTCCGCAAACCGGGCTGGGACAGCAGATATCCACGGTTGCGGTAGGTGAAGAACCGTTTGGTGTCGTCGTCGGGATACTGCGTGTGCATCCGCCCACCCAGGATCGGCTTGAATTCATCTGTGCCACAGGGGTGGACGTAGGTCGCGTCCAGACACGTCCCGAACGGCAGACCCGAGCGCACCAAACGCCGGTGCAATTCCACCTCGTCGCCGCGGACGAACAACCGCAGATCGGGTACGCCCACGGCGTCCACGGTGGACGCCCGGAACAGAGCGCCGTTGAACAGCGACGCGATCCCGGGCAGCAGATCACCCGACCCCAACTCGGAGGCGCGCCGCCGCCACACCAATCCGCGGCGCAGCGGAAACGCCAGCCGCGTCGGGTCGGCGATGTCGCACACCATCGGTGACACCTCCGCCAGGCCGTGCCGCGACGCGCAGTTCAGCAGCGTCTGCAGCACCGTGGAGTCCAACGGCCTGCCGTCGTCATCGGCCAGCCAGATCCAGTCGGCCCCCTCTGCCAGTGCGTGCAACATTCCGAGCGCGAAACCGCCTGCGCCACCGAGGTTGCGGTGCGAACCGAGATAGGTGTTGGGTACCGGCTGCCCGGCCACCAGATCGCGCACCGCGAAATCGCAGTCGTTGTCCACCACGATCAGCTTGTCGGGCGGGCGGGTCTGGCTGCAGATCGCCGACAGGGACTGCGCCAGCGAGTCGGGACGACGATGGGTGACGACGACCGCGATGACCGTGTCAGTCATCGGCACCCGCAGTGGCCGGCCAGTCGGCCCGGTGCTCGTCCAGTACCTCGCGCACATGCCGCGCGGCGTCCTCGCCCTCGTAGGCCCGCACGACCTCCTCGATACCGCCGGCCATCCGGATGGTGCCGTGGTCGATCCACATCGCGGTCTTGCACAGCCGGGCGAGGAACTCGTTGGAGTGGCTGGCGAACACCAGGATCCCGGACCGTTCGACGAGCTTCTGCAGCCGCGTCTGCGCCTTCTTCAGAAATTCCGCGTCGACGGCGCCGATGCCCTCGTCGAGCAGCAGGATCTCCGGGTCGATGCTCGTGACCACACCCATCGCCAACCGCACCCGCATACCGGTCGAGTACGTGCGCAGCGGCATGGACAGGTACTCGCCGAGTTCGGTGAACTCCGCGATCTCGTCGACCTTTGCCAGCATCTGCTTGCGCGTCTGCCCGAGGAACAGCCCGCGGATGATGATGTTCTCGAATCCGGAGATCTCCGGATCCATGCCGACGCCGAGGTCGAACACCGGCGCCACCCGTCCGGTGACCGTCGCCGAACCACGGGTGGGTTCGTAGATCCCGGAGAGCAGCCGCAACAGCGTCGACTTACCCGCACCGTTGTGTCCGACCAGCCCGACCCGGTCGCCCAGGGACAGCGACAGCGTGATGTCGCGCAACGCCTCGATGACGACGACGTTGGAGTCGTTCCGCCCGATGGCGCCGCCGGCCTTGCCGAGGAACGCCTTCTTCAGCGAGCGCGTCTTCGCATCGAAGATCGGGAATTCGACCCACGCGTCGCGGGTCTCGATGTGCGGTTCCGACACAGCAGCCCTACAGGTACTGACCCGTGCCGGGGTGCGACGGACCGCCGCGCTGACCCGGTGCCCCCAGACCGGGTGGCAACGCCCCCTGGCGCATCTGCTCGAGCTGCGCGCGGGCAGCCATCTGCTGGGCGAACAGCGCGGTCTGGATGCCGTGGAACAGGCCCTCCAGCCAGCCGACGAGCTGGGCCTGTGCGATGCGCAATTCGGCGTCCGACGGGGTGCCGTCCTCGGTGAACGGCAACGTCAGCCGCTCGAGTTCGTCGCGCAGTTCCGGGGCCAGACCCTCTTCGAGTTCGCGGATGCTGGTGCGGTGGATGTCGCGCAGCTTGTTGCGGCTGGCCTCGTCCAGCGGTGCGGCCCGCACCTCTTCGAGCAACTGTTTGATCATGGTGCCGATCCGCATGACCTTGGCGGGCTGTTCGACCAGGTCGGTCAGGGATTTGCCCTCGCCTCCCGCTGCGGCACGGTCGTCGGTTTCGATGTCGTCGCCACCGATGATCTCGATGTTGTCGTCGTCGTTGTTCAGCGTCATTGAGTCAGCATTCCCTCTTGTGGCTGTCTTACCGGTAGGGCCGTACCGTGCCGGTTCGAATGCGACACTAGTCTCCTCTGCCCCAGCGAACGGCCCACGGCAGCTGTCGCGCGCTCGACTAGTATGGCTGGCCAGGTGCCCGGATCAGGGTTCAGCATCAACGAAGGATGCACGGTCGGGCGCCCGCCAGATTCGTGTCGCTTCCTGTGAAAACCGAACGATCTAAGGTGGCTGGAATGGCATACGACGTCGCCCGGGTGCGTGGGCTGCACCCGACGCTGGGCGACGGGTGGGTTCACTTCGACGCACAGAACGGCATGTTGCTGCCCGATTCGGTCGCAACGACGGTGTCCACGGCGTTCCGCGGATCCATGGCCACGACCGGCGGACCCCATCCGTCGTCGCGCCGCAGCGCGGCGGTGCTCACCGCCGCCCGCCAGGCCGTCGCTGACCTGGTCAACGCCGATCCGGCCGGGGTGGTGCTCGGGGCGGACCGTGCGCTGCTGCTGGCCTCGCTGGCCGACGCCGCATCGGCCCGGGTCGGACTGGGCTACGAGGTGGTCGTCACCCGACTGGACGACGAGGCCAACATCGCACCGTGGCTGCGGGCAGCCAACCGGTTCGGCGCCAAGATCAAGTGGGCCGAGGTCGACATCGAGACCGGTGAGCTGCCGACCTGGCAGTGGGAGGGTCTGATCACCGGCCCGACCCGGCTGGTCGCGATCGCGTCGGCCTCCTCGACGCTGGGCACCGTCACCGACCTGAGCGTGGTCGCCAAGCTGGTGCACGAGGTCGGCGGTCTGGTGGTCGTCGACCATTCGGCCGCGGCGCCGTACCGGCTCTTCGACATGAACGAGGTGGACGCCGACGTCGTCGCCGTCAACGCCGTCGCCTGGGGCGGGCCGCCGATCGGTGCGCTGGTCTTCCGCGATCCGGCAACGATCGACACCCTCGGTTCGGTCTCGCTCGACCCGTTCGCCACCGGCCCGGCTCGACTCGAGGTGGGCGTCCACCAGTTCGGCATGCTCGCAGGCGTGGTGGCCAGCATCGAGTACCTCGCCGGGCTCGACGAATCCGCCTCCGGGACCCGACGCGAACGACTGGCGTGGTCGATGCAGTCGGCGACGGCCTATCTGGGCCGCCTGTTCGACTACCTGGTGATGTCGCTGCGCTCGCTGCCGCGAGTGATGCTGATCGGCGAGCCCGAGGTGCGGATCCCCGTGCTCAGCTTCGCCGTGCGCGACGTGCCCGCGGAGACCGTGGTGCGCCGCCTCGCCGACAACGGCGTGCTGGCGATCGCCGACGCGAGTTCGCGGGTGCTCGACGTCATCGGCGTCAGCGACATCGGTGGTGCGGTGACGGTCGGGTTGGCGCACTACAGCACCACCGCCGAGGTGGATCAGCTGGTGCGCGCGCTCGCCTCACTGGGGTAGGCGATAGGCGGACGCGTCAGTCGCGTACCCGCAGCAGCACCTTGCCGGAGACCTCGCCGGAGTCGAGCATCTCGTGGGCGGCCTGCGCCTCGGCGATCGGATACTCCGCGCCGATGATCGGGCGCACCCGGCCGTCGGCGACCATCGGCCACACGTGGCGCACCACCTCGGCGACGATCTCGGCCTTGCTGTTCGGCCCGGTGACAGGACGGCCGCGCAGCGTCGTGGCGATCACCCCGGCGCGCTTGCCCAACAGCTTGCCGATGTTCAGTTCGGCCTTGGCCCCGCCCTGCGCGGCGATGATGACGAGCCTGCCGTCGAGCGCCAGGGCGTCGACGTTGCGGTCAAGGTAGGCCGCCCCCATGATGTCGAGGATGACGTCGGCTCCGGCGCCGTCGCTCTCGGCGCGCAGCCGCTCGACGAAATCCTCGTCGCGGTAGTTGATCGCGGGATCGGCCCCCAGTTCGCGGCAGAGGTCCAGCTTGTGGCGGGACCCGGCGGTGACGGCGACGCGACAGCCCATGGCGCCGGCCACCTGGATGGCGTGGGTTCCGATACCGCTGCCCCCGCCGTGCACGAGCAGCAACTCGCCGGGCTGCAGCCCGGCGGTCATCACGATGTTCGACCACACCGTGCAGGCCGCCTCGGGCAAAGCCGCCGCATGGTCGAGATCGACCCCTTCGGGCACCGGCATGACCTGTTCGGCCGGCACGTTGACGTACTCCGCGTAGCCGCCGCCGGCCAGCAAAGCGCACACCGGCTGGCCGACCGACCACTGCGTCACCCCGTCGGCGACCGCGGCGATCCGGCCGGACACCTCGAGGCCGATGATCTCGCTGGCGCCCTTCGGCGGCGGATACTTGCCCGCGGCTTGCATCAGGTCCGCGCGGTTCATGCCCGCGGCAGTCACCTCGATGGTCACCTCGCCCTCCCGCAGAGGCGTTTCCGGGACGTCGGACCAGGTCAGGCGGCCGGATTCGGCCGCCACGATGGCGCGCATCCTGGCTACCCTACTCGCCCGGACCCGCTGCGCCTCGTCCTTCCCGGGCTCGGATCGGTGTTTTACGATGATCCGATGGAGGGGATGATCGGGGGGCGCACGGCAAGCGATATGCCGGGGCTCGACATTGCAGAACAACGCTCGTGGCAAAACTTTTTGGACGCCGCACTGCGGTTGCACGCGACACTCAACAAGTCGCTCGTCGAGGAGCATCAGCTGACGCTCAACGACGTACGGCTGCTGGACGTCCTGGACAAGTCGCCGACGGCCTCGGTGCGGATGGGGGATCTGGCCGAGGTGCTGATGTCGTTGCCCAGCAGGGTGACCCGGCAGATCCGGCGCCTGGAGACGGCCGGTCTCGTGCGTCGCGGCGCCAGTCCGGAGGACGGACGCGGGGTGCTGGCGTCGATCACCGAGGAGGGCCGCGCGCAGGTGCGGGCAGCGATGATCACCTACGGTGACGCGGTGCGTGCGCACTTCCTGGGCCGGCTGTCACGTCCGCAGATCTCGGCGATGGGGGAGAACTGCCGGCGCATCAGCGTCGGGCTGCGAAGCGCCGACACGCCCGCCAGAGCCGCCCGGGCCTGAAGCCCGTACGCTGTTGCGCGGTGGCGTGGCAGAGCGGCCTAATGCACTCGCCTTGAAAGCGAGAGACGGCTAACACCGTCCGGGGGTTCAAATCCCTCCGCCACCGCTCTTTACCTCGACAAAGGTTGAGGTTGCAGGCTGGGGTCATGAAACAGATCCGACCCGACCTGTGGGAGACGCGAAGCCACTCGCCCTTCCCGGGACTCAACACCCACGCCTATCTCTGGACGCCGGCGCACGGCGAGAACGTGATGTTCTACTCGCCTGGTACCGACGACGACCTCGGTACCGTCGCCGACCTCGGCGGCGTTGCGCGCCAATACCTCTCACACCGCGACGAAGCCGGTCCGATGCTGGCCACGATCGCCGCACGGTTCGGTGCGCGGCTGCACGCACCGGCCGCCGAGGTCGACGACATCAGCCGATTCGCACCCGTCCACGTCCCGCTGGAGAAGCGCCACGTCGACGATCTCGGGATCGAGGTCATCCCCTCGCCCGGACACACGCCCGGCAGTACGAGCTACCTGGTCCCCGGAATCGGCGGTGAGACATACCTGTTCACCGGCGACACGATGTTCACGCTCTCTGACGGCGGCTGGGCGGCCGGCTACATCCCGCCGGTCAGCGACGCCGACCGGTTGGCGGAGACACTGCGCGACGTGCTGCGCCCGCTGACCCCCGACGTGGTGATCTCGAGTGCGTACCAGGGCGACGCGGTCCATCGGCTCGGGACCGAGCCGTGGTCGGCGTGCGTGGACGCCGCCCTCGAGCGGCTGCGCGCCGCTACTCCCCGGTGAACTCCGGCGGCCGCTTCTCGAACATCGCGGTGACGGCCTCTCCGAGATCCTTCGACGGCAGGAACGCCGAGTTCCACGCCGCGACGTAGCGCAGGCTCTCCGACACCCGGGCGATGCGCTGCTGGTCGAGCACGTCCTTCACGCCCTGGACGGTCAGCGGCGGGTTGGCTGCGATCTCGACGGCGGTGGCATGCGCCGCCGCTAGGGCAGCGTCAGCGTCCTCATACACATCGTTGACCAGGCCGATGCGCTCGGCGCGGGCGGCGTCGATGTCCTTACCGGTCAGCGCGAGCTCCCGCAGGTGACCGTCGGACAGGATCAGCGGCAGCCGGGCCAGGCTGCCGACGTCGGCGACGATGGCCAGCTTGACCTCGCGCACCGAGAACTTCGCGTCGGCGCTGGCGTAGCGGATGTCCACCGCGCTGATCAGGTCGACGCCGCCACCGATGCACCACCCGTGCACCGAGGCGATCGTCGGCGTGCGGCAGTCGGCGACGGCGCTGATCGCGGCCTGCATCTGCTGCAGTCGCCGGTGGAAGCCGGCGCGGTCTTTCGCGCCTGCGGTCAGTCCGGGCAGCTCGGCGCCCATCGCCATCAGGTCCAGGCCGTAGCTGAAGTTGCGGCCGGAGCCGGTCAGCACGATGGCGCGGACCTCGGGGTCGGCGTCGAGGATCTGGAACACCTCGGGCAGCTCGGCCCAGAAGGCCGGGCCCATCGCATTGCCCTTACCGGGTCCGATCAGCGTGACGCGTGCGACGCGGTCGGCGGTCTCGACGGTGACGGATTCGTAGGTGTCGCCCATGCCTGCAGGCTAGCGGCCCAGCAGGATCTCACTGAGCCGGGCCGCAGGCAGGTACTGGCAGATGGCGTCGGCCAGGGTCTTGGCAACCATCACGCCCTGCGATCCGAGCGGATTGCGCTGCGAGCCGACGAGCTCCTGCACGGCGGCGAGCTGGGCCTGCTCGTCGAGGTCGGCGTATTCGGCGCACGTCATGGTCTGCGCGGTGACCAGCGGCGGCCCGGGCTCGGTGGTCTGCGCGAGCGTGCCGGTCGTGGTCCGGGTGCACCCGCTGAGCAGGACCGTCGCCAGCAGTGCCGTGCCCACCCACACTCGCCCAGCCGTGCGCGCCCGCGTACCCATCTGGGCCACCTTATGCGTAGACGTAACGTGGACACCATGCGTAGCGACCTGCCGCAAGGACCCGACTCACCGCCCACCGACGAATTGCGCAGCGCCGAACTCAGTCTCGGGGTGCTGCACAAGGTGGTGCAGGGCATCGCCGAGAGCGACCTGGACAAGCGGACGCCCTGCAGTGATTACGACATCGCCGGGCTGACCGATCATCTGCTGCGATCCATCACCCTGTTGGGCCGCGCCGCCGGCGCCGACCTCCCCGAGCGGGACCCCACCGATTCGGTGGAGCGTCAGGTCATCCTCGCCGGGCGGCCGGCGCTCGATGCGTGGCACCGTCGGGGCCTGGACGGCTCCGTCGCCATCGGCGACCGGGAGATGCCGGCCAAGGCGCTCGTCGGCATCCTGTCTCTCGAATTCCTGGTGCACGGCTGGGATTACGCCTCGGCGATGGGCGTCGAGCTGCCCGCACCGGAATCGCTGTCCGAGTACGTCCTGCACCTCGCCGAGGGCATCGTCACCCCGGAGGGCCGGGCCGTCGCCGGCTTCGACGAGCCGCTCGACGTCGCCGACGATGCGCCCCCGCTGCACCGGCTGCTGGCCTTCACCGGCCGCCGTCCGGACTGTTAGACGCGTTCGAGGTAGAAGTACAGGTGCCGGCTTGCGCCGGAGCTGAAGTCCAGCGCGCCTTTGCCGTTCATGATGCCCAGCACCGCGTTGTCGTCGATCTTCTTGAAGTGGTCGTGGACCGGCGCACCGTCGTAGACCATCGAGGCGGTCACCTCGCCGCGGAACTCCTCGAGCCAGAGGCTGGCCTCACCCTTCATGGCCTCCGTGTTGGAGAACTTGTTCCCGTCGGCGTCCAGGCACACCAGTGGTTTCGCGTCGGTGGCCGAGACGAACGTCTTGCCGAACCAGTTGAGCCGCTCCATGAAACCGTTGGCCTTGTGGCCGGTGTGGAATTCGCCGCCCTTCCACTCGCCGAGCATGAAGTCGATCCCGGCCGGCTCCAGCGTGCCCCAGAACGCGTCGAGTTCGGCGTCGGTCAGGGTGCCGGTGCGGGCCTTGAGCTCATCGAAGGTCTGGCGGGCGGTGCTGACAGTGGTCACGATTCTCCAATCCAGGCGCGGGCGAAGTCGATGAAGGCGTCGTTCTCGTGCTCGGCGGCGACGGTGACGCGCACACCGTCCTCACCGTAGGGGCGGACCACCAGCCGGTGCTGCGCGGCCTTGTCGACGAAGTCCAGGGTGCGGTCGGCCAGGGGCAGCCAGACGAAGTTGGCCTGTGACGGCGGCAGGGTGAAGCCGGCGGCGCGCAAGGCCTCGATGACGCGGGTGCGCTCGGCGACGACGTCGTCGGTGCGGGCGAGGAGTTCGTCAGCGGCGTCCAGCGAGGCGATCGCGGCGGCCTGCGAGATGCTGGTCGCGCTGAACGGTACGTAGACCTTGCCGAGGGCGGTGATGATCTCCGCGTCGGCCACGGCGTATCCGACACGCAGGCCGGCCAGCCCGTAGGCCTTCGAGAACGTCCGCAGCACAACGACATTCGGATACTTGCGGACCAGCCCGAAGCTGTCGGGCACCAACCCGTCGCGGATGTACTCGACGTAGGCCTCGTCGAGGGCGACCACGATGTGCGGCGGCACCGCGGCGATGAAGCGGGCCAGTTCGTCGGGATCGACGACAGTGCTGGTCGGGTTGTTCGGGTTGCAGACAAAGATCAGCCGGGTGCGGTCGGTGATTGCGGCCAGCATGGCGTCGAGGTCGTGGGTGTGGTCGCGCAGGGCGATCGGCACCGGGTCGGCGCCGGCGGTGCGGACCTGCAGCGGGTAGATCTCGAAGCTGCGCCAGGCGAACATCACCTCGTCGCCGACCGAGCTGGTGATCTGGATGAGTTGCTGGCACAGGCTCACCGACCCGCAGCCGACCGCGATGTGGTCGGGGGAGAAGGCGCCGTCATCCAGCCGCTTGGCCAGGTGCTCGCGCAGGTCGAGGTAGCCGTTGTCCGGGTAGCGGTTGAGATTGTCGATGGCGCCCTCGATGGCCGCGCGCACGCTGGGCAGCGGTCCGTGCACGGTCTCGTTGCTGGCGATCTTGATGGCGCCGGGAACCGTCCGGCCCGGCGTATAGGCCGGAATCTCGGCCAACTCGGGGCGCAGGCGGGCAGTCACGCTGACCAGGATAGAGGTGCGGGCGCACCGGCCTGACGGCTGCTTTGCCTCTACCGCCGGCGCTTGTGTACTGTGTGCCCTCGGCGGTAATTCGTCAGGAGGCGTGCCAGAGCGGCCGAATGGGACTCACTGCTAATGAGTTGTCCGCCTTAAAGCGGACCGGAGGTTCAAATCCTCTCGCCTCCGCCAACAACTGAATAGCAAGCGCCCGTAGCTCAACGGATAGAGCATCTGACTACGGATCAGAAGGTTAGGGGTTCGAATCCCTTCGGGCGCACTCTCTACGGCTCGAGGCGTTGCACCGCGTAAGCGGCCGCCTCCTGGGTCATCCCGTTCACCCCGTACAGCGCATGCGCGATGCTCGGCTGCCCGCCGGGCGTGCCGTCGCAGATGGTGTCGCCCTGCGCGCACAACTCGATCGTCTTGGGCTGGTAGGCGGGGCCGATCACCGGTGCCGGTGCGTCGAAGGTGTTCAGGAACGCCTGTGACGGCAGCCCGAACAGGGTGACCGCCGAGACGTGGTCGGCGATCTGCGGCGCCAGCGGCTGTGGCACGAACGACCGGTAGTCGGCGGGCACCGCGTCCGGGACCGTGGCCGACGTCACGAACGCCGCCACGATCGCGCCCTGCGAGAACCCGCCGAGGACGATGTCGGTGTCCGGGCACGCCGCCGCCGTGTTCTCGATGTGGGTGCCGGCGTCACGGATGCCGTCGACGACGGTGCGGGCGAACTCCATGCGCTGATCGAAGTTGTTCGCCGCCGGATAGTTGACCGCGTATACGTTCACCGACCGCGGACCGGCCTGCGCACGGAGCGCATCGACGAAGCTCTGCCCGGTACCGCCCACCCCGGGGGCCTCCCCGGTCCCGCGGGCGAACACCACCTCCACGTCGGCGCACGGCGCGGGTTGTGCGGCCGCGATGGGCGCGCTCACCCCCGCCACGGTGGACCCGGCGGCGAACAACGCTGCGGCGGCGTAGCGGGCGAATCGGCGAGTGTTCATGGGCGCGTGGTTACCCCCGCCTCGAGACACCAAACGACGCGTAATCTCGGACCACATGACCCCACCGGTGATCCAGCGCTGGCACCAGTTCATCGAGGACGGCTCCGGAGAAGACGTGGCCGACCTGCTCGCGCCGGACGCGGTCTTCTACTCCCCGGCGCTGTTCAAGCCGCAGGAGGGCCGTGACACGACGGCGAAGTATCTGCGTGCGGCGGCGAAGGTGCTCGGCGGCGAGGACTTCCACTACGTCAACCAGTGGTACGGCGAGCGCTCGGCGGTGCTCGAATTCGTCGCCGACCTCGACGGTGTCCACGTCAACGGCATCGACATGATCACTTGGAACGACGAGGGGTTGATCACCGAGTTCAAGGTGATGCTGCGGCCGTTCAAGGCGCTGCAGGCGATCATGCCGAAGATGGCCGAGCTGCTGGCGCAGTGATGCGGCTGCTGCTCATCTCCGACACCCACCTGCCCAAGCGGGCGCGCGATCTGCCCGCGCCGGTGTGGGACGAGGTCGAGCGCGCCGACGTGGTCATCCACGCGGGCGACTGGGTCGAACCGCCGCTGCTCGACGAACTGGAGCAGCGGTCGAAACGGCTGATCGCGTGCTGGGGCAACAATGACGGCGACGAGTTGCGCCGGCGGCTGCCGGAGCGGGTGGATGTGACGCTGGAGGGGGTGCGGTTCACCGTCACCCACGAGACCGGTGCGTCCGGCGGCCGGGACGCGCGGATGGCCAAGCTCTATCCCGATACCGACGTGCTGGTGTTCGGGCACAGCCACATCCCGTGGGACACCACTGCCGCGACCGGGCTGCGGCTGCTCAATCCGGGCTCGCCGACCGACCGCCGCAGGCAGCCGTACTGCACGTACATGACTGCGACAGTCACCGACGGGGTGCTCACCGACGTTGAGCTGCACCGGCTGGAGCGCGGTGGCTGACCGGCCTGCCCGCCCCGCCGACGTGCACGAGATCGCCGCCTCGATGCCGCACACCACCAAGGTCGAGGGACCGAAGGGCAACGCGATCTACCAGGTCGGCGGCAAGTCCTTCGTGTATTTCCGGACTCCACAACCCGACGCCGCCGACCCGGATACCGGCGAGCGCTACCCGGACGTGATCATGATCTGGGTGGGGTCCGAGGAGGACAAACTCGCACTGCTGCAGGACCCGCGATCGCTGTTCTTCACCACCGACCGGTTCACCGACCATCCCTCGATATTGTTGCGCGCCAGTCGAATCGGCGGCATCGGTGTGACCGAGCTGACCGAGCTCATCCAGGACGCCTGGCTGGCCCAGGCCTCGAAGCGCCGTGCCCAGCGGTGGCTCGATGAACAGCCGTCGGCTTCGGCTGCGCCGACGCCGCGAGAATGACATCATCGCCAAGGTGGCCAACACCAACCCGCAGACCATCGCCTACCCGGCGCCCGGAGCGCATCCCCACCACCACGACGACGAACACGTCGATCCGCACGTCATCGTATTGTTCGGTGCCACCGGTGATTTGGCGAAACGCAAACTGCTGCCGGGGATGGCCTACCTCGTGCAGTCGGATCTGGCGCCCGCGATCCGGGTGGTCGGCACCTCGCTGGAGGATCTGTCCCACGACGAGTTCAGGGCGCTGACCCGCCAGGCCGTCGACGACTTCGGCAGCCACAAACCCACCGAGGAGGAGTGGGCCAAGTTCGCCGAGCGGATCTGTTACGTGCCACAGAGTGCGGGCCCGGAAGCGCTGGCCGAGGCGGTGCACGAGGCCGAAGGCGCGCTGGGCGCCGACGCGCGGCGGCTGCACTACCTGTCGGTGCCGCCGAAGGCCGCCACGGCCGTCATCACCATGCTCCGGGACGCCGATCTGGTGGATCGGTCGCGGGTGGTGATGGAGAAGCCGTTCGGCACCGACTACGCCAGCGCCGTGGAGCTCAACGATTTCGTGCACGAGACGTTCGACGAATCGCAGATCTTCCGCATCGACCACTTCCTCGGCAAGGAGGCCGCGCAGAACATCCTGGCGTTCCGCTTCGCCAATGGGCTGTTCGAGCCGATCTGGAACCGCAACTTCATCGACCACATCCAGATCGACATCCCGGAGAAGCTGGGCCTCGACCAGCGGGCCAACTTCTACGAGAGCACGGGCGCCTTCAAGGACATGGTGGTCACGCACCTGTTCCAGGTGATGGCATTCGTGGTGATGGAACCGCCGACCGCGCTGGAACCGCGCGCGATCAGCGAGGAGAAGAACAAGGTCTTCCGGTCGATGCTGCCGCTCGACCCGGCCAAGGTGATCCGCGGCCAGTATGCCGGATACCGCGAAACCGAGGGTGTGGCAAGAGATTCGGAGACCGAGACGTTCATTGCCCTGCAGGTCGGCATCGACAATTGGCGGTGGGCCGGCGTGCCGATCTACCTGCGCACCGGCAAGCAGATGGCCGAGGGGCAGCGCATCATCTCGATCGCGTTCAAAGAGGCTCCGCGCACGATGTTCCCGACGGGTTCGGGCGTCGGCGCGCAGGGTCCCGACCACCTGACGTTCGATCTGGCCGACAACTCCAAGGTGTCGCTGTCCTTCTACGGGAAACGCCCCGGCCCGGGCATGAAACTCGACAAGTTGTCGATGCAGTTCTCCACCCAGGAGACCGACCGCGTCGGTGACGTCCTGGAGGCCTACGAACGCCTCATCCTCGATGCGATGTGCGGCGACCACACGCTGTTCACCACCGCCGAGGGCATCGAATCGCTGTGGCAGCGTTCGGCACCGCTGCTGGACGACCCGCCGCCGGTCAAGCTCTACCAGAAGGGCACGTGGGGTCCCAACGCCATCCATCAGCTCATCGCCCCGAACGCCTGGCGGCTGCCGTTCGAGCGCGCCTGGCGGGAGAAGCCCCCGCAAACCTGATCGGCGTAACCGCTGTCTAACTGCGGTTCAAGTTGTATTCGCATACCGGTTGCGACATCCATCACAGCGTGTTTGGATACGAGACATCATCAGCTGTATACAGCAGCGTCGAAATGTATCGGAGGCGCACGGGCATGATGGCGGTATCGGCGGTCGGGAACACCGTGGTGACCGAACTTCGCAACGCGCTACTGACCGGCAGCATCGGCGCCGGTGTGCGCTTGTCGCAGTCGAAATTGGCGGAGAAGTTCGGCGTCAGCCGCATACCGGTCCGCGACGCCCTACAGACCCTCGCCGCCGAAGGGCTGATCGAGATGATCGACGGTGCGCCGTACTCGCGGCGGCTGTCGATCCTGGAGCTGCAGGAACTCTACGAGATGCGGATGGCGGTCGAGCCGTACCTGACGCAGGTGGCTCTCGCTCAGGTCGGTAGGGCCGAGATCATCCAGATGACAGGCTATTTCGAGACGATGTCGGAAACCACCGACGTCGTCGAGTGGCTCGAGGCCAATGCCAACTTCCACGCGACCATGTATCACCGGGCCAACCGGCCGATGACGATCGCCCACGTCGACCAGCTGCGCAAACTGGCCGACCGCTATCTGTACCTGCACCTGGCGGTCATCGGCAATGTCGAGCACCTGCAGGTCGAGCACGCCGCGATTCTCGAGGCGGCCAAAGCCGGTGACGGCCCCCGGCTCAACGCACTGACCCGCACCCACCTGGAGACGTCGCACGAATTCATCGTCCGCTATCTCCTGGCCAACGACGAGGACAACGCGTAGGGGCCAACCCCGTCCCGCGCTCGCATCTGATCCACCCCCGGCGTCGACGCCGGGGGGAGTTCTCGAACCCATTTCTCGATGAAAGGACACCTGATGCTCGGTCGCAGAAGCACTCTCGGCGTCATCGCCTGTGCGGCGATGGTCGCGTCGACCGCCTGTAGCGGTGGATCCGGCGGCGGTGACACCATCAAGTTCGGCTGGCTCAACGGAATCACCGGCGACTACTCGTCGTATTACGAGCCGTCGCAGGCCGCCGTCACCATCGCCATCGACGAGATCAACCAGGATGGCGGGGTCCTGGGCAAGAAGGTCGAGCTGGTCACCGCCGACAATCTGTCCACCGTCGAGGGCGCGGTCCAGGGCTTCTCACGTCTCGTCGACGTCGAGAACGTGGTTGCGGTCGGCGGTGTCGAGTCCACCGGTGGGCTGGCGATCCTCGACAGCGCCAACGAACTCGAGATCCCGGTGTTCTGCCCGGGTTGCGGCACACCGGAACTCGATACCGGCGCCGGCGACTACATGTTCCGCATCACCGGCTCCGACAGCGACGGCGGAACCATCGCGGCTCAGTTCGCGCGGGACCAGGGGGTGAAACGGGTTGCGGTGATGGCACAGAACACCGAGGGCATGTCTGAGCCCGCCGACATCTTCACCAAGGTCTTCGAAGGATCGGGCGGCGAGGTCGTCGCGAACGTCCGGTTCAATCCGGGGCGCTCCTCCTATCAGGCCGAGCTGGCCCAGGCCTTCGACAAGAAGCCCGATGCGGTGTACCTGGCCGCCGGTCACGAGGCTGCCTCGGTGATCTTCCGCGAGTGGCAGCGCCGCGGCTACGGCGGGAAGTTCTTCGTCTCACCGGACCTGGTGACCCCGCCGATCGGCTCACTGATGCCCGAGCTCGAGAACGGTGTCGCCATCGGCGCGATCGCCGCCTACGACACGGATTCCCCCGCCTACAAGAGTTTCGCCGAGCGCTTCAAGGCCAAGACCGGTCAGGAGCCGGCGGCCGGCGTGTACGACGCCAACCAGTACGACGAGTACATCGCGCTTGCGTTGGCCATCACGAAGGCGCAGAGCACCGAAGGCGCTGCGATCGCCGCGGCCATTCCCGAGGTGCTCAATCCGGGTGGTAAAGAGGTGTATTCGTACGCCGAGGGCCTCAAAGAGCTGGAGGCCGGCAATGAGATCAACTATCACGGCGCCTCGGGAACCCTCGATCTGAACGAGAACAACAACCTCGCCGCTCCGCTGTTCGGTGAGCAGTTCATCATCGACGGTGCCTGGCAACAGGTCGAGGTCATCGAACTCGACCCCGCGCTGCGGAGTCTGGTCAGCGGCTGACAGACGCGGGCCGGCGGTGCGGACCGCACGTACCGCCGGCTTTCCCTGCAGCGCAATCGATCTATCCCCGACCGTGAAGGTGGTGTGATGTGCAGTACGTGATCTTCGGCCTGGTGACCGGCAGCATCCTGGCGATGGCGACCGTCGGTTTCTCGATGGTCCGGCAGACCGAGGGTTTCCTCAACATCGCCCACGGTCAGTTCCTGGCGCTGGCAGCGTTTCTCGGCCTGATCGCGTCTCGCGACATGGGGGTTCCGACCTGGGCGGCGGCGCTGCTGGCCGCCATCGCCACGGGATTGGCCGCGGTGGTGTTGTCGGTGGTCATCTTCGAGCCGATCCGGCAACGTGGTGTGCTCGTCCAGCTCTTCTCCTCTGTCGGTGTGGCTTACGTGATCTACGGGTTGCTGATCATGGCCTTCGGCGCGAACCTGCAGCACTACGAGGTCTCGTTCGGGGCCACCTACCGGTTCGCCGGTGTGGAGATCTCCTTCGGAGAGATCGCCATCATCGTCACCGCCGCTGTGGCGATCCTGGCTCTGCATCTGTTCCTGACCAGAACGCCCGCCGGGATCTCCATCCGCGCGGTCGCCAGCAATCCGGATCTGGCGAAGGTACGCGGCATCTCGACGCGCATGGTGTCCTACCAGGTCTGGTTCATCGCCGGGTTCCTCGCCGGACTGGCCGGTGTCATGATCGGCGTCATCGGATCTGTCGGGCCTGAATTGGGCTGGCAGAACATCATTCTCGTGCTGGCGGCCGCGGTCCTCGGAGGCCTGGGCAGCACGTACGGAGTGATCATGGCCAGCCTCATGCTCGGATTGGCGATGGATCTCAGCTCACTGCTGATCCCGACGTCGTACCGCACCGTCGTCGCGTTCGTCGCGCTGATCATCGTGCTGCTTGTCAGGCCGAGTGGGCTGTTCAGCATGAGTCAGAGAAAGCAGGCCGCATAAATGCAGTCACTGATCGTCTTCCTCGTCGGCGTACTCACGCTCGCCGCCATCTACGCGTCACTGGCCATGGTGCTCAACCTCGTCGCCGGGTGGGCAGGCATGTGGGATCTCGGCGTAGCCGGGCTGGTCGCCGTCGCGGCATACACCTTCATCATCCTGACCCAGACCCGGGTCGACACCGGGCTGTTGTTCACGCCCGGATGGCCCATGGCCGTGGGGATCATCGGTGCGGTGGTGGTCACCGGCCTCGCCGCGCTGCTCATCGCCCTACCCTCGATCCGCCTCCGCGGCGAGTACTTCCTCATCACGACACTGGCTTTCGCGGAGGTCATCCACCAGCTGGCGATCAGTGAGAGCGGCCTCACCCGGGGGACCACCGGCTTCTCGTCGATCGACCGGCCCTTCAAGGATCTGGTGCCCGCCAGTGACTATCGATGGCTGCTGCTGGCTGTGGCGATCGTCGTCATGACGGCCGTTTACCTCCTGCTCAACCGCATGTCGAAGGCCCCGTTCGTACGCCTGCTGCGTGCGAGCAGGGACAACGAGGCCGTGGCGCAGTCGTTGGGCAAGAACGTGGTTCGGTACCGGCTCATCACCTATGTACTCGCGGGGGCGCTGATCGGTGTGATCACGCCGCTGTACCTGTGGCATGTCCGCAGCGTCGTGCCGTCGCTGTTCGTCTCGGAGTTGACGTTCGTGGTGTGGACCGCCCTGGTGATCGGCGGCATGGCGAGCCGCAAGGGCCCCATCATCGGGGCCGCCCTGCTGATCACCTGCACCGAACTCCTCACCTTCCTCCAGGGCTCCGCCGAATACGCCCAGCTGCTGGCGGCGACCCGCCCCGTGATCCTCGGCCTGCTGCTCATTCTGGTGCTGCGGTTCCGCCCGGAGGGGTTGATGAGTGAACGTTCGGCGTTCCGGTTCAGCGGCAAGACCCTCGACTCCTTCGTCGCTCCGAAAGAGAAGGTGGTGACTGCGAAATGACCGTCCAAACCAGCGAAGTCGCCTTTCGGGCCGAAGGCGTCAGCAAGTCCTTCGGTGGGGTCCACGCCGTCGACGGGGTGACGCTCGAAGCCCGCGCGGGCACCATCACCGCCATCATCGGTCCCAACGGGGCCGGCAAGACCAGCCTGTTCAACGTGCTCACCGGATTCGACCGGGCCGACACCGGCTCGGTGTCGCTGTTCGGTGAACGCATCGACGATCAAGCCGCATGGAAGATCGCCCGGCGCGGTCTGGTCCGGTCGTTCCAGACACCGGTGGGTTTCCCGCTCCTGTCCGTTTGGGAGAACCTGATGGTCGCCGGCTCCGACGCCTCCGAATCACCCTTCCGGGCGATCCTCGGTCCTCGCGCGTGGCGTCAGCTCGAGCGGGAGACCAGCCGGCGTGCGGACACGCTGCTCGACGAACTCGGGCTGACGGCGGTCAAAGACCAACGGCTCGAAGACCTCACTGCAGGCCAGACCAAACTGGTCGACTTCGCCAGGCTGCTGATGGCCCAGCCGCGCATGATGCTGCTCGACGAACCCGCGGCGGGCGTGGCGCCGAACGGCATCGGCCGCCTCGCGGAGCAGGTCAACAGCCTCCGTGAACGGGGCATCACCCTGCTCATCATCGACCACAACATCCAGTTCGTCTTCGAGGTGTCCGACTACGTGTACGTCATGGCCGAGGGCCGCGTCGTGGTGTCGGGCACCCCGGAGGAAGTCGCCGTACATCCCACGGTGGCCGAGATCTATCTAGGGACCGCCCGATGACCCTTCTCACCGTCGATGGAATCACCGCCGGATACGGCAAACTGCCGGTCATCCACGAGGTGTCGCTGTCCGTCAGAGCCAACGAGACCGTCGCCCTGGTGGGCCCGAACGGCGCAGGCAAGTCGACCCTGTTGAAGACGATCTTCAAGCAGGTCCCGCCGATGGCCGGGCGGGTCACCTTCCTGGGCGACGACGTCGCCGCCATCCCGGCCCACCAGCTGGTCAAACGCGGTATGTCCTATGTTCCGCAGGGCGCCAACACCTTTCCGGGGCTCACCGTGGAGGAGAACATCCGGGTGGCGCTCATGGCGATGGGCCGGACCAAACTGCGGTCCGGGATCGACGCCGCCTATGATCGCTTCCCCGGGCTGGCCAAACGGCGCAACAGCAGCGCCTCGACGCTGTCGGGCGGCGAGCGGCAGATGCTCGCGGTCGCCGGTGCCGTGGCGACCGGGCCGAAGTTCCTCGCGCTCGACGAGCCGACCACGGGCCTCGCTCCGACGATCGTGCAGGAGCTCATCTCACAACTGTCCGAGGCCACCAGGGACGGAGTGGGAGTCCTGTGGATCGTCGAGGAGAACCCGTCGGTGATCCTGCCGCACTGCGACCGCGTCCACATCATGCAGAGCGGCCGCATCAGCGCCGAACAGGACGTCGCCACGGCGCTCGACGACGAAACCCTCCGCAAGTTGTTCTTCGGGATCAACGAGATCCACTGACCAGGAAGGCGATGACATGTCGTACGCAAGCAACGGATCCCATACCGTCGAGACCATCCTCGACGAGCGTGTGGTGATCAGTGACGGACTGGTCTTCGTATCCGGCCTGACCGCCTCCGATCCGAAGGGGGGCGTACCACCGCAGGCCGCCGTCTCCGCCGAATTCCCCTATTACGGCTCGGACATCCAAAAGCAGACGACCTACCTGCTGGAGAAGCTGCAGAACATCCTGACGGCGCACGGCAGCGCGCTCGAGCACGTGGTCAAGACCCAGGTCTTCATCACCGACTGCCGCCTGTTCGACGCCTTCGATCAGATCTGGAAGAAGTTCTTCGAGGTGCCCCCGCCGCGGACGACGGTCGGCGTGGGTCCCGACTCCATGGCGATCCCCGGCACGCTCGTCGCCGTCGACGTCATCGCCGCCCTCCCCGAGGTTCTCGACATCCGGCAGATCGACAGCCCGCGACTGCCCAAACCGCTCGCCAACTACACGCCGTGCGTGGGCGCGGGAGACTGGCTCTTCCTCGCCGGACAGCTGCCCACCGAATTCGGCGATACCGGGCTGGCGCCGGAGGCATCGGTCAATCCACTGTTCCCACACCATAGTTCGGCGCTGCTCGCGCAGGCCAAGTACACCATCGACGTGTGCCAGACGCTGCTCGAGGACTCGGGCAGCGATTGGGATCATGCGCTGCGCGTGGCGATCTTCCTCAAGGACGTCACGCAGGCCCCGCTGATCGACGCGTTGTGGTCGGACATGTTCACCGGCCGCACCGCGCCGCCGTACCTCGTCATCGGAGTCGAGGAACTGCTCACCGGCGGTGCCGAGATCGAGATCGACGTGATCGCGGTCCGGACGGGCACCGCGAGCCTCCGACGTCTCGACGCGAACGGTTCGGCGGTGACGCAGGTCGCCACGACCGGCGTCGATCAGACGACGGTGACGCTCGCCCAGATCGACGTCCCACAGGAGGGTTACCGGCTCTTCGTGATCGAACAGGCGGTCCGTGCCGCGTTCGAGGAAGCGGCCGGTCAGATCGGGCCGAACACCACCCCGGTGAAGGTGCACGCCTTCCTGGCCGACGTCGCCGACATCTACGCGTTCGGCCGGGGACTGCCGCAGGAGTTCGCCGGAACGGCGGCGATCACCACCTCCCCGTCGGTGGGCGACACCCGGATCGGGCTGGAGATCTACTGCCGGGACGACGCCACGATGACGAAGGGCTGAAATACGCGCGCGGGCGTCGGTCCGGTGGCAGGGTCGGCGGTATGGAGCAGAAGCCGCCGACGGCCACCATCGAGTCCGCGCAGCGCGAGGCGCTGAGCGACCTGCCCTTCTCCGACACCCGGGATTTCGACGACGCCGACCGAGGTTTCCTCGCCGCGCTCGACCCGTGCGTGATCACGGCCGCCGACGGCCGGGTGGTGTGGGACAACGACGCCTACGGGTTCCTCGACGGGGATGCACCCTCGTCGGTGCATCCCAGCCTCTGGCGCCAGTCGACGCTGGCGGCCAAACAGGGGCTCTACGAGGTGGTCGAGGGCATCTACCAGGTCCGTGGATTCGATCTGTCCAACATCACCTTCGTCGAAGGCGACACCGGCGTCATCGTCATCGACCCGCTGATCAGCACCGAGACGGCGGCCGCGGCGCTCGCGCTGTACCGCGCCCACCGCGGGGACCGCGCAGTGAGCGCCGTCATTTACACCCACAGCCACGTCGACCACTTCGGTGGGGTGCTCGGGGTGACCAGCCAGGTGGACGTCGACGCGGGCACCGTCGTGGTGATCGCGCCCGAGGGCTTCATCGAACATGCGGTGCAGGAGAACGTCTTCGCCGGGACGGCGATGTCACGGCGCGCGACGTACATGTACGGCACGATGCTCGAGATCGGGCCGTCCGGTCAGGTCGGGTGCGGCCTCGGACAGCGCACGTCGACCGGTGAGGTGGCGGTGATCGTGCCGACTCTCGACATCGCGGCGACGGGCGAGACGCACACGGTCGACGGTGTCGAGATCGAGTTCCAGATGGCGCCGGGCACGGAGGCGCCGGCCGAGATGCACTTCTACTTCCCGCGCTACCGGGCGCTGTGCATGGCCGAGAACGCCACCCACAACCTGCACAACCTACTGACGCTGCGCGGCGCGCTGGTCCGAGATCCGCACGGCTGGGCCGGATACCTGACCGAAGCGATCGACCGGTTCTCCGACCGTGCCGACGTGGTGTTCGCATCCCACCACTGGCCGACGTGGGGCCGCGAGCGCATCGTGGAATTCCTGTCGCTGCAACGGGATCTCTACTCGTATCTGCACGATCAGACATTGCGCCAGCTCAATCAGGGCCGCACCGGCATCGAGATCGCCGAGGACTTCGAGCTGCCGCCTGCCCTGCACGCGGCATGGCACGCTCACGGCTACTACGGTTCGGTCAGCCACAACGTCAAGGCGGTCTACCAGCGCTACATGGGGTGGTTCGACGGGAATCCGGGTCGGCTGTGGCAGCATCCGCCGGAGGCCCTCGGGCCGCGCTACGTGGAGGCGATCGGCGGCGCGGACCGCGTGGTCGAGGTGGCGCGCCATGCTTTCGATGACGGCGACTACCGTTGGGCGGCAACGCTTCTCGATCACGTCATGTTCACCGACTCGGGGCATGCCGCAGCCAGGGAGCTCTATGCGGACACCCTCGAGCAGTTGGCGTACGGAGCGGAGAACGCGACGTGGCGCAATTTCTTCCTGTCCGGGGCGACCGAGCTGCGTGAGGGTAACTTCGGCACACCCGGCCAGACCGGATCACCGTCGATGCTCGCGCAACTCACTCCGGAGCAGATCTTCGACATGCTGGCCATCAACATCAACGGGCCGCGGGCGTGGGATCTCGACATCGCCGTCGATCTGACGTTCGCCGACACCGGCGACAACTATCGGCTGACGTTGCGCAACGGAGTCCTGGTGTCCCGCAAGGCTGCCGCCGACGAGTCGACGGCCCGCGCGACGGTGCGGTTCGCGAACAAGTTGCGGCTGCTGGCGCTGGCTGCCGGGGACGCCACGTCTCCCGGGGTGGAGATCGGCGGGGACGAGTCGGCGCTGCCGGCGCTCCTGGCCGCGGTGGATCGGCCCGATCCGAACTTCAACATCGTCACGCCCTAGGGCAGCCCGCCGTCCACCCGCAGGATCGACCCCGTCGTGAAACTCGAGGCCTCGGACATGAGAAACAGTGCCGCGCCGACGATCTCGGGGGGTTCACCGGCGCGTTCGAGGGCCAGGTGGCCGAACGGCTTCTCCGCCCCTTCGAAGTTCCACGCCTTGCTGATGTCGGTGAGGAACGGCCCGGCCATCAACGTGTTCACCCGCACGGTGGGCCCGTACGCCTTGGCCAGCCCTTCGGTCAGCGCGTTGAGCCCCGCCTTGGCAGCCGCGTACGGCAGCATGTACTGGTCCGGCCGCAGCGAGCCGCTGGAGCTGACGTTGACGATCCGTCCGCCGCCGTCGGCCATCATTCGCTCACCGCACAGCACCGAGAGCCGGAACGGCCCTTTGAGGTTCAGGTTGACCACCGCGTCGAACAGCTTCTCCGTCACCGTCGACAGCGATTCGTAGAGCGGCGACATCCCGGCGTTGTTCACCAGCACATCGAGCTTCCCGAATCGCGCATAGACGGCCTCGACCAGCCCGTCGAGCTGATCCCACCGGCCCACGTGCACCTGGTACGGCATGGCCGCCCGCCCGGTCGCCGCGGTGATCTCTTCGGCGGTCGCCGTGCAGGTGTCCAAATCCCGGCTTGCGATCACCACATCGGCTCCGCACCGTGCGGCACCGAACGCGATCTCCCGGCCCAACCCACGGCTGCCCCCGGTGATGAGGACGACGCGGTCGGTGAGGTCGTACAGTTCGTCGGCGTATCCCATGGGCTCATATGGTGTCACCGTGCAACTGCTTCTGATCAGACACGCCTTGCCGCTGCGCAGCGAACCGGGGGAGGGCTCGGACCCGGACCTGTCCGAAGCGGGTCTCGAGCAGGCCAAACGCCTGCCGGACGCGCTGGCGCGCTATCGGGTCACCCGGCTGGTGAGCAGTCCGCAGAAGCGGGCCATCCAGACGGGCGGGCCGGTCGCCGAGCAGCTGGGCCTGCAGATCGACGTCGACGAACGGCTCGCCGAATACGATCGCGACCTCACCCACTACACGCCGATCGAGGAGATCTCGAAGGAGGACCTCGAACGGCTGGCGTCCGGGCAGCTGCCCGGCGGCGTCGACGAGGATGCGTTCATCGCCCGGGTGCGGGCGGGTATCGACGACATCGTGGCCACGTCGGATCGCGAGGACACCGTCGCGGTGTTCAGCCACGGCGGGGTGATCAACGCGGCGGTGCACACCCTGCTGGGTACCGAACGCCTGCTGTGCGTGCAGGTCGACTACGTCGGCATCACCCGGCTGCTGTGGTCGTCGTCGCGGGAGTCGTTCTTCGTCGCGGGGGTCAACTCGACCGATCACGTCTGGGATCTGCTGCCCCGAAATAAGCAGTGGTAGGCCGGTGGTAGACATTGCGCATGACGTCTTCGCCACCACTCGAGGGGCTCGACCTGGGCGCGCTCGACCGCCATCTCCGCGACGAGGGCATCGCCCGCGCTGGTGAGCTGCGCGCAGAGCTCATCTCCGGTGGCCGCTCCAATCTGACATTCCTGGTCTACGACGACGCGTCCAAGTGGGTGCTGCGCCGTCCGCCGCTGCACGGGCTGACCCCCTCGGCGCACGACATGGCCCGCGAATACCGCGTGGTCGCCGCGCTGGCCGGCACCGCGGTCCCGGTGCCCCGCGCCGTCACGATGCGCGACGACGACTCCGTCCTGGGCGCACCGTTCCAGATGGTCGAGAACGTCGACGGCCGGGTGATCCGCCGCGCCGACGAGCTGGAAGCGCTCGGCGACCAGGCCACCCTCGACGGCTGCGTCGACACGCTGATCCGGGTGCTGGCCGATCTGCACGCCGTCGACCCGGAGGCCGTCGGGCTCGGCGACTTCGGCAGGCCCGTCGGCTACCTCGAACGCCAGGTGCGGCGGTGGGGTTCGCAGTGGCAGCACGTCCGCCTCGACGACGACGCCCGCGACGCCGACGTGGCGCGCCTGCACACCGCGCTCACCGAGCGGGTGCCCGCGGAGAGCCGCGCGTCGATCGTGCACGGCGACTACCGCATCGACAACACGATCCTCGACGCCACCGACGCGACGGTCGTGCGCGCGGTGCTGGACTGGGAGATGTCGACGCTGGGCGATCCGCTCAGCGATGCGGCGCTGATGTGCGTCTACCGCAACCCCATGTTCAACTACGTGCACACCGACGCCGCCTGGACCTCGGAACTACTGCCCACGGGCGACGAGATGGCGCAACGGTATTCGACGGTGTCAGGCCAGGAGCTCGTGCACTGGGAGTTCTACATGGGGCTGGCGTATTTCAAGCTGGCGATCATCGCCGCGGGCATCGCGTTCCGCGCCCGGATGGGTGGCACCGAGGACAACGTGGGCGAGGCGGTCGCCCCGCTCATCGCCGCGGGGCTCGAACAGCTCAGCCCTTAACGCATGGCCGCCTTGTAATTCTTCTTCGCGGCCCGCCGCAGCTGGAAGATGCGCGCGACGCTGGCCAACACGGCGATGAGTCCACCGCCGACGGCGGCCAGCAGGATCGCCACGCCCAACGGCAGGCTCCATTCCCAGCCGAAGAATTGCATGACAGCGGTCTCGGTGTTCTGTGCGATGAAGACCAGTAGGACGATCAGGATCAGGAGTCCGGCGATCACCGAGGACCACACGGCGGCTGCGCGGGTGAAATGAACTTTCTTCACGTCGGGCGGCGTGCGATCCGCAACCTCGAAATCGCCCGGCACGGGCGGGCCCGGATTCGGCGGACCCAGCGGGTCCTGCCCTCCGGGGGGCGAAGCGTACGGATCGGTCGTCATGGCTTCATTCTTGCCCTTTCGGCCCGTGATTGAAACCACAGGAACGTATATGCCGTTACTCTCCGCAGGATGTCGAAGAAGTTCGCGTGGAGCCGGATGAGGATGGCCGTCGTGCTGGCGGTGTCCGCGATCGCCGTCGCGGCCTGCGGCAGTTCCAATCCGCTGGGCGGAGGCGAGATCTCCGGTGACTTGAAATCGATCAAGGTGGGCTCGGCGGACTTCACCGAATCGAAGATCATCGCCGAGATCTACGCGCAGGCGTTGGAAGCCAAAGGTTTTGAGATCACCCGGCAGTTCGGTATCGGCAGCCGCGAGACCTACATCCCCGCCGTGCAGGACCACTCGATCGACCTCATCCCGGAGTACACCGGCAATCTGTTGCAGTACTTCGACAAGGAGACCGAGGTGACCACACCCGACGAGGTGGTGCTGGGTCTGCTCAAGGCGCTGCCCGGCGATCTGTCGATCCTCTACCCGTCGCCCGCCGAGGACAAGGACACCGTCGCCGTGTCCGAGGCGACCGCGCAGCGCTGGAACCTCACCTCGATCGCCGATTTGGCCGCGCACTCGGCTGAGGTGAAATTCGGTGGGCCATCGGAGTTCCTCAACCGCAGCGAAGGCCTGCCCGGACTGAAAGCCAACTACGGCCTCGACATCGCGCCGTCGAACTTCATCGCGATCAGCGACGGCGGTGGACCCGCCACGGTCCGCGCACTGACCGACGGCACCGTCACGGCCGCCAACATCTTCAGCACGTCACCGGCCATCGAGCAGAACAACCTCGTGGTGCTCGAGGACCCGAAGAACAACTTCCTCGCCGCGAACGTGGTGCCGCTCGTCGCCTCGCAGAAGATGTCCAACGAACTGAAGACCGTGCTCGACGCGGTCAGCGCGAAACTGACCACCGAGGCGCTGATCGAGATGAACTCCGCCGTCGAGGGCAACCGCGGCGTCGACCCGGACGAAGCGGCCGAAAAGTGGATCACCGACAACGGATTCGACCAATGATCACCTTCACCAATGTCACCAAGCGCTACCCCGACGGCACCGTGGCGGTCGACGACCTGAGTCTCGAGGTACCCGAGGGCACACTCGCGGTGTTCGTCGGCCCGTCGGGCTGCGGCAAGACCACCTCGATGCGGATGATCAACCGGATGATCGACCCCACTTCGGGCACGCTCGTCGTGGACGGTAAGGACGTCACCAAGACCGACGCTGTCAAGCTGCGCCTGGGCATCGGCTACGTCATCCAGAGCGCCGGGCTGATGCCGCATCTGCGGGTGGTCGACAACGTGGCCACGGTGCCGGTGCTGCTCGGGAAATCCCGGCGGACCGCACGCAAAGAGGCGCTCGCGGTGATGGAGCGCGTCGGCCTCGACCCGAAGCTCGGCGACCGGTATCCGGCGCAGCTGTCGGGTGGTCAGCAACAACGGGTGGGGGTGGCCCGCGCGCTGGCCGCCGACCCGCCCATCCTGCTGATGGACGAACCGTTCAGTGCCGTCGACCCGGTGGTCCGCGAAGATCTGCAGACCGAGATCCTGCGGCTGCAGAACGAGCTGCGCAAGACCATCGTGTTCGTCACCCACGACATCGACGAGGCGATCAAGCTCGGCGAGCGGGTCGCGGTGTTCGGCCGGGGCGGCAAACTGCAGCAGTACGACCCGCCGGCGCGGCTGCTGTCCAATCCCGCCAACGACGCGGTCGCGGAGTTCGTCGGCGCCGACCGCGGCTATCGCGGTCTGCAGTTCTTCCACTCGTCGGGCCTGCCGTTGCACGAGCTGCGTCACGTCGGTGAATCCGAGATCGACGCCCTGCAGCTGGCCCCCGGCGACTGGATTCTGGTCACGCGGCCCGACGGAACGCCGTACGCCTGGATCAACGCCGAGGGCGTCGAGCTACACCGCAACGGCGCCTCGCTGTACGACAGCACGATCGCGGGCGGATCGCTGTTTCGGCCGGACGGCACGCTGCGGCTCGCGCTCGACGCGGCGCTGTCGTCGCCGTCCGGTCTGGGAGTGGCGGTCGACGGCGACAATCAGGTGCTCGGCGGGATCAGGGCCGACGACGTGCTGGCCGCGCTGGACCGGCAACGGCGGGCCTGACCGATGCGCTATCTGCTGACCCACCTCGACGACCTGTGGACCCTCACGGTCATCCACCTGCGGCTGTCGCTGATCCCGATCGTCCTGGGTCTGCTGATCGCGGTGCCGATCGGCGCGCTGGTGCAGCGCACCGCGACACTGCGCAAGCTGACGACCATCACTGCCAGCATCATCTTCACGATCCCGTCGCTGGCGCTGTTCGTCGTACTGCCGCTGGTGATCCCCACCCGCATCCTCGACGAGGCCAACGTCATCGTCGCGCTGACGCTGTACACCGTCGCGCTGCTGGTGCGGGCCGTGCCCGAGGCGCTGGACGCGGTGTCCCCGGCGGTGCTCGACGCCGCCACCGCCGTCGGCTACCGGCCGCTGACGCGGATGCTCAAGGTCGAACTCCCGCTGGCGGTACCGGTGCTCGTCGCCAGCCTGCGCGTCGTCGCCGTCACCAACATCTCGATGGTGGCGGTGGGCTCGGTGATCGGCGTCGGCGGTCTCGGCACCTGGTTCACCGAGGGTTATCAGGCCAACAAGAGTGACCAGATCATCGCGGGGATCATCGCGATCTTCGTGCTGGCCGTCGTCATCGACACGCTCATCATGCTGGCCGGCAGAGCGCTCACACCCTGGACCAGAGCGGGGACCTCCCGCCCGAAGGCGAGGGCGGCCGCATGAACTTCCTGTCCGAAGCGCTGTCGTTCATCTTCACCGCCGCCAACTGGGCCGGCCCGGCGGGACTGGGCGCCCGCATCGTCGAGCATCTCGAATACACGTTCATCGCGCTCTTCTTCTCCGCGCTGATCGCCATCCCGCTGGGCTTGATCATCGGCCACACCGGGCGGGGCACGTTCCTCGTCGTCACCGGCGTCAACGCCCTGCGGGCGCTGCCCACCCTCGGCGTCCTGCTGCTCGGGGTGCTGCTGTGGGGGCTGGGGCTGGTCGGGCCGACGGTCGCGCTGATGCTGCTCGGCATCCCGCCGCTGCTGGCGGGCACCTACTCCGGTATCGCCAACGTCGACCGGACCGTCGTCGATGCCGCGCGTTCGATGGGGATGACCGAGAAGCGGGTGCTGCTGCGCGTCGAGGTCCCCAACGCCATGCCGCTCATCCTCGGCGGGTTGCGCACCGCCACGCTGCAGATCGTGGCCACGGCCACCGTCGCCGCCTACGCCAGCCTCGGCGGCCTGGGCCGCTACCTCATCGACGGCATCAAGGTCCGCGAGTTCTACCTCGCCCTCGTCGGCGCGCTCATGGTGACCGCGCTCGCCCTGATCCTCGACGCGCTCCTGGCGCTGGCGGTGTGGCTGTCGGTGCCCGGCACCGGTCGGCTGCGGGGCTGGCGGGGTGTGGCGGCGCGGATGCCGCAACCGTTCCTGTCCGACGAGGTCGCGCTCGAGTCGCGGACCGGCGGCAGTTCGCACCGGACTTAGGGTGCGGGCTACGAACGGCCGGGTCCGTCGCCTACGGTAGAAGGGTGAGTGAAGCAGACCGCTCTGTTGCGACGACGGTGAACTCCTGGCCCGCCACCCTGACCTGGCGGGCCCATGACGTGGCGCGGATGGAATCTGTGCGGGTCGTGTTGTCGGGCAAGCGAATCAAGGCTTACGGACGGATCGTCGCCGCCTCGACGGAGCTGCATCCGGCATTCTCGGCGTCCTACGACCTGGTGACCGACGAGAACGGCGTCACCCGGCGTTTGTCGCTGACGGTCACGATGGCCGAGCGGGAGCGTCAGCTGTCGATCGCCCTGGACGAAGAAAACATGTGGCTGGTGCAGAACCACCAGAACCAGACGACCCGGGCCGCCTTCGACGGCGCCCTCGACGTCGACGTGGCGCCCAGCCCGTTCTTCAACACGCTGCCGATCCGCCGCCTCGGTCTGCTCGAGAAAAGCCAGTCGGCGGCGGTGCCCGTGGTGTACGTGCGGATTCCCGACCTGACGGTCGAGGCGGCGACGCTCAACTACCGCAGCACCGCGGGGTCCGGCGACATCGCGGTGACCGGTCCCGTCGCCGACACCACGGTCACCGTGGACGGCGACGGCATCATTCTCGACTATCCCGGGTTGGCAGAGCGGATCTGATCACGCCGCCGGCACGGCCGGCCGCGGCGAGCTCCTCGCGCCAGTTCTCCTCGCCGATCACGGTGGCCAGGATCTCCGGGCGGCTGAAGCTCTCGTACCGCATTCGTGCGGCATGCCCGGACTCGACGAGTTCGGCGACCGACCCGCGCTCGGCGAGTGATGCGCGGACGGAGCCCAGCAGCTCGATCGCCCGGTCCAGGGTGGGCAGCAGATCCGCGGCGTTCGCCTCGCACATCGCCCGCACCAGGTCCGGTGAGGTGCCGGCCACCCGGGTGCCGTCGCGGAAGGATCCCGCGGCCAGCGCGTAGGCCAGCGGAATCTCCCCGGCGGTCACGGACAGCGCCTCGGCCAGTAGATGCGGCAGGTGGGAGATCGCGGCGGCGGCGGCGTCGTGCTCGTCCGAGCGGGCGGGAACCACGACGGCATGACAGTCCAGAGCGAGCTGCATGACGTCGGCGAAGACGCCGGGCCGCACGTGATCGTCGACGCTGACGACCCACGGTGCACCGGTGAACAGCTGGGCGTCGCCGGCAGCCCAGCCGGAATGCGCCGTACCGGCCATCGGATGTCCGCCCACATAGTTGTCGAGCAGTCCGTGTGACGTGACCTCCTGCAGCACAGCGCCTTTGACGCTGATCACATCGGTCAGCGGGCAGCGCGGCGCCGCAGCGCTGATGTGGTCGAGCATGAGCGGAAGCGCAGGCATCGGGACGGCCAGCACGATCAGCGCCTCGCTGTCGGCGGCCCTGGTGAGCACCTGGTCGAGGTCCTCGTTGGCGTCGAATCCGTCGAACCGCGCGGCCTGGGCGCCCTCGACCGAGCGGTTGTAACCGAAGGCGTCGCGGTCCGCCGCCTCGGCAGCCCGCAGCAGGGACCCCCCGATGAGGCCCAGACCCAGCACGCACACCGGTGGCTTCGTCACCCGTCCAGGTTGGCACATCGCGGAGGTGGCCGAACGGCACGCCTGGTCAAACGCAGGCCCGGGCGACTACCGTTTGCGAAATGGGAGCACAGGGTGCGCCGGCGCAGGACGCGCCCGACGGATTCGGCGTGGCCGTTGTGCGCGAGGACGGGCAGTGGCGGTGTAGCCCCATGCGCCGGGCCGCGCTGGACAACTTGTCGGACGCTGAGAAGGAGCTGTGCGAGATGCGCAGCGCGGGAGCCGTATTCGGGCTGCTCGACGTCGACGACGAGTTCTTCGTCATCATCCGGCCCGCGCCGTCGGGGACGCGGCTGCTGCTGTCGGACGCCACGGCCGCGCTCGACTACGACATCGCCGCCGAGGTGCTGGAGAAGCTCGACGCCGACATCGAGCCCGACGATCTCGACGACGTCGACCCGTTCGAGGAGGGCGACCTGGGGCTGCTCTCCGACCTCGGGCTGCCCGAGGCGGTGCTGAGCCTGATCCTCGACGAAACCGATCTGTACGCCGACGAGCAACTGGGCCGGATCGCCAGGGAGATGGGTTTCGCCGAGCAGCTGTCGACGGTGCTCGAACGCCTCAATCGGTGACCTCCGACGAGACCATGATCCGCGCGGCGCTCGACGCCGCCCGCACGGCCGGGCCGCGGGATGTGCCGATCGGCGCGGTGGTCTTCGGCGCCGACGGTGTCGAACTGGCGCGGGCTGCCAACGCCCGCGAGGAACTCGCCGACCCGACCGCGCATGCGGAGGTGTTGGCACTGCGGGCGGCGGCGTCGGCTTGCGGTGACGGCTGGCGGCTGGAGGGTGCGACGCTGGCGGTGACCGTCGAGCCGTGCACGATGTGCGCGGGCGCGCTGGTGCTGTCGCGGGTGTCTCGGTTGGTCTTCGGCGCGTGGGAGCCGAAAACCGGTGCGGTGGGATCACTGTGGGACGTCGTGCGTGACCGCCGGCTCAACCATCGGCCGCAGGTGCGCGGCGGCGTGCTCGCCGAGGAGTGCGCCGCGCTGCTGGAGGAGTTCTTCGCGCGGCAGCGGTAGTCCGGCACGCGATTAGGGCGAGCGCACCGGCTTCGGTAAGCTGCCACACGGTGGCGTGTCCGAGCGGCCTAAGGAGCACGCCTCGAAAGCGTGTGACGGGTAACCCCCGTCCGAGGGTTCAAATCCCTCCGCCACCGCCATCTTCACCGGCCATACTGGGCGCGTGTCCGAACGCAACGTGCTCGGCGGCCCGCTGCAGGAGTGCAGCACCGATCCGCTGACCGGCTTCTACCGTGACGGCTGCTGTTCGACCGGTCCGGAAGATCTCGGCAGGCACACGATCTGCGCCGTGGTCTCCGCCGAGTTCCTCGACCATCAGCGATCCATCGGCAACGATCTGTCCACGCCGCGACCCGAGTACCGCTTCCCCGGCCTGAATCCCGGCGACCGCTGGTGCGTCACCGCGGTGAACTGGCTGCGTGCCCACGCCGACGGCGCCGCCGCACCGGTCGTGCTGGCAGCCACCCATGAACGCACGCTCGACGTGGTCCCCCTCGAGGCGCTGCGGGCCCACGCCGTCGACGTGCCCGACGACCTCGGCGGGCTCAGCTGAAGAAGTACTTCGTGTAGTCGACGCTCCAGCCGCCGTCCTTACAGCTGAGCGGCAGTCCGTCCGGGGTCTGCGCGACGCCTGTGGCCTCTCCGCACGGCTGGCGCAACAACCGCACTCCGACCAGCGGCGGCTGCGGCACCCACGCCCGCGATGCGCTGCACGTGTAGGTGTTCCCGGACGCGTCGAGTCCGAACTGCCAACGGCCCTGAGACACGCATTCCGCGCCGGGGTCGATGTTGCGATGGACGTAGGGAACGCACTGGGCGCCGTCACACGCACCGCCCGGCGGCGGGGCGGCAGAGGCGCCGGTGGGAGCCAAGAGCGGCGCGGCGGCGGCACCTGCCGCCAGTGCCAGGACAGCCACGAGTTTCATGCGATCAGCCTGCCATGGCGGGCCGCAGGAAGTCACCGGATACCGAGATCGCCGGCGCGGACGAATCGCCGCCGACCACCAGCGTCGCGAATGCGAGGTCGCCGGCGATACCGGCGAACCAGCCGTGCGAATGGGTGTTGTCCCCGAACTCCGCGGTGCCGGTCTTCCCGCCCAGGTCGCCGATGTCGGCCAGCGCCGACGCGGTGCCGTCGGTGACGGTCGCGCGCATCATGGCGCGCAGGGCGTCGACGACCGAGTGCGGCAGCGGCGTCGACGGGGTGTCGGACTCCGTCTTCTGTCCGGTCACCAGCATCGGGGTGACGGTGGCGCCGCGGGCCAGGCTGGCCTCCGCGAGCGCCAGACCGAACGGGCTGGCGGTGACGGTGCCCTGGCCGATGCCGTTCTCGACCTTCTGAGCCGCGGTGTCGGCGACCGGCACCCGGCCGGTCACCGTCGTCAGGCCCGGGATGACGTAGTCGGCGCCGATGCCGAACTGACGGGCGGTGGTGGGCAGCGCATCCGGTGGCAGCCGGTCGGCGAGGGCGGCCATCGAGGTGTTGCAGGAGCGGGCGAACGCCGTCGTCAGCGGGACGGTGCCGAGATCGAATTCGTCGTCGTTGGGGATCGTGCGGTTCTCGATGGTGAGCCGGCCCGGGCAGGCGACGGGGGTGTCCGGCGTGACGATGCCGGCCTCCAGTGCCGCCGCGGTGGTGATGGTCTTGAACGTCGAACCCGGCGGATAGAGACCCGAGAACGCGATGGCGCCCTGCGCGTCGGCGGCCGGATTCTGCGCCGCTGCGACGATGCCGCCGTCCGACGGCGAGATCGCGACGAGCACCGCGGGGCGCGGCTCGGTGGCGACGGCGCTCTGAGCCAGCAATTGCAGACGCAGGTCGAGCGTGGTGGCGACGGGTGCGGTGGGGGCAGGCGGTGTTTCGGCGAGGCGCTGTGCCGGTGCACCCTCGCCGTCGACCAGATACACCGACCAGCCGGCGTCCGCGGTGACGCGCTGATGCCACAGCTCGGGGAGCCCGGCGAGCGCGGGTGAGGACAGGGCACGGTCGGCGGTGAGCAGCGCGCCCTGTTCGGTGACGGTGACGCCGGGGACCGCGCGCAACTGGTCGGCGACGGGGGCGAGATCGGCTTCGCGCAACCGGATCACGGTGACGGCGGCGTCGTCGTTGCCGTCGAACTGCGCCGAGATCGACTCGGCGGAGATGCCCGGTTCGAAGGGCGTCAACAGGGGAGCAAGTTGCGCGGCCGAACCGCGTTGTGCGCGTTGCAGAGTGACGAGTCCGACCGTCTGCCAGGTCATCAGCGGCTGGCCGGTCCGGTCGAGCACCGGGGTGTTCAGGTCGCTGTCCTGGCTGTACTGGAACGTCATACCCGGCTGCAGATCCGGATGCAGCAGCGTCGGTGACCAGATCAGCCGCCAGGCGTCGCCGCTCCGCTCGGCCGTACCCGTGGCCTCGTAGCCGAACTCGCGTCCGGGTGCGGCTGTCCACCGGTAGGTCAGCGTGGCGCCGGTCTCCTCACCCTCGATGGCGGCGGGCTCGACCTGCACGGTCGCCGTGGAGCCCATCCCGTCGAACATGGTGGTGATGACGGATTCGGCGGCGGCGGGGTCGTCGGTCTGTGCTGCCGCGGCTGCCGCGTCGCGCTTGTTCAGCGCATCGGCGAACGCGCGGAACGGATCCTCGGGACTCGGGGAGGAACAGCCGACCAGCGAAAGGACGAGTGCGCAGACGATCGCGAACGCGGGCTTCATCCCGCCATCGTGTCAGCTCGCGGCGAGCCGAGTCCCGGTCATGCGGCGACGGGACGTTGCGGTGCGACACCTGCTGCGACTGGCCTGGCGGTGATCGTCTGGAAGCGACTGGCCCTCCACGCCTCCATGAAAGCGGCGACCGGTATCGGTATCCCCTGCCCGAATCGCGGAGCACTGTCGTTGAGGTAGACCATCCCGTGCCGCTCGTCGACCTCCAGCACGATCACCGCGTGATTACCCCAGGTCTCCCGTGCGATCGGGCTGAAGGGTTGACCCCAGTGGTCGACTCCGGAGCCGAAGAACGTCCTGTTGTACCCGGTGTAAGCGGTCAGGTTGTGGATGTTGACGATCACGCCCTGTCCCTCGGCCAGCGCGGACTTGAGAGCGGTCATCGCCAGCGTGCCCTGACCCCTGGTGTACTCGGTGACCTCCGCGTCGATGTCGTACAACCGCAGCAGCGTGACTGCGTCGACGAACGAGGCGCCACTGTGCTTTTTCGCTGGGTTGGGGCCGTCACTGTCGGGTTCGTAGATGTTCTGACCGAGGGTGACGTCGCTGGCGATGCGGGACGCCCGCTGGATGATCTCCTGTTGGCCGGGCATCCGGTGGTCCGGGCTCAATTGCCCGATGACGCCTGCGACCGACATCAACGTACAGGTGCCACACCGTCCCTGGTAGTACCGGTACGGCCTGTTCGCCTCGAAATCACCGAACGTCGTCGCCGGCTTGTCGGTCTCGACGCCGCTGTGTGCGCGGGCGAGATCGGCGCTGAGAGCGGCGAGGCCGCTCTGCGGATCCTCGACGGCGCTGCCGGTGGTGACCTGGACCGGCGGAACCGATGGCGCCGCCTCAGCACGTTGCAGCACGCGCGTCGACGGTTCAGCGACCGCCCCGGGCTTCGGCCGATCGGTGCGCGAGGTCGTGCCACGGGGGCTGCCGACACCCGATGTCGGTGCCGCGACGCGCGCGGGCGCGACCGACGGGCCCTTGTCGGCGGGGTGGGTGCGACCGACCGATGAACTGGGTCCGGGATCTGCTGCGGCGGAGGACGAGACGCCGGACCCCTGGCCCGACTCGCCCGGCGCCGCGGCGGCCACACCGGCGCTGCCGGCGAGCAGAACGCCGGCTCCGAGGGCGAATCCGAAGAGCGCGATACGGCCCGACTGCTTCACGGAGCACCTTCTGAGCCTCATCTCAGGCGGCCATCGTGTCGACGGATGTCATCGGCTCGCGGCGCGACGCCGCCGGCGGCAACTGCGCGACAGTGGTGGAGAAGTTGTTCGCCCAGGCGGCCAGGAATTCGGCCAGTGTCATCACTTTGGCTTTTCCGGAGGTCGGTGACCAAGCGTCGTTCAGATACACCTGGCCGTTGGTGGCGTCGAGTCCCAACACCACAACCTCGTGGGTGTGCGGCTTGTCCCAGCCGTCGATGGGCGTGGAAACGTTGACCGCCACGGCCTTGCGCGGGTCTTGAAGTGCTGCTTGAAGGTCCGCCAGGGCGCGACCCTCCTGCGCTTTGGGATGGGTGCGGGTGACCAGCTCCACGCCGCGGTCGGACAGCAGTTCCTGAGCGTCGTACCACATGACCCTGTCGTTCACACCCGGCCCCAGATAGGCCTTTCTGCCGGTGCGGTACCTGCTGTCGGTCGAGAGACCCTGGTCGACCAGGTCTTGGGGATCGACCATGGCGCCGGTGAGCTGTCGGAGGATCATCGTCGCCGACATCAGTGGCGCGGTCTCCCAGTTCCCACTCGCGAAGTAGTCCTGGTTCTGCCTCGGATTGCCGTACACCACCGGCTCGGCCGGTGCCTCGGGTTCGACAGGTTTGACGACCCGCACGACCGCCGGTTTGGTGACTGTGGGCCTGTTGCCTCGCACCGGCTTCGCCGAAACCGGTCGGACCGGTGGACGCTTCGCGGTGGTGGAGCCGGTCGTCCGCACGCCGCTCGTGACCGGCGACCGGTCGGAGTCGCCACCGCGACGGCTCACCGTCGTTGACACCGAGCGCCCCGGGTCGGCGGATGAACTTCCCGACGAGTTCCCCGCGGAGACACCGGAATCGGCGGCGGCTACGCCGGTCGCACCAGCCAGCAGTATCCCGCCGCCGAGAACGAGTCCGGACAGGGTTCTTCGCAACGCATGCTGGACCGAGGTCAACGTAAGCCTCCAGGAAAAGATCCACCACGCGGAAAATGTCGAGCCTGACGATAGCGCCCCGCAGCAACGTTGTCAGCTAATTCGAGAGACGTGACAGCCAAACCCGGTGCGAATACCCGGTGAGGGATGGGTGTCGCCCCTCGCCCGCGGCACTGGCAGGATCAGGACCATGACCGAACACGGCGACCTCGACCAGGGTCGGATGCGGATTCTCGATGCAAAAGCGGTCAATCTCGACGGATTCAGTGTCACCGATCCGGCGCTGGGTCTGGTCGCGATGCGCAGTCCCCACGATCCGGAGCCGTCCCTGGTGATCCGCGACGGCGCGGTCGTGGAGTTGGACGGCAAACCCGCGGCCGAGTTCGACGTCATCGACGAGTTCATCGCCCGGTACGGCATCGACCTTGCCGTCGCAGGTGAGGCGATGGCGTTGTCCGACATCGAGCTGGCCCGACGCGCGGTCGATCCGAACGTGTCGCGCGCCGAGGTGGTGCGACTCGTCGGCGGCACCACGCCTGCCAAGCTGGCCCGCGTGCTCGCGGTGATGACGCCTGTTGAGATGCAGATGGCGATGAGCAAGATGCGGGCCCGCCGCACACCCAGCAACCAGGCCCACGTCACCAATCAGCTCGACGATCCGCTGCTGATCGCCGCCGACGCCGCCAGCGCGGTGGCCTACGGCTTCCGCGAGGTGGAGACCACGGTGCCGGTGCTGTCCGACGCGCCGTCGAATGCCGTTGCGCTGCTGATCGGTTCGCAGGTCGGGGTGGCAGGCGCGATGGCGCAGTGTTCGATCGAGGAGGCACTCGAGCTGCGGCTCGGACTGCGGGGGCTCACCAGCTATGCCGAGACCATCTCGATCTACGGCACCGAGCAGGTGTTCGTCGACGGTGACGACACCCCGTTCTCCAAGGCGATCCTCACCTCGGCGTACGCCTCGCGAGGTCTGAAGATGAGGGTGACCAGCGGCGGTGGCGCCGAGGTGCTGATGGGCGCGGCCGAGAAGTGCTCCATCCTGTACCTCGAATCCCGTTGTGTCGCACTGGCTCGCGCACTCGGATCGCAGGGCGTGCAGAACGGTGGCATCGATGGTGTCGGTGTCGTGGCCTCGGTTCCGGAGGGTATGAAGGAGCTGCTGGCCGAGAACCTCATGGTGATGATGCGCGACCTCGAATCCTGTGCCGGCAACGATAACCTGATCTCCGAATCCGACATTCGCCGCAGCGCGCACACGCTGCCGGTGCTGCTGGCGGGCGCCGACTTCATCTTCTCCGGCTTCGGCTCGATCCCGCGGTACGACAACGCCTTCGCGCTGTCGAACTTCAACGCCGACGACATGGACGATTTCCTGGTGCTGCAACGGGACTGGGGCGCCGACGGCGGTCTGCGCACGGTGTCGACCGAACACCTGGCCCGGGTGCGGCGCCGCGCGGCGACCGCCGTGCAGGCCGTCTACCGCGATCTCGGACTCGCCGACTTCGACGACAGCCGCATCGACGCCGTCGTGGTGGCCAACGATTCACGCGATCTGCCCGCCGGTGACCCGAAGGCGGTGGCCGAGGCGGCCAATGCCATCGAGGCCAGGCAGTTGACGGTGTTCGACGTCGTCGCAGCGCTGCACCGCACCGGATACGAACCGGAGGCGGAGGCCATCATGCGCCTGACGCGGGAACGGTTGCGCGGCGACCAGTTACAGACGTCGGCGATCTTCGACGAGGAGTTCCGGGTGTTGTCGAAGATCACCGATCCCAACGACTACAGCGGGCCGGGCACCGGATACGCCCTCACCGAGGACCGTCGCGCGGAGATCGACGCCATCCGCCAGGCCCGCAGCGCCGCCGAGCTGACCGCCGATCAGGACGTACACCACGGCCACATCACGTTCACCGATGTCGAACCGGCGCGTCAGGGCAGTGATCCGCGCGAGGTCTGCATCGGACTGTCGCCGGCACTCGGGCGTTCGGTGTGGCTCACGCTGTGCGGGCTGACGGTCGGCGAGGTGCTGCGCCAACTCGGGGCGGGCCTCGAGGAGGAGGGTTGCCTGCCACGGCTGGTGCGGGTGCGGTCCACGATCGACGTCGGGATGATCGGGCTGACCGCGGCCCGGCTCTCGGGCTCGGGCATCGGAATCGGATTGCAGGGCAAGGGGACCGCGCTGATCCATCGCAGAGATCTCGCCCCGCTGGCCAACCTCGAACTGTTCAGCGTCGCGCCGCTGCTGACGGCCCAGATGTATCGCGAGTTGGGCCGCAACGCCGCCCGGCACGCCAAGGGGATGGCGCCGCTGCCCATCCTCGCCGGCGGAACCGACGAATCGATCTCCGCGCGCTACCACGCCAGGGCGGTGGCCCTGGTGGCACTAGAACGTCAGGCCTGCGAACCCGGACAGGCGCCCGTCACCGTGGAGGCCGTACGCACATGAGCGAGCAGAGATTCACCGTCGCCGCAGCCGTCGACGGCGAACTCGGACTGTCCGACCTCCGGATGGATCCGACCGCTCTGGCCCACCAGGCCGTCGTCGCGGAGGAGAACGGCAATCCGCAACTGGCCGAGAACTTCCTGCGTGCAGCCGAATTGGCCGTGTTCGGCGACGAAGAGGTCATGAGCCTCTACGAGGCGTTGCGACCGCACCGCTCGACCGCCGACGAATTGGAAGCGCTGCGCGTCTCCCTGGAGGCGCGGGGCGCATCCCGCTGCGCCGAACTCGTCCGGCAGGCTGCCGTCGTCTACGCCCGGCGGGGCCTGCTGAGGTGACGGTCGTCGCGGGTGTGGACGTCGGCAACCACACCACCGAGATCGTCGTGGCCCGAATCAGCGACGGCGCCGTCGAGACCGTCGCGCACGGCCAGACCCCGACACGGGGCCGCAAGGGGTCCAGAGAATCGCTCGAGGCCGCGGCCGCGCTCCTGCACCGCCTGGAGGTGGACGCTGCCGTCGCCGTCGACGAGGTCGTGCTCGCCACAATCCGGCCGGTCGACACCGCCACCGCACCGCTGGCCCCCGCCGCGTCGCCGCACGCGCCGGTGCGGAGCCTGCGCCGCCACGACGCGAGTACTCCCGCCGGTGCGGGACACGGTGTGGGGCAGCATTTTCGGATCGCGGATCTGAACGGTGACCCAGCCACCGGTCCGGTGGTCGTCTCCGTCGGGCGCGACGTCGACTTCGAGGACGCCGCACGGTCGATCACCGAGGCGGTCGGCCGCGGCTGGCAGGTGGCCGGTGTGCTGGCCGCACTGGACGATGCGGTGCTGATCCGCAACCGCATCCCGGTCGACGTACCGGTCGTCGACGAGGTCAACCTCGACGGGGTGGAACGCGGTGCGCTGATCGCCGTCGAGGTGGTCGCCGAGGGACGCGCCTACCGGGCGATGGCCGACCCCATCGCGCTGTCGGCCGCCCTCGGTCTCGGCCACGAGCGACTGCACGAGATCGCGGACTTCACCAGGGAACTGGCGGACGCCCCTGCCATCGCCGTCACTCCCCGCACCGGTCCACCCCCACCGCCGACCGTCGACGACGACTACGTCGACTGCCGCGTCGGCGACACCGTGATTCGCTATCCGCCGGTGGCCGCCCACGACGTGGTGCGCCGTGAACCGCCCGGCAGCGTGGTGGCCGTGCGGATCCGCGCCTTGAAGGCGGCCGCCGACGGAACCGGGGTCGACGACGCGTTCTTCACCGACCTGTCGGTGATCGACAACGGCGCGTGGCTGCGGCGCGGTGTGGTCGACGCGCGCGGCACCGTCGTCGCCCTCCTGGCCGCAGATCCCGTGACCGACGCCGCCGCGACGCTCAGCGCGCTGACCGGCCGGCCGGCGCACACCATCGCCTCGGAACCGACGGCCGCCGCGCGCGGCGCCCTGACCACACCGGGGCTGCCGCCCGACGCGGTGGTGTGCGACATCGGCGGTGGCACGGTCGATCTCATCGGTCAGGGCCGCATCATCACCGCCGCGGGCGCGGGGGAGACGATCACCACCGCGGTGGCGCGGGTACTCGGTGTCCCGCGGGCGCTGGCCGAACGGGTCAAACGCACACCCGCGCTGCGCGTGGAGGGACCACACGTCGCCCACGAGGAGGACGGACGCCGGCTCTTCCTGGACAGCCCGGCCCCGTCGGAGGCCATCGGCAGGCTGTGCACCCGCGGAAGCGCCGGTCTGGTGCCGTTCTCACACCGGCTGGCCGCCGAGGAGTGGCGCAGCCTGCGGCTGGCGATCAAACAGGAGACCGTGGCGGCCAACATCGCCCGCTGCCTACGCGGATTCGACCGGCCGCCGGCCGTTCTCGTGCTGGCCGGCGGCGGGGCGCTCGACGACGAACTGCTGCGCACCGTCGCAGAATCGCTGCGGCCCGACCGCGTCGTGGTGGGTCGGGCCGACATCGACGGGCTGCACGGCCCGCGGTTTGCCGTCGCGTCGGGTCTGGTGCGGCTCTACGCCGACATCGCTACGGGCAGGTGACCTCGATCTCGAACGGTTTCGTCACCGGCTGCATGGGATTGGCCATGTCCACCCCGGTGGCGTTGCCCTTGATGGTGTAGGTCTTGTCGTCTTTCTCGACCTCGGCGTTGCCCTGGCCGGTGCCCTGCTGGAATCCGAGGGTGACGCCGTTGACGTTGCCCAGTCCGACCGACTGCACGGCGGGCGGGTCGGCCTCGGTGACCACCGCACCGATTCCGGTGGTGGCCTGACCGATCGCGATGTTGAGGTTGCCGCCCATCGAGGTGCAGGCGACCGTGCCCTGAATGTTCTGATCCTGGCCGTCGATGGTCACCTTGGCCTCTGACTGCGCCGAGGTGGCGTTCGCCGTGTTGCTCGACGAGGTCGACTCCGACGATCCGCTGTCCGAGGAACAGCCCACGAGGCCGGCGATGAGCGCCGCGGCGCCACCGGAAACCACCAGCAATCGTTGCATCACACCTGTTCTCCTTCGTTCGGCGATCCGGGCTCGGGACCCGGACCATCCTCAGCAGTATGGTGCGGCGCATATTCGCAGGTCATGCGATTCGCAGAAAACCGGTCAGCGGTGTTGAATACCCCGGGTGGATCAGCAGTTCTTCACGATCGAGGCAGAACTGGCCGAACGGGCCGGACGCGTGGGGGTGATCCGCACCCCGCACGGCGACATTCACACCCCCGCGTTCATCGCCGTCGGCACCCAGGCCACCGTCAAAGCCGTACTGCCAGAGACGATGCATCAGCTCGGCGCACAGGCCGTCCTCGCCAACGCCTACCACCTCTATCTGCAGCCTGGTCCCGAGATCGTCGACGCCGCAGGCGGGCTCGGCGCGTTCATGAACTGGCCCGGCCCCACATTCACCGACAGCGGCGGATTCCAGGTGCTCTCGCTCGGCGCCGGATTCCGCAAGGTGCTGGCGATGGACACCGAGCGCTTGCAGGCCGACGACGTCATCGCCGAGGGCAAGGAGCGCCTCGCCGTCGTCGACGACGACGGCGTGAACTTCCGGTCACACCTGGACGGCTCGACGCACCGGTTCACGCCCGAGGTGTCGATCGGGATCCAGCATCAGCTCGGCGCCGACATCATCTTCGCGTTCGACGAGCTGACCACGCTGGTCAACACCCGCGGCTACCAGGAGCAGTCGGTACAGCGCACCCACGCGTGGGCGGTGCGCTGCCTGGCCGAACACCGCAGGCTCAGCGTCGAGCGGGCAGACAAGCCGGCGCAGGCACTGTTCGGCGTCGTGCAGGGCGCGCAGTACGAGGATCTGCGCCGGCAGGCCGCGCGCGGGCTGACCGAGATCCGGGACGCCGATGGAAACGGCTTCGACGGCTACGGCATCGGCGGGGCGCTGGAGAAGCAGAACCTCGCCACCATCGTCGGCTGGGTGACCAGTGAGCTGCCGCGCGACAAGCCCCGGCATCTGCTCGGGATCAGCGAACCCGACGATCTGTTCGCCGCCGTCGAGGCCGGTGCCGACACCTTCGACTGCGTCTCGCCGTCGCGAGTCGCGCGTAACGCCGCGGTGTACTCGGCGACAGGCCGCTACAACATCACCGGTGCCCGCTATCGCCGTGATTTCACCCCGATCGACGGCGAATGCGACTGCTACACCTGCGCCCATTACACCCGCGCCTACATCCATCATCTGTTCAAGGCCAAGGAGATCCTGGCTTCCACGCTGTGCACCATCCACAACGAACGGTTCATCGTCCGCCTCGTCGACCAGATCCGGGCGTCGATCGTCGCCGGGGAGTTCGACGAACTCCGTGAGCACGTGCTGGGTCGGTACTACGGGTCGAGACCCTAGAGCAGCGCCGCCACCAGCAGGATGACGGCGATCGCCGGCAGCGTCCCCTGCGTCAGCGCCGCGCGCGCCTTGTCCGGCGACGACGCCAGAAGTACCACCGCCGCCGCAGCCATGGAACCGGCGCCCGCGAAGATCAGCGCTGCTCCGATGCCGATGTGGCCCAACACGACTGCGATGATGCCCACCGTGGCGACCACAGCCAGGAACAGGTTGTAGAAGCCCTGGTTGAACGCCATCAGCCGGGTGGTCTCGGCTTCCTCGGCGGTGGTGCCGAACGTCGCACGGGTCCGTGGGCTCGTCCACGTCAGGGACTCCATCACGAAGATATAGACGTGTAGCAGCGCCGCCAACGCGGCGAAGATCAGTGCTGCAACGGTCATTTCGCCACCTCCGTGAGTTCTCCGATCACTTCCCGCGCCGCCCGCTCACCCGCCTCCACCGCACCCTCCATGTAGGCACTCCACTGTGTGGCAGTGTCGGTGGAGGCCCAGTGGATGGGGCCGATCGGTTCCGCGAGCGCGGGGCCGTACGTCGTCCACACCAGCGGCCCGCAGTTGGCGTTGTAGCAGCCGCGGGTCCACTGTCGGCTGCCCCACTCACCGTCGATGTACTGGAGCGGCTGCGCGGCGCGCTCGCCGAAATGGCGCACAAGTTCGGCGGTCAGCGCGGCTCGCCGGTCCTCCTCAGACCAGTGCGCGTGGGTGCGGGCCTGTTCTCCTTCGAGGAACAGCAGGATCACACCGTGATCGTCGCCCTGGATGCAGGTGTCGTTGGACATCCGGGCGGGTCCGACGTCGGAGATCAGCTGCCCGTTGAGTCCGTCGTGCCGCCAGAACGGCTCGTCATAGACGAAGAACGCCTTCATCGCCGCCGAATTCGGCATCCGCTGCGTGAGCTGGTCGCGGTATCCGGACAGCGGCGGGTCGTACATGATCCGGCCGGCGAGCATGGGGGAGACCGCCACGATCACCCGGCGCCCGCGGGCGGTCCGGCCCCCGCGGCAGTGCACCGTCACGCTGTCGGGGCGGTATTCGATGAGCTGGACCGGTGATTCCATGACCAGATGCTCGGAGAGCAACGCGGCCAACCGGTTCGGGATCTCCGCGGTGCCGCCGACGAAGCGGGTGGTTTGGGCGCCGCCTTCGGACTCGGCGAACAACTCTGCGGTGACGCCGCATGTCTGAACCGTGAAGAGCAGATGCAGGAACGACACCTCGACGGTCGGCACGGCGAGGATGCCGACGGTGCAGATCTCCAACAGCGTGCGGGCCACCGGTGACAGCCCCTGCGCGTCGTACCAGGCGCCCGCGGTGATCGCATCCCATTCGGCGGCCTGCGGCGCCGTCCATGGGGCCGCAGGGTCGACGTCGGCGGCCAGTTCGTCGATCCGGCGCAGCACCTTCTCGAGTTCGGTGAGCTCCGCGCCGAACCGGTCGTGGAATTCGTTGCCGCGCAACACACCCGTGCCGGCCAGCTCGTAGGTGGTCTCACCGTCGTCGAACTGGGGATAGGTCTCGACGCCGAGTTCGGCGGCCAGGGCGAACATCCGGTGGTGGGTGTCACCGATCCACTGTGCGCCCAACTCCATCGGCAGCCCGCCGAGCTCCTCGGTGAGTATGCGCCCACCGACCCGGTCGTCGGCCTCGAGGATCAGCGGGGTGAGTCCGGCGGCCAGCACCGTGCGGGCAGCGATCAGCCCCGACAGTCCCGCACCGACGATGAGGACGTCCGCTTCGTGGCTCGCCATGGGGGACACCTTCTCACGGCAGCTCTACAGCGGGTTGAGGATTCGGTCGAGGAACTGCCTGGTGCGGTTCTGTTTCGGCGCACCGATAACCTGCTCGGGCGGGCCCTGTTCGAGGATCACGCCGCCCTCGGTGAACAGCACCTGATTCGACACCTGGCGGGCGAACTGGATCTCGTGGGTGACGACCACGAGCGTCCACCCCTCGACGGCGAGATCCTTGATGACCGACAGCACTTCACCGACGAGTTCGGGGTCCAGCGCGGAGGTGGGCTCGTCGACCAGCACGACCTTCGGCCGCAGCGCCAGCGCTCGGGCGATGCCGACGCGCTGCTGTTGACCGCCGGAGAGCTGGTACGGGTACTGATCGCGTTTGTCGGCGAGCCCGACCTGGTCGAGCAGTTCGACGGCGGCGGCCTCGGCTTCGTCCTTCGGCCGCTTCTGCACGATGATCGGGCCCTCGGTGACGTTCTGCAGCACGGTCTTGTGCGGGAACAGATTGTGTGACTGGAACACGAACCCGCTCCGGGCTCGGTACCGCCGGAGCTCGTCTTTGGACACCGGTTTGGAGAAGTCGATCTCGACGCCGTCCTCGCCGCCCACCCGGATCACGCCGGCGTCAGGTACCTCGAGAGCGTTCAGCGCGCGCAGCAGTGTCGTCTTCCCCGAACCCGACGGTCCGATCACCGTCGTCACCGATCCGGCGGCGACACGGAACGAGACGTCCTTGAGCACCTGCAGGTCTCCGAAGGCCTTTCGCACACCTTCGGCGACCACCTGATCGTCGCTCATCTGGCCACGTACCTTTCCAGTCGGTGTTCGACGCGGCTCTGGCCGAACGACAGCACCAGGCAGATCACCCAGTAGTACACGGCGGCCGTGCCGTACAGGGCGAAGAACTCGAAGGTGGGCGCCGCGACGATCTGGGCCTGGCGCAACAGCTCGGTGACCAGGATCGTCGAGGCCAGCGAGGTGTCTTTGACCAGCGAGATCAGGGTGTTCGACAGCGGCGGCACCGCCACCCGGGCAGCCTGCGGCAGGATGATGCGCCGCAACGCCCCGGTGTAGGTCAGCCCGATGGTCTGCGCGGCCTCCCACTGGCCCTTGGGGATGCTCTGGATGGCGCTGCGGATGATCTCGGCGGCGTAGCCGCCCACGTTCAGGCTGAACGCGATGACCGCAGCGGGGAACGGGTCGATCCGCACGCCGAACTCGGGCAGCGCGAAGAACACGATGAACAGCTGGACCAGCAGCGGGGTACCGCGGATGACGGAGATGTAGAAGCGGGCGACATTGGTCAGCACCACATTCGTCGACAATCGCGCCAGCGCCACCGCCAGCGCGATGACCAGGCCGATCGCGAAGCTGATGATCGTCAGCGGAATCGTCATCGTCAATGCGGCCCGGGCCAGTGGCCACAGGTTGTCCAGGACGAGCTGCCACGTGGAGCGCGCCTGCGGTGGCTGCGCCTGGGCACCGGCGGGTGGGGGCTCGGCGCCCTGCGGGCCGCCCGTGGCGTCGGCCTTGAGGTAGCGCTGCGAGATCTCGGTGAGAGTGCCGTCGGCGCGCAGTCGGTCGAGGGCTTCGTTGAGTTCGGGCAGCAGACCGCTGTCCTTGCGCGCGGCGAAACCCTGTTCGCTCTTCTCTCCCACGGTGGCGGCGATCTTGACGCTCTGGTCGCCGGTCTCGGCGAGATAGGCGTACACCGCGATGCTGTCATTGATGACGACGTCCACCCGGCCCTGGTTGAGCAGGGTGATGGCCTGGGTGAAGCCCTCGACCGCCTCGACGTTCGCGCCGGCGTCGCGGGCCACCTGCGACCAGTTGCTGGTGGCGTTCTCGGCGGCGGTCTTACCTCTGACGTCGGCCAGCGAGGTGATCGAGTCGTCGTCGGCTCGCGTGACGATCACGCCCTCACCCACCGAATACGGCTGGGAGAGATCGTATTTGGCCTGCCGCTCGGGGTTGATCGTGACTTGGTTGGCGACCACGTCGAACCTGTTGGCCTCCAACGCGGCGAATATCGAATCCCAAGGCGTCTCGACGAACTCGACGCGCACACCCAGGTTGTCGGCAACAGCCTTCGCCACGTCGACGTCGTAGCCGACGAGTTCGCCGGTGGCCGGATCGTGGTAGCTGAACGGTGCGTACACACCCTCCGTCCCGACGCGCAGCACACCGGCGGATTTGATGGGATCGTCGCCGCGGTCGGCCGAGCCGCCGCAGGCGGATACGGTCAGCACCACGAGCAGGACCGCCGCCAGTACGGCTTTTCGCGCAAACCTCACCGCCGGACGCTAGCAAGCAGCGGGGCGGGAGAGAAGACTTCAGCTCACCCTGAGCGGTTGCGGTCGTCGGGACGCACCATCTTGAACATCGAGTCCCGCTCCACGGCAACGTAATCGGCCGGGCCACCGGCCCGCAGGATGGGGACCGGGCCGGCGGTGTCGTACACGCCGTCCACCAGATACCGCCTGTCGATGTGCGCGGCGACGACCTGCCCCAGCACCAGCCAGCTGGGGATCTCGGCGCCGTCGGCGTCGGTGAGCTGGATCAGCTGGGTGAGCACGCACTCGAAGTTCACCGGGCTCTCCAGGACCCGCGGTGCGTCGACCAGTGCGGACGGTACGGCCGAGAGTCGCCCGAGTTCGAATTCGTCGTCGGAGGCCGGGACGGAGGCGGACGTCTCGTTCATCGCCTCGGCGAGGTCGCGGGTGGCGAGGTTCCACACGAAATTGCGGGTGGCCTCGATGTTGGCGACGCTGTCCTTCCAGCCGATCGAGGCGAAGCCGACCACCGGTGGGCGGTAGTTGAAACCGTTGAAGAAGCTGTACGGCGCCAGGTTGGGTGTGCCGTTCGCGTCCACCGTCGATATCCACCCGATGGGCCGCGGTCCGACGATGGCGTTGAACGGATCGTGCGGCAGACCCGTGCCGTCGGCCGTCCGGTAGAAGTGCGCGTCTTCACTTGCCATGGTCTCCCTCGCCTGCCGATCATGCCCGCCGGACCTGTTAGGTTGCCCAGCAGTACCCATCGACGAACCCTTTCGAGGAATCAAGTGACGGAAATGGCAGCGCTGGCCACCGGGGCCGGCTTTCCCGACGTCGTGGTCACCGGCATCGCATCGACGACCCCGCTGTCGGTGGATGCGGAGGACACCTGGCAGAAACTGCTCGCCGGACAGAGCGGTATCCGGGCGCTGGACGCGCCGTTCGTCGAGGAATTCGACCTGCCGGTGCGCATCGGCGGCCAGTTGCTGGAGAACTTCGAATCCGAACTGAACCGCGTCGAACTGCGCCGGCTGTCCTACCAGCAGAAGATGTCGACGGTGCTGGGCCGGCGCGCCTGGGCGAACGCCGGTGACCCCGAGGTGGACGCCACCCGCCTGATGGTGTCGATCGGTATCGGCCTCGGTGCCTCGGAGGACATCCTCAACCGCTACTTCGCGTTGCAGGCCAAGGGGCTGCGGGCGGCATCACCGCTGGACGTGCAGATGTTCATGCCCAACGCCCCCGCCGCCGCGGTGGGGCTGGATCACAAGGCCAAGGCGGGTGTGCTCACCCCGGTGCTCGGTGATGCGGCCGGGGCGGCCGGGATCGCCGAGGCGTGGCGCCAGATCGTCCTCGGTGAGGCCGACGTGGCGATCTGCGGCGGTGTCGAGATCAAGATCGAGTCCGTGCCGATCGCGGCGTTGGCGCGGCTGGGCCGGCTCTCGACCCACAATGACGACCCCGCGGGCGCGTGCCGCCCGTTCGACGCCGCTCGCGACGGACTGGTGTTCGGCGAGGGTGGGGCGTTGATGATCCTCGAGACCGAGGAACACGCCAAGGCGCGTGGCGCGACCGTCCTGGCCCGGTTGATGGGTGCAGGCATCACCTCTGACAGCTACGACCCGGTGACGAACGATCCGTCCGGCGAGTCCGCCACCGAGGCGATCCGGCGGTCGCTACAGCGTGCCGGGCTCTCACCGGGTGACGTCGATCTGATCAAGGCCCACGCCACCGGGACCGTCGACGGCGACCGGACCGAGGCCACCGCGATCACCGCGGCGCTCGGCTCGCATTCGTCTGCCGTCTACGCGCCGAAGGCGGCGCTGGGCAACTCCATCGGGGCCGCCGGTGCGGTGGAGGCGGTGGTGACGGTGCAGGCGCTGCGCGACGGCGTGGTGCCGGCGACGCTCAACCTGACCGAACTCGATCCGGAGATCTCCCTCGACGTGGTGGCCGGAGAACCGCGCCGGGGCGATTTCCGCTACGCGGTGGCCAACTCGTTCGGTTTCGGCGGCCACAACGTCGCACTGGCCTTCGGGAAGTACTGACCGCTCAGGCCGGCGAGTAGATCCACGGCTCGCGGGGGAGTGCGGCCGGGTCGAACTCGGCGAGCATGCTCTCCAGGTCCGCAGCCGCATAGCCGAGCGAATCGGCGATCTGACGCAATGCGGTGGGCACTCCGATCTCGGCGAGGGTGACCGCACCGTCGCGTTTGGCCAACCGCGCGCCGTCCTCGTTGAGCACCAGGGCGACGTGGGCGTACGTCGGTTCGGGGTGGCCCAGCAGGTGCGCGAGATGTGCCTGCCGCGGCGACGAACTGAGCAGATCATCGCCGCGCACCACCTGGTTGACGCCGGAGGCGGCGTCGTCGACCACCACGGCGAGGTTGTAGGCCGGGACACCGTCACCCCGCCGAATGACGAAATCGTCGACGATGCCGGTGTATTCACCGTGCACCAGGTCGTGGACGGTGTGGGTGAGGACGTCGGTGCGCAGGCGGAGCGCCGGTGGGCGGCCGGTCTCGGCGCGGCGCAGGGCCCGCTGGTCGGGGGTCAGGTCGCGGCAGGTGCCCGGATACGCGCCCTGCGGGGCGTGTGGGGCGCGCGGTGCCTGAGCGATATCTTTTCTGCTGCAATAGCATTCATACAGCAGGCCGCGGCCGGTGAGTTCGGCGATGGCGCGGTCGTAGCGGGCGCGGTGGCCGGTCTGCCACTGCGGCGGTTCGTCCCAGGTGAGCCCGATCGCCGCGAGATCCTCGAGTTGCCTGCGGCCGATGTCGGTGGCGGTGCGATCGTCGAGATCCTCGACGCGGATCAGGAAGCGGCGGCCGGTGGAGCGGGCGAACAGCCACGCCAGCACCGCGGTGCGCAGATTGCCGATGTGCAGGTCCGCCGACGGGCTGGGCGCGAAGCGGCCTGCGGTCATTCCCACCACGCCAGCGTCCTCGAGGCGATGAGGGTGAGCCACTTCGATGGCCGGCCCTCCGGTGCGTCGACCTCGAACCAGACCCGGCCGGAAAGCCGTCCGCCCTGCAACCAGGTGCCGTCGGGTTGCGCTGCGGCACGGATGGTCTCGATCGCCTCGGCCATTCGAGGATCTGGACCGGTGCCGTCGAACTTGGAAGACGTCCGGAAATAGTCGGCCGCGTTGAGCACGCTGTAGACCCAACGGTCGGGATAGGTGAATCGGCTCACCCACGGCCCGACCGGTTCTCCGGTGGATAGCCGGCGGAACAGGTTGCGTTGCAACAGGTATTCCTCACCGGCGTGGCGTGCCGCACGGGTCGTGGCGTCACCGCCGGTGGCGATCTCCCAGGCCAACAGGCCCTTCAGCGCGTTCAGTGTCGAATGGAACGACGATCGGACCGAACCCTCCACCCAGTCGCAGTTCCAGCCGCCGTCGGCCAGTTGGTGGGCGGTGAACCAGTCGGCGATACCGGCGACGTCGGCGCCCAACCACACCCCGTTGGCGAGCGTCCAGGCGTTGATGCAGCAGTCGACCTCACCGCCCCAGTAGGGCAGCTCGTCGTACTCCCAGCGGCAGTGCGCGTCGAGACGCTCTACGGTGCGGCGCTCACGCAGAATCGCGGCGTCGACGCCCCATTCCCGCAGTGAGTTCAGGCTCCACGTGGTCGCGGTCCAGGGTTGTCCCGGCTCCGGTGCCGGATCGTCGAAGCGGAAGTCGGCGGGAAAGAACGCGCCGCCGGCCCACTGCCCGTCGGCGTCCTGCAGGGCCAGTAGTCGCGCGCCGAACCCCTCAGTCGCTGTCCGTGCACGGGTGGCTGCCCAGACCGCCGGTGGCTCGCCGAGGAGATCCCGTTCGACCTGCCAACGCAGGGCGGGGTCTGAATCCAGTAGCCATGCGGCGAGTCGGTCGTCGACCACGGATCGAATGTAGCTGGCGTGTGTTGGCGCTCTGGTACAATCGAACATGTGTTCGATACGCTGGTGGCGGTGGACCCCGACGCGGATGAAGCCGCGCTGATCGAGCGCATCGCCGCGCTGGAGACCTCCAAGGCCGTCGCCGCTGCCGCGCAGGCCCGCCTCACTGCTCTGCTGGACGAGAAACGCCGGGCCGCCGAAGCCGCCGCCGGCGTACCGGCCGACAAACGCGGACGCGGGTTGGCCGGCGAGATCGCCCTGGCCCGACGGGACTCCCCGAACAAGGGTGGACGCCACCTCGGGTTCGCCCGCGCCCTGGTCCACGAGATGCCCTGCACGTTGGCCGCCCTCCAGGCCGGGGAGCTCTCCGAATGGCGCGCCACCGTGATCGTGCGGGAATCGGCGTGTTTGAGCGTGGAACACCGCCGCCAACTCGATGCCGAACTGTGCCACGATCCCCGCCGTCTGCAGGGCTGGGGTGACAAAAGGGTCGAG
>NZ_LZSU01000007.1 GCF_001665575.1 Mycobacterium sp. 852013-51886_SCH5428379 | reverse complement strand
AGATGTGTATAAGAGACAGGTGCGGGGGCCGGCGGCGGGGGCGGCGCGAACGGATCGAGCGGCGCGGGCGGCGGCGGCAGCACGTTGTTCAACGGCGCCGGTTCGGGTTCGTTGATCACGTTGCGCGGGGTCGCGCCCGAGAGGGGGCCGCCGCAGCTGGGCCACGCGCCCTTGCCCTGGCTGGCCAGCACGCGTTCGGCGACGGCGATCTGCTCTTCCTTGGTGGCCAGGAACGCCGACGGGGCGAATTCGCCGCCGCCGTGGCCCGACCAGGTGCTCGGCGAGAACTGCAGGCCGCCGTGATAGCCGTTGCCGGTGTTGATGGCCCAGTTGCCGCCGGACTCGCAGGCCGCGACCTGGTCCCATTCGCCGTCGGTGGCAGCACCCGCATGCCCTGCGAGGGCAATGCTTCCTCCACCGATGACTGCGCCCGTGAAGGCGATCTTGGCGACGCTGACAGATGAAGTAGTGGGCTTGCGGTGCCGTCCACTCATAAGTGCGATTGGTCCTCTCGTCGGAGCGCCCACGAGGTCAGCTGTCGGGTTCGGGTTGGAGAGGTCACCCGGCCGGTGTCGGCTTCCGACTCCGGCTTCACCCCAAGGGGCCGCAGCCCCGGGTCCTTCTAACTCGGCGGACCGGTGGGTCCCCCGCCTCCATCCAGGTGTTTCTTGGTGGTGTCCCGCTGACGATGGATGGAGCTCGGCGCTATCGGGCGGGACGGGCCGGTTGATTAGGGTCGACTGGCCTGCGACGAACGGTAACCGCTGTCCGCGCACCCGTCACCTTGTGCCGACCTCGGCGTTTTCGGTGTCAGCAAATATTAAAGAGGCTCTAAACCCGCAGGTTGTTTCGCCGTTTGCCCAGGTGTCTGTCACACGTCGTTCAGCGATAGCCAGTCCGTGACCATTTTGTTATGTGACATAAATCACGGTTATCCGCCGGCGAATGGTGGAAGGACATCGAGCGTCTGAGCGTTTTGCAGCGTCATCGCCTGATCGCGGACCGCCACGCCGTCGCACAGATATGAGCAACGGGCGAGCACCCGTGCCAAGTCCGTTGATCTGCCGCTCAATTCGGAAACCACCTGGGCGACGGTGGTGTCGGGCGCCAGCTCCAGATCGATCGACTCCGCGTCTGCGGCAGCACGCGCAGCGGCGAAGAACCGCACGGTCACCCGCACGGTGGTCGCGCTCGTCATCGTCATCCTCCGATCGCACTCATCGGCCGCGACGGCTGCTCGAAATCCGGATCGTTGATCCCGTGTCCCGCGGCCTTCGTCCACATCGCCACCCGCCACGCATGTTCGACGGCGTCGTCGTCGGCGCCGGAACGCAGCAGCGCCCGCAGATCGCTCTCCTCCCGCGCGAACAGGCAGTTGCGAACCTGGCCGTCGGCGGTGAGGCGGGTGCGGTCACAGGCCGCGCAGAACGCCTCCGAGACCGAGGCGATGACCCCGACCGTCGCGGGCCCGCCGTTCACGCGCCACAGCTGCGCCGGCGCCGATCCCCGGGGGGCCGGGTCCTGGGTGAGCGTGAACTGGGTGCGCAGGGCCGCGAGGATGTCGGCGGCCTCCAGGGAGCGCCCCCGCTGCCATTGATGTTCGGCGTCGAGTGGCATCTGCTCGATGATCCGCAGCTGATAGCCGTGCTCGAGGCAGAAGCGCAACAGGGACACCGCGTCGTCGAGCCCGGTGTCCGGATCGAGGACAGCGTTGACCTTGACCGGCGTCAGGCCGGCGGCAGCTGCGGCGGCCAGTCCGGCGAGCACGTCGTCGAGACGGTCGCGGCGCGTGATGTGGGCGAAGCGGGCGGAGTCGACCGTGTCCAACGAGATGTTGACCCGGTCCAGGCCCGCGTCCCGCAGTTTGTTCGCACGCTTGGCCAGGGCGATGCCGTTGGTGGTCATCGCGATCTCCGGGCGGGGACGCAGCGCGGCGGTCGCGGACACGATGTCCTCGAGCGCGCGCACCACGAGCGGTTCACCACCGGTGAAGCGGACGTTCGTGATGCCCAGGCGCGTCACTGCGATGCGCAGCAGGCGGATCAGCTCGTCGTGGCTGAGGAGTTCGTCGGCCGGCAGCCAGTTCAGACCCTCGGCCGGCATACAGTAGGTACACCGCAGATTGCAGCGGTCGGTCAGCGACACCCGCAGGTCGGTGGCGACCCGGCCGAAGGTGTCTATCAGCGGTCCGGTGGTCGGCATGCCCGGCGCAACGGTGGGTTCCGGGCGTAGGACCGTGGGGACGCCGAGCGCGGTGACGGTCATCGTGCCGCCCGCACCGTGTACGGGTCGGGTCCGTCGACCGGCACGATGTCCTTACCCAACGGCATCAGTGACACGGGGATGAGCTTCAGGTTCGCCAGGGCCAGCGGGATGCCGATGATCGTCACTGCCATCGCGACCGCGGTGACGACGTGGCCGATCGCCAGCCAGATGCCGAACAGCAGAATCCAGATGACGTTGCCGATCAGGGCGCCGGGGCGGGGGCCGGGTTTCTCGACCACGGTGCGGCCGAACGGCCACAGGGCGTAGGCGGCGATGCGGAACGCGGCGAACCCGAAGGGGATCGTGATGATGAGGATGAACGACAAGATTCCCGCGAGCGCGTAACCCAGTGCGAGCCACAGTCCGCCGAAGATCAACCAGATGATGTTCAGGATCAGCCGCATACCAGTCGCATCTCCCTCCAGCGGTGTTCTCAGCCTACCGATACACGGGTGCTCTCGTGGGTGCGGTCCGAGTAGACTCTGGCCAACGCGTCCTGGCGCAAGCGGGACGCTTTCCTTATGTCAGCGAGACGAGCGGGTGACGACAGTGCCGACCGGCAAGGTTAAGTGGTACGACGCCGAGAAGGGCTTCGGCTTTCTGTCCCAGGAGGAGGGGGAGGACGTCTACGTCCGCTCCTCGGCGTTGCCCGCGGGCGTGGAGGGCCTCAAGGCCGGTCAGCGCGTCGAGTTCGGTGTCGCGGCGGGCCGGCGCGGTCCCCAAGCGCTGAGCCTCAAGCTGATCGACCCGCCGCCCAGCCTCTCGAAGACCCGCCGGGAAGCGGAACGTCCCGAGCACAAGCACACCCCTGACGAGTTGCATGGAATGATCGGCGACCTCATCACCCTGCTGGAGAACACGATTCAGCCGGATCTGCAGAAGGGCCGCTACCCCGACCGCAAGGTCGCCCGCCGGGTGTCGGAGGTCGTCAAGGCCGTCGCGCGCGAACTCGACGCCTGACGTTTCGTAAAAAGCCGGGCACACTGCAGCCATGGCTTATGTCGCTAGCGGCGGCGAATTCGACCGCGACACCGATTACATCGAAACGCGCATCACCGCCGACGGTCGCGACGGCTACCCGGTCGAACCGGACCGCTACCGGCTGATCGTCGCGCGGGCGTGCCCGTGGGCCAACCGCACCATCATCGTCCGGCGGCTGCTCGGTCTCGAGGATGCGCTGTCGATCGGGTTCTGCGGACCCACCCACGACGAACGCAGCTGGACCTTCGACCTCGACCCCGACGGCGTCGACCCGGTCCTGAAGATCCCGCGCCTGCAGGATGCGTACTTCAAGCGGTTCCCCGATTATCCGAAGGGCATCACGGTGCCCGCGGTCGTCGAGGTCTCGACGGGTGAGGTGGTCACCAACGACTTCCCGCAGATCACCCTCGACTTCTCGACGGAGTGGACGGCCTTCCACCGCGACGGCGCACCCGACCTGTACCCGGAGCGGCACCGCGACGAGATCGACGAGGTCGCCCAGCGCATCTACACCGAGGTCAACAACGGGGTGTACCGCTGCGGCTTCGCCGGCTCGCAGCGCGCCTACGAGAAGGCCTACGACCGATTGTTCACCGCGCTCGACTGGCTCGAGGAGCGGCTGACCGGCCGGCGGTTCCTCGTTGGCGACACCATCACCGAGGCCGACGTCCGCCTGTTCACCACGCTGGCCCGATTCGACCCCGTCTACCACGGCCACTTCAAGTGCAATCGGGCCAAGCTCTCCGAGATGCCCGCGCTGTGGGGCTATGCCCGCGATCTGTTCCAGACGCCCGGCTTCGGCGACACCACCGACTTCGTGCAGATCAAGCAGCACTACTACATCGTCCATGCGGACATCAACCCGACGCAGGTGGTGCCCAAGGGGCCGGACCTGGCCAACTGGCTGACCCCGCACGGCCGGGAAGAGCTGGGCGGCAGGCCTTTCGGCGACGGCACCCCACCGGGGCCGACGCGCGAAGGTGAGCGCGTGCCGCCGGACCACACCCCGCTCTAGGCCCAGGCCATCCGTATCGACCACTCGGCGTGCGGGAGCTCGAAGACCTCACCGTTCTCGTCCTGGACGAGCGTCAGCAACTGCACCGCGATCCCGGTCAGCCGGCCGCGCTGCGGATCGACGGTCGGGATGGTGACCGCGAAGCGGCTCTCCGGCCGGTAGACGGTCTGGGTGGTGTTCGTCGGGTCCTCGTAGACGCGCAGCAGCCGCCACGGCGCCTCCGCGATCGCCGACGGCACCGACAGCTGCACCGGGTCACGCTCGCGGACGGCCAGTTCGCCCTGCACGCCCGGCTCGCGGCAGTCGTTGAGATCGAGCACGTCGCAGTAGTAGTACGGCTCGACGACCGTGGCCACCCCCGACGCGAACGCGCTGATCTCCGGGAGGTCCTGCTCGTGGTGGCGGGTCAGCTGCCAGATCAGTGCCGCGGTGGCGGCCGTCGACAGCACGGCGACCACCGTCAGGACGGCGACGACGCGTTTCACTCGGACGTCGTCCGCGCGTTCATCCTGCCGCGCGCCGGAGCGGGCCGGCCGCCCTCCTGCTCCGCGAGGACGGGGCGGTTACCGCCGAAGCCGGGAATGAGCGATTCGCCGCGATAGCTCACGATCGTCTGGGCAAGTCCGAGAAACAGCACGGCCGTGATCGTAGTGAAGCCCACCCAGAGGTCGGTATAGATGAGGACGCCGGTGGCTCCGCCGGCCACCCACGCCAGCTGCAGCAGCGACTCCGAACGCCCGAACGCCGAGGCGCGGGACTCCTCGGGTAGATCATCCTGCAGCGACGCGTCCAGCGACGCCTTGGCGATGGCGCTGGCGCCCGACGTGATGAGCGTGGCGACCGCGGCCACCAGCAGATTTCCGGTCACCGCCGTCACCAGCGCCGCGGCGGTGACGGCCGTGGCGACCCGGACCACCACGCGCGCGGGATGGCCCAGCTTGAGCCGCGCGCTGGTCATGTTCCCGATGAAGTTGCCGATCGCGGCGGCGGCGCCGATCAGGCCGAGGATGCGCAGCTGCTCCCAGCCAGTGGCGTCGTGCGCTTTGGCCACGAACGCCGGATACAGGAACAGGAACCCGACCATCACCTTGATGGTGCAGTTACCCCACAACGAGGTGATGATGTTGCGGCCCAATGGCTGGCGCGCCTTGCCGGACCGGGTCTGTGGGCGGGAATCGCGCCGCAGATCGTCGTCGCCGCCGTGGTAGCTCAGGGTGGTGGGCACCTCGCCGGCGGTGACCTCCACCCATTTGGGAATCCGCATCGACAGCACCGCACCCGCCACCGATGCGGCGACGATCACGTACAGCGCGCCCGGCAGATGGAAGAGGTTGAGCAGGTACTCGGCGCCCGCCGCGATCCCGCCGCCGACGACGGTGCCACCCAACAGCCCGAACGTCGTCAGCCGGGAGTTCACCCGCACCAGGTCGATGCTGGGTGGCAGCACGCGCGGCGTGACGGCGCTGCGTAATACCGAGAACGATTTCGACAGCACCATCATCCCGAGCGCACACGGATAGAGCACCCACGACTGGTAGCTGCCGGTCTCGCCGTTGTAATTCGCGATGAGCAGCACCACCAGCGCGGTGCGCAGCAGGAATGACGCGGCCAGTGCGACCCTGCGCCCGTGCTGGAGACGGTCGAGCGCCGGGCCGATCAGCGGTGCGATGACGGCGAACGGCGCGATGGTGATCAACAGGTACAGCGCCACCTTGCCCTTGCTCTCCCCGCTGGCGGCGGCGAAGAACAGCGTGTTGGCCAGGGCGACGGCCATCGCGGCGTCAACGGCGAAGTTCGCCACCACCGGCCACGTCAGCGCCGTCAGGCCGGACTTGTCGGCGCCGTCGGCGGTGGCGGCCCGGTGCACCAGGCCGTACATCCGCGACCCCATCTCGCGGCTGCGATAGGCGGCCGCCCGGGTGACGGTGATCCTGTCGCCGCCCGGCGGGTCGTCGCCGCGGGGCGGTTCGGCGCGGTACCGGGGGGCCGGTTCGGGCTCTGATTCCAGTGGCGGCAGCCAGCGGTTGGAGCTGGGCATCGGCTGGTGACGCCGGCGCGGCGAGTAACCGTCGCTGGGATAGTTGGCCATCCCCGGGTGCTCCTCGTCGGAGGGCGGCCGCGGCGGGTAGTAGCGGGCATCCCCGGCCTCAAAGCGCCGGGAGTCACCCTCACCCCGTTCGCGTCCGCCGGTCACGCGTTGATTCTCCCCCATGACCCCGACAGGGGCCGCGGAAGGCGACCGGTGTGGCTTCGACCGGTGCACTGCGGCACTATGGGGGGCGATGGACAGCGTGACCGAAACCGCAACGGACGTGGCCCCCCGCACGCCCGATCTCGAGGCGATCCTGATGGGCGCCGTCGAGCAGGCCCGCGACGCGCTCGCCGAGGCCAGCGGACCCGACAGCGTCGGCGAGTATCTCGGCGCGTCGTTCGAGGACCCGACGTCGGCGACGCACCGGTTCCTGGCCGACCTTCCGGGTTACCGGGGCTGGCAGTGGGCCGTCGTCGTGGCGGCCTATCCGGGATCCGAGCACGCGACCATCAGCGAGGTGGCGCTGGTACCGGGCCCGACGGCGCTGCTGGCGCCCAAGTGGGTGCCCTGGGAGGAGCGGGTCCGCCCTGGCGATCTGGGCCCCGGTGATCTGCTCGCCCCGCAGACCGAGGATCCCCGGCTGGTGCCCTCGTATCTGTCCAGCGGTGACCCGCAGGTCGACGAGGTCGCCGCCGAGTTCGGTTTCGGCAGGCGACAGGTGCTCAGCCAGTTGGGTCGCCTCGACGCCGCCCAGCGGTGGCACGACGGGGAGTTCGGGCCCGGGTCGGCGATGGCGCGGTCCACCAAGCGGGTCTGCCGCGACTGCGGTTTCTATCTGCCGCTGTCGGGCGCCCTGGGGGTGTTGTTCGGGGTATGCGCCAACGAGATGTCCGCCGACGGGCACGTCGTGGACTCCGAGTACGGCTGCGGCGCCCATTCGGACACCCCGGCGCCGCACGGCTCCGGCTCCCCGCTGTACGACCCTTATGACGACGGCGTCGTCGAGGTCGCCGACTAGCGTTCCGCCGCGGCCTTGATCTTGCGCAGCGATTCGTTCATCCCGGCCACCAGCTCGTCCTCGAAGCTGGGGACACCGCCGAACAGCGCATTGACGGTCACCGTCGACACGGCCTTGACGCCGTTCTCCGCGTTGCGGATCTCGGTCAGCCGGGTGCCCGTGGCGGTGGGTTCGAGCTCGTAGCTCCACACGGTGTTGTTGGCGTTCACCCGGAACGCGAGCTTCTTCTCCGGGTCCACTTCGGTGACGGTGCAGGTGGTCGGCCAGACCAGGAAGCCGCGCCGGTTCAGGTTGACGGTCCGGGTGCCGGGGCGCACGGGGCCGAGCGGCTTCATCACGCGGCACTGCGGACTCCACTCGGGCATGCGGGCGAGGTCCGAGACCAGGGCCCACACCGTGGCCACCGGGGCGTCGATGTCGATCTGTGCGTGCAGAACCGGTGCGGCCACACGTCCTCCTCGGGGTAGGGGCGTCAGGTCAATCCACTCTGGGCGCCGCGGGCACCGCGGCGCACGGCGCGACGTTGCCACAGAAAGAGGGACGTGCCAAACACCCCGATGCCCAGACCGGCGACGGTGTACGGCCGCCATTCCTGCAACCCGGCGACGGTGAACGCGAGCACCGTGGCGACCAGCCAGCCGACGGCGATCACCAGGATCACCGGCCGCGGGTCGAGCAGCGACGCGGGAAGTGCGGGCGGTTGCGCCGCGTCGCCGTCGGGACTGCGTTCCTCGGTCATCGTGGTCAACCTATCCGATCGAAAGTGAGGCATCCGAACGATCGGTGACACGGCCCTGGGTAGTATTTGCCTTGTGGCGGACACCGACGCACGGCTGGCCAGTGACCTGTCGCTCGCGGTGATCCGGCTGGCGCGCCAATTGCGGTTCCGGCGTGCCGAATCGCCGATTTCCCTGTCGCAGCTATCGGCTCTGGTGACGCTGGACAAAGAGGGTTCGATGACTCCGGGTGCGTTAGCTGAGCGGGAGCGGGTCCGCCCGCCGTCGATGACGCGGGTGATCGCGTCGCTGGTCGACCTCGGGTATGTCGAGCGCACCGCGCACCCCGACGACGGACGGCAGGTGCTGGTGTCGGTGTCCGCGGCGGGCGCCGAGCTGATCGAGGCGGAGAGGCGCGCCAGCCAGGAATGGCTGAAGCGACGGCTGGACCGTCTCGACCCCGAGCAGCGGGCGACGTTGCTGACGGCCGCGGACCTGATGACGGCGATCGTCGACCAGAGCGCGTGAGCCCGCCCGCCACCGTCGTCGACGTTGACGACCCCGCCGACCCGCGCCTCGATGACTTCCGCGATCTCAACAGCATCGACCGCCGCCCGGACCTGCCGACCGGTAAGGGCCTGGTGATCGCCGAGGGCGTGCTGGTCGTGGAGCGGATGGTGGCGTCGCGGTTCACGCCGCGCGCGTTGCTGGGCACCGACCGTCGGCTGACCGAACTCGGCGACGTGCTGTGCGCCGTCGACGCGCCGTTCTACCGCGCGAGCGCCGAGGTGATGGCCGAGGTGGTCGGTTTCCACCTCAACCGCGGTGTTCTCGCCTCGGCGTCGCGAGCGCCGGAGCTCGAGGTGGCGCAGGTGCTCGACGGGGCGCGCACCGTGGCGGTGCTCGAAGGGGTCAACGACCACGAGAATCTCGGTTCGATCTTCCGCAATGCCGCGGGCCTCGACGTGGACGCGATCGTCTTCGGCGCGGGGTGTGCGGATCCGCTGTACCGGCGCGCGGTCCGGGTGTCGATGGGCCACGCGCTGCTGGTGCCGTTCGCCCGCGCGGCATCCTGGCCCGGAGAGTTGGAGACGTTGCGCGACAACGGTTTCCGGATGCTGGCGATGACCCCTGACCCGGCTGCCGACACGCTCGCCGACGCGATGCCGCGCCTGGCCGGGGAGAAGGTCGCGATCCTCGTCGGCGCCGAGGGGCCCGGCCTCACCGAACGGGCGATGTGGGCCAGCGATGTGCGCGTGCGCATTCCGATGTCGCGGGGCACCGATTCGCTCAACGTGGCGACCGCCGCGGCGCTGGCGTTCTACGAACGGGTCAGGGGGAGCGGGACGGCGGGCAGGAGCGGAGCGACCCGGGGGAGCACGAAGTGATCGATGAATCCACCCCGTGGGGAACGGGTCTGACGGTGGCGGCCTTGGTCGCGGCGGTCATCGGGGCGGCTGTGGTCGTACTCAGCCTCGGCTTGATCCGGGTGCACCCGCTGCTGGCGGTCGGACTGAACATCGTCGCCGTCGGCGGCCTGGCCCCCACCGTATGGGGGTGGCGCAAGCGGCCGGTGTGGCGGTGGTTCGTACTCGGTGGCGGTGTCGGGGTGGCCGGCGGCTGGATCGCGCTGGCGGCGCTGACGCTCGGCGGGGTGTTCTGACGGGTTGGTCCGATCGCAATGTCGGGCTGACAGCCGCGTCACGCATATATATCCATGACGACGCTCTCAGTCCGACATTGCGGAAGTCCCGGAAGGATCAGCGCTGACCGCTGGAGCGGACTCCGAGCAGCACGTCCTCCCACGCGGGCACTGTCGGCTTGGCCTTGCGGGCCCGCGCCGGCTTGGGCGCCTCCGGCTCGACATCCTGCGGTGCGGGAGCCGGTGCGGGTGCGGGGGCAGCAGCGGGCGCCGGAGCAGGGGCCGGCGCGGCGACCGGCTCCTCGAAGTCCAGCTGGGCGACGGGTGCGACCGGACGCAGCTGCCGGGCGAAGTTCGGGTCGATCAGATCGGCGGCCGCCTCGTCGAAGGCGGTGACGGTGCCGCCGTGGGCGCCGGGCACGTAGCGGAAGTGGGCGACGTTGTCCGAGCGGCCGGCCTTCCAGCCCAGCTGGACGGTCCAGCGACCGTCCTCGTTGCGCCAGGCGTCCCAGGTGGTGTCGTCGGGATCCAGGCCTCGCGCGACGAGCGCGGTGGTGATGGTTTCCAGCAGCGTGAGCACCGAGGGTCCGTCGGCCAGGACCGGGTGGGCGGCGGTGGCCAGTTCAGCGGCGCGGGACCGCTCCAGGAGCACCGGATGGGCGAAACGCTCGACCCGCTCGTACGGCATACCGGAGGCGTTGGCCACCTGCTCCACCGAGGCGCCGGCGCGGATCTTGGACTGGATGTCTCTGGGACGAAGCATGTTGTGGACCTCGACATCCATCATCGTCTGATTGGCCGGCCGACTGGATCCCGCCCGGTCACCGCGCACCGCGGCACGCAGCCGGTCGTCGGATCGCAGGAGGAATTTCTCACCCGAGGCGGTCTCGCAGACGATGCGTTTGCCGTCGACGTCCAGTCCGACGACCTCGAGTTCCCGCATACCGACCTCCTCCGGGCCCGTCCTGACGCGAGGCGCCAGCCCGATAAGCGGTGACCCTACTGTGTTATCCGTCCGTTACCGTGCTGACACGCGGCATCGGCTCAGAGACGTTCGACGACCCAGTCCACGCACGCGGTCAGCGCGCTGACGTCCTCGGGGTCGACAGCGGCGAACATCGCGACCCGCAACTGGTTGCGGCCGAGCTTGCGATAGGGCTCTGTGTCGACAATTCCGTTGGCGCGCAATACCTTCGCGACCGCCGCTGCATCCACTTCGTCGGAGAAGTCGATGGTGCCGACCACCTGGGAGCGCAGCGCGGTGTCGGTGACGAACGGCGTCGCGTACGACGACGCCTCGGCCCACGAATACAGCCGCTGCGACGAATCGGCGGTGCGGCCGACGGCCCAGTCGAGGCCGCCGTTGCCGTTGAGCCAGTCCAGCTGGTCGGCCAGCAGCACCAGCGTGCCGATCGCCGGGGTGTTGTAGGTCTGGTTCTTGGTGCTGTTCTCGACGGCGATCGGCAGCGACAGGAAATCGGGCACCCAGCGCCCCGACGCGGCGATCGACTCGATGCGGGCCAGCGCGGCGGGGGAGACCACGGCCAGCCACAGCCCGCCGTCACCGGCGAAGTTCTTCTGCGGGGCGAAGTAGTAGGCGTCGGCCTGGCTGATGTCGACCGGCAGCCCGCCCGCACCGGACGTCGCATCGATGACGACCAGCGCGTCACCCGCACCGTCGGGCCGCTGCACAGGCACCGACACCCCGGTGGAGGTCTCGTTGTGCGCCCAGGCGATGACGTCGACCGACGGATCGGACTGCGGGGTCGGCGCGCTGCCCGGATCGGCCTTGACCACGATCGGATCGCCGACGAACGGATTTTTGGCCACCGCGGAGGCAAACTTGGCGCTGAACTCGCCGTACGTCAGATGCAGCGAACGCTTGTCGATCAGACCGAACGCCGCGGCATCCCAGAACGCGGTCGAACCGCCGTTGCCCAGGATGACGTCGTAGCCGTCGGGCACCGAGAACAGCGTCTTGACGCCGTCGCGCACCCGTCCGACGAGATCCTTCACCGGCGCCTGCCGGTGCGAGGTGCCGAAGAGGTGGCCCGCACCCGCCAGTGCGGCGAGCTGCTCGGGGCGCACCTTCGACGGCCCGGAGCCGAAACGTCCGTCTCGGGGCTTGAGGTCGGCGGGAATCGTCAGATCGGCCATGGGGTACCAGCGTAGTTCCCGGTGATTTCGGCGCGGTAATCGACGCTGTCCGCACGTCAGCGCGCCCAGATCGCCGGTCCGGCAGCAAACTCACAAAACTCTCATGGACACTTACCCGATACCTGCGGTACTGTGTACAGCAGACCGGTGAATGTAAACCACTCGGGAGGCTCTGATGGCTCGTACACGGATGGTCCGGCGCTGGCGCCGCAATATGGAGATCGGGGACAGCCCCGAGGATCGCGCCTACGTCGACACCCTCACCACTCTCTCTGAAGGGTCGGTGCGCCGAAACTTCAATCCCTACACCGACATCGACTGGAGCTCCCCGGAGTTCGCGGTCGTCGACGACGACGAGCGCTGGATCCTGCCCGGGACCGACCCGATCGGTCGCCACCCCTGGTATCAGGCGCAGCCCCGGGAGCGGCAGATCGAGATCGGCCGGTGGCGCCAAGCGAACGTCGCCAAGGTCGGGCTGCAGTTCGAGATCATCCTGATCCGCGGTCTGACGAACTATGCGTTCTGGGTGCCCAACGGCTCACCCGAGTACCGCTACTGCATGCACGAGACGGTCGAAGAGTGCAACCACACCATGATGTTCCAGGAAATGGTGAACCGCATCGGCGCCGACGTCCCCGGGATGCCGCGGATGCTGCGCTGGATTTCGCCGTTCATCCCGCTGGTAGCGGGGCCGCTGCCGATCCCGTTCTTCTTCGGGGTGCTTGCCGGCGAGGAGCCGATCGACCACACGCAGAAGAACGTGCTGCGCGAGGGCAAGGCGATCCACCCGATCATGGAACGGGTGATGGCGATCCACGTCGCCGAGGAGGCGCGGCACATCTCGTTCGCCCACGAGTACCTGCGCAAGCGGCTGCCGCACCTGCCCAGACGGCAGCGGTTCTGGCTGTCGCTCTACGTCCCGGTGGTCATGCGCGTGTTGTGCCAGGCGATCATCAAGCCGCCGCGTAGTTTCTGGAAGGAATTCGACATTCCGCGGTCGGTGCGCAAGGAGCTGTTCTTCCGGGCGCCCGAGTCGCGGCAGTTCCTGCGGGATATGTTCGGCGACGTGCGGATGCTCTGCCACGACACCGGGTTGATGAACCCGATGGCAAAGCTGATGTGGCGGATCTGCCGGATTGACGGCAGGCCCAGCCGCTACCGCAGCGAGCCGCACCGGCAGCACGTCGTGCCCGCCGCCTGACACGTCTGAGAGCAAATATGCCGCACGTGATCACCCAGTCGTGCTGCAGCGACGGGTCCTGCGTCTACGCCTGCCCGGTCAACTGCATCCATCCCACACCCGACGAACCCGGATTCGCCACCGCCGAGATGCTCTACATCGATCCGGCGTCGTGCGTCGACTGCGGTGCCTGCGTCAGCGCCTGCCCGGTGGGGGCGATCGCCCCGGACACGAAGCTTTCGCCTGAACAGCTGCCGTTCGTCGAGCTCAACGCGGCGTTCTACCCCGAACGCCGGGCCGACGAGAAGGTCCCCCCGACGTCGAAGCTGGCGCCGGTACTCGAGGCGCCGGTGGTGCACCGGCGGTCTGGCGGTCCGCTGACGGTCGCGATCGTCGGTTCCGGACCCGCCGCGATGTACGCCGCCGACGAACTGCTCACCCAGCGGGGCGTCCAGGTCAACATGTTCGAGCGGCTGCCGACGCCGTACGGCCTGGTGCGGGCCGGGGTGGCGCCGGACCACCAGAGCACCAAGCAGGTCACCCGGCTGTTCGACCGGATCACGGCCGACCGGCATCTGCACCTGTATCTGAACGTTGAGGTCGGCACCCACATCACCCACGACGAGCTGCTGGCCCACCACCACGCCGTTCTCTACGCGGTCGGGGCGCCCAACGACCGGCGACTCGACGTCCCGGGCATGGACCTGCCGGGAACCGGCACGGCCACGGAGTTCGTCGCGTGGTTCAACGCCCACCCCGACTTCGCGGACCTGCCCGTCGACCTCGCCCACCAAAAGGCCCTGCTGATCGGCAACGGCAACGTCGCGCTCGACGTCGCGCGGATCCTGACCACCGACCCCGACGCGCTCTCACGCACCGACATCGCCGACCACGCGCTGGCGACCCTGTGTGCCTCGCAGATCGACGAGGTGGTGATCGCGGCCCGGCGCGGACCGGCGGAGTCGGCCTTCACGTTGCCCGAGCTGATCGGCCTCACCGCATCCTGCGACGTCGTGCTCGACCCCGAGGACCACGAGCTGGTCCGGCGCGACCTTACCCGGGACACCGACGCGCTGACCCGCAACAAGCTGGAGGTCCTGGCGAAGCTGGGCGACTCGTCCGCGCCGATCGTCCGTCCGCGGATCCGGCTGGCCTACCGCCTGACCCCGCAGCGGATCACCGGCGACAGCCGCGCCGACGGCGTCGAATTCCTGGTCACCGGCACCGACGAGGTGCGGCGCGTCCCGGCCGGGCTGGTCCTGACGTCGATCGGATACCGCGGCAGGCCGGTGTCCGGTCTACCGTTCGACGAGCAGACCGCCACCGTGCCCAACGACGGCGGCCGCGTGGTCGGCGCCGACCGTCGGCCGGTGCCGGGCAGCTACGTGGCGGGCTGGATCAAGCGCGGGCCCTCGGGCTTCATCGGCACCAACAAATCGTGCGCCGCCGAAACCGTGCACGCATTGGTCGCCGACTACAACGACGGTGCCCTGAGCGGTCCGCAGCATCGGGGTGAGCTCGACCGGCTGGTGCGCAGCCGGCAGGCCGACGTCGTCGACGCGGCGGGCTGGCGGGCCATCGACGCGGCGGAGATCGCGCGCGGCGGGGACACCCGGCCGCGCAGCAAGTTCACCACCGTCGCCGACTTGCTCGGCGCCGCAGCCGGCGCGCCGGCGCCGAGCGCCGGCCGCCGACTGCTCGCCCTCCTGCGCTGACCGCTACTGCGCGGCGGCCATCGCGGCCTGCAGTTCCTCCGGGCTGACCTCGCGCACCGGCTGACCCAGCGACCACAGGTGACCGAACGGATCGCGCAGCACCCCGTACCGGTCGCCCCAGAACTGCTCCGACAGCGGCATCACCACTTCGGCGCCGGCGTCGACCGCCTGCTGGAACATGCTGTCGACATCGGTGACCTGCAGGTGGATCGTCACCGGCGACCCGCCCAGGGCGGTCGGCGTCATCGACTGACCTTCGGTGCACATCTCCGGGAAGTCGTCGTTGAGCATCACCGTCGACCCGTTGATGCCGAGCGCCGCGTGCACGAGCTTCCCGTCCGGACCCGGTACGCGTCCGTATTCGATGGCGCCGAACGCCTTCACGTAGAAGTCGATGGCCGCCGCGGCTCCGTCGACGACGAGGTGCGGCGCGATGAACGGGGTGACTTCAGGTGCCATGGTTTCTCCTTCTCGAGCGGGTGGTGTCGATACTGACCGTTGCCACCGACATTTCTCATCGCTGCGGCGGCGTTGATCGCCGATTCCGCGAAAACTCGCCGCTCGACCGCGTATAGCAATAGCCATGGCTGCTCGGTCCCGGGTCGGATACATCGGGTTGTTGGGCGTGGGGCTCGGCATCGGGCTCGGTGCGTGGACCGGTACCGCCACGGCCGCCGCCGAGGCCGACGGCTCGGCGGGCGTCTCGCGCGGACCCGCGTCGTCGGCCGCGTCGGACTCCGCAGCACCGGCCCGGTCCGCCCCCGACCGCGCTTCGCGAGCAACGGGCGTGCGCAGCGACCGGGCGTCGCGCACGGAGACACCGCGGGACGACGGCATGGACGAGACGCCGCGGGCCCTGCCGCGCCGCGCCCTGTTCAACGAGACACCGAAGACCTCCTACGACCCCGCGCGCAACGTTCAGTCGCGCAACGACGCCGGGGACGTCGTGATCACCGGACGCGTCCTGGTCGACGATCCCGACGGCGACGACGTCACCTACCGCGTGGTCGGCAGGCCGCGCAACGGCGGTGAGGTCGAGATCGACGACACCGGCACCTTCACCTACCGGCCCATGAACGCGATGGCGGCCACCGGCGGCACCGACGAGTTCACGGTCGTGGTCAGCGACGAGGCGGCGGGCCCGCACACCCACGGTCCCGCCGGTCTGCTCCAGCTCATCCCGATCGTCGGAAACCTGATCAACCCCGGCGGCGGACACCGCACCGTGCAGACCGTGACGGTCACCGTCGCCCCCGTCGCGGGGATGAACCTGCGCTTCCCCGACCAATTCGCCTGGGGCGTCGCGCACTCCGGATTCCAGGCCGAGGGCGGACCCGGATCACCCGTCGACCCCTACTCCGACTGGTATCGGTGGGTGCACGATCCGTTCAATCAGTTGTTCGGACTGACCCACGGCGTGCCGGACGACGGCCCGGGCGCCTACGTCAGCTTCGACACGGATGCCGAACTCGCGCGAGACGTGCTGGGGATGAACACGTTCCGGATGGGCATCGAATGGAGCCGGCTGTTCCCGGCCTCCACCGCCGCCATCGACATCAGGGACGAGGGCGGCACCGTCAGCCTGGCCGATCTGCAGGCGATGGACGCGCTGGCCAACCAGGGCGAGGTCGCGCACTACCGCGAGGTGTTCACCGCGCTGCGGGCACAGGGGCTCGAACCGCTGGTCACCGTGAACCATTTCACGCTGCCGCTGTGGATCCACGATCCGCTGGCGTCGCGGTGGCTGGTCCAGTTCGGGCTGCCGGCGCCGCGCGCGGGTTGGTTGTCGTCGACGACGCCGGTCGAGTTCGAGAAGTACGCGGCATACGTCGCCTGGAAGTACGGCGATCTGGTGGACAACTGGGTCACCATCAACGAGCCGTTCGCGCCGGTGCTGACCGAACTGCTGGCGATTCCCGGGCTGGTGCCCTCCTGGCCGCCCGGAGTGCTGCGCCCCGACCTCGCCGCGACCCTGCTGGTCAACCAGGCCAGGGGGCACGTCGCGGCCTATGACGCGATTCACCTGTGGGACACCACTTCTGCCACACCGGACGGGCCCGCGGCGTTCGTGGGATTCTCCAACAACATGATCCCGGCGCGGCCGGCCGATCCCCGCAACCCCCTCGACGATCAAGCCGCCGACGCCTGGAACGCCTACTACAACCGCTGGTTTCCCAACGCGGTCATCGACGGCTGGGTGGATGCGAACTTCGACGGGCGCAGGTCCGCCGGCGAGATCCGCGCCGACTTCGTCGGCAAGGTCGACTTCCTGGGCGTGCAGTACTACGGGTCGCAGCCGATGCAGGGATTCGGATTCGCCCCGATCCCGGGATTCCCGTTCCTGCGCGGGCTTCCGCTGCGGTGTGAGCCATCCCCGACGTGCAGCGACTTCAATCAGCCCACCGATCCCGGCGGCTTCCGCGAGGTGCTCGAGCTCGCCGCGTCCTATGGAAAACCGCTGTGGGTCACCGAGAACGGCATCGCCGACGCCGACGACTCCAAACGGCCGGCCTATCTCGTCAGCCACATCGCGGTTGTCCAGGATCTCGTCGCCCACGGGATGGACATCCGCGGTTACACCTACTGGTCGTTCGTCGACAACCTCGAATGGTCCGAGGGCTACGACCTGAAGTTCGGTCTCTTCGGCTCCGACCCGGCCACTCCGGAGCTCGAGCGCACCCCCAAACCCGCCAGCATCGCGGCGATCAGTCAGATCACCCGAGCCAACGGGTTGCCGCTTCCACTGTTGGAGTGGGTCGTCCCGAATCTGCGGTGGTAGCTCAGACGATGCTGAAGCCGGTCGGCAGCGACGCCCGTCCGGTCAGCGCCAGCAGCACGGCCGGTCCATGCCCGGAGGCGACGGCGACCTGCGCCGCCAGGTCGACCGCGGCCGCCAGCGCATCGGGCGGCGGGGCGTACGGCACCCCGGCCGCACGGGCGATGTCCAGTCCGTGCACCACCAGTTCGAACGTCCGCGTCGGCAGGTAGGTGCTCAACCGGATGCCCATCCCGCCGATCACCTCGATCAGCGGATCGCCCGCCGCGGCCGCGTCGGCCAGCGCCCGCTCGACCAACCGATCGACGGTGGCCACCGGATCGTCGCCGAGGTCACGACCTGCCTGCCGGCCCCGTTCCGCCACGGCGGCCGGATCGATGCCCAGGGCCTCGGGCGTGACCTGTCGGTAGTACTCGGCGGGGGTGCGGACATCCTCATTTGCCGCGGTGGTGCCGAGGTAGGTGCTGACGGTGATCAGCGAACGCGAGGTGTGACCGACCAGAGCCCGCAGATCCCACTCACCCAAACCCGGAGCGTCCCAGCATCCCGCCGGCAGTTCCGCGACCAGGCGCGCGAAACCATCTGCCGCAGAAACGAACTGCTGATATGCGGCGGTGGTCACGATGTCTTGATGCGGTCCCACCCCGGGACCGATTCCAGGCTGCGCGGCGCCGGCCCGACGTAGATCGCCGACGGCCGGACCAGCTTGCCGAGGCGCTTCTGCTCGAGGATGTGCGCACACCAGCCCGCGGTGCGTCCGCACGTGAACATCGCGGGCATCATCGACGGCGGCACTTCGGCGAAGTCCAGCATCACGGCCGCCCAGAATTCGACGTTCGTCTCGATCGCGCGGTCGGGGCGTCGTTCGCGCAACTCGGCGAGCGCCGCCTGTTCGAGCGCTACGGCGACCTCGTAGCGCGGCGCCTCGAGGCGTTCGGCGGTGGCCCGCAGCACCCGCGCCCGCGGGTCCTGCGCGCGGTAGACGCGGTGACCGAATCCCATCAGCTTGTCGCCACGGTCGAGGATGTCCCTGACCACCGCGCGGGCGTCGCCGGTCCGTTCGACCTCCTCGATCATCGGCAGTACCCGGGCCGGCGCCCCGCCGTGCAGCGGTCCGCTCATCGCGCCGACGGCACCCGACAGCGCGGCGGCGACGTCGGCACCGGTGGAGGCGATCACCCGGGCCGTGAACGTCGACGCGTTCATCCCGTGTTCGGCGGCCGAGACCCAGTAGGCGTCGATCGCCTCGACGTGCCGCGGATCCGGTTCACCCTTCCACCGGGTCATGAAACGTTCTGTGACCGTGCTGCATTCGTCGATGGCGCGCTGCGGCACGGCGGGCTGGTAGATACCGCGGGCCGACTGCGCGACGTAGGACAGCGCCATCACCGAGGCGCGGGCGAGCTGAGCTCGGGCGGTGTCGTCGTCGATGTCGAGAAGCGGCCGGTATCCCCAGATCGGGGCGAGCATCGCCAGACCCGCCTGCACGTCGACCCGGACGTCGCCGCTGTGGATCGGCAGCGGGAACGGTTCGGCCGGCGTCAGCCCGGCGTCGAAGGCCCCGTCCACCAGCAGCGCCCACACGTCACCGAACGTGACGCGGCGTCCGACCAGGTCCTCGATGTCCACCCCGCGGTAGCGCAGGGCGCCGCCGTCCTTGTCCGGTTCGGCGATCTCGGTGGTGAAGGCCACCACACCCTCCAGCCCCGCGATGAAGTCCTCCGGCACCGGCGATGACGTCTCGGTCATGGGCCGATTCTCGCACCCGGCCCGTCCCGCTGTGGGCAGCGGTCGGGCGTAGCGTTGACGCGGTGACAGAGCTCGAGAACGAGCACTTGGCGGCGATGCGGGTGGAGTACGGCTCGGTGGAGAAGGACGGCAGCCCCGACCTGGATGCCGACTGGGTGTCCGACGGCTGGGTGGCCCTGCTCGGCAGGTGGATGGCCGACGCCGAGAAGGCCGGTCTGTCCGAACCGAACGCCATGGTGGTCGGCACGGTCGACGCCCAGGGGCGCCCGGTGACCCGCACGGTGCTGTGCAAGGGCGTGGACGACACCGGCCTCACCTTCTTCACCAACTATGGATCGGCCAAGGGGCAGGACCTCGCGGCGACGCCCTACGCGTCGGCCACCTTCCCGTGGTACGCCCTCGGCCGTCAGGTGCATGTGCGCGGCGCGGTGCACAAGGTGTCCGCGGCGGCCACCGCGGACTACTGGGCCACGCGTCCCAGGGGATCGCAGCTCGGCGCGTGGGCGTCGCACCAGTCACACCCGATCGCCTCGCGGCAGGCTCTGCTCGATCAACTGGCCGAGGTCACCGCACGCTTCGACGGGCACGAGCAGGTGCCGGTTCCGCCGAACTGGGGCGGCTATCTGATCGAGCCCGAGGTGGTCGAGTTCTGGCAGGGCCGGGAGAACCGGGTGCACAACAGGATTCGAGTGACGGGCGGCCGCGTCGAGCGGCTTCAACCGTAGGTGGCGCGGGGTCTCTTCGCCGACACCACACCGCTGAGGACGCCGGACTTCCGCCGGCTGTGGGTGGCCGGCATCCCGACCGTCATCGGCGCCAACCTCACGATCTTCGCGGTGCCGGTGCAGCTCTACGCGCTGACCCAGAGCTCGGCCTACGTCGGTCTGGCCGGGCTGTTCGCGCTCGTGCCGCTGGTGGTGTTCGGGCTGTGGGGCGGTGCGCTGGCCGACGCGATGGACCGCCGCGCACTGCTGATCATCACCTCGTGCGGGTTGGCGGCGGCGTCGGTGCTGCTGTGGCTGCAGGCCGCGCTCGCGCTGAACAACGTGTGGGTGGTGCTCAGCCTGCTGTCGGTTCAGCAGGCGTTCTATGCGGTGAACTCGCCGACTCGGGCGGCGGCCATCCCGCGCATGGTGCCCGAAGATCAACTGCCCGCGGCGAATTCGCTGAACATGACGGTGTTCCAGTTCGGTGCGATCGTCGGCCCGCTACTGGCCGGGGTGATGCTGCACTGGGTGGATCTGTCGACGCTCTACCTGATCGACGCCGCCACCTGTATCGCACCGATATGGGCGACCTTCCGGCTGTCGCCCATCCCGCCGACAGCCGCCGCGGGCGCGGCCCGATTCGGGCTGACCGCCGTACTCGACGGTTTCCGGTATCTGGCAGGCAACCGCGTGGTGCTGATGTCGTTCGTCGTCGACCTCATCGCGATGATCTTCGGGATGCCGCGGGCGCTGTTCCCGCAGATCGCCCACGAGAGCTTCGGCGGCCCGGTCGAGGGCGGCACCGTGATCGCGCTGCTCGCCGCGGCGATGTCGGTGGGCGCCGTCGCCGGCGGGGTGTTCTCCGGCTGGCTGCCGCGGGTGCGGCGGCAGGGTCTGGCGGTGGTCGGCTCGATTGTCGTGTGGGGGTTGGCGATGGTCGGTTTCGGTGTGGCGTGCGGATTCGCCGACGGCCACGTCGGTGTCCTGCTGTGGGTGGCGCTGCTGTTCCTGGCCATCGGCGGGGCGGCCGACATGGTGTCGGCCGCGTTCCGCTCGACGATCCTGCAGCAGGCCGCCTCCGATGACGTCCGCGGCCGCCTGCAGGGCGTGTTCGTCGTCGTGGTCGCGGGCGGTCCGCGCGTGGCCGACGTCGCCCACGGCGCGGCCGCCGCGGCGGTCGGGACCACCCTCGCCGCCGCCGGCGGCGGTGCTCTCGTCGTGATCGGTGTGCTGGTCGCCGCCGCCCTCGCCCCGGCGTTCGTGCGCTATCGCGTCGGCGCCCCGAAACTGCCGGAAGGTGACAAAGGATGACCACCGGCGATATGCGTCGTATGCCATAACACCCATGGGCGTCGCGGATGCGCGATAGCATCCGAACCGTGGCTGAAGACGTCGGCGCACCGGATGTCGGTCTGCGCGAACGCAAGAAGCTACGGACGCGCGCCACACTCGTCGACGCCGCCATCGAACTGTGCGGGCGTCAGGGCTTCGATGGCACCACCGTCGAACAGATCGCGGCGCTCGCCGACGTCTCGCCCCGCACGTTCAGCCGCTACTTCGCCTCCAAAGAAGCGGTGCTGCTGACGCTGCTCGACGACTTCGCCGACGCGGTGGCCGACCGCCTGGAGGCCGTGCCCGCCGACGCGTCCCCGCTCGAAGCGCTGTACCGGTCGCACGTCGACGTCCTGCGCGCGGTCGGTGAAGACGACACCATCACCATCACCCCCGAACGGATCGCGACCATGTTGCGCATCCTGAACTCAACCGAATCGCTGCGACTGCCCGCGGCGGAGTTCCGGTCCGGCCGGGTGCTCGCCGCGATGGCGGCCCGGATGGGTACCGACCCGGACGATCGGAACGTGCGCATCGCGCTGTCGGTGACGTCGGCCATCATCGCCACCGCCTGCTACGACCTCGTCGACGACATCGATGGCCATCCGTTGGGTCCGGACCTGATGGCGCACCGCATCGACGACAGCTTCCAGCGGTTCCTGACGGTCACCGTGGGACTGCCGCGGCGGTGACGTCTCCCGCGTACTGCCAGGCCGGACCGTCGGCCGCAGACGCATAGGATGCGTGCGTGGTCGACGAATCAGCGGCGCTCGGTCTACGGGAACGCAAGAAGCGCCGGACCCGCACGACGCTGATCGACGCCGCCGCCGATCTGTGTGTCCGCCAGGGCTACGACAACACCACCGTCGAGCAGATCGCCGCGGCCGCCGAGGTCTCCGCGCGCACCTTCAACCGCTACTTCCCGAGCAAGGAAGCGGTGATCGCGGCGTTCGCCGACGAGATCGATGAGGACATGGCGGCCGTGCTGGCCGAACAGCCGACCGACATCCCCGAACTCGAGGCGCTGTTGCGCACGCAGCTGGAGATCTTCGCCCCCGACGCGCCCAACGGACCGGGCGCGTTCAACCGGATGGCGGTGCTGATCTCGATCGTCAACGCGTCGCAGACCTTCAACACCGCGGCTTTCGCGTTCACCCCCGAACCTGCCGAGAAGGCGACGGTCGTGGTGTTGGCGCGGCGGATGGGGTTACCGCTCGACCACCGGGCGGTGCGCCTGGTCGCCGACGCGTGGACGCTGCTGTTCGCGACGTCCTTCCGGGGAATGGGGCTGCCCGGTGGCGACCCCATCGAGCCGGCGGTGCTGTGTCGCCGGCTGCGCGACACCTACGCGATGTTCGCCCGGTTGTGGGCGCCATGGGACACCGGTGACTCAGCCCCGCAGGCGGTGCGCGACAATAGCGACTACCTTCGGTGAGGGGGGTACCCCTCGCCCTGTCGACCAGCTCAGAAGGGATTTCCCGTGGCCGAAAACTCGTCCAGCGCGACGGAACACGCCACCCTCAGTTACCCGGGTGGCGAGATCGAACTGGATGTCGTCCCCGCGACTGAGGGCGCCGACGGCATCGCGCTGGGTTCGCTGTTGGCCAAGAGCGGATACACCACCTTCGACAGCGGTTTCGTCAACACCGCCTCGACGAAGAGCGCCATCACCTACATCGACGGTGAGGCCGGCATCCTGCGCTACCGGGGCTACCCGATCGAGCAGCTGGCCGAGAAGTCGACGTTCATCGAAGTCAGCTATCTGCTGATCTACGGCGAGCTGCCGACCCCGGAGCAGCTCGAGGACTTCACCACCAAGATCCAGCGGCACACGCTGCTGCACGAGGACCTCAAGCGGTTCTTCGACGGCTTCCCGCGCAATGCGCATCCGATGCCAGTGCTCTCGAGTGCGGTCAACGCGCTGAGCGCCTACTACCAGGATTCGCTGGATCCGATGGACCACGAGCAGGTGGAGCTGTCGACGATCCGGTTGTTGGCCAAGATGCCGACCATCGCCGCGTACGCGTACAAGAAGTCGGCCGGTCAGCCGTTCCTCTACCCGGACAACTCGCTGACCCTGGTGGAGAACTTCCTCCGGATGACGTTCGGGTTCCCGGCCGAGCCGTACGAGGTCGACCCGGAGATTGTTCGGGCCCTGGACATGCTCCTGATCCTGCACGCCGACCATGAGCAGAACTGCTCGACGTCGACGGTGCGATTGGTGGGTTCCTCGCAGGCCAACCTGTTCACCTCGATCTCCGGTGGCATCAACGCGCTGTGGGGTCCGCTGCACGGCGGCGCCAACCAGGCCGTGCTCGAGATGCTGGAGAAGATCCGGCAGAGCGACGGCGACGTGCGCGAATTCGTCCGCAAGGTCAAGGACCGCGAGGAAGGCGTGAAGCTCATGGGCTTCGGCCACCGCGTCTACAAGAACTACGACCCGCGGGCGCGCATCGTCAAGGAGCAGGCCGACAAGATCCTGGGCAAGCTCGGCGTCGAGGACGAGTTGCTCGACATCGCCAAGCAGCTCGAGGAGGCGGCGCTGACCGACGACTTCTTCGTCGAGCGCAAGCTTTACCCGAACGTCGACTTCTACACCGGGGTGATCTACCGGGCGATGGGCTTCCCGACGCGGATGTTCACCGTGCTGTTCGCGCTCGGCCGGCTGCCCGGCTGGATCGCGCACTGGCGCGAGATGCACTCGGAGCCGGGCCGTATCGGCCGGCCGCGCCAGATCTACACCGGCTACACCGAACGCGACTACATCGACTCCGCCAACCGCTGACTCCGCTTTCTCGCCCAAATGATCAAACGGGCGGCAAAGTCGAGTGATCTCCGTCATTTCGTCGATTTCGGCGGCCGACGGAGTTGCCACCGCAACAGTTGTAGTTTCACAATTGTTTGGTGAGTGACTCTGTCGGCATCAGCGCACGGCGCAAGGCCATCATTCTGGTGTCCTGCTGCCTGAGCCTGCTGATCGTGTCGATGGACGCGACGATCGTCAACGTCGCGATCCCCAGCATCCGGTCCGATCTGAGCGCGTCGTCCTCCCAGATGCAGTGGGTCATCGACGTCTACACCCTGGTGCTGGCGTCACTGCTGCTGCTGGCCGGCGCGACGGCCGATCGCATCGGCCGGCGTCGCACCTTCCACATCGGGTTGGCTGTGTTCGCCGTCGGCTCACTGCTGTGCAGCCTCGCGCCCAACATCGAAACGCTGATCGCGGCCCGGTTCCTGCAGGCCGTCGGCGGGTCGATGCTCAACCCGGTCGCGATGTCGATCATCACGCAGGTGTTCACCGGCCGCGTCGAACGGGCCCGCGCGATCGGTGTGTGGGGCGGGGTCGTCGGCATCTCGATGGCCCTCGGCCCGATCGTCGGCGGGGTGCTCATCGAGTACGTCGACTGGCGCGCGGTGTTCTGGATCAACCTGCCGATCTGCGCGCTGGCGATCGTCCTGACGGCCGTCTTCGTCCCGGAGTCGCGGTCGGTCGCGATGCGCGACGTCGATCCGGTGGGTCAGCTCCTGGGCATGGCGTTCCTGTTCGGGCTCGTGTTCGTGCTCATCGAGGGACCGGGGCTGGGCTGGGGCAGCCCGGTGGTCATCGCGATCGCCGTCGCCGCCGTGCTCGCCCTACTGGCGTTCCTGCGCTACGAGTCGCGGCGCCGGGACCCATTCATCGATCTGCGGTTCTTCCAGAGCATTCCGTTCGCCTCGGCTACCGCGATCGCGGTCTGCGCGTTTGCCTCCTGGGGTGCGTTCCTGTTCATGATGTCGCTGTATCTGCAGGGCCAGCGCGGCTTCTCGGCCGTGCACACCGGCCTGATCTATCTGCCGGTCGCGGTCGGCGCGCTGGTGTTCTCACCGCTGTCGGGTCGGCTGGTCGGCCGCTTCGGCGCCCGCCCGTCGCTGCTGGTGGCCGGCACGCTGATCACTGCGGCGACGGTCATGCTCATCGGTCTGAGTGCGACGACGCCGGTGTGGTGGTTGCTGATCGTGTTCGCCGTCTTCGGCATCGGGTTCTCGATGGTCAACGCGCCGATCACGAACGCGGCCGTCAGCGGGATGCCCACCGACCGTGCGGGTGCGGCGTCGGCGATCGCCTCGACCAGCCGACAGGTCGGCGTGAGTCTAGGTGTGGCGCTGTGTGGTTCGGTGGCCGGTGCGGCGCTCGCGAACGAGGGCGTCGACTTCGCGGCGGCCGCGCGCCCGCTGTGGCTGGTGTTCACCGGCTTCGGGCTCGTGATCCTCGCCCTCGGCGTCCTGTCGACGTCCCAGCGCGGGTTGCGGTCCGCCGAGCGGCTCGCACCGCTGATCGCCGCCGGGGACGCGGAGCGGGTCCGTGCCGGCTGACGGGCTCGCCGATGAGGTCTGGCGCACGATGGCGGCCCTGGTGATCGACAACCGGGACAGCTGGAAGCGCTCCGTCATCGAGCGAACCGGGTTGCCGTTCAGCAGGATTCGGGTGCTACGCCGGTTGGCCGCACACCCGCTCACCGTCAAACAACTCGCGACGGCCGCGACGATGGACGCCCCGGCCACCACGGTCGCCGTCAACGATCTCGAGAAGCGCGGGCTGGTCGTGCGGACGGTCGATCCGGCCAACCGTCGCTGCAAGACCGTGTCGCTGACCGACGCCGGCCGTGCGGTGCTGGCCACCATCGACGCGATCCACGACCCGGCGCCCGATGTGTTCGACCGACTCGACGCCGGCGAGCTCGCGGCGTTGCGCGTGACGTTGGCCAAACTGGCCGGCCCCGCCGCCGCGAAATAGCATTCCCGTCGCTCACGCCTCGGCTTTGGCAGCCGGGAATGCTGTTTCGCGCGGAAAGGTGAGCCTCAGACGCGGGTCAGCGTGACGTTGTAGAGCCGCACACCCGCGTCGCCCGGGGCGATGTCGACGAAGGTCGGCACGTCCCGGATCGCGTCGCCCCTGGCGATGATGTTGCCGCCCACGTCGACAGTGCATGGGAATGCGTTGCAGCGCAGCCAGAATCCGGGTGCACTCTGGTACGGCGGCATCGAGGGGGCCTGGTCGACGCGGTAGCGCCCCGGCGGTATGTATGCCGTCGCCCAGCCCCGTGAGGCCACGGTGTCGACGCCGAACACCCCGTTGCTGCCGTAGCTCGGCCCGCCTGCTGCCGGTGGGGCCAGCACGATTGCGGCCAGTACGGCACCGGCGGCGGTCAGCGCGAAGCGAGCGGTCACGGAAACGAGCCTAACAACGCGTCGCGGTCAACTCTCCAGAACGGCCATCGCCGCGTTGTGCCCGCCGATGCCCGACACCGCGCCACCCCGCCGCGCCGACGATCCGCACAGCAGGATGCGCTCGTGCGCGGTCGCGACGCCCCAGCGCTGCGCCGGTGTCTCCAGCGGTTCGTCGTCCTCGACGAACGGCCACTGCAGCGCACCGTGGAAGATGTGGCCGCCGGTCATGTTCAGGCCGTGCTCGAGGTCGGCGGTGGTCTTGGTCTCGATGCACAGCCGGCCCGCCGCATCCTCCATCACGACGTCCTGAACAGGCTCGGCCAGAACCGAATTCAGCGAGTGCAGCGCCGCCGCGGTCAGCGTGTTCCGCATCCGGTCCTCATCGTGGTTCGCGATCAGCGCGTGCGGGGTGTGCAGCCCGAACACGGTCAGCGTGTGCGCGCCGCTCGCCCGCAGGCTCTCCGACAGGATCGACGGATCGGTCAGCGAATGGCAGTAGATCTCGCAGGGCAGCGGATTCGGCACCTCACCGGCGGCGGCCTGGTCGTAGGCCGTGTCGAGCTGGCTCAGCGTCTCGTTGATGTGGAACGTCCCGCCGAAGGCCTGCTCGGCGTTCACCGAGGTGTCCCGCAGCGCAGGCAGTCTGCGCAGCATCAGGTTCACCTTGACCTGTGAACCCGCCGGCGGTTGCGGCGGCGGTTCGCCGAGCAGGCGTGCCAGCACCGCGGGACCCACGTTGGCCAGCACATGCCGGGCACCGATGCGGTGCGATCTGCCGTCGGCCCGATACGTCACTTCGCCGTCGGGGGTGACGCCGTCTACCTCCGCGCCGGTGACGATCTCCGCCCCGAACCCGGCCGCCGCGGCGGCCAACGCACCACTGACCGCGCCCATACCGCCGACCGGGACGTTCCAGTCGCCGGTCCCGCCGCCGATGAGGTGGTACAGGAAGCAGATGTTCTGCAGCAGCGACGACGCGTCGGTGCGGGCGAATGTGCCGATCAGCGCGTCGGTCGCCATCACACCGCGCACCAGATCGCTGCCGACCGCGGCGGTGATGGCCTCGGCAATCGGCCGCTCGGTCAACGCCCGCCACGCCGCCTCGTCGTCGGGGCCCAGCAGCTGCCCGCACTGTGCGCGTGTCATCAGCGGCGCGGTCAGCGTGGGCCAGAGCCGCTCGGTGACGGCGCCGACGTGGCGGTAGAACTCGGTGAACCCGGCTTCGTCGGCGGTCGCCCCGACGGCGCCGAACGTGCTCTGCGGTCCGATCAGCAGCCCGGTGTGGCCGCCGGTCGCCGGGTCGGGGGTGTAGGAGGAGTAGCGGCGCCTTGCCAGGCGGATGCGGGCGCCGAGGTCGTCGACGATCCGCCGCGGCAGCAGGCTGACCAGATACGAGTAGCGCGACAGCCGGGCGTCCACGCCGTCGAACGCGTGCGCGGACACCGCCGCGCCACCGACATGGTCGAGCCGTTCGAGGACGCGCACCCGCCGGCCGGCGCGGGCGAGATACGCCGCGGCGACGAGCCCGTTGTGCCCGCCGCCGATGACGACGGTGTCGAATGTCGCCGGCCGGGCGGCTTCGGTGTCGAATGTCGCCGGCCGGGCGGCTCCGGTGTCGTCTGCCGCGCTCAGTTCAGATAGCCCTCGACCTCGCCGGCCGGACGCACCTCGGCCTCCCGCGGATCTTTACCGCTCTCCCGCAGCGCGCGTCGCTGACGCAGCAGATCCCAGCACTGGTCGAGCGCGACCTCCACCGCGCGCAACCGCTGCTGCTCTTCGCCCTCGTCGATCTCCCGGTGCTGCAGCGCTTCGCGCAGCTGCTGCTCCTCGGCGACGAGCTTGTTCACCTGATCGAGGATGTCCTGGTCCTGTGCCACCGCACCAGTCTGCCCGAAGTGCGGCCTGGACTAACGTGGGAGTGTGACTTCCACCCCAGGACAGAAGCCCGAGATCGAATTCCCGGACGGCCCCGCCCCGAGCGAACTCGTCATCGAGGACCTGATCGTCGGAGACGGTGCCGAGGCGGTACCGGGCGCCAACGTCGAGGTGCACTACGTCGGCGTCGAGTACGACACCGGCGAGGAGTTCGACAGCTCGTGGAACCGCGGTCAGTCGATCGAGTTCCCCCTGCAGGGGCTGATCCAGGGCTGGCAGGACGGTATCCCCGGGATGCGCGTCGGCGGCCGGCGCAAGCTGACGATCCCGCCGGAGGCCGCCTACGGCCCGGCCGGCGGCGGACACCGTCTGTCCGGCAAAACCTTGATCTTCGTCATCGATCTGCTCTCGACGCGCTAGCGGCTAGCGGTTAGCGCGGCGTCGGGCCCGGCAACCGCAGCAGCAGCCGCGCGCCACCCAGCGGACTGGCCTGCAATGCGGCAGTCCCGCCGTGCAGTTCGGCCTGCTGGGCGACCAGCGCCAACCCCAGACCGGATCCGGAATGCGACGCCGTCGATCCGCGGGAGAACCGCTCGAACACCCGGACGCGTTCCTCTTCGGGGACCCCGACGCCGTCGTCGTCGATCGCGATCTCCACACCTTCCCGCGAGCTCACCGCCGACAGCTGCACCCGCGTCGCGCCGCCGTGTTTGACCGCGTTGGCGATCGCGTTGTCCACCGCCAGCCGCAGCCCGGCGGGCAGCCCGACGATGATCACCGTCGGCGCCGGCACCAGCGACACGTCGAGTTCGGGATAGACCCGCATCGCGTCGTGGGCGGCCCGGTCGAGCAGTTCGGTGATGTCGACGGGCACGTGGTCGTCGGAGGTCGTCAGCTCGCCCTGGGCCAGCCGCTCCAGCGCGGCGAGCGTCGCCTCGATGCGCGACTGCGTACGGATGACGTCGCCCACCACCTCTTTGCGCTGGTCGTCGGCGAGATCGAGGGTGGCCAGCACCTCGAGATTGGTGCGCATCGCCGTCAGCGGGGTGCGGAGTTCGTGCGCCGACACCGACGCGAAGTCCCGTGCAGAGGTCAGCGCGGCCTTGGTTCGGTCCTGTTCCTCCCAGACGCGCTCGAGCAGGCCCTTGACCGCGTCGGCGATCTCGACGGCCTCGGTGGCGCCGCGGACCTCGACGTGCGGGTCCTCGTCGCCGGCGTCGATCTGGCGGGTCTGCTGGGCGAGGCGTTTGAACGGGCGCACCGCGAACGCCGCCAGCAGCCAGCCGGCCACGGTGGCCGCGCCGATGGCCAGCGAGCAGATGATGATCACCCGCCGGTGCAGGTTGTTGGTGTCGGCGATGGTGGCGTCGTAGGTGGCGCCGACGGCCACCGACATCGGTTCGGGGTAGCGGATGTCGACGGTGCGCACGCGGTAGCGCACGCCGTCGACGTAGGTGTCGGCGTAGCCCACGGGCAGTTGCGGGAGCACCACGTCGCTGTTCGAGTTGACGTCCTCGCCGCGGCGCACGGTGATCAGCGCATCCTGGTCGGTGGGTGTCTTCGGGATGGTGTCCAGCCCGCGCGGCAAGAACGGGATGGCGAACCCCGCGGCCTCGTCCAGCCTGCGGTCCAGCCGCTCCTTGCGGTCCTCGGTGATGCCGACCCACACCACGGTCCCGACGATGCCGACGACGATCGCCGCGGCGATGGCCGTCGCGAACGCCACCCGGGTCCGCAGTGACGGGGTCCGTCGGAAGATCCGCGACAGCACGTTCATCGGGTTACTGCGTCCGGAGCACGAAACCCACCCCGCGCACGGTGTGCAGCAGCCGGGGCGCGCCACCCGCCTCCAGCTTGCGGCGCAGGTAACCGATGAACACGTCGACGACGTTGGTGTCGGCGGCGAAGTCGTAACCCCACACCAGCTCGAGCAGCTGGGCGCGGGACAGCACGGCGGTCTTGTGCTCGGCGAGCACCGCCAGCAGATCGAACTCCCGCTTGGTCAGATCGACGTCGGCGCCGTTGACGCGGGCACGGCGGCCGGGGATGTCCACCTCCAGCGGGCCGACCTGGATGGTCTCCGACGAGAACGTCGCCGACGAACCGCGCCGGCGCAGCAGCGCCTTGACCCGGGCCACCAGCTCGGCCAGTACGAACGGTTTGACCAGGTAGTCGTCGGCGCCGGCCTCGAGCCCGGCGACCCGGTCGTCGACCGAGGAGCGGGCCGAGAGCACACAGACCGGCACGTCGTTGTCCATGGCACGCAGCGCCGTCACCACGCTCACCCCGTCGAGCACCGGCATGTTGATGTCGAGGACGATCGCGTCGGGCCGGGTCTCGGTCGCGCTGCGCAGGGCCTCCGCACCGTCCACGGCGGTGGACACCTCGAAGCCGGACAGCCGCAACCCGCGCTCGAGCGAGGCGAGCACGTCGGGGTCGTCGTCCACCACCAGCACCCGGGGCGATCCCACACCACTGTCCATATCCGCAATCTTGCCTGATGGAGGAACGCAGATCGGAGAGGCGCGAGGGTCCTCGCGGCCCGAATCGCCGCCCCGGGAACAATTGACCTCGACAAATGTTGAGGTTCTACGGTGCACTCCATGAACATCGAATCGGTCGCGAGGCAGACCCTCTACCGCCAGGCGCAGGCCCGCGGAGGTGATCTGCGGTCGCTGGCCGACCGTGCGCTGCTGCGCCGCATCTGGCGCTTCGCCGCGCGCCACCACCGCAGGCTCGGGCTGTTCGTCGGGGTCAGCGTGCTCAGCGCGGCGCTCGCGGTGGCCACACCGGTGCTGGCCGGCCGGGTGGTCGACGAGATCACCGGCGACGGCACACCGGGTGTCGTGATCGGGCTGGCCGTGGTGATCGCCGCGGTCGCGCTCGCCGAGGCCGCGGTGTCGATGCTGACCCGCTGGCTGTCGTCGACCATCGGCGAGGGATTGATCCTCGATCTGCGCACGGCCGTGTTCGACCACGTGCAGAGGATGCCGGTCGCGTTCTTCACCCGGACCCGCACCGGCGCCCTGGTCAGCCGCCTGGGCAACGACGTGCTCGGCGCGCAGCGCGCGTTCTCCGACACGCTGTCGGGCGTGGTGGCCAACCTGGTCACCCTGACACTCACCCTCGCCGTCATGCTCGCCATCTCCTGGCAGATCACGGTGGTCTCGCTGGTGCTGGTGCCGCTGTTCGTGGTGCCGGCACGCCGGATCGGCAAGAAGATGGCGCAGCTGTCGCGGGAGCGCGCGATCTACAACGCGACGATGAACACCCAGATGACCGAACGTTTCTCGGCACCGGGCGCGACGCTGGTCAAGCTGTTCGGCCGACCGGTCGAGGAGTCGCGCGAATTCGCGGTGCGCGCGGGCCGGGTCCGGGACATCGGTGTCCGGTCGGCGATGCTGCAGGCGACGTTCATGAACTCGCTGACGTTGATGTCGGCGCTGGCGCTGGCCCTGGTGTACGGACTCGGTGGCGTGCTCGCGCTCGGCGGCACCCTGCAGGCCGGCCAGATCGTCTCGCTGGCCCTGCTGCTGACCCGGCTGTACGCGCCGCTGACCGCGCTGGCCAACGCCCGGGTGGAGATCGCCAGCGCGCTGGTGTCGTTCGAGCGGGTCTTCGAGGTGCTCGATCTGGTCCCGCTGATCCGCGAGAGGGAGGACGCCGTCGCGGTGCCCGACGGTCCGGTGCAGGGCGGGGTCGCCGTCGAGTTCGATCACGTCCGGTTCGCCTACCCGTCGGCCGACAAGGTGTCGCTGGCGTCGTTGGAAGAGGTCGCCGAACTCTCCGCGACCGACGTGCGTGCGGGTGAGGAGGTGCTGCACGACATCTCGTTCACCGCCAGGCCGGGGGAGATGGTCGCGCTCGTCGGGCCGTCGGGGGCGGGGAAGTCGACGATCGCCGCACTGCTGGCCCGGCTCTACGACGTCGGCGGGCAGGAGCGAAGCGACGCCGGGGATATCACAGCTTCGGGCGCGGTCCGGCTCAACGGGGTCGACGTTCGGGACCTGACCTTCGCATCGCTGCGCGACACCGTCGGCATGGTCACCCAGGACGGCCACCTGTTCCACGAGTCGATCCGCGCGAACCTCACGCTGGCCGCGCCGGCCGCCACCGACGAGCAGCTGTGGGAGGCGCTGGAGCGGGCCCGGCTGGCCGACGTCGTCGCGGCGATGCCCGACGGCCTGGACACCGTTGTCGGTGAGCGCGGCTACCGTCTGTCCGGCGGGCAGCGGCAGCGGTTGACCATCGCCCGCCTGCTGCTCGGGCGGTCCCGGGTGGTCGTTCTCGACGAGGCGACGGCGGCGCTGGACTCCGAATCCGAGGTGGCGGTCCAGCAGGCCCTCGCCGAGGCGTTGGCCGGGCGGACGTCGCTGGTCATCGCCCATCGACTCTCGACCGTGCGCGCCGCGGACGTGATCCTCGTCGTCGAAGCGGGACGCATCGTCGAGCGGGGTACCCACGAGGAACTGCTCGCCCGGCGCGGCCGGTACGCCGAGCTGTACCGCACCCAGTTCGGCCGGCAGTCGGCCGACCGGCGATCCCGATCGCCGCACGACGTTATTCGCTTGCCGCGAATGGGAAGATTGACTAAGTGACAGGGCTGATGACGTGACGACGCCGGACTCCCGGGCGCTGCGCTCGGCGCCCGCGATCGCCCCTGCGCGTCCGCAGCCGCGCGGTAGCTCGGATCTGTGGCGGATGCTGCCGTATCTGATGCCCTACCGGGCCCGCTGGATCGCGATGATCACCGTCGCGATCCTGAGCCTCGGCGCCACCATCGCGATTCCGCTGATGACCAAGGCGGTCATCGACGGTCCGGTACGCCACCAGGATCAGCGGGGGCTGTGGCTGCTCGGCGCCGCCGCGATGGGCATCGGCGTCACCGAGGCCGTGCTGTGGTTCATCCGCCGCTGGCTGGTGTCACGGGCGACGATGGGCGTCGAAGCCGACATCCGCAAGGACCTCTACGCCCGGCTGCAGATCCTGCCGATGAGCTTCCACGGCCGCTGGCAGTCCGGTCAGCTGCTCTCGCGGGTCATGAACGATCTGTCCACGATCCGGCGGTTCATGTCGTTCGGGCTGGTGTTCCTGATCCTCAACGGTCTGCAGATCGTCGTCGTCACCGCGATCCTGCTGTCGATGTACTGGCCGCTCGGCGTGGTCGTGCTGGCCTCGATCGTGCCGATCACGTTGACGGTGCTGCACTTCCAGCGCGAGTACACCCGGCTGTCGCGGCTGGCGCAGGACCAGTCCGGACACGTCGCCACCCACGTCGAGGAGTCGGCGCTGGGGCTGCGCGTGGTGAAGTCGTTCGGCCGGGAGGACTACGTCTACGACCGGTTCGACCGGCAACTCACGGATCTGTACGACACCCAGGTCCAGCGCGTCGGGGTGTCGGCGAAGTTCTGGACGCTGCTCGAGATCATCCCCAACCTGACGCTGATCGTGGTGCTCGGCTTCGGCGCCTACGCGGCGGGCCACGGCTCGGTCACCATGGGCACGCTGGTCGCCTTCATCACGATGATGTTGTCGCTGGTGTGGCCGATCGCGTCGTTGGGCTTCCTGCTGTCGATGACCCAGGAGTCGTTCACCGCCGCCAACCGGATCGCCGAGATCTTCGACGCGCCGCGCGACATCGTCGACGGCCCCGACACCGCGACCCCGCGCGGTGGGCGACTCGAGCTCGTCGACGTCGGGTTCCGCTTCCCGGACAGCGACGGTTGGGCCCTACGCCACGTCGACCTGACCGTCGAACCAGGCGAGACCGTCGCCCTGGTCGGCGCCACCGGCTCCGGTAAGTCGGTGCTCGTCTCGCTGCTGTCGCGGCTCTACGACGTGACCGAGGGCGTCATCCGCGTGGACGGGCACGACATCCGCGAACTCTCGCTGCCTGCCCTGCGGCAGGCCGTGGCCACGGCGTTCGAGGACCCCACGCTGTTCTCGATGTCGGTCGCCGAGAACCTCCGTCTGGGCCGCCCGGACGCCAGTGACGAGCAACTCGCCGAGGCCGTCGAGGTGGCCGCCGCGCAGTTCGTCTACGACCTCCCGTTCGGTCTCGACACCCGCATCGGGGAGCAGGGGATGAGCCTGTCCGGTGGTCAGCGGCAACGTCTTTCGTTGGCCCGCGCGATCCTCGCCCAGCCCCGGATCCTGGTGCTCGACGACACACTGTCCGCACTCGACGTGCACACCGAGGCTGTCGTGGAGGAGGCGCTGCGCCGCGTATTGCACAACGTCACCGGCATCGTCGTCGCCCACCGGGCGTCGACCGTGCTGCTCGCCGATCGGGTGGCGCTCATCGCGAACGGCACCATCACCCACGTCGGCACCCACGCTGAGCTGCTCGCCGACGTACCGCAATACCGCTATCTGCTCGCCGCCGACGACGAGCTCGACGACGGCGCCGAACCCGTCGCCGACTGGGAGAGCGCGGAGGACCGCGCCCGGCTGCAGCATGCCTACACCGCGCACGAGGCCGCCGAAGAGGCGTGTGCGGACCCGCGTTTCGTCACCTCCGAGGCGGACGGGCGATGACCGCGACCGATTGGCGCGGACGCGTCCCGGAAGATCAGGACGGCGCAGAAAGCTCAGATCTCCCGATCGACGAGAGCATCCCGCGCCGCCGCGAAGCGCGGGCGCTGCTCGGCAACCTGCTCAAGCCCTTCCAGGCCGCGCTGATCCTGCTCGCCCTCGTCGTGGTGGTGGAGAACGCCGCCCGACTCTCGGTCCCCCTGCTGGTGCAGCGCGGGATCGACCACGGCATCCCGCCCCTGCTCGAGGGCGGACCGGCGCGCGAGCTGATGCTGATCGTCGGCGCGCTGTGCGGGGTGGTCGTGGTGCAGGCCAGCGGGCGGATGTTCTTCCTGCGCCGCTCCGGCAAGATCGGGCAGAAGGTGCTGCTGGAGTTGCGGCGCAGGGTCTTCCGGCATTTCCAGCGTCTCGACATCGCCTTCCACGACCGGTACACGTCGGGCCGGGTGGTCAGCCGCTCGACCAACGACGTCGAAGCGATCCAGGACATGCTCGAGACGGGCTTCGACAGCCTGATCACCGCGGTGCTCACACTCGGCGGCACCGCGGTTCTGCTGGTCGCCCTGGACGTGAAGCTGGGTCTGATGTGTCTGGCGGCGTTCCCGATCCTGGTGGCGCTGGTGTGGTGGTTCCGCAACGAGTCGGCCAAGACGTACCGCCGGGTGCGCGAGAGCGCCGCGCTGGTGATCGTGCAGTTCGTCGAGACGATGACCGGCATCAAGGCCGTGCAGGCCTACCGTCGCGAACCCCGCAACCAGGAGATCTTCGAAGACGTCGCCGACCGGTACCGCATCGACAACGAGCGCACCTTCCGCCTGCTCGCGATCTTCATGCCCGGGGTGAAGCTGGTCGGCAACATCACCACCGGCGTCGTACTGCTCTACGGCGGGTTCCGGGTGCTGCACGGCGAGATGACCATCGGCACCCTCACCGCGTTCCTGCTCTACCTGCGGATGTTCTTCGAACCGATGCAGGAGATCTCGCAGTTCTTCAACACCTTCCAGTCGGCGTCATCGGCGCTCGAGAAGCTGGCCGGGGTGCTGGCCGAGAAACCCGGCATCGAGGATCCCGACGATCCGGTGGCTCTGGCCTCGGTGCGCGGTGAGATCGCCTTCGACGCGGTGTCGTTCGGCTATTCGCCCGACCGCCCGGTGCTCCCCGGCCTGGAGCTGCTCGTCCCGGCCGGGCAGACCGTCGCGCTCGTCGGCACCACCGGTGCCGGCAAGACCACGATCGCAAAGCTGATCGCCCGCTTCTACGATCCGACGTCGGGTTCGATCAGCCTGGACGGCACCGACCTACGCCGGCTCTCGCAGAGTGAACTGCGCCGGCACGTGGTGATGGTGACGCAGGAGAACTTCATGTTCGACGGCTCCGTCGCCGACAACATCCGGTTCGGCAAACCCGACGCCACCGACGACGAGGTGCGCGCGGCGGCCGCAGCCGTCGGGGCCGACCGCTTCATCGAGGCGCTGCCGGAGGGTTACGACACCGACGTCGCCAAACGCGGCGGCCGGTTGTCCGCGGGACAGCGTCAGCTCATCGCCTTCGCGCGGGCCTTCCTCGCCGATCCGGCGGTACTGATCCTCGACGAGGCGACGTCGTCGCTCGACATCCCCAGCGAGCGGATGGTGCAGCGCGCGTTGGAGACGGTGCTGTCCGACCGCACCGCGCTGGTGATCGCCCACCGCCTGTCGACGGTCGAGATCGCCGACCGGGTGCTGGTGCTCGAACACGGCCGCATCGTCGAGGACGGTCCGCCCGCCGAATTGATCAGCCAGGGCGGCGGCCATTACGCCGCACTGCACGAGGCGTGGCAGCAGTCGCTGGCCTGACCGTCCCGCACTCTCACGCCTCGACGAGCAACGCCTCGAGTTTGTCGTTGATCGCGGGCAGCTGCGAGGTCATCATCGAAACGATCTTCTCCCGCGCCCGCGGACTCACACCGGCCGATACGTGGTGCAGGACGTTGAGCCGGGACGCGTCCACCCACGCCATCATGTCGGGGTCGGCGAACCACTGCAGCTGATTGCGGTTGAACGCCAACATCATTCGCAACCAGTCTGCCGGTTCGTGCGGATACGGCACCGGACCGCACATCGCGTTGCGGGTCCTGTCGTCGTCGTAGGCGGCCTCCACGTGGGCGATCACCGCGGCGCTGAACGCGGGCTGGCAGGTCCGCACGGTCTGCAGCGAGATGTGCTCGCCGTCGAAGATCGTCGTCGGCGGTTTGCGGCTCAAACCGTCTGCACTGCAATCGATGTAGAGCACGGAGTCGGCGACGTCGACCGTCCCGCCGTCCAGGGTGATGCGCCCCGGTTCGATGGACTGCACGTGCCCCATCCGCACGACGTTCTCGATCCGTCGCAGCTCGGCGAGCTCGGCTTGCGACAGGATCGCGCACCGGTACATCGTCGGATCGACGGCGGGGTCGATGCGTTGCAGACAACCCCTGGCCTCCAGCCGGACGAACAGATCCTGATACGACTCCGCCTCCAGTACCGCGGCGAGCTGTCCGGAGAAGTCGGCCAGCGCCCGCCGGGCGAACTGGGCGCCCGGCTGGATCGCCGCCCGGTCCAGCACCCAGGAGTCGCGCGGTTTGAGCCACGTGATCCGGTGCGGCGCAACGCCGTGGCCGAGCAGCCACAGGCACGCGTCCATCGCCGTCTTGCCGGCGCCGACGACCACGTACTGCGATGGGGCAGAACGAATCCTGGGCAGAGCGTTGGGCGGTACGCAGTCCACACCGGGTGCCACGGCGTACGACGGTCGGCGCATCGACGGGACGACGATCTCGACGTGGCTGGTGACGATGCGGCGGGCGCGCACCGAGATCTCGTCGCCGGCGTACGTGCGGATCCGGCCGTCGCCGAGGTGTTCGCTCATGGGCAGATAGGTCACCCGGCCCGACGGCAGCAGGTGCTGACGCAGCACCGCGTCGAAGTAGGCGCACACCTCGCCGCCGCCGGCCAGCTCGTGATAGCCCGCGTTGAGGCCGTCGAGGTCGATCGCCCCGCTGCCCAGATCGCGGGAGTTGACCCCGTAGTACGCCGATGGTTGATGAAGCCGCACATAGGGATAGGCGTTCGTCCAGTGCCCACCCGGCTGATCGTTGCGGTCGACGATCACCATCGTCGCGTCGCTCTCGGCGACGAGCGTGTCGGCGAACGCCATCCCCATGGCGCCCGCCCCGACGATCAGGTAATCGGCGTCGACCATCAGCGCACCGTGTCGAAGAACGTCCGCACGTCGTCGACGAAGAGGTCCGGTTGTTCCAGCGCTGCGAAGTGCCCACCGCGGGGCATGTCCGTCCAGTGTGTGATGTGGTAGCTGTCCTCGCACCAGCGCCGCGGCATCCGGATGATCTCCTTGGGGAACGACGCGACGCCGGTCGGCAGGCTGATTGGATCGCCCTTCCTGCCGCCATTGAACGTCTCCCAGTACAGCCGTGCCGACGACGCGCCCGACGCGGTCAGCCAGTAGAGCATCACGTTGTCGAGCATCTTGTCGCGGGGGACGGCGTTCTCCGGGTGGCCGTCGCAATCGGTCCACGCGTAGAACTTCTCGACGATCCAGGCCAGCTGCGCGACCGGCGAGTCGACCAGCCCGTAGCCGAGGGTCTGCGGCCGGGTGGACTGCTGGGTGAAGTAGCCGGTCTCCCAGTCCTGACGGCGCTTCATCGCCGTCAGCGCCTGCTGCTCCTCCTCGGTCGGCGCACTCAGGTCTTTCGGGACGCGGCCGATCGGCATGTTGGTGTGGATGCCGACGCAGTTGCCGACGTTGCGGCCGATCTGGCCGGTGATCACCGACCCCCAGTCGCCGCCCTGCGCGCCGTAGCGGTCGTAGCCCAGCCGTACCATCAGCGCATCCCAGGCGGCGGCGATCTTCTCGATGCCCCATCCCGCGTGCACGGGTTTCGCCGAGAACCCGTAGCCGGGCAGCGACGGGCAGACCACGTCGAAGCCGGCGTCGTTGAGCGGGGCGATGACGTCGGCGAACTCGACGATCGAACCCGGCCAGCCGTGCGTGATCAGCAGCGGGAACGCGTCGTCGCGGCCGCAGCGCTGGTGGATGAAGTGGATGTCGAGGCCGTCGAGCTCGGTGGTGAAGTGGTCGAACCGGTTGAGCGCGGTTTCGCGGGCCCGCCAGTCGTACGTGTGGGCCCAGTATTCGGCCAGCTCATGGGTGTAGGCGAGCGGGATGCCCTGGCTCCAGTCGTCGACGGTCTGCGCCTCCGGCCAGCGGGTGTTGGTCAGCCGCTGCTGCAGATCGGAAAGCGCGGAGTCCGGGACGTCGATGCGAAACGGTGTGACGGAAGACACCCGTCGATCCTCGCACGGGCAGCGCTAGGGAATGAGTCGCGCCCGCCGCGCCTTCGAGACCGCTTCGTGGCGGGTGTGGGTGCCCAGCTTGGTCCCCGCACTGCGCAGATAGCTCTTCACCGTCTCGGGTTTGAGCGCGAGACGGTGCGCCGTCTCGGCGTTCGTACACCCCATCGCAACCTGCACCAGCACGTCGATTTCCCGCGGTGTGAGCGACGTCGGGCTCGGCGGGTCGCCTGCCAGCGCCTGGGCCAGCCGATCGGCCAGGTCGCGGAGCCGGTCGCCGTCCGGGGACTGCGTCGCCAGGAGCCGCAACTCGGCGTGCACCTCACGAATCTGCTCGACGCCCACCCTGGTGCCCGCGCGTTCGGCCTCGCGCAGCCGCAGCCGGCGCTCCACCTCGTCGTGCACGCGCAGTTCCACCGCCAGCCGCTCTGCGGACGCGATCATCTCCTCGGCGATCCGGCCACCGATCGGCGCTGCGGTGCGGTGCGCGCCGTAGAGCACCGCTCGCGCGTGCCCGTCGACGACGACGGGCACCGCCAGCACCGCACGGATCCCCTCGCCGAGCACCGGACCGTCGTAGTCGTGGGTGATCGACAGGGCCCGCCGGTAGTCGGCCACCGACAACGGCCGGTGCGCCACCAGGCTCGCCCCGCCCAGCCCGGCGCTCGGCCGCACCACCAACCCGCGCATCGCGGCGGTTCGGGTGCCGAAGAACTCGCTGAGCAGCAGCATGCCGTCCTGCACCTCGCCGCCGAACGTCACCGGCAGACCCGTAGCCGCGGCCACCGCACGCAACTCCGCCCGCAGCGCATCGGCACCGTGGGAGTGCAGCGGCGCCATGGGCACGGGGCGGGACACGAGCACCCTCTTTCGGGGGTAGCGGCGGGCGGGTGTGATGTAGAGCATAGCCAGCATGAGCACCAACACGGATGTCTACCGAGCCGCGCGGGATCACCTGGTGAACGTCATCGGCGACTACCGCGCAGCCGCCGAGACATTCACCTGGCCGCGGCTGACCGGTTCGTTCAATTGGGCATGCGACTGGTTCGACGTCATCGCCCGCGACCCCGCCAACCAGGATCGGCCCGCGCTGTGGATCGTCGAGGAGGACGGCAGCGAGCAGCGCGTCACCTTCGCCGAGATGGCGGATCGCTCCGATCGTGTCGCGACCTGGCTGGAACAGCACGGTGTCGGCAAGGGCGACCGCGTCATTCTGATGCTCGGCAACCAGACCGAACTCTGGGAGGCGATGCTGGGGATCGCCAAACTCGGCGCCGTCATCATGCCGACCACCGGTGCGCTCGGGCCCGCAGACCTCGCCGACCGGATCACGCGCGGAGGGGCCGGCTACGTGATCGCCAACGTCGCGGACACCGCCAAATTCGACGACGTGCCCGGCGACTACACCCGCATCGTCGTCGGCGGACCCGTCGCGGGCTGGCACCCCTACGCCGACGCCTACGACACGGCCTCGGACGGACCGTTCGCCGCGCGCACCACGGTCGACGATTCGATGCTCATCTACTTCACCTCCGGCACCACGAGTAAGCCCAAGCTGGTCGAGCACTCACAGATCAGCTATCCCCTCGGACACCTCACCACGATGGCGTGGATCGGGGTGCGGCCCGGCGACGTGCATCTGGCGATCAGCTCGCCGGGCTGGGCCAAACACGCGTGGAGTTGCTTCTTCGCGCCGTGGATCGCCGAAGCGACGATCTTCGTCTACAACTACCGCCGTTTCGACGCCGCCGCGCTGTTGCATCAACTCGACCGCGCCGGGGTCAATACGTTCTGCGCGCCACCGACAGTGTGGCGCATGCTCATTCAAAGCGACCTCGGCGCCAGGCCTGCCGGCCTGCGGGAGGTTCTCGGCGCGGGGGAGCCGCTGAATCCCGACGTCATCGCGCAGGTGGAGAAGGGTTGGGGCCTGACGATCCGCGACGGCTTCGGTCAGACCGAGACCACGCTGCAGATCGGCAACACCCCGGGCGCCCCGGTCAAGGCGGGCTCGATGGGCCGCCCCATGCCGGGCGTGCCGGTCGTCCTCGTCGACCCGCTCACCGGCGCCCCCGCCGACGAGGGCGAGATCTGTCTGCGCCTGGACCCGAGACCGCTGAACCTCATGACGGGTTACCTCGACGATCCGGCGCGCAACGCGGCCGTCACGGAAGGCGGCTACTACCACACCGGCGACGTCGCCCACCGCGACGAGGACGGCTACATCACCTACATCGGGCGCACCGACGACGTGTTCAAGTCCTCGGACTACAAGGTGTCGCCGTTCGAGCTGGAGAGCGTGCTCATCGAGCACCCAGCGGTCGTCGAGGCGGCGGTGGTGCCCCAGCCCGACGACACCCGGCTCGCGGTGCCCAAGGCCTACATCGCGCTGGCCGCCGGCTGGAATGCCGACGCCGACACCGCAACCCAGATCTTCGAGTACGCCCGCGACCACCTCGCGCCGTATCTGAAGGTGCGCCGCATCGAGTTCTACGATCTGCCCAAGACCATCTCGGGCAAGATTCGCCGCGTCGAGTTGCGCCACCGCGAGGAGCGGGCCGCCGGCACACCCATCGCCACCGAATACCGATACGAGGACCTGGTGACCGGATGACCTCCTACGCTGCCGGACCGACCGACACCCCCATCCTCGAGGACACCATCGGGGCGAACTTCGAACGGACGGTCGCGGCCCACCCCGACACCGACGCCCTCGTCGAGGTCGCCACCGGACGACGCTGGACCTACGCCGAGCTTGACGCCGAAATCAATGCGGTGGCGCGGGGTTTCATCGCGCTCGGCGTGCAGCGCGGTGAGCGGGTGGGGATCTGGGCGCCCAACTGCGCGGAGTGGACCATCGTGCAGTACGCCACCGCCAAGATCGGCGCGATCCTGGTCAACATCAACCCGGCCTACCGCACGCACGAATTGGCCTACGTCCTGCGGCAATCCGGCGTCCGGACGTTGATCTCGGCGGCGACATTCAAGACCTCGGACTACGCGGCGATGGTCGACGAGGTGCGTCCGCAGTGCGACGACCTGCGCGAGGTGGTGTTCCTGGGCACCGACGACTGGACGGCGCTGGTCCGCGGTGCCGACGCCGTCGGCGCGGACCAGCTGCGGGACCGCTCGGCGCAGCTGGACAGTCGCGACCCGATCAACATCCAGTACACGTCGGGCACCACCGGCTTCCCCAAGGGCGCAACGCTGTCGCACCGCAACATCCTCAACAACGGCTACTTCACCACCGAGCTCATCGCGCTGGGCCCGCAGGACCGGCTGTGCATCCCGGTGCCGTTCTACCATTGCTTCGGCATGGTGATGGGCAACCTCGGCTGCACCAGCCACGGCACGACGATGGTGATCCCGGCGCCCGGCTTCGATCCGGCGCTGACGTTGGCCGCGATCGAGAAAGAAAGGTGCACAGGCGTTTACGGCGTGCCCACGATGTTCATCGCGATGCTCGGCCACCCGGACTTCGCGTCGACCGATCTGTCGTCGCTGCGCACCGGCATCATGGCGGGCTCGGTGTGTCCGGTGGAGGTGATGAAGCGCTGCGTCAACGAGATGAACATGACGCAGGTGTCGATCGCCTACGGCATGACCGAGACGTCGCCCGTGTCGTGTCAGACGCGTATCGAGGACGACATGGACCGGCGCACCTCGACGATCGGGCGCGCGCACCCGCACATCGAGGTCAAAATCATCGACCCGGAAACCGGCCGCACCGTCGATCGGGGCCAGGCCGGCGAACTGTGCACCCGGGGGTACTCGGTGATGCTGGGGTACTGGCAGGACGACGAGAAGACGGCCCAGGCCATCGACGCCGACGGGTGGATGCACACCGGTGACCTCGCGGTGATGCGGGCGGACGGCTACTGCAACGTCGTCGGCCGGATCAAGGATCTGATCATCCGCGGCGGCGAGAACATCTATCCGCGGGAGGTCGAGGAGTTCCTCTACACCCATCCCGACGTCGAGGACGCCCAGGTCGTCGGTGTACCCGACGAAAAGTACGGCGAAGAGGTCTGCGCCTGGATCCGGATGCGGCCGGACCGTTCGCCGCTGACCGCCGAAGCGGTGCGGGCCTTCGCGTCGGGCAAGTTGGCGCACTACAAGATCCCGCGCTATGTGCACGTCGCCGAGGAATTCCCGATGACGGTCACCGGCAAGGTGCGCAAAGTGGAGATGCGCGAACGCAGCATCGAGCTGTTCACCCCGAATCTGCGCTGATCCCGACGGCGGTTGGGCTGCCGACGCGCGTCCGGCCTGTCAGGATGGGGTGATGCCGGCTGCGCTGGGGCGACGTCTCTACGCGGGGCTGGCCGCCGGCTCGGCCGGGGTGCACACCGCACTGCTCGGGCACGCCGGCGGGGTGGCGGCGGCGGTGGTGCTCGCGACGATGATCGCCGGCTGCCTGTGGTGCGCCTGGCACCTGTGGCAGCGCGACACGCTGACCGCCTGGCTCACCGTCGCGTTGATGAGCCTGGCCATGCTCGCGGTCCACACCCCGATGCCCGCGCACCACCATGCGCCGGCCGCGGCCGGGGACGTCCCGGTACTGATCGCGGTGGCGATGGCGGTCGCCGCGGTCGAGGTGATCGTCGCCGGGATGGTGCTGTACGTCCGCACTCGGCACCGCGGTGCGCTGCTCACCGGTACACCAGGCCGCTGAGCCGCCACGCCAGCCCACGGCGCACGGCCGGCAGCCGACCAGCCGCACGAATTACGGTGTTGCGCAGCGGCCTTGCGGCGCGGGGCAGGGTCGCCAACCGGGTCAGCCGATCGGTCATGGCCACCACGTCCTCGGCGATCGGACGCCGGACACTGCGGTAATCGTCGAGAGCGGTATCCGTTCCGCCCAGTGCCGCTGTCAGCGCATCGCCGAGCGCCACCGCGTCCTGGATGCCGAGGTTCATCCCCTGGCCACCCGCCGGGCTGTGGACGTGGGCGGCGTCGCCGGCAAGCAGCACCCGTCCGACCCGGAAGGTGTCGGCCACCCGGTGCTGGACCCGGAACCGCGAACCCCACACCACGTCGTCGACGCGCATCCGTCCGGCGCCGGTGCCGCGCTCGTCGAGGAGGTGCTGGACGAAGGCGGGCGACGGCGCTTCAGGAGCCTCGGATACGGGCGCGACGATGCGGTGCACGCCGCCGGGCAGTGGGGCCACGACGGTCAGCCCGGCGGCGGCCCAGAAGAGGATGACCTCGCCGGCGGGGGCGTCACCGGAGAGTCGGACGTCGGCGAGGGTGAAGGTCTCGTCGTAGCGGCCGCCGCGGAACCCTATGCCCACCTGGGTCCGTACGCTGCTGTGGATGCCGTCCGCGCCGACCGCATAGCGGGTCCGCACGGTCGTGCCGTCGGCGAGGTCGGCGGTCACGCCCTTCTCGTCCTGGCGGAGCGCCACCAGGGTTTTGGGCCGCAGTACCCGCCCGCCCAGCTCGGTCAGCCGCCGGGACAGCACGGCCTCCGTCGTCGACTGGGGTGTCATCAGGCTGTACGGATACGCCGTCGGGAGTTGGGAGAAGTCGACCTCGATCAGACTGCGGGCGGCGTCCCGGATGGAGAATCGGGCCGCGGGTATGCCGGTGAGGATCAGTTCCTCCGCGACGCCGAGGGGTGCGAGAACTTCGAGGCTCCGGGCATTGACGACCGCGGCGCGTGACGCGTTCGCCCCCTCGGCCTGCCGGTCGACGACGACGGCGGACACCCCACGCTGGGCGAGGGCGCAGGCCAGCGTGAGACCCGTCGGCCCGGCGCCGACCACGAGTACATCGACATCGGCCATGGCCACTCTCCTCATAGCTATGCCAACGCTTGTTGGCATAGTCATCGTGCGCGCGTCGGCCCGCGATGTCAACAACTGTTGGCCTACAGTTGTTGGCATGCGTCGTTCCTCCGTCGATACGAAGGCGGTCATCCTCGCCGCGGCCCGCGAGCGGTTCGCACAGTCCGGCTATGAGCGCACGACGATCCGTGCCGTGGCCGCGGACGCGGAGATCGATCCGTCGATGGTGATGCGGTACTTCGGAAACAAGGAGAGCCTGTTCGCCGCGGCCGCACATTTCGATCTGGAACTGCCGGACCTGTCGGCGGTCGCCCCCGAAGCGGTAGGCCGGCGGCTCGTCGAGCACTTCGTCGACCGCTGGGAACGCGACGAGGCGCTGGTGGTGCTCCTGCGTTCTGCGGCGACCAACCCTGCGGCGGCGCAGCGGATGAGCGACATCTTCACGACCCAGCTGCTGCCGGTGGTCGCCGGAGACGACGGGGTGTCGGCGAGCCGGCGCGCCGGACTCATCGCCACCCAGATGTTGGGGCTCGCGCTGTGCCGCTACGTCCTGCAGCTGCCGCCGGTAGTCGCGATGACACGCGCCGAGCTGCGGGAATGGTTGGGGCCGACGCTGCAGCGGTACTTGCAGTCGTGATCCATCGCACGAATGTTCGACTGCGTGCATAGGCCCCCGGTCCAGCGGGCATAGGAACCCCATGACCGAACAACCAACCGCGGCTCCGCAGGAGAACGCACAGAAAGACCAATCCGAATGGGTGACCGGAGACGAGCCGATGACGGGTCCGCAGCGCAGCTACCTGCAGACCCTGGCCCGCGAGGCCAAGGAGGAGCTGCCCGAGAACATGACCAAGGCGCAGGCCTCGGAGATGATCGACCGCCTGCAGGGCCAGACCGGACGGGGACAGTGATGACGATCGATGCGACACATGTACGCGGCCTGCTCGATGCGGACGGCGAAGCCACCCTGGTCCTCATCGAGGGCCGGGCGGAGGTGGTGACGGAGGGCGATCTGCGGTCGGACCGCTACCAGGGTGCGCTCGAGGTGATCTCCCGCGCCGAACTGCTCAGGCGGACCGACGGCGCCGACCTGTCCGATCGCGAACTCGAGGAGCAGGCCGCGGCGCTGAACACCGCGGTCGACGAACTCGGCGGCTGACCCACAGATGTCAGTCGGGCAGCCCGATGCGGCGGTAGCGCTCGAGCCGGTGCGCCAGCCGGGTCTCGGCCGGGACGTTCCGTAGCGCGGCCAGTTCGACGGCGATGGTCGCCGACAGCCGGCGGGTGAACTCGAGCGGTTCGTCGGCGGCGTCGGGATGCTCGCCGACGATCACGTCGACGATGCCGCGTCGCAGCAGATCGGCCGACCGGATGCCCTGAGCGGCGGCGAGTTCCGGGGCGTGGTCGAGGTCCCGGTAGACGATGGCACTCGCGCCCTCCGGCGGCAGCGGGGCCAGCCAGCCGTGCAGGGCGGCCAGCACCCGGTCGGCCGGCACCATCGCCAGTGCGGGCCCGCCGGACCCCTGGCCGAGCAGCACCGACACCGTCGGTGTGTCGAGGGTGACCAGCTCGGCCAGGCAGCGGGCGATTTCACCCGCCAGACCGCCTTCCTCCGCCTCGACGGTGAGCGCCGGGCCCGCGGTGTCGATCACCAGCACCAGCGGCAGCTGCAGTTCCGCGGCCAGCGCCATCCCGCGGCGAGCCTCCCGCAGTGCGGCCGGCCCGACCATCCCGCCCACCAGCCGCTGTTGCCCCAGCACCACCGCCGGCTGACCGCCGAAGCGGGCCAGGGCCAGTAGCGTCGTCGCGGCCTCGCCCTGATCGGTGCCCGACAGCAGCACCCGCTCGGTGGTGCCGTGGCGCAGCAGATACCCGATGCCGGGCCGATCCGGACGCCGGGAGATCTCTACCGAATCCCAGGCCGGGACGTCGGCGATCGGCTCCGGTGCCGGGGGCGGTGGCGGTTCATCCGGCGGGTCGGCGACGACGGTCAGCGCCCGGTCCAGCGTCATCCGCAGCGACTCCAACGGCACCACACCGTCGATGACTCCGTGCCGGTAGAGGTTCTCGGCGGTCTGGATACCCGACGGGAACGGTTCGCCGTAGAGGTGCTCGTACACCCGAGGCCCGAGGAAACCGATCAGCGCCCCGGGTTCGGCGGCGGTGATGTGACCGAGCGAGCCCCACGACGCGAACACCCCGCCGGTGGTGGGGTGGCGCAGATAGACCAGATAGGGCAGCTGCGCCCGCTTGTGCAGTTCGACGGCGGCGGCGATCTTCACCATCTGCAGGAACGCAACGGTGCCCTCCTGCATCCGGGTGCCGCCGGAACTCGGGGACGCGACCAGCGGGAGCCGCTCAGCGGTGGCCCGCTGCACCGCCGCGGTGATGCGTTCGGCGGCGGCCACCCCGATGGACCCGGCGAGGAAGTCGAACTCGCAGGCCAGCACCGCCACCCGGCGGCCGAACACGCGGCCCTCACCGGTCAGCACCGATTCGTCCAGCCCGGTCGCCGCGGCGGCCGCGGCCAGTTCGGCGCGGTAGTCGTCGGTGGTGGCGATCTCCAACGGCGGGGTGTCCCAGCTGCGGAAGGACCCGGGGTCGAGCACCGTGTCCCGCAGCTGTATGGCACTGATCCGACTCATCTCAGCAAGGCTAGTTAGGCTGGCCGCCATGATTGGACTGACCCGTGACGGCCACGTGCTGACCATCGAGATGCAGCGTGTCGAGCGCCGCAACGCCCTCAACAGCGAACTCGTCGACGGCCTGCGTGAAGCGATCGAGAAGGCCGCGTCGGAGGACGTCCGCGCGATCGTGCTGACCGGCCAGGGCCACGTGTTCAGTTCCGGAGCGGACCTGTCGGGCGGCCAGGGCGTCGCCGACGAGCTGCCCGAGAAGGCCAGGGCGCTCAACATCGCCATCGACCAGGCGCCCGTGCCGGTCATCGGCGCGGTCAACGGTCCGGCGATCGGCGCCGGAGTCATCCTGTCGATGATCTGCGATCTGCGGGTGGTGGCCCCCGAGGCCTACTTCCAGTTCCCTGTCGCGAAATACGGTATCGCGCTGGACAATTGGAGCATCCGCCGACTGACGTCGCTGGTCGGGGCCGGCCGGGCCCGGGGGATGCTGCTCGCCGCGGAGCGGCTCACCGCCGATATGGCGCTGCAAACCGGCATGGCCAACCGGCTCGGCACGCTCTCGGACGCCCAGGCGTGGGCCCAGGAGATCGCCGGCTACGCGCCGCTGGCGTTGCAGCACGCCAAACGCGTCCTCAACGACGACGGCGCCTACGAGGACCCGTGGCCCGCCCACACCGAACTCTTCGACCGCGCGTGGGCCAGCGAGGACATCATCGAAGCCCAGGTCGCCCGCATCGAAAAGCGCCCGCCGCGGTTCAAGGGAGCCTGACATGCTGCGCGCCGCACTGCGATTCGGCTTCGGCACGGCCTCCCTGCTGGCCGGGGGCTGGGTGCTGCGCGCACTGCAGGGCACCCCGGCGTCGCTCGGTGCGACGCCCGCCGACATCGCGGCAGTCGCCCGCCGGTCACCCCAGTTCCACGACGGCGCCTTCGTCAATACGGAACCCGCCGCCACGATGAGCCTCGACGCCGAGGCGCGTCGCCTGCTGCTCCGCGAGCTCGTCACCGCGGGCAACGGCAGGCCGGGCGCACCCATCCCGGTCGTCGAACCGGCACGCATCGACGCCGACGCCGCCGGACTGGCCGCGTACTGGCACGGGCACTCCTCGGTGCTGGTCGAAGTGGATGGATATCGGGTACTGACCGATCCGATCTGGAGCCGGCGGTGTTCGCCGTCGCGCAACATCGGCCCGGAGCGGCTGCACGAACCTCCGGTGGCGCTGGAACGACTGCCCGCCGTGGACGCCGTCATCATCAGCCACGACCACTACGACCACCTCGACATGGACACGATCCTCGGGTTGGCCCGCACCCAGCGCGCCCCATTCGTCGTCCCCCTCGGCGTCGGTGCCCATCTCCGGGTGTGGGGTATCGCCGAACACCGCATCGTGGAACTGGACTGGAACGAGAGCCACCAGCTCGGCGATCTCACCCTGGTGTGCACCCCGGCCCGGCACTTCTCCGGTCGCCTGTTCACCCGCAACACCACGCTGTGGTCCTCGTGGGCGATCAAGGGTCCGAAGAACAGCGTCTTCTTCGGCGGCGACACCGGCTACACCCGCAGCTTCACCGACACCGCCGAGGCGCACGGTCCGTTCGATCTGACGCTGCTGCCCATCGGGGCCTACCACCCGGCGTGGCCGGACATCCACATGAACCCGGAGGAGGCGGTGCGCGCCCACCGCGACGTCACCGATGCCGGCACCGGGCTGCTGGTGCCGATCCACTGGGCCACGTTCCGGTTGGCGCCGCACCCGTGGGCGGAGCCGGTCGAGCGGTTGCTGACGGCCGCCGACGAGCAGGGCGTGCACGTCGCGGTGCCCAAACCCGGTCAGCGGATCGAACGGGACGCGATCATGATCGACCCGTGGTGGGAACTCTGACGCGCTAGCGTGCAGCTGTGACCCCCCGACTTCTGCCGCTCGCGGCGCTCGCCGCGGCGCTGACCCTCGTGGCGGCGTGCGATTCCCGACCGGCCGCCGAGCCGCAGTCGACGCAGCCCGCCGCGGCGCCCACGCTGTCGGATGTGCCGCCCCCGCTCGTCCCCGCCATGCCGCTGCCCGAAGACGCGGTCGGCAAGGCCGTCGCCCAACTGGACGGGCTCGCCGAGAAGCTGATGACCGATTCCGGGATCCCCGGGATGGCGGTCGCCGTCGTGCACGGGGCAGACGTCGTGTATGCCAAGGGCTTCGGGGTCACCGATGTTCGCACCGGCGCGAAGGTCGACCCCGACACGGTGTTTCAGCTCGCGTCGCTGTCCAAACCCTTGGGCGCCACCGTCGTCGCGCAGCAGGTGAGCGAGGGTGCGATCGGCTGGGACACCCCGGTGGTGTCGAAGCTGCCGTGGTTCGCGCTGTCGGACCCCGCAGTCACGCAGATGGTCACCGTCGGCGATCTGTACGCGCATCGCTCCGGGCTGCCCGACCACGCCGGTGACCGTCTCGAGGACCTCGGCTACGACCGACGCGCCATTCTCGAACGGTTGCGGCAGCTTCCGCTTGCTCCGTTCCGAGATAGCTACGCCTACACCAACTTCGGGCTCACCGCCGGCGCGGAGGCGGTGGCCACGAGTGCCGGCAAGTCGTGGGAGACGCTCAGCGAGGAGGTGCTGTACCGGCCGCTGGGGATGACGTCGACCAGCTCCCGGTTCGCCGACTACGAGGCCCGACCCGATCGTGCGGTGGGCCACATTCATGTGGACGGCCGGTACGAGCCGCGCTACGTCCGCAACGCCGACGCGGAGGGGCCGGCCGGAGGAGTGAGTTCGTCGGTCAACGACATGACGAAATGGCTCACGATGGTGCTCGCCGACGGTAAGGCCGGCGATCGGCAGATCATCGAGCCCGATGCGCTGCTGCCCGCGCTCACCCCGCAGAGCGTCGCAAGTCGGGGATCGGAGCCCGCGATGCGCAGCGGTTTCTACGGCTACGGGTTCAACGTCGGCACCACATCGGGGGCGCGCCAGCAGCTCAGCCACTCGGGCGCCTTCGAATTGGGCGCCGGTACGACCTTCGTGATCCTGCCGTCGGCCGACGTCGCGATCGTCGCCCTGACCAACGCGACCCCGTCCGGAGTGCCCGAGTCGCTGACCGCCCAGTTCGCCGACCTCGTCCAGTTCGGCGAGGTCCGCGAGGACTGGTATGCGCTGTACAAAGCGCCGTTCGAGCAGATGGAGCAGCCGGTCGGCGACCTCGTCGGCAAGCCGCGCCCGGTCAACCCGGCGCCGTCCCCGCCGCCCGCGAGCCTGGCCGGCGTCTACGACAACGCGTTCTGGGGGCCCGCCACGGTCACTGAAGCCGGCGGCACGCTCGGACTGCGAATCGGCCCGCGCGGCGACACCTGGCCGTTGAAGCACTGGGACGCCAACGTGTTCACGTTCGAGTTCGTCTCGGAGAACTCCCCGCCCGGCTCGGTGTCGAAGGCGACCTTCGACGGTGACCGCCTGACGCTGGAGTACTTCGACGACCACCACGACGGAGTCTTCGTCAAATGAGCCTGGCGGTGGTCACCGGGCTGACCGACGCGCAGGTCGCCGAGCGGGTCGCGGCAGGCCAGACCAACGATGTCCCGACGCGGGCGGCGCGCAGCACCGGAGAGATCGTGCGCGCCAACATCTTCACCCGGATCAACGCGATCCTCGGCGTGCTGTTCGTCATCGTGCTGTCGACCGGCTCGCTCATCAACGGCGCGTTCGGCCTGCTGATCATCGCCAACAGCGCGATCGGCATCATCCAGGAACTGCGGGCCAAGAAGACCCTGGACAAACTCGCGATCGTCGGACAGGCCAAACCCGTGGTGCGCAGGAGCACCGGCACCGGCACCGGGTCCTCGTCCACGTCGCAGCCGCTGTCCCCGAGTCAGGTCGTGCTCGACGACATCATCGAGCTGGGACCCGGCGATCAAATCGTCGTCGACGGTGAGGTCGTCGAAGACGCCAACCTCGAAGTCGACGAATCGCTGCTCACCGGTGAGGCCGATCCGATCGCGAAAGACGCCGGGGACCACGTGATGTCGGGCAGTTTCGTCGTCGCCGGGACGGGCGCCTACCGGGCCACCAAGGTCGGGCGGGAAGCGTATGCGGCCAAGCTCGCGGAGGAGGCCAGCAAGTTCACGCTGGTGAAATCCGAACTGCGTAACGGCATCAACCAGATCCTGCGGTTCATCACCTATCTACTCGTGCCCGCGGGCCTGCTCACCATCTACACGCAGCTGTTCACCACCGAATCCGGTTGGCAGCGTGCGGTACTCGCGATGGTCGGCGCGCTGGTGCCGATGGTGCCCGAAGGTCTGGTGTTGATGACGTCGATCGCGTTCGCGGTCGGTGTGGTGCGGCTGGGCCGGCGAAAGTGCCTGGTCAACGAACTGCCCGCGATCGAGGGGCTGGCCCGGGTCGACGTGGTGTGCGCCGACAAGACCGGCACACTGACCGAGAACGGGATGCGGCTGGCGGACGTGCGCGCCATCACCGAGGATCACGTGGAGGACGTCCTGGCGGCCATGGCCGCCGACGACAGCCGACCCAACGCCAGCATGCTGGCCATCGCGGAGGCGTACCCGGATCCGCCGGGCTGGACCGCCACCGCGACCGCACCGTTCAAGTCGGCCACCAAGTGGAGTGGCGTCTCGTTCGGTGCCCACGGCAACTGGGTGATCGGCGCCCCGGATGTGTTGCTGGATCCGGATTCTCCCGTCGCCGGACAGGCCGAGGAGATCGGCTCGCAGGGGCTGCGGGTGCTGCTGCTCGGCTCCTCGGATCTACCTGTCGACCATCCCGATGCGCCGGGCACCGTCACCCCGGTGGCGCTGGTGGTGCTCGAACAGCGGGTCCGCCCCGACGCCCGCGGCACCCTCGACTACTTCGCCAGCCAGCACGTGTCGATCAAGGTGATCTCCGGGGACAACGCGGTGTCGGTGAGCGCGGTCGCCGGCTCGCTGGGTCTGCACGGTGAGTGCATGGACGCCAGGAACCTGCCGCAGGCCGTCGGCGAACTTGCCGACACGCTGGAAACCCACACCACGTTCGGGCGGGTCCGGCCGGATCAGAAGCGTGCGATGGTGCATGCGCTCCAGTCGCACGGGCACACCGTGGCGATGACCGGCGACGGCGTCAACGACGTACTGGCGCTCAAGGACGCCGACATCGGCGTGGCGATGGGCGCAGGCAGCCCGGCGTCGCGCGCCGTCGCGCAGATCGTGTTGCTGGACAACAAGTTCGCAACGCTGCCCTACGTGGTGGCCGAGGGCCGCCGGGTGATCGGCAACATCGAACGGGTCTCGAATCTGTTCCTCACCAAGACCGTCTACTCGGTGCTGCTGGCCGTGCTGGTCGGATTGGCGGGGCTGGGCTCGAAACTGTTCGGCACCGACCCGCTGCTGTTCCCGTTCCAGCCGATCCACGTCACGATCGCCGCCTGGTTCACCATCGGCATCCCGGCGTTCATCCTGTCGCTGGCGCCCAACCACGAACGCGCCCGACCCGGGTTCGTCCGCCGCGTCATGACCGCGGCGCTGCCGTCGGGAGTGGTGGTGGGCACCGCGACGTTCGTGTCGTATCTGGTGGCCTACCAGGGCCGCGCAGCCACCGAGACCGAGCAGGTGCAGGCGTCGACCGCCGCGTTGATCACACTGCTCGTGAGCGCGGTATGGGTGCTGGCGGTGGTGGCCCGGCCGTACGAGTGGTGGCGGATCGCGCTGGTGGCGGGTTCGGCGCTGGCCTACCTGGTGATTTTCTCGCTGCCCCTGGCGCAGGAACTGTTCATCCTGGACCCGACGAACATCGAGGTCACGTCGATCGCGCTCGCGATCGGTGCGCTCGGGGCAGTGCTGATCGAGGCGCTGTGGTGGGTGCAGGGCCGGGTCCTCGGCGAACGCCGACGGCTCTGGCGTGACCGGTAAGCTGACGTCATGGCTCTATTCGACAAGGTGAAGAACTGGGTGTCGAAGAATCCCGACAAGGCCGGCCAGGCCATCGAGAAGGCCGGCGATTTCTTCGACCAGAAGACGCAGGGCAAGTACACCGACAAGGTGAACAAGGCGCAGAGCGCCGCGCGGTCATACGTCGACAAGAACAACCCCGGCGGTCCCGTGAACCCGCAGAACCCGCCGCTGCACCCCTGACCCATGGCCAAGCTCTCGGTTTCGGTCGACGTGCCGCTGCCGCCGGACAAGGCGTGGGCGTGCGCGTCCGATCTGGCGCGATACAAGGAATGGCTGAGCATCCACCGGGTGTGGCGGTCCAAGCTGCCCGAGACCCTGGAGAAGGGGACCCGGATCGACTCGATCGTCGAGGTCATGGGCCTGGCGACCCGGATGCAGTGGACGATCGTGAACTACAAGCCGCCGCAGACCATGACCCTCAACGGTGACGGCAAGGGCGGCGTCAAGGTGAAGATGATCGGCAAGGTCCGCCCGGCCGAGAACGGCGACGAATCCTGTTCGACGGTCACCTTCGACGTGCACCTCGGCGGCCCCGCGCTGTTCGGCCCGATCGGCATGGTCGTCGCCTCGGCACTGAAAAACGACATCCGCGAATCGCTGGAGCGCTTCAAAGCGGTCTTCGCCCCCGCCTGACCCCCCTTTTTTTTTCCGCCCAAATGATCAAACGGGCGGAAAAGTGCGAGTGGAATCGGGCGAAACGTTGATCTCGGCGCGCGCCGGAACCCTCAGCGGTGTGCGACGCCGAAGTGGTGGCAGCGGTTCCCGCCCGCCCGCTTCGCGTCGTACATCGCGGCGTCCGCGGCACTGATGAGCCGGTCGATCCACGACGCGTCCGGTGTCCCTTCGGCATCCGCCAGCGGCATCGTCGCGGTGCCGACGCTGGCGGTGATGGGAATCGGGAGTGCGGCGACCTCCGCGCAGATCTGCTCCGCGAGCGATCCGGGGTCCGCCGAACTGCGCACCGCAGCGATGACGAACTCCTCGCCGCCGCTACGGCCGATCACCGTGTCCTCACCCCCGGCGGCCCGGCGCAGTGCCTCGGCGACGGCGATCAACGCGCCGTCGCCGGCCTGGTGGCCGTAGGTGTCGTTGATCCGCTTGAACTTGTCCAGATCCACCAACGCGATCAACAGATGGCCCTCGGAGCCGGGCTGCTGTCCGGTGAGCAACTTCGCGCTGTGCAGGAAGAACGCGCGCCGGTTGAGCAGCCCGGTGAGCGGATCCTCCTCGGCGCGCACCAGATCCTTGCGCAGCGCGCGGACCAGGACGTAGATCGCCACCGGCATGGCGACGTTGATCTGCAGCACGATGAACAGGTCGACGATGCCCATCGCCGGGTGTCCGGTCAGCGCGATCCGCCACGCTGCGCTGACGGCGACCGCCGTGGTGACGAGGAAGTTGTACACGACCAGGGCAGTCGAGTGGAAGAACGCGATGTAGGCCGCCATCGTCGCGAACGACACGCTTCCCACCAGCGTCCCGTGCGGATTCGGATAGGCCAGACACGACAGCGCGATGGAGGCGTTGGACACGACGGCGAAGAGGATCGACTGAAAATGGGTCGGCCACCGCCACGCCCACAACACGACACCGAAGATGCCGCCGGCCATCGCGGTCCATGTCAGAGCGGCCTGCAGATCGCTGACCGGGCCGTCGAAGTGGAGCAGGACGAACAGGCAGATCGACAGCGATCCCGCGATGCCGGCCATCATGGCCCGGACGGCCGTGGTCATACCTCGGGATGCCAGGTAGTCGCTGATCCACTCGTAGTGGCGGGCAGCGGACCGCAGGTAAGTCGACCAAGCCGCCGCCATCACCGCCGCTCCCCGTATTGCAGCCGACCGGGTGGTCCTAATAGGACGTGCCCGGCGAACTCGCCCAGGGTACTACGGGGTACCACTCGGCCCGTCAGGGGATGACCGAACCGTCGCTCACGGCGTCGGGCCGGCCTGACGTTCCGCGGCCTGGCGCGCTTCGCGCTCCTCATGGATGCGCACCAGTTCGCGGAACCCGAGCCGGTGGTATTTCGGGACCGGCTGTACGCCCCACTCGTCCTGGGCGGTGTCCTTGCCTTCGGCGCCCTCCGGCGGCCCCAGCGGCGGGTAGGGCACCTTGCACTCGAGCGCGTCGTCGGAGTAGCGCACCTTGAGCAGTTCGCTACAGATCTCGGTGAAGCTCAAAGTCGGGTAGCCGTAGTACACCGCCATGAACGGCAGCGTGAAAGCGCCTTCGATGACGAGCGCCACCAGGCACACCAGCACCGCCCGCTTGATGTAGCGGTGCATGCGCGCGTAGTACGGGGTGGTGCCCGGAGGCAGGTCTTCGGTCGTATCGCCGGTGGTTTGCGGTGCGCTCACGGGCCTCTCCTGATCCTTTCGCGAAACCGGGTCAGTCGGTGAAGATTTCGCGGTTCACCGTGTGGAGATACGGAATCGCGAGGAACGGGGTGATGTAGAAGATGTCGTAGAGCCACCAACCGATCACCGGGAACACCACGCCGGCGTAGCGGACGTCGGCGTACATGGTCATGTTGAGTACGTAGGCGCACCAGATGACGATGCCCATCCAGCAGGTGACGATCATCCACTGATGTCCCCAGCGCTTCATCTGCAGGAAGCCGATGGCGGCGGCGACCCGCATCGAGAACACCGTGAGGATCAGGCCGATGACGTACGCCTTCTCGCCGGGGGCGCCCGAACCACCGACCCACAGCTCGTTGTAGTGCCAGAAGTAGCCGGCGTCGAACATGTTGCCCCAGCCGACCATCAGGACGCGGTTGATCAGCGTGTGGTTGCCGACCATGTCCAGCGCCCAGCCGAGGCTGTTGAGCATCCCGTCGATGAGCACCAGGTAGCCGATCAGCGTCACGATCATCGGCCGCACCGACATCCCGGCCAATTGCGCCTGGCGTTGCAACCACACACCGCGCATGAAGATCGGGAAGCCGATCAGGCCGGGCGCCCACATCCCCATCAGCGCCGCGCCGACGATCATCCACTTGTCCGCACGCCGCTGTGCCAGGCGCGACTGCTCGTGGTGTTCCTCGAGGCTCGGTCCGGTGGCCGCGACCGGCGGCGGCTTGTCTGCCGAACCACGCCGCAGCGAGGGAACTTTCACAGATCCCACCACCCCCGGGCGAAGGACATGTACAGCTGGATGAGGAACATCGTCAGCAGGAATCCGTAGATGACGATCTGGACGACGATGAGCGCCCGCTTGCGCTTGCGTTCCTGCTGATCGACCATGGTGGCCCCCTTTCCCTAACGACTCGAGCCGGTGTCGGCGTCGGACAGTGCGGCCGCAGCGATTTCGCGCAGACCATCGCCGATGGCGCCGTCGCTGGACAGCGGGGCCAGGATGCATGCCTGTGCCGCCTCCAGTTCCGTTGCGCCTGCGGCGATCAGGTGGGCCGCGGTGACGAGCACCCGGGTGGACGGCGGTTCGAAATGGAACACCTCGTCGGCGGTGCGGATGGCGACGGCACAGCGCACCAGCCGGTGCGCGGAGTCGGGGTCCACACCGGTCTCGGCGACGATGACCTCGGCCTCCCGCTCGGGCGGTAGATAGTGCATCGGCAGCGTGACGAAGCGTTGCCGGAACGACGGTTTGAGGTCTTTCAGCGAGCTGCGGTAGGCCGGGTTGTACGAGGAGACCAGCATGAACGTCTCGGGCGCAGCGACGACTTCGCCCGCCCGGTCCACGTAGAGGCTGCGCCGGTGATCGGTCAGCGAGTGCAGGACGGCCAGTGAGTCGTGCCTGGCCTCCACCACCTCGTCGAGGTAGCAGATGGCGCCGTCCTTCACCGCCCGCGTCAGCGGTCCGTCGGCCCAGACGACGTCCCCGCCGGTCACCATGAACCGGCCCACGAGATCGGAACTGGTCAGATCGTCGTGGCAGCTGATGGTGACGACGGGTCTGCCCAGCAGTGCACCCATGTGCTCGACCAGTCGGGTCTTGCCGCATCCGGTGGGTCCGGTGAGCATCACCGGAAGGCGTCGACGATAGGACTGCTCGAACAGCCGGACCTCGTTGCCGATGGCGTAGTACGTGCTGTCTGTCATACCGCCACCAGTTCTCTGTGGACGTGGGCCAGGACGCGGGGGAGTTCCTCCACCCGTCGGATGCGTTGGGAGCGGCGTGATCCGAAGACCTCCGGCAGCGGGTCGACCCTGGCCGGGCCGACTCCGACGTAGTACATCGCGACGCCGGCGTCCTCGGCCTCCTCGACGGCGTGAGCCGCATCAGCCCATGCGTACCGTCCCTCGTAGCCCTCGTCGGAGATCATGCCGTCGCCGATCACAATGAGCAGGCGCCGTTCCGATGGCTGGTCGAGCAGTCGGCGGGTCAGGTGGCGCAGCGGCGCGCCCAGCCGCGTGTATCCGCCGGTGCGGAGTCCCAGCTTCCCGGGTGGGACGAAGCGACGATCCTCGAAACCCTTGAGGCAGTTCACCTCCACCCGGTGGCGGGTGTTGCCGGTGAACACGAAGATTCCGTGCCGTTCGCGGGCGGCGGTCATCGCCTTTGAGAGTGCGTCCGCGCAGGCCAACTCCAGCTGGAAGATCCGCCCGCCCTGCACACCGAGCGACGAGCTGCCGTCGAGCAGTAGCGCGGTCGTGACGTCGCGGCTGCTCGGCAGCAGTTCGCGGAACACCCGGGGTTCGGGCGCCATCCCGGTGAGCAGGTCGGTGTAGTGGCCGACGTACTGGTCGACGTCGAGATCCGACCCGTCCTCCAGCCGGTTCCGCATCGCCCGATGGGTGTGTTCCTCGAAATACCGGCGCAGTCCGGCCGATACGGCGTCGGGATGCCGTTTCTCGGTGCGGTGGACGCGTTCGAGCACCGCGACGTGGTCGCGCAGGAAGCTCTGGTTCCACGCGTTCCACTCCGGATACGGAATGCCGGGCCGGTGCTCGGGGGTGACGTCGGCGTCGTTGTCCTGCGGCCGACTCGGCGGGGGCAGGTTGGGGTTGCGCACACCGCCGTCGCCGCCGACGGGTACCGAGTAAGGCTGTGGGCGTCGTTTCTGGGTGGTCGTCCACGGCATCCGGCCGAACGACCGGCGCAATCTGTCCGAGATTCCCTGTGGCGCAGTATGAGAAGCTGGCAGTCTGCCCGTGAGCGGGTCCGTTGCCAGCGGACGGTTGGTACGCGCCAGCGCGATCGCCCGGTCCAGCATGTCCTCGGCGTCCAGTTCGTCGCCGACGATGTCGAGTTCGGGCAGGAGGCGCCGGATCTCCCGCATCAGTCCGGGCCAGTGGCGGGACACCCACCCGGCTGCCACCTGCGCTTCGACCCGATGGAGCGCGAGCAGTTCCCGCGTCGAGAGCTCGCCCAGCCGGTAATCGGCCAGACGTTCTTTCGACGGTGCGCACTGCAGTGCCACACCGCAGCTCAGGGTGCGGCGATTCCAGTCCCGGTAGGGGATGGGGTAAGGGACGTACACCGTGTCCAATGACGAGCTCAGCGAGAAACCGCGATTGCTGCCGGTCACCAACCGCGCCCCACTGCGGCGGCGGTCGCTCAGCGCGACGGCGGTCAGCGCGCAACTGCGCTCGACCGCCATCGCAGAGGTGTCCGACAGCTCCGGCATCCCTAGAACGTCCCGAGATTGGAGAACAGCCAGTACCAGAACCAGATCACCAACCCGGTGCCGCCCCAGGCGCCCACGTACCGCAGGATCTCCCAGACCCAGTCCACCTCAGTCCTCCTCGCCGGCGGGTACTCGACCGCGCCCGGTCGGTGCACTCTTTCCTAACCTATTTACTGACTTGAATCAACGAATTTGATGACTTAGTCGGTGAAGATCTCGCGGTTGACGGAGTGCAGATACGGGATCGCCAGAAACGGCGTGATGTAGAAGATGTCGTAGATCCACCAGCCGATGACGGGGAACACCACACCGGCGTAGCGCATGTCCGCATACATCGTCATGTTGAGCACGTAGACACACCAGATCACCACGCCCATCCAGCAGGTGATGATCATCCACTGGTGGCCCCAGCGCTTCATCTGCAGGAATCCGATCGCCGCCGCGATGCGCATCGTGAAGACGCTGAGGATGAGCGCGAGTTCGAGAGGTTTCTCCGACCAGGCGGTCGCGCCGCCGACCCAGAGTTCGTTGTAGTGCCAGAAATAGCCGGCGTCGAACATATTTCCCCAACCGTTCAACAGAATCCGCGCCAGTAGGGAGTGATTGGCCAGGACGTCGAGGGCCCACCCGACCGTGTTGATGGCCGCGTCGACGATCACGCAGTAGCCGAGCAGTGTGACCAGCATCGGGCGGACCGAGAGTCCGTCGCGGTGGGCCTTGCGCAGCAGGTAGACGCCGCGCAGAAACAACGGCAGGCCGAACACGCCCAGCACGGCCGTGCCGATCAGCAAACTTCCCGAGATCAGCCACCGGTCCGCCTGGCGCTGCGCCTCCCGGGAGCGCTCCAGGTGTTCGTCGAGGCCGGACGCCGGAGCCGGAGGTGGAGCGGGGATTCCCACGTTGACTGACGATAGTCAACGAACTCCGGAAATCAATCCTTTTCGGCACCGATACTGCGCAGTGTTCGATTCAGGTAGTCGTCGATCATCGCCTGCTGGCCCGGCCACCCGTGGGTGGTGGTGAGCAGGGCGTAGAGCCCGAGCAGGAAGAAGACGGCGGTGTTGACGGGGTTGACGTCGTCGTCCACCCGGCCTTCGGCCTTGGCAGTCTCGACTTCTTCGGCCACCGCCATCACGACCGGGTGCTGTGCGCTCTCGTCGATCGGCGGTCGTGTCGGGGAGAAGTGCAGTGCGAGAAAGTCTTTGAACAGCAGCGCTCCCAGGCGTCGTTCGAGGCCGCGGACCAGTCGGACCGACTCCGCGAAGACGGCGCCCAGTTGTCGATCGGTGGCGCTGAACCGGCCCAGCTGCTTGGCGATCCGCTCCTCCTCGCGCCGTTCGAGTTCCAGCAGCACGTGTTCCTTGGTCGGGAAGTGGAAGAAGAAAGTGCCGTGCGCCACGCCCGCGGCCGCCACGATGGCGTGGACTTCGGCGGCAGCCAGTCCCGCCCGTTTGAACTCGGCCACCGCCGCCCCGAACAACCGCTCACGCGTTTGGAGCCGACGGACGTCGCGTGCGGAAGGCTTGTCCACCATTGCCATTGGGCAACAGTAACGATTCTCCGGAAAGAACTCCATTGACTGAACTCAGCTGGTAGGCGTGGGGGAGTGGATTCCGTGGTGCGCAGAGTGGTCCAGTTCTCGACCGGCAACGTCGGCAGGCATTCCCTCAAGGCGATCATCGGCAGGCCGGACCTCGAACTGGTGGGTGTGCACGCTTCCGGTGCCGACAAGATCGGCCGGGACGCCGCGGAACTCTGCGGCCTCCCAGACTCGACGGGTGTGGTCGCCACCGGCGATATCGACGAGTTGATCGCGCTGCACCCCGACTGCGTGGTGTACACCGCGCTGGGGGAGACCCGGCCGATGGAAGCCGTCGAGGAGATGTCGAAGCTGCTCGCCGCGGGCGTCAATGTGGTCGGCACGTCGATGGTCTGGCTGGTGACACCCCATCAGGCCGACGACTGGCTACGGGCGCCGCTCGAACAGGCGTGTGCGGTCGGCAACGCCTCGCTCTACGTGAACGGCATCGATCCCGGGTACTCGGGCGACACCGCGGTGCATGCGGCACTGAGCCTGGTTGTGCGCGCCGAATCGGTGACCGTGCAGGAGATCTTCGACTACGGCAACTACGACGACTTCGAATACACCGGCACCGCCATGGGATTCGGCAGCGCTCGCGGGGACGCCACCCCGATGGCCTTCCGACCCGGTGTCGTCGTCTCGCTGTTCGGTGGTCTGGTGCGCAACCTGGCCCGCCACCTCGGCGTCGAACTCGACGATGTCCGGCAGCGCTTCGAACCCTGGTACACCGAGGAACGCATCGAATGCCGGATGACCACGGTCGAACCCGGGCATCTCGCGGCAGCGCGGTTCGCCGTCGAGGGGGTCCGCAGTGGCGTCCCGGTCATCACGGTCGAACACATCAACAGGCTGACGGCGGCGGCCGCCCCGGACTGGGAGTTCCCGCCCGCCGGGATGACCGGTGTGCACAGGGTCATCGTCGAAGGGGAGCCGCGTGTCGAGGTCAGCACCCACCTGTCGCATCCTGTGCTCGACGTCACCGAGGCCGGCTGCGTGTCGACGGCGGCGCGGGCGGTCAACGCGATCGACTGGGTCTGCCGGGCGCCGGCCGGATTGATCGCCCTGGAGGAGATCCCGCCGACGGCGATGGTCCGCGGCCTGATGTGGTGAGCGGGGCCCGAGCTATTGGGCCGCGAGCGCGTCGGCGATCGACCGGTCGCCCGAGACCACCTCGAACGTCCGGCCCGCGGTCTGCGGGTCGTCGAGCACCGCGAGCAGCACCGCCGCGACGTCGGCGCGCGGAATGCTGTCCCGGCCGGTCTTCTCGGCGATCCGCACCTGGCCGGTTCCGTCGTCGTCGGTCAGCAGACCCGGCCGCACGATCGTCCAGTCCAGCGTGTCCCGGCGCCGGATGTCGTCATCCGCAGCGCCTTTCGCCCGGAGGTACTCCACCATGACCGCATCGTCGGCGACGTCGTCCGGTGCGTTCGCGTCGGCCGCCATGGACGAGACCATCACGTACCGGCGCACGCCCGCCGCTTCGGCGGCGTCCGCGAGGAGGATGGCGCCGTCGCGGTCGAGGGTCTTCTTGCGTTCCGGTCCGCTCCCGGCGCCCGCCCCGGCGGCGAAGACTACCGCGTCGGTGCCGGTGAGGTGACCGGCCAGGTCGTCGGCGGAGATCTTCTCCAGATCGACCACGATGGCCTCGGCGCCCGCGTCGGCCAGGTCCGCGGTGTGGTCGGGGTTGCGGACCAGGCCCGCCACCGCATCACCCCGCTGCGACAGGAGCCGCTCGAGGAGCAATGCGATCTTTCCGTGTCCACCGGCAATCACTACGCGCATGACGGAAAGGATTCCCGTCCGGCGGCAGCGGAAACGTCAGCGGGGTCACCTCAACCGTTCGCGTAACTCCCGCTTGAGCACCTTGCCGTAGCTGTTCTTCGGGAGTTCGTCGACGAACTCGTAGCGCTTGGGCCGTTTGAAGCGCGCGATGCGCTCCAGCAGATGGGCGTCCAACGCGTCCGGGGCGACGTCGCCGACGACGAACGCGACGACGACCTCACCCCATTCCTCGTCCGGTGCGCCCACGACGCCGGCCTCGAGCACCTGCGGATGCTCCAGCAGGAGCTCCTCGACCTCGCGCGGGTAGATGTTGCTGCCGCCGCTGATCACCACGTCCTTCGAGCGGTCGCGCAGCGTGAGGTAGCCGTCGGCGTCGAACGAGCCCATGTCCCCGGTGCGCAGCCACCCGTCCTGCAGCGTGGCTGAGGTGGCGTCGGCGTTACGCCAGTAGCCGCTCATCACCACGTCTCCGCGGCAGACGATCTCGCCGATCTCGCCGGCCCGGGCGGGTCGGCCGGCGTCGTCGAGTACCGCGACGTCGACGCCGGAGCGGGGGTATCCGACCGACCCGAGGACAGTGTCGGGAGCCGGAACACCATCACGGAGGTGATCCTGGCGGCGCAGACCCGTGATCGTCATCGGCGCCTCACCCTGGCCGTACAGCTGGACGAACACGGGTCCGAACGCGGCCATCGCCCTCTTGAGGCTGTCGACGTACATGGGGCCGCCGCCGTAGACGATCGTGTTCAGATTCCGGGGGCGCTCGCGGCCGGTCTGCACCAGGCGCGCCACCATGGTGGGGGCGAGGAACGCGCTGCAGCCCGGATGGGTGTCGCACAGGTCGAGGAACTCGTCGGGTTCGAAGGCGCTCGACGCAGGCACCACCTGCCGCGCGCCGCGCAGCACGTAGGGCGGTACGTAGAGCCCCGAGCCGTGCGACATCGGGGCGCCGTGGATCAGGCTGCAGTTCTGGTCGGGGGAGTCGAAGTCGGCGAGATGGGACACCGTCATCGCCATCAGGTTGCGGTGCGAGAGCATCGCCCCCTTTGACCGGCCGGTGGTGCCACTGGTGTAGAACAGCCACGCCAGATCGCCCGGGTCCGTGGTCCGCGGTACCGCGGACGGTGCTGCGGTGCAACGGCTTTGGTATTCCTCACCGCCGATCACCTCGAGGGGTGCCGCCGGGCTCAGCTCGGCCGCGATCTTCGGTGAGGCGAACACCTGGGACACGTCGGCGTCGGCGAGGATCTGCGTCATCTCGCGCGGGTGGAGTTTGTAGTTCAGCGGGACGAACACGCACTCGGCCGCCCAGATCGCGAACATCAATTCGACGATCTCCGTACGGTTCTCGCTGGCGACCGCGATCCGCGCGCCGCGACCCACGCCCGTCAGAGAGCCAGCCAGCCGCAGCGACCGCTCCCGCAGCGAGGACCAGGTGTGCACCTGCCGGTCGCCGAGGTACACCGCACCGCGGTCACCGAATCGGGCCGCAGCCTGATCGAGCAGGCCGAACAGATTCATGCTCGGGCGACCCACTCCGAATTCAGTGCGAAGTCCGAGAGGTACTTCGTCGAACTCCAACCGCCGTCCACCACGATCGTCTGCCCGTTGATGAAACTGCCGCCGTCGGAACACAGGAACGCGACCGTGCTCGCAAGATCGTTCACCGTGCCCAGCCGCGGATAGGGCGTCATCTCGGTGTTGATCTTGCGGAAACGTTCGTCCTCGAGCCGGTGGGCCACCATGGGGGTGAGGGTGACGCCTGGGGCCACGGCGTTGCACCGGATGCCCTGGGGTCCGTACTGACAGGCGATGTGGGCGGTCAGCGCCGTCATCCCGCCCTTGGCCGCCGAATAGGCACCGCCGCGCAGACCGCCGACGACCGCGAAGGTGGACGTGATGTTGATGATGGCCGACCCGGATCGCATGTGCGGGATCACGTCCCGTGCGAGCCGGAACGGGGCGCGCAGCATCAGGCCCAGGAAGTAGTCCAGACTCTCGTCGTCGGTTTCGTGCAGCGGTTTCGGGCTGCCGACGCCGGCGTTGTTGACCAGGAAGTCGATGCGGCCCCACCGTTGCAGCGCGGCGTCGACGATGCGGGCGGGCGCGTCGTCGGCGGTGAGGTCGACCGCCAGGGTCGCCACCCGGTCGGGATCGCCGACGGCCTCGGCGACCTCGGCCAGCCGCGCCTCGTCGCGGCCGGTCGCGAGCACGGCCATCCCGTCCGCGGCCAGCCGTTCCGCACAGCCGAACCCGATGCCGCTACTCGCCCCCGTGACGATCGCCACCTGCATGTCAGTCGCCTTCTTCCATGAGCGTTGCCCTGATCTGATGTTTGAGCACCTTGCCGGCGTCGTTCTTGGGCAACGACTCCCAGACGACGACGTGTTCGGGCGCCTTGAACGTGGCCAGTCCGCGGGCGGTCAGGAACGCCCGCAGCTCCGTGACGTCCGGCCCCGGCGACGCGGTGGTGACGATCGCCGCACACGCGCGTTCACCGGTGCGCGGATCGGGGACGCCGACGACGGCGATCTCGTCGATCGCAGGATGGCCGACGAGCAGGTCCTCGACCTCCTTCGGCGAGATGTTCTCCCCGTTGCGGATGATGATGTCTTTGGCCCGGCCCGTCACCACCAGGTGGTCCCCGTCCACCCATTGACCGATGTCCCCGGTGCGGAAGAAGCCTGCAGCGTCGAAGGACTCGGTCTCGTCCTCCGGGTGCAGGTAGCCGATCAGCATCTGTGGACCGCGGGCACAGATCTCCCCGCTGCCGGCAGGTGCGGCCGAATGGTCGGCGAGCCTGATCTCGGCGAGCCCGGGTCGGCCGTCGGTGTCGGCGGCGTGGTCGAGATCGTCGAGTGCGCCCACCGTCGTGACCGGCACCTCGGTGGAGCCGTACACCCGCGACACCGCTGCGCGCTCGAAATATTCAGCGGCGCTGCGGATCAGCGACGGCGGCACCGACGCCCCGCCGCAGATGAACACCTTCAGGTCCGGCAACCTCGTTTCGGCCTGCTGTGTCGACGCCAGCAGCTGAGTTAGGAAGGGGGTGGCCCCGGCCATATGGGTGCAGCGTTCGGAGAGCATGAGCGCGACGCCCTGCTCGGCGTTCCACTTCTCCATCAGCACCGCGGTCGTCCCGAGCAGCAGCGGACACTCGAAGGCGTAGATGGATCCGCCGATGTGGGCGATCGGCGACGGGACCAGGAAGGTGTCCCCGGGGTCGATCATCCAGTGGTCCCGCAGCTGGAGAATCAGGGCGTGCAGCGAATTATGGCTGTGCAGCACACCTTTGGGTCGTCCCGTGGTCCCGGAGGTGTAGAGGAGCATCCGCACGGCATCCGGGTCCAGCACCGGCAGCGGTCCGGGTCCGGCCGGCGCTGCCGCGAGCGCGGCATACGGCGTATGGGGTCCGGGGTCACCACGCACCACCACGACCTCCGGCGGCGCGGGGATCTCGTCGACCACCCGGGTCATCATCGCCGCGTAGTCGTGACGACCGAACGTCTCGGGAACGAACACCATTCGGCTCTGCGCGTCGGCGAGGATGAACGCCAACTCTCGGTCGCGCAACGACGGCAGGATCGGGTTGGCGACCATCCCGGCCAGGGTCGAGCCGAGATAGACGACGGCCGCCTCATGCCAGTTCGGCAGCATGAACGACACCACGCTGCCCGCAGGCATCCGGTCCACCATGACCCCGGCCAGTGCCCGTGCCCGCGCGTACAGCGTCGCGCAGTCCACCCGGATGTCGCCGTCGACGAGTGCCACCCGGTCCGGGGTGGCCTTGGCTGCGTCACGCAGCGCGTCGGCCAAGGTGGTGCGGACCCACAGGCCGCGCCGGTAGGCGTCGGCCGCACGCGCATCGTCCCTGCGGACCACCGCGATCAGCCCTTGACCCGGCGCATCGTCATTGAATGCCGGTAGCGCGAGGACGGATGGGTGTTGACGGTGACCTGGGCGATCTCACCGTCCGACGTGGTGTACGCGCGGCGCATCTCCAGGGCCGCCGCACCGGCGTCGGCAGCCAGCCGCGCGGCGAGGTCGTCCTCGAGCACGATCGCCGAGATCGCCTGGTGCACCTCGACGATGCTCACACCGAACAGATCCTCGATCAGCGGGAAGATCGGTCCGGTGTGCCGGTGCAGCAGCCGGCCCACCGAGGCGAACGCGCGGTTGACGTAGTACTCGGTGCGGCAGATCGGGGCGGCGTCGGGGCCGGCGCGCCGATATCCCAGTACCGCCAGCCACTCTGAACCCACCTCCAGCCCGGTGCGGCTGGACAGCGCGTCGTCGACGGTCACCATGGCATTGGAGTCGATGACGAACTGGGCGCCCTCGGCGAACGCGAGCAGGTCGTTGATCGTCATCACGTCCTGGGCGTAGGCGTTCGTCGCCTGCCGGGCCACCACGAGCGTGCCCGCGCGGGGACGGGAGGCGATCAGGTTGTCCTCCCGCAGCCTTCGCAACGCTTCGCGCACGGTGTAGCGGCTCACCTCGAAGCGGTCACACAGGGCGTGCTCGGTCGGCAGCTGCGTGCCCACGGGGTACACCCCGTCGACGATCTCCTTGCGCAGCGTGCGTGCGACCTGGAGATAGCGGTGCTCCGCCGGGCTCACTGTCATCGCGGATCCGGCTCCCCTCACGTCCTGCGCAGGGCGAGGACGCTGCCGTCGCCGTCCGCGGATACGAACAGCGTGCCGTCGGGGGCCCGGGTGATGCCGGCAAACGGCCCCTGCGGACCGGAGAACGGCTGGATCCCCCTCAGCGGCTTGGGCTCCACTCCAGGAGGCGCGCCGATCGGCAGCTCGCCGGCGATGGTCTCGCGGGTGCCGGTGGTCAGGTCGACGGCCACCACCTCCTTGGCGCCGGCGTCGACGACGTACGCCGTCGTACCGTCGACGAGAATCCCTTGCGGACATCCCAACCCGTCGAGCACCGTCTCGGCGCGTCCGCCGGTCAGCCGGACGATCCGGCCTGCCGCCGACTCGGTCACCACTGGCGCGCCGTCGAGGTCGAACGCGACCCCGGCCGGCTCCTGCAGATCCGTCGCGAGCACCTCGGTCCGGCCTGCGCGCAGGCTGTGCACCCGGCCCGCGCCGAGTTCGGCGAAGACCGCGGTGCCGTCGGAGTCGACGGCGATACCGTACAGCCGGTCGAATCCGGCGGCGAGATAGTCGGTTTCGCCTCCGGGCCGGTAGCGCCCGACCTGACCGAGTGAGGTCGTGACGAGGAAGTCGCCACCGCCCGCGGCCGCGAGCCCGCGCAGGTAGCCGGGGTAGCCCGGCGTGAACAGCATCGCTACGGTCTCGAGCGAGCCGTCGGGTTGCAGTGCGTAGAAGTAGGTGCCGTCGGCGACGTACAACCGGCCGTCGTCGCCGATGGCCAGATCGTGTGGCCAGTTGAGGCCACCGGGCAGCAGTGCGCGGGTGCCGCCGCCGGAGAGGACCTCGGTGATCTCACCGGTGAAGTTCGAGGCGAACAACCGTCCGTCGGCGATCGTGAGGTTGTCGAGCCCCGGATTGAGTTGCGCCAGAACGGTTTGTGTCCCGGAGCGGGGATCGATGCGCAGCACCTGACCCGAGGCGACCTGGGTGGAGATGATGAAGCCGTCGGCGTCGAACTTGACTGCGTCGGGCGCCCCGAGCTCGGCGGCGACGCGTTCGGGTTCGCCGCCGTCGGGGTGGATGCGCCAGATCTCGTTGGCCATCATCTGCGGGAAATACAGGAGTCCGTCGGGGCCCACCTCCATGGCGTTGGGTCCGGCGAGGTTCTCGGCCAGGACGCGCGGCGCACCGCCGGCGAGGTCGAGTTCCATCAGCCGGCCGCCCTGGCGGCATTCGTTGACGAACAACCGGCCCCGATGGACGGTGATGCCGTTGGCGGCGGGCAGGTCGTCACGCAGTACCCGGGTGCGGCCCGACGGCTCGCGCACGCTGATCCGACCGTCGTAGTACTCGGTCGCGTAGAGGTTTCCGGCGTCGTCGAACGCCAGATCGTCCGGGGCGATGATGTCCCCGCCCTTGGGGCTGACGGCCTCGATGGCGCCGCTGTCGAGGTCGAGGGCGCTGATCTGACTACCGGTCACCTGCGCGATGTAGATGCGGCCGTCGGGGCCGGTGCGCAGGCCGTTGGCGCCGAACAGACGGCTCGGTGGCGTGACGCGGTGCAGCTGCCAGCCCGGCGCCGTCTCGGGGGAATTCTCCTGGGCGTACCGGGCCTGCTGCAGCGAGCTGGACATACCTGGTCGGGATCCTTCCGTCCGCCGATTTCGCCGAGACGCTATCAAGCCGTACTAGTCCAGACAATAGGGCAGCAGCATCCGCCCCCGGACCTTGACGGCCGATATCCGCTGGGCAATGATGTTCTCCAATATGCAGAACACCATATGTTGTCCGGACAATTGGTCGGCAAGATGGCGATGACCGCACCATCGCTCGGCCTCGAGGGCCGCGTCGTGGTGGTCTCGGGTGCCGGCGGTGGCGGCATCGGCACGACCGTGACCCGCTACGCCGCGCAGGCCGGCGCCACCGTCGTGGCGGTCAGCCGCAACCGCGACAACCTGGATCAGCACGTCGCACCGCTGGCGGACGAGGGGCTGGCGGTCATCCCGGTGGCCGCCGACGCATCCACCGACGACGGGATCGCCCAGGTGATCGAGGCGACCCGTGCGGCGGACGGCGACCTCTACGGCCTGGTCAACGTCGCGGGCGGAGCAGCTCCGGCGACGTGGATGCCGTCGACCCGGGTGACCCGAGAGGACTGGCGGGCGCTGTTCACCGCGAACCTCGAGACGGCGTTCTTCATGAGTCAGGCGGTGAGTCGGGAGTTGCGCGCCGAAGGTCTGAAGGGGTCGATCGTCTCAGTGTCTTCGATCAGCGGGTTGAACACCGCGCCGTTCCACATCGCCTACGGCACCGCCAAAGCCGCCGTCGTCGCGATGACCCGCACGATGGCCGTCGAACTCGCACTGGACAACATCCGGGTGAACGCCGTCGCCCCCGGCGTGACCGAGACCGCGGCGTCGGCCACCTACGTCGACGAGGATCCGCAGCGCGACCGCACCGCCATCGCCATGGGGCGGCGCGGCACCCCCGAGGAGCAGGCCAACGCCATCCTGTTCCTGCTCTCGGAGATGTCGAGCTACATCACCGGCCAGACACTGCTCGTCGACGGTGGACTAAACCTCAAGTGGACCCATCTGGGCGCCGACAACACGTCGCTGTTCCTCAAAGACGAATCCTTCCGCAGATCCATCAGCCGGTTCTGAAAGGACAGATCCCTTGACCCACACCGAATCCGATCTCGACGCCGCCATCGAGGTGGACGCCACCCCGGACGACTCGACCGGTCAGATCGCCGAGGATCTGTCGGAACCGATGACCATTCCCGTGGAGGCCTACATCTCGCCGGAGTACGCCCGCGCCGAACGGGACCGGCTGTGGCGCAAGGTGTGGCAGCAGGTCGGCCGCGTCGAAGAGATCCCCGAGGTCGGCAGCTACCTGACCTACGACATCCTCGACGACTCGATCATCATCGTGCGGACCGGGCCTGGGAACAGCTCCTCGTCGTTCAGGGCCCACCACAACGTGTGCATGCACCGCGGCCGTAAACTCGTCGACACCCCCGACGGCGCGAAGAACGCGCTGGGCCGGGCCCGGAAGTCCTTCGTCTGCGGATTCCACGGCTGGACATACGGTTTGGACGGGGCGTGCACGCACATCCGCGAGCAGGACGACTGGCAGGGCACGCTGACGCCGGAGAACACGCATCTGGCACCCGTGCAGGTCGACACCTGGGGTGGCTGGCTGTTCATCAACATGGACCCCGACTGCGAATCGCTGGCCGACTACCTGTTCCCGGCCTCGAAGATCCTGGACCCGTTCGGGTTGCAGAACATGCGCTACAAGTGGCGCAAATGGCTGTACTTCGACTGCAACTGGAAGGTCGCGCTCGAGGCGTTCAACGAGACCTACCACGTGTTCACCACCCACCCCGAGTTCAACCAGTTCGGCGAGTTCAAGGGCTGGGCGAAAGCCCAGGGCAAGCACAGCAACATCGGCTACGACGCGCCCAAGGGCATGGACGAGACCAAATCCAAGATCCGCCTCGGCACCGGCGACGACCCGCGCGTCACCACCGCCGAGATGCAGATGTACACCTGGGAGCAGACCAATGCGACCACCACCGAAACCCTGGTGAACGCGGCCAAACGGCTCGTCGACGAACTACCCGAGGGCACCCCACCCGACAAGGTCCTGCAGCACTGGCTGGCCTCGGCCCGACGTGACGACGAGGCGCGTGGCGTGATCTGGCCGACGATCCCACCCGACATCCTGGGTCAGAGCGGCACCGCCTGGCAGCTGTTCCCGAACTTCCAGATCGGTCAGGGTCTGACGAGTGCGCTGTGCTACTCGGCGCGACCCGATCCGAGCTACGACCCGAACAAGTGCATCTTCGAGGTCGCGGTGTTCGAGCTGTACCCGAAAGGTGAAGAGCCCGAGACAGAGTGGGCCTACACCCCGAAGGACTCACCCAACTGGCTGTCGGTGCTGCCCCAGGACTTCTCGAACATGGCCGCGGTGCAGCAGGGGATGAAGTCTGCCGGTTTCCCCGGCACGAGGCCGAACCCGTACCGCGAACGCAGCACCGTCAACCTGCACTACCAGCTCTCGAAGTACATGGGCACCGGCGAACCCCAGGAGTTGTGATCTCGGAGTAGTTGGTCGCGCTGAGCGCGACGGAGTACACCGAAACCACGGGAGGAGAGATATGACCACGTGCGGTCCGACCGACACCCCAACGGATGTCGACATCCCCGCGATGCGGGAGAAGTACGCCGCCGAACGTGCCAAGCGGCTGCGGCCGGAAGGCGCCGCTCAGTACCTGGAACTCGAGGGTGATTTCGCCGAGTTCGCCGAAGTCGACCCCTACACGACGCGGACCGAGCGTGATCCGATCACCGAGGACGCCGATGTCGTCATCCTCGGCGGGGGATTCGCCGGGTTGTTGGCCGGTGCGTATCTCAAGAAGGCGGGCGTCGACGGGATCCGCGTCATCGACATGGCCGGCGACTTCGGCGGGGTCTGGTACTGGAATCGCTTCCCGGGCATCCAGTGCGACAACGACGCGTACTGCTACATCCCGCTGCTCGAAGAGCTCGACTTCATGCCGAGCAAGAAGTTCGCCGACGGCGCCGAGATCTTCCAGCACTGTCGCAACATCGGCAAGCACTTCGGACTCTACGACGGCGCGCTGTTCTCCACCCAGGTGCGTGAACTCCGCTGGGACGATCCATCACAGCGCTGGCAGATCAGCACGGACCGTGGTGACGACATCCGGGCTCGCTTCGTCGTCATGGCCCAGGGGTCCTACAACCGCCCGAAACTACCCGGAATCCCCGGCATCAAGGAGTATCGCGATGCGGGCGGACATGTGTTCCACTCGGCGCGTTGGGACTACGACTACACCGGCGGTGACTCCGACGGCGGGCTGCACAAACTCGCGGACAAGCGGGTCGCCCTCGTCGGCACCGGGGCGACCGGTATCCAGCTGGTACCGCACCTCGGCCGGGACGCCAAGGAGCTGTTCGTGTTCCAGCGGACGCCGTCGTCGGTCGACCAGCGCTCCAATCCGCCGACCGATCCGGCCTGGGCCGCGTCGCTGCAACCGGGGTGGCAGGAAGAGCGAAAGCGCAACTTCCACAACTGGTCCCCGTTCGTCGGCGTCGTCTTCGGTGAGCCGGATCTGGTGTGCGACTTCTGGACGGAGCTGGGCAGGAACCTAACGGCCCGGATCGCGTCCAGTCCGGATCCCGCCGCGGTGACTATCGAACAGATCATGGCGTTCCGCGAGGAAGAGGACTACAAGATCATGGAGCGGCTGCGTCGCCGCGTCGCGGCGATCGTCGAGGATCCCGCGACCGCCGAGGCACTCAAGCCGTACTACCGGTTCATGTGCAAGCGACCGACTTCCAGCGAGCACTACCTGGCGACGTTCAATCGGCCCAACGTGAAGCTCGTCGACGTCTCGGCCTCCAAGGGTGTGGAGAGGCTGACGAGCAAGGGCATCGTGGCCGACGGCGTCGAGTACGAGGTCGACTGCGTGATCTTCGCCAGTGGCTTCGAGATCTCCACCGAGATCAGCCGCCGGTACGCCATCGACCGCATCGTGGGCCGCGACGGGCTGTCACTGTTCGACTACTGGCACGACGACTACAAGACCCTGCACGGGATGACCAGCCGCGGGTTTCCGAACCAGTTCTTCATGGGCTTCATCCAGGGCGGGGTGTCGGCCAACACGACCGCGATGTTCGAGCAGCAGGCCCGGCATATCGCCTACATCATCGCGGAGGCGCAGAACCGCGGCGCCATCACGGTCGAGCCCACCCAGGAGGGGCAGGACTCCTGGATACACACGGTCCGCGAGTTGGCGATCGACAACTCGGCCTTCGAGTTGTCCTGCACCCCGGGCTATTACAACAACGAGGGCCGCGGTGGCGCGGAGAAGAACGGCGCCTTCCTCGGCGACTTCTACTCGCCCGGTTTCTACGCCTTCGATGAGCTGATCACCGAATGGCGTGACAAGGGCGATCTCGACGGGTTGGAGCTCGGAGTTGTGTAACGCCAGGGCGGAGATCGGCACGGATTTCCGCCGCGGTGTGACGCATGACGGGGGAGCGCGTGGCTGAACTGAGATTCGACGGTCGCGTCGCCGTTGTCACAGGAGCGGGCCGCGGGCTCGGTCGCGCGTACGCCCTGCTGTTGGCGGAGCGCGGCGCGAAGATCGTGGTCAATGATCTGGGCGGCGACCTCACCGGCTCCGGCTCCGACGCGGGGCCTGCCCGCGAGGTGGCCGACGAGATCACCGCCGCGGGGGGAGAGGCCGTCGCGAACACGGATTCGGTGAGCACACCCGATGGTGGCCGCGCGATCGTCGCCGCGGCGCTCGACCGGTTCGGCCGCATCGACATCCTGATCCACAACGCGGGCAACGTCCGTCGCGCCGCGCTGCGTGACATCAGCGACGAGGATTTCGACGCGGTGCTCGACGTGCATCTGCGGGGTGCCTTCCACGTGGTGCGTGCGGCGTTCCCGGCGATGTGCGACGCCGGATACGGCCGCATCGTGTTGACGTCGTCGATCGGCGGCCTCTACGGCAACCACGACGTCGTGAACTACGCGGTGGCCAAGGCCGGGGTGGTGGGCCTGTCGAACGTCGCGGCGATCGAGGGTGCCGCGCACGGCGTGAAGAGCAACGTCATCGTGCCGGCCGCCGTCACCCGGATGGCCGAGGGGATCGACACGTCGGCGTATCCGCCGATGGGCGCGGAGCTGGTCGCCCCGACGGTGGGCTGGCTGGCGCACGAAACCTGTTCTGTCACCGGCGAGATGTACGTAGCGATCGCCGGCCGCGTGGCGAGGGCCTTCGTCGCGGAGACGCCGGGGTTGTACAAGCCGGACTGGTCGATCGAGGACGTCGCAGCGGGCATCGACGCCATCCGCGACGATAGGGCGCCCCTGGTGTTCGCGCCGGTCCCCGACGGCCACAGCGATCACATTCGATACAGCTTCGGCGGGGCGGCGAATCATGAGTGACGGTCCACTGAACGGGATCCGGGTGCTGGACGTCACCTCGGTGGTGATGGGTCCCTACTGCACGCAGATCATGGCGGACATGGGCGCCGACGTCATCAAGATCGAGCCGCCCGAGGGGGACATCACCCGCAACGTCGCACTGGGTCCCACACCGGGTATGAACGGCGTGTTCATGAATGTGAACCGCGGAAAGCGCAGTGTGGTCCTCGATCTCAGATCCGACGACGGCGCCGCGGCGCTGCGCTCGCTGATCGAGACAGCCGACGTGTTCATCCACTCGATGCGGGGTAAGGCGATTGCCAAGCTCGGCTTCGACTACGAGTCGGTGGCGAGGATCAACCCGAAGATCGTCTACACCAACTGCTACGGGTACAGCCGGCGCGGTCCCGACGCCGACCGGCCCGCTTACGACGACACCATCCAGGCCGAATGCGGGCTGCCTGCCGTCCAGAAGCAGCTCACCGGCGACGCCACCTACGTCGCAACGATCATGGCCGACAAGGTCACCGGGCTCACCGCGCTCTACGCGACGATGATGGCGCTGTTCCACCGCGAGCGCACCGGCGAGGGCCAGGAAGTCGAAGTCAGCATGTTCGAGACGATGGCGTCCTTCATGCTGGTCGAGCACGCCAACGGCGCGATGTTCGATCCGCCGCTCGGCCCCGCCGTCTACCCGCGCACCGTCGCGCCGAACCGCCGCCCCTATCGGACCAAGGACGGCTACGTCGCCGCGCTGATCTACAACGACAAGCACTGGAAGGCGTTCGTCGACGCCGTGCGGCCTACGTGGAATCGCGAGGAGTACACCACCCTGGCCATGCGGGCCAAACAGATCGACACGGTCTACGGGTTGCTCGGGCAGACGATGCTGGAGCGGACCACCGAGGAGTGGCTCTCCCTGTTCGCGTCGTTGGAGATCCCCGCGTCGCCGATCAACACCCTTGATGCGCTGTTCGACTCACCGCAGCTCAACGCCGTCGGGATGTTCGAAACTCTCGACACACCGCAGGGCAAGGTGCGCTTTCCCGGTGTGCCGACGTGGTTCTCGCGCACACCGGGCCGCGTCCGGGGTGCGGCGCCGGAGCTGGGTGCCGATACCGCCGAAGTGCTGGGCGAACTCGGTCTGGCAGAGAAGGTGGAACTGGCATGAGCATGGACTTCGACCTCGGACCGCGCGCCGAGGCGCTACGCAGCGACCTGCGCGACCTCGTCCGCGAGCATGTGCCGGAACACTTCCTGGGCGCGTTCACCGACGATCCCGCCGACCTCGAGACCGCACAGGAGTTCTGCCGGCTGCTCGCCGAGCGCGAACTGTTGTGCCTGGCGTGGCCGGCGGCGTTCGGCGGCGGCGGTGCGTCGGTGTGGGAGCAGACGGTGGTCCGCGAGGAGATGTGGGCGCACCACGAACCGCGCGGGGCGCAGTACATGGGCGTCAACTGGGTGGGGCCGATCATCATGCGCCACGGCACCGAGGACCAGCAGCGCCGGCATCTCCCGCCGATCGCCCGCGGGGAGGTGATCTGGTGTCAGGGGTTCTCCGAGCCCGAGGCGGGATCGGACCTGGCGTCGCTGCGCACCCATGCGCGTCGTGTCGAAGACGGAGACGGTTGGCTGATCAGCGGTCAGAAGATCTGGACCTCCTACGCGACGATGGCGCAGTGGTGCTTCCTGCTCGCCCGCACCTCCCGGGGCGAGCGCAAACAGAACGGCTTGACGATATTCCTCGTCCCCATGGATGATCCGGCCATCCAGGTGCGCCCGATCCGCACCATGCTGGGCCCGCACCATCTCAACGAGGTCTTCTTCGACGACCTTCGGGTCACCGAGGCCGACGTCCTCGGCACCGTCGACGCGGGCTGGTCGATCGTGCAGGACGTGATGGCCTTCGAACGCGTCGGCATCGCCCGCTACGCACGCTGTGAACGGCTGCTGCTGGCCGCGCCCACCGTGCTCGGCGACCGCTGGAGTGAACTGTCCGCCGAACTGCGCGGCCGCTGGGTGCGCATGCTCACCCACTGCCGCCGGGCCCGGCTGCTGGCCTACCGAGTGGTGTCGCTGCAGAGCAGCGGGCGGATCACCCCCGGTGACGCCGCCGCCTACCGGATCGCGGTCACGAAACTCGACCAGGACAGCGCAGAAGTGCTGTCCGACATCGCCGCCGAGGTGTCGCATGACGACCCGCGGGCACCGTGGTTCCTCGGCGAGGTGGAGGACCACTGGCGGTACTCCCAGGCGTCGACCGTCTCCTCGGGCAGCATCGAGATGCAGCGCATTCTGCTGTCCCGCGCGCTCCTGGCGGCGGCACGATGACCGGGCCGATGTTCGAACTGTCCGACGATGCAGGAGAATTCGGCCGCGGGGCCCGGCAGGCCCTGGAGGCCGCCGGCGGTGACCTGCTCGTGCAGCAGGCCGAGGCCAAACCCGCCGAGCGGGAAACCCTCGTCGGCCCGGTGCTGGCGGGCTTGGGTGCCTGGGATCTCGACGTGCGCGGCGACGCCGACGAATTGGAGGCCGCCGCGGCGCTGTGCCGCAGCGCGGGCTACTGGGCCACGCCGTATCCGGTCGCCGAACGGCTGGCCCGCGCAGAAGATTTGGCCACCGACGGGCTGGTCGTGGTCGCTGCCAACCGACCGTCGGCCGCGCTCGCCGGCCTGGAAGGGCACTGGGCGGCAGTCGATCTCGACGGCAGGCGCAGTACCGTGACAGGGCAGGGCGCGGCGGGGCCGGCGTTCGTCACCGAGCTGGAACTGTCCGCGGTCGACGACGCGGGCGCAGCCGACCTCGCACCGGCGATCGTGCTGTCGTGCTGGACGCTGCTGGGCATGCTCGACCGCGCACTCGAACTCACCGTCGCGCACATCAGCTTGCGCAAACAGTTCGGTCAGACGCTGTCGTCGTTCCAGGGGGTGCAGTTCCAGCTCACCGACGCCGAAGTCGAGCGCAGCGGCGTCGACATCCTGGCCAAGTATGCCCTGTGGAGCATCGCGCAACGGCGGCCCGAGGCACTCGACGACGCGCTCGCCCTGCGGATGGCGGCGCTGGAGGCGGCCGAAGTGGTCTTCCGCGTGTGCCATCAACTGCACGGCGCAGTGGGCTTCTGCGACGAGACCACGCTGTCGTGGCTGTCGCGCTACAGCCAGCCGCTGCGCCGGCTGCCCCTCGGGTTGTCCGCCACCCGGGACCGGCTCACGAGTCGGGTCGGCAGTCGCGGTCTGACGGGCCTCTACAGCGGGGAGATCGTGTGAAGGCATTGGTGATCGGGACCGGGTTCGGCAAGTACGCCGCCGCCCCGGCCTACCGCGACCTCGGTCTCGACGTCGAGATCGTCAGCCCGCGCGACGATGACGCGGTTGCGCGCGCACTGGATGCCGGCGCCGACCTGGTGTCGGTGCACTCACCGCCGTTCCTGCATCGCGCCCACGTCGACGCCGCGGTCACCCGGGGCATCCCGGTGTTGTGCGACAAACCGTTCGGCTGCAACACCGCGGACGCCGAGGCGATGCGCGACCGGGCCGCGGCCGCCGGGGTGCTGCACTTCCTGAACTTCGAGTTCCGGCTGCGTCCGTCGTGGGCCGAGATCAAGCGCCGGGTCGACGCGGGCGATGTCGGCACGCCGTCCCATCTGCAGTGGACGTGGTTCGGCAGCGGGCTGCGCGGCCGGCGGTACGGCTGGCTCAACGACCGCGAACTCGGCGGCGGGTGGATCGGCGCGTATGGCTCGCATCTGATCGACTACACGCGGTTCCTGTTCGGCAGCGAGGTCGCGGACTGCGGTGGTCTCACCCGTACCGACGACCCGCAGCACCCGGACTCCGACGGCACGATGCGCACGGCCACGGCGGAGGACGCGTACACCGCGTGGTTCCGGATGGACAACGGCGCCACCGCCGCGCACGACACCGGCTTCACCGCCGCCGTCGCCGGCACCCCGCGGGCACTCCTGCTGGGCGACGCGGGATCCCTCGAACTGATCGCCGACACCCGGCTCGTCATCACCCGGCCCGGAAAGGACACGCAGACCGTCGAATTCGCCACGCCGGCACCTCGCGCCCCGGACCCAGCGGTGACCGGTCATCTGCGGGCGGTCGTCGACGCCGTGCGCACCGGAACGCAGATCACCCCGTCCTTCGATGACGGGGTCGCCGTCGCGAAGGTGATGGACCGGTTGCGGGGCAACCCATGACGGACCTCGAGGAGTTCCGCGCGCAGGTGCGGGCGTGGTGCGCCGACCACATCCCGACCGACTGGCGCCGGCAGCAGACCGGCGTCGACGACGCCGAATTCGTGCGCTTCCAGAAGGAGTGGTTCGCCGAACTGCACCGGGCCGGCTACGCGGTTCCGCACTGGCCCCGGGAGTGGGGCGGCGGTATGTCCGTGGAAGAACAGATCGTGCTGTACCAGGAGCTGGCCGCGCACGACGCCCCGCGGCTGGTGCTGGCGTTCGTCGGCATTCACCACGCGGCGTCCACCCTGCTGGTCGCCGGCACCGACGAACAACGGCACAGGCATCTACCCGCGATCACCGAGGGGGAGATCTGGGTGCAGGGCTTCTCCGAACCCGAGGCGGGTTCGGATCTGGCGAGCCTGCGCACCACGGCACGGCGCGACGGCGACACATTCGTCGTCAACGGCCAGAAGCTCTGGGCGAGTGGCGGATCACACGCCGACTGGTGTCTCCTGCTGGCCCGCACCGATCCCGATGCGCCGAAGCGGAAGGGCATCTCCTACTTCCTGCTGGACATGACCACCCCCGGTGTGGAGGTGCGCCCCATCCGCAACGCCATCGGCGACTCGCACTTCTGCGAGATCTTCCTCAACGACGTCCGGATCCCCGAGAGCAACCTGGTCGGGCCGGAGAACACGGGCTGGCAGGTCGCGCAGGCGACGCTGGGCGCGGAACGCGGTATGACGATGCTCGAACTCGCCGAACGGCTCGGCAATGCCGGCTTCCGCAGACTGGTGGCGGCGAGCCCGGTCGACGACCCGATCGTGGCCGACCGGCTCGCCCGCTTCGAGACCGAGATCACCGGACTGCGCGGACTGTGCCGGAAGGTGGTGCAGAACCACGAGGCCGCCGGAACCGGTGGACCCGCCGACGCGTCGATCGTCAAGCTGTACTACAGCGAGCTGCTGCAGCGGCTCACCGACTTCGGCGCCGAGATCGGCGGACTCGCCGCGCACACCGAGATCTCCAGACCGATGTCGAGCAGCTGGGAGTCCGGCTCGTGGGTGCTGGACTTCATCGGCTCCTGGGAGTGGACGATCCCGGGCGGATCCAGCGAGATCCAGCGCACCATCATCGGCGAGCGGGGCCTCGGCCTGCCCCGGGAACCGAGCGCGGTGTGATGGGCAGGGCGGGAAGCGAATTCGCGGAGTTCCACGACGAGCTGCGGTCGGTCGCCGGGGAGGTCCTCGCCAAAGAGACCGCCGCGGACTGGTCGGCTCTCGTCGACGCCGGTTGGGTCGGCCTCGAAGTGCCCGACGAATTCGGGGGAGCGGGCGCGACCTTCGCCGAGGTGGCGGTCATCTGCGAAGAGATCGGACGGGCCGCCGCCGCCAACAGCTATCTGGGCAGCGCTGTCCTGGCCGTCGGCACACTGAACGCGTTGCAGCCCAGCGACACTCGAAACCGGCTGCTCACCGAGGTGGCCTCGGGTGAGCGGAGGGTCGCCGTCGCGCTCGAATCCCTGGACTTCGTACCGGACGCCGACGGCGCCGACCAACTGCTCGTTGTGGTCAACGGCGCTGTCGCCGTCGCCGACCTGACGCTCACCCCCGTCCCGGTGGTCGACGACACCCGCCGGCTTGCCGCCGTATCGGCGCGGACCGAGGACCAACCCGAGATGTTGCGCTTCGCAGGGGATTCCGAGGCCGCCGTCCGCCGACTGCACAATCGCGCCGCTGTGGCGATCGCCTGCGACAGCCTGGGCCTGGCCGAGGCGATGCTCGCCGCCACCGTGTCCTATGCGCAGGTGCGCCACCAGTTCGGCAGGCCGATCGGCTCGTTCCAGGCGGTCAAACACGCCTGCGCGGACATGCTCGTCGACATCGCCGTCACCCGCCAGCTCGTCGACGACGCCGTCGCTGCTGTCGCAGACGGATCCGCCGACTGCGAGTTCGCCGCGGCGATGGCCAAAGCACACGCCTGCGAGACCGCCGTCGCCGTCGCCGGCAAGGCCATGCAGCTGCACGGCGGCATCGGCTACACGTGGGAGGCCGGCGTGCACGTCTACCTCAAACGCGCTGCGCTCAATCGTTCGCTGTTCGGATCCCCTGCGGCACACCGCAGCAGACTCGCCGCCCGATACCAAATGAAAAGGAAATGACCATGGGTGTCCCCGTCTACAAGCGCATCCTCGACCTGTTCGAGGCAGAGGGCGTCAACACGCTGTTCGGTATCCCCGACCCGAACTTCGTGCACATGTTCACCGAGGCCGACGCACGCGGCTGGTCCGTCGTCGCCCCGCACCACGAACTCAGCGCCGGCTTCATGGCCGAGGCGGCATCCCGGATGACGGGTGGACCCGGACTGTGCATCGGCACCCTCGGCCCGGGTATGGCGAACATCGCCGGGGCGATCCAGTGCGCACTCGTCGAGAACTCGCCGGTCATCTTCCTCGGCGGTCAGCGGGCCCGGGTCACCGAGCGCCGGGTGCGCCGCGGGCGGATCCAGTTCGTGCAGCAGGAGCCGCTGGTCGCGGCGTCGGTCAAATACAGCAGCTCCATCGAGTACGCCGACCAGACCGACGAGATCATCCACGAGGCGATCCGGCAGGCGATGTCCGGCACGCCGGGGCCGACGTACGTCGAGTTCCCGTCGCACGTCATCCTCGAGGAGTTGGACCTGCCGGAGGTGCTGCCGCCCAACAGGTACCGGCTGGTGAACCAGGGCGCAGGCGAGCGCGAGGTCGCCGAGGCCGTGGCGCTGATCCGCAACGCGGAGCACCCGGTGCTGCTGGTCGGTCACGGGGTGCACACCTCACGCACCCAGGAGCAGGTCAGGGAGCTCGCCGAGCTGATGAACTGCCCGGTCATCCAGACCTCCGGCGGGACGTCGTTCATCCCCGGCCTCGAGGACCGCACGTTCCCGTACCTGTTCTCGCCGGCCGCCAACGAGGCGGTCGAGCAGTCCGACCTGTGCGTGGCGCTGGGCACCGAACTCGGTGAGCCCATGCACTACGGCCGCACCCAGCACTGGGCCGGCAAGAACGACACCCGCAAATGGGTCTACGTCGAACAGGATCCGACGGCCATCGGAGTCAACCGGGCGTTCGATGTGCCACTGGTCGGAGATCTGCGCGGCGTCGTCCCGCAGCTCGTCGCGGCACTGCGGGACACCCCGCGGGCTCCGTCGCCCAATCTCGAGTCGCTGGTCGAATCCGACGCCGCCGAGCTCGCTCGGGTGGCCGAGGAGGCCCCGACCGGACGGTCGCCGATCCACCCGGCCCGCTACGTGGTCGAAGCCACCAAGGCGTTCAAGGAACTCGAGGACGCCATCATGGTGCGCGACGGCGGTGCGACCGTCATCTTCCAGTGGACCTACTCGCAGTCCAAACCGCGGGACGTGATCTGGAATCAGAACTTCGGGCACCTCGGCACCGGCCTGCCCTACGCCGTCGGCGCATCTGTGGCCGAGGGCGGTAAGCGCCCGGTCATGCTGCTGACCAGCGACTCGGCGTTCCTGTTCCACATCGCGGAGCTGGAGACCGCGGCCCGGCTGAACCTGCCGCTGGTGTGCGTGGTCGGCGTCGATCACCAGTGGGGTCTGGAGGTCGGCGTGTACAAGCGCACGTTCGAGCAGCCCTCTCCGCAACCGGGTGTGCATTGGAGCAAAGACGTCCGGATGGACAAGATCGCCGAGGGCTTCGGCTGCCACGGCGAATACGTCGAGAAGGAAGACGAGATCGGCCCGGCGATCGCCCGCGCATATGCGAGCGGCAAGGTCGGGGTGGTGCACGTGTGTATCGATCCGACGGCCAACTCGGAGGAGATGCCCAAATACGACCGGTTCCGCACGTGGTACGCAGAAGGCACCCAGTAGGGCACCGGGATAGGGAAGGCTGAACCCATGCGTGAATACCTGAAGTTCTACATCGACGGCCAGTGGGTCGACCCCGTGCGGCCCAACACCCTCGACGTGGACAATCCGACCACCGAGCAGGCGTCGGGCCGGATCTCCATCGGCTCGGCGGTCGACGTCGACGTGGCCGTGCAGGCGGCCCGCCGCGCGTTCACGAGCTGGTCGCAGAGCAGCCGCGAGGAGCGGCTGGACCTGCTGCAGGCCATCCTCGCCGAATACCAGAAGCGTGTCGACGATCTCGCCGACGCGGTCAGCGAGGAGATGGGCGCGCCGCCGTCGCTGGCGGCCGGCTCACAGGTCAAACTCGGTCTCGGGCATCTGATGACGGCCATCGACGTGCTGAAGAACTATGAGTTCGAAGAGCAGCACGGCTCGACGCTGGTGGTCAAGGAACCGATCGGCGTCTGCGGCCTCATCACGCCGTGGAACTGGCCCATCAACCAGATCGCGGTGAAGGTCTACCCGGCGCTGGCCACCGGTTGCACGATGGTGCTCAAGCCCTCCGAGGTGGCGCCGTACTCGGCGCAGATCTTCACCGAGATCGTCGACGCAGCGGGCGCTCCCGCCGGCGTCTACAACCTCGTCTACGGCGACGGCCCGGGGGTCGGCACCGCGATCTCCAGCCACCCCGACGTCGACATGGTCTCGTTCACCGGGTCCACGCGGGCCGGTGTCGAGGTGGCCCGCAACGCCGCCCCGACGGTCAAGCGGGTGACGCAGGAACTCGGCGGCAAGAGCCCCAACATCGTGTTCGACGACGAGGCCTTCGCCGACAGCGTGACCGCGGGCGTCAAGGTGATGATGGTCAACAGCGGACAGAGCTGCAACGCCCCGTCCCGGATGCTGGTGCCCCGGTCGCGGATGGACGACGCCATCGAAATCGCACGCACGACAGTGGAATCCGTCAAGGTGGGTGATCCCTCCGATCAGACCGCCATCGGTCCGGTCGCCTCCCGGGCACAGTTTGAGAAGATCCAGAAGCTCCTCCAGTCCGGCGTCGACGAGGGCGCGACCGTCGTCATCGGTGGTCCGGGTCGGCCCGAGGGTCTGGAGTCCGGCTACTACGTCAAGCCGACGGTGTTCGCCAACGTCACCAACGACATGACCATCGCGCGCGAGGAGATCTTCGGGCCCGTGCTGTGCATCCTGGCCTACGACGACCTCGACCAGGCCGTCGAGATCGCCAACGACACCGAATACGGTCTCGCGGGCTACGTTTCGGCCGCCGACCTGGACAAGGCGCGCGCGGTGGCCCGCCGGATCCGCGCCGGCTCCGTCGCGATCAACCACGCCTTCGACATGAGCGCACCGTTCGGCGGCTACAAGCGCAGCGGCAACGGCCGGGAGTGGGGTCAGTTCGCGTTCGACGAGTACCTGGAGACCAAGGCGGCACTCGGCTACGCGCCCCAGTAGCGCCGAAATCGATGAGTTTCCGTCGGTGGGGCGGTCGAAATGACGACCGCCCCACCCGAAGGAGACTCCGATGACCGTTCGCTGCTCTGCGCCGCTGGGCGCCCCCACCTGGATCGACCTGGCCACGTCCGACCTCGACCGCGCACAGTCGTTTTTCGCAGCGGTGTTCGGGTGGACGTTCGAGACGTCGGGCCCCGAGTACGGCGGCTATGTCATCGCCGCCAAAGACGGCCACCCGGTGGCCGGCCTGATGCGCAACGATCCGCAGTGGAACGCACCCGACGGCTGGACGACTTATCTGCACACCGCCGACGTGGAGGCCACCGTCGCGGCCGCGTCCGCGGCGGGCGGCACGAGCTGCGGCGGCGTGATGGATATTCCGGAGAAGGGCCGGATGGCGATACTGACCGACCCCGCCGGCGGATTCGTCGGGCTGTGGCAGCCGACGGGGCACCCGGGCTATGAGCTCGTCGGTGCGCACGGCGCCCCGGTCTACCACCAGCTCACCACCCGCGGCTACGGCGCGGCGCTCGACTTCTACCGGCAGGTGTTCGGCTGGCAGATCGACACCGTCTCCGATACCGACGAGTTCCGTTACAGCACAGCCGTGTTCGAGGGAGAGGCGCTGCTCGGGGTGATGGACGGCAGCCACTACCTCGCCGAAGGCCAGCCGTCGGACTGGAGCGTCTTCCTCGGATCCGACGACGTCGACAAGACTGTCGACTTGATCGTCGAGCACGGCGGCACCGTGGTGCGGGCCGCGGAGGACACGCCCTACGGCCGGCTCGCGGCGGTAGCCGACCCGACGGGCGCCCGATTCAACCTGTCCTCCCTGGAGGCCTGACACACGTGAAGATGGGGTATGCCGAACCCCATGATCTACGTGAAGGCGTGCATCAACGGTGCGCGCACACCCGATGCCCATCCCCGTCTTCCGGTCACCCCGGAGCAACTGGCGGAGGCGGCGGTCGCCTCGCATCAGGCGGGAGCGAAGGCCGTGCACATGCACCCCAAGTCCGCCGACGGCGTCGACTCGCTGCTGCCCGACGACGTCGCCGCTGCGGTGTCGGCCGTCCGGCACGCCGCACCCGGACTGCCGCTCGGCGTCACCACCGGGTTCTGGGCACTGCCCGACGCCGACAAGCGCAGACAGGCCGTCGAGGCGTGGGAGGTGCTGCCCGACTTCGCGTCGCTGAACTGGCACGAGCCGGGTTCCCCGGAGCTGGCGGAGGTGCTGCTCGGTAAGGGTCTCGGCGTCGAGGTCGGGATCTTCCACGCCGAGGCCGCCGCATCGTGGGCGGCCAGTGACCTTGCCCAGCACTGCATGCGGGTGATGATCGAGCTACAGCCCGACGCGGACACCGAACTCGCCGACCGCCTGCTCGACCAGGTGCAGGCGGTCGGATCGCCTGCGCCGGTCCTGCTGCACGGACTCGACGAGAGCTTCTGGCCGCTGTTGAGGCACGCCGGCGCGCGCGGCGTGCAGACCAGGGTCGGGCTGGAGGACACGTTGCTGCTGCCCGACGGTTCGGTGGCTCCGGACAATGCGGCACTGGTGTCCGCGGCGGTCGATCTGCTCAGTCGATAGCGGCGCCCAGCTCGAAGTCGGCGAAGTCGAAGCCGGGCACCACAACACAGCTCACCAGCGTGGGCTCGTCGTCGCGGGGCCGGGCGCGCTGCCAGTGCCGGGCGGGGACGACCAACTGCGGATGTTCGCCGGCGTCGATGTCGCCACCGAGCAGATGCGTTGTCGCCGAATCGTGTTCGGGCCCCATCTCGAGCAGCAGCGGACTGCCGCGGTGATACAGCCAGACTTCGGCGCTGCGCACGGTGTGCCAGGCCGACTGTTGGCCCGGCATCAGCAGGAACAGGATTGCGGTGCCCGCGCTGCGCGGTCCGGTGTAGTCCGGCGGTAGCGCCGACTGGGTGACCGTGAGCTCGCTGCGCCAGGTCTCGCGATACCAGCCCCCCTCGGGGTGCGGCGACAGGTCGAGTTGACGGGCCCAGCCCGGGAGTTCACTCACGCGGCACCACCTTGGGTCGACGGAAGCCCCCAGCGTAGTGCGGTGGCGCGGCGGATTGCGCGCGATAGGCTCCGAGCATGCTGCGTCCCGGGTGGGTGATCGCCGTGTGTGCGGCCGCGCTGGCGGTCAGCGCATGGCTGCCGTGGCTGGTCACCAGCGCGCAGGGCGGGGGGCGCGCGAACGCGATCGGCGGCGCGGTGGGCAGCATTGTGCTCGCCCCGCGGTTCGGTGCGGGTCAGCTGATCGTGCTGCTGGCGTCGGCGCTGCTGATCGCCGGCGCGATGAGCGCCCGCGGGCTGTCGGTGCGGACGGCTTCGGCTGCGGCCCTTGCCCTCTCGGCGCTGATCGCCGGACTGACCGTGTGGTACTACCGGGTGAACGTCAAAGAGCCGGTGACGGCCGACTACGGGCTGTACATCGCGGGGGCGCTCGCCGTCGTCGCGGTGCTGTGCTCGGTATGGGCGCTGGTGACCGCGCTGTCCGGACGCGCGACCCGCTGACGCGGCGAGGCCGCGGACGGATGGGAATCCGCCCGCGGCCCCGAGTCCGGCTCAGCCGGCGTCGACGGTGGGGTTGATGGACTTCTGGCCGCCGCCGTGGGCGACATCGATGCGTCGGGGCTTGGCCCGTTCGGCCATCGGGATCGTTACGGTCAGCACGCCGTTCTCATAGGTCGCCGTGATGGCGGAGGAGTCGATGCCTTCGCCGAGGGAGAGTTGGCGACGGTAGGTGCCGAAGAACCGCTCGTTGGCCAGCCACTGCACGGCGTCCTCGGAGCGGGCGGTGCGGTGGGCGGAGATCGTCAGGGTGCCGTTGTCGACATTCACGTCTACCGAGCCCGGATCGACGCCCGGGAGATCTGCGGTGAGCAGGTAGTGGTCGTCGATTTTGCAGAGGTCCATCGGCATGAACCGGGGGGTACGGGTCGATCCGCTCTGGTTGGTCGTGAGAGCACGAGTCCAGGCGTCGAGATCGCTGAAGGGGTCGAAGCGAAGCACAGCAATGCACCTCCTCGTCGTTCCGGAGCCCGCCACCCTGGCGGGCGACCAATCACTGTGCAACACCGAGATTAGCACTCGACACCGGAGAGTGCCAGATTTCGTTGGGCCGATCCGCGGGCAGGAGGGCGGTCTCACCGGCTCGTGTCTGAACCGGCGAGACCTCGGCCAGAGTGGTGGTCGACCGCCACGCTCGCCTGCACCCGAGCATGCCCCTGTCTGGACATCACAAACGTTCGCGTGTGCACGAGTGTCACATCGGGAAGACTGCGGTCTATGACCCAGTCGCATCAGCACGACTTGGCCCTGCGAATGGCCGAACTGGCGCGCAGCGTTGCCGCGCCCCGGTCTCTCGAAGCGGTCCTGGCCGGCGTCACGTCGGCGGCCAAGGAACTCATCCCCGGCGTCGACGCCGCGGGCATCCTCCTGATCGGCAAAGGGGGCAGTTTCGAGTCGCTGGCGGAGGTGACAGAGCTACCGCACCTTCTCGACGAGTTGCAGATGAAGTTCGAGGAGGGGCCGTGCGTGCAGGCGGCCCTCGACGACATCGTGGTGCGCACCGACGATTTTCGAGACGAGCCGCGGTGGCCGCGGTACTCGCCGGCGTGCGTGGAGATGGGCGTGCTCAGCGGACTGTCGTTCAAGCTGTACACCGCCGACCGGACGGCCGGTGCGCTCAATCTGTTCGGCTTCCAGCCCCGCGTCTGGGACACCGAGGCCGAGACGATCGGCATGGTGCTGGCCGCACATGCGGCGGCGGCGGTGTTGGCGAGTCGTCAGGGCGCCCAGCTCGAGTCGGCGCTGTCGACCCGCGACCGCATCGGCCAGGCCAAGGGCATCATCATGGAGCGCTACAAGGTCGACGACGTGCAGGCCTTCGAGATGATGCGGCGGCTGTCGCAGGACAGCAACACCCGGCTGGTCGACATCGCGCAGCAGGTGATCGACACGCGCGGCTGACGGTCGACGCGTTGAGAATGCACACAGATCGCCGTACCGAGCCGGATCGCGATCTCACTGCAAAGTGAACGCGAACGCGTAACGCTTCGGTCGCCGGGCTGCCCGTGCATGCCCAGGCCCAATACCCTCCGCACTATGCGAGTGGCTCTCCGGCGTGTGCTTGCGGTCTCGCTGCTGGCCGCCGGCCTGACCGGCGGTGCGGCCGTCGCGGCGCCGACCGCCGGCGCGCTGGGATGGGGTGCGATCGCGGTCTCGGTGAACACCGGCAAGGTGGGCTACGCGAAGGGCTTCAACTCGGCCCTCGAAGCCGAGCGGGCGGCCATCGGCCTGTGCAATGCGCGCGACTGCCGCACCGTGGTGAACTTCACCAAGAGCTGCGGCGTCGTCGCGCAGGCGCCCAACGCGGCCTGGGCGTCGGGCGTGGACCGGGACATCGCCGGTGCCCAACGGATGGCGTTGATGTCGTGCAGTCGACACGGCCCGGGCTGCCGCGTCGTCGGCGGGGCGTGTAGCTGAGCGCGGCGACTCAAAAAAGCCGAGCGACTAGGTGATTGCTTGCCGCTCAGTCGACATGTGACTGAAGATCGCCGCGCAGTCGCTACCCGACAGCCGGGCCTCACGGGTGGCCTGCGATCACCAGGGCCATACCTGCGCAGCAGGCCAACGCCGCCAAGGACGCGGCTGTGGTCCAGCTGACCGTATTGACCGTGGCGCGCTGGACAGCCCAGGTTGCCGCGACGTAGCCCAGCGTCGAGACGGCCGCGCTGGCCACGAACACCAGGACCGCGACCACCAGTGTCATCAGGGAGCCGCCGCCGTTCATACCGGCCGCTCCCCGGTGCGGTGGATCAGCGCCACCTCGAGCGGGTGTGGCCCTTCAGGCATGCCGGGGTGCTGAGCCGCGTCATGGGCTGTCACGGGGCGGCTGGTTGGTGTGCTGAGTAGTGGCATGGCAGCCCCCAGGGATTGATATTGATCCGAACCGCCGTTCGAATCCCCCGGCCTGATCTGAAGGTACGCCCAGGTCAGAGATCATTTCAAGGGTCAGAATCGGCTGCCGCCGGGGTGCAACCGAGCCGGAACGTGCTCATTGTCGCGCGGCGCTACTGCGTTGGGGTGAACGGGCTTCTACCTGCAAAAACGCGTTGTGCCCCCGGCAGGATTCGAACCTGCGACACCGGCTTTAGGAGAGCCGTGCTCTATCCCCTGAGCTACGGGGGCGACGCGAGGAGCTTACCGCCCGGCACGGTCAGCGCAGCTGCGCGATGACCTTCGCGAACGGCTCGGCGTGCGGCGCCTGCACGATGATGTAGCTGATCCCGTAGTGGTCCCGGTAATGCCGCAGCCGGTCGGCCATGTCCCGCGTCGACCCCGACAGCACGCCCGGGTGTCGCAGCAGCTGCTCGTCGGTCAGATGCGGCAGGAATTGGCGCGGGATGGTCAGATCGGGCTGCCCGCTGTCGTCGATCGGCATCGCGGTGATCGCCACGTTCAACTCCAGCTGGCCGAACCGCTCGCCGGCGGCGTCACGGACGAACGCGATCCGGTCGGCCAACGGATCGCTGTCGCCCTCGGGCGCCCGGTCGCCACCCGTCAAACCGATGATGTCGGCGTATCGCGCGGCCACCGTCAGCAAGCGGTCGCCGTTACCGGCGATCAACAGCGGCACGTCGGGCACATTCGTGCGCAGATACTCCGTCACGTGCTGCAGATACTCGACGCGCTGCCGCGCCGTCGGGAACGGGATCTCGGCGGCCTCGAACTCCCGGCGGACGTACCCCGCGCCCAACCCGAGCTCCAGGCGGCCGCCCGACAGCTCCCGCAACGCCGCGACATCCCGGGCCAGCAGCGCCGGCTTGTAGAACCCGGCGTTGAGCACGAACGTGCCCAGCCGCAGCCTCGTCGTCGCGGTGGCGACGGCCGTCAGCACGGGGAAGGGCGCCGGTGCGCCGAGATGGTCGGGCACATGCAGTACGTCGAACCCGAGCTTCTCGGCTTGTCGCGCCGCGTTCTGCACCGCCACCAGCGATGTCGCGGAATGCAGGCCGATGCCGAAGCGGAAGTCGCCGATCACCAAGCGATCCTAAGCAGTTTCTCAGTAAAACGGGTTTGATCGCGTGTCGACAGGGGCACTAATGCTCCGCACACTTCGCGGCGCCGCGGAGGACAACCACACAGACCAACCACCAGATCCGGCCCGTCGTGAGTACGTCCGACGGGCCGGATCAATGCTTCAGGGAAGGATCCCGGCGGCGACGACATGGCCACCCACCCTACGATCGGCGTCGAAGAGGAATTCCTCCTCGTCGATCCCGGCACCGGCGAACCCGTCGCGCTCAACCGCGCGGTGGCCGACCACGCCGCCACCGACGGGGTGCAGCTCCAGCTCGAACTGACCAGTTGCCAGGTCGAGACGGCGACTGCGGTGTCTAGCAACCTCGCCGAGATCCGGGACGACCTCGTGCGGTTACGCACCGTCGCGGCCCGGGCGGCCGAGGCCAGCGGCGCCCGCCTGCTGGCGGTCGCGGTGCCGCCCGCGGTGCCCCACGACTTCCCGATCACCGACAACCCGCGCTACCACCAGATCGCCGAACGGTTCGGCATGGTCGCCAGCGAGCAGGGGGTGTGCGGGGCACACGTCCACGTCGCCATGCCGACACGGGAGGCCGCCATCCGCGTCAGCAACCGCCTGCGCCCGTGGCTGCCGCTGCTGCTGGCCGTCACCGCGAACTCCGCGATCTACCGCAGCGCCGACAGCGGTTATGCCAGTTGGCGCCACATGCTGTGGGCGCGGTGGCCGAGCGCCGGCCCGCCCCCGCACTTCGAATCCGCCGACGAGTACGACGCGGTGGTGGCGATGATGCAGCGCTCGGGCGCGATGCTCGACGACGGCATGATCTACTGGGACGTCCGGCCGTCGGCCGCCTTCCCGACGATCGAGGTGCGCGTCGCCGATGTGCCCGCCACCATCGCCGACACCGTGCTGTTCACCGCGCTGGTGCGCGGGACCGTGATGACGCTGCTGGACGACGAGCGCAGCCGGGCCGGGCTGCCGCACCTCTCGCCGCTCGCCCTGCGGGCGGCCTACTGGCGATCAGCGCGCGACGGCCTCGACGGGATGGCCGTCGACCTCTTCGAGTCCCACGCACCGGTCCCGGCCCGGGAACTGCTCGACCGGCTGGTCGAGCACATCACTCCCGCGCTGACCGCGGTCGGCGACACCGAACTGGTTCGCGACGAACTGGCCCGCCTCGACGCGCAGGGCAACGGTGCGATACGCCAGCAGGCGTCCTGGCGCCGGCGCCACGAGGTGCTCGACGTGATCGAGGACGCCGCCGCCGCGACGCTCGCGGGAACGTCAGGCCAGGGAGAGTGACGCGATGACCGGTGAGGTGGGCCGTGGCGAACCGCCGGGTGGTTCCACGGTGAACGCCAGCTGCTGCGAGGAGTCGATGCGCTGCAGCACCGCGGTGGTCGACGGCGAGACCGCCTCGTCGTCCATCGTTCCGGCCGACTGCGGACCGTCGGCGCCGACCAGCCACATCTGGTACACCGTGCCGGGTTCTGGCGGCGGGACGTCGTTCATCACCAGCACGCCGGCGTCGCGCTCCTTGGAGTACACCACCGTCGCGGTGCCCCCGGCGATGGGAGTGGACACGGTCTGCACGTCGGGCGCGGCGAACACCTGCTCAGCGGTTGAGGGTGGGGTGTCCGGGCGGAGCGCGAGCCCCACTCCCAGTGCGGCGCCGCCCACCGCGACAACCGCGGCGGCGGCCAGCGCTGTGCGCTGCCACCGGGACGGTGCACGCGGTTCGCGGCGCGGACGGAGCTCGCGCACGGGGTCCGCCGTGATCGCGGCGAGCAGGTTCTCCCGCAGCTGCGGGGGCGGCTCGGCTGCGGTCGACGCCGACAGCACCGCCATTGTCTCCTGCACGCTGCGCACCTCGCGGGCGAAGGCCTCGGCCAGATCCCGCGGGGCGGCGGCCAGCAGCCGGTCGATCTCGTCTGCTTCCGCGCCCGGGATCGCGTCGAGCGCGAACGGTGTCGCGAGGTCGAGCAGATCGGAGTTCGTCGGTTCGGTCATGAGATTCCCAGGCAGTTCCGTAAGCCGCGGATGCCGTCGCGCATCCGCGATTTGATCGTCGCGAGGTTCGCCGCGAGGCGCTCGGAAACCTGGACGTAGGTCAGACCCTCGTAGTAGGCCAGCTGGATCGCCTCGCGCTGGACGTCGGTCAGCGAATCCAGGCAGTCGACCACACGGCGCTGCTCGTCGAGCAGGAGCACCGAGTCGGCGACGTGATCGATGGCCGGGTCGACCGTCAGGGCGCCGTAGCGCGATTCGCGGTCCGAGGCGGCCTGTTCGCTGCGCACGCGGTCGACTGCGCGGCGGTGCGCGAGGGTCATCAGCCACGCCATCGGCGACCCCGACGTGGGGTCGTATCCGGCTGCGGACCGCCAGACCTGCAGGTAGACCTCTTGCGTGGTCTCCTCGCTGTATCCCGGGTCCCGCAACACCCGGGTGACCAAGCCGTACACGCGCGCACGGGTCGCGTCGTAGAACGCGGCAAAGGCATCGACGTCGCGCTCACCGACCCGACGCAGGAGATCGTCGAGATGGCTGGTCACGAGCGGTAGCCTAACCGCAGGTAGTAGTGCAGTCACAACTATGGCCATCCTGGCGTTTTGCCCGCGAAACGGGCTGCGCAGCAACGGGCTTCGGTGGGCGGCGCCTCACGCTTCACGCTTGCGCCACCTGCCGGGTGTCGACCGGCAGGCGCTCGGCCGCTCGACGCGGCGCCACCGGGACACGCCGCATCCGCAGGATCGCCGCCTGAATACGCATGCTCATCGCCGTCGTCCACGGCGCCAGCGGAGCGGTGAACTGCAACCGCAGCAACTGCCCTGCGGTAGCCGGACGCCGGCTGCCGCGCAGGGTCGTGACGACCGCGGGCTGGTCGCTGCGGTGCAGCGACACCGTCATGTCCAGCCGGTCCTCCGGGCGTGGGGCGCGCACCAGGTAGTAACCGTCGACGCCGGTGAAACTGGAGGTGTAGAGCTGTTTGTGCACCATCGTCGGGGTGGGCCCGCAGGGTGGAAGCAGATACGCGTGCCGCTCGCCGGCGGGGTTGTGCACCTCGGCGATGACGTGGCGCAGCACGCCCTTGGCGTCATGGCACCAGTACAGACTCACCGGGTTGTACACGTAGCCGAGCACGCGGGCCTGAAGCAGGGCGGTGACACGCCCGCCGCCGAGGTCGATGCCGCGCCGGGCCAGGAACGCGTCGACGCGGTCCCGCAGGGTGTCGTCGGCCGCCCCGTCGAAGTGGTCGGTCGCCTCGAACCGTGCGAACGGCGCGAGCCAACCCGGCAGGCGGGGCAGGTCGTCGACGTCGACGTACCAGCTGTAGCTGTTGTGTTCGAAATAGTGATGCACCGGTGCCCGACGTAGGTGTGTGACACGGGTCCGGTAGATCGCCGGTGTCTGTTCCCTCTCCACACTCTCCATTCGGAGCCGTGGCCCGGATGGATGGCCGGAACGTCAGGACTGCCGATCCCAGGTCCGGGCGGCGGCCACCAGGCCGTGGACCAGCGCCGAGGTGGCGGGGGAGAGGCCGTCATCGCCCGGCAGCGGGCTGCGCGGACTCAGGCCGCGGACCCGCGACGGGAGTTCGAGTTGCGCACCGCCGGCCCTGACCCGGTTGACCGGGTTGTCGGGATGCAACCCGCGCAGTTCGCGGGGGATCGCGTCGAGATCGGTGATCACGCGGTAGCCGGGGATGTCGATGTGTGCGGCCAGATGCGCGGCCAGGACGCGATGTCGTCCGCCGGCCAGCAGCTCGGTGCTGCGCCCCACGCGGCCGTAACCGTGCAGCGACACCGCAACGTCGACGTGGTCGAGGAACTCGGTGAGGCGGGCCGACTCGTCGGCCAGGTAGCGCGCCGACGGCAGATGGTGGGGATAGCCGTCGGGGTGACGGACGACGTACAGTGACGCCGCCGCGGCGTCGGCGGCGCGAGTCGCGATCTCGCCGGTCATCTGTTCAAGCCCGCCGCCGTGGATGGCCAGGAAGCCGAACCGGGATCGCAGAGTGCAGTGCTCCACCACCGCCGGATCGGCGAGCAACTCCGAAAGCGACTGGGGCGCAGCGGTGTCCGCTAGGTGACCGCGTTGCGGCCAGTGCGTCGGGTCCCACCGGCGGAGAAACTCGATCCAGCGGTGCGGCAGGTCGTGATGCAGGGCGCCGTCGATGACGCGTTCGAGATAGCCCGGCCGCGGCGGTCCCGCCTCCACGCGGTGGTCGATGTACACCCACGCAGGGGCCGGCCCGTCGTCGGTCTGCACGGTGAGCCGGTCGCGGCGATAGCGGACGGGGACGCCCTCAGCGCTGTCGAGAGTGGCCAGATCGCGGTCCGACACCTGCCACAGCACGCCGTGCACCTGCGCGCCGTCGACGGGTTCGACGGTGGCGACGCCGCGCTCGTTGATCAGCCAGTCGTGGTCGGCCAGCGTTGCGCGCCGGGGTTCGGCGGCCTCGGGGCAGCGCTGCGCCACCTGCCGCACGCACAGGTTGGACCCGTACGCGAAGTAGGCATGCCGGACGGACCGGGGCATTCAGCCCATCACGGTCAGATAGATCAGCACCACGTTCAGCAGGATAATCAACGCGGCGACCACCCAACCCAATGCGCTGGTCAGGCGATGGTTCACATCCCCACCCATCAGGGTGCGATTGCTGGTGAGCCGGATCAGCGGGATCAGCGCGAACGGGATGCCGAACGACAGCACCACCTGCGAGAGCACCAGCGCCCGACTCGGATCGACCCCGATGGCGAGGATGACCAGCGCCGGGATCAGCGTGATGAGCCGACGCAACAGCAGCGGATACGAGCGCCGCAGCAGGCCGCCCATGATCATGGCGCCGGCGTACGCGCCCACCGATGTCGATGCCAACCCGGAGGCCAGCAGTCCGATGGCGAAGAACAACGCGACCGTCGGCCCCAGCGTCTGCTGCACCGCGGCGTGCGCACCCTCGATCGAATCGGTGTTCTCCATACCCTGCAGATTCGTCGCAGCCACCAGCAGCATCGCCATGTTGACCGCGCCGGCGACCAACATCGCCAGCGCGACGTCGTAGCGCGTCGCCTTCAGCAACCGGCGCCGCTGCGGACCGGCGTCCGGGTGGCCGTGCCGGTCGCGGGCGAGCCCGGAGTGCAGGTACACCGCATGCGGCATGACGGTCGCGCCGAGCATCGCTGCGGCCAGCAGCACGCTCTCCGCGCCGTCGAATCTCGGCACCAATCCGTCGGCCACGTCGGCCGCCGACGGCGGTGCGACGAACAGACTGGCGAGGAATCCGATGGCGATGACCAGCAGCAGGCCGGTGATGACGCGCTCGAACACGTTCTGGCCCCGGCGGTTCTGAACGGCGAGCAGCCCCATCGACACCGCGCCGGTGATGACACCGCCCAGCAGCAGGGGTAGGTCGAACAATAGGTACAGCGCGATCGCCCCGCCGACGATCTCGGCGAGATCGGTGGCCATGGCGACCAGTTCGGCCTGCAGCCAGTACGCGATGCGGGTCCTGGTGCGGGTGTTGTCGGCCACGGCCTCGGGGAGCGATTGGCCGGTGACCAGGCCCAGTTTGGCCGAAAGGTACTGCACCAGACCGGCCATGATGTTGGCCAGCACGATCACCCAGACAAGCAGAAAGCCGAACTGCGCGCCTGCGCTGACGTTGGCGGCGACATTGCCCGGGTCGACGTAGGCGATCGCGGCGACGAACGCGGGGCCGAACAGCAGCCACGTCGGCCGCTGACGGGTCTCGGCAGGTGGCAGCACGCGGCCTCCTCAGTTGTCCGGCTGGTCGAATCGAAAAGTGAGGGTAGCCGAAACCTCGGAGGCGTAACGCAGCGGCACCCCGGGAACGCCGAGGATCTGTCAGATTCCGATGAAAAGCCCGCCGAGGCCGTAGCCGTAGAACGGGAAGCCGAAGTTTCCGTAGTTCATCGGCGGGGGTGAGGTGACGATCTGGGTGCTGCCGCCCGTTTCACAGACAGTCGTGGTGGGCGAGGTGTTGACGCAGTTCGGAGTGGCCGTGGCAACCGGCGCACTCAGTAGGGCGGCGACTCCCACGGCCACTGACAGTGGTCCGAGGGAGCGCGCCCGAATCCGCATGGCGGATTTCCTACCAGGGTCCGATCATCAGCGCGGGGCCGTAGTACAGGTCGCCGTACGGGTACAGGTACGACGCCCCCGGGACCGCGCCCGGGGAGGTGGTGATCTGTGCGTTGCCCGGGCTCTGGCACACGGTGGTCGAACCGCCGAAGGCGGTCTGGCCGGTGTTGACGCAGTTGGGCTGCGCGGCCGCCGTCGGTGCGAAGAGCATCGCGCCGGCAGCGACGAGTGGCGCGATGACGCCGAAGGTCTTGAGCACCGCGTCAGCCCCAATCCACCACGGTGCCGGCACCGTAGAAGCTGTCGAAGCCCGGGTACAGGTATGTGGACTGATTGTGGAGCTGGCTCGGCTGGGTGGCGAACTGGGTGTCCCAGGGCGGGCACGTCTGCGTCTGCTCACCGAGCGCGTTCGGCGGCGCGTTGAGGCAGGGCTTGTTCGGGTCCGGCGGCGTGTTCGGGTTCGCGATGGCGGTCGGAGCGGCGGCGATCGCAGCGGCTGCGCCCGCGGCTGCAGCGAGAGGAACGAGGAAGCGCAGAGTAGTACGCATAGGCAGTCCTTCTATCGGCTTACAGCTATTGTCCAGCAGCGTACAGCCCTTTACCAGTTATGAGAGGTAAAGCGAGTGTGGTCGTGATGCCGGGCGGGGCCGCGACGACTGCGGGGATCGCGTTGACGATTCGCGCGGCGGTGGCGACCAGTCCGGCGCGGTTGTGATCCCCGTTGGGGCTGCTCTGGCACAGGTCCAACGAGTAGGTCGGTTCGCCGGTGATCTCGATGCGGTAGGACCCGCCCTCCTGCGCCGGTTGCGGCCAATCCGGGCAGAGGTCTTCCCGCAGGCGCGTCACGTGTTCGAGCACCACGGCGACGTTGCCGTCGACGACACCGCGCACCTCGAAACGCAGCGCCGCCGCAGTGCCTTTGGCGATGGGGCCCGACGCGATCTCGAAGTCCTCGGGTGCGGGCTCGCGAACGAAGGTCTCGGTCACCTCGTCGAGTTCGATGCCCAGACCCGCGGCGAGCTGGCGCACCACCGAACCCCACGCCAGGCTGAGCACGCCCGGCTGCAGCAGCATCGGCAGGTCATCGAGCGGCTTGCCGAAGCCCATGACGTCGAACATGACCGTCGGGCTGTCGTAGGTGGCGTAATCGATGATCTCCATGCAGCGGATCTGCTGAATACTCTGGCAGGTGCCCGCAAGGGCAAGCGGCAGAAGGTCGTTGGCGAAGCCAGGGTCGATGCCGCCGACGAACAGCGTCGAGCCGCCGGTGCGCGTTGCTTCCTCGATCGGGGTGATGAGTTCTGTGGGCAGCACCTGCCAGGGGTACTGGAGGAACACCGGACCGCTGCCGACGACATTGATCCCGGCGGCCAGGATGCGGCGGTAGTCCTCGAGCGCCTCGGGCAACCGGTTGTCGGCCATCGCCGTATAGACGACACAGTCCGGTTGGGTCGCGAGCAGCGCATCGAGGTCGTTGGTCGCCAGGACGCCGGTCTTGTCCGGCAGGCCGGCGAGATCGGCGGCATCGGTGCCCGCCTTGGCCTCCGACGACACCCACACGCCGGTGAGCTCGTACTGCGGTTCGGTGATGAGCTGGGTCAGCGCATGTCCGCCGACGTTGCCGGTGCCGATGTGTGCGACGCGGATCGCCATGGATGTCCTCTACAGGTCGGGGATGGGGAGGTCGAGGTTGGGGAACGTGAGGCCGCCGTCGACCTCAAGGGTCTTACCCGTCAGGTAGTCGGCGGCCGGTGACGCGAGATAGACGGCGGCGGCGGCGATGTCGGCCGGATCGCCGAGGCGGCGCATCGGGGTCACCTTCTCCATGGGCTCGCGCAGTTCGTCGTTGCTCGCGACGATGTCGAGGGCTGAGGTGAGGATCGACCCGGGGGCGATCGCGTTGACGCGGACGCGCGGGGCGAGGTCGAGTGCCGAGAGGCGGGTGTAGTGGGCCAGCGCGGCCTTCGCGGTGCCGTAGGCCGCGAAACCCCGACCTGACAACCGCGCCATCGTCGAGGTGATGTTGACGATGCTGCCGCCGCCGGAGTGTTCGAGCATGAGCGGGACGGCGGCGGTCGTCAGCGCATGTGCGGTGGCCACGTTGAAGGTGAAGGCGTCGCGCATGTCCTTGGTCGACGTGCCGAGCAGGGCGTTGGGCATGGTTCCGCCGACGTTGTTGACGACGATGTCTAGTTTCCCGAACGCTTCAACCGCCGCAGCGGCCAGCTCCGCCGTCGCCTCGGGGCGGGCCAGGTCGGCGGCGATGACGTGGGCGCGTCGGCCGGTGCTGCGGATCTGTTCGGCGACCTCGTCGAGCTGCCCTTGTGTACGGGCCGCGATCAGCACATCTGCACCGGCTTCGGCGTAGGCGACCGCGATCGCGGCGCCCAATCCGCGGCCCGCGCCGGTGACCACGGCGACACGGTCGTCGAGCCGGAATCTGTCCAGGATCATGGGTTCCCTTTCCCTCGCGGGCGTCACGCTAGCAAGGCGCGGGCCGCGGCGAGGGCGGTTTCTGGAACAGGTTCTAGTTACGTAACCGGTGGACGCGGTCCGCTCAGGACTTCTTCGCGGCCGCCTTCTTGGCGGTCTTCTTTGCCGGGGCCTTCTTGGCGGCAGTCTTCTTCGCGGGGGCCTTCTTGGCGGCGGTCTTCTTGGCCGGGGTCTTCTTGGCCGGCTTGTCGTCGTCGTCCGAGTCGTCGTCGTCCGAGTCGTCGTCCTCGGAGTCGTCGTCCGCGGACGACTTCCCGCCGGACCGGCGCGCCTTGACACTCGCCTCGAGCTTGGCCAGAAGGTCCGACACGTCCTCGGTTTCGTCGAGTTCGGTCGGCTGCTCCTCGACGGCGAACGCCTCGCCACCCTCGAGTTTGGCCTGCACCAGCTCCTGCAGCTGATCCTGGTAGTCGTCGTGGTAGCGGTCGGGGTTGAAGTCGTCGGTCATCGACTCGACGACCTGACCGGCCATCTTCAGCTCGGCCGGTTTGATCTCGACTTCCTTGTCGAGCACGGGGAAGTCGGGATCGCGCACCTCGTCGGGCCACAGCAGCGTGTGGATCACCATCACGTCGCGCTTGCTGAAGTCCTTGACCCGCAACGCCGCCAACCGGGTCTTATTGCGCAGCGCGAAGTGCACGATCGCTACGCGATCGGTCTCGGCGAGCGTCTTGGCAAGCAGCACATAGGATTTCGACGACTTGCCGTCGGGTTCCAGGAAGTAGCTCTTGTCGTACATCAGCGGGTCGAGGTCGCTGGCCGGCACGAACTCGAGCACCTCGATCTCCCGGCTGCGTTCCTCGGGCAGCGTCGCGATGTCCTCGTCGGTGATGATGACCGACTGTCCGTCGTCGGATTCGAAAGCCTTGGCGATGTCGCGGTACTCCACCACCTCGCCGCAGACCTCGCACGTCCGCTTGTAGCGGATCCGGCCGTGGTCCTTGGCGTGCACCTGGTGGAACTTGATGTCATGGTCTTCGGTGGCGCTGTAGACCTTGACCGGCACGTTCACAAGGCCGAAGGCGATCGAGCCCTTCCAGATGGACCGCATCAGCCCAGTATGGCCGATGTCCGCGCCGCATCGCGGGTAGCGCGGTCCGGCAGGTCGGCCCCGGCCTTGGCCACCGTCAGCGCGGAGTTCAGCGCGGCGGTCTGCAGCATCACATGCAGCGCGTCCAATCCGATACCGCGCAGAGCGCCGCGCTGCGGTGCGCCGAGCAGGCCGAGGGTCCAGAGCGCGTCGATCACGCCGGCCATGAATGCGTCGCCCGCGCCGACGGTGTCCACGACGTCGACCGCCGGCGCGGCCACGCGGGCCGATCCCGCCGCGCACATGGCGAACGCGCCCTGATCGCCGAGGGTCACCGCGACGACCGACGGTCCGAGTTCCAGCCAGGTGCGGGCCGTCTGCTTCGGTGACCGCTCGGGGTCGATCCAGCGGAGGTCCTCGTCGCTGACCTTGACGACGTCGCAGCGTTCGACGAGCCGCTCGATCCGGGTGCGCGCCGCCTGCGGGTCGTCGATTAGCGCGGGCCGCACGTTCGGGTCGAACGTCACGGTCGCCGACGGCCGATAGGTGTCGACGAGCGCTGCGGTCGCCAGGCAACCGGGTTCGAGCACTGTCGCGATCGACCCGGTGTGCACGACGAGCGGAGGCGTGACCTCCGGCGTCCCCGAGAGCTGCCAGTCGATGTCGAATTCGTACTGCGCTGAACCGGCCGCGTCCAGCGTCGCCCGCGCCGTCGGGGTGCGCGCGGCGCCGGTGCTGCCCCGGACCAGGTCGACGCCGGAGGAGGCGAGGTGGTCGGTGATGCGGCGGCCGCGGTCGTCGTCGCCGATGTGGGTGAGGAAGTCGACGCCCCGGCCCAACCGGCCCAGGCCGACCGCCACGTTGAGCGGGCTGCCGCCGACGTGTTCGCCCGTCACCTCACCGTCGCGAACGACGATGTCGATCAACGCCTCACCGATGACCAGCGCCCGGTCGGTCATGACGTGCGCTCCCGGTCCAGCAGCGCCTCCAGGGTGGCCCGGGCGCCGTCACGATGTAGGGCGGTGAGGACGTTGACATAGGTGGTGACGAACCGTTCGTCGTCGACGAGATCGCCGAACACCGAACGGTTCTCGATGAAGGCGGTGGGGTTCTCCCGCTGGCGGCGGGCCAGTGGGACGAGAGTGTCGGCCAGCTGATCCTGGACATCGATCGGTTCGCCGTCCTCGTCGACGCCCTCCGCGTAGCGCGCCCAGCTGGCGACGACGGCGGTCGACAGCCGGATCGGCGCACCGGTGCGGAGGTTCTCCCGGATGACCGGTAGCAGCCACTTCGGGATGCGATCAGAGGACCCGTAGCAGAGCCGCGCAATCGTGTCGCGCACACCGGGATTGGCGAACCGCTCGAGGAGCGTGCGTTTGTAGTCGTCGAGGTCGATGCCCGGCACCGGCTTGAGCGTCGGACCGGCCTCGAGATCCATGTAGCGACGCAGGAGTTCTGCGAAGAGCGGATCGCCGGCGGCGTCGTGCACCAACCGGTATCCCGCGAGGTAGGCGAAATAGCACAGCGCCTGATGGCTGGCGTTGAGCAGCCGCAGCTTCATCAGCTCGTACGGGGTGACATCGTCGACCAGCAGCACCCCGACTTCCTCAAAGGCGGGCCGGCCGTCGCCGAAATCGTCTTCCAGCACCCAGGAGGTGAACGGTTCGGCGACCACCGGCCAGGCGTCCTCGATCCCGAAATCCGCGCGCACGCTCGCGGTGACCTCCGGCGTCGTGACGGGTGTGATGCGGTCGACCATCGAGTTGGGGAACCGGGTGTTGGCGGTGATCCACTCGGCAAGTTCGGGATCCGTGCGCTCGGCGAACGCGGTGAACGCCGCGCGGGCCACCTCTCCGTTTCCTTCGATGTTGTCGCAGGAGACGATGGTCGGCGAGGGCACCCCCCGGTCGCGGCGGCGGCCCAGCGCGGCGGTCACCAGTCCGAACACGCTGCCGGCGTCGTCCTCGAGCGAGGCGACGTCATACCCGCCCTCGGTGATCGTCAGGGTGACGATGCGGGTGGTCGGCGCGGCGAGCAATTCGATCACGCCATCCCGATCGTCCGAGGCGAACCGGTAGTCCACGATCGAACCGATGATCCGCGCCTCCCGGGTGCCATCGGGGTTCTCCAGGATGAGGGTGTACAGCCCGTCCTGTTCGGCTAGGACGTCGGCCATCTTGCGGTCTCCAGGCAGTACGCCGATCCCGCAGATACCCCACTCGGGGGCGTCGCCCTGCTGCAGTAGGCGGTCGACGTACATGGCCTGGTGCGCGCGGTGGAACCCGCCGACACCGAAATGCACGATGCCAACCGTGATTTCGTCTCGCGGGTAGGTGGGTTTGGCGACGTCGAATCGTCCGAGGGTTTCGGCGTTGAGCTTCATGCGGCCTGCACACCTTCGTCGAAGCGCGGAAACCGGAGTGTTGTCTGCGTCACACCCCCATGCTAGCGTGATGAGCATCTACACGCACCCGTGAGCATATGCTCACGGTGGAGAGAGGAGTGTCCGGGTGGCGTCAGCTCCCGCATCGGTGGTGAACGGCCAGCCGGCTGCGCGCGCTCCGGAGGATCTGCGGCTGGCGCTGCGGGCGGCGACCCTCTACTACCTGGACGGCCTGACCCAGGCGCAGATCGCGGCGCGGTTGGGTGTCAGCCGACCGACCGCGGGCCGGCTTGTGGCCCGCGCCAAGGCCAGGGGGCTGGTGCGCATCGACGTCGTGGTGCCGCCAGATCTGCGCGACGACCTGCACGCCGACGAGGAGCGCGAGCTCGAAGCCCGGTTCGGACTGACCGAGGTGGTGGTGGCCGGGCACGGTGCCGACGTCGGCGCGCCGGGCCGGCCGTCGGCGTTCGCCAGCGTCGGGCGCGCGGCCGCCGCGCTGCTCTTGCGCAGGCTCGCTCCCGACGACGTCCTCGGATTCACCTGGGGGCCCGAGCAGGTGGCGGTCGCGACGGCGATGTCCCCCGGGGTGGCCACCTGTCGCGCGGTGGTCCAGCTCGACGGCGCGATGTCGAGTGCGGCCTATCAAACCGGTGTGGAGTTGATCCTGGGCCGGTGCGCGGACCTGCTGCACGCCGAGACGATCCGGCTGCCGGCCCCGTTGTACGCCGACCCCAGCACGGTGGCGTCGATGCGCAGCGATTCGGTGATCTCGCGGACGCTCGAAGCGGGTAGGCGCGCCGACGTGATGATGTTCGGGGTGGGCGCCGTGTCGACGTCCACCACGCTGTTCGAGGGCAGCTATCTCGACTCCCGCATGCTCGACGAGCAGATCGCCGCCGGCGCGGTGGGTGAGATCGGCGGCCGCTTCTTCGATGCCGAGGGCAAACCCGTCGACACCGAACTGCAGCAGCGCGCGGTCTCGGTGCCGCTCGAAGATGTCCGGGAGTGCGGCAAATCGCTGCTGATCTCAAGCGGCGCCGGTAAACACCACGCGACGCTCGCCGCGCTGCGCGGCGGGCTGGCCAAACTGCTCGTCTGCGACATCGACTGTGCCCGTTGGTTGCTGGCCCGCTCCCAAGAGTTGTGAAGGAAGGTTCCCCGTGAAGACTCGACGACGAGTGCTCCACCGGTTGGCGGCATGTACGGCCGCGGCCGCACTGGCGTTCACCGCTGGCTGCTCCGGCGCAGGCAGCCTCGGCGCCTCGGACAATCAGGTCACGATCGCGTTGGTGTCCAACTCACAGATGACCGACGCCCAGCAGCTGTCGAGCGAGTTCGAGCGGGAAAACCCCGGCACCAAGCTCAAGTTCATCACGCTGTCGGAGAATCAGGCCCGCGCCAAGATCACGATGTCCGCGGCGATGGGCGGCAGCGAATTCGACGTCGCCATGATCAGCAATTTCGAGACGCCGCAGTGGGCCAGGGACGGCTGGCTGGTGAACCTCTCGGAGTACATGGCGGACACACCCGGCTACGACGAAGGGGATTTCATCTCGTCGCTGCGCGAATCGCTGTCCTACGAGGGCGACATGTACGCGGTGCCCTTCTATGGCGAATCGTCGTTCCTGATGTACCGCAAGGACCTGTTCGAGGCGGCCGGTATCACCGTCGACCAGAGCCCGGACTACCAGCCGACGTGGCCGGAGGTCGCGCAGTGGGCGGAGCAGCTCAAGACCGACGACCGCGCCGGGATCTGTCTGCGCGGAAAGCCCGGATGGGGTGAGGTGCTCGCTCCGTTGGACACGGTGATCAACACCTTCGGCGGACGCTGGTTCGACGAACAGTGGAACGCGCAGCTCAACAGCCCCGAGGTGAAGGAGGCCGTCAACTTCTACGTCGACACGGTCAAGAACTTCGGCGAACTCGGCGCCGCCTCGACAGGTTTCCAGGAGTGCGCCAACCTGTTCGGCCAAGGCCAGACCGCGATGTGGTACGACGCGACGTCGGCGGTCTCGGTGCTCGAGGATCCCCAGGAGTATCCGGAACTGGTGGGCAAGATCGGCTATCTGCCGGCCCCGATCGTCGAGAAGCCGAATTCCGGATGGCTCTACACCTGGGCCCTCGGCATCCCGAAGGGGGCCAAGAACCCCGACGGCGCATGGAAGTTCATCTCCTGGATGACCAGCAAGGACTACATGAAGCTGGTGGGCGAGAAGCTGGGCTGGGCCCGCGTCCCACCGGGCAGCCGGGTGTCGACCTACACCGAACTGCCTGAATACGAGGCGATCTCACAGTCGTACGGGCCGCTCACACTGCGGTCGATCGAGAACGCCACGCCGAACCAGCCGACCGTGGAACCGGTGCCCTACACCGGGATCCAGTTCGTCGGCATCCCGGAGTTCCAGGACCTCGGGACGCGGGTGAGCCAGCAGATCAGCGCGGCGATCGCCGGACAGAAGTCGGTGGACGAGGCGCTCGATCAGGCGCAGGAATACGCCGAGGTCGTCGGCCGGACCTACCAGGAGAAGTGATGACCGTTACCTCCGAAACCGCATCCGAGGCCGACGCCTCCGAACAGGCGGTGGCCGAACGGGTCCGGAAGATCAAGGCGGCTCAGGGCGCCGGGGTGAGCCGGGCCGAGGGCTGGCGGCGGCGTGGACCGCTGTTGCCGGCGCTGATCTTCATGATTCTCGTCACGCAGATCCCGTTCCTGTTCACGCTCTACTATTCGACGCTGTCGTGGAACCTGGTCCGTCCCGGATCACGTCAGTTCGTCGGATTCCAGAACTACGTCGCCGTCGTCAAGGACAGCCAATTCTGGTCGGTGGCGTTCAACACCGTCGTCCTCATCGTCGGCGTGGTGCTGATCTCGGCGTTCCTGGGCCTGATGCTGGCACTGCTGCTCGACCGGGCGTTCCTCGGGCGCGGCATCGTCCGGACCCTGCTCATCACACCGTTCCTCGTCACACCCGTTGCGGCGGCGCTGATCTGGAAGACGACCATCCTCGATCCGAACAACGGCATCCTCAACTGGCTGCTGTCGTTGGTCGGTGTCGGCAAGGTGGACTGGATCGGCCAGTTCCCGCTGACGATGGTGATGGTCGAACTGATCTGGCAGTGGACTCCGTTCATGATGCTTCTGATCCTCGCCGGCCTCCAGTCGATGCCTCGCGACATCCTGGAGGCCGGTCGAGTCGACGGTGCGGGCGCCCTCCAGCTCTTCCGCGAGCTGACGCTGCCCCACCTTCGGCGCTTCATCGAGCTGGGCGTCGTGCTCGGCGCGATCTATCTGATGAACACTTTCGACGCCATCTACATGATGACCCAGGGTGGGCCCGGCATCGCGAGTGCGAATCTGCCGTTCTACATCTACCAGCGCGCGTTCCTCGGCTTCGACATGGGCCAGGCGGCGGCCATGGGCGTCGTGGTGGTGATCTTCACGATCGTCATCGCCAACTTCGCGCTGCGGCTGATCTTCAAATCGTTCACCGGAAAGGAAGAGGCGGCCTGATGACTACCACAGTCGAGAAGGATTCGGCGACAACCGAACCCGCCGTCAAGTCGAAGAAGAAGAGCCGCAAGTTCAGTCCGTGGGGCGTGGTGGCCTGGCTGGTTGCGCTCGGGTTCTTCTTCCCGGTGTTCTGGATGGTGCTGACCGCCTTCAAGCAGGAGGGCGACGCCGCGACCAGCCCGCCGACACTGTTCTTCACCCCGACCCTCGACCAGTTCACGGCGGTGTTCGATCAGGCCATCGGCCCGGCGATGCTGAATTCGCTGTTCGCGACCGGTCTTTCGACGGTGATCGTGTTGCTTCTCGGCGTGCCCGCGGCATTCGCGCTGTCGCTGCGGCCGGTACGCAAGACCCAGGACGCGCTGTTCTTCTTCATGAGCACCAAGATGCTGCCCATCGTGGCCGTCATCCTGCCGCTGTACGTGATCGTGTCGAACATCGGCCTGCTGGACAATATCTGGGCGCTGGTCATCCTCTACACCGCGATGAATCTGCCGATCGCGGTGTGGATGATGCGGTCGTTCTTCCTCGAAGTGCCCGCTGAACTGCTGGAGGCGGCCAGCCTCGACGGCGCCAGCCTGTGGCGATCCGTGCGTGAGGTGATCCTGCCGCTGGTGTCACCCGGTATCGCGGCCACCGCGCTGATCTGCGTGATCTTCGCGTGGAACGAATTCTTCTTTGCGGTGAACCTCACCGCGGTGAACGCCCAGACCATGCCCGTCTACCTCGTCGGTTTCATCGCGGGCGAGGGGCAGTACTGGGCCGTCCTGTCGGCGGCCGCGACCATGGCCGCACTGCCCGTCATCATCTGCGGGTGGTTGGCGCAGAACAAGCTGGTGCGCGGACTCTCGTTCGGCGCGATCAAGTAAAGGAAGCGACCAATGGCATCGATCACGTATAAGAACGCTTCGTGCATCTACGAGGGTTCGGACAAGCTCGCGGTGGATTCGCTCAACCTCGACATCGTCGACGGTGAATTCGTCGTCCTGGTCGGGCCGTCCGGTTCGGGTAAGAGCACCGCGCTGCGGATGCTCGCAGGTCTCGAGGAGATCGACGAAGGCGCCATCGAGATCGGCGGCAAGAACATGGTCGGCGTGCCGTCGAAGGACCGGGACATCGCGATGGTGTTCCAGAACTACGCGCTGTACCCGAACAAGACCGTCGCCGAGAACATGGGCTTCGCCCTGAAGTTGCGCGGAGTGTCGGCCGACGAGCGGCGCCGCAAAGTCGAGGAGGCGGCCAAAATCCTCGACCTCACCGAGTTCCTGGACCGCAAGCCCGCCAAGCTGTCCGGCGGGCAGCGCCAGCGCGTGGCGATGGGTCGCGCCATCGTCCGTGAGCCGCAGGTGTTCTGCATGGACGAGCCGCTGTCGAACCTGGACGCCAAGCTGCGCGTGCAGACCCGCACCCAGATCGCCGCGCTGCAGCGGCGTTTGGGTACCACCACCGTCTACGTCACCCACGATCAGGTGGAGGCCATGACGATGGGGGATCGGGTGGCGGTCCTGCGCTTCGGCAAACTGCAGCAGTTCGCGTCGCCCAACGATCTGTACGACCGGCCGGCCAACGCGTTCGTCGCCGGCTTCATCGGCTCGCCCGCGATGAACCTCGTCACGCTGCCGGTGGTGCCCGACGGGTTGAAGGTCGGCGACTCCACGCTCGTGCTGCAACGCGACGACCTGACCAAGGTGAGCGAGGCGGGACTGTCCGAGGTCACTTTCGGTATCCGGCCCGAGCAGCTCGAGATCGTCGACTCCGGGGGCGTCGAAGTCGTCGTCGACCTGGTGGAGGACCTCGGCAGCGAGGCGTATGTGTACACCCACGCCAGCTCGGGCTCAGGCGTCGAACTGGTGGCGCGGTGCAACCCGCGTACGGCGCCGCGGCTGGCCGACACGGTGCGGCTGGACCGCCATCCCGAGGGTGCGGTGCACCTGTTCCACCCGCAGACGGGTGAGCGGTTGAACTAGCCGGCGTCTGCTCGCGACGAGTTCTACGCCAGGGTCGTGCTTCGGCGTGGGAAACGACCCTCACGTAGAAGTCGTTGGCTTCCAACCGCGTTCGGCGAAGGCTTGCCGGACGCGGTGCAGAATGAACAGCTTGCTGTGCTCGGCCACCACGCGAAGGTCGATCCAGCCTTCGCGGTCGAGGAGTTCGGCGCGGCCGATGTCGTGCACGTACTGGCCCCGATTCGTCGCGTGATGCGCCCCCTCGTAGTCGAGACCGACCTTCGGCTCGTCGTACCCCATGTCGATGAAGGCCTCCGAATATCCGTCGGTGACGCGGATCTGTGTCCTGGGCCTGGGCAAGCCGCCGTCGATGAGTGTGAGACGCAGCCGATTTTCCTGCGGTGATTGGGCACCGGCGTCCAACAGGCCCAGTGCGACGGTCGCGGCCCGGACGCCTCGCGCCCCGCGGTAGCGCAGGAACAACGGCGCGGTGTCGGCAGCGCGCACGCCCGTTGCGGCGGCCAAGGCGTCGAGATGAACGACGGCGGCGACGCGCGGAAGATGGCGGGCGAGGTCGAATGCCGTGCGCGCCGGCGAGGTGACGGGGAGGTCGCCGAGGTAGGCGACCTCCTCGTCGCCGATCCTCTCCTCGCGGACGATCACACCGTCTCTACGGCGGCCGTGCTCGGCGATGATCTCGATTGGCGTCGTCGCGTCGACCCACTTCGCACCGTGCAACGCGGCGGCGGCTCGGCCGGCGATGACGCCGCGGCGCCCGGTCCACAGCCAGGCGGCCGAGGCGTTGGAGGAGAATAGTGCGCGGCGCGTAGCGCGCCCGCAGTTGTCCGCGCGTCAACGCACCGCCGGCGATGGCTTCGACTCCAATCAGGGGTTCTGGCATGCATCGAATGCTGTTGCGGCCACCCGACGCGAAGCGACCGTCGCGGGCGCGGCGGGGCCCGGCCTGTGGACAAAGCGGCGGCTGTGGACGGCGAGTTCGACGTGAGGGTCGTTGTCGGACGTGCGGAACAACCCTCAGGTAGAACTCGGCGAGGGCCGAGCGGGTCAAAGGGGTAATACTCAGTCGTGGGGAAAGAGGTGATGGACCATTACGGTCGGGTGCGCCTGACCAATCCGGACAAGGTGCTGTACCCGGCGACGGGTACCACCAAGGCGGAGGTTTTCGAGTACTACGTCAACGTCGCCGAGGCGATGGTGCCGCACATCGCCGGCCGGGCGGTCACCCGTAAACGCTGGCCCAACGGCGTCGGCGAGCTGGAGTTCTTCGAGAAGCAGCTGGCCAGCTCCGCCCCGGACTGGCTGGACCGCGGCACGATCGTGCACAAGTCCGGCACCACCACCTATCCGCTGATCAACACCCGCGAAGGTCTGGCGTGGCTGGCACAGCAGGCGTCGCTGGAGGTGCACGTCCCGCAGTGGCGCTTCGTCGGTGAACCGGGTGACCTGAAGCCCGGCCCGGCTACCCGCGTGGTGTTCGACCTCGATCCCGGCGAAGGAGTCACGTTCCGACAGCTCTGCGAGGTGGCCCACGAGGTCCGCGACCTCATCACCGGGATGGGGCTGACGGTGTATCCGGTGACGAGCGGCAGCAAGGGCCTGCACCTGTACGTGCCGCTCGACGAGCCGATCAGCAGCCAGGGCGCCTCCGTGCTCGCCAAGCGGGTGGCCCAGCAGCTCGAGAAGACGATGCCCAAACAGGTCACCGCGACGATGACCAAGAGCCTGCGCGACGGCAAGGTGTTCCTGGACTGGAGCCAGAACAACGGCAACAAGACGACCATCGCGCCGTACTCGATGCGGGGCCGCGACGAGCCGACGGTCGCCGCGCCGCGCACCTGGGACGAGTTCGCCGACCCCGATCTACGGCATCTGCGTTTCGACGAGGTCCTCGAGCGCATCGAGCAGTTCGGCGATCTGCTCGCCGATCTCGACGACAAGGTGCCTGTCGAGGATCGGCTGACCAAATACCGCAGCATGCGCGATCCGTCGAAGACGCCGGAGCCGGTGCCACCGCGGCCGCCGAAAGTCGGCAACAACGATCGCTTCGTCATCCAGGAACACCACGCGCGACGGCTGCACTACGACCTGCGCCTGGAACGCGACGGTGTGCTGGTCAGCTGGGCGGTGCCCAAGAACCTGCCCGAGAGTCCTGCTGAGAACCGGCTCGCCGTACACACCGAGGACCATCCGCTGGAGTACCTGACCTTCCACGGCACCATCCCGAAAGGGGAGTACGGCGGCGGGGACATGATCGTCTGGGATACCGGCACCTATGAGACCGAGAAGTTCAACGATCATGCGCCGGACGGTCCGGCGAAGGGCGGCGAAGTCATCGTCACCTTGCACGGCAGCAAGATCGACGGCCGCTACGCCCTGATCCAGACCGACGGTAAGAACTGGCTCGCGCACCGGATGAAGGAGCAGGCGAACCCCACATTCGAGGACTTCGCGCCGATGCTCGCCACTCACGGCTCGATCGAGAAATACTCCGCCGAACAGTGGGCGTTCGAGGGTAAGTGGGACGGATACCGCCTGCTCGTCGACGCCGACCACGGCACGCTGTGCCTGAAGTCGCGAAGCGGGCGTGACGTCACCGCCGAGTTCCCTCAATTGCGCGCGCTGGCAGCCGATCTCGCCGACCATCATGTGACGCTCGACGGTGAAATCGTCGCGCTCGACGAGAAGGGGGTGCCGAGCTTCGGACAGATGCAGAACCGCGCCCGCGCCACCCGCGTCGAGTTCTGGGCGTTCGACATCCTGCGCCTCGACGGGCGCTGGCTGCTCAAGGCGAAGTACCGCGATCGCAGGAGAATTCTCGAAACCCTCGCCGAAGGCGGCAGTCTCATCGTCCCCGACCTGCTCGACGGCGACGGGCCGGAGGCGCTCGAGCATGCGCGCGAACGCAGATGGGAAGGGGTCGTCGCCAAGAAATGGGACTCGACGTATCAGCCCGGGCGACGGTCGTCGGCGTGGATCAAGGACAAACTGTGGATGACCCAGGAAGTCGTGATCGGCGGGTGGCGGCAGGGTGAAGGCGGTCGCAGCAGCGGTATCGGGGCGCTGGTGCTCGGTATCCCCGGGCCGGACGGCCTGGAGTTCGCCGGCCGCGTCGGCACCGGATTCACCGACAAGGCGCTGGCCGACCTCAAGAAAACCCTGCAACCGCTGCACACCGATGAATCGCCCTTCGCCGCAAGGCTTCCCACCCAGGATTCGAAGGGGGTGACCTTCGTGCGGCCGGAACTGGTCGGGGAGGTGCGTTACAGCGAACGCACGTCGGACGGACGACTCCGACAGGCCAGCTGGCGCGGGCTGCGGCCGGACAAGAGTCCGGATGACGTGGTGTGGGAGTAGTGCGGAACGCTCATTCACCGCGCAGGCGCCGCAACTCGCGGCGCGACGACACCCCGAGTTTGACGAAGATCTTGCTCAGGTGCCATTCGACGGTGCGGGGGCTGAGGAACAGGTGGCCGGCGATCTCCGAGTTCGTGTAGCCGTCGCCGGCGAGCCGGGCGATGTAGCTCTCCTGTGTCGTCAGCGTGGTCATCGAGATGTCACCTCGCTCCTTGCGCTGTGGTTCACCCGCCGCGTGGAGCTCCCGGCGCGCCCGCTCGGCGAGACCGTCGGCCCCCATCTGAACGAACTTTTCGTAGGCGACGCGCAGTCGGCTGCTCGCGTCGGCACGCCGGTTCGCTCGTCGCAGCCACTCACCGAAAATCAAGTGCGTGCGCGCGGTGAGCACATCGAGCGGGGCGTTCTCCAATTCCGCTATCGCCGTGAGGTATTCGCGTTCAGCGTCAGGTCCCGAGGACAGCAGTGCTCTCGCGCGCGCCGCATAACCCAGGGCGGTGGGGGTCGGTGACGCCGCGGCGCGTTCGATCAGCCGACCGGCCGCGGATTCCGCGATGTCCCGACGGCCGGTGCGCGCGGCGGCCTCCACCTGTTCGTTGAGCAGATGGCCGGTCATGCCGACGTCGTCGAACTCCAGTGCCGTGGCGGACGCCCTGAACGCGTCCTCGTAGTGGGCGAGGCCGTTGTGCAGCACTGCCAGTGAAAAGAGCACGACGGTGACCTCGCTGCCTTCACCGCGTTCGGTGGCCTCTCTGATCGTGGCTTCCGCCAACCGCTGTGCCTCGTCGTCCCGCCCGCGGCAGGCGGCGAGGTAGGTGCGGATGGACCGGTGCGGGGGTGCGCTGATTGCCGTGGCGATGGCGTCGGACTGCTCGAGTAACTCTGCGGCCGCAGTGAAGTCGCCCGCTGTGACACACGCCCCCGCATGGGTGGTCAGAGCGGCGGACAGGATCGTCAGCTCGCCGGCCGCGCGCAACATGGCGGTCTGCCGCGCGTTGAGGGTGTAGTAGGTGTCCTGGAGGAACAGATCGAGCATCACCCGGTTGGTGATGTCGTGCCAGCGCGGATCGGCGGTGCCGGCCTCGTCGTCCTCCAGATATTTCTCGACTGCTCGCGTCAACAACGAAGCTGCGGGGCCGTGGCCCTCGGTGAGCCGGACGACGAGCCCGTCGAGAAACAGGTCGACCGACGTGGGCGGATCCGACGGGGGAGGCGCATGACGTGCCGCCTCTGCCATCGCCGCGGCCGAGGTGTGCTCGCCGGCGTACAGCCGGCCGGTGATCATCGCGGCCATCAACGCCTCGAGGTAGGTCTCCCGCGCGAGGACGGGGTCGAACGACCGCAGCCGTTCGGCTGCGGCGAGCAGCAGCGGTGGTGCATCGCGACCACGCCGGGCCGCGAAGGCGACCTTCGCCCGCACCAGATCTGCTCGCGCATCGAGTAATTCGCTCCCCGCCGCGGCCACCCAGCCGAGCAGTCTGGTAGCCGCTGGGGGGTCGGCGGCATCCAATTTCGCCCTGGCCGCCGCGAGGGCGCGCTCCGCCCGGTCGACGGGATCGGGCGTCACTTCCACTGCGTAGGCCAGGAACGCCGCGGCTGCCGCCGCGCCGCCCCGGCGGCGTGCCCGCTCGGCCGCGTCGACCAATGCGGTCGCCACCGCCTCGTCGGGAGCGTTCGTGGCGTGGGCGCGGTGCCAGGCTCTGTGCTCGTCCGCAGTGGGACCCGAGATGACCTCGGCCAGCGCCGCGTGGGCCTGCTGTCGTTCTGACGGCGACGCGCTGCGGTAGATAGCGGAACGCACCAGCGGATGACGGAACCGCAGACGCGAATCCACGGTTACGAGCCCGCTCTTCTCCGCGGGGACACTCGCGTCGGCCGGCACGTCGAGTCGGGCGGCGGCGGCCCACAACCACGTCGGCTCGCCGGTGGGCTCGGAGGCCGCGAGCAGAAGAAGCGTGCGCGCCGGCTGGGGCAGTTCTCGCAGGCGTCGGCCGTAGGTCTGCTCGATGCGCGTCGCCACCGGTTCGGCGGCCGCCAGCCCGTAGCCGCCCGCCAACGCAGCGGGTGCCAGCGCGCCCTGCAACTCGAGCAATGCCAGCGGGTTACCGTCCGCCTCGGTCAGGATGTTCTCCCGCACGGTCTCGTCGATGCGGCCCGGCAGCACGACTTCGAGCAGGGCGCGGGCGTCGGCATCGGCGAGGCTACCCACGACGAGTTCGGGCAGCCCGGCCAGTTCCTCGGCGCCGAAGGGACGCGCCGCGAAGATCATCACCACCGGGTCGGCGGCCAACCGGCGCGCGACGAAGGCCAACGCCTGCATCGACGCGTGATCGACCCACTGCGCGTCGTCGATGACGCAGATGGTCGCGTGCCCGGCGCCGGCCTCTCCGAGCAGGGACAGGATCGCCAGCCCCACCAGCAACCGGTCCGGTACGGCGCCGGACCGTAGGCCCAGTGCCACCTCCAAGGCGTCGCGCTGTGGCTGCGGTAGCCGATCGAGGCCGGTCAGCAAAGAAGTGCACAGTTGCTGTACGCCTGCGTAGGCCAGCTCCAACTCCGATTCGGCACCGCTGATCTGGATGGTCCGGAGGTCGGGTGCGTCAGCAATCGCGTCGCCGAGCAGGGTCGTTTTTCCGATGCCCGCATCGCCACGCAGAACCAGGGTGCCGCTGCGGCCCTGGCGCCCGCGGTCGACCAACTCGGTCAGCAGGCGCTGCTCGCGGCGACGCCCCAGTAGCGCGGCGCGGGTGGCGTCCTCGCGGCCCATGCGGGTCATCCTCGCACCTCAGCGCCGCGACGGCAGGCCGAAATCACGATCAGAAATGGGCCGCCCAGGGCCATACCGGTCTGCCTGGTTTCGTGCGACCCGTGGTTTCCACGGGGTCGCCCGGGCCCGGCAAGGTGTCTGATTTTGACGAGTCCACTACCCGACCCGTTGACGAAGGAAACCTCATGACCGACGAGAAGACCGTCCATCAGGTCACCTACGATCTGCTCCGCAAGCTGGGGCTGACCACTGTGTTCGGGAACCCGGGGTCGACCGAACAGACGTTCCTGCAGAACTTCCCGGACGACTTCACCTATGTACTGGGCCTCCAGGAGGCGTCGGTGCTGGCGATGGCCGACGGTTACGCGCAGGCCACCGGAAAGCCGGCACTGGTGAATCTGCATACTGCGGCCGGTACCGGCAACGCGATGGGCAGCCTGATCGCGGCCTACCGGGCGAATACGCCGATGATCGTCACCGCCGGCCAGCAGACCCGCGAGATGACGCTGTGCGACCCCTATCTGAACAATCCGGACGCGACGCTGATGCCGCAGCCCTGGGTGAAGTGGGCCTATGAACCGGCGCGCGCCGAGGACGTGCCCGGAGCCTTCATGCGGGCATATGCGGTGGCGACCCAGCCGCCGGCAGGCCCGGTCTTCCTGTCCATTCCGCTCGACGACTGGAACAAGCCGGCGTTGGGCCCCGCGGTGGTGCGCACGGTCAGCCGGCGCGTCCAGCCCGACGAGGACCGGTTACGCGAGTTCGCCGACCGGATCAGCCGGGCGCAGCGACCGCTGCTGGTGCTGGGTCCCGAGGTGGACCGCGCCGGCGCCTGGGATGCCGGCATCGCGTTCGCGGAGAAGTTGCGGGCGCCGGTCCACGGCGGTCCGTTGGCGCCCCGGTGCTCGTTCCCCGAGGACCACCCCCTGTATGCGGGGCCGTTGCCGCTGACCATCGCCGGCGTCGCCGACGCCGTGCGTGGCTTTGACCTGGTCATCGTGATCGGCGCCCAGGTGTTCAGCTACTACCCCTTCATCCCGGGCGAGTATCTGCCCGAAGGAACCGAGCTGATCCAGGTCACCGGCGACCCGCACCTCGCCGCGGTGGCGCCGGTGGGCGACAGCCTGCTCGGCGACATGGGCACCGTCCTGGAACAGCTCGTGCACCTGGTGGAGGTGCCGGCGGACCGGAAGGCCCCGCCGGGGCTCAGCCGGGACTTCAGCGGCGATCTCCCGATGGCCACCGCACCTCTGCTGCCCAACGACGTCTACGCGGTGCTGAGCTCGGTCAAACCCGAGGATGCGGCGGTCGTCATGGAGTCCACCTCCACGTTGGCCGATCTCATCCGGTGGTGGCCCACACGACGCCCGGGCAGCTTCTTCGCGACCGGCAGCGGCGGTATCGGCTGGGGTGTGCCCGCGGCGGTGGGCGTCGCGCTCGGAGACCGCGCCCGGGGAGTCAAGCGGACCGTCGTCGCCTCAATCGGTGACGGATCATTCCAGTACTCGATACAGGCCATCTGGACCGCGGCTCAGCACAAGCTCCCGATCGTGTTCGTGGTGCAACGTAACGGCGAATACTGCGTGCTCAAGTCGTTCGCCATCCTCGAGGAGACTCCCAACGTCCCCGGTCTGGATCTACCAGATCTCGACATCGCCTTGCTGGCAGCCGGTTTCGGATGCCGGACGGCGACGGTCGGCAGCACCGAGGAACTGACCCGGGAATTCAAGGCCGCGCTCGAGGCCGACGGGCCCACCGTCCTCGTGATACCCACCCAGTCGCATCTCCCGGTCCTGGGCTGAGCGATGCCGGTCTACACCTGTACGACGGTGACGTCCGTCCTGAGCACGGACGTCAAAGGCGAACTCGCGGCCGAAGTGACCAGGATCCACTCGATGATCAACCACGTCCCCGGCACTTACGTCAACGTGGTCTTCCACGAGTTGGCGCCCGACAACGTCTACACCAACGGACAACCCGCACAGCCGCTGCTGATCAACGGTTGGGTCCGTACCGGTCACCCGGAGGCCCAGAGCAGCCAACTGGTCGCCGAGATCGCTGCGGCCGCCTCCCGAGTGACCGGAATCCCCGCCAAGCGGGTCCTGGTCGTGATCCAGAACAGCCCAGCGCATCTCGCCGTCGAGGGCGGCCGCGCGTTACCCGCGCCAGGGGAAGAAGAGGCCTGGTTGAAGGAGCACAAGTACGATGACTGACACGACCGCTGACACATCGCGCATCGTCGGCATCGATGCCGTCGAGCGGTTCGCCGCTGCCGCCGCGGCCCACGGCGAGGTGACCACCGACCGGGGCGTCCTCGTCGAACGCGGCCGCGACTTCTGGGGAGTCGGTGGTGTGGCCGGCCTGCTGCTCCGCCCGCACGGCCGCGAGGAGATCGCACCGATCATGCGGCTCGCCGCCGAATGCGGTGTGGCGATCGTCCCGCGCGGTGGTGCGTCGAACTGCTCGGGCGGCATGATGCCCACCGCGGGCCAGGTCCTGCTGGACCTGTCCGGGCTCAACCGGATTCTTCATATCCATCCTGAGAAACGCTGTGCCCAAGTGGAATCCGGTGTCATCAACTTCGATCTCCAGGTGGCGCTGCGTCCGCACGGACTGTGTTTCTCGCCGGATCCGGTCTCCGCGCACCTGGCGACGGTGGGCGGCAACATCATCGAGAACGCCGGTGGTCCGCACGCCCTCAAATACGGCGTCACCTACAACCACATCCTGTCGGTCGACGTGGTGCTGCCCGACGGGTCGACGGCGACGTTCAGCGCCGACGACGAAGGGCCGGACCTGCTGGGCCTCATCATCGGTTCTGAGGGGACGCTGGGCATCGTCACCGAGGCCACCGTCGCCCTGCGGCCGATCGCCGCGGTCACCCACAGCCTGATGGGTGCGTTCGCCACCGCCAGGGAGGCCGCCGACACCATCGCCGCGATCATCGCCACCGGCGTGGTCCCCGCCGCGGTGGAGTGGCTCGACCGCGCGGGAATCGCCGGGCTGCAACAGTTCTACGACACCGGCTATCCGCTCGACGCCGACTCCATCGTGCTCATCGACATCGACGGCACCGCTGAGGAAGTCGCGCGGGACCAACCGATCGTCGAGCGGGTGTTGCGCGAGCGGGCCACCGAGGTGCGGATCGCCGAAGAAGACAGCGACCGCGAGGCGCTCTGGTACGGACGGCTCCACGCCCCCGACTCGGTGGTGCAGAGCGGCAAGGGCTTTTTCATCGGTGATGTCACCGTGCCGAGGGACCGGATCCCCGAGATGCAGGAGGCCATCCAGGGCACCGCCGCGCGCCACTCCGACGGACTGCTGTTCATCGCGGTTTGCGGGCACGCCGGTGACGGTGACCTGCATCCGACGACGTTCTACGACAGGGACAATCCGCTGGCCGCCTCTGCCCTGGAAGCGGCCAACAATGAGATCATCGCCGCCGCACTGGAACTCGGTGGCACCATCACCGGTGAGCATGGCGTCGGCACCGAGAAGATCCCGTTCATGACCGAGCGCTTCACCCCGGTGGAGGTCGCCGCCCAGCGGGCGATCAAAACCGCGTTCGATCCAGCCGGGTTGCTCAACCCCGGCGTCATGCTGCCCGAACGATCCGCCGACGAACCGGACGTGAGCCGATTCGGTGCGGCCGTTCGGGCCGCCCTTGCCGGCGGCGGGGCACCGGATCCGAATGCGCCGTTGACCATCGGCGGTAAGAGCGACATGGCGGTCAATCTCGGCAACCTCAGCTTCGTCGTCGGCGCCGACGCCACCCTCGAGTCGGTCAACCGCTACCTCGACGAGCAGGGCGTCACCTGCGTCGCGATCCCGACCACCGCCACGGAGCGCTCCGTCGGCGAGCTGGTGGCCACCGCCGCCGGCGTCGAACGGGACCACATCAGACACGCCCTGCTCGGGGCCGACGTCACCGTCATCGACGGCCAGACGCCGGCTCGCTTCGGGGCGGAAACGATGAAGGACGTCGCCGGCTACGACACCAAACGGCTCTACATCAGTGCGCGAGGCGCTTTCGGTGCGCTGGCCACGCTGATCTTCAAGATCGGCGTCAGGGGATGAATCGATGCCAGGCCTCCTGACCCGGGGGTTGCGCGCCGTGGCCGTGGCCGCTGCGCTGCTCGGCGCCGCCTCGGGCCCTGCGCCTGCGGCACCTCTCGACGGGTTGCCGCCCACCGTCGTGCTGGTGCACGGCGCGTGGGCTGACGCCTCCAGCTGGGACGGCGTCGTCGCGGCCCTGCAGCAGCGGGGATACGAGGTGCGGGCGATCGCCAATCCACTGGAGAACCTGACCACCGATTCCGATTATGTCGCAGGTTTCCTGGCGACGGTGCGGGGTCCGATCGTGCTGGCCGGACATTCGTACGGCGGCTCGGTGATCACCAATGCCGCGGCCGGCAACCCCAATGTCAAGGCGCTGGTGTACGTCGACGCCGCGGCGCCGGCCGTCGGCGAGACCAACGGCTCGCTGAGCGGTGCCGATTCGGTGCTCAACGAGAAGCCGGAAAGCGAACTGTTCGACCGACTTCCGTATCCCGGTGCACCCGCCGGTGCCTCCGACCTGTACCTGAAGAGGGACATCTTCCTGCGGCACTTCGGCAATGATCTGCCCGCCGACCAGGCGACACGGCTGTGGGCGACCCAGCGGGCGGCGTCGACGAGTGCCTTCGAGACGCCGTCGCGGTTCGCGGCGTGGGAGGACGTCCCCTCGTGGTACTTCATCAGCAGCGGTGACCAGATCATCACGCCCGCGTCGGAACATGCGATGGCGCAACGTGCGAGATCTCAGGTCACCGTCTTCGACGGTGGCTCACACCTGACGCTGATCTCGCATCCGGATGCGGTGACGGCAGTGATCCAGCAGGCCATCGATGCCACGCAGCCGACGTGAGGACCTGGGACACCCGGCGTACCGCCAAGGCCGAGTGCGTTCTGATCCAGATGGCTGAGGATTTTTGTCGGTGGTCGAATGTATGTTCGAAGTATGTCGGGTGAGGCTCTGCGAGAGGCGGTAACCGCGCTGCGGGCTGCCTTCGACGGGGTGGCCGCCGGTGATGTCGATCTGCTGGCCCGTTCGGATCTCGTTGCAGCGCTTGACGAACTCGAAATCCTGGTGTGCCGACTACCCTCGGTGAGCCACCGCATGCTGGCCCGCCTGCAGGCCGAGGCCACCCCGCAGGAGATGGGCGCCAAATCGTGGAAAGAGGTGCTCTCGGTCCGCTGGCGCATCTCGACCAGCGAGGCCAATCGCCGGCTGACCGAAGCCGCCCTGCTGGCTCCGCGGCAGTCGGTGACCGGGCCGTGCCTGCCGCCGAAGTTGCCCGCCACCGCGATGGCCCAAGCCCACGGGCTCATCAACGGAGAACACGTCGATGTCATCCGCAAGGCCGTCGACAAATTGCCGGGCTTCGTCGACCCGGCCACCCGTGGGCAGTTCGAAGTCGACCTGGTCCGCGCTGCAGTCGGTGCCGGTCCGAAGGAGCTCAAGGACAGCGCTGATCGCATGTTGTTCCTGCTCGACCAGGACGGACCCGAGCCGGACGACACCGAACGGGCCCGCAAGCGCGGCGTGACCAAGCACAAACAGCGCGATGACC
>NZ_LZSU01000006.1 GCF_001665575.1 Mycobacterium sp. 852013-51886_SCH5428379 | reverse complement strand
GCTCGTGAACAGAGCCGCGACGGCCGCCACCATCGCGATCAACACCCGACTGATTGCCTTCATGATCTCCCTAGCTGTGTCGCCCGGGTCCGATCGGCCCCCGGAAGGTTATTGGTCGGGCGCCCGGTAGCCGCTACCACACACCCCGCAAGATCAATATGTGGTGGAGATGAGAACCCCCACACGTTGGCCTTACGTGTACCTCATCGTTCTAATCGCGAGAAACATAACAGGGTGCCTACGAACCGACAACAGGAAGAGATTCCTTCCGGTGAGAGGTTGCCGACGGCCGGCAAAAGCCGAGGTCAGAGGCTCGCACGGCGGGCGGCGTCGCGTCGCCGGCCAGCGGGTCCGGGGGCTGCGCGATTCACACCGCAAACATGAGAAACCCCGCGGGTGTGCACCCACGGGGTTTCTGCACGGTCAGACAGAGATCAGTTCATGTTCAGTTCATGTTCCAGGGGGCGCCGTAGGTGGTGACGCTGTCACCGGTCGAGGCGATCAGTCGGGCGTAGGGACGCAGC
>NZ_LZSU01000005.1 GCF_001665575.1 Mycobacterium sp. 852013-51886_SCH5428379 | reverse complement strand
GCGTCCAACCCGACGGCGACCTGGGCGAGGGTCTGCTCGGCCTCGGCGCGGGCGGTGGTGTCGACCCAGCCGGGCAGCGATTTGAGAAATCTCTGGATCACGGCCACGTGCGCAGCACCGATGTCTCCGTCGGCCAGCGCGGCGGCGGTGTGTTCGAGTTCCGGCGTCAACGGCTCGCCGGTCAGTGTCCGCCGCGGACCGAGTTGGGCGGCGTCGCGCAACCGATTCCCAGCATCCTTCTCGGTCAGATGTAACCGAGTCGCCACGACCTTGCGCAGGCTGCGTTCCCCGAACACCCGCGGGTCGGCGTCGTCGGCGAAGGCGGCGAGCACGGTGTGACTCAACGACAGGTCTTGGCGCTGTGACCGTTCCAGGCGTTCGACCACTGCGAGTCGTTCGGTGGTGGTCAGTGATTCGTAGGGGAAGGCGGCCAGCTCGGCTCGAGCGGCGTCCCACCGCTCGAGCGCCGACTGCAGGTCCCCCCTGTCCATACTCGAACACTAGTTCGAACCACCGACAAGTCAGATGGAACGTGGGCGAACACCGGCGAGCGTGCGCAAACTGCCCACTTTTGGCGGCGTGTCGCGTGCAAACACGCACGCTCGCGGAGTTCGGTGTTGGCTACGTTGTGGCGATGGGTGCAGAGGTCCCGCCGGACACCGAGAAGACGCGGACGGTGTGGTTTGCGCTGCTGTTGACCCTGACCAACGGATTCCTCGACGCGTACACGTACTTCACCCGTGGCGGGGTCTTCGCCAATGTGCAGACCGGCAACGTCATCTTCTTCGCCATCGACATCGCCGACCGGAAGCTGACCGCAGCCCTGAATCATGTGTGGCCCCTTCTGGCCTTTATCACCGGCGTCGCGCTGGCCGCCCACATCAAGTCCGGACGCGTCGAGCGCATCCTGCCCCGCTCACTGCGGTGGACGATCGCCACCCAGGTGGTGGCACTCGCCCTCATCGGCTTCGTACCCGCCACGGTCCCGCACAGCTACGTGACCGTGCCGATCTCGTTCCTGGCGGCCGTGCAGATCGGATTGTTCCGCAGCGTCGGCGATCTCAACTACATGCCGGTGGCCACGACCGGCAACATGATGCGCATGGTCGAGGCCGGCTACGACGGCCTGGTCGAGAAGCATGCCGCGGGGCGACGCGCGTTCCGCGTCTACGTGGCCCTGATCGCGTCGTTCGCCGCAGGGGCGGTGATCGGTGCGGTGGCCTCCCGCGCGTGGGATGTACGCGCGATCTGGTGTGCCGCAGCAGCTCTTGCCATCACCCTGGTGCTGTTCGCGATCGACGAGCGCGCACCGCGCTGACGGTCACGCCGAACGGAACCGGGCATCGAGTCCGGAGTCGCAGCGGTAGCCCCGCCCTCGTACCGTCGTCAGGATCCCCGCGTAGGGAACGAGTTTGGCGCGTAGCCGCCGCACGTGGGTGTCGACGGTGCGGTGCGATCCGTCGCGCTCCAGCCCCGGGACGCTGTCGCGCCACACCTCCCGCACGAGTTCCTCCCGTGACACCGCGCGCGGCGCCCGCTGCATGAGGAAGCGCAAGAGTTCGAACTCGCGATACGTCAGGTGCACGGCCCGTCCGTCGACGCGTACCTCGCGGACCGCGATGTCGATCGACAAGCCCCGCTCGGTATGCACCCCCACCGCGTCCGGTGCCGGCGCCGCTCCGATGACTGCGGGCCGCACCCGAACCCCGGGCAATGTATCGACGATCAACGCCCCGAAATCGTCCGCCAACTGTGCGGTGCGGTGCGGCAGGTCCACCGGATCTGCCGGCACGTCGAAGGTCAGCACCACCCGCACGGTCGCGGCCGGTTGTGGAACTGCCTGATACACAACGACACTGTGAGTGCCGGGCCCGTCCGATTGCGAGGGTTTGCCTCGTCGTGATCGGAAGCCGTCAGAACGCGGCCACCACCTGGCCGGCGTAGGTGGTCGCGATGAACTCTCGCGTGGCCTCAGCATTCAGCGCCTCGGCGAGTGCGGTCACGCCAGGGCTCTGGCAGGTATCGGGACGGGCCACGAGGTACTCCGCGTACCGCGGGTCGGCGCGGTCGCAGTGCAGGGCGCCGGCAGTGTCCACTCCCCACTCCATGGCCTGGTTCCCGAACAGAAACACGACGTCGACATCCCGACGCACGCCCGCCAACTGCCAGCTCGAGAACTCCTTGAACAGCATGTCGCGCGGATTGGCGCGGATGTCGGAAACAGTGGCCGGCCCACGGCGTCCCGTCGCCAGGCCGATCAGGCCCAGCCGGTCGAGCATCATCAGCGCGCGGTCGATGTTCACCGCGTCGGATGGCAGCCCAACCTCCGCGTAGTCGGGGATCGCCCCCACGTCCGGGATCCAGGTCGAGTACAGCCCGAAGGGTTCGATGTGTACGGGCGCCACGGGCACCAGCTCGGAACCGGTGCGCCGGTTGAACTCGTCGAGGAACGGCAGGTACTGGAAGAAGTTGGCGTGCAGTCGTCCGGCCACCAGCAGCTCGTTGAGCTCGTCGAAGCTGTCGAATATCTCGATCCGCAGGTCGAAACCCTGATAGCCCAACTCGGTTCGCACGGAATCGAGGATCTCCGCGTGCGGCACCGGTGTCGCACCGACCCGGAGCGGCTGCCTCCCCTTGGCTCTCATGGTGCGTACCGAGCTGTTCATGACCGCCGACCATACCCATCCGGGGTCGGGGCGGCGAATGTGTCCGATTGTGACGGCCTATCACTCATCATGACCCGGAATATGGTGGCGGCCAACCGCCTTCCCTAACGTCCGATCCGATCTGTCACGCGTCGACCACAGAGGGACGGTACCCATGTCCGAAACGATCTCGGCCGCAAAGCCGCTCGACGCCGGGGTGCCCGCTCGGCGGCTGAGCGGCTCTCTCGGCGTCGCCTCCATCGTGTTCATGGTGGTGGCCGCGGCCGCACCGTTGGGCGTGATCGGCGGTGTGGTGCCGCTCGGCATCGCCTCCGGTAACGGTACGGGCTTCCCGGCCACCTTCATCGTCTCCACGGTGGTGCTCCTGCTGTTCGCGATCGGTTTCACCGCGATGACGCCGTTCGTCGACGAAGCCGGCGCGTTCTTCTCGTATGTGCGTGCCGCGCTGGGCAATCCGGCCGGTATCGGTATCGCGTTCGTCGCCGTGGTCAGCTACGTGGCCCTCGAGGCGGGCGTCTACGGCCTGCTCGGACCCGCCGGGGCGGTCGCGGTCGAACTGTTCGGCGGTCCTGCTGTGCCGTGGTGGCTGATCGCTGCCATCGCCTTTGTGGTCACGACGTACCTGGGTTACCGCAACATCGAGCTGTCCAGCCGAGTGCTGGGTGTACTGCTGACCGCCGAGATCGCCATCGTGATCGTGCTCGACGTGGTGATCGTCGCCAGAGGCGGTGACGGCGGCCTGTCCAGCGGCATCGTCAACCCGGACGCCGTGCTGTCGGGTTCGGTGGGCATCGGATTGCTCTTCGCGATCATCAGCTACGTCGGCTTCGAGGCGACCGCGATCTTCCGAGACGAGGCCCGCGACCCGGAACGCACCATTCCGCGCGCCACCTACGCGGCGCTGATTCTCATCGGCGTCTTCTACACCGTCACCAGTTGGGCGCTGATCTCCGGCTGGGGGGACGACAGGGTAGTGCAACAGGCCACCGAGGCGGGGGGAACGTTCCTCGGCGACACCGCCTCTCGTTACCTTGGCGTCATCGGTGCGGACGTCATCACGGTGCTGTACTTCACCAGCCTCTTCGCCTGCATCCTGGCGTTCCACAACGTGGCCTCGCGCTACATCTTCGCGCTGGCGCAGCGCGATGTGCTGCCGCGGCGACTGAGCCGGCCGCACGATCGCCACGGTTCACCGCACGAAGCGTCGCTGTGGATCTCGGGTGTGGTCGCGGCAAGTGTGCTGGCCGCCGTGCTGTTCGGCCTGGACCCGGCCGCGCAGTTCTACACCTGGTTCGCCGGGGCCACCACGGTCGGAGTCGTCATCCTGATGATCGCCACGAGCATTGCCGTACTGACGTTCTTCGCCCGCGATCGGCGGGAGTATTCCGTCTGGCGGGTGTGGATCGCCCCGGGACTCGGATTGGCCGGGCTGCTGGGCTCTCTCACTCTGATCCTGGCCAACCTCTCCGATCTGGTCGGCGGATCGAGCGTGCTGGCCGGGGTGATCATCGGCCTGCTGGTGGCGGCGTTCGCCGCAGGCGCTGCGGTCGGTGCGCGGTTGTCCGAGCGGGCCGGGGCGGTGCAGCCATGACACAGATCCTCGCCCCGTCGGAGGATTCGGTCGCACCGGCGCGGGAGCAGCTGCTGCGCGGCCTGGCCGACGGCACGATCACCGAGGTGGAGGTGGCGTGGAGCGATCCCTTCGGCCACGCCCAAGGGAAGCGGATTCCCGCCGAGGTGTTCTCGGACCGTGCCCACGGTCGGGGTTTCGCGTTCTGCGAGGCGTCACTGGGCTGGAACGCCGACGGCACCGTGGTCGACGCGTTGCGATCCACCAATTGGAGCGGTGGATATCCCGACGTGTACGCGGTGCCCGACCTGTCGACCCATCAGCCGATCCCGTGGCGCAAGGGTGCCGGTCACGTCATCTCCGACATCCTCGGACACGACGGCACACCGTCGGCGCTCGATCCGCGTGCCGTGCTCAAGCGGGTCCTGGCCCGGCTGCAACGTCTGGGCTATACCGCCAGGGTCGGTGTGGAATTCGAGTTCTACCTGCTCGAACCCGACGGCTCCCCGTTCCAGCACGACATCCACGCCTATTCGCTGGAGAATGCCAACGCCCTCGATCCGCTACTGACCGACCTGCGCGAAACCCTCGGCACCTTCGTGCGTCTGGAGGGTGTGCAGACCGAATACGGTCCCGGACAGGTCGAGACGAATCTCGTGTACACCGAGGCGCTCGCTGCCGCTGACGACGCCGCCCGGCTCAAGTACGCGGCCAAGGAGGTGGCCCGCAGGCACGGCAAGATCGCATCGTTCATGCCCAAACCGTTCGCCGAGCACTCGGGCAGCTCCCAGCACCTGCACGTGTCACTGTGGCAGGACGATCGGCCCGCCTTCGCGGCCGTCGACGGCGCCGAGAACCCGATCGCGCTGCAGGCCATCGCGGGACTGCTCGATCACCTTCCTTCGATCACGGTCTTCGGTGCCCACTCGGTCAACGCCTACCGGCGCTTCGAACCCGACTCCTTCGCCCCCACCACCGTGACCTGGAGCCGCGACAACCGCAGTGCCGCCGTCCGTTCGCTGATCGACGACGATCCGTCCGCCACCCGCATCGAACTGCGCACCGGCGCCTCGGACGCCAACCCGTACTGGCTCATCGCCGCCACCCTGGCCGCGATCGTGGCCGGATTGGACGCCGGCCACCCGCCGCCGGTCCGCGGGCACGGCAACCTCTACTCCGACGGCGCACCGCTACCCGAAACCCTGAGTCTGGCAATCGATCTGGCCGCGCAGGACGACACCATCGCCGACATCCTCGGAGAGGCGTCGGTGTCGGACTTCCTCGCCATCGCACGCAGCGAGTGGCACGGGTACTCCCGGCATGTCAGTGACTGGGAACGCCGACGCTATCTGACGGCCTCGTGAGCACACCGCGATTCGGGGTGTGGGCACCCGTGTACGGCAACCACGGCGCCCGCAACCACCCGCACGATCCTCCCGACGCCGGTTATCTCCGCACCCGGGACCTGCTGCGCCGCGCAGAGCGCCTGGGCTATGACGCGACGCTGGTCGCCCAGCACGTCATCCATCCGAGCAACACCGCCGACGACGTGTTGGAGGCATGGTCCACCCTCGCCGCGCTCGCGGAGGCGACCGAGCGGATCGAGCTGATCGGGGCGATCAAACCGCTGCTGATGAATCCGCTGTTGTTCGCGAAGTTCAGCACCAACGTCGGCGCCATATCCGGCGGCAGGCTGGCGGTGAATGTCGTCAGCGGCTGGTTTCTGCCGGAACTGGAAGCGTTGGGAGTTGCGGTACCCGACCATGACGACCGCTACCGCTACACCGGGGACTGGCTCGAGGCGGTACTCGCTCTGTGGGACGGCCAGCGGGTCGACATCGCCGGTCGGGGCGGCCACCCCGCGCTGATCCACCCCACCCCGACACCGCGGCCGACGGTGTATTTCGGGGGAGAGTCCGAACCGGCCCGCGCCCTGGCCGCCCGGTCCGCCGATGTCTTCTTCGTCAACGGCAGGCCCCTGAACCAGACCGTGGAGTTGATCGGGGATCTGCGGTCCCGGCCCCGGCTGAAGAGTCCACTGCGGTTCGGGCTCTCCGCCTTCGTCATCACCCGCGACACCGAAGCGGAAGCGATCGCAGAACTCGACCATCTGCAGCAGCTGGTCGACGCCGAACAACGCCCGGAGATCGCCTCGGGCGCCGATCCCGCGACCCAGATGTACAAGGTGCTCTCCGGCGTCCGCAGGGTGGGGTCGAACGGCGGAACGCTCGCCGGACTCGTCGGTAGCCACGAACAGGTGATCGAGCGCATCGAGGCCTTCCACCGCGCCGGTGTCGATCTGTTCATGCTGCAGTTCCAACCGCTCGACGCGGAGTTGGAACGCTTCGCGCGCAACGTCATTCCGCACTTCACGACCAATCCGCACTCTTCCGGACAGGGGACGATCCCGCATGACAGCCCGTACGACACTGCACCTGACGGCGCCGCGGCCGCGTTACGTTGAACGCCCGCTGGGGGGTTCGGTGGCCGACCGACTCGCCCGGCTTCCGGAAATCGTCGCCGATCTGCGGCGCGAGGACCCAGAGGCCGAGCGGAACCGGGTGCTCCAGCACGACGCGGTGCGCCGGTTGCGCGCCGCCGGGCTGTTGAGCCTGCGGGTGCCGATCCGTTACGGCGGCCCGGGCGGCCGCGCCCGCGACGTCCTCGCCGTGGTGATCGCGATCGGCCAGGGGAGTTCGAACGTCGCTCAGGCGCTTCGGGCGCACTACGGTTACAGCGAACGGCTGCTGTCCAATCGCGCCGGCGAGCACGAACGGGTCCGCTGGTTCGCCGCCGTGAACGACGGTGTGGTGTTCGGTAACGCGGTGACCGACGCGGCCGGTGCGGCGCCCTCGGGCGCGGACACCACGGTCCTGGCCGATGAGCGTGGTGTGCTGCGGCTCAACGGCCACAAGTTCTACTCCACCGGAACGCTGTTCGCCGACGTCGTCGCGGTGTCGGCCGTCGACGTCGAGGGTAGGGACGTCCAGGTGGTGATCCCCACCGACCGGGCGGGCGTGGACCTCTACGACGACTGGGACGGATTCGGACAGCGCACGACCGCCAGCGGCGGTACACGGTTCAGCGGTGTGGAGGTGTTCCCCGAGGAGATCACCACGGCGTCCACCGGTCGATACCTGGGACATTCGACTGCTTTTCAGCAGCTCTACCTCGCGGCCGTGGCGGCGGGTATCGCCCACGCCGTAGCCGACGATGCCGTCGCCTACGTGCGGACCACAGCCCGCCCGGCCGCCCACTCGGTCACCGGCAGCGCCCGGACGGACCCCTTCGTCCTGCAGGCGGTGGGGGAGATCGCCGCCGACGCTGCGGCGGCAGAAGCCTTGGTGCTCAACGCCGCCGATGCGATCGACGCGCTCGTCGACACCGAACGCCAGCACGATCCCGTCGCCCTGGCCGACGTTGCCGTGACGGTCGCGAAGGCGCAGCTCGTCGCCGAACGGGTGACGTTGTCGGCGGCGGCGCGGCTGTTCGATACCGGGGGTGCATCGGCCACCGCCCGGAAACGGAACCTCGACCGGCACTGGCGCAATGCGCGCACCGTGGCCAGCCACAGTCCGCTGGCCTACAAGGCGCACGCCACGGGCGACTACCTCGTCAATGGTGCCGCGCCCCCGGCCAGCGGGTACTTCTGATCGTTTAGCCGCGACCGGCGACGGGCACCCGCTTCGGCAGCGGGAGCGTCAATTCCTGACCGTGCCCGATCGAACCGAAGGAGCCGTCGTGGCTACCAACACCGTCGTCTGGATCGTCGTCGCCGTCGTGGCGATCCTGCTGATCATCGCTGTGGTGATGCTGGCACTCAAACAGCGCAACCAGCGACGCCGGGTCGAGGCCGACCGCATCCGCGCCGAAGTCGATGAGCAACACCAGCGCGTCGAGAAACGGGCCGTGGTGGCGGATCAGGCCGACGCCAAGGCGCGTGCCGCCGCCGCGGAGGCCGAGGCCAAGGCCGCCGAGGCGGAGGCCAAGCAGGCCGAGGCCGCGCGGCTGCGCGATGTCGCCTCCGGCCACCGCGAGGCGGTCGACTCCACCCGCGAGGAACTCGACGCACGCCGCGCCCATGCCGACAAGCTGGACCCGCGTACCAAAACGGCAGGCGTCGATGAGGTGCCGCCCCAGGCCGACGGCGTCCACGGTGCCCCGGGCACTCCGGGGGCACACGGCCTGCCCGGTCAGCCCGGAGCGCCCGGTCAGCCCGGAGCGCCCGGTCAGCCCGGAGCGCCCGGTCAGCCCGGCGGCCAGGGATATCCGGGCCAACCCGGCCAGCAGGCACATCCCGGCCAGCCCAACTACGAGCAGCGCTAGCGGTGACGGGGGAGAACGCACCGGCCGTCCTCTTCGACATCGACGGCACGCTGGTCGACTCGAACTACCTCCACGTCCACGCCTGGCATCGGGCGTTCGCCGACGAGGGGCTGACCGTCGAATCCTGGCGCGTCCACCGCTGCATCGGGATGGACGGATCCGCGCTGCAGGACGCCCTGGTGCCCGACGCCGACGACGAAACCCGCAGCCGGCTCAGCGACGCGCACTCGCGCTACTACCTGGACAGCAAGGGGTTGCTGCGACTGCTGCCCGGTGCCAGGGCGCTACTCGAAACAGTCGAGCAACGCGGCCTGCAGGTGGTGCTCGCCACTTCCGCGCCCGAAGACGAACTCGAGGTCCTGCGCGAGGTGCTCGACAGTGAGGACGTCCTGTCCACGCTGACGTCCGGCGGCGATGTCGAGACCGCGAAACCCAAACCGGACATCGTCCAGATTGCGCTCGAGCGGGCCGGGGTGGACGCCGACCGCGCGGTGTTCGTCGGGGACGCGGTGTGGGACATCGAGGCGTGTCAGCGCGCCGGCGTCGTATCGATCGGGCTGCTCAGCGGCGGGAACTCCCGGGGCGAACTCACCGAGGCCGGTGCGGCGGAGGTCTACGAGAACGCCGAAGACCTCCGCACACACATCAACGACAGCGCGATCGCCAAGCTGACCTGACCTCGCTCACGGCAGCGGGTACCGCAGCACCGCCGCCACGCCGTCGTCGGGGCTGATCCGCTCGTCGGTGCGGATCAGCGCCGCGCCGGTCTGGATCGCGAACAACGGCAGCGCCTCGTCGGCCCGCAGGGTCTGCGTCGCCGCGGCCCCCTGTTCGGACAGCACGTTCTCGTTCGGCGCCACGGCACTGAGTCCGTCGTCGGCGACCACGGTCGCGTCGCCGATGTCGCCGATGATCAGCGTCTCCACCGCGCCCGCCCGCAGCGCCGCGCAGACACCGTGCAGACCTTCCGCGGCCAGCCCGGACCCCTGACCGATCGCCTGCGAGAACTGTTGGGCCGCATGGTCGATCGCCGCCAGCCGGTGGCGGAGGAACTCCTGGTCGACCTCGTGTCGGAGGTCCGCCTCGTCGATGCCGCTGTTGCGAGCCCCGAGGTCGAGTTCCACCACGCGTTCGGAGACTCGCTCGACGAGCGTCGGCATCAGGTCGGACCGGGACTGCACCTCGCCGACGACGAAGATGACCTCGGGAGACGCCTCGTCGACCAGCTTCGCGAGTTCGTCGGCGACTGCGCGCAGGTTCTTCCGTCCGGCCTCCATCGTGCGACGCTGCGGATCCCCGTATCCGGGCGTCTCGGCACTGCTGGCCTTATGGATCGGATACCCACCGGCGTCGACCGTGTCCGACACCACCGCGTCGTCGCGATGCAGTTCGATGTCGGCGCCGGCGTGGTCGACCGACACGATCACGTAGGTCGCGTGTTGCGCGCCGTGTTCGACCACCGGAACCAGGTAGGGCAGTGTGGACATCCGCACCACCGGCGTCTCGATGGGGCGGATCAGGTGTTCGTTGAGCAGGACGCCGTCCGGGCCGGCGACGATGCCGCGGCCGCTGCGTCCGACCGCGGGGACGGTGCGGGTGATGACGCGCTCCAGGGTCTCGATCACCTCGGTTGTCGCGCCCTGACCGTCGAGCTCGTCGCGGATGGCCCGCCACTTCAGGTCCCGCTGCGCCGCCGCGTCCTCGGTGTCGTGCGAATCGTCGAAGTAGACCGAGGCGAACGGCCCTTTCGACTCCGCGAGCGTACGGAAGCGTTCGGATTGCATGGAGTTTCCCGTCTTCGACTGTTGCGTGGACACCCCTTGGGGTGCCCGCACACCCGCCGGACAAACGCCGCGACGGGCTAGCGGGGTGCGGTCCAGGCCACTGGCAACCGCTTGATTCCGTGGATGAACGCCGACTGCAACCGGTCGGGTTCCTCGGTGACGACGAGGTCGGGGATCTTCCGGTGGATCTCCTCGAAGGCGACAGTGATCTCGCGTCGGGCCAGGTTGGCGCCCAGGCAGAAGTGGGCGCCGCCGCCGCCGAATCCGACATGCGGATTGGGGTGCCTACGCACGTCGAACATCCACGGCCGGTCGAACTTGGTCTCGTCCCGGTTGGCCGATCCGTACCACAGCGTGACCTTGTCGCCCTCACGCAGCTGCACACCGGACAACTCCGCGTCGCGGGTCAGCGTGCGGCGCATGTACGCCACCGGCGAGGCCCAGCGCACGATCTCCTCCACCGCCGTCGGGGCCACCTCCTGGTAGGCGGAGAACCAGTCGTCGCGCTGCTCGGGGTAACGACTCAGCGCGAGCACTCCGTGGCTGATCGCGTTGCGCGTCGTCTCGTTGCCGGCGACCACCAGCAGGATGAAGAACGACGCCACCTCGCTGGACGTCAGGCGCTCGCCGTCCAGTTCGGCCTGCACCAGGCTGGTCGTCAGATCGTCGCCGGGGCGGGCCCGCCGGTCCTCCGCCATCGCGGAGGCGTACGCGCCGATATCCATTGCAACAGTGAGAAATTCGTCGAAGTCGGTGGCAATGTCCGGATCGCCGAAGCCGAGGATGACGTTGGTCCAGTGGAAGATCCGCTGATGGTCGTCTTCCGGGATGCCCATCATGTCGCAGATGATCTGCAGCGGCAGCGGGCCCGCGAACTCGGATACCAGATCGGCGGAGCCGTCGGGATGGTTGGCGATCATGTCGCCGATCAGCCGACCCGCCCGCTCGCGTACCGAATCCTCGATCAGCGTCAGTACCCGCGGCGTGAAGGCGCTGCGCACGATGTTGCGCAGCCGGCTGTGGCGGGGGTCGTCCATCGCGATCATCGAGCCGAAGTACTCGTTGAGTTCCGGTGTCTGGTCGCCGATGGTGATACCGCTCGCCGAGCTGAAGATCTCCGGGTGCCTGCTGGCGTAGAAGACGTCGTCGTAGCGGGTCAGCGCCCAGTGACCGCGGCCGGCGGCGAACCCGTTCTGAAGGAACTCCGGATAGTGCGACACCGGCGCCTCCCGCCGTAGCGTGGCGAACGCGCCGTCGCGGATGTCGTCGTCCAGCGCCCAGAAGTCCCACGACGCCAGATTGATGTCGGCGAGCGGAACGTGCGAGGGAGCAACACCGTTCACCCGAGCTTCGATGCCCACGGTGCCGAGCCTAGCCTTCGGGCCTGCCTTCGTGGCCGGGGCGGCCGTGCGTGCGGCGATCCTCTTTCATCCGCGCCTCGAAGACGTGCCGGTGGCCTTCGGTGAGTTCGTCGCGCAGTTGCCGTTCGTGGTCGCGCAGCACCGACCAGTAATTGTCGTCGAAATCCTCGACGATCTGAAAAGTCCAGCGGCCGTAGAGCACATTGCGGCCGACCATCTCGGTGGCCAACCGGTCGGCGGCCTCGCCGTGACCGGCTTCGCGCAGTTTGTCGCAGGCCTCGCCGAGCAGCAGGTCGGCGCGGCCCATCAACTGATGGAAGCTGTACAGATGCCCGCGGGCGCGCTCCACCCACTCGAGCGCCTCCGACACCTTGCCCGCGGCTTCGACGGTGTCGTCGGAGATGTCGTCGGAGATCTTCCGGTCGTAGTCAGCGGGCCGGTCGTCGTTGGCGGTCACACCGAACAACTACCCCTCGGCACAGGCGAGAAACACCGCCGCAATGACACGACGGTGACGTCAGCCGCGCGCCGCCTCGCCGCTCTCCACGACCGCCTTGATCCGCTCCAGGGTCTTGCGCATATCGCGTTTGTTGCGTCGGGTGCGCAACTGCCCGCCGAAAATACCGAACACGGTCGACAGCAGGCCCTCGGTCAGATGGAACGATTCGGTGACCGCGGTGCCGCTGCCGGTCGGGTCGAGCCGGTAGTGCCAGTTGTTGACCGCACGGTCGCCGATGAGCACGGCGAACCCGAACTCACGGCCGGGTTCACAGGCGGTGACGCGGCACGTCGTCCAGTACACGGGGCCGATCTCGTTGCGTTTCACGTGACCGCGGAACCGCGCGCCGAGCGAGGGGCCGGTCGCGCCGTCGAGCCATTCGGCCTCCATCACCTCCGGGGAGAACTTCCCGGTGTTGCGCACGTCGGCGATCAGATCCCAGATCCGCTCGGCGGGCGCGTTCATGGTCACGGTGACCTCGGCGTGCATGGTGGTCCTTTCTTCGGTGGGGGTCAGCCCAGCCGGTAGACGGCGTCGGGGGTCAAGATCTGCGTGACGGCGACAGCCATGGCGGTGCCGGGGTCGGTGCCGTCGACGCTCTCATCGGTGTTGACGGCGACGATGAGGGTGAGGTCGCGTCCGGGCAGGTACACCGCGACGGTCTGGTAGCCGGGCAGGCTGCCGTTGTGTCCGATCCAGCCACCGGCGTTGAACAGCCCGAGTCCGTAACCGTGTTCGGTGGGCCGACCGGACGTGTCGACGCCCTGCAGTCGTTCCTGCTGCAGGTGCGGTTCCACAAGAGTTCCGTTGGCCAGTGCGGGCGCCCAGATCCGTAGGTCGGCCAGCGTCGAGGTCATCGCGCCGGCTGCCCAGCCCCAGGATGGATTCCACTCGGTGGCAACGGCTTCGCGTCCGTCGGCGGTCTGGACGGTGTATCCCTGGGCGTGCGGCTGCGGGAACTCGTTGCCGGTCGGGAAGGCGGTGTCGGTCATCTGCAGCGGTGCGGTGATGCGGTCCCGGATGACGTCGTGCAGGGGCCGACCGCTGATCTTCTCGACGACCAGGCCGAGCAGCACGGTGTTGGTGTTGCTGTATTCGAAGCCCTCGCCGGGCGGGAACGTCGGCGGTTGCGCGAAGGCGTAGGCCAGGAGTTCCGGCGGAGACCAGGGGCGGAGCGGGTCGGCCATCAGCGCCTGCACGAACTCTTCGTTCGCCGTGTAGTTGGGCAGGCCGCTCTGCATGCGGGCCAGCTGCCGGAGAGTGATGTCCGCGCCTGACGGGACGCCCGGGACGTACCGGTCGATCGGATCGTCCAGCGACAGCCTGCCGTCACCGGCGAGCTGCAGGACCGCGGTCACGGTGAACGTCTTGGTCAGGCTGCCGATTCGATGGAAGAACGCGGGCTCCATCGGGGCGCCGGTGGTTTTGTCGGCGACGCCGACCGCGCGCACATAATCGCCGTCGGGACCGAACACCCCCACGATGGCGCCCGGTATTGCGGCATCCTCGAGCGTCCGATCGATCGCTGCGTCGAGGCGGCGGGCCAGCTCATCGTCCAGCCCGGGGGCGGCGCTCGCGGTTGCTGTCGGCCCCGCGACAGCGAGCACAGTGGCGATCAGGCAGATCAGTCGAAGTAGAGGCACGCCGATGATCCTCGCCTGCGCCGGTGCGAAGCACACCCGAATCGCGTTGACTGGCCCTGTGAGTGACAACACTGACGTGAAGATCCGCTTCGGCGTGGGAATCGGCGCCGATACCGCGCCCGATCGGCTGGCCGGGCTGGTCGACACGCTGGAGTCCGTCGGGATCGACTCGCTGTGGTTCTCCGAACTCGTCTACACCCCGGCGGTCGACCCCTTCGTCGGGATGGCCTTCGCGCTGGGCCGCACCCGCCGGCTCAAGGTCGGGACATCGGTGGCGATCCTGCCCGGGCGCCATCCGGTGTTGGTGGCCAAACAGCTGGCGTCGTTGGCGGCCGTGGCACCGAAGCGGGTGCTGCCCGTCTTCGGCCTCACTTCCGCGATCCCCGCCGAGCGGGAGCTGTTCACCGTGCCGGACGGAAAACGGGCCGAGGTGTTCGACGAGGCACTCGCGCTGCTGCGCGCCGCGCTGGAGCAGGAGGACGCGGATTTCGCCGGTGAGCACTACTCGCTGCGCGGCATCGCGGTGGCGCCGCGCCCCTCACCGCCGCTGGACATCTGGGTGGGTGGGTCGGCGCCTGCCGCGTTCCGGCGGATCGGCCGGCTGGCCGACGGCTGGCTGGGCAGTTTCATCACCGCCGACGAGGCGCGCGGTGCGACCCAACAGATCCGGGCGGCCGCCGACGCGGCGCGCCGGGAGATCGAAGCCGACCACTTCGGGATCAGCGTCGCGGTGTGCGACGGCGAGATCCCCGACGACGCCGCCGCGGTAGTGCGCCGGCGTCGGCCCGACGTCGACCCCGCGGAGTTGATCGCCGCGGACTGGCCTGCGCTGCACCGCCTGCTCGACGGCTACATCGCCGCCGGGCTCAGCAAATTCGTCATCCGGCCGGCCGGGGGAGCCGACCTGGACGCGTTCGTCGACCGGTTCGCCGAGGAACTGCTCCCGCGGCAGAACTGAGCGCTATCCCGCGGCCCGGGCGCCGAACGGACTCAGCGGTCGCTGAGCCGGGGCAGCGCCCGCCGGATCTGCGCGCGGAAGAACTCGGGGCACAGGCCCTGAAGCCGGTCCAGCCACGCGATGCTGTCCGGTACGTACCAGTGCAGGCGGCGTGGATGACGGTAGGCGGCCCAGGCCGTCTCGGCGACACTCGAGGCGGGCATGAGGCGCAGCGGGCCACGTTTCGGCGCCGAGGCCGTGACGTCCGTGGCCGGGCCGGTGGCGACCCGGGAGTGGTTGGGGGTGTCGGTCAGGATCGCCGTGTCGATCAGCCCGGGCAGCACGTCGGCGACCCGGACGCCGTGACGGTGCCATTCCACGCTCAGCGCTTCGGTCAGGCCTTTGACCGCGTGTTTGGTCGCCGAGTAGACCGCGATCTGCGGCATGCCGTACGTGGCTGACGACGAGGACGTGGAGAACATCAGGCTGCCCGGACGCTTCTTCAGGTAGGGCAGCGCGCCATAGGCGCCGGTCAGCACCGCCTTGAGGTTGACGTCGACCACGCGCATCGCCGCCTCGTAGGGGATGTCCTCGAACCAGCCGGACTCACCGATGCCGGCGTTGTTCCACATCATGTCCAACCCGCCGCCGGGATTGTCGGCGCAGAAATCGGCCAGCGCGGCGTCGAGCGCCGCCTTGTCGGTGACGTCGACCTGCCGGGTCCACAACCGCCGCGGCCCCAACTCGTCGGACAGTGCGGTCAGCCCCGGTGCGTTGCGGTCGACGGCGGCCACTCGCCACCCCCGGTCGTGGAACAGCTGTGCGCCCGCACGCCCCATCCCGCTGCCGGCGCCGGTGATGAAGATCGACTTCGTCGTCATCGGGTCAGGGCGCGCAGTAGTTGCGGGTGACGAACGTCAGCGCCTGCCGGTACAGCGGGTCCAGCGCCCGCGCGGTGGACACCGCACCCACCGCGTCGGCCACCCTGGCCGTGCAGTCCGGTGCGTGCAGCACCGGCCAGTGCTGCGCCATCTGCTCCACCATCGTCGCGTTCAACCCGTCGATCACCCCGCGGGAGGCCGCCAGATCGGGCGCCGAGGTGGGCACCGCGGCGGGGTCGAGCTTCCACTGGCCGAACCGCACGTACTCGATCCCCTCGGTGGCGGCGATCTGGTCGGCGAACACCCGGCGCACGTGTGAACCGTCGATCCCGCGCGCCGCCGCGTCGGCCTCGACGGCGGCCAGGACCTGGTCGACGCGGGCCGGGTCCTCGATCGAACCCCTGGTCACCCACTTGTTCGCAGCGACAGGCTCTGCCACCTCGAGGCGTTCTGCGGCCGCGTCGACCAGCGGCTCCAGCGGACTCGGCTGGGCGGCGGCCGGTGCCGCGCCGGCGAGGACGGCACCACCCGCGGCGATTCCGGTGGCCAGCGCCGCCAGCGCATGACGCCACCGTGGCAGCCGGATCAACGGTCGAGATCCGGTTCGTCGTCGGTGAGCGGTACGGCGATGGACTGTTCGATCAGGTCGGCCTCGTCGGCGTCGTAGGTGCGGGACAGGGCGACGCGGTCGGGATCGAGACCGCCCTCCTCGTCGTCGACGTCGACGGGAATCAGCTGTTCGGCAATGTCGGCTTCGGTTGCTTCGTAGCCGAACGCGGGGTCATGCGGGGTGGTCATCTCCGGTCTTCCTCCTGGCTTGCACTGCCGGTCTGGACAGGTCTCTCCACGATATCGACGCGGGGACCGCGCGGCTGAGGACGGCTGTCCACGCAGCGTTTTGTCTGGCAGACAGCCCGGTCGGGTACTGTGCAGCCCAGTGACCGGGGGCGGTTCTCGAGACGCGGGGCGCCGGGCAGAAATCAAGAACAACACGTCAGAAGGCTTAGCTGTGTCCAATACCACGAGCGACCAGAAGGACATGACTCCTCACTTCGAGGACGTCCAGTCGCACTACGACCTGTCGGACGACTTCTTCCGGCTGTTCCTCGACCCGACGCAGACGTACAGCTGTGCGTACTTCGAGCGCGAGGACATGACGCTGGAAGAGGCGCAGCTCGCCAAGATCGACCTGTCGCTGGGCAAGCTCGGGCTGCAGCCCGGGATGACGCTGCTCGACGTCGGTTGCGGCTGGGGCGCCACCCTGCGCCGGGCGATCGACCGCTACGACGTCAACGCCATCGGGCTGACCCTGAGCAAGAACCAGCAGGCCCACGTGCAGAAGTCGTTCGACGCGCTGGAGACCGAGCGGTCACGCGAGGCGCGACTGCAGGGCTGGGAGCAGTTCGACCAGAAGGTCGACCGCATCGTCTCGATCGGCGCGTTCGAGCACTTCGGATTCGACCGCTACGACGACTTCTTCGCGATGGCCTACAACGCGCTGCCCGCCGACGGCGTGATGATGCTGCACACGATCGTGCAGGCCAGCAAGGAAGAGGTCGACGAGCGCGGCCTCCCGATCACCATGAAGCACCTCAAGTTCTTCAAATTCATCATGGACGAGATCTTCCCGGGCGGTCGGCTGCCCTCGGTGGATCTGGTCAAGGAGCACGCCACCAAGGCGGGCTTCGAGGTCACGCTCGTCCAGCCGCTGCGCCTGCACTACGCGCGCACCCTCGACCACTGGTCGACGGCCCTGGAATCGCGCAAGGACGAGGCCATCGCCATCCAGTCCGAAGAGGTCTACGAGCGGTACATGAAGTACCTGACCGGCTGCGCGGACCTGTTCCGCGACGGCTACATCGACGTCTGCCAGTTCACCTGCGTCAAGGGCTGATCGCGGCCCGCTAGCGGGCCGGCGGCCCGGGCTTGCTCCCGGCGGCGTCGCGGCGCCGGGCCGCCATCCCGGCCAGCGCCTCGAACACCACCCGGTGCGCGGCGTTGACGGTGAGTTCGGCGTGGTCGTAGGCCGGCGCGACCTCCACGACGTCTACCCCGGCGACGTCGTGCTCGTAGCAGAGCTGGCGCACCATGCGGAGCAGATCCGCACTGGTGATACCGCCCGGCTCCGGGGTACCCGTGCCGGGCGCGTGGGCGGGGTCGAGCACGTCGATGTCGACGGAGACGTAGAGCTTGTCGGCCTTGGCCAGCGCCTCGGCCACCGCGTCGCGCATGACTTCCTTGAAGCCGCGCTCCCAGATCTCCTGCATGGTGTGCCAGGTCATGCCCTGTTCGAGCATCCACTCGAAGGTGTCCTGCGGCGGCCAGTAGCCGCGCAACCCCACCTGGACGAAATGCGTGCCGGGCACGGCGCCCGACTCGATCAGCCGGCGCATCGGCGTGCCGTGGCTGGCCAGGTTGCCGTCGATGATGTCGGCGGTGTCGGCGTGTGCGTCGAAGTGGACGATGCCCACGTTGCCGTAGCCGTGCGCGTCGGCGACCGCGGTGGCCGCGGGCCAGGTGATCGAATGGTCGCCGCCGAGGATCACCGGCACGATTCCCCGGGACGCCACGGCGTTCACCCGTTCGCGAATATTGTTGTGCGACACCTCCGTCTGCCCGTGCGGGCACCAGGCGTCACCGAAGTCCACCACCTCGAGCCAGTCGAAGATCTCCAGCCCGAGATCCATGTGGTAGGTGCCCGGTTCGTAGGCGGTGGCCCGGATGGCACGGGGTCCGAAGCGGGCGCCGGGCCGGTTCGTGGTGGCGATGTCGAACGGGGCGCCGACGATCGCGACGTCCGGCCGCCAGGCGTCGAGTTGCGCGGTCTCGGTCAGGAACGGCCGGTGCCCGAACGACGCGAGCCCCGCATAGGGCAGGTCGAGTTGTTCGGCCATCCCGGGCGGAAGTTCACGTGCCGGCTCGTCATGGTGGTGGCCCATGCGCTGAAGCTACCGCCCGCCGAAGCGGTTCGCGTGCCGATCAGCGAGCCGCCGACAACGCCGCGCGCATCGTGTCGGGCACCGCGTGTTTGGTCCAGTCCGCGGCCGAGACCACCACGTAGACGGTGCGGCCGGTGACGGCGGGGGAACCAGAGCGCAGCACCGTGAACGCGATCGTGAAGCTCGTCGTGCCGACCCGCTCGCACCGGACCTCGACGGACACGTCGTCGCGCCAGCGGACCGGGGCCGCGTAGTCGATCTCGGTGTGGACGACCTGGAAGTCGACGCCCTCGGCGATCAGCGCGGGGTAGGAGATGCCGATGTCGTCGAGGAACGCCGTGCACGCCTCGTCGAACCAGGTGAGGTAGTGCCCGTTGAAAACCACGCCCTGCTGGTCGATCTCGGCGTATCGCGGCACGATCGGCATGGTGAACGGCACCGGCTCACGGTAGCGCGACGCCGCCGTCCGGCAGACTGAACACCGTGCAGCTGATCACCCTCGACGACATCCGCGCCGCTGCCGAGCGCATCCGCGGCGACGTGTTCCGCACCCCGCTGATCCCCGCGGCGTGGGCCGGGCCGGTCTGGGTGAAGGCGGAGAGCCTGCAGGCCATCGGCGCGTTCAAGGTTCGCGGCGCGTTCAACGCGATCGGCCGGCTGGACCCCGCGGTACGCGCCCGCGGGGTGGTCGCCTATTCGAGTGGCAACCACGCGCAGGCGGTCGCATACGCGGCGGCGCGCCACGGGGTGCCCGCCCACATCGTGATGCCCGAGGAGACCCCCAACGTCAAGGTGGCCGCCACCCGCAGACACGGTGCGGAGGTGGTGCTGTGCGCGGCCGGGCAGCGTGAGGCGGTGGCGGCCGAGGTGGTGCAGCGCACCGGCGGCGTGCTGGTCCCGCCGTTCGACCACGTCGACATCATCGCGGGGCAGGGCACGCTCGGACTCGAGATCGCCGAGGATCTGCCCGAGGTGGAGAACGTGTTCATCCCGGTCAGCGGCGGTGGCCTCGCCTCCGGTGTGGGTACGGCGATCAAGGCGCTGTGCCCGACGGCGAAGGTCTTCGGGGTGGAACCCGAACTCGCCGGCGACACCGCCGAGGCGCTGCGCACGGGGAGGCGGGTCGACTGGTCGATCGAGGACCGCAACCGCACGATCGCCGACGGGCTGCGGTCGCAGCCGTCGGAGCTGACGTTCGCCCATCTGCAGCAGGTGCTCGACGACGTCGTCACCGTCAGTGAAGACGAGATCCGCGGCGCGGTACGGGATCTGGCCGTGCACTCCCATCTGGTCAGTGAGCCCAGCGGGGCGGTGGCCCTGGCCGGATACCGCCACCTCACGCCGGGCGGTCGGACCGCGGTGGTGCTGTCCGGGGGCAACATCGAGACGGCGCTGCTGCGCGAGATCCTGGCCGGCGCATCCGGATGACGCCGGGCAGCCGGCCGCTGCGGGTGCTGCTGCGCCTGGCCATCGTGGCTGCGGTGGTGACCGCGGTGGTGATCGTCGAGCTCTCGTCACGCTCGGGTGTGCTGTGGCGGCTGATCACCTTCACCTACCAGGCGAACGTGCTCGCCGCGGCGTTCTACGTGGCGACGCTGCTCTCGCCGCGCGTGGATGCGCGGGCGGTGCTGCGCGGAGCGGTCGTGGTCTACGTCGTGGTCGCCGGACTGGTCTGGAACCTGTTCCTGACCGACTACAGCATGGGTTACACGCCGGCGAATTTCCTGCTGCACGTCGTCGTGCCCGTCCTCGCCGTCGCGGAGTGGGCGCTGGCCGTCGGCACGCAGTCGTCGCTGCGGTGGTGGCACCCGTGGGCGTGGTTGGTCTATCCGGCCGCCTACGTCGCCGTGGCGCTGGCCGTGCTGAACCGCGCCGGGCGCCGCGCGCCCTACTACTTCCTCGATCCGCAGACCGTGGGCACCGCAGCGGTGGCGGTCAACATCGGTCTGCTCGGGGCGATCTTCGTCGGCCTCGGCTACGCGCTGATGGCGGTCGGCCGCACCGCGGCCGCGGTCGGTAAGCGCGCGCAGCCGGATCCGACGTGAAACGTTCGGGGCCTGTTCGGACGATGAACAGGCATGGGAATGCGTGAACTCCGTCCGACGGACCCCGCCGCCGCACCGACCTACACTGGCGCCATGGTGCGCACGGTAGGGCGGTCGGCCGCCGCGATCGTCGGGAGCCTCGCCGTGTTGTTCTCCGGTGCGCTGGCCGGACCTGCGGCGACGGGATCGGCCGCAGTGAGCACACCGCTCGCGGTGGCCTCGGTTCAGCCCGCCGCCGGTCAGGTCGTCGGCGTCGCGGCGCCGGTCACCGTGCGCTTCGCCGGCCCGGTCGGCGATCGCGCCGCCGCCGAGCGCAGCATCACCTTCGACTCACCCGCCACCCCCGACGGGGACTTCAGCTGGTTGAGCGACGACACCGTCGAGTGGACCCCGAGCGGCTTCTGGCCCGCCCACTCCACGATCTCGGTGCGTGCGGGCGGTGCCGCGCCGTTGAGCTTCCAGACCGGCGCCACCGTGCTCGGCGTCGCCGATATCGACGCCCACACCTTCACCGTCAGCATCGACGACGAAGTGGTCCGCGAGATGCCCGCGTCGATGGGCAAACCGGGGTTCGCGACGCCGGTCGGCAGCTTCCGGGTCCTCGGCAAGGAATCCGTCGTGGTGATGGATTCGCGGACCATCGGCATCCCGCTCGACGACCCCGAGGGTTACAAGCTCACGGTGTACGACGCGGTGCGCATCACCTGGGGCGGCGTCTACGTGCACGGCGCGCCGTGGTCGACCGGATCGCAGGGCTACGCCAACGTCAGCCACGGGTGCATCAACCTCAGCCCCGACAACGCCGACTGGTACTTCAACACCGTGCGGATGGGCGATCCGGTCATCGTGCGGTCGTGATCGGACCCTGCTCGCCGTAGAGGTTCTTCGCGGTCGGTGAGGTGGCGGCCGATCCGGCGTCGGGACACGTGCCCAGCACCCGGTCCGCAGTCCCCGAAGTTGTCACCGTGAACCAGTAGTGCTCGTTTTTGAAGTGGTGCAGTCGATGGTTGCGCCACACCGCGCGGTACGCCGCCGATTTCGGCTTGTAATCGCTGTGGATCAGAAAGTGGCACCACTCGTAGGCGAGCCCGATCAGCGCCAGCGCGACGAGGAACGTCAGCCCGAGGGCCGGCCGCGGGAATGCCAGCAGGGCGACCGCCACCGCGGCGGCCAGCAACCACAGCAGCGTCTGCCACGGGATGAGCACCAGCGGCACGTCCCGGGGGTCGACGTGGTGCGCACGGTGTTTGCGCGCCACCAGCGGATCCAGCCGCAGCGGCCCGATCCGGCGCGGCCGCCAATGCAAAACGCATACGTGCACCAGCCACTCGACGAACGGGAAGGCCGCCAGCATCGCGAGCGGAACCAGCGCGTCGGTGATCTGCCAGTCCGCCAGACGGACACGGGCGACGGACGCGCCGAGCAGGACGGCGCCGATCACCCACGGGCTCGGATGACGCCGGAACTCCCGCAGCGCGTCGGTCAGGGTGAAGGCGGTCCGGTTCACTGGTCCTCCAGGCTCTGCAGTGCGGTCAGCAACGCGGTGGTGGCGGGTTCGAGCAGGCGTTCGGCCGCGTGCCGCGCCGCCGCGGGATCGCCGGCGGCGATCGCATCGACGATCGTGCGGTATGCGTCCGGTCGGCCCACCTCTGCGGCCATCATCGTGGCCAGGGCGGGCAAGGCGGGTTCGTAGGTCGCGCGCAGCGTGTTGTACATCAGCCGGAATGCGATCGAATCGGCGCCGTCGACGACCAGATCCCAGAAGTCGAGGGCGTGCCGCTGGGCGACGACGGCGTCGGGCTCGTCGGCCAGCTCGGTCACCACGGTCCGGAGCCGGTCCGGGAGGTCCTCGGGACGGCGCTGTGCGGCGAGTTCGGCGACCTTGGGCCCGTTGTGCAGCCGGGTCTCGAGGATGCTGCGGACGACGGCGAGATCGGGTGCGCCGCCGTGCATCAGCAACCGGGGGAGGAGATCCAGCCCGGCGGTCCGGCGGTAGTCGCGCACCGTGGTGGCGTCGCCCTGGCGGACGTCGATCAGCCCCGCGGACGACAGGCGTTTGAGCGCTTCGCGCACCGCAGGCCGAGACACCCCGAGCACCTCGGCGAGCCTGCGCTCGCTGGGTAGGGCCTCGCCGGGCCGCAGGTCGCCGCTGAGCACCTCGGAGATGATCTGGTCGAACACGTCCTCGGGAACGGAACGTCGATTCACCGGTTGCAGAGCCACGGCTCCACCATGGCACCGCACCGGTCAAGAGGTCAAGTGGTCAGACCACTAGCAGCGGGTCTCGATCCGGAAGGTCGCATTCGCCTCGCCGGTGGGATCGTCTGCGAACGACCCTTCGGCCTGGCCGGTGATGGTGATCTTGTCGTTCGCGATGGTGGCCTTGCCCTCGCCGACGGTGCCCTGCCAGAACGAGCCGGTGAAGCCTTCGAGGTCGCGAATCTGCACCGAGTGGGCGTCCACCCCCTCGCCCGTCTGGATGGACGCGCTGAAGCCGGGTTTGGCCTCGTCGAACGTCGAGATCAGCCACGTCCACCCGGCCTGGCTGCACTCGACGGGATACTTGCTGCCGCTGCCCTCGCCGTTGACGGTCACCTCGGCGGTTCTGGCGCCCAGTGCGGGCTCCGGGCTGCTGCAGGCGCCCAGCAGGCCGACCGCCGAGGCGGCGAGTACCGCGATGATCCGGTTGTCCACGAAGCCACCCCTGTTCCGTTCGATCACTTCGGCCCCCTCAATTTTCGGGTGACCTTCCCTGCGCTTTCGCCAAGCAAACCAGAGCAGCGGCCGTGGCATCGTCGGCCGGCAGAAATGTTTCCACACTGAGTTCGGCGGCGGTCGGATCCAAGGCCGTTCCGAACGTCGTCACCGTGCTGAGGAAGCTGAGCGGATCGCCTCCGGCCGTGGACATCTCGAGTCGGACGGCCACCGCGCCGGTGTCCGAGGGCGGTGCTATCGGCCCGGGATAAGACTCCAGTTCGGTCAGCAGCTCCCGAAGCTCGGCCGACGCACAGGCCCGCACTTCGCGGCGTAACCGGCTCAGCAGGTGGTGGCGCCATTCGCCGAGGTTGACGATCCGCCGTGCCAGCCCGTCGGGATGCAGGGCGATGCGTAGGGCGTTGGGTCGCTCGAGAAGTGCGGGCGACACCCCGTCGAGGAGAACGCCCGCGGCGTCGTTGGTCGAGACGACGTTCCACTGCCGGTCGACCGCGACACAGGGAAACGGTTCGTGGGCGGCCAGGACGCGGGCGAGACCGGCCCGCACCACTGCGAGATCCGGATGATCCAGCGGGCGTTCGGGATACATCGGCGCCAGCCCGGCCGCGATCAGCAGCTCGTTGCGCTCGCGCGGCGGAACGTCGAGGGTCTCGGCCAACCGCAGCACCATCACCCGGCTCGGTGTGGACCGGCCCGTCTCGACGAAGCTGATGTGCCGGGCGGACACGTCGGCCGCGAGCGCCAGCTCGAGCTGGCTCAGCCGGCGCCGTTCCCGCCAGACGCGCAGGGCCCGGCCGAACGGCGCGATCGCGGGATCGGACGACGCTGAGACGCTCACCGGGTCAGTCTGACCGGCGATGGGCGGCGCGGCCATTACTTCGCAGGTAATTGCGGCCATTACCGGTGGTGGGAGACGGTGGTGATGTCACCGACGAAGGAGTGGCTCATGCAGACGAGTGGGAACGAGCAGCCGATTCCGCGTTGGTTGCGGTTGGTGATGGCGTGCGACCGCACCGGCTCGGCCTGGTACATCGGTACCGGATTCTTCTTCGCGCCGGTGTTGGCGGTCGTGTCGCCGTGGCCGACGGTCACGACGGCGCTGTGGGTGGTGATCGCGCTCGCGGGCCTGTGGCTGGGGGTGCTCGGCATCGCGATGGCGGTGGGCCTGGCCATGGTGCTGCGGTCGGAGACCGAGATCCCGGAGGACTACTGGCGGACGCTCATCGACTACCCGGTGACTACCGGTGCGCCGCAGTCGTCTTCGACGCGCCGGTGTAGTCGACCTGCCAGTGTTTGATGCCGTTGAGCCAGCCCGAGCGCAGCCGCTCGGGTTGGCCCAGCGGGGTGATGTCGGGCATCTCGTCGGCGATTGCGTTGAAGATCAGGTCAATGGTCATCCGCGCCAGATTGGCGCCGATGCAGTAATGCGCGCCGGTGCCGCCGAAGCCGACATGGGGATTGGGATCGCGCAGGATGTCGAACCGGTACGGATCGGTGAACACGTCCTCGTCGAAGTTCGCCGAGCGGTAGAACATCACCACCCGCTGACCCTTCTTGATCGGCACACCGGACAGCTCGGTGTCCTGGAGCGCGGTGCGCTGGAAGGAGGTGACCGGCGTCGCCCACCGGACGATCTCGTCTGCCGCGGTCGCCGGACGCTCCCGTTTGAACAGCTCCCACTGATCGGGGAACTCGGTGAACGCCATCATTCCCTGGGTGATCGAGTTGCGCGTGGTCTCGTTGCCCGCAACGGCCAGGAGGATGACGAAGAAGCCGAATTCGTCGTCGGAGAGCTTGTGTCCTTCCACATCGGCCTCAACGAGCTTGGTGACCAGATCGTCGCCCGGATTCGCAGCCCGGTCGGCGGCCATTTGCATGCCGTACATGATCAGCTCGACCGAGGCGCCCATCGCGTCGTTGCGGGCGTATTCCGGATCCTGGTCGCCCACCATCTGATTGGACCAGTCGAAGAGCTTCATCCGGTCTTGCTGCGGCACCCCCATCAACCCCGCGATCGCCTGCAGGGGCAGCTCACAAGAGACCTGCTCGACGAAATCCCCGGAGCCGGCCGCCTTGGCGGTCTCCACGATGCGGTGCGCGCGCTCACGCAACTCGGCGCGCAGTGACTCGACGGCCCGCGGGGTGAAGGCACGCGAGACTATCTTGCGCAAATGGGTGTGGTGCGGCGCATCCTGGTTCAACAGGACGGCTTTCCCACCCTCGATCGATGCCGGCTCAGCGCCCTCGCGGTAGCGCGGCAACGCCGTCTTCACATTGCTGGAGAACACGTCGCTGCGCCGCGAGATCTCCTTGACGTCTTTGTGTTTGGTCACCACCCAGTAGCCGTCGTCGTCGAACGGCTCGTTCCCCGAGGTCTGTTCGTTCCACCAGATCGGCGCCACCCGGCGCATCTCGGCCAGCTCGTCGACCGGTAGGCGCTCGGCGTAGATGTCGGGATCGGTGAAGTCGAAGCCCGGTGGAAGGTCCGGGCGCTGGACGCCGCTGGTGCTCAAGCCGCTGCCGCTCACGACCATGGGCATCTCCTCAAGATGGTCCTCGTGCCGTCGGCTTTCGAGTACACCACCGGCGAGCCGGGCAGGGCGGCGGTTCGCGGAAAACGGGTCGCGCTTCGGGTGGCACTGGAGCCACAGCTGTAACAAAATCAGAGCGGTTGAAGAAGAACCCCGTAGTCAAGCGGCTGACATGAAAGGGAGACCTGCGGTGGCGAGAGATCTTCGACGGGTGGTGTCGTCAGCGGCCGCGTACGCGGTGATGGGTATCGGGCTCGGCGTCGCCGCCGTGCTGTCGGCACCCACCGCAGCGGCCGAACCGGTGGCCTCACCCGAAATCCCGGCACCGGCACCGGCACCGGCACCGGCACCGGCCCCCGCACCCGGCGACACCGTTGCGCTCGCCGCAACCCCCGCCGGCCCCGCCGAGGTGCCCCACCTGCTCAGCCCGGAGAACCCGCCGCCGGGGACATCGACGACGCCGGTGGAGCCGTCGGGTAGCCGCGGGCTGTCCTACCTCCGGGATCTGTGGCACGCCGTACAGACCCAGGAGGTCAGCGGCGGCGACGCGCTCTTGCTGCTGACCCAGCGCCCACTCGATGCGAACGCCGCCCCGCCGCCGGGGCTGCCCGCCGGGCCTCAGCCGCCCGCGCCGCCCGCGCCGCCCGCCGCACCGGTGGCGTCGGCCGCGGCGCCGCTGCCGCTGCCGTAGCGGGATCGGTCGAACGTCACCGGCAAGAGAGGACTTTCGGCCCCAGCGCGACCCGGCCGACGCTGCCTACGCTGCGGTCATGACCTACGTGATCGGTAGTGCCTGTGTCGATGTCGTCGAGAAATCCTGTCTCGAGGACTGTCCCGTCGACTGCATGTACGAAGGTGACCGCAAGCTCTACATCAACCCGGACGAGTGTGTGGACTGCGGCGCCTGCAAACTGCAGTGCGAGGTCGACGCGATCTACTGGGAGGGCGACCTGCCGGAGGACCAGAAGCAGCACCTGACCGACGACGCGGCGTTCTTCTCCCAGATTCTGTCGGGGCGCCAGGCACCGCTGGGCAATCCGGGCGGCGCCTCGGCGCTCGGGCGGATCGGGGTCGACACGCCCCTGGTCGCCGCCATGCCCAGAGCGGGTGGCTAGTCCGACGACCAGTCGTTGTTCGGTGCGTAGTACTGCAGCATCGGCTGCCGGTGCAGCGTCTTACCGCCCTCGGCCACGAGGAGCTCCGCCGAGGACACGTCGTAGACCACGTCGCCGTTGGCGGCGGTGAAGCCGCCGGAGTCGTCCGCGGTGGCGGTCAGCATCAGCGCCGACTCGTCGCTCAGGCGTACTCCGCGATACTGCAGTTCGCCATCGGGCGCCTTGCAGATAGCGACCAGCGCCTCCGTGGTGCGGCCGAAGGCGACCGCCGCGGCCGACCCCTGGCAGTACGCGGCGGTGCCGACGTAGCCGTTGTGATCGGTGGCGATGTTCGGCTGGGCGGCGGCCGGCGATGCGATCGCCAGAGCGCCTGCCGCGCCGAGGAATCCGACCGCGGTCCGGGCACGGACGGTCCGACGGGTGTGCGGTTGCGCGGGCATGCGGGCAGGGTAACCCGCACGGCGGCGCGGACATCGGAGGCGCGGCCGTGCGGGTCAGGGCGGATCAGACGCCTGCGGCCTCGTTGAGGGTGTTCAACGTCGTCGTCGCATCGAGGTACTCCTGCACCCAGCGCTCGATGACCGTGGAGGTCTTCTCGACCTTGGTGAACTGCCCGACCACCTGACCGACCGGGTTGAACGCGACGTCCACAGTCTCGTTCGGGTACTTGTGGGTCGCGGCGACCGCGAGCCCGGACACCATGAACTGCAACGGCATTCCGAGCGGCTTGGGGTTCTCCGGATTCTCCCACGCGTCGGTCCAGTCGTTGCGCAGCATGCGGGCGGGCTTACCGGTGAAGGAGCGGCTCCGGACGGTGTCCCGGCTACCCGCCTTGACGTAGGCCTGCTGCTGCACCGGGGTGTTCTCGGCCTCCTCGACCATCAGCCACTGGGAGCCGGTCCACGCGCCCTGTGCGCCGAGAGCCAGCGCGGCGGCGATCTGCTGGCCACTGCCGATTCCGCCGGCGGCCAGCACCGGCACCGGGGCCACCTCCTTGACCACCTGCGGCCACAGCACGATCGAGCCGACCTCGCCGCTGTGCCCACCGGCCTCGCCGCCCTGGGCGATGATGATGTCCACACCCGCGTCGGCGTGCTTGCGTGCCTGGCTGGGCGACCCGCACAGCGCCGCGACCTTGCGGCCGGCGGCGTGGATGTGCTCGATCATGTCGGCGGGCGGGGTGCCGAGCGCGTTGGCGATCAGCGTCATCTTCGGATGCTTCAGGGCGATCTCGACCTGCGGGGTGGCGGTGGCCTCGGTCCAGCCGAGCAGGCGCAGGGTGCTCTCGTTGTCCTCGTCGGTCAGGGGGACCCCGTGATCGGTCAGGACTTTCTTGGCGAAGTCCAGATGCTCCTGCGGGACCATGTCGGCGAGCATCTTGCCCAGCTCGTCGGCGGACAGGTTGGAGTCCATACCCTCGTACTTGTTGGGCACGACGATGTCGACGCCGTAGGGGTGGTCGCCGATGTGCTCGTCGATCCAGTTGAGTTCGATCTCGAGCTGCTCCGGCGAGAAGCCCACCGCGCCGAGCACGCCGAAGCCGCCGGCCTTGCTGACGGCCACCACGACGTCGCGGCAGTGGGTGAAGGCGAAGATCGGGAACTCGATGCCGAGCTCGTCGCAGATGGGCGTGTGCATGCGCACTCCTAGAAAGCGGTCGGCGAATTGGAACGTGTTCTAGTTTAGTACGGATTCGGGGTGTTGCGACCGGCGGGTTCGCCGACACCGGCGCGGCACGTGATGATGGTGCGGTGTCCCGGCTGATGACCCTGCCCGAGTCCGTGGCCGAGATCGGCGGCGGACCCGGCGGCCCGCGCATCGGCGCATTCTTCGACCTCGACGGGACCCTGGTCGACGGATTCACCGCGACCGCCCACGCAGGCGACCGCATCCGCAGGCGGCAGGCCAGCATCGGCGAGGTGCTCGGCGTCATGGAGGCCTCGCTTCGCTACCGGTTCGGCCGCATGCAGTTCGAGCGGCTGGTCGTGCGCGCGGCGGGTTACTTGCGCGGCGAATCGCTGGCCGAGCTCGACGTGCTCGGAGAGCGCTTGTTCGTCGACCGGGTGGCGGCGCGGGTCTACCCGCACATGCGCGAGATCGTCGCGGCCCACCAACGCCGCGGCCACACCGTCGTGCTGAGCAGTTCGGCGCTGACGATCCACGCCGAACCGGTCGCCCGGTTTCTCGGCGTCGACGAGGTGCTGTGCAACCACTTCGCCGTCGACGCCGGGGGACGACTGACCGGCGACGTGGTGCGGCCGGTCATCTGGGGTCCGCAGAAGGCCAGCACGGTCGAGCGGTACTGCGCGGAACGCGACGTCGACCTGGCCGCGAGCTGGTTCTACGCCGACGGCGACGAGGACGCCGCGCTGATGGCCCTGGTAGGCCACCCGCGGCCGGTCAATCCCCGCCCCGGATTGGCGGCCACGGCGGCCCGGCGGAACTGGCCGGTGCTGCGACTGGCCCGGTTGCGCCGCAATGCATAGTTCAGAGCTGCTGCGTCACAACAGGATTCGCCGCCGTTTGAAGATCAGTCCGGTTGGGTAGCCTCGCGCTGTTCAGGCAGCAATATGAGGGGAGCGCAGGTGACGGCACGACGGTTGGCCATGGTGGTGGGAGCGATCATCCTCCTGGTCGGTGTGATCGGTCTGCTCGTACCGGTCTCGGCCTCCGATGGCGAACGCAGCGTCAGCTGCGGCAACGCGCTCGTCGCCGACAAGTCGGCTGCGCAGGCCGCCAACAATGACGGTGTCGCCAACGTGCCGATCCTCAACGAGCTCGTGCCGCACACCGACTTCGTCGCGCTGTGCGATTCGGCGGTCAGCAGCCGGCGCACCTGGACGATCCCGGTGGCGGTGATCGGTGCGCTCGTCCTCGTCGGGTCGGCGTTCCTCGGCGGACGCTCGGTCGGGGCCCGGCGACCATGAGCGGCGCGGCGAAACCCTGACGGTGGGGTAGCGGGCAGTGAGCATCACGCAGGCGTCCGCGCAGTCGGCCGACGAGGTCGAAGCGGCACGTCTACGCGCCGTCGCCCGCTACGCGATCCTCGACAGTCCCGCCGACGACGCCTTCGACCGGATCGCCAGGGTCGCCGCCCGCACGTTCGGGGCACCCATGGCGACCATCGCGATCGTCGACCGCGACCGGGTCTGGTTCAAGTCCGCGCACGGGGTGGGTCCGCTGGCCGAGGTGGAGCGCCGCGGCAGTTTCTCCGAGCTGGCGATCCGCGCCGACGGACCCACTGTCATTTCCGACACCCGCCTGGATCCGGCGACGTCGGGCAACCCGTTCGTCAGCGGCCAGTGGGGCGTGCGGTCCTACGTCGGCGCGCCGATCACCACCTCCGACGGCTACCGCATCGGCTCGGTCAACGTCCTGGACACCAGGCCAGGCGAACCGGCCGCCGCCCAACTCGAGACCCTCGCCGACCTCGCGGCACTGGCGATGGACCAGCTGGACCTGCGGCTGTCCGCGCTCGGTGCCGCCCGCGTCGGCGGTACGCCGTGGAACGGTGACGCCGAGGACAGCCTCACGGTGGCCGACTACGCCGCCGCGCTGCAACGCTCTCTGCTGCCGCCCTCGTTGCCGACCGTCGCCGGGTTGTCCCTCGCCGCGCACTACCACCCCGCGGCGGCGGCGTGGGTCGGCGGCGACTTCTACGACGTCTTCGCCCTCGACGGCACCCGCTGGGCCTTCTTCCTCGGTGACGTGGAGGGCCACGGCCCCGCCGCCGCTGCGGTGACGTCCCTGGTCCGCTACACGCTCCGCGCCGCCGCGCTGCACCACGACATTCCGACCGACGTCCTCGCCGAACTCAACTCGGTGCTGGTCAGCGATCCGAACGAGCGCAGATTCTGCACCGTGCTGTTCGGCACGGTGCTACCCCGGCACGGCGGCGGCTACCACGTCCGGCTGGCCACCGGCGGACACCTGCCCGCCCTCCTGCTCGATCCCGCAGCGGGCAGCGTGCGCCAGGTGCGCCCCGTCGGCGGCATGTTCGTCGGCGCGGTACCCGACGCCACCTTCGACGAATGTGCGGTGACGCTGCTTCCGGGCCAGACCCTGTTGCTGTACACCGACGGCATCACCGAGGCCAGGCGCGCCGAGGGCGGGCGATTCGGCGAGGAGGATCTGATCCGCCACGTCACCGCGCAGCTCGGACTCACCGCCACCCGGCTGGTGGACGATCTCGCCGAACTGGTGCTCACGCTGCGGCCGGACGACGATATCGCCCTGCTGGCACTGACCGCTGACCCGTGAGTAACCGGTACCTGGTTTAATCTGACACGGTTGCGCAAGCTGGATAGCGGGCGCGCCCGGCGCCGGATACGGCGCCGCTGGGATGTCTTGCCAGGTTCAGTCCACAGCCTGCGAGCATGACTGGCGTGCACGCTCCAGCACGGAAGCGAGCACCGCGGGAGGTAGACCATTGGAGGAACAGCGCGAAGCCGCGACCGGGGCGACCTCGGCAGCGGACGCGACGAACTGTGAGACCAGCGAGAGCTGGATCGACCGCAACGTCGTCGTCTCGGTGTCCGGGGTAGTCGACATGCTGACGGCGCCGCAGCTGGAATCAGCCATCCGGGCCGGTCTGGCTCAGAAGCCCGCGGGTGTGGTGGTCGATTTCTCCGCCGTGGAGTTCCTTGCCTCAGCGGGCATGGGCATCCTCGTCGCGGTACATGACGAAGTGGCTCCCGACGTGAAGTTCTGCGTCGTTGCCGAAGGCCCGGCGACCAGCAGGCCGCTCAAGCTGCTGGGCATCGCCGACATCATCCCGCTCTATGCGACGGTGGACGAGGCGATCGCCGCACTCAACGCTTAGGGGTCCGACGGGACGGGTATAGAACGACAGCCATGATCGATTCCGTTTCTGCGGCAGATACATTCAGCGCCGAACGTTTCGCGCGGGTCGGCGTGGCCGCCGACGGAGAGGCGGCCGCGCGCCTGCGCGAGGAGTTCGCGCGCTGGCTGGAGATGCACTTCGAGCTCGATCCCGTCCGCTCCAGCGATCTGCTGCTGGCGACGAACGAAGCGCTGGCCAACGCCGCCGAATTCGCCTACTGGGAGGCGGCCGTCCCAGGGACCATGGACCTCGACGCCCTGTTCGATCCGACTACAGGCACCCTCACCGTCACCATCGTCGACCGTGGCACCTGGCGCGAGAAGACCCCGGAGATGGCCGATCGGGCGCGCGGGCGGGGCATCCCGCTGATGGAGGCGCTGACCGACCGGGCCGCGATCGACACGACGTCCGGCGGCACCCGCGTGCAGCTGCAGTGGACGGGTATCACCGCCCCTCCAGCCACCGTCGCCGGCTGACCCCGCCGCCGCGAAAGCGCTAGGCGCGGGGCCCTGCGGCGAACAAGCCCTTACCCGTGATGAACGGCAGATCCAGCGGTGTGCGGATACCCGGCGGAGCGGCGATGACGGCCGGGATCGCGTTCACGATACGGCCGGCGGCCGCGACGATGGCGGCGTGGTTGTGGTCGCCCCGGGCGCTGGTGGGGCAGATGTCCACCGCGTAGTTGGGTTCCCCGACGATCTCCACGCGATACGAGCCGCCGGGTTGGGCGGGCTGGGCCCAGTCCGGGCGCAGATCCTCCCGCAGGCGGGTGATGTGTTCGATGACGATGGCCGGCTTGTCGCCGCCGCCGTCGTTCACGATGCCCTCGATCTGGAACCGCACCGCCGCGACGGTGCCCTTCGCGATCCGTCCGACCGCCACCTCGATGTCCTCCGGGGCGGGCTCCTGTTCGACCGAATCCCGGATCTCGGTCACCTCGAGGCCGAACCCTGCGGCGAGCTGGCGGATCGCGGTACCCCACGCGATGCCCAGAACGCCGGGCTGGAACAGGATCGGCAGATCGCCGATCTCGTTGCCGAACCCCATCACGTCGAACATGACCTCGGCGCCGTCGTAGGTGGCGTAATCGGCGATCTCCATGCAGCGCACCTGTTCGAGATGGCTACAGGTGCTGGCGAAGGCGAACGGGATGAGGTCGTTGGCGAAACCCGGATCGACACCGTTGATGAAGATGCTCGAATTGCCCTGCTGCGCAGCGGTTTCGACACGGTCGATGTACTTGTCGGGGATGACACCCCACGGGTACTGCAACACGCCGGGCGCCGAGCCGACGACGTTGATGCCGGCTTCGAGGATGCGCCTGCAGTCGGCCATCGCCTCGGGCAACCGGGTGTCACCCATGGCGCAGTACACGACACAGTCCGGCCGGGTCGCCAAGGCCTCGTCGAGTCCCTTGGTGGCGACGATGCCCGTCGAGATGTCCAGCCCGGCAAGTTCTCCGGCATCCCGGCCGACCTTCTCGTCCGACGACACAGACAGCGCGACGAGCTCGTACTGCGGGTTGCCCAGCACCGCGGACAGCGCCAGTCGCCCGACGTTTCCCGTGCCGACGTGGGCCACCCGGATCGCCATGGATTCTCCTTCGCTTCGGTGCGACGAAAAAACTGGAACAAGTTCTAGTTCCCGCGGAAGCCTAGGGTAACCTTTCGCGGCATGGGACGGGTTGACGGAAAAGTTGCACTCATCAGCGGCGGAGCCCGGGGGATGGGTGCCGAGCACGCACGGGCACTGGTCGCCGAGGGCGCCAAAGTGGTGATCGGCGACATCCTCGACGACGAGGGCAAGGCCCTGGCCGAGGAGATCGGTGCGTCGGCCCGCTACGTGCACCTCGACGTCACCTCGGCCGAGGAGTGGGACGCCGCGGTGGCCATGGCGGTGAACGAGTTCGGCCTGCTCAACGTCCTGGTGAACAACGCCGGCATCGTGGCGCTCGGCAAGATCGGTGCGTTCGACATGGCGAAGTGGCAGAACGTCATCGACGTGAACCTGACCGGCACCTTCCTCGGCATGCAGGCCAGCGTCGAGGCCATGAAGGCCGCAGGCGGCGGATCGATCATCAATGTCTCGTCCATCGAGGGCATGCGCGGCGCGGTCATGGTGCATCCGTACGTGGCCTCGAAGTGGGCGGTGCGCGGCCTGAGCAAATCCGCGGCGCTGGAACTGGGGCCGCATCAGATCCGCGTCAACTCGATCCACCCCGGCTTCATCCGCACGCCCATGACCAAGTTCTTCCCCGACGACATGCTGACCATCCCGCTGGGCAGGCCGGGTCAGTCCGACGAGGTGTCAACGTTCGTGGTGTTCCTGGCCAGCGACGAGTCCCGGTATGCGACCGGCGCCGAATTCGTGATGGACGGCGGCCTGGTCAACGACGTCCCCCACAAGCTCTGATTGGCCCAAACGAACAAACGGGCGGGAAAGTGCGAGTAGATCTCGCCGTTTCGTCGATCTCGGCGTGCGGGCGGGCCATTGCAGGCTCGGTTCGGACAGTTCCGTAGGCTCGTCGGGTCGAGTCGGCCCACAGGAGGAACCCCGCATGCCCGAAGGCGATCAGCGCCAGGATCTGCAACAGGTCGCCGAGGAGGCCGGTTGGCGGCGCAACGACCTCGGCCGGGTCGACCTCTATCTGCGCGGCGACACCCGGGTCCGGGTGGTGTGGCGTGGCAGTGACGCCATCAGCGGCGCCACCCTCACCCAGGACGACGTCATGATGACCTACACCCGTGATCTGCCGACCGCGACCAGCTGGCTCAAGCGCTGATCCCGCCGCGGCCTAGGTTGAACGAGTGAGCGCACGCGCAGGCATCGTCGTCACCGGCACCGAGGTATTGACGGGCCGGGTCCAGGACCGCAACGGGCCGTTTCTGGCCGACCGGCTGCTCGAACTGGGCGTCGAGCTGGCGCACATCACGCTGTGCGGCGACCGGCCCGGCGACATCGAGGCGCAGCTGCGGTTCCTCGCCGGTGAAGGCGTCGACCTCATCATCACCAGCGGGGGCCTGGGCCCGACCGCTGACGACCTCACCGTCGCCACCGTCGCGAAATTCTGCGGCGTCGACCTCGTGCTCGATCCCGTGCTCGAGGAGCGCATCGCCGGCATCCTGCGCACCCTCATGGGCAACCGGGCCGACGTCGACTTCGACGCCGTCTTGGCGGCCAACCGGAAGCAGGCCATGGTGCCGGTCGGAGCGACGGTGCTCGACCCCGTGGGCACCGCACCCGGCGTCGTCGTACCGGGTACGCCGACCGTCCTGGTGCTGCCCGGCCCGCCGCGCGAACTGCAGCCGATGTGGCGGGCGGCAGTGCAGACCGACGCCGTCTGGCAGGCCATCGCAGGGCGAACCGAGTACGAGCAGCAGACCGTGCGGATGTTCGGCCTACCTGAGTCGGGGCTGGCCGAGACCCTGCGCGCCGCCGAACACGACATCCCCGGCTTCGACGCCCTGGAGATCACCACCTGCCTGCGCCGCGGCGAGCTGGAGATCGTCACCCGCTACGAGCCCGCCGCCGCCGACACCTACCGTGCGCTGCTGGCCGTGCTGCGCGACCGGCACTCCGCCGCACTGTTCTCCGAGGACGGGTCGCTGGTCGACGATCAGGTCGCCGCGCTGCTGGCCGGCCGGATGATCGCGACTGCCGAATCGTGCACTGCGGGTCTGCTCGCGGCCCGGCTCACCGACCGCGCGGGGTCGTCGGCCTACGTCGCAGGCGGTGTGGTCAGCTATTCGAACGCCGCGAAGATCGAATTGCTCGGCGTCCCCTCGGAACTCATCGACCGACTCGGCGCGGTCTCCGAACCGGTGGCCGAGGCGATGGCCGACGGCGCGCTGCGACGCTTCGGCGCCGACGTCGGGGTGGGCATCACCGGCATCGCCGGTCCGGGCGGAGGCAGTGAGGAGAAACCGGTCGGCACGGTGTGCTTTTCGGTCCGTACCGCCGACGGCCGCGGCGAGACCCGGACCCTGCGGCTGCCCGGCGACCGCGCCGACGTCCGCGAACGGTCGACCACCGTCGCGATGCACATGCTGCGACGGCTGCTGGCATCCTGACTCAGGTGCGGTCGGCGCGGTCCCAGATGTCCTTCATCGACATCAGGATCGCCCTGGCCTGACCGAGCCCGCCCAGATGGCTCTCGCCCGACACAGGGTGGAGCTCGGCGTCGGGCAGGCGTGCCACACAGTGCTGGCCGTGGGCGAACGGGATGATGTGGTCGACGTCGCCGTGCCACCAGCGCACGGTGACCTTCACGTCCTCGAGGCGGAACCCCCAGTCCCTGGCGAACGCCACCACGTCGGCGAACGGCGCAGCGAGCTGTTTGCGGCTGCCGTTGAGCAGGTCGTCGAGGAACATCGCCCGGAACTCGGGCCGCACCAGCATCCGGCGGTCGGGTTCCGGGGACACCGCCGCGTAGATGTACAGCGCGGGATCGGCGACCGGCCGGATCAGCCGGATCAGCGTGCCCGCGGTCAACCGGATGGGGGTGCTTGCGACCTCGAGGAACGGCGCCACGCGCGAGCCGAGCTTCATCAGCCCGCCCCCGATGGCATCCGGGCCGATGGTCGGCGCGACGCCCCCGATGATGCCTGCGCCGATCACCCGCTCGGGCATGGCCGCCGCGCAGGCCAGTGCGTACGGACCGCCACCGGAGAGCCCGATGACCGCCATCCGATCGATGCCGAGGGTGTCGGCGATGATGCGCAGGTCGTCGGCGAACGCCAGCACGTTCGGATACTGGTGCGGGGTGGACGAGCCGATCCCCGGTCGGTCGATGCCGATCAGCCGGAGGTTCTCCTCCTCGGCGATGGCACGGGCCTCGGCGGGGATCTGCCTGCGCGCACCCGGCGTGCCGTGCAACCAGAACACCGCGCGGCCACGGGGATCCCCGAATTCGGCGAATCCGATACGGCGGTCGTCGTCGACCGCGATGTTGCCCTCCAGCTTCGGGCGGGCGATAGGCGGGACCATGATCTGAAGTGTCGCACGCCACCGGGACACCCCGGCTCGGGCCTGGAGTGCCTAGGTGCCCACCCAGCCCAGCGGACGCCGCTGCGCCCACGGCGCCACCTTCTCCAGTTGCGCCGCGAGTTGCAGCAGGACCGTCTCCTCGGGCGCCATCAGTTGCACGCCGACCGGCAGGCCGGCCGACGTCACCCCGAGCGGCAGCGAGATCGCCGCCCACCCGGTGACATTGGCGAGCGCCGTCCACCCCGTGGTGGCGAACTCGACGTCGAAGAACGCCCTGGTGGTGCCGCGGGGCTGATCGAGCATCCGGTACGGCGGCGGCCCGGTCAGCAGGGTCGGCGCCAGCAGGACGTCGTGGCCGGCCATCGCGGCCACGAAGCGGCGGGTCTCGGCGTGCACGGTCTCGATCGCCGCGGCGTACTGCACACCCGTCGTGGTGAACCCCTCGCGCACCATCACCCAGGTGCTGGCCTCGAATTCGTCCTCCTGCGGCGGCCGGCCCAGATGCGCGGTCGCCAGGGCGTGCAGGCCGGCGTTGCTCACGTTGTGCAGGACGGCGATCGCGTCGGCGATGGCGTCGGCGTCGACCGTCGGGGCACCGGTGCCGACGTGGTGCCCGAGTTCGCCCAGCAACCGGGCGGTGGACTCGACCGCCGCGGTGACGTCCGGATCGGTCGGCGGCGCCGGGAACGGTGGCTGCGTCGCCATCAGGACGCGGACGCCGACCGGCGGATTCTCGATGGCGGCCAGGTACGGCGCCGGTGGCGGCGCGGCGTTGTAGGGGTCGCCGGGATCGCCGCCGGCCACTGCGTCGAGCAGGGCGGCGCTGTCGCGGACGGTCCGGGTCAGGGCGTGCTCGACGGCCAGCCCCTCGAGCAGGTGCCCGGCGGCCGGACCGAACGACGTGCGGGCCCGGCGCGGTTTGAGCCCGACCAGACCGCAGCACGACGCCGGCACCCGGATGGAACCGGTGCCGTCACCGCCGGAGGCCGCGGGCACCACCCCGGCGGCGACCGCGGCCGCCGACCCGCCGCTGGACCCGCCCGGCGTCACGTCGGGCGCCCAGGGGTTGACGGTGGCGCCGGACAGCGACGGCTCGGTGGTGCAGTGGTTGCCCCACTCGGGGGTGTTGGTCTTGCCGAACACCACGAGTCCGGCGGCGAGATAGCGGTCGACGATCCACGCGTTCTGCGGCGCGAACCGGTTGCGCAGCGCCCGCGATCCCATCGATTCCGGCGCGCCGCCCAGCGACGCACCGAGGTCTTTGAGCAGGAACGGCACCCCGGCCAGCGGTCCCGCACCACCGCCGCGCAAGCGGCCGGACGCGTCGAGCGCCTCGGCCTGGGCGCGGCCCCGGTCGAACAGTTCGTGCACGACCGCGTTGAGTGCCGTGCCCGCCTCGAGGCGGATCAGGGCTGCGTCGAGCAGCTCTACCGCCGACACCTCCCCGGCGGCGGCGAGCGCCGCCTGCCCGATGGCGTCGACGGTCGCGAGTTCGAATGCCGAGTCAGTGTCCATATCTCCTCCGATGCCCGGCGATCCTGCAATGCGCCGGGCCGACTGGCAACCCGGCGCACCGCAGGGAATCGTCAGCCCGCGACGGAGGCGTCGTAGATGGCCTGGATCGTCGCGTCGAGGGTGGCGTTGAAGTCCTCGTCGGACTGCTGCGCCGACAGCCCCTCGGTGAGCGCCCGGCTGAAGCTGGCGATGACGCCGGTGTTCTCGGCGAGCTTGGCGTTGGCGTCCTCGCGGGAGTATCCGCCCGACAGCGCCACCACCCGCAGCACCCGGTCGTGCTCCACCAGCGGCCGGTAGTGGTTGGCCGTCGACGGCAGCGTCAGCTTGAGCATCACCTGCTGGTCGGCCGGGACGGAGTCGAGGTTCTTGGCGATCTCCTCGAGCAGGATGTCCTCGGCTGCGGCCTTGTCGTCGATCGAGATGGTGACCTCGGGCTCGATGATCGGTACCAGACCGTGCGACAGCACCTGGTGGGCGACCTCGAACTGCTGGGCCACCACCGCGGCGATGCCCTTGGCGTTCGCACCGCCGATCACCGAACGCTCCTTGGTGCCGAAGATGCCGTTGTCGACGCCGCGCTTGAGCAGCTCGTCGAGCTGGGGCATCGGCTTCATCAGCTGTACGTCGTCGGAGGCGTCGGCCAGCCCCTTGTCGATCTTGAGGAACGGTACGACGCCCTTGTCCTCCCACAGGAACGCCGCCGACGGCTTTCCTTCGATGTGACGGTCCATCGTCTGCTCGAACAGGATCGCCCCGAGCACCCGGTCGCCGGTGAACACCGGCGAGGTGATGATGCGCGAGCGCATCTTGTGGATCAGGTCGAACATCTCGTCCTCGGACGAGTACTCGTTCTCCTCGACGCCGTACAGCCGCAAGGCCTTCGGGGTCGACCCGCCGCTCTGGTCGAGCGCGGCGATGAAGCCCTTGCCCGCCGCCAGCTTGTCGGTCTGCTGTTGATTGGCCATCGGTGCTGTCCACTCCTTTGAAGACGATTGTCGCCGTGTTCCGGCTCTGAGGATATTCGCCGGGTGCGGGCACTTTTCGGCCGGTGTCGTGGTTGGCTGAGGCCGGCAGTGGAAATACCCCCGGCGACACCGCGCGGGCGGTGCCGAGGCGACGCGGAGAGAGAGAAGGACGACCATGCGCACACTGACTCGTTGGGCACTGGCCACCGTCGCGACGGCCATGGCGACCACCCCCGCGGCGAGCTTCGCCGTCAGCATGGCGATGGCGGAGAACAGCGGGCAGTTCCTGCCGCTCAACACGGTGCTGCGGCGCTGCGACTTCAGCACGATGGACTACTACGACGCCGTGGGCACCGGCCGGCCCACCGCCACCGTGCGCTCCTCGGGCGGTCAGGTCACCGCGGACGTGCAGATGGTCCTCGCCAAGCCGAACGCCACCTATCAGGTGCGGTTGATCCAGATGCCGCGCGAATCGTGGGAGGGCTGCCATGCGGGCGGCCAGGGCACCGCCGTGCTGGACCTGCGCACCGACGGGGCGGGCGCCGGCGCGGTGACGCTGTCCGCACCGCTGATGTCGGGGGCGACGGGTGCCTGGGTTGCCGTCGACCTGCCGCAGCCGGGTGCGCAGGGGCCGGCGGAGTTCTACTCCAGCGACCTCATCGCCAAGGTCTGACGCGTCAACGGACGGCGGCCGCGATCGCCGCGGCACTGCGGTCGATGTCGGCGTCGGTGGTCGCCCAGTTCGACACCGAGATCCGCAGCACGTAATCGCCCCGCCAGGTCGTGCCACCGAGCCAGCAGGTGCCGTCCTGCTGCACCGCCGCCACTGCGGCGCGGTTGGCGTCGTCACCGCCGGGCAGCCGCACCAGCACCTGATTGAGCACCACGTCGTTGAGCACGTCGGCGCCGGGGATCGCGGCGAGCCGGTCGGCCATCCGCCGGGCCTGAGCGCAGTTGCGGTCGACCAGCTGTGCGATCCCGGTACGGCCCAGCGCCCGGATCGCGGCGTACACCGGTACCGCGCGGGCCCGCCGGGAGCTCTCGGGCACGTAGTCGGTGTTGTCGCGCTGCCCCGGATCCTTCACCAGATAGGGCCCCGACAGACCCATCGCCGCACGCTGCGCTTCGGCGTTCCGGACGATCGCGGTGGCACAGTCGTACGGCACGTTGAGCCACTTGTGCGCGTCGACCGCCCAGGAGTCGGCGCGGTGCACGCCGTCGGTCAGGTGGCGGGTCGACGGCGCGGCGGCGGCCCACAGCCCGAACGCGCCGTCGACGTGCAGCCACGCATCGTGCGCGGCGCAGACGTCGGCCACGGCGTCGAACGGGTCGAATGCGCCGGTGGCGACGTTGCCGGCCTGTGCGCACACGATCGCGGGTCCGTCGCCTGCCGACAGTGCCTCCGCCAACGCGTCGGGGTCCATCCGGCCCTGTGCGTCGACCGGGATGCGTTGCGCGGTGGCGGCACCCAGCCCCAGGAGGCGCAGCGCGGTGTGGATGGTGGCGTGGGCCTGTTCGCCGCAGAGCACCCGCAGTCGCGGGGCGCCGATCAGGCCGTCGCGCTCGACGTCCCACCCGGCCCGCGCCAGGACCGTGTGGCGGGCCGCGGCCAGACAGGTGGTGTTGGCGCCCTGGCCGCCGGTGACGAATCCGACGCCGGCCGTGGCGGGTAGGCCGAGCAGCTCGAGCAGCCAGCCGGCGGTGATCTCCTCGATGGCCGCGCCGGCGGGGGACAGGGCGTGGAACGCCGCGCTCTGATCCCAGGCCGAGACCAGCCAGTCGGCGGCCAGCGCCGCCGGTAGCGCCCCGCCGACCACGAAACCGAAGTGCCGCGGTCCGGCGCTGGCGACCAGGCCGGGGTCCGCGCCCTCGGCCAGCGCGTCGATCACGGCGTCGGCGTCCTGACCGTGCTCGGGCAGCGGTCCGCCGAGGGCGGGGTGGAGGTCGGGGGCGGCGACGCGGCTGCCCACCGGCCGCTCGTCGAGTCCGGCCAGGAACGTCTGTGCGTGATGGACGGCGGCATGCAGGCCGGCCGTGCGATCTGGTGTGGTCATCTGGCCATCGAGCCTATCGGCCGCGGTCGGCGGAAAACGGGGTGCGACGCATGATTCGGCTGTGGCACTGTCGGACCCTGTGCACACCGACGTGACCCCCCGCCCGGCGGCCGACGACGACTGGTCGCGGATGCTGCGGCTCGACGCCACCAGCTTCGGCCACGTCGTCGATCCGGCGGCGATGGCGGCGTGGCGGTCGATGATCCCCGCGGGCGGTGCGGTGGTCGTCGAGGACGACGGCGACATCGTCGGTCAGGCCCTGTATCTCGACATGGAGCTGACCGTGCCGGGCGGCGGCCGGCTGCCGGTGGCGGGGATCAGCTGGGTGGCCGTCGCCCCGACCCATCGCCGAAGGGGTCTGCTGCGTTCGATGCTGACCGAACTGCACGACCGGATCGCCGCGGCCGGCTATCCGCTCACCGCGTTGACCGCCAGCGAGGGCGGGATCTACGGCCGCTTCGGCTTCGGTCCCGCGACCATCGAGCAGAGCTGGTCGGTGGACCGGCGTCGCGCGCAGTTCCGTCCCGACGCACCGGATCCCGGCGGCGTCCGGATCGTCACGCCTGCTGAGCGCGTCGACGACCTCGTCGAACGCTACGACCGATGGCGGGCCGTCACCCCCGGCGGCCTGATTCGCCCGCGTGCCCTGTGGGACGACCTGATGGCCGACCGCGACGGCGAACGTGGCGGCGGCAGCCCGTTGTTCGCGTTCCTGCACCCCGACGGGTACGTGCTCTACCGCGCCCACGGTGAGGGCGCCAGGTACGTCCGGGTGGTGGAGAAGGTCGCGGTCACCGCGGAGGCCGATGTCGCGCTGTGGCGCACGCTGTGCGGTATGGATCTGATGGAGCGTATCGAGATCGAGACGCATCCGGCCGATCCGCTGCCGTATCTGCTGACCGACGCCCGCGCCGTGCGCACCACCGCCGCCGGCGACGCGCTGTGGTTGCGGCTCAACGACATTCCCGCCGCGCTCCAGGCCCGCGCGTACGCCGCCGACCTCGCGGTCGTGCTACGGGTGACCGACGGCTTCCGCGGCGGCGGCGGCACGTTCGCGCTGCGTGTCACGGACGGTCACGCGCACTGCGCGGCAACCGACGCGGTCGCAGACGTGGAACTCGACGTGGACGTGCTCGGGTCGCTGTACCTCGGCGCCCACCGGGCGTCGTCGTTCGCCGTGGGGAATCGACTGCGCTGCAACGACTCCGGGCTCGTCAGCCGCCTCGATGCCGCGTTCGCCACCGACGTCACCGCCGAGCTGGGTTATCCGTTCTAGCCGGACGCCTCACCGGCGCGACGCCGGTACGCCGACGGCGTCTCCCCGCAGAACTGGGCGAAGGCCCGGGTGAACGAGCTCAGGCTGTCGAAGCCGACCGCGTGAGAGGTCTCCTGGACCGACGCCCCCGGTGCGGCCAGCAGCGCCATGGCGCGCAGCATCCGCGCGTGCAACAGATAGGTGCGCCAGGGCAATCCGAGTTCCTCCTGGAAGTGCCTGCGCAGGGTGCGCTCCGACACCGACACCGCACGGCTGACCTGCTCGCAGGTGACGGTGCCGAGATGCTGTTTGGTGTAGGACATCGCGGCGGAGACGATCGGGTGGTCCGACGTCGGCAGGCTCAGCGGCGCCTCGTGGTCGAGCGCCTCGGCCACCAGCGCGGCCAGCGTCCGGAAGAACCCGTCCGACACCTCGTCACCGTCCGGCCTGTTGATCGGCCAGCGCAACGCGTAGATCATCATCTCGCGGATCAGCGGCGACACCGCCAGGATTCGCGCGCGGTCGTCGCCATCGGCGATCAGCGCGCGGTCGAACATCACCGCGACGGTCTTCACGTCGGGGTTCATCACGGCCTGGTGCTCGAGGCCGGCGGGGATCCAGGCGGCCTGCTGGGGCGGCAACAGGTAATGCGCGGAATCGGTTTCGACTTCGACGACGCCGTGCAGCGCGTACTCGATCTGGTGGACCTCGTGCGAATGCCATCCGGTGATGAGGGCGTCGCCCTCGTAGAGATAGCTGCCTCCGAGCGCACGCCCACCGCGGCGCAATTCGATGATCCGGCGGCGTGGGCCGAGATTGGCCGGTTCGGACAATAATCTGTCCGAAGACGCAGAGACGGTCACGGTTTTCCACGGTACTACTGGGATATGAATGTCGACGACCTGATCCTGGTGAGTATCGATGACCACGTCGTGGAGCCACCCGACATGTTCCTCAACCACGTCCCCGAGAAGTACAAGGCCGACGCGCCGATCGTCGTGACCGACGACAAGGGCGTCGACCAGTGGATGTACCAGGGGCGGCCGCAGGGCGTCAGCGGGCTCAACGCCGTCGTGTCGTGGCCGGCCGAGGAATGGGGCCGTGACCCGGCCGGGTTCGCCGAGATGCGACCCGGCGTCTACGACGTGCACGAGCGCGTGCGGGACATGAACCGGAACGGCATCCTCGCCTCGATGTGCTTCCCGACCTTCACCGGATTCTCCGCGCGGCATCTGAACATGCACCGCGAAGAGGTCACCCTCGTCATGGTGTCGGCCTACAACGACTGGCACATCGACGAATGGGCCGGCTCCTACCCCGACCGGTTCATCCCCATCGCCGTCCTGCCGACGTGGAACCCCGAGGCGATGTGCAAGGAGATCCGCCGCGTCGCCGCCAAGGGCTGCCGCGCCGTGACCATGCCCGAACTGCCGCACCTGGAAGGGCTTCCGAGCTACCACGACGAGGACTACTGGGGTCCGGTCTTCCGGACGCTGTCGGAGGAGAACGTGGTGATGTGCCTGCACATCGGCACCGGGTTCGGCGCGATCAGCATGGCGCCCAACGCCCCGATCGACAACCTGATCATCCTGGCCACGCAGGTCTCGGCGATGTGCGCACAGGATCTGCTGTGGGGCCCGGCGATGCGCAACTATCCCGATCTGAAGTTCGCGTTCTCCGAGGGCGGGATCGGCTGGATCCCGTTCTATCTCGATCGCAGCGACCGGCACTACACCAACCAGAAGTGGCTGCGCCGCGACTTCGGCGACAAGCTGCCGTCGGACGTGTTCCGTGAGCATTCGCTCGCCTGCTACGTCACCGACAAGACGTCGCTGAAGCTGCGCCACGAGATCGGCATCGACATCATCGCCTGGGAATGCGACTACCCGCACTCGGACTGCTTCTGGCCCGACGCTCCCGAGCAGGTGCTGGCCGAACTCAACGCCGCGGGCGCGTCCGATTCGGACATCAACAAGATCACCTGGGAGAACTCCTGCCGGTTCTTCGGCTGGGATCCGTTCAAGCTCACCCCCAAGGAGGAGACGACGGTGCGGGCGCTGCGGGCGAAGGGCGCCGACGTCGACGTGTCGATCCGGTCGCGGGCCGAGTGGCGGCGGCTGTACGAGGAGAAACAGCTCGCCAGGACGTAAGACGAGGCCTGAGTCGCGTGCTTGCGTAGAGTCCGCCCGATGACTGCCGACCCGACGGACCTCGACCTCGCCCTGCCGTCCGGACGGGTCCGGGTGCGGACCTGGGGTGCCGACGAGGCGCCGCTGCTGCTCTGCGTGCACGGCATCTCGGCGAATCTGACCGCGTTCACTCACCTGGCCGAGCAGCTTGCCGGCCCCCGGCGGCGGGTGGCCGCGTTCGATCTTCGTGGTCGGGGCCGCAGCGAGGTCACCCTGGCGGGCAGCTACGGGCTCGACGCCCACACCCGCGACGTGTTCGACGTGGCCACCGCGCTGGGCGCCGACACCTTCGACGTCGCCGGGTGGTCGCTCGGCGCGCTGATCGCCATGCAGGCGGCGGTCGACGACGGCGCGCGGCTGCGCAGCGTCGCGCTGATCGACCACATCGGCCCCGCCCAGGCTGCCGCGTTGGCGCCGGTGCGCGAGGGGTTCGCGCGGCTGGAGGCGGCGGTCGGCTCACCCGCCGAGTACCTCGACTCGGTCCGCGCCGCCGGTGTCATCGACCACTGGACGTCGTTCTGGGATGAGCACTACACCTACGAACTGGCCGAACTGCCCGACGGGATGTGGCAGCCGACGTCGTCGCGGGCGGCGGCCGAGGAAGACCTCTTCCAGCGCTGGCCGCGGGACTGGTCGGACTACTGGCGGGCCCTGCGGATGCCGACCGTGGCGGTGCGCGCCGCCAAACCGCTCAACGGCGTCGCGCTGATCGCCGACGACGCCGTCCACGCTCTGCATACGGTCAACCCGGCCGTCCGCGTGGTCGATGCGCCCGACAGCAACCACTTCACCTGCGTCACCGACCCCGTCACGGTGGCCGCGATCGCGCAGAACCTGCCGTAAATCGGTTGGCCGACGCCCGCAGATGAGGCACCGTCGACCCTGTGGTGGACGTCGAGGCCTGGTCGCAGCAGGGTGTGCTGAAGATCGAACAACCGGAGTTGCGGACCGCGGCCGACGCCGCGCGCGCCCGGCTGTGGCGCCAGATCGGGCTCACCCCAGACGACTCAACGGCGTGGACCAAACCGGTGGTGTGGACCGCGGACATGACGGGCGATGGTCCGTTCGGGGAGCTGGCGCGCAGCCCCCGGTTGGCCGACGCGTTGGACCGGGTCTGCGGGCCGGGCGTGTGGCAGCCGCGGGGCGCGCTCGGCAACATCCCGGTCCGGTTCCCCGTCCGGCCCGGCGACGACGACCGCGGCTGGCACGTCGACCTCAACACCCCGCAGCCCGATGGCTCCTGGCTGGTCAGCGCGCGGCCGCACACGATGCTGGTGCTGACCCTGCTCTCCGACGTCGGACCCCGTGACGCGCCGACCCGCATCCGGATCGGATCCCATCGTGCGGTCGCCGCGGCGCTGGGCGACCGGGCGCTCGACGCCGTGGCGGCCGGTGCGATCGCCGAACGCGCCAGTGCCGACTGCGCCGTCATTCCGGCCACCGGCACGGCGGGCGACGTGTATCTGCTGCATCCGCTGACCGTGCATGCCGCTGACGAACACCGGGGCAGCACACCGCGTTTCATGGCTCAGGGGCCGGTGCTGCTCACCCGGCCGCTCACGCCGTGACCGCTCAGCCGGCGACGACGACGGTCAGCTGCCGCTGGACGCGCTCCACCCGCATCCCGGCGCGGCGGGCGATGGCCGCCACGGCCGCCGCGTCGGCCGGTTCGGCGCGCGTGGTGGCCAGCACCCGTGCAAGCCGGCCTTTGTGGGCCTTGTTGAAATGACTGACGACGGTTCGCCGGCCGTCGGCGTGTTCGGCGACGACGTCGACGTCGACCGCCGAGGGGATCTTCGCCAGCGCGGCGTAGGACCCGGACCGCAGGTCGACGACGAGTTCCTGTTCCGCGATGCGCGCGAGCACCGGTTCGAGTTCCGACCGCCAGCGCGCGGCGAGTGTCGGGCGGCCGGGCAGCTTCGACGACGCCGACAGCCGATAGGCCGGTACGGCGTCGTCGGCGCGCAACAGACCGAACAGCGCTGATCCGACGGCCAGCCGGCTGCGGGCGCGCGCGGCCGCAGCGGCGCTCAGCGAGCCGAAGTCGAGGGCGTCGTAGAGGACGCCGGTGTAGCGCTCGATGGCCGGCAGGGTGGGGGAGGTGCGCAGCGCGGCGTTGCGGTCGATCTCGGCGTTCTGACTGGCCGACAGGCCGAGTGCACGCCTGCTGGCCTCCGGGTCCGCGGCCAGCGCGATCAGCTCGTCGACCAGCGCCGTGCGCACTGGTTCCAGTTCCGGCGAGGTGAGCCCGTCGATGCGCAGGGGCGGCCCGTCCCCGCCCACACGTTTGGTCTCCGAGGGCGGCAGCAGCACGAGCACGGCGACGAGGGTAGCGGGCCGGTTTCTCGAACAACTCGTCAGACCGGAATCCGCCGCTGCCGATCCGACGCCGGCCATACGTAGGGCAGGTCGTCCGGGACGTCGCCGAAGACGCGGCGGTAGTGGTCGGGATCCTTGCGGACCAACGCCGAGCGGTGACTGCGGTGCACGGCGTCATCGCCCAGCCACGGCGGCAGGTCGCCGTCGGCCGCGAGCGCCTCCTGGGTGCGGACGGCGCTGATGCCGACAGTCGCGGCGAGGTCGGTCACCAGCGTGGTGGCGCAGGTGTCGGCGCGGTCGTTGCGGCACCACTGGTCGCAGATCTGTAATCCGTACCGGACCAGCGCTTCCTCGTAGCCCGCCCACATCGCCGCGGCTGGGTGATGCCGCCATCCGTACCCGGGCACGGTCAGGGCCCGCAGCACCTGGATCGTCTCGACCCGCTGCTTGCCGAGTCTGCGCAGGTCGAGTACCGCGGCGCTGTCGTCGAAGCCGGCGTAGGGCAGAAAGGTCTGCATCGATCACGGCGTACCCGCGCCCGCGGGGGCCCACACCGCTCAGGCGGACGCGAGCAACAGGGGTACGCGCTGTTCGGCGTCGGTGAGCGAACCGTGGTGACCGCGCAGCGACGATTCGAGAGGTTCGGTCGACCGCCGCACCAGGGCTGCGGAATCCCTTGCCGCGACGACGATGTCGCCGATCCGGCGCCGTGCGTCGTCGGCGATGCGATCGCCGAACCAGCCCGCCGCGATCGCTTCGTCGCGGGTGGCCACCCACGCCCGCTCACCGAGGGTCTCGCGCCAGGCGGCCGCCACCGAGGCGCCGGCGCCGTCGGCGACGTAGACGTACCGGGCACGGGCCTCGCCCGCGATCGTGACGACGCCGTCGTGCAGCTCAGGGGTGGCGTCGAGGTCGACAACGGCGTCCGGGTCGACCTCGACCATGCCGTGATCGGCGACGACGGCGAGCAGCCCGCCCGAGGGCAGCCCGGCGACCACCGACTCGACGAGCCGGTCGACCTGCCGCAGCTGCATCCGCCACGCGGTCGAACCCGGCCCGTACAGATGCCCGAGGAGATCGAGATCGCCGTGGTACCCATAGCAGAACCCGCCCTCGGCGAGGACGGCGCGCACCGACGCGGCCAGGTCGCCGAGGCCGTGGACGCCGAGGAACCGGCCGCCCCGCAGCACCGCGCGTGTCAGCCCCGATCCGGCGAATTCGGCGTTGGACACCACGCTGACGGCCATCCCCGTCGCGGCGGCCCGCTCGAAGACAGTCGGCATCGCCTGCACGTCCTCCGGCGGGGCGTCGCCGAGGAGATCGGCGCCGCCGGGATGGGTGCGCCAACGCAGCGGATTGATCACACCCGCGTCGGGCAACCGGAACGTGTAGCCGACCATGCCGTGCGCCCCGGACCGACAACCGGTGCCGACCGCGGCGAGGCTGGCGACCGTGGTCGACGGGAAGCCGACCTGCAGGCTCTGGCCGCGTAGAGCGCTCAGCACGGGCGCGTCGGCGGCGTGCCGGCTCAGCAGGTCGGCGCCGAGGCCGTCGATGAGCAGTACGCAGGCCGCCCGTACGTCGACGGCGAGGTCGATGCGCCGGTCGAAGCCCGGCACGTTCATCGCGGCGAGCATCGAGGGCACGACGTCGGCGAGGTGGGGGAGCTCAGTTCGCGGACGGGGCAACTCCATCCGCGAAGCCTGTCACATGACGGGTCGCGTCAGGCCGCCATCGGCGGGGGCGGCAGCGGTGCGCCCGGAGGCGGCGGGGGCGGCGCCTCGGGGATCGGCAGATACATCTGGTTGGTGAACTGCGGCTGGAAGGCGCCGCCGCCACCGATCTGCACGCCGCCACCCTCGCCGGAGGACACCGGGGTGCCGTCGGGCAGCGTGACCGCCGCGTGGCCGCTGTTCCAGCCGATCACCAGCGCGCCCGGCTCGGAGCCGTGCTGGAAGCCGCGGCTGGCGAGAGCGTTTTCCATGTTCGCGGTCGTGAAGCGGTCGCCGTAGACCGGTCGGCCGGTGGCGGCGTTACTGACCCAGGATGCCAGCCCGGAGCAGTCCGTGCCGGCAGGCGAGTCACCGCCACTGATGTACGGCGTGCCCGATACCGAGCTGACAAGTGTCAACAGTGATGCAAGAGCAAACATGCGGCCGGACATTAACAGCGGTCGAAAACCATGCCAAACGGCGTGAGCGCCTTCATGTTTGACTGATTCAGTGAGCACAGTCACACCGAATGGAGCACGTCAGCGGCGTGTTGCCGTCCGCCGTCCCGGTTTTGCTCGATCAGCTTACAGATTCGCGGGGGCGCGGCGAATTCCCCGTCAACAGTCACATTCGGCAAAGGTCGGTTCGCTCCGGCGAGCCCGTCGCCGGCACCGACGCCGCAGCATTGAGGCGCCCATGGCCGCGCCGATGGCCGGGTTTGACCAGCAACCGAGCGGGTGCATATGGTCACTGAGGCAGCCGCATGGTTGCACATCGAAGGGCTTTCATGGACAAGGTGTTCAAGGCACTCGCGGACCCGAGCCGTCGGCGTCTCCTCGACAAACTCAACTGGCGCAACGGTCAGACCCTGCGCGACCTGTGCGCAGGGCTGCAGACGAGCCGGCAATCGGTCAGCAAGCACCTCGCGGTCCTCGAATCAGCGGATCTGGTCACCACCGTGCGCCGCGGCCGCGAGAAGCTGCACTACCTGAACGTGGAGCCGATCAACGCTGTGTCCGACCGTTGGATCAACCAGTACGACCGTGCCCGGATCCAGGTCTTGGCCGACCTCGAGACGGCTCTGGAAACTCCTCCGACGCACGGCAGTGAACCGTTCGTCTACACCAGCTACATCCGCACCACGCCGGAGCGCCTGTGGCAGGCCGTCACCGACCCGGCCTACTCCGCTCGCTACCTGGGCCACGCGATGCACTCGAGTTGGGAGAAGGGCGCCGCCTACACGTGGGTCGACAACGGACTCGAGATCGCCCACCCGGATCAGATCGTGCTGGAATCCGATCCCTACGCCCGGCTCGCCTACACCTTCCACACCTTCGTCCCGGAGATCGCCTCGATCGCCGAGGTGGACGCCCAGACGCTCGCGCAGGCCGCCGTCGAACAACGCTCCCGAGTGACGCTCGACATCGAGCAGGTGGATGGACAGGTCAGGCTCACCCTCACCCACGACGGATTCGATCCGGGCGGCGTTGTGCGGCCGCTGATCTCGGCGGGGTGGCCATACAAACTCTCGACGCTCAAGACGGGCCTGGAGCAGGGGTGAGGTCCGGCGCGGTCGTCGTCATCAGCCGGACGATCTCGTCCCGGTCGGCCGCCGACGGCAGGCCCATGCCGGGGACGTAGCCGTACACCTCGTGCAGCGGCGTGGCGGTCATGCGGCCGTCGAGGATGTCCACGGATTCGGTGCTGATGAGGCCGGGGTGTTCGACCCCGCAGGCCTCGGCGACCTTGATCAGATCACGCCGCAGGGTCTTGACGTAGTTCGCCGCGCGCACCGCTTTGACATCCGGCACCAGACCGCGGGCCAACCACTTGTTCTGCGTGGCGACGCCCGTGGGGCACATGTCGGTGTGGCACTTCTGCGCCTGGATGCAGCCGATCGCCAGCATCGCCTCGCGCGCGACGCTGACCATGTCGCATCCCAGCGCGAAACCGACGACCGCATTGACCGGCAGCCCCAACTTCCCGCCGCCGATGAACACGACGTCCTCGTGCAGTCCACGCTCGGCGAAGATCCGGTACACCTGGGCGAATCCCAGCTGGAACGGCAGTGAGACGCTGTCGGTGAAGATCAGCGGCGCCGCGCCCGTACCGCCCTCGCCGCCGTCGATGGTCACGAAATCGACGCCGCGGTCGGTTTCCCGCATCTGATCGGCGAGCTCCTCCCAGAAGTCGAGGTCGCCGACCGCGGCCTTGACGCCTACCGGCAGACCGGTCTCCGCGGCGAGTAGCTCCACCCAGTCGAGCAGGCTGTCGGTGTCCCAGAACTCGGTGTGCCGGGACGGGCTCACGCAGTCGCGGCCCTCCGGTACGCCCCGCGCGGCCGCGATCTCCGCGGACACCTTGGGTGCGGGCAGCACCCCGCCGAGGCTGGGTTTGGCGCCCTGGCTCAGCTTGATCTCCAGGGCCCGGACCGGCGCGTCGGCGATGACGGCCTTCAACTTGTCCAGGGAGAAGCCGCCCGCGTCGTCCCGGCAGCCGAAATAGGCGGTGCCGATCTGGAACATGAGCTCACCGCCGTGCCGATGGTGCCGGGAGATACCGCCCTCGCCGGTGTTGTGCAGGCAGTCGGCCAGTGCAGCACCGCGATTCAAGGCCTCCACGGCGTTACCCGACAGCGATCCGAAACTCATCGCGGAGATATTGACCACCGACGTGGGCCGGAATGCGCCTGCGCGTCCCCGCGCCGCGCCGAGCACCTTCGCGCACGGCACCTTCACCTCGTATCCGGCCGCGGCCGACGAGGCCGGCGCGTTACTGCCGAAGGTCCGGTGCTTGATGACGGCGTAACCCGAGGTGTGCTCGACGTCGTTGTCGGTGCCGAATCCGAAGTAGTTGTTCTGCTTCTTGGCCGACGCGTACACCCAACGGCGCTGATCCCTGGTGAACGGGCGCTCTTCGTCGTTGGCCGCGACGACGTACTGCCGCAACTCCGGGCCGACGGCTTCGATCAGGTACCGGGCATGCCCGACCAGCGGATAGTTCCGCAGCAGCGCGTGCTTGTTCTGGACGAGATCTCGCGCGGCGGCGGCCGCCAGCGCCGAGGCGGCTGCGGCGGCGAGGGCCGGAAGGGTGCGACTCACGTCACAGGGGTTCCCCGGTCGTCAGGACGGAAACGACCCGACGATGCGCGCCGCCACATCATCGGCGACGGCCAGCGCGGCGGGATCATCGGCGGGTTCGTACCGGTCGGCCGCCGCGTCGTAGCGGGCACCGGCGATGTCGCCGTGGTCGGCGGCGAGCTCGACGAACTCGACCGGCCATCCGTATCCGCGCAGCACGGCGGCGAACTCGCTGCTCGAGGAGGCGGGTACGACGTCGTCGCCGCTGCCGTGCAGCAGCAGCATCGGCACCGGATCGCCCGACGGGGGCGCGTCCCCGAGGCGGGCGCCGGACAGCGGATCCTGCGCCATGAACGCGCCGCCGAGGGTGACCGCACGCGCCACAGGGACACCGTGGCGGTCGGCCGCCAGCGTCAGGCCGGCCGCGGCGGCGCCGCCCATCGACCAGCCCACCACGACCAGGGCGCCGTCACCACCGGCCTGGTCGGCGGCGAACCGTGCGGAGGCGAGCAGATCGGACCGCCCGCGGTCGTCGGCGTGGGAGTTCCAATCGGGCGCGACGACGCGGTGACCGCGTGCGGCAATCCGCTCGGCCAGCGGACGGACCGCGGCGCGGGAATCGGTCTGCATACCGTGCCATAGCAGCACGGTGGGACGGCCGGGGTCGCCGTACAGATCGGCCGAGCGGCCGGGAGCGTACTCGTGGGTCTGCATCATCGAGCTGTTCCCCGATGGGCGCCGGTCAATCGAGAAGATCAGGAACGGCCCTGGGGCAGCCGGACCACCTGGACGAAGAACTCGTCGATCTGGCGGACGGCGTTCATGAACTGGTCGAGGTCGACCGGTTTGGTGACATAGGCGTTCGCGTGCAGCTTGTAGCTGCGCAGAATGTCCTCTTCGGCCGACGAGGTGGTGAGCACCACGACGGGGATGTGGTTGAGGTCCGGGTCGGACTTCACCGTCTCGAGCAGCTGCCTGCCGTCGTACTTGGGCAGGTTCAGGTCGAGCAGGATCAGATCCGGGCGCGGCGCGTCGGCGAACGGTCCGCGGCGGTAGAGGAAGTCCAGCCCCTCCTCGCCGTCGTGGGCGACGTGCAGGGTGTTGCTGATCTTGTTGTGCTCGAACGCTTCCCGGGTGATCAGTTCGTCGCCGGGGTCGTCCTCGATCAGCAGGACGTCGATCGGTCGGCTGGGGGTGGTCACTGTTGCGCTCCTTCCAGAACGGCTTGAGGTTCGTCGTGCGCGGCGACCGGCAGGGTCAGGTGGAACCGGGTGCCTTGGGTATAGGACGTGTCGATCCAGATGGTGCCGCCGTGGTATTCGACGATCTTCTTGCACAGCGCCAGGCCGATGCCCGTACCGCTGTAGACGTCGCGGCCGTGGAGTCGCTGGAAGATCACGAACACCTTCTCGGAGAATTCCGGCGCAATGCCGATTCCGTTGTCGGACAGGGTGATGACCCAGAAATCGGCGCGGTCGCCGGAGCCCTGCTCGCATTCGATCACGATCCGGGGCGCGGTGTCGGGACGGCGGAACTTGATGGCGTTGCCGACGAGGTTCTGCCAGAGCATGGTCAGCAGGGTGGGGTCGCCGGAGATCGTGGGCAGGGGGTCGCCGGGCCGCACCACCTCGGCGCCCGAATCCTCCACCGCGACCGCGAGATTGGCGATTGCCTCGTCGAGCACGGCGTCGAGGGCGACCCCTTTCTCCTCGCCGCCCATCCGGCCCACCCGCGAGAACGTCAGCAGATCGTTGATCAGCACCTGCATCCGCTTGGCGCCGTCGACGGCGAACCGGATGTACTCGGTCCCGCGCTCGTCGAGTTGATCGCCGTAGCGCTTTTCGAGCAGCTGGCAGAACGAGGCGACCTTGCGCAGCGGCTCCTGCAGGTCGTGGGAGGCCACGTAGGCGAACTGTTCGAGTTCGGCGTTGGAGCGCCGCAGATCGACGGTCTGCTCGTCGAGCGAACGCTGCGCCGCCTGCGAGGCTTCGAGTTCGTCGAGGATCCGCCGCCGCATGGCCTTGACGTCGTAGGTGATGGCGAGGATGTCACGCGGTCCCTGCGGGACGATGCGTTCGTCGAAGTGCCCCTGACTGATTCGCCGGCACGATGCCGCCAGGGCGGACAGGGGCCGGATCACGGCGCGACGCATGACCAGTGACAGCAGCAGACCCGCGATGAAGAAGGTGGCGATCATCGCGGCGAGTACCCGGTCACGCCAGGTGCGCACCTCGTTGAGGTCATCGAGCCCTTCGGCACGCGCCGCGGTGAAGTCTCGGTTCTGGTCTTCGAAAAGTGCCCTGATGGAGTCGAATTCGGCCTTGCCCTGCTGGGCCAGCGTGCTGTCGGCGGGTCCGGGCACACCGGGGCGGACCTCGGCGATCAGCGGCTCGGCGAAGTTGGCCCGCCATTCGTCGGCGGCCAACTGGATGGCGTCGAGACCGGCCATCAGTGTCGTGTTGTCGGGTACCAGCTCGCTGATGAGATCCGCCGCATCCTGTTCGGCCGCGCGTCCGTCGTAATAGGGCGCGAGGAACTGCGGATCCGCGGCGATGGCGTAGCCGCGCACCGCGGTCTCCTGATCGCGCAGCGCCACCTGCAGCTGGTAGGCCGCGACACGCGCGGGCTGGATCTGGTCGATCAGCTCCCGGGACACCGCATCGGTGCGCTTCATGAGCATCGCGCCGGCCAGTGCTCCCGCGAGAACCAACAGACCGATGGTCAGCAGCACGACGTTCTGCCAGCCCTGGACGGTCAGCCGTTGGCCGCGCCGCCGGACAGGAGTGGTCACGTGGTGCGCTCCACGCGCACCACGGCGATGTCGTCGGTGAGTCCGCCGTGGCTCTGCGCCCGCTTCTCGGCCTCGCCGATCAGCGTTTCGACGAAGTCCGCACCGCTGAGGCCGGCCACGGACCGGGCGAGTGCCAGCAGACCCTCTTCGCCGAGGCGCTGGTTGCCGACACCGGAATGCCCTTCGAAGAGACCGTCGGTGAGCAGCAGAACGGCGTGCCCCTCCGGCAGCTCGAGCTCGTTGAGCGGCCAGGCCGTGCCGCCCAGGCCCAGTGCGGGTCCGGCGGGCGGCTCCAGCCAGTCCACCCCGCCCGGGCCGTGCAACAGCATGCCCGGATGCCCCGCCCGCACGGCGTTGAAGCTGCGGTCGTGGGGGGAGAACGCGAGGCTCAGGACGGTGGCGAAGATGTGCTTGCCCGGACGCTCCGCCCGCAGGATCCGCTCGAGCTGCTGCATCCGCTCGTGCCCGCGCAGACCCGCGAACGTCAATGCACGCCATCCGATGCGCAGGGCGACACCGAGGGCGGCCTCGTCGGGTCCGTGGCCGGACACGTCGCCGACCATGACGTGCACCGTGCGGTCCGGCGTCTGGACGAAGTCGAAGAAGTCGCCACCGAGCAGCGCGTTGGGCCGGGATGGCCGGTAGGTGGCCACGATGTCGACGCCGGGATCGTCCAGTAGCAGCGGTGACGGCAGCAGACCCCGTTCCAGGCGGGCGTTCTCCTGGGCGCGCAGCTGGCTCGCGTGCAGATCGACCGCGGTCAATTCGGACCGTTTGCGTTCGATGGCGTACAGCAGGGACCGGCGCAGCATCTCCGGTTCGACGCGGCTCTTGATGAGGTAGTCCTGCGCGCCGGACGCGACCGCGGACACGCCGTACTGTTCGTCGATATGGCCGGTGAGCACCACGATCGGCAGGGTGGCGTCCATCCGGCACACGCGATCGACGGCCTCGGTCCCGTTGGCGTCGGGCAAATTCAGGTCGAGCAGCACGCAATCAGGCCGCGCCTGGCGGATTCCGCGCTCCGCGGCGGCCATCGAATCGGCCCACTCCAGCCGGATATCGGCCACTCCATCGGCGATGAGTTCCTCGACCAGCAAAGCATCACCGCGGTCATCTTCGACAAGGAGCACCCTCAAGGGTGTCAACGGCATACCGGGAGCAACGCCGGGAACCGGCACCTGCCCCAATTCCGAATCATGCGGCGCGAGCACTGACAATCACGTCCTTCTCGTATCCTCACCGCGGCCGCGACTGACCTCTGCTTCAGTGATCGTTTCCTGACAATACCCAACCGCCCTGTCGGGTGCGTCAACGCGGCCGTGCGTACGCGGCCCGAGCCCGCAAACAGGTAGGGTCGCGTCCGGTTCCCATGCCGACGTCCTCTCCGCCTCTGCTGCCGGGGCACATCCGACGCTGCGCGGCATCCCTCGTCGCCGCCGCAGTGGCAACCGTGACCCTCGGAGGATGCGCCCAGCCGTCCCCTCCGCCCGTGGCCCCGCCGTCTCCGCCGTCCGCGCCGTCGCCGGCAGCCTCCCCGCCGGTGACCACACCGGCACCGGTCCCGCCGCCGCAGACCCCGCAACCGGCCGTCAGCGGCGCCCGGGTCACCTGGGTGACCGCCGCGGACCTCGGGGCGACGTGGCGGCCCGGCTGTCCCGTCGGGCCCGACGAGCTGCGGCGCGTCGAGAGCACCTATCTCGGCTTCGACGACCGCCCCCACCGGGGGGCGCTGGTGGTGCATAAGGATCTGGTGGCCGAGGTGGTCGACATCCTCGAGGAGCTCTACGCCCTGCGGTATCCGCTCACCTCGATGCGCACGGTCGACGCGTATCCGAACGCCGAGGACGAACTCTCGATGGCCGACAACAACACCTCGGCGTTCAACTGCCGGGGAATCCCCGGATCGGACAGCTGGTCGGAGCACGCCTTCGGCCGGGCGATCGACCTCAACCCGTTGCTCAACCCCTACATCGACCGCGCCGGCCGGATCGAGCCGGCGAACGCCGGTCCGTACGTCGACCGGTCGCGGACCGAACCCGGCATGCTCCACCCCGGCGACCCTGCGGTTCAGGTCTTCCTCTCGCGCGGCTGGCGCTGGGGCGGAGACTGGCGCACCCCGAAGGACTACCAGCACTTCGAGCGGCCCTGACGGCGCTGCCGGGGACCCGCGCCCGGGTTTCGCAACCGCCCGGATGAGGGCGCCGCTGGTAATCTGCCCATCGCCGCTCCGTCGTCGAAGCGGCACTACGGAACCGGACCTAACTCACACAGCAGATTCCCTCACGAAAAGAGCGTTGTGCGCAGCGGAGAGATCAAGGCCCTGTCGGGTCTGCGTATCGTCGCCGCCGTCTGGGTCGTGCTGTTCCACTTCCGGCCGCTGTTGCACCAGGCCGCCCCGGATCTCACCGACGTCCTGTCGCCGGTGCTCGACTGCGGCGCCCAGGGTGTCGACCTTTTCTTCATCCTCAGCGGCTTCGTGCTGACGTGGACCTACCTGGACCGGATGGGGCACCGGTGGTCGACGCGGACCACGCTGCGGTTCCTGTGGCTGCGCCTGGCGCGGGTGTGGCCGGTGTACCTGGTGACCATGCATCTGGCCGCGGTGTGGATCATCTTCACGCTCAACGTCGGGCACGTGCCGTCGGAGGCTGCGCAGGACCTCACCGCCGTCAGCTACCTGCGGCAGCTCCTGCTGGTGCAGCTGTGGTTCGAGCCGTTCTTCGACGGCACCAGCTGGGACGGCCCGGCCTGGTCGATCAGCGCCGAATGGCTGGCCTATCTGCTGTTCGGGGCGCTGGTGCTGGTGGTGTTCCGGGTGGCGCGGGTGACGCGGGCGCGGGCGCTGATCTGGCTGGCGGTGGCCGCGTCGCTCCCGCCGACCCTGCTGCTGATGGCGACCGGCGAGTTCTACACGCCGTGGAGTTGGCTGCCACGCATCGTCATGCAGTTCACCGCGGGCGCCCTGGCGTGTGCGGCGGTGCGCAAACTGCGCCTCACCGACCGGGCGCGCAACCACGCCGGCCTGCTGTCGCTGGCGATCGCCGCAGCCATCGTCGGCGGCATCTACTACCTCGACGCCCATCCGCCGGCCTCGATCCGCGACGCGAGCGGTCTGGTCGACGTGCTGTTCGTACCGCTGGTGGTGACCCTGGCGATCGGCGCGGGCAGCCTGCCCAAGCTGCTGTCGACCCGCGTGATGGTCTACTGCGGGCACATCTCGTTCGGGCTGTACATGATTCACGAGATCGTGCACACGGTGTGGAACTGGGCCGTCCTGCAGTTCGAGATCACCCTGACGCCCGGCCCGGCGGCGAAGCTGGTGGTCGGCGGGCTCCTCGCGGGCTCACTGCTCGCGGCGGTCGCGCTGTACCACCTCGTCGAGGAGCCCGCGCGGCTGTGGATGCGCCGGATGGTCGACGTCCGCGACACCCCGGCCAACGCGATCGACACCCACGCGAACGCCGTCCTGGCGGGAACCAGCACCGATACCCCGGCCGATGCCCGCGGGGAGCGGGTCGAGGCCGTCGCGGGCCGCGTCGGCTGAAACATCCGATACGCGCGTCACGATATGTGTTGGCGGAGACTGCCCTAAGATTTCGGCCATCGCGGATTCGGCGTCTCAGTGCCATCGGCAATGTCGACAGTGGAGGTAGCAGTGAGTCGCCTGTGCACGCTGTTGCTGTCGATCGCGCTCGTGGTCGGCGCCGTGGGTGGGCACACCGCGCGGCCCCGGACCGACGAGACCGTCACCCTGCAGGTCTCGGTGAGTCGCGTCGCGGTGATCAGCGACTCCTACACCACCGGCAGCAGCGAGGGCGGTGAGGGCGACCGCGGCTGGACCACCCGGGCCTGGCAGACGTTGGCCCGCAACGGCGTCCCGGTGGCCGCCGATGTCGCGGCCGAAGGCGGCGCCGGCTACGCCACCCGCGGCAACCGCGGGAACGTGTTCGAGGATCTGGCGGCCCGCGCGATCAACCGCGACGACGACCTCGTGGTGTTCTTCGGATCCCGCAACGACGAGCGGGTCGAACCCACGGCGCTGACGTTCATGGTCTACGGCCTCTTCCAGATGGCCCGCCGAATGGCTCCGGCTGCGCGGTTCCTCGTCATCGGGCCGGCGTGGCCGACGGCCGATCCGCCGCCCCCCATCCTGCGTATCCGCGACACGCTGGCCTACCAGGCCAAGCTGGCCAAGGCCGAGTTCGTCGACCCGATCGCCGAACGGTGGTTCGTGGACCAACCGCACCTCATCGGCGCGGACGGGGTGCACCCGACCGACGAGGGCCACGTCTACATGGCGGACAAGATCGCCCCGCTGATCGCGGCGCGGCTCCTGCGGCACGTCTGAATCAGGCGAAGTCCCGCACAAAACCGGCCACGATCGCTCCGAGCTGCTCGCCACGTTGCTCCTGCACGAAGTGACCCGCCCCCGCGATCGTCGGATGTTCGCGCCCCCGGGCGCCGGGCACCCGCTCCTGGAACACCCGCTCCCAACCGCGGGTGGCCGGATCGCTGTCGGAGTATGCCGTGAGGAATGGCCGGTCCCACTCCTCCAGGACGGCCATGGTGGCGCGACCGATCGCCGCACCGGGGTCGTTGCGGGTCAGCGGAACCAGGGCGGTGAGCTGGCGCAGCCCGGCCTTGTGGGTGCGGTCGGGGAACGGGGCGTCGTAGGCGGCGAGCACCGGTGCGGGCAGCGGGCCGGCGACCGCGTCGAGGAACATGCTCGGCGTGATGTCGGGGGAGCGCTGGTAGAACGCGATGTAGTCGAGCAGTGTCTCTTCGTGCAGGACACGGCTGTCGCCGACGCCGTGGTGCGCCCAGGTCAGCCGATCGGCGAGAGCGGGATCGCAGGTGTGCAGGATGGTGTTGGTGACCACCACGCCGGCGAACCGATCCGGTTGCCGCGCCAACACGCTGAGCCCGATCGGCCCACCCCAGTCCTGCGCGACCAGCGTGATCTCCCGCAGTTCGAGTCCCTCCACCAGTGCCTGCATCCAGGCGACGTGGCGCGCGAAGGTGTACTGGGTGGGATCGGTGGGTTTGTCCGAGCGGCCGAATCCGATGTGGTCGGGGGCGATCACCCGCAGCCCGGCCTCGACGAGCACCCTGATCGTGTGGCGGTACAGATACGACCACGTCGGCTGGCCGTGCAACAGCACGACCACCGGCGCGTCGCGTGGCCCGGTATCGACGAAATGCATTCGCAGCGGCGGCGTTCCACGCGTCTGGACGAGGTGATAGTTGGGCGCGAAGTCGTAGTCGGGCAGACCGACGAAACAGTGGTCGGGCGTCCTCACCACATCGATTGGGGCATCCATAGCGCCTCAATTCTGCACGGCTTTGGCCACCGCCACGCACACGGTGAGCCAGTCCGCATCGGGCCGGGCGGTTTCGGTCAGCTCCCACATCGCGTTGAGCATCATCCGGATGACGACCCAGGCCCGGGCCCGGTCCTCGTCGAACTCCGCCGCGTCGACCGTCGTCCAGAACCGCCGCTGCACACCGCTTCTGACGTCCCCGGCCAACTCGTCCCAGCGGTTCCAGAGCAACGGCGCCACCTCGTAGTGCGGGTCGCCGTCGAGGGGTTTCGGATCGATCACCAGCCACGGCTCGCGGTCGGCGCCGAGGACGTTCGCATAGTGCAGATCGGTGTGGATGAGCGTGCCGGTGGTGGCCCCGTCGCCGAGGAGGTCCCGACTGTGCGCGACGGCCTGTTCGACCAGTCGGTGCGGAACGGCTGCGTCGCGCGGCAGGCTCGCCAGCTCGGCGGTCCACCGCTCCAACAGGGCGCGCAGCGAGCGCACCTGGGGGAGCGCGGGCACGTGGATGCGGCGGTAGAGCGCGGCGATCACCCGGCAGGCGTCGTCGTCGGGGAGCGCGGTGAGATCACGGCCGGTCAACCGCTCCAACAGCACCGCGCGCCGGTGCGGATCCGCGCTCAGCAAGCGCACCGCACCCTGTCCGCCCCACCGGCGCAGCGCCAGATGTTCGTGGTCGGATTCGGCGTCCGGAAAGCTCAGTTTGAGCACCGCGGGCCGACCCTGGGCTGAAAGTACGGGCAGGACAACCGAAGTCGCCCCGTGCATCGGGGCGCCGTCGAGCTGCAGCCCCCACTCGCGCACCTGCGTCTGAACGCGCGCCGCCAACCCGTCGACCCACTGCCGCCACTCGGGGCCACGGTGCGCCATCGCCTGGACACCGGAAGGAAGTTCGATCATGTCAGCTCGAAACGAGACACCCCGCGAGCCGGCATGCGGCTCGCGGGGTGTCCCGGAATCGGTCGGACCTACTTCTTCTTCACGTCGAAGCGGTCGTTGTCCATGACCTTGGCCCACGCCTTGGCGAAGTCCTTGACGAACTTCTCCTTGCTGTCTTCCTGGGCGTAGACCTCGGCGATACCGCGCAGCACCGAGTTCGACCCGAACACCAGGTCGTTGGCGGTGGCGGTCCACTTGGCCTCACCGGACGCGCGGTCGCGGCCGTCGAAGACGTTGGCGCTGTTCTCCGACGGCTTCCACTGCGTGCGCATATCGAGCAGGTTGGTGAAGAAGTCGTTGGTCAGCACGCCCGGCTTGTCGGTGAACACGCCGTGCTTGCTGCCGCCGTGATTGACGTTCAGCACGCGCAGGCCACCGACCAGGACGGTCAGCTCCGGAGCGGTCAGATCGAGCATGTAGGCCTTCTCGATCAGCTGCTGCTCCAGCGGGTTCTTCTCCTCGGGGCTGAAGTAGTTCCGGAAGCCGTCGACCCGCGGTTCGAGCACCTCGAAGGACTCCACGTCCGTCTGCTCCTGCGAGGCGTCGGTGCGGCCCGGGGTGAAGGGCACCGTGATGTCGTGACCGGCGTCCTTGGCGGCCTTCTCGACCGCCGCGGTGCCGCCCAGCACGATCAGGTCGGCCAGCGAGACGTTCTTGCCCGAACCGTTGAAGTCCTGCTGGATCTGCTCGAGAACCGGCAGCACCTTGGCCAGCTCGGCCGGCTCGTTGGCCTCCCAGTTCTTCTGCGGCTCGAGACGGATTCGCGCCCCGTTGGCGCCGCCGCGCTTGTCGGTGCCGCGGAAGCTGGCCGCCGACGACCAGGCCGTCTTGATCAGCTGCTGAAGCGAGAGACCCGAATCGAGCAGCTTGCTCTTCAGCTCGGCGATCTCCGCCTCACCGATGAGCTCACCCTCCACCGCGGGAACCGGGTCCTGCCACAGCTGCGGCTCGGCGATCCACGGGCCGAGGTAGCGGCTGATCGGCCCCATGTCGCGGTGCATCAGCTTGTACCAGGCCTTGCGGAAGGCCTCGTCCATCTCCTCGGGATGATCGAGCCAGCGACGCGTGATCTTCCCGTAGATCGGGTCCTCGCGCAGCGCGACGTCGGTCACCAGCATGGTGGGCTTGCGCGGCGGGCCGCCGAACGGGTCGGGCGTGGTGGCCTCGGCGTTCTTGGCCTCGAACTGCCAGGCACCGGCGGGGCTCTTGGTCAGCTCCCACTCGTTGCCGTACAGGTTCTCCAGGAACTTGTTGCTCCACTCGCTGTTGGTGCCGGTCCAGATGACCTCGAGACCGCTGGTGACGGTGTCGTTGGCGTTGCCGGTACCGAACGGGCACTTCCAGCCCAGGCCCTGCTGCTCCATCGGCGCGCCCTCGGGCTCCGGTCCGACGTTCGCGTCGGCGGCGCCGTGGGTCTTGCCCAGGGTGTGGCCGCCGACGATCAGCGCGGCGGTCTCCTCGTCGTTCATCGCCATCCGGCCGAACGTCTCGCGGATGTCCTGCGCGGCGGCCAGCGGATCCGGCTTGCCCTCGGGGCCTTCCGGGTTGACGTAGATCAGGCCCATGGTGGTGGCGCCGAACGGCTCTGCGAGTTCACGCTTGTCGTCGTTGGTGCCGCCGTAGCGCTGATCGGTGCCCAGCCAGGTGTCCTCCTGGCCCCACAGCATCTCCTCGGGCTCCCAGATGTCCTCGCGGCCGAACGCGAAGCCGGCGGTCTCGAACCCCGACTGCTCGAGCGCGGCGTTACCGGCGTAGGCGATCAGGTCGGCCCAGGAGATCTTGTTGCCGTACTTCTGCTTGATGGGCCACAGCAGCCGGCGGGCCTTGTCGAGGTTGGCGTTGTCCGGCCAGCTGTTGAGCGGGGCGAAGCGCTGCGCACCCTGCCCGGCGCCGCCGCGGCCGTCGAAGATGCGGTAGGTGCCCGCGGCGTGCCAGCTCATGCGGATGAACAGGCCGGCGTAGTTGCCGTAGTCGGCGGGCCACCAGTCCTGCGAAGTCTGGATGACCTCGATGACGTCGCGCTTGAACGCCTCGACGTCGATCTGGGCGAAGGCGTCGGCGTAGCTGAAGTCCTCGCCGAGCGGGTTGCCCTTCTCGTTCTGCTTGTGCAGAACCGACACGTCGACCTGCTCGGGCCACCAATCCTGGTTCTTCTTCGGCGCACTCGACTTGGGGTGCGGAGACTCGATGACCGGGTTCTCGGACTCGCTGTGGCTGGAGGTCTTCTCGTCGGAGTGGGGCGGGCGGGCGTCGGATGTATCGGATGACACAGCGGCGTTCCTTTCGGATAGGTGGTTGGGCTGAGCTGAAATCAAGGGTGCGCCGGGGTGGCGTCGGCCGGCGCACAGTCGGGGCACAGGCCCCAGTAGATGACCTCGGCCTCGTCGAGGACGAAGCCCTCGAGAGACCCGTTCGGGTCGGACGGGATCAGACACGGCGCTTCGCCGACCGCGCAGTCGATGTCGGCGATGACGCCGCAGCCGCGGCACACCACGTGGTGGTGGTTGTCGCCGACGCGTGATTCGTATCGGGCCACGGAACCGGACGGCTGGATGCGGCGCAGGAGGCGTGCCCCGGTCAGAGCGTGCAGGACGTCATAGACGGCCTGCCGGGAGACTTCGGGCAGTGCGGTTCGGACGGCTCCGAAGATGGTGTCGGTATCGGCGTGCGGATGGGCGTGCACAGCCTCGAGCACCGCGACCCGGGGCCGCGTCACACGCAGGTCAGCTGCACGCAGCTGATCGGCGTAGTCGGCTGTCGTGGGCATGCATTCCACCAAACCCCCTTTTCTGGAATTAGTCAAGAGTTGACGACGACACGGTGTGTCGCAGGGTGCGGACCGGCGCGTTCCTGCACGTCACAGGGCCGCCGTGCGTTTAGGATCGCCTCAGTGTCAGGGTGGGGTGCCGCGTATTGCGGTGGTTGGATTCCTGATCACCTGGTGTCTGGCTCGTAGGGTCGCTG
>NZ_LZSU01000004.1 GCF_001665575.1 Mycobacterium sp. 852013-51886_SCH5428379 | reverse complement strand
GCGTCCAACCCGACGGCGACCTGGGCGAGGGTCTGTTCGGCGTCGGCGCGGGCGGTGGTGTCGACCCAGCCGGGCAGGGCTGTGAGGAACTTCTGGATCACCGCGACGTGCGCAGCACCGATGTCTCCGTCGGCCAGGGCTGCGGCGGTGTGTTCGAGTTCGGGCGTCAACGGCTCGCCGGTCAGGGTCCGTCGCGGACCGAGTTGGGCGGCGTCGCGCAACCGGTTCCCGGCGTCCTTCTCCGTCAGATGCAGCCGGGTGGCGACGACTTTGCGCAGCGAGCGTTCGCCGAACACCCGGGGATCGGCGTCGTCGGCGAAGGCCGCGAGCACGGTGTGGCTGAGTGCCAATTCTTGGCGCTGTGACCGTTCGAGGCGTTCGACCAGCGCGAGTCGTTCGGTGGTGGTCAGTGTTTCGTAGGGGAAGGCCGCCAGCTCGGCGCGCGCGGCGTCGAACCGCTCGAGTGCCGATTGCAGAGCTTCCCTGTCCATACTCGAACACTAGTACGAACCACCGACAAGCCGGATCGCCGAAAGCCGGTTATCCACAGGTACTTCGGGCGTCAGGCGGACATGCCCAGGAGGGGCGGGACCAGATAGCGGCGGGCGAACGCGCGCGCCGCATCGTCGTCGCCGAGGGCGACGTTCTGCGACGGCGTGAGCACGAACGAGACGATGATCCGCACCGTCACCTCCGCGACCTCCAGGAGTTCGAGCTGCGTGCGGGTGTCGTCGGGCAGGGCCACCGCCAGCTGATGGGCCAGGAACGACGACGAGGTCCTGATGACGCCGTCGCCCTCGACGGTGAGGAACGGGAGCATCGTCTCCGGTTCGGTGGCCAGCAGCCGCTGCAGCAGCGGGTGGCCGCGCAACGTGGTGAGCGTGAAGACGAAGCCCTCGACGAGCTTGTCTTCCGCACCGTGGTAGCGGCCGGCCTCGGCGGCCAGATCGGTGAGGAAGCGTTCGAGTTCGCGGAGCAGCACCGCCTCGACGATCGCGTCCTTGTTCGCGAAGTTGCGGTACAGCGTCACCCGCGCCAGGCCGGATCTGCGCGTGATGTCCTCGACCGTGGAGCGGCGGATTCCGATGAGTTCGAACTGTTTGAGGGCGGCGTCGAGTATCCGTTCAGCGTTTCCCTCGGGGGACGGCGCCCCGGACCGCTGCACGGCCTTGGCGAGGAGACCGCTGAATTTCATCGACCGCAGTCTATGTCCCCACCACCTATTGATACAGACGAACTGAAAATGTATCTTCGGTTTCATGACGATGGTTTCTCCAGGGAAGAGCGCGGTGGCGCCGAGCCGTGACGAGTTCTCCGACCGGTTGCTGCGGGGGTCGGCGAAGAAGTCGTACGCGCCGGTGGTCGACATCGACTGGGAATCGCCGATCGACCCGGACAGGTTCTTCCTGCCGCCCGAGGTCATATCGCTCTACGGCACGCCGCTGTGGGCCCAGATGTCCCATGAACAGCAGATCGAGCTCTCCCGGCAGGAGTTCGTCAACCTGCTGTCGGCCGGGATCTGGTTCGAGAACATCCTCAATCAGGCATTGCTGCGCGGGCTCATGCATGCCGACGTGACCTCACCGGCCACCCACTACTCCTTGACCGAACTCGGCGACGAGACCCGGCACATGGTGATGTTCGGCCGGGCGATCGGATACGTCGGCGGGAAACCGTTCCAGCCCAGCCGGTTGCAGCGCATGATCATCAACGCGCTGCCGTTGGGGTTCCGGGGTTCGGTGCTGTGGGTGGCCGCGCTGGTCGGTGAGGAGATCTTCGACGCCCTGCAGCGGCAAATCCTCGACGATCCCGAATTGCAGCCGATCGTGCGGCGGGTCATGCGGATCCACGTCACCGAGGAGGCGCGCCACATCCAGTTTGCCCGCGACGGCGCCCGCCGCGCGGTGCCGGAGCTGCGGCCGGTCAACCGCCTCCTGCTGGGCACAATCCACGGGGCGGGCGGGCCGTTCTACCGGTTCCTCTTCACCAATCCGGCGACCTACCGGCGCGTCGGTCTCGACGGCCGGGAAGCCCGGCGGCAGGCACGCGTTAACCCGCATTTCCGCAAGGTTCAGCGCCTCGGCTTCGCCCCGCTGGCGGCATTCCTCGAAGAGGTCGGCCTCATGAGCCGGCTCGGACGCCGGATGTGGCGGCGGAGCGGCTTCCTGTGAGCGCGGCCGATGAGGACGGTGTCTTCGACGGCGCTGCCGAACTCGACGTCGCGGGGCAGCGCTGCGGTGTCCGGGTGCGCCTCGCCGGTCACCTCAGCCCGATCGACGGCAGGTACCACTGGCAGGGTCTGGTCTACGGCGCGCCTGAGGATCTCGCGGCCGGGAAGGCGGCGCAGCTGTGGATCGGTGACCGCAGCGCCGAGGCCCGTCTCGTCGAGAGGATTCCGTCCGGGCAGCTGATGATCAGCGGGACCGGTTCTCCGCCTTACGATCTCGCCGCAAGCTGAGCGGCGAGCTGTTCGACGGTTGCGCGCCAGCCGCGGTGGAAGTCGTCGAACTCCGTCGACGGCACGAGTGAGTGCTCGATCGACATCAGTGTCTGATCGTCGTCCACGGCGGCGAACGCGACCTCGACGATGCTGACGACGGTGGGGTCCGGCCAGTTCGAGTTGCTCCACGTGAACCGCAGCAGCCGTGGTCGCTCGATGGCCAGGAACCGTCCGGTGATGAGCACCGCCACGCCCTCGTCGTCGACGTCGAACCGCACGGTCCCGCCGACACGGGGTTCGACCACCAGATCGACCACGCGGGTGGGCCGCGGACACATCCACTCCGTCGAGGACTCTCTGTCCAGCCACTCGTCGAACACCACGTCGGGTGGTGCCGGCATCACGCGCTGCACGCGTACCGTCACGGCCCCGCTCATCGGTGGCTCCGCTTACGGCGCAACCGCGCCTCGAGTGCTTCCGCGCGGGCGGACCAGAACTCCGTCTGCTCTTCCATCCATCGTTGCGCGGCGAACAGTCCATCAGGTCGCAGCGACAGCCAGTGTTCCCGTCCACGCACCTCCCGCTGGACCAGACCGGCCGATTCCAGAACGCCGATGTGGCGGGAGACGCCGGCGAAGCTCATCGGCAGTGGCGCAGCGAGATCCGTGATTCGGGCGTCGCCGCCGCGCAGCACCTCCAGTAGCCGGCGGCGGGTCGGATCGGCCAAGGCCGCGTACGCCCGGTCCAGCACCTGATCTTCAACCATCTTGTTGACTATAGCCCCGCCGCGTGCTGTATTGGATGACATCATTCAACTTGTTTGTTGAACGTCAGGAGTTCCGCATGCAGATTCCGCCGATCGTCTCCGCCACCGAGTGGGAGGCTGCCCATCAGCAGATGCTGGTCGAAGAGAAGGCGATGACCCGTGCGCGAGATCGGTTAGCCGCCAAGCGCAGACGGATGCCCTGGACGGAGGTGGCAACGTCCTACGCCTTCGATGGACCTGACGGCCGGGTGCACCTGCTCGACTTGTTCGAGGGCCGTAGGCAACTCATCGTCTACCGCGCGTTCGTCGATCCGGGTGTCCACGGATGGCCCGACCACGGGTGCGTGGGCTGCTCGCTGATGGCCGACCACATCGGTGATCTCGCCCATCTGAACGCGCGGGACACCACGCTCGTGTATGCCTCGCGCGCAACGCAATCCGACATCGAGCGGATCAAGGCGAAGATGGGCTGGACGATCCCGTGGTACACGATCGCCGACGATTTCGACGCGGACTTCGGTGTCGACCGGTGGCACGGCACCAACGCGTTCATCCGCGTGCCGCGGGACGGCGAAGACCGCGTCTACCGCACCTACTTCATCAACAACCGCGGCGACGAGGCGTTCGTCAACACATGGGCGTTCCTGGACATGACCGCACTCGGCCGGCAGGAGACCTGGGAGGATTCGCCGTCGGGCTATCCGCAGACGCCGCCGTACGAGTGGTGGTCATGGCACGACGAATACTGACCGAATCGGTCAGGCCGTCATCTGATAGTTCGCGCTGCCGACGTAGACCATGCCGGACGGGCTCGCCGTGGTGACGGACCGGACGATCGCGGCGGCGAACTCGTCGAGCGCCGGCAGCGGACCGGCGAGATTGCCCGACACCACGGTGAACGTGATTCCCGCGCGGGCGAACTCCAGCCGCATGGCCGACAGCGCGGTCTCCCCGGCGCGGATACCGGCCGCGACCGCCGCGTAGCCCTTGGGCACCGCCTTGTTCGGGAAGAAGTGCGCCTGATGGCTCGTGGCGAACACGATGCGTCCGCCCGCAGGCATCAGCGGCATGGCCAGCCGCGCCAGGCGTCGCTGCGCCTCCCGGTCGCCGCCGACGGCGTAGCGGGTGTCGCTGCCGGACCCGAGGCCGCCCGAGGCGTCGAGGATCATGGCGTCGAGGCGGCCGAACCGGGCCTTGATCGACGACATCATCGCCGCGGTGGCGGCGGAGTCGGAGATGTCGGCGGCCAGCGTCGAGGCGTGTCCACCGGCGTCGCGGATGGCGGTCGCGACGGCCTCCGCAGCTACGGCGTTCCTGCGGTAGTGCACGAGGACGTGGGTGTCAGCGCTGGCCAGACGGCGTGCGACCTGGGCTCCTACGCCTCGGGACGCGCCGGTCACCAGGACGATCCGCGCGGGTTGATTTCCCATTCGAGTTCCTTTCGTCGCCGGCTCGGGTCCCCACCGTACCGCAGAATCTAAGGAAAATAAGCGAAAGATAAGGTCACGGTAAGGCGACATCTTTGCTGCAGGCCCGGCTCATGCCCATCTCGTGATCGCCCACTTCTCGAATAGACCCAGTAAGGAGTCGGTGAGCTTGCCGAGAACGGCCAGCGAGAGGATTGCGAGGAAGATCCGGTCGATGCGCCCGTTCTGGCCGGAGTCCAGGAGCAGGAACCCCAGGCCCATCGAACTGGCGATCAGTTCCGCCGCCACGAGGAACAACCAGGACTGGGCGAGCGCTAGCCGCAGCGCCGACACCGTCGAGGGAACGACCGCGGGGAGCTGCACTGTCGCGAACAGCCGCCGTCCGTGCAGCCCGAAGGCGCGGCCCGCCTCGATGAGATGGGCATCGACATGGCGCAGCGCCGACCCGACGATCGTGTAGACGGGAAAGAACGCCCCGATCGCGATCAGGATGATCTTCGATTCCTCACCGATGCCGAACCACAGGATCAGCAGCGGGACCCAGGCCAGCGACGGCACCGCGCGCACACCGCCGAACGTCGGCGCCAGTAGCACGTTCGCCAGCCGGGACAGCCCCACGACCGCGCCGAGTAGCAGCCCGGCCGCCGCGCCGAAGGCGAACCCGACCACCACCCGCTGCGTCGAGATGGCGATGTAGTGGCCGTAGAGCCCGCGCTGGGCGAGGTCCACGCCGGCGGCCCACACCATCGCCGGGGACGGCAGCACCGACACCGCCACCATTCCCGACGTCGAAACCCATTGCCACACAGCCAGAATCAACGCGGGCACGAGTGCGCCGCCGGCAACTCGAAGCCATCGCCCGGGGCCCGCTGTACCGCCCGGTTCCCGGGCGGTCGTCGTCCTCGGCGAGTCCGACGTCTGCGCCGCGGTCACCCGAGGCGCGCCGCGTCGGCCTGTTCGGCGAAGCTGGGATCGATCAGCGTTGCCAGCGCGTCGTCGACCTGCTGCTGATTGGGTACGTCACCGAGCTCGACGAAGATCGGACCGATCTTCTCGAGCACCGCTAGCTGCGTCTGCCCGGGCACCTGGTTGACGTCGAGGTTGGAGCGCTCGGTGATGACCTTGGCGGCGACCGCGGGATCGAGACCGGCGACCTCGGCGAGGATCTGCGCCGTCTGGTCGGGGTTCTCCTGGGCCCACACCGCCGCTTTGGCGTACGCGTCGACGACGAGCTGGGCGAGTTCGGGCTTCTCGGCCAGGAAATCCTCGCGGGCGTTGAGGAACCCGTAGCTGTTCAGGTCGAGGTCGCGGTAGAACAGTGTCGCGCCGGTCTGCTCGGCGCCGGCCATGATCGGATCCAGTCCGGCCCACGCGTCGACCGAACCGTTCTGCAGGGCAGCCCAGCCGTCGGCGTGCTGGAGGTTCTGCACGGTGACGTCCTGCGCGGAGAGGCCGTTGGCCTCCAGGGCCTGCAGGAGGAAGAAGTAGGGGTCGGTGCCCTTGGTCGCGGCGACGCTCTTACCGCGCAGCTGAGCGACGGAGGTGATGTCGCTGCCCTGCGGGGAGACGAGCGCCGCCCACTCGGGCTGGGAGTAGATGGCGATCACCTTGATCGGAGAGCCGTTCGAACGGGCTAGCAGCGCAGCCGAACCCGCGGTGGAGCCGACGTCGATGGCGCCGGCCCGCAACGCCTCGTTGGCCTTATTGGAGCCGGCGGACTGCACCCAGTTGACCTTCAGGCCATGTGCTTCCAGCCAACCCTGCTCCTTGATGATCAGGCTGAGCGGGTTGTAGGTGGCGAAGTCGATGTCGAGGACCTGCCCCTGCAGCGGGTTGTCACCGTCACCGGCTGAGGTGTCGTCGCCCTCGCCGGAGACGCAACCGCTCAGCATGAGGACCAGGGCAATCAGGGCGGAGGCGATGGCTGGGGTTCTCATACTCTGCTGGCTCTGCTTTCGTGGAGGGCGGTGCTGGGGCGCTCGACGCCGAGGCCGTCGAGCAGGCGGACGCGCAGTTCGGCGAGATCGGCCGAACCACGGTCGCGGGGGCGGTCGCCGGGTACGACGACGGTCTGCTGGATGGACGCGCCGGGACGATCGTCGTCTCGCCCCAGGAGGATGACGCGGTCGGCCAGGTGCAGCGCTTCGTCAACATCGTGGGTGACGAGCAGAATCGTCGTGGGGGCCGCGGCGTGCAGGTCGAGCAGTAGATCCTGCATCTTGAGCCGGGTGAGCGCGTCGAGTGCGCCGAACGGTTCGTCGAGCAGTAGCACCCCGGGGTTGCGCGCCAGCGCCCGTGCGAGCGAGGTGCGCTGCGCCATTCCGCCGGACACCTCACGGGGGCGGTGGCCGGCGAATTCGGTCAATCCGACCAGGTCGAGCAAGGTGGCCACAGTCTCCCGGCCGGCGGCCGCAGACGTGTCCGGAGGCAGTCCGAGAGCGACGTTCTGGGCGATGCTTCGCCACGGCAGCAGGCGCGGCTCCTGGAAACCGACCGCGCAGCGCGGATCGAAGGACTCGGTCGGGGTGCCGTCGATGCGCACCGCCCCCTCTGTGGGCGCATCCAATCCGGCCACGATGCGCAGCAGCGTCGATTTTCCGCAGCCGCTCGTGCCGAGAATCGCGACGATCTCCCTGGGGCCCACTTCGAGATCGATATCGCGCAGGACCGCCCGGGGTCCGGAACGGCTCGCGACGAAGGAGCGGCCGAGGCGCTCGATCGACACGGCATAGGCGTGGACACGCGCGGGCATCGGGGCTCCAGCCAGGGGGGATCGCGCATCGGATCTCGATGCTGCACCGCATCGTGTGTCATGGCGCGCGCGGCGTCACGGGTTTACTCCACGGTGGTTTGAAGGGTTGCCGTCACCCGCGCAGCACCCGGTATCGCAGGTGGGCGACTCCGGGCGCGTGCAGCACCCGGGTGAGCTCCAGCCGCGGCACGCCGGGGTCGAACCCGTCGAACAGTCGCTCGCCCGCGCCCAGGATGACCGGACTGAGCTGCAGGTCGATCTCGTCGACGAGTCCGGCTCGGATTGCCTGGCGGGCGCATGACGCGCCGCCGGCGATCGAGATGTCCTTGTCGCCGGCCGCCGCCGCGGCCTGTGAATACGCGGCCTCGATGCCGTCGGTGACGAAGTGGAAGGTGGTGCCGCCGGCCTTTTCGATCGGCGGATGTGCGTGGTGGGTCAGGACGAACACCGGGCAGTGGTAAGGCGGGTTGTCGCCCCACCACCCCGACCAGTCGGAGCCGGCCCAATCGCCGCGGATCGGGCCGAACATGTTGCGGCCCATGATCGTGGCGCCCATACCGTCGAGCATCTCCGCGGCGACTCGGCGATTGACCGGGTGCTCCCGATCGGGGCCGATGTGCCAGCTGTGGAGTGCTTCTCCGCCGACGCCGAGCGGCGCGTCGATGCTCTGCGAGGGGCCGGCGACATAACCGTCCGCCGAGATCGACATCGAGAGGTTCGTACGCGTCACCGGTGCTCCGATCGAAATCGTGGGTCGTTGTCTAGGAGTGTGACCCTGCCTGGGCGGACAACTCATCGAACTTTCCCGATCCGCCGTCTCACCTGTGCCGATTCGGCTGTAATGCCGAGAGGGACCACGGCTGGGGGCGGCAATGGACAAGACGGTGGCATGGCGAGCGGTGCGCATCGGATCGGCGGCCGTCGCGCTGGGGGTCGGGGCGGCGATCGCCTCCGGACACGGTGTCGCAGCCGCCGAATCCGGCGTCAGCGCCGGTGCGGACAGTTCGGCGACCCAGACATCGGAGTCCGCGCAGGGCGTCTCCCGCGGCGTCACCCGAGGCGCGACCGGATCGTCGTCGGCCGACCGCACCGAGAGCCGGATGACCCGGTCGGAGCCCGACGACGACGAGTTGGCCGAACCGGAAGAATCGGCCGAGCCGATGCGCCGGCAGGTGACCCGGATGACCGTCCGCGCGTCCTCGCCGCGCGCCGCGGAGGACGAACCCGACCAGACTCCCGTTGACTCGCCTGCGTCTTGGGCGATGCTCGCCGGGGCCCGCCGGGGCCCGCCGGGAGATCGGCACGCCGTCCGCCGCGGAACTGCGCCCGGAGGAACCGCAGCCCCGGTACACGACCGTCGCCCCGGCGGCCGAGTTCACGGGGCAGTCGTCGCCGTTCAACGAGGTTCTGGTCGCCGGCCTGCGGGCGATCAAGCCGATCCTGGGGCTCGCCGGAATCGAGCTGAACGGGACGACCGCCCGGGTGCCGTTCTTCACCGACGGGATTCCGCCGGCCTTCGTCACGCAGGGGCTCGACGTCAGCAGCACCGACTACCACGGCTGGAAGGTGTGGACGTTGGCATCGCAGCGACCGTCCGAGAAGGTCGTCATCGGAGTGCACGGCGGCTCGTTCATCTCCACCGCCAGCCTCTTCCACTGGTGGATGTACGCCGATCTGGTGCGGGCCACCGATGCGACCGTCGTCGTCCCGCTGTACCCGCTGGCCGACGAGGACGGCACCGGCGGAACGGCGCGGACGGTCGTGCCCGGGATGGCCGACTTCATCGCTGACCAGGTGCTGGCCCACGGCTCGCGGAACGTCAGCGTGCTCGGCGATTCAGCGGGCGGGAACATTGCGCTCGCGGCCGCCCAGGAGCTGGTGCGTCGATGCGCCGGGGAGGACGGCTGCCTCGCCACGGTGCTGCCGGGGCACATCGTTCTGCTCGCACCCGCGCTCGATGCCGGCGCGGACAATCCGGCAATCGACCAGGTCGACGATCCGTTGCTGAATCCGGACAGCAGCAGGCGGAACGGCCGCTGGTGGGCCCGTGGCCTGGAGAGCCCCGAGGATCCCGACGGCACCCACCACCCGATGGCGAGTCCGCTGTTCGGTTCGCTCGAGGATCTGCCGCCGGTCGCTGTCTACGCGGGGTCACGGGATCTGCGCACTCCGGACGTCCTCGTCCTGCAACAGCGGGTGGCGGCGACGCCGGGAGCCGACTTCACGTTCCGGCTCCGGTCCGGACAGATCCACGACTGGATGATCTTCGGATTTCTCCCGGATGCGCAGGCCGAACGCCCCAACGTCTACCGCGATCTGGGATTGAGGAGCGCGGTCGCACCGTTCTACTAGTATCCAGCGGTTGGCTGCAGCCTGAGAGGACCGTTTCTTGCAATGACCGATGCTCGACCTGATGAGTTCGACCGACTCGAGAGCGCGGCCGACGCGATTGAGTCCCTGATGTCCCTCTTCGCCTCCGAAGAGCCCCTCGACGAAGCCCTGAACCGGGTCGCCTCGTCGGGCGCCGACGCGATCGCCGACGCCGATGCGGTCAGCATCAGCGTGCTGACCGACCAGGCGCCGCGCACCGTCGCGTACACCGACGGGCAGGTGCTCGAACTGGATCACGTGCAGTATTCGACGGGACGCGGACCCTGCCTCGACGCGGCGGAACGCCGCACACCGGTCCGCGTCGGGATGGATGCCATGGACGAGCGGTGGCCGGAGTTCGTGGTCGCCGCCCGGGCGTGCGGAATCAGCGCGACCCTGTCGGTGCCGCTGCTCGTCGACCGGGTGGACGACGATTCCGAGCTGGTCGGATCGCTCAACGTCTACAGCAGGACCGCCACCGCGTTCGATCCCTTCGACGAGACGCTCATGCGGCTGTACATGCTCTCGGCCGGGTACGCCATCACCAGCGCCCGACGCCTGCAGCGCTACCGCGAGAAGGTCGATCAGCTGCGGGAGGCGCTCACGTCGCGTTCGGCCATCGACCAGGCCAAGGGCGCGCTGCGGGCGATCCACGGGTGCAGCGAGGACGAGGCCTTCCAGCGGTTGGTCACCGAGTCCCAGCACAACAACGTCAAGCTGCACAACGTGGCCCGCGCCTTCCTGGAATCGCTCTCCAAGAACTGATCTCGACGTATTCCTTGACAGGAATATGTCATCGCACCTACGTTTGGCGGTGTGCAGGTCACGGTCTTCGAGGCGCTCGGTGAGCCGAGTCGTCTGCGGATCGTCGAACTGCTGCGAACCGGCCCGCGTTCGGTCGGCGAGATCGCCGAGTCGCTCGGTATCCGTCAACCGCAGGCCAGCAAGCACCTTCGGGTGCTCAGTGACTCGGGGATCGTTGCGGCGGAAGCCGTTGCGAGACAACGGATCTATCACCTCGAGCCAGGGCCGATGCAAGAGATCGGCCGCTGGGTCGATTCGTTCGAGCACCTGTGGGAGGCCCGGCTCGACTCGCTCGGCCGTTACCTCGACTCGTTGACCACCGAAGGGGAAGACGTCTGATGCTGCTGAAGATGTTGAAGGGCAAGGAATTCCGTTTCGAGCGCACTTACCGTGCGCCGCTGGACACCGTCTGGCGCGCGTGGACCGAACCCGAGATGCTCCGGCAGTGGTGGGGCCCGGAGAAAACGTTCGTACCCGAATGCGAGATCGATCTGCGTGTCGGCGGCGCCATCTACGTGGTGATGGAGGCGGGGCCGGAGATGGGCAAGTATCAGGGCACCCGCTGGCCGATGGCGGGCACCTTCACCCGCGTCGACGACCGCGCCCGGCTGACCTACGACGCACGCTCGTGGACCGAGGGCGACGACGGCGCGACGATCCTGCACGTCAACGACATCACCTTCGGCGAACGGGACGGCGAGACGACGGTTCTGCTCGAGGTCAACATCTCGAAGATCGGGCCGAAGGCGAAGCTGGCGGCGTTCGGCATGAAGTGGGGATACAAGTCCCATCTCGACAAGCTCGGCGACTTCCTGACCGCGTCCTCCTGACAGGAGCGAGGTCCATTCCGTACGGTCCACGGCATGGACGGAGTCGTGGTGATCACCGGCGGGGCCGGCGGAATGGGTTCGGCGACGGCGCGGATCGTCGGCCGCGAGCAGGACGTCGTGCTGTGCGATGTGCGCAAGGACCGCCTCGACGCGGCGATCGCCGAACTCACCGGATCGAGCGTGTCCGCCACGGGTGTGCACGTCGACGTGACCGACCGCGCCGCGGTCGACCGGCTGTTCGGATCGCTGGAGGCACCGATCGCGGCGGTAATTCACGCCGCGGGTGTCAGCCCCAGCATGGGTGACGCCGACTACGTCATGCGCACCAACGCCGTCGGCACGGTCAACGTCAACGAAGCGTTCTACGCGACTGCGGGCGAGGGGGCCGCGATCGTCAATGTGGCGTCGATGGCCGCGCACATGCTGCCCGACGAGCTGATCCCGACCGCGCAGTTCCCGACTGCCCTGGTCGACGAGGACGCCTTCATGACCGAGATGCTGACCGCGTGCGCGATCGCACCCGAGGAGGCCCGGTCGGGACTGGCCTACGCGCTGAGCAAGAGCTTCGTCCGCTGGTACAGCACGGCGCAGGCCGAACGGTTCAACAGCCGGGGTCTACGGATCGTCTCGGTCTCCCCGGGCTCCGTCGACACTGAGATGGGTCGCCTGGAGGAACAGGCGGGCGCGGGCGCGATGGTCGCCGACGCCGCCGTACCGCGGTGGGGGAAGGCCGAGGAGATGGCCGAACTCCTCGCGTTCTGCGCCGGCCCCAAGGCCGGCTACCTCACCGGAACCGACATCCTCAACGACGGCGGGGTCGTCGCGTCGATGCGGGAGCGGGCCAGGGTCGCCGCCGCCGGCGGCTGACGTCGCTCAGGTGCGGCAGAGCTCACCCAGCCGACCGCTGAGCGCGTCCAGTTCCCGCGACAGCGCCTCCTGGCCGGGGTCGGTGTTGCGGGCGCCCGCCGTGGCCGCGATCCCGAAGTCGAGCAGTCCGTTCGCGAACCGGCGGATGGCATCGGCCAGATCGGGTGGTGTCGCGGGTTCGAGATGCAGCAGCAGGTACTGCCCGCCGTCCATCAGCGCCACCCGCGCGGCGGCCGCCGCGGCCAGAGCGCCGGTGACGTCCGCGGAGCCACCGGGCGGCGTGACATTGGTGTTGATCGCCACCCCGGTGCGCACCGACGAGAACGCGCCGCAGGCGCTGTCTTTCGCGGCCGACTGCTGCTCCGCCGAGTAGATGGAACCCGGCCTGCTCTGCCACCACGTCCACCCCGACAGGGCGAGCGCCGCGACGGCGAGCAGCAACGCCAGGCCCGCCACCACCCCGGCGCGACCGGACCGGACGTTGTGGTGATCCGGTGCAGGCATGGCGATGATCCTAATGACGCCGACCCGTGTGCCACCGCCGCGCCCGGACGGCACAATGACAGGTCACCATGCTTGCTCACCCACACCTGCTCGGCGCAGCCGCCGCGGCCCTCGCCGCGGCAGTCCTGCTGGCTTCCGCCCCGGCATCCGCCGATCCCGCCGCCGACGACTCCGTGGTCGGCCCCGCCGCGGCCGGTCCGCCGCAGGACGTCCCGCCGTTCTCCGTCGGCACCGCGGCGACCGACACGTTCGGCGGCTCGCTGCCCGACGGCGAGACCCTCACCGCGTTCGATGTGACGAACCCCGTCATCGGGCGGATGGACCCGGCGCTGCTGGCGGCCGTGCAGAAGGCCACGGAGGCGGCCGCGGCCGAGGGCGTCACCGTCGTCGTCAACTCCGGCTGGCGGTCCCCGGGCTTCCAGCAGCGGCTGTTCGATGACGGTGTGCGGACCTACGGCAGCCCCGCGGCGGCCGCCGAATTCGTCGCGTCACCCGAGACGTCGATGCACGTCTACGGCAAGGCGGTCGACGTCGGCGGTCCCGACGCCGCGGCGTGGATGTCGCGCAACGGCTCCCGGTTCGGGCTCTGTCAGGTGTACGCCAACGAACTCTGGCACTACGAGCTGACCGCCGGACCCGACGGCACCTGCCCGCCGATGAGGCCGAACGCCGCAGGCTGACAGGCCGGTCCGGCAGGTCAGCCAGGTGGACTTGGTGGGGGTCGTCACAGAATTTGTTTCAGCGGGCGGGGTCCGAGAACTCTGGTGGGGTGACCGCTGTCTCCACTGCCCCTGCTTCCCCTACCTCCGCCCGCCCAGAAACCCAGCCCGCCGGCATCGCGGTGGTCGCCGCCGCGCTCGCGATCATGTTGGTGGCGGCCAATCTGCGGCCCGCCGTGGTAGGCGTCGCCCCGCTGGTCGGCGAGATCAAGGCGACGATGGGCTGGAGCAGCGCCGTGGCGGGTCTGCTGACCACCTTGCCGGTGCTCGTCTTCGGACTGGTCGCGCCGCTGGCGCCGCGGGCGGCGGCCCGGTTCGGGATCGAGCGCACCGTGCTCGTTTCGCTGGTGGTGCTCGCCGCGGGCGCCGCCGTGCGGTACGTGCCCGATCCCGTCGCGCTCTTCGGTGGTTCGGCGCTGGTAGGTGCCGGTATCGGGATCTGCAACGTGGTGCTGCCCTCGCTGATCAAACGGGACTTCGCGCATCGCTCCGGGTTGATGACGGGGCTGTACTCGATGACGCTGTCGGGCGGCGCGGCCGTGGCGGCCGGGGTGACCATCCCCGTCAACGACGCCCTTCACGGGAACTGGCGGTTGACGCTGGCGAGCTGGGCGTTCTTCGCGTTGGTGGCGACGGTGGCGTGGCTTCCGATGCTGCGGCGGATCCACCGGCTGGAGGTCGGGCCGAAGCTGGAACCTCTGTGGCGCAACGGGATCGCGTGGGCGATCACGATCTTCATGGCCGCACAGTCGCTGATCTTCTACACGTTCACCGCGTGGCTGCCGGACTATCTGATCGAGCGCGGGATGTCGGCGGCCGGTGCCGGTGCGGTGCTGGCGTCGGGTCAGGTGGCCGCGCTGCTGATGTCGCTGGCCGCACCGATCGTCGCGGGCAGATACGCCGACCAACGACCGGTCACGTTCCTGGCGCTGCTGGCGACCGCCGTCGGCTTCGTCGGTCTGCTCGCCACCGAGTCCGTGCCCACCCTGTGGGTGATGTGCGTGATGGCCGGACCCGGCGCGTCGATCAGCCTCGCCCTGCTGTTCATGGTGCTCCGCAGCACCTCGACCGCCCAGACCGGGCAGGTCTCCGGAATGTCGCAGAGCGTGGGTTATCTCCTGGCCGCGATCGGACCCGTGGCCATCGGGGCGCTGCACGATCTGACCGGATCGTGGACCATTGCGATGGCCGCGCTGGGTCTGGCGCTCATCCCGCAGGCCGCCGCCACGATGCTGGCGGGCAAGAACGTGAAGATGGGTGTTACTTGAGGATCCGCGGCGACAGCTGCACGAGTTCGGGCACCACACTGGGGTTCTGGTACGCCGTGACGGCCAGCGATACCAGCGTGGTGGCGACGTCGCGCAGCGCCGACATCTGCGCGGGGAGCTGGCCATGCTCCACCCAGGACCGGAACAGCACGGCGAGCAGATCGCGATCCGCACCGCGCAGGATCTCGGTGTCGGCGGTCGGACCGATACCGACCCGGATCAGCGACAGCTCCGGATGTTCACTGCGCCACGACCGCAGGATCTCGTCGAGCGCCGCCTTGCTCGCGCTGTAGGCGGCGACACCGGCACGCGGGCGGCCGACGTCGTGGCTGGAGGCGATCAGCACCACCCCCCGTTCCGAGAGGTGCGGCAGTGCCGCGCGCAGGACGTTGTTGGCGCCGAACGCGTTGACCAGCATCGCGTGCTGCCACGTCGCGTCGTCGGTGTCCTCGATGTGGGCGAACGGGACGACGGTGCTGGTGAACACCACCACGTCGAGGCCACCGAGCGTCTCGGCGGCGGCGTTGACCACGGTGTTGATGGACGATGCGGACTCGACGTTGAGCTCGAACGCCGTTCCGCCGATGGAGTCGGCCAGTTCGGACAGCAGTTCGGTGCGTCGCGCGGCCACCGCCACGGTCGCCCCGCGTTCGGCCGCGCTGACCGCCACCGCCCGTCCGATACCCGACGAGGCGCCGACGACGAGCATGCGCGTCTGATGGAGGTCCGAATGCGGTTCGTCCACCGTTGACCTTTCGTTGTGAGGTAACCCTAAGTGGTGGACATTACCCGCAGCGTCCGGGTGAGGAACGCGACCTGGTCCTCAGCGACCGGCTCGAACCAGTCGTGGCCGGGCCACACGTCGAAGTGATCGCACGGATAGTGATGCACGATCGCCCGCCCGTGCACGGCGGTCTTCTGCACGGACGCCGCGGGCACATAGCGGTCGAAGTCGGCGATCTGTACCAGGAGCTTGGCGCGTAACCGCTTCGCTGCCGCGGTGGTCCGCACCGAGAGCACCTGCATCCCCACCGACGAGTCGACCTCGTTGCGCCACGTCGGGCCCGCCATCGCGGTGTAGCTGTCGTAGGCGCCGTCCAGGGCCAGCGCACCGGGTTCGCCGGGGCGGGCCGCGAGGGGGAAGAAGACAGGATCTTTACCGCGGGCCACCCGGATGCGGCTCTTGACGCCGAGCGCGGTCCACTTCAGCGCCGACGCGACGTCGCGATGCTCGATAGCCGCGCGGCTGACCGCGAGGCCGCTGGTCATCGGGGTCATGGCGACCACCGCGGCGACGTCGTCGCGTTCGGCGCCCACCCGGATCACGTGGCTGCCGGAGAACGACGACCCCCACAGCACCACCCGGTTGCGGTCGACGCCCGGCAGTAGCTGCGCCTCGGTGATCGCCGCGTGGTAGTCCGCCATCTGGCGCGGGATCGAGACCGACTGTCGCGGTGAGCCTTCGGAAGCGCCGAACCCCCGGTAGTCGAACGCGAAGACGTCGAGACCCGCCGCGCTGAGCCGTTCGGCGAACGGCGCCAGCCCGGAGTCCTTCGTCCCTCCGAAGCCATGGCCCATCACCACGACGGGACGGCCGGCGGGGCCGTCGACGCGGCCCTCTTCGCCGGCACCGGGAAAATGCCAGGCGCTGCAGCGCGATCCGTCGGAGTCGAAGGTGATTTCGTGAGGTGTCATGTCGATGTCCTGCCGTAGATGCCGCCCAGCCACAGCGCCGCGGCGCCGTCCATCAGTTGTTCGCGCGTCAACGGTCCGCCCAGCGTCAGCCGCTCCAGCAACCGGTCGTTGAACTCCATCAGCACCGACGCCAGCACGGTCGCGTCGACGCCGTCCGGGGCGGCGCCCGCGGCGCGTTCGGTGGTGATCATCTCGGCCACCGACGCGACGAACGATTCGCGGGCGCTGTCCCACACCTCCTGCACGGTGCCGCTGACGGCGCGCGCGGCCAGCAGTGCCGAGAACAGGTACCGGTGTGCCTCCCAGGTCGCGACGACGCCCTCGATCATCGTGCGGATGCGCGACTCCGGCGCGCCACCGGCCAGGGTGAAGACGTCGTTGACGAAGAACGCGTCGTCGAGGACGCGTTCCATCAGCGCCGCCAGCGCCACCGCCTTGTTCTCGAAATAGAAGTAGAACGCCGACCGGGTGACGCCCGCGTGCCGGGTGATGTCGGCGATGGTGACGGCTTCGAAGCTGGACTCCCGCAGGACCTGGTGCAGCGCATCGAGAATCGCGTCGCGCCGGTCGTCGCTGCGCTGCGGTGCCCGCCGATCGGTGGGCGACCTCATGCCGGGACCGCGCGGGCGAGCCCGGCAGGCAGTTCGCGGCGGGCGATGTCGTGCTCGTAGTAGAAATAGTCGATCTGCTGGGTGTGGCGTGGCCGGTCGACGCAGTGGCCCGCGTGCAGATCCTGGTCGGCGTCGATGACGCGGTCCATCTCCGCGGCCGGGGGCAGCGCGTACCGGCCGACCGCATAGGCCGCGAGCACCCGCGACTGGCACTCCACGAACGGGAACAGCGTCGGCACCGCCTGTGCGAAACCGATGAGGACCAGATTGTCGATACCGGGCACGAACATCCGCTTGTACAACCGGATTTGGTTGTCCGGTGCGCTGAGGAAGCCGGGGTCGAAGAACGGGAAGGTGATGTTGTAGCCGGTGGCGTAGACGATGGCGTCGAACTCGTCGCTGGAACCGTCCTCGAAGTGCACGGTGCTGCCGTCCAACCGGGTGACGTTCGGTTTGGGGATGACGTCCCCCGAGCCGAGCCGAAGCGGCAGTTCCACCGATTGGGTGGGGTGGGCCTCGAAGAGTTTGTGGTTGGGCGCGGGCAGGCCGTAGAGCGTGGGATCGGTGCCCAGCATCGGCGCGATGGCCTGAATCGCCTTGCGCTGCCACGACAGTGGCAGATAGGGCGTGGTGCGGAAGAACTTGTCACCGGGTCGGCCCGCGATGTACTTCGGGACGATCCACGCGCTGGACCGAGTGGACAGCGTCACCCGGTTCTGCAGGGCCTTCGACGACAGCTCGACGGTGATGTCGGCGGCGCTGTTGCCCAGACCCACCACCAGGATCCGTTTACCGGTCAGCGTCAGCGGGGTCTGCGGATCCACATAGTGGTGCGAGTGGATCGTCTCGCCGGTGAAGGTGCCGGGGAACTCGGCCATCCGCGGATCCCAGTGGTGTCCGTTGGCGACGACGAGCAGATCGAACTCCCGGTGCCGGCCGGCCTGATCCTCGATGTCCCAGCGCCCACTCGGCTTTCGGGCGGCGTGTACGACGCCGTTGCCGAACTCGATCTGGTCGAGTAGGCCGAACGTCTCGGCGTAGGCGTCGAGGTAGGCCTTGATGTCGCTGTGATGCGGAAAGGACGGGAAGTGCTCGGGGATCGGAAAGTCCTTGAACGCCAGGCGGTGTTTGGAGGTGTCGATGTGCAGCGACCGGTAGGCGCTGCTGTGGCCGTTGGGGTTGCCGAACGCCCAGTTGCCGCCGATACGGTCGGAGGACTCGAAGACGGTGTAGGGCACCCGGTAGTCCTTGAGCATCTTGCTCGCGGTCAGACCGCTGATACCGGCGCCGATGACGGCGGTTCGAGGCAGGGTTGCGGCCATCGGCGCTCCTCCATTTGACGTACGTCAATGGATACTGACACGTGTCAGACCTGCGGCGCAGCAGTTTCAGTCGAGACGTCCGGCGTCGACGACGCGGATCACCGCGACCCCTTCGTCGTCGGAGGCCGCGAGATCCACCTCCACGTCGAACCCCCAGTCGTGATCGCCCGCCGGATCGTCCAGGATCTGCCGGATTGCCCAGGTGTCGGGCTTGCGGTCGATGATCAGCAGGGCCGGTCCCCGCGCGTCGGCTCCGGTGTTGACGTCTGCGTGCTCGTCGAAATACGCGTCGCCGACGTCCTGCCACCGCTGGGCGGTCCAGCCGGATCCGGCGTCGAGTTCGCCGAGGTCCTGCCAGCGTTCCCGGGCGAACAGTTCGACCCGCCGGAACAGCGCGTTGCGCACCATCGCGGTGAACGCTCGCTCGTTGCCAGTGAGCGGACGGGGCCGGGTCGGCACCTGCACCGGTGCGTCGAGCGGCTGGTCCGGGCTGGTGAGTTGCTCCCATTCGTCGAGAAGGCTGGAGTCGACCTGGCGGACGAGCTCGCCGAGCCATTCGACGATGTCGGTGAGTTCCTCGGTGCGCGCGGCGGCGGGCACCCCGGAACGCAGCGCCTTGAAGGTGTCCGAGAGATAGCGCAGCACAGCGCCTTCCGACCGGGTCAGGCCGTAGACGCTGACGTACTCGCGGAACGTGAACGCGCGCTCCCACATCTCGCGTACCACCGACTTCGGCGACAGTCCGGCGTCGGCGGCCCACGGATTGGTCTGCAGGTAGGCCTCGAACGCGTGCTCGAGGAGTTCCTGGAGCGGTTTGGGATAGGTGACCTCGTCGAGCAGTTCGATGCGCTCGTCGTACTCGATTCCGTCGGCCTTCATCTGCGCGACGGCCTCGCCCCGGGCCTTGTTCAGCTGGGCGGACAGGATCTGGCGCGGATCTTCGAGCGTCGCCTCGATGACCGAGACGATGTCCAAGGCATAGGTTTCCGATTCTGCGTCCAGCAGGTCGATCGCGGCGAGCGCGAACGTCGACAGCGGCTGGTTCAGGGCGAAATCGGCCGGCAGGTCGACGGTCAGCCGGTACCGGACGGGGCGAGCGGAGCGACGGGAAATGAACGTGCCGTCGGGCGTATGGGAATCCTCGAGCCGTTCGAGGACCCCGGCCTGCAGCAGGGAGCGGGCGATGCCCACCGCCTCCCGGATCAATCGCAGCTGCTTCTTGCGCGGTTCGTGGTTGTCGGTGAGCAGCCGGCGCATCGCGATGAACGGATCGCCCGGACGATCGACGACGTCGAGGATCATCGACGTCGACACCCGCATGTTGCTCGTCAACGGTTCCGGCGATGCGGCGACCAGTCGATCCATGGTGGCCTGGCCCCACGGCACCATGCCCTCGGGTGCCTTGCGCCGCACCAGCTTCCGTCGCTTCTTGGGATCGTCGGCGACCTTGGCGAACTGTTTAAGGTTCTCCACCTCGTGGTCGGGGGCCTGCACGACGACGGTGCCCGCGGTGTCGTAGCCCGCGCGGCCCGCGCGCCCGGCGATCTGGTGGAACTCGCGTGCGTTGAGCAGTCGGGTGCGGGTGCCGTCGTACTTGGACAGCGCCGAGAACACCACGGTGCGGATCGGCACGTTGATCCCGACGCCGAGGGTGTCGGTCCCGCAGATGACCTTGAGCAGCCCGGCCTGGGCGAGCTGTTCGACCAGCCGGCGGTACTTCGGCAGCATGCCCGCGTGGTGGACGCCGATGCCGTGGCGGACCAGCCGGGACAGGGTGGTGCCGAAGGCCGACGAAAAGCGGAACGCGCCGATGTTCGCGGCGATCGCGGCCTTCTCCTCCTTGGTGGAGACGTTGACGCTCATCAGTGCCTGAGCCCGCTCCAGCGCAGAAGCCTGCGTGAAGTGCACGACGTAGATCGGCGCCTGCCGGGTGTCGAGCAGTTCCTGGATCGTTTCGTGCATCGGCGTGGTGGCGTAGCTGTGGAACAGTGGCACCGGGCGTTCGGCGTTGGCCACCAGCGCCGTCGGCCGCCCGGTGCGGCGGGTGAGGTCCGCCCGCAGCGCGGTGACGTCACCCAGGGTCGCCGACATCAGCAGGAACTGCGCCCGCGGCAGTTCCAGCAGCGGGACCTGCCACGCCCAGCCGCGTTCCGGGTCGCCGTAGAAATGGAACTCGTCCATGACGACCAGACCGATGTCCGCGTCCGCGCCCTCCCGCAGCGCGATGTTGGCGAGCACCTCGGCAGTGCACGCGATGATCGGTGCATCGGAGTTGACGGCCGCATCGCCGGTGAGCATGCCGACGTTCTCGGCGCCGAACACCTCACACAGTGCGAAGAACTTTTCGCTGACCAGCGCTTTGATCGGCGCGGTGTAGAAGCTGACCCGGTCCGCGGCCAGCGCGGCGTACTGCGCGCCGGTCGCCACCAGTGACTTACCCGATCCGGTCGGTGTCGCGAGCACCACGTTGGAGCCGCTGACCAGTTCGATCAGCGCCTCCTCCTGCGCCGGATAGAGGGTGGTGCCGTTGGACTCCGCCCACGCGGCGAACGAGGCGAAGAGCTCGTCGGGGTCGGTCGTGTTCGCGGGCGGGGACAGGAGGGAGGTCATGGTGCCCACCAGCGTGCCTGATGGCCGCTCAGGTCGTGACGGCCGACCTGTCCCGCGGCCGGACCGCGACCAGGAGCGCACCCGCGCAGAACAGCACGGTCACCAGGACGGGGAACCGGCCGCCGGGCGCGAAACCGGCCGAGGACAGCAGTGACAGCGCCAGCGCACACGCCGCGGTGCCCACGTACAGCGCGGCCTCGGCGAGCCGGTCGGGCACCGGGGCCGTGAACGTACGGATCGGTGGGGTGAACAGGCGGCGGCGCCAGGCGATCAGTGCCAGCAGCGCCGCGGCGACGACCCCGAGCACCAGCTCCCACTCGAGCCGGGCCAGCCACCAGGCGCCCGAGCCCAGCGGCGGCTGGGGCAGCAGCCCGGTGGGATAGCCGACGAGGGTCACCAGGATCACCGGCAGCATGTGCCACAGGTACAGCGCCATCACGTTGTCGTTGGCGGTGCCGAGCAGCCGTGGCCACCGGCCGCGCGCGAGCACCCTGTTCAGGACGGGCGCGAGGGCGAACAGCACACCGATCTGGGTGATGGCCAGCGCGAGCAGCGCCACCGACGGGGGGGCGCTGTTCTCCACCCGGTCACCGGGGACGCCGATCATCGCGATCGGATATGGGCCCCACGTCACCAGCGCGGGTAGCGCCAGCGCGCCGACGACGGACAGCGCCAGCAGGAGACGACGGCACAGGAGCCCGCCGTGCCAGGCGATGCCGAGTTGATAGATCGCCGCCCAGCAGAAGAAGTAGTTGACCATCCGGATCTCCGGATGGCCGCTGCTGATGCCGATCACGTCGACGATGAGGACGCTCGCGGCCAGCACCGCGGGCACCTTGAGGCCCCAGCGCCGATGCGCGGCGACGGCGACGGGGGTCAGCGCGACCACCATGAGGTACACCGCCAGGAACCACAGGTGCATCGCCACGGCCCAGCCGCCGAGTTCCAGTACCTCGCCGTCGATTCCGGCGATCATGAGCGCGCTGATAACGCCGAGGATCACCACGGCGTAGACCGCTGTCGGGCCGAGGGTGTGCACGACCCGCCTGCGGACCCACTCCTGCCGCGCGTGGCTGCCGTCGGGTCGCCGCGACCAGGAGACCGCACTGGCGTAGCCGGCGACCGCGAAGAACACCGGGACGACTTGGAAGATCCAGGTGAGCCACTGGGTCCACGGCATCAGCACCAGCGGGTTGTCGCGGCCGAACTCGCCGTCGCGGTAGGTCATCACCGACAGCAGCCAGTGCCCGATCACCACCAGCAGCACCGCCGCGGACCGGTAAAGATCAAGTGCGGACTCGCGCGGGGGCGAGGAAGCTCTCACCTGTGGCACGGTAGCCGAACCGGGGCCCGCCACCGGTGCGCATGTGGTAGACACACCGCTGTGTCTGCTGGCGACGGATACCTCCTGGTTCCCGGCCAGACCTGCTGGCGCGTCGAGCACGCCGACCGCTACGCGTGCGTCATCGACGGCGCGGACTACTTCCATCACGTCAAATCCGCGATGCTGCGCGCTCATCGCCGGATCGTTCTCATCGGCTGGGATTTCGACACCCGGATGCTGTTCGAACCCGCCGACAAGACCACGCGCGGGCCCAATCAGCTCGGGATGTTCCTGCGTTGGCTGGTGCGGGTCCGGCGGGATCTCGACGTCTACCTGCTGAGGTCGAATCTGCGGCTGGTGCCCGTCCTGCAGGGCATCTGGGGCCAGATGACCCCGGTGGCGCTGTTGAACTGGTTGAGCAGCGAGCGGTTGCACTTCGCCATAGACGGTGCTCATCCGACCGGATCGGTCCATCACCAGAAGATTGTCGTCATCGACGATGCGGTGGCGTTCTGCGGCGGTATCGACCTGTCCCTCGACCGCTGGGACACCCCGGCCCATGAGGAGCGGAATCGCTTCCGGCGCAACGCCGGCCGCAGCTACGGCCCCCGCCATGACGTGGTGGTGGCAGTGGACGGGGCCGCGGCCCGCACGCTCGGCGAGCAGGCCCGGGACCGCTGGCGCACCGCGACGGGCCAGGCCCTCGAACCGATTGAGGAGGGCCGCGACGCCTGGCCGCGTGGACTCGAACCCACCCTTCGCGATCTCGACGTCGGGATCGCCCGCACCCTGCCCGAACTCGGCCCCCGCAAGGAGGTTCGTGAGATCGAGGCGATGAACCTCGCGGCGATCGCCTCGGCCCGCGAGGTGATCTACCTGGAGAACCAGTACCTGGCGTCCCGGGACATCGCCGATGCGCTGTGCGCCCGCCTGCATGAGGACGACGGCCCCCAGATCGTGGTCGTCATGCCCCGGAGTTCGGAGAGTCGGCTCGAACAGCAGGCGATGGACAGCGCCCGACATCGGCTGCTCCAGAAACTCTGGGCTGCAGACCAATACGACCGGATGGGGGTCTACTGGCCGGTGGCCGAGGCCGGCACGCCGATCTACGTGCACTCCAAGGTGATGGTGATCGACGACCGGCTGCTGCGAGTGGGTTCCTCGAATCTGAACAACCGGTCCATGGGCTTCGACAGCGAATGCGATGTGATCGTCGAAGCGGATCGCGCCGACGACGCGGTGGCCATCCGGACGGCGGTAGCGTCGATCCGCAACCGGCTGATCGCCGAACACCTCGGCGTTCCGCCCGACGAGTTCGAGCGGGTCATGGGCGAGCATGGCGGATTCCTCGAGGCGATCGAGGCGTTGCGCAGCGAGGCGGACGGAAAGACCCTGCGCCGTTTCACCGAAGAGACGGTGGCGGGGGAGGCGAGCGTTCTGGCCGAGAACGATCTGATGGATCCGGACCGGGTGCCGCAGTCGTTGTCGCAGAGCGTGCAGCGCTGGATCGCCGGGTTGACCGACCGGCCTTAGCCGTCCGTCCTGGCGCGTCAGGGGATGCGGGCCAGCAGATCCCGTGCCAGCCGGACGACGAGATCGCGGTCGTAGGTGATGGCCAGATCGGTCCTCAGCTCGTCCCAGCGCGCCCACGGATTCTGCCGGGCACCATCGAGCCGGGTCACCAGCGCCGCCGCGAAGTGCGGTCCCAGCGCCAGCAGCACCCACTCGTCGCTCAGCGGATCGTCGGACCGCAACGCGACACCGCGCACCCCGGCGCCGAAGTCGGCCGCCGCCCGGTCGGCGAATACCGCGACCAGCGGGGAGTTCTCGGCGATCGCCCGATAGCGCTCCCGCAATCCGTCGTTGTAGAACTCGTCTCGCTGAATCGCCGTCAGCACGATCGCGGGATCGGGGCCGTGCCCGGCCTGTTCACCGATGAGCTGCGACAGCGCCACCATCGTGTCCAGCGGCGCCGAGCGGATCGTTGTGCCCGACGAGACCAGGTCGAACAGTGAGCACATGGCGGGCGCCGGCAGCACGTCGACCGGCGGCCGCATCGGCGGGACGGCCGGGGTGTCGACGCGCAGCACCGCGCGGCCGAACCGGTAGCCCTGCCCGTACGTGGCACCCAGGCTGAGCGCCTGCTCCACCTGCTGGTCGGTCTCGATACCCTCCGCCACGATCGTGGCGCCGGTGCGCTCGTGATAGGCGAGGACGGCGGCGATGGTGCGAGCCTGCTCCCGGTCGGGACGCCGTTCCAGCAGGCCCATGTCGAGTTTGACCAGATCCGGCCGCAGCACATCGAGTAACGCGGCCGACGCCGGATGGCTGCCGACGTCGTCAAGGGCCACCGATACGCCGTTGTCCCGCAATTCGGTGACCGTGCGCAGCAGCAGCCCCGGATGGGCCAGCAGATTGCGCTCGGTCAGCTCGAAGACGAGGTCGTAGAGTTCCCGGGCACGGGTGAGCGCCGGATCGGCCGCTATCCCGTGGTGGTCACCACCGGGCTCGCAGTTGACGAGAAGCAGTGCGCCGTCGGGGATCTGCTGTTCGACAGCTCCGTTGACAGCCTGCGGGGTGACGCCGCTCAGTTCCGGCCAACGCGCGAGCGCCTCGTAACCGACGACGGATTCCTCGGGCAGCCGGACCACCGGCTGGAATGCCGAGACCACGCCCTGTCCCGAGGCGGCGATACCGAGCGGTTCCAGCACGTGCCACCTCTGTCGACGGTCGCGGATGATCGGCACGATAACAAGTACGGGCTGTTTCCGGATCGCTTAGTGGGCGTCGTGCTCGGGACTCTCACCAATGCGCAATGCACGCAGCGTGAAGATCCGGACGCGGCCGGGCACTTTCGCGTGACACTGCGACAGCAGCGGTTCGGACTGTCCGACGTCGAGAACGACCTCGATGGGTCCGGGTGCGGCGTCCAGTAGGACGCGGACACCGTCCTCGTCCTGGTCGACCGCAAGCGGCGGCAGGGCGGCGATGCGGTCGTCGCCGTAGGCCTGCCGGGCGAAATGCTGTGCGGCCTGCACGGCGTGCGGGAGGCTGGTGCGCCCGCGCAGGAAGTCGTTGTCGAGCCTGCCGTCGAGATACAGCCGGACCAGACCTGCGGCGTCGGTGGAATCGACACGCCCATAACACAATCCGTGCGGCAGGATCAGCATCGTGGCGGCGAACCGGTCACCGCCCAGGTGGGAACACTCCCAGGTGATCTCGGGATACGCCGCGGCGATCGCCGCGGTGGCGCCGCGCCCTCGCACCGCGCAGCACCTGTCGTGCTTCCCGTGCGCGCAGATTGCCACCACCGGTTCGGTGGTGACGGCGCCGTCGGATCCGTCGAGCGCCAACTCGAGATAGTCGGCCGGACCGGCCACCTCGCCGGCGTACAACCTCTCCGCGCCGGCTTCGGCCTCGGCGATGTACCACCGCCACCGCCGCTCGGCGTCGCGACGACCGTGCCGACGAATCGCCGCGATCCGCATGCCCGCGGCCTCGACGCGGCGCACGATGGAACGGCCGAGGCCGGGATCGATCACCGACGGCGACTGCAGGAGCGCCGAAGGCCCCCAACCGCCGGATAATTCGAGCAGCAGCCACCGCTTTCCGGCCGAGGCGGTGCCGTACATGGGATCGGCGCGCGCCAGCGACGCGTCGCTGCAGGCGAGCCCGGTATCAGAGGTCATCGTGCCGCCGGGACCACGACGCCCTCACGCAGCAGCCTGCGGATCAGCACCGTCGCGTCGGCCTCGTCGAGGCCCGGCATCGTGGTGGCGTCGGCGATGTGTCCGCGGTGCAGCGCGCCGACGGCCTCCGCGCACAGGGCGGGAAACGAGATGGCCCGGTCGGGCAACTGCAGGGTGATCCGGTCCCCGCCGCTGCCGATGGTCGCCACCAGACCGTGCCGCCAGCGCACCGCGATCGTGTCGGCGTTGTCGACGGCCTCGAGGGTGGCCAGCGGGCGGACGGGAACGGGGCGGGTGCGGTCGGCGTGACGGCGGGTCAGCTGTGCGGCGGCGCTCGCGCCGAGCTGGGCGCCGTCGTCGCGCAGCCGGTCGACCACCTCGGCCATCACCTTGGTCACCGTCGCGACGAGTTCATCGCGGTCGGTGGCGTCCCCGGTCATCGGCAGGGACTCCCGGAACGCGGCGTCGGCGGCGAGCTGGTCGACCACCGCGCGGGCGACGTCGAGGCGGGTCACCGCGGACACCCCGACGGTCAGGTGGATCGACGTGGTGTCCTGGGCCTGCGCGGAGTGCACCCAGCCCCGCGGCAGATACAGCGCGTCACCCGGTGTCAGCACCGTGTCGATGACCGGTGCGCCGGTGACGCGTTCGGCGATCGCGTCGCGGTGGCCGGTCCATGGCTGTGACGGCAGGGGATGCTCGTGGACGGGTTCATGCACGATCCAGCGTTTGGTGCCTGCGATCTGCAGGACGAAGACGTCGTGGACGTCGTAGTGCGGATCGAAACCGCGATTGGTGGGCGGGGTGATGTAGGCGTTGGCCTGTACCGGATGGCCGAGATCGTCGACGGCGGCGCGGACGAAATCGATCATCGGCGGCCACAATCGGTGCAGTCCCTGCAGCACTATGGTCGCGCCCGCGGCGAACTGCGCGAGCACCTTGGCCGAATCCACCTGATCGGGCATTTCGGCGCCGAATCCGGCGGGGCCCAGATAACAGTCCTTGGCCAGGACGTCGCCCTCTTTGGCCATACGTAGAAATGGTGCGCGAACCCCGCGCTCGGCGATCAGCTCGTCGACCGCAGCGGGTGAGAGCAGATCACCGAAATCGCGGGGCAGCGCGTCGGAACGGCTGAGCAGTGGTTTGCGACCCCAGTATTCGCGGGCGAACGTCTGCGGGTCGACGGTGATGCAGCGGCTCAGCATGGTTCCCCGTCAGGCGGTGCCGTCGGCCCCGCCGTCGTGGCCGTCGGGGTTGGAGCCGCCGTCAGCGGTACCTTCGCCCGAGGCGGTGCCGTCGGCCCCGCCGTCGTGACCGTCGGGGTTCGAGCCGCCGTCGGCCGTGCCCTCGCCCGAGGCGGTGCCGTCCGCGCCGCCGTCGTGGCCCTCAGGGTTGGAGCCGCCGTCCGCGGTGCCCTCGCCGCCGCCGGAGGTGGTGATGTCGTTGTCGTCCAGTGCCATGTCAGACCTTCCTTTTTTGTCAGACGCATCGCTGCGGGCTGGGCAGCGCCACGTCCGGTCGGTGTTGCCGCGCATCGGCCGGTCGAAACGGGTTCGTATATTCGATGCGCACCAAGCGTATGGCGAAGGAGCCGGATATGGGTCAGGTCGAAGATGTCCGGGACTGCCGAGACCTCGAGGCGATCAAACAGCTCAAGGCCCGCTACTGCCGGCTGCTCGACACCAAGGACTGGGCGGCCTGGCGCGCGCTGTTCACCGACGACTTCGTCAGCGACACCTCCGCCGCCGGCGGCAAGCTGATCCGCGGTGCCGACGATTTCGTCGCCTTCACCCGCAGGAGCCTGCGGTCGCAGCCGACCGTGCACCAGGTGCACGCACCTGAGATCGAACTGACCTCGCCGACCACGGCGCACGGGGTGTGGGCGCTCGAGGACGTCGTCCGGTTGGCGCCCGGGGTGAACATGCGCGGCTACGGCCACTACACCGAGACCTACGAGAAGACCGCCGACGGCTGGCGGATCAAGACGTCGACCCTGACCCGACTGCGGGAGGACTTCTTCAACGGCCTTGTGTCCGTGTATGTGTCGGACCGCATCCGCAAGGTGCTGGCCAGGATCGCCGAACGGATGGACGCGTGACCCTCGCCTACAACGACGCCCTGCGCGATCGCATCCGTCGACACCTGGCCGGCCACGACCGCCGCGCCGTCGCCGACCCCACCAAGCGACACGCGGCCGTCGCGGTCGTGCTCGTCGATTCGGAGGCCGGGGAGGACCGGGTGGATCCGGCGCCCGTGGACGACTGGATCGCCGGCCGGCCGATGGAGGCCGGCCTCGACGGCCGGATGGTCGACGTCTCGGGTGGGGCGGCGTTTTTGCTGTGCCGCAGAGCCTCTCGGCTGAGCATCCATTCCGCGCAGTGGGCGCTGCCCGGGGGCAAGCTCGATCACGGCGAGGACGCGGTCGAGGCCGCGCTGCGCGAACTCGACGAGGAGGTCGGCGTCGCGCTGCCGGATTCGGCGGTGCTCGGCCTGCTCGACGACTATCCGACTCGTTCGGGCTACGTCATCACCCCCGTGGTGATCTGGGGTGGCGGCCGGCTGGACCTGCGCCCGGCGCCCGACGAGGTGGTGGCTGTCTACCGGGTCGGACTGCACCAGCTCCAGCGCGAGGACTCCCCGCGGTTCATCACCATCCCCGAGAGTCCGCGGCCGGTGGTGCAGATCCCGCTGGGCAACGACCTGATCCACGCGCCGACGGGTGCGGTGCTGCTGCAGATGCGGTGGCTGGGGCTGGAGGGCAGACCCGACCCGGTCGACGAACTCGAGCAGCCGGTCTTCGCCTGGCGCTGAGTTCGGCCCCGCGAAGCCCGGCAGCCCGTTACGATACGCCGCGTAGCGTATTTATGGCACCACGGGAAGGACGCTTCATGCGGAACCGCTATGCCGGGAGCCCGTTCACCACGCCGACCGACGAGATCGCCGCGGCGCTCGAGGATGTCAGCGTCCCGACACTGCTCCTCAGCCTCGTCCACATCGCCGGGGACACCCGCTACATCGAGGAGTTCGCCCAGGCCGGGCTGTTCCTCAACGAGATCCAGGGCTTCATGTCCGAAGAGGACAAGGCCAGGGCGCGGGCCGTGGCGCTCGAGGTCATCACCGATTATCGCGACCGCGGCTGCCCGGAACCGGCACCGCTGAGCCCAGCCGTCGTCAAGCGGATGATGGACTGGGCCGCGTGCGAACCGGTCGGCGACGAGTACCTCCCGCTGATGAGCGAGGAGCTCGACCTCGAGGGTGCCGACCCTCGCCGGCCCGAACCCGTGGATCCCGCGCAGGCCGCCGACTGTCCGGTCCTGGTGATCGGCTGCGGGGAATCCGGCCTGCTGGCCGCGATCCGCCTCAAGCAGGCCGGGCTGCCGTTCACCGTCGTGGAGAAGAACGCAGGACCGGGCGGGACCTGGTGGGAGAATTCCTATCCCGGTGCGCGGGTCGACGTGGCCAACCACTTCTACTGTTACAGCTTCGAACCGAGCAACCGGTGGAGCCACTACTTCGCCGAACAACCGGAACTGCGCGAGTACTTCGTCGACGTGATGACCAAACACGGTGTCGCCGAACATGTTCGCTGGCAGACCGAGGTGATCGCCGCGGCGTGGGACGACGCCGCCGGACAATGGGATGTGACACTGCGCGGACCAGACGGCGCCATCTCCCACGTCAGCGCGCGGGCGGTCATCACCGCGGTCGGCCAGCTCAACCGGCCGGCCGTTCCCGACATTCCCGGCGCCGACACCTTCGCCGGCCCGGCGTTCCACTCGTCGGCCTGGGATCCGGACGTCGACGTGCGGGGTAAGCGGGTCGCGCTGATCGGCGCGGGCGCCAGCGGATTTCAGATCGCCCCCGCGATCGCCGCCGACGTCGCGCAACTGACCGTGTTCCAGCGCACCGCACAGTGGATGTTCCCGAATCCGATGTACCACGACCGTGTCGGCGACGGCGTGCGCTGGGCCATGGAGCACCTGCCGTTCTACAGCCGCTGGTATCGGTTCCTGGTGCTCTGGCCCGGCGCCGACAAAGGACTGGACGCCGCGCTGGTCGACCCCGCCTACGAACCGCAGGACCACGCCGTCAGCGAGATGAACGCGATGGCGCGGATGATGTTCACCGAGTGGATCACCAGTCAGGTCGGGGACGACACCGAACTGCTCGACAAGGTGCTGCCCGACTATCCCGCCACCGGCAAACGCACGCTGCAGGACAACGGCAGCTGGATCCGTACGCTGCGCCGCGACAACGTCGACCTGGTGCGCACGCCCATCGACCGCATCACCCCGACCGGGGTGGTGACCGCCGACGGCATCGAGCACCCCGCCGACATCATCGTGTACGCCACCGGATTCCGTGCCACGCAGGTACTCTGGCCGATGACGATCACCGGTCGCGACGGCGCCGATCTGCGCGAGGTGTGGGGCGAGCGGCCCTACGCGTACCGCGGCATCACCGTCCCGGGCTTCCCGAACCTCTTCCTGACCTACGGACCGGGGACCCATCTCGCCCACGGAGGCAGCCTGATCCTCAACTCCGAACTGCAGATGCGCTACATCGGGCAGTGCCTGGCCCGGCTGGCCGACGGACTGCATTCGATCGAACCCACACCCGAGGCCACCGAGCAGTGGCGGAACCGGTCCCAGCAGGCGATCCGGCAGACGGTGTGGGCGCATCCGTCGATCCGCCATTCCTACTTCAAGAACGTGTACGGCGAGATCCACACCGTGAGCCCCTGGCGGCTCCCGGAATATCACGCTGCCGTCACCGAACCCGTCTGGGACGACTACACCGTCACCGCGGCAACGGATTTGAGCCGACATGCGTAGCGTCGTCATCGACGGACCCGCGGCGGTGCGGGTCGAGACGAGGACCGATCCGGTGTTGCCGGGCCGCGACGGCGCGGTGGTGGCGGTGACCGCGGCCGGCATCTGCGGGTCGGATCTGCACTTCTACGACGGTGACTATCCGATTCTGGATCCGGTAGCTCTCGGTCACGAGGCGGTCGGGACTGTCGTCGAGGTCGGACCGGATGTGCGCACGGTGCGGGTCGGTGACCGGGTCATGGTGTCCTCGGTCGCCGGATGTGGACACTGCGCGGGATGCGCGACGCTGGACCCGATCCGGTGCCACAGCGGTCCACAGATCTTCGGCAGCGGCGTCCTGGGGGGAGCGCAGTCCGATCTGCTCGCGGTGCCCGCGGCGGATTTCCAGTTGCGCGCGATCCCGGAGGGCATCGACGACGAGCAGGCGCTCCTGCTGACCGACAACCTCGCGACCGGCTGGGCGGCGGCGCAGCGGGCGGACTTCCGGGCCGGCGCGACGATCGCGGTGATCGGGCTCGGTGCCGTCGGACTGTGTGCGGTGCGCAGCGCACTGTCGCTCGGCGCGGCGACGGTGCTGGCGGTCGATCCGGTGGCGCAACGCCGGGACCGGGCGGCGGCGATGGGCGCAACGCCCGTGGCGCCCACGGCGACCGAGGCGGCGATGACGCACACCGGTGGTCTCGGGGTCGACGCGGTGATCGATGCGGTCGGCAACGACACGTCGATGTCCGACGCGCTGACCGCCGTGCGGGCGGGCGGCACCGTATCGGTGGTCGGTGTGCACGATCTGCAGCCGTTCCCGTTTCCCGCGACGTTCGCGCTGCTGCGCAGTGTCACGCTGCGGATGACGACCGCCCCGGTTCAGCAGACCTGGCCGCAGCTGATTCCGCTGCTGCAGTCCGGGCGGCTCTCGGTCGATGGCATCTTCACCACCGAGCTGCCGCTGGACCGCGCCGCCGAGGGTTACGCGGCCGTGGCCGCCCGCTCCGGTGACGTCGTCAAGATCCTGCTGCGAACCTAGAGAGGAGCACCGATGCCGGGAGTCATCGTGACCGGAGGCGCGTCGGGCATCGGCCGGGCCAGCGCCGAGGCGCTCATCGCCGACGGACGTCGCGTCATCTTGTGGGACATCGCCCCTGAGGTGACCACGGCGGGGGAGGCGCTCGGTGTGCCCGCAGCGGTGGTCGACGTCTGCGACGGCGCGCAGATCGCCGCGGCCACCACGTCCGCGGCGGAGACCCTGTCGGGGATCGACGGTCTGGTGCATGCGGCGGGGCGGGTGATCCCGGAACCGGTGGGCACGTTCACCGAGGACTCGTGGGACGCCGTGCTGGACGTGAACCTGCGCGCGCAGGCCATGATCACCCAGCTGATCCTGCCGTACCTCCAGGAGTCCGCCCGCTCGGGTGCCCACCCCGCGATCGTCGGGATATCGAGTATCGAAGGGCTGCAGGCCAATCCGTTCATTCCCGCCTACTGCGCGTCGAAAGCGGGGTTGCTCGGCCTGACCCGGTCGATGGCAGCGCAGCTCGGTCCCGAGGGCATCCGGGTCAATGCTGTGTGCCCCGGCTTCATCGAGACGCCGATGCTGCAGATCGCGCTCGACGTCGACGAGGTACGCGAGGGATTCATCAGCGCGGCTCCGCTCGGACGGCTCGGGCAGCCCGGGGACGTCGGCGCGGCCGTCGCATTCCTGATGTCGCCCAAGGCGTCGTTCATCACGGGATCGCACCTGGTCGTCGACGGCGGGGTGACGTCGCGGCACCCGTGAGATGTAGCCGCGCTACGCGGCGGCCGGTGGTGGTTTGGGTTGGTAGGGGGTGTACCACCACCAGTCGGCGCGTTCCCCGGTGGGTCCGGGGCACGGTTTCACCTCGGGTGGAGGTGTGGTGGGTGGCCGGGCGAGGGCGCGGTTGGTCATGGGTTGGCCGGTGGCGTCGGTGATGACGAGTCGGTCGGCGGGTCCGGTGAGGGTGATGTCGCCGCGGTGATGGGCGCGGTGGTGAAACGGGCAGACCAGGGCCAGGTTCCCTAGTTCGGTGGGGCCGCCGTCTTCCCAGTGCTGTAGATGGTGGGCGTGTAGGCCGCGGGTGGCCCCGCAGCCGGGGACCACGCAGCAGTGGTCGCGGTGTTCCAGGGCGCGGCGTAGGCGGCGGTTGATGGTGCGGGTGGAACGCCCGGCGCCGATGACGCGCCCGTGGCGTTCGAACCAGACCTCGCAGGTGGCGTCGCACAGCAGGTACTGGCGCTCGGCGTCGGTGAGCAGCGGCCCCAGATGCAGTGCGGCGACGTGCTTGTCGACGTCGACGTGCGCGACGACGGTGGTGTGCTGTCCGTGCGGACGGCGCTCGGCGTCGGCGTCCCAGCCGGCCTCGACGAGACGATTGAAGGCATCGAGGTTCGTCGGGAACGGGGTGGTGTCCTCGGGGTCCTCGGCGTCGCGGTCGTGGATCAGGGCGTCGCGGTGCGATTGCAGGGCGGCGTCGAATGTCGCGGCGTCCAACTTCGGCAGGGTGATCGTCCAGGTGGTGGTCTCGCCGTGGTCGCG
>NZ_LZSU01000003.1 GCF_001665575.1 Mycobacterium sp. 852013-51886_SCH5428379 | reverse complement strand
AGATGTGTATAAGAGACAGGGTCACCGTGAGGACCGGAGGCGGGGGCGGTTCCGTCGGCGGCGGCAGCGGGGCGCTCGCCGGCACGCGGGTGGTCTCGATCTGGGTGGCGGGGGTGCTGTCGGTCGTCGTCCCGGTGAGCGCATAGGCGACGCCACCGAGCGCGACGATCGCCACCACGGCCGCGGCGGCGACGGCCAGTTGCGGGAGCCGCTGCCATACGCTCGGCCGGTCCGCGGGCGGGTCGTGCGGTTCGTAGAGCACCTCTGGGCGCGGACCCGCGACCTCCGTCGCGTACGCGTCGTAGGGATCCTGATAGGGGTCCGGATAGCCGGCGTCGTCGGTGTAGGGCACCGGTTCCGCACCGGCGCCCTCGTCCTGCGACCAGGCCAGCGCGCGGAAGGTCGCCGATCCGGGTGCGTCGGTGGACATCTCGGTCACGGGCACCGCCGGGGCGAGCCCGGTCGGCGCTTCGGCGGTTGCGCCGTATGCGGCGAACAGCGCCGCTCCGACCGCGGCGTCCAGTGCAGGCTGCGGCGTGGTCACCACCGGGACCCGCGTATGGGCGGACAGCTGCTGGGTCACCAGCGGGATGCTCGCTCCCCCACCGATGGTCACCACGGCCGACACGTTCGCCCATGCGATCCTGTTGCGCTGCAACACATCGTCGAGCGCGGACAGCACGGCGGCCAGCGGAGTCCGCAGCAGATCCTCGAGTTCGGCCCGGGTGACCCGCACCTGCGACGAATGGCCGGGCAGGTCGACGGCGACGTCGGCGGCGGTCTGCGCCGACAGCCGTTCCTTGGCCATTCGGCACTGGTCGCGCAGTGCGGTCAGCGAACCCACCGCTGTGGTGCTCGCCGGGTCCACCCCGCCGGACTGGGTGATGCCGTGGAGCACGTGGCCGAGCAGCGCCTGGTCGATCTGGTCGCCGGAGAACTCGGTCAGCCGCGTCGTCGCGTCGATCGCCTCGAACGCCGCCGACGCGTCGGCCACCGTGATGCTGGTCCCGCTCCCCCCGAGGTCGACGAGCGCGACGACGCCGGACGACGGCAGACCTGGGTTGGCGTGCAGCGCCGTCAGCGATGCCACCGCGTCGGGCACCAGGCGCGCGGGCGCCAGCACCGGATTGGTGCGCAGCGCCTTGCGCAGCGCGAACTGGGTCGACGTGCCCCAGTGCGCGGGCACCGCGATCGCCAAGTCTCCCAGCGGCGGGCCACCCGTCAGTTCGACCAGGGCGTCGAGCGCCTCGGTCAGCAGCGCCTCGGCGTGATAGGAGGATCCGTCCGGGGCGACGAGCGGCACCGGGTCCCCGACCCGCTCGACAAAGCCGGTCAGCACGGTGCCGCCGGCTCCGGCGGTGTCGTCACTCGGCGGCAGGCCGACCTGCGGCGTGCGGTCGCTGAACAGGCTCAGCGTCGAACGCCGGATCACGGGCGGATTGCCGACGCGCGCCGCTACCAGGTTGGTGGTCCCGATCGACAACCCCAACGGGTCGCTCATATGACCGTGAACCCTAGTCGCCCCCGGCCGAGGTCAGCTCACCCGACACGGCGTCATCGGGGATCAATCGCCGCAATACCGCGGATGCCACCACGCCGACGGCGATCAGGGCGATGCCGACCGCATCGGACAGAGCGTCGGTGACCCAACCGACGATGCCGGTCACCACGACGAACGGCGGCAACCAGTCGAACGCCCGCAACACCGAGGAGGTCTCACCGGTCGCGTAGTCGGGATAGAACTCGGTGAACGACACCGCGAAGATCATCGCGCCGATCTGCAGGATCCACCCCGTCCAGAAGTTGTCGTTGTCGCGCAGCACCGCATCGCCGTAGGCGCCGACGAGGGCGGAGAACACGAACGCGCCCGCCCAGACCGCCGACAGCACGTAGTTGATCCTCAGGAAGACGGGGTTGTCCCAAAGCTCCTGCGGTGTGGCATCTTTCGCGTACGCCAGCGTGAACGGCCGGCGGAAGGCCAGGGTGACGATCGCGAACACGGCGAGTGCGATGTTGCTGACCTCGCCGGCCCACATCTGCAGCCACTCGATGGCGCCGTCGGAGGCGACCAACCCCAGGATCGCCAATAGTCCGAAGTAGGCGACGGTGAACGCTTCGAGTAGATGGACCGCCGCACCCCGGCGCTTGCCCACCCACAGGGTCAGCAGGGACAGGCCCAGCGCCGCCGACGCCGCCTCCTCGAATTTGCCGGTTCCGTTGAGCACCGCCATCAGAATCCACGGTGCCAGCCCCGCCAACGGAGATCTGACGTATCCGTCGATCAGCTTCATGGCCCGGACTCTATGCGTTGGGCCCACCCTGTGCTGCAATGACGACCATGGGTGACATCGACGACATCAAACAGGTCAAATACCGATACCTGCGGGCGCTGGACACGAAGCACTGGGACGACTTCGCCGACACCCTCACCGAGGACGTCGTGGGCAAGTACGGCGAATCGCTGGGTGACACCCACGAATTCACCGACCGCGAGTCGCTGGTGAACTTCATGCGCACGTCGCTGGGGCCGGAGGTACTCACCGAGCACCGCGTCAACCACCCCGAGATCACCGTCGACGGGGACGAGGCGACCGCGACCTGGTATCTGCAGGACCGGGTCATCGCGCCCGCCTTCGACTTCATGCTCATCGGCGCGGGTTTCTATCACGACCGGTACCGCCGCACGCCCGACGGCTGGAAGATCAGCGAGACCGGCTACGACCGCACCTATGACGCGTCGATGTCGTTGAAGGCGTTGGACTTCAAGGTGAAAGCCGGCCGGGCGCTGAACCTCTGAGCGGTCACTGCGCGACCGCGATCAGCGCACCCGGCCGCAGCCAGCGCATGATCTCGACCAGCTTCGCATCGTCGATCGCCACGCAGCCGGCGGTCGGCCCGCCGTCGGTCGAGTGCAGGAAGAACGCGCCGCCGTTGCCGGGCACCCGCGCCTTGTTGACGCCCATGACCACCGCGTGGCGGTACTGCGGGATGTGCAGGTTCTCGGTGCCCGAACTCAGTGACGTGTTGAACGGGCAGGCGTCCTTCTTGCAGACCTGCATCGTGTTGTAGGTCGGACTGCTCATGTCGCCGTCCCACCAGTGGTCGCGGGTGACCTGGACATACGGCAGCCCGCCGCCGGGGTTGGGTTCGGTGCCGAACGCGAAGTCCAGCGTGAACACGCCCATCGGTGTCTTCATCTCGCCGTCGTGGCTCTGCGGCGTCATCCCGTTGGCGCCGACGAACGCCGGGATGCCGGCGGCCACCGGTTGCCAGCCGGCCGCCGTGCGCTGCCAGACGTCCATCTTGGCCTTGGATCCGCCGACGCCGACCACGGAGATCACCTGGGTGGCCGCCCCGACGCTGCGGGCGAACCACGGGGCGGCGGCCTGCGCCGGGGACGCCGCGGACACCAGAACCACTGCCGCCGCACACCACGAGATCAGCAGTCGGCGCATCCGCCCATCCTCGACGCCGCGGCTCACGGATCCGTCAAGGACGGGACACGATCAGGTCGCGACCGATCCGACGGCGAAGACTCCCCGCAGCCACCTCTCCCACACGTCCCTCTGCCCCTCGGCGGCGTTATCGGCATCCGGTCCGTAGAGGAACATGCTGACCATGACGTGGGTACGGTCGCCGATCGTGAAGATCCCCACGGCGGCGACGCCCGTGGCGGGCCGGTCGAGCCGCACCATCACCTCGCGCGTCGTCAACCGCTGATACACCCGTTCCACCACACCGGCGAAATCCGGTGCGCCGTGGGGCGATTCGACACGTTCGCCGGCGTCGACACCGGCCAGGCCCAGCCCCCGCGCGAGCTGGGACCACCCGGCCGCGGGAGTGTCTGGGCATTCGGCCATGAGGCGGACCGGGGCCGCCGGTTGTCCGGCGAAGTCGCGCAGGTACACCCTCAGCACCTCGAAGGCGCCCGGCCATCCGCTCTCGAAGCCCTCGATCTCGTCGTCCCAGTCGTCAACGTCGGTGAACAGGCTGTGCACCATCCGGACGACGCAGCGGTGCCCGCTGCGGCCGGTGACGGTGACCTCGGTCGCCAGCGGACCCGGCGAGCCGTTGTCGCTCCAGTTCTGTTCTTCGTAGGTCAACCGGTTCGGCGGATCCCAGCCGGTGATCACCCCACGCTGCGTGCGACCATCGCCGAAGTCGAATTCGAGTGCGCCGCCCTCGCGTTCGTCGACGGTGGTGGGTGCGAACCAGGCGCTCATACCGGCTCCGGTGGCGATCGCGTCCCACACCTGTTCGGGGGTTCCGGGAACCAGGTACTCGACCTCGACCCAGCGACGTCCGTCGTCTCTGCGTATCGGCATCACGTCTCTCCGTTCTCGGGGCGGGGGGTGGGATAGGACGCGACCACCACCCGGTGGGCGCGGCCGGCGGGGTCGCTCACGTCGTGGTAGCGCTCGACCAGGGTGGCGACGGCGTCGGACAGTTCGCGCGTGAAGGCGCTCCGGTCGGCCGCGCTGCGGAACCGGATCTCGGTGTCGATCGTCAGCGTGGCCAACCGCTTGTCGGCGTCGCGCGCCGTCCGCCACAACTCGCCGACCTCGCGCACGGCGCGTGCGGCGACGGCGATGAGGTAACTGGCCGACATCCGGTCCCTGCTGCGGCCCGGGTCGGCGCCGACGGCGCCGAGCGCGCCGGGGGACACCACGTACGACGCCGCTGTGGCGACGAGGAGGCGTTCGGTGATACCGCCCCAGCGCCGCTCACCGGCCGCTGCCACGAGCTGATGCTGCTCGAGGGTGCGCAGGTGGTAGTTGACCTTCTGCCGGGAGATCCCGACGCGTCCCGCCAGGGTGGCCGCGGAGGCCGGTTCGGTGAGTTCGGCCAGCAGTCTGCTGCGAACCGGGTCGAGCGCGGCCGCCGCGGCGGCGGGCTCTGCGATCACCTCGACATCGAGCACTCGGTCAGCGTGCGCCTTGACAAGTTTAGTTGTCAAGGGTTGGTGGTTACGTTGAGCGGATGGAATTACGCCTCCGCCGCCGCGGTCAGGGTCTCCGCCAGATCGGCCAGGGCCTCGGCTCCCTGGACCGCGAGGTGTTCGAGGCCGTCGCCGAATCACCGAGTCCGCTGCTCGACGCAACGATGCCGCGGCTGACGCAGGCCGCCGACCACTCGAAACTGTGGTTCGCCATCGCCGCAGGGCTGATGGCCGTCGGCAACCCGCGCACCCGCCGGGGCGCGGTCCGCGGCGTGATGACGCTGGCGGTGACCAGCCTGGTCACCAATCAGGGCGCCAAGCGGATCTGGAAGCGCGCCCGGCCCAACTACATCGTGGTGCCGCTGGCGCGCCGGGGCCGGCGGTTCCCGACGTCGAACTCGCTGCCCTCGGGCCACTCGGCCAGCGCGGCCGCGTTCTCCGTCGGCGTGGGGCTGGAGAGCCCGATGGCCGGGCTCGGGCTCACGCTGCTCGCGGGTCTGGTGGGGCTGTCGCGAGTGGCCACCGGCGCGCACTACCCCGGTGACGTGTTCGCCGGCTTCGGCCTCGGTGCGGCGATCGCCGTGCTGGGCGGACGGGTGGTCCCGCCGGTGGCGCCCACGAAGCTGCCGACCGCGAAACCGCTGCGGGTGGACACCCCGCCGCGACCCGAGGGTGCCGGTGTGGTGCTGGTGATCAATCCGGCGTCGGGCAGCGGGACGGGTGCGGACGTGATCGACGAGGTGCGAAAGGCACTTCCGCAGGCGGAGGTCGTCGAACTCGGGCAGGACGACGATCTGAAGACCGTGCTGCGCGATGCGGCCGGGCGGGCCGAGGTGCTCGCGGTCGGCGGCGGCGACGGCACGGTGGCCACCGCGGCGAGCATCGCGGTGGCGGCCGGACTCCCGCTCGCGGTGTTCCCCGGCGGCACCTTCAACCACTTCGCCAAGGACATCGGCTGCGATTCGGTGGACAAGACCGTCGACGCCATCCGGCGCGGCCAGGTGTCCTGCGTCGATCTGGTGTGCCTCAACGAGGACCACATGGTGATCAACACCGCGAGCATCGGCGCCTATCCACGGTTCGTGGTCACCCGGGAGAAGCTCGAACACAAGATCGGCAAACCGCTGGCGGGGCTCTACGCGATGTTCCACACGCTGCGCCGCGGCGAGCCGGTGCGCATCCGCTACGACAACGAGACGCTGCAGACGTCGTTGTTCTTCCTCGGCAATTCGACCTATCTCCCGTCCGGGTTCGCCCCGTCGCAACGCCATCAGATGGACGACGGTCTACTCGACGTCCGAATTCTGGAGACCGGCAAGCGGTTCAGCCGGCTCCGCATCCTGACCGCGCTGATGCTGGGGCGGCTCGAGCGCAGCCCGCTCTACCACGAGATGCGGGTGCCCGAGTTCCGGTTCACGGCGGTCGACGGGCCCACGGTGCTGGCGTGCGACGGTGAGGTCGGCATCGAGGTGACCGAGGCCACCTTCACCGCGCAGTATCGGGCACTGCCGGTGTTCCGTCCGCTGCCCTGAGCGGATACAGCAGCCAGCACGCCACGCAGAAGGCGTAGCCCAGCGCCCAGCCCGCGATGACGTCGGACGGGTGGTGGACGTTGAGCACCACCCGGCCGGCGCCGACGGTCACGACGACGAATACGCCGGCTGCGATCGCCCAGCCGCGCCAGGTCCCGGGCAGCAGCGGCAAAACGATCACCAGCAACGCCCACACGCAGACCAGCACGCCCAGGGCGTGGCCGGACGGGAACGACGTGGAGTCGGCGACGACGAATGCAGTCGCCGGGCGCGGACGGTCGGCCATCAGCTTGGCCACCTGGGTGAGCGCGCCGCTCAATTCGACGGTGATCGCCACGAACACGGCCAGACGCAGTCGGCGCCGGAAGATCGCGACCGCGATGACGACCAGGCCGGCCAACCGGAACAGCACCGGGTTGAACACCGTGCAGTAGACGTCCCAGGCGGTGATCCATGCCGGGTGCGCGGCGCCGAGCCGGTACATCGGTTCCAGGGCGGCGGCGTCGAGGGTGGCCGACCACGACCACTGCAGGGCGAAGCCGCACCACATCAGCGCGTACACCGCGAGGGCGCCGAGCGCGGAACCGATCAACCAGGTGCGGCGCGGCGTCATGGCGCCCTGTCTACCAGTCCGTCGACGCCGAAAACCGCTTCGTCACAGCACCGTAAGCATCGCCCCGCCGACCAGCCCGGCCGCGACCACGGTGGCGGCGGTGACGCCTACCGACTTCCACCCCAGACTCCGGACCACCATCGCGATACCGGGGAAGCTCACCGCCGGCAGGGTGATGAGCAGTGCACCGAGGACCCCGGAGGAAAGACCGAGCAGCGCCAATCCCTGCAGGATCGGGATCTCGCCCGCGGTGGGGATGACCAGCAGGGTGCCGAGGACCGCGGCGACGAGTACCACCAGCAGTCCGTGGTTCGCCGGCTGGATCAGCTGCATCAGCCAGCCGCGGCAGGCGCCGATCATCAGCACGATGATCAGGTACTCCGGCAGTAAGACCAGACACATCCGGCCCAGCGCGATCGCGAAACGGTGTGGCGCGCTGCGGCTGTCGAGCATCTCGGTGACCGCGGGCGGCGGCTGCGCGGCGTCGTGACGCCGGGTGAGCAACCCGACCAGGAAGGCCGCGCCGACGACGGCCAGCGCGCCGACCACCAGCCGGGTGAACGACCACTGCCAGGGGGCGACGAAGAACAGGAACACCAGCACCGCGGGATTGAGCAGCGGGTTGCCCAGCCAGTACGCGACGACGGCCGCGCGGCTGACGCCGGTGCGTCGCATCGTCACCGCGACGGGAGCGGCGCAGCAGGTGCACATCATGGTCGGCATGCTCGCCAACCCACCGGCCGCCGCGGTGGACAGCAACCGTCGTCGATTCAGCAGGCGCGGCAGCCAGGTCCGCGGCACGAACGCCTGCACGCAGGCGCTGACGAGCAACGCCACCAGCAGCGCGGGCCAGATGGCGAGCACGTAGGTGTGGAAGAACGAGGTGGCGGCGGACCAGCTCGGTGCGTCACCGGGGCTCACGCCCCCGACGCCGAGGATGTCCTTACCCGTCCATTCGTGGGTGCGCGCCGCTGCGAGCGCCTTGCCCAGATACGGCTCCCACTTCGCCCAGGTCAGTCCGACCAGCAGTACCGCGGCGGTGAGTGCGACCCCGCCCACCAGCGCCCGGCGCGACGGGGACCCGGCGGCCGGGTAGGTGACCATGCCCCGGAAGGCTAGTCGCTCCCGTCGACGCGATTACCCTCAGATCCTATGGCCGTACTCCTGCGCAAGCTCATGCGAATCGGCGCGCTGCCCGGTGCGCTGCGCGCCGACGTCGAGGCCGAGGGCGTCCTGCACCTCGCCGAATACGTGCCGGTCACGCGGCGCTTCACCGGATCGATTCCCGGTAAACGCGCGAACGGCAGCGTGTCGGGCTATACCGGTGCGCTGGCGCTGACCGGCCGACGGGTGCTGGGGACGCTGTCGACGGTGCCCAAGCTCGCGGGCCGCACGATCGATCAGCCGTGGAATGCGGAGCAGACGGGTCCGGTGACCGCCGAACTGTCCGCCACCGGGCTGTTCATCGACGCCGACATCGCCGAAATCGACCCGCGCTGCGAGGGCCGGCTGTCGCTGCATTACAAGACCGATCTGCCGGAGGAACTGCTGCTCCGCCTACCGACACGCAACCTGGCCTATCACGTGCCGCCCGACTGGGTGTTCCGCGCGGTCGGGGTGCCCTACCGCCCCTGAACCCGTGCGATTTCGGCGCGCTCACCTACGCTCACCGTCCGTGAGCGCGCCCGAATCGCGGGTCCGCGAGCTGGGATAGGTTCGACTCTCATGAGCCCAGCCAGCGCCCACCGCGCGAACGTGCTGATCGTCCACTGGCACGACCTCGGCCGCTATCTGGGCGTCTACGGCCATCCCGACGTGACGAGCCCGCGCATGGACGCCCTGGCCGCCGAGAGCATCCTGTTCACCCGTGCCCACGCCACCGCGCCCCTGTGCTCCCCGTCGCGCGGCTCCTTCTTCACCGGCCGCTACCCGCAGAGCAACGGCCTCGTCGGACTCGCCCACCACGGCTGGGAGTATCGCGGCGGGGTGCGCACGCTACCCCACATCCTCGGCGAAAACGGTTGGCACACCGCGCTGTTCGGCATGCAGCACGAGACGTCGTATCCCGCCAAACTCGGCTTCGACGAATTCGACGTGTCGAACTCCTACTGCGAATACGTGGTCGAACACACCACCCGCTGGCTGCAGCACGCGCCGCAGAAGCCGTTCCTGCTCACCGCCGGGTTCTTCGAGACCCACCGGCCCTATCCGCGCGAACGCTACGAACCCGCCGACCCGGCATCGGTCAGCCTGCCCGACTACCTCCCCGTCGACGACGCCGTCCGGCAGGACATGGCCGAGTTCTACGGCTCCATCACCGTCGCCGACGCGGCGGTGGGCCAGTTGCTCGACACGCTGGAGGCCACCGGACTCGACCGCACCACCTGGGTGGTGTTCATGACCGACCACGGCCCCGCACTCCCCCGCGCCAAGTCCACGCTCTACGACGCAGGCACCGGCATCGCGCTGATGATCCGCCCGCCGCGCGACGCCGGCATCACCCCGCGGGTCTACGAGGATCTGTTCAGCGGGGTGGATCTGCTGCCGACCCTGCTGGGCGTGCTCGGCGTCGACATCCCCGACGACCTCGACGGCCTGTCCCACGCCGACAACCTGCTGCGCCGAGGCCCGGAGACCACCGAGGTCCGCACCGCGGTCTACACCACGAAGACCTACCACGACTCCTTCGACCCGATCCGGGCGATCCGCACAAAGGACTACAGCTACATCGAGAACTACGCGGCCCGACCGGTTCTCGACCTGCCGTGGGACATCGCCGACAGCGCCCCGGGACGGATCGTCGCGCCGCAGGTGCGCGGCCCCCGACCCGAACGCGAACTCTACGATCTGCGGGCCGATCCCACCGAGCGGCGCAACCTGCTCGAGGACGGAGCGTCCGGGACGATCGAGACGATCGCCGCGGACCTCGCGATGCTGCTCGATGATTGGCGGGTCAAGACCAACGACGTCATCCCGTCGGATTTCGCGGGCACCCGCATCTCCGAGCGCTACACCGAGACGTATCTGCGGATCCACCGCGGCGCCATCACCAGCCGCTCTGCCAAGGCCGAGGACCGCGGCATCGACGACGACCAGCGGAGCGCGCAAGACTAAGACTCATCATGATCGAAAACCGCGGCTCTGCAGGGCTTTTGCGCTGCGGTTAGGCTCACGCGCATGCCCACTCAGCCCTCGGCATACCTGGTGCTGGCCTCCCAGCGCAGCGGCAGCACCCTGCTGGTCGAATCGCTGCGCGCCACCGGGGTGGCCGGTGAACCGCAGGAGTTCTTCCAGTACCTGCCCCGGACCAGTCAGGCCCCGCAGCCCCGCGAGTGGTTCGCCGATGTCGACGACGAGTCGATCCTGCGGCTGCTGGACCCACTCGACGAGGGCACCCCGGACCTCGCCCCGCCGACGATCTGGCGGGACTACATCCGCACCGTCGGCCGGACCCCCAACGGGGTGTGGGGCGGCAAGCTGATGTGGAATCAGACCCCGCTGTTGCTCGACCGCGCCGCCGGTCTCCCCGACCGGTCCGGCGACGGACTGCTGGCCGCGATCCGCGATGTGATCGGCACCGATCCCGTCCTCATCCACGTCTACCGTCCGGACGTGGTCTCCCAGGCGGTGTCGTTCTGGCGGGCCGTGCAGACCCGGGTGTGGCGCGGCAGACCCGATCCGGTGCGCGACGCTCGGGCCGAGTACCACGCCGGGGCCATCGCGCACGTGGTGACGATGCTGCGCGCCCAGGAGCAGGGCTGGCGCACCTGGTTCGAGGAGGAGGACGTCGACTACATCGACGTCCCGTATCCGGTGCTGTGGCGCAACCTGACCCAGGTGGTCGGCGAGGTCCTCGAAAAGCTCGGACTGGACCCGCGATTGGCGCCGGCACCGGTGCTGGAACGCCAGGCCGATCAGCGGTCCGACGCATGGGTGGACCGCTACCGCGCCGACGCGGCGAAGGAGGGCCTACCCGCCTGAGCGACGACGAACACCCGCCGGAACGGGAAGAAGGTCCGTCCGTCGGGCCGCGCCGGGTACGCGTCGTCGAGCAGCGGGATCAGCTCGGCCCGGAACTCGTGCCACTGCTGTTCGGTCAACCTGCTCTTCACCGGCCGCAGCGCGGTGCCGCTGATCCAGTCCAGCACGGGATGCTCGCCGGTCAGTTCGTGGATGTAGGTGGTCTCCCAGGCGTCGACCGTGCAGTCGGCGTCGGTCAGCAACTCCGCGTATCCCGCTGGGGTCTCGATGACTTTCCCGACGCGGAACGGGATGTCGTGCAACGACTCTCGCCACGCATCACGGTCGGTGAGCCGGCGCACCGCCTCGTGCGACGGGGCCTCGAAGTTGCCCGGCACCTGGAACGCCAGCCAAGACCCCGGTGGCAGTGCGGCCGCCCACCGGGTCAGCAGCTCGGCATGCTCGGGCACCCACTGCAAGGTCGCATTGCTCACCACCACATCGGTGTCGGGCTGCGGGACCCAGTTGCGCACATCGGCGACGCCCGCGTCGACGCCGCGCTCCCGCGCCGCGGCCACCATCTCCGGTGAGTTGTCCCACGCTTCGATCGTCGCCGACGGCCAGCGCTGCGCCAGGCTCAGCGTGAGATTGCCCGGACCGCAACCGAGGTCGACGACACGGCGCGGCTCATGCGCACCGATGCGGGCGAGCAGATCGTAGAACGGCCGGCCGCGGTGATCGGCGAACGCGAGATAGGTCTCGGGATTCCACACAGCTTCGAGTGTCCCACCGTCGACTGTGCTTCTGTGGCGTCGAGTGTGCCGCCAGGGCGGTGGCGGGCGGATTTTCCGCCCTGTGTACACACTCGACGTACGGTCGCGGGCTAGCATCAGGCCGATGACGCAGTCCGCCGATCCGGTCGACCCGCCCATCCCAGTTCCCGACGTGCCGGGCGGCGACGCGGGGGCGACCGGTCTCCCGCGCCGCGCCGACCTCAGCCTGGGCCAGCGTCTCGTCGTGGACGCGTCGGCCGTCGCCGATCTGGCTTTGCGCACCGGGGTGGCGTCGCTGGTGGGCGCCGCGATGCTGCCCACGGTCGCCGCGGCGGTGTTCCAGCGGGACGCGGGCCGGCTCGAGGCCGAGCACATGCGGTTCTACGCCGACCTCGCCGCCGCCCGGGATCCGCAGCGGTCGTTCCCGAAGCCGACCGTCGCACCGAGGGTGTCGTCGCGGCCGGCGAACCCGGTGGCCGAATGGGTCGCCGGCGGTCAGGTGTACAACATCCGGTTCCGCAGCAGCTTCGAAGCCGTCAATCCCGCGCTGCGCGAACAGTGCCGGGGTCATCAGCGCAACAACGTGGTGCACGCCCAGCATTGGCGTCACGACGACGGGCCACGACCGACGCTGTGCGTGATCCACGGCTTCATGGGGTCGCCGTACCTGTTCAACGGGCTGTTCCTGTCGCTGCCGTGGTTCTACCGGTCGGGCTACGACGTGCTGCTGTACACGCTGCCGTTCCACGGCGCCCGCGCCGAACGCTTCTCACCGTTCTCCGGATACGGCTTCTTCGCCGACGGGTTCGCGGGATTCGCCGAATCGATGGCCCAGGCCGTGCACGACTTCCGTTCGCTCGCAGACTATCTCGAGTACACCGGCGTGGACCGGATCGCGGTCACCGGTATTTCGCTCGGCGGGTTCACCTCCGCGCTGCTGGCCTGCGTCGACGACCGCATCCAGGCGGTCATCCCGAACGTCCCGGTGGTGACGCCGGACCGCACGGTCGACGAGTGGTTCCCGGCCAACAAGCTGGTGGCGCTCAACCGGCTGATCTCGCACACCGACCCGGAGTTGTCCGCCGCCGCCGCGCGGTACGCGTCGCCGCTGAACTATCCACCGCTGGTGCCGCGCGACCGACGGCTCATCATCACCGGACTCGGTGACCGGTTGGCACCGCCCCAACAGGCCGAAATGCTCTGGGAGCACTGGGACCGCTGCGCATTCCACTGGTTCCCCGGTAACCATCTGCTGCACGTCAGCCAACCCGACTACCTGCGGCGGATGACCCGGTTCCTGGGCAAGGTCATGCCGATCGAAGCTGCACGGGCCTGAAGGGAATCCTGGTGCGAGGACGAAAAGTCTCGATCGTCGGCGCGGGCAGCGTCGGCACCGCGATCGCCTACGCCTGTCTGATCCGCGGTTCCGCGGGGGCCTTGGCCCTGTTCGACACCAACACGGCCAAGGTGCGCGCCGAAATCCTCGACCTCAACCACGGCAGCCAGTTCGTCCCACCCTGCCGGGTCGATGGAGCCGACGACATCGCGGTTACCGCGGGTTCGGACGTCGTCATCGTCACCGCGGGCGCCAAACAGCATCCCGGCCAAAGTCGACTCGACCTGGCGGCGGCCAATGTGCTGATGGCGCAGACGCTCACGCCGCGGCTCGTCGAGCAGTCACCCAACGCGGTGGTCCTTTTCGTGACCAATCCGGTCGACGTCGTGACCTACGCGGCGACCCGGGCGGTCGGCGCCGGACCGGGCCGCATCTTCGGATCCGGAACCGTGTTGGACTCCAGCAGGTTCCGCTATCTGGTGGCACAGCGTGCGGCCGTCGACGTCGGAAACGTGCACGCCGTGGTGATCGGCGAACACGGGGACTCCGAGATCGCGCTGTGGTCGACGCTGTCCGTCGGCGGTGTGCGTGCGGACGCGTACCGGCTCGACGGTCGCCTGATCTTCGACGAAGCCACCCGCACAGCCATCGGAGCCGACGTGGTCAACGCGGCCTACGAGATCATCGCCGGCAAAGGCGCCACGAATCTGGCCATCGGGCTGGCCACAGCGCGCATCGTGGAAGCGGTCCTGGGCGATCAGCACCGGGTGCTGCCGGTCTCGCGGGTGCAGGACGGCGCCCACGGCATCACCGGTGTGGCGCTGTCACTTCCGACGGTGGTGTCGGCCGGCGGCGCGGGCCGCGTCCTGGAGGTCGAGCTCTCCCCCGCCGAGCACGACGGCCTGCACCGGTCGGCGCGCACGCTGCGCGACATCCAGGAATCGCTCGGGATCTGACGACTCAGATCCCGAGGACCTCACGCGCACGGTCGATCTCGTCGGTATCGGCGGTCGACGGAATGAGCCGCAGCTCGTCGAGACCCGCCTCGCGGGCGCCGTTCACCGCGGCGAGGAGTCCGGCCGCCCCGCAGTTGAGCGTCCCCGCCTCCGCCGCGGTGATGTACGACGACCCGGTGCCCATCGCGTAGACCTCCTGATCCCAGAAGTCCTTCACGTGTTCGCGGAGTTGAGCCTGTGGATCCGGGCCGAGCGCGAACCAGACCGGCGCGGAGAAGTGCGGCCGATCCGTCCGGCCCGCCGCCCGCCACGCCTCGACCGCCCGCTCGCGCTGCGCGGCCAGCGCCTCGGCATCGAAGTGCAGGGAATGCGCCGGGTCGCTCACCCCGGCCGCCCACTTCGCCGCTCGAGCCAGGGCTTTCGGACCGACCACGCCGGCGATCAGCGGGACGCCGCCGGGCTGCACCGGGACGGGCCCGACCGGGAGGTGCCCCTCGACGGGGGGCTCCTGGGCCCACACCCGGCGCATCACCGCGACCGCATCGTCCATGCGCTGACGTTTCCGCTCCAGCGGACTGCCGACCGCCAGGTAGTCCTCGTCCCACGCCCCGATGCCGACACCGAGCGTCAACCGCCCGTCCGACAGCACGTCGATGGTCGCCAGATCCTTGGCGAACAGCACGGGGTTGCGCATCGGCAGCGCCACGACATCGGTCCACAGCCGCACCCGCTCGGTGACGGCGGCAGCGGCGGCGAGTTGCGGTACGACCGACCAGCTGTCGGGGTAGACGAGCCGTTCGTAGGTGACCAGGCCGTCCCACGGTCCCTCGTCGATCTTGCGGTACCACGAGAGTTCGGTCTGGCGGCCGTGCGGGAAGAGGGTCGGCAGCCCCATTGAGATGCGCATGCCGCTATTCGATCAACATGTCGCGTTAAGGCCCACCTTCGTCTCACTCAGCGGGCACCGCGGGTATCGCCGGCCCCCGCCGCCGGGACACTCGGCACCGTCGGGACCAGGGAGTCGGGGACAGTGAGCACAGCACCGGATCGCACTACGCGCAGTTCGACGTCCCGCCCGCGGGTCCGCCCGGGCGGACGCAGCGAACGGATCCGGGAATCGGTGCTGCGAACCTGTCTGGCAATGCTGGCCGAGGGCAAGGTCGAACTCCCGATCGCCGAGGTCGCCGAACGGTCGGCGGTGCACCGCGGCACCATCTACCGGTGGTGGCCCACCTCGACCGAACTACTCGACGACGCACTCGGGTTCCATGCCCGCCACCGCACCGACGCCCCGGACACCGGCGCGTGGGCCGGCGATGTGCGCGTACTGATCACCGAACTCGCCTCGCTCGCCGCCGATCCCGTCGAGCGCGGCCTGATGGCCGCGGTCATCGCCGGGCGTTATCCGACGCTGAACGACGCGATGATGAGCTGGTATCGCAACGATCTCCCGCAATGGGTCGCGGTGATCGACAGAGCCGTCGACCGCGGGGAGGTCCCCCCTGACGTCAACCGGGACGTGCTGCTCCACATGATGTTGGCGCCGGCGGTCACCGTCTCCCTCTTCGACGGACGGGCACTCACCGCCGGCGAGATCGACTCACTCGTGGCACTGGTGTGCCGCGCGACGGCGACGTCCACGGGTCACTGAGGGTACGACGGACCTGCCTCGGCGAGTTCGCCTGCCGGTCTGCGGTCCACCGGCCATGTCAGCCGCTGCAGTAGCTCTGTCCGCACCGGCGTCCCGTCCAACCGCGCCACCGACGCCGGGGTCAGCGCCTTGAGCGCGGGCCCATGCGCACCGCGGGCCGGGGTCAGACCCGGAACCGGCGCCCCGGCGGGCGGCCGCTGCTCGGTCCGCAGCGCACACGCCGCCGTCAGCTTCGGATGGGTTGCGGTGCCGCTGATGTCGATCGCCGTCCACGTCTCCGCCGAGTCGTGCGCCGTCACCGCGGCCAGCGTGTCGGGAAGCCGGTCGTCGACCGCGACGCGGTAGGCGGCCACGTGTCCGGACCCGGTGCGCAGACCGCGCCACGTCTCCTTCGCCGCGGCGGCCACGGGTGTGTCGGTGTCGCCGACGGGCGTGATGTGCCAGCCGATCTCACGCAGATGGTCGGCGAGGCGACGCGCCGCCACATCGGCGGTCTCGCGCAACGGCAGCTGCGGGGACCGGGCCTGCAGTGCCGCCAGATTCTCGGTCGCGCCGACCGTCACCGCGATCCAGGTCGTGCGCGCACCGTCACGGTCCCGGCTGACCACCCGCACCTTGTCCGCGCGCACGCCGTAGCGATCCACGTAGCCGGCGATCAGCGGCAGCGGCAGGTCGGCCGAGCACTCGGTCCCCCCGGGCTCGACGCGCAGTACGGAGGTGACGTAGGTGTCCGGTTGCTCGGGTCGGCGGGAGTGCCCGCCCCCCGCACGGTTACGTCGCCAGATCGCCACGCGTCGGCGCACCATGTCGGTGACGAAAAGGCCGCGCCACCAGGCGAACAGCACGACGACCACCGCGATGGCGACACCGAGGATCCAGCGGTCGGTGACGGTGTGCCACGGGTAGGCCAGCGCCGCCGGTATGACGAACAGCAGCGCCAACGTGATCCTGACGGTCATCAGACCGTGTCCTTTCGTCGTCGACTCACCACGACGGCCGATCCGACCGCGAGGGCGAGCACACCCGAGCCGATCAGGGCGACCGTTCGGGGGGTGTGGTCGGGTGGTTCCGGAACCGGCGGGGCGGCAATAGGTTTCGCCGTGGGCGGGGCCGCCGCGGGTTCAGCGGGCAATTCCCAGGTCAGGGCGGCCACCGGGTCCACGCTGCCTGCTCCGACGACACTCGACGGCGACCGGGCGCCGCCGTGCGCGGTGGCCGTCAGGCGGCGCACCACCTGCTCGGAGGTGAGCTGCGGGAATCGGCTGCGCACCAGTGCGGCGACACCTGACACATAGGCGGTCGCGTAGCTGGTGCCGCTGAGCGGGAACAGGTTGCCCTTGTCGTCGGGCAGACCGTCGGCCAGTCCGCCGCCGGGTGCGTTGCTCAGCGACACGATGTCCTCACCGGGCGCCGCGATGCCCAACCATGGCCCGGCCATGGTGAATTCGGAGGGTTGGCCCGCCGGGGTCAGGGAGCCGACGGACAGCACGTAGGGCTGCCACCACGACGGGATCGACACGGTCGTGACCCCGGACCAGTTGCGCGGATCGTCGGGTCTGCCGGGATCGGTCGGGGGATTCGATGCGCATGCCGTTCCCGTCGTCATCCCGCCCGCATTGTTTCCCGCGGCGGCGATCACGACGGCGTCCTTCTCGCGGGTGGCGTAGCGCAGGGCGGCGCCGAGTTCGGTTTGGTCCAGGGTCTGTCCGGCGGGCAGGCAGGTCACCACCGAGACGTTGATGACGCGGGCGCCGCGGTCGGCCGCGCGCACGATCGCGCGGGCCAGGCTCGCGGTGTCGATCGCGGCGCGCTGCAGCGCGGGGTCGTCCGACGGGGCGGCCGGCGCGTAGCGCGGGGAGGTCTGCCGGATCGAGAGGATTTGCGCCGCGGGCGCGACCCCGGAGAAGCCGTCGGGTCCGGGCCTGCCCGCGATCAGACCCGCAACCAGGGTGCCGTGTCCGTCGCAGTCGGTCAGTCCGTCGGTCGACCCCAGGAAGTCGCCGCCTGCTTGCACGTCGGGCAGGCGCGGACCGGGCACCACCCCGGTGTCGATGACCGCGACCAGCTGCCCCTCCCCCCGGCTGTACTCCCACGCACCGGACAGGTTGAGCGCCCGTCTGTTCGGGCTCACCGCACCGGGATCGGTACCCGGCATCACGGCACTGGTGACGCAGGCGCCGCGCTGCTCCATCGCGTCGACCGGACCCGCACCGGCCGGCGGCGGCACCGCAGGATCGATCTCGGGCGGGGTGATCGCCGCCGCGGACGGACAACTCAGCAGCGCGACGGCGGACGTCGCGGCGAGTACGGCGAGGGGACGATTCACCTGTTGAGCACCAGACTGAACAGGCCGACCAGGAACGCCATCACCGGGATCAGCGACGCGTCGACCGCGGACGCGGCGAAGCCGACCAACCGGCGGGCGGGCAGCGAGTAGGTCTCCGGGGTGGCGACCGCCGGGTTCAGGGCGACGATGATCCACACCGCGGTCAGTACGGCCAGGGCCAGCAGCGCCCACCAGGCGGCGTCGAACCGGTCGGTGGCGGCGAACAGCACCAGCAGCCCGATCGTCAGCACGAACGGATGCGCGAGCAGCCACGCCTTGCACGGCGCCGAATCCCACACCCGCGCACGCAGCACCGCCCCGACCGCGGCGGCCACGACGACGTACCACGCCCACGGCGAAGGGTCCGCCGTGCCGATCAGCGTCAGTGAACCGGCAACGCTGAGCAGCATTCCGGACGCCAGGAAACCGGTCTGGTGCGACTGGCTGATCCGGACCCGGCGGGGCAGGTCCTCGAGGACCTGCAACGGCTGCGCCGATGGTGTCGGATCACCGGGCGCCGGGATCACCGGTAGGGGAAACCGCGCCCACATCGCCGACAGCTGGGCCGCCTGCACGGTGACCAGCAGTCCGATCAGGATCAGCACACAGCCCAGGACCATGTTCGACAGCGTCCACACCGAGGCGATCGCCGCGGCCAGCAGCACGCCGAATCCGGCGGCAGCGGTGGCGGTGAACAGTGCGACGGCCCGCTCGCCGACGGTGCGGCTGATGACCGACCACGCCGTCACGCCCGCCGCGGCCAGCAGCACCTGCGCCGCACCGAAGTCTCCGGGTACCGCCAGGGCGAACGCCGCGGCGACCGGCGGCAGCGCGGCGATACCGAGTGCCGTCGCCAGCCGCGGTGAACCCGCCAGTGTCAGCAGCGATCCCAGCACCGCGGCCACGGCGATAGCGCTGACGACGAACAGTCCGAGCAGATCGCCGGTCACGAGGCGGTGGGCCACCCCCAGCGCGGTGCCGACGAGGATCAGCGTGAGCGCCGCGGCCGCGGCGGCACGCTGGATGTGGCCTGCACCCCAACGCGACTCCTGCGCGGCTGAGAAGATCACCGCGGCGTCGGCGATGTCCTCGACGATGCGGGGCGCGGCGGGGCCGACCGGAACGGGCTGCAGGGCAAGCAGATCCCCGTCGACCACACCGACGGTGTCCAGCGTGGCGTCCAGGCTGAACGGCGCGCCGCCGATCGGGGCCAGGCTGAGTCTGCGGGGATGGCGCACCGCCTCGTCGGCGTCGGCGTCATCGCCCGGATCGGCCATCCGCTGTACGGCAGGCAGGATCTCGCGCAGGGGCAGACCGGCGGGCAGCGCCATCTCGGTCAGCCGACCACCGTCGTCGCCTGCGGCGAGCACCGCCACCCGCACGATCGGCATCACAGTGTTGTCGGGCATTGTCGTCTCGGTTCTCTCGTGTCGTGTTCGTTGAAGTCTCGGGTCAGGTGCAGGTCCGGGAACCAGGGCCCGCTGGGCAGCGAGCCGGTCAGGCGTTCCGCGGCCGCCGCGATGGCGAAGTCGGTGCCGGGCGCGAACGTCGAGATCCATTCGCCGTCGAACGCTTTGGCGGGGCTGACCAGAACCCGGCCTGCGCTGGTGTCGACGACGCTGACCCCGACCGAGGTCGTCACCCGGTGACCGTCCCGGTGCTCACCGGCCACCACCTCGACGTACGTCCGATCGGGTGCGAACGCGGCCTCCACCACCGGGCGGGCCGACGGCGGGATGCCGAGGAAGTCGAGCACCTCGGCAAGCTGTGTGCCGCTCCGGATCCGGTCGTCGGCGCGGGCACCGACCGCCGCGGGCAGGGTGAACTCGCCGAACCTCGCCGGTGCGCGGTGCGACAGCCCCGCGGTGAGCACCGGAACCAGCGCGTGCGGATGGTCGATCGCCATGTCGGTCAGGGTGACCAGCGTCGCGTTGCGCAGCGCCACCACCGTCCGGCCGCCGCGCCGGGCCACCACGCCCCGCAGCAGATCGCCTGCGCCGGAAATGAACCGCAGATCCAGCCACTGCTCGGCCCGGCACACCACCCGCAGCCATTCGGCCACCGACGGCGCGACCCGACCGTCGGCGGACAGTACGCCCGATGCGGTCAGCTGCGCGGACGTCTCGGCGGCGAATCTCGCGCGATCCGCCTCGTGACTGTAGGGCTGCGTGACCGCCAGCACCCAGGGGAAGGAGCCCGCGCCGATCGTGTCGGCGGCGAACCAGGCCTGGGCGGCGGTCAGTTCGACGGCGTTGGGACCCACTATGCCCCGGTCAGCCCCACTTGGCGCCTTCGGCCTGATCCCGGGCGCTCATCGACATGGTGTTCATCTCGTGGGTGCTGGCCATCGCGCGGTACGCCTGGACCAGTTCCTCGAGGGCGGTGTTCCACTGGGCCTGCCAGGCCTGGTAGGTCATCGCCGAATCGCCCTGCCAGGCACCGGCCAGAGCGGCCTGCTCGCTGGCGATGTCGGCACCGACGGCGTGCAGCGCACCGGCGTATCCGTTCATCTCGCCCGCGTGCGCCAGCATGGCCGGGTAGTTGTACATGATCTGGGACATTGAAGACTCCTGACTTGGCCTGTGTCGCTGGGATTTCGGATCAGATGGCGGTGTAGGTGCTGGCCGCTGCCGCGTCCTCGGCGACGTAGGTGCCCGCGGCGTCGCCGAGGTTGACCTGCGCGATGTCGAGCAGCGCGTTGACCTTGGCCGACACCTCGAGGAAGCGGGCGTGTGCAGCCTGGAACGCGGCTGCGGACTCGCCCATGTGGAAGGCCTGCGCCGACTGCGCGGCCTGTTCGGCCTGCGCCATCGTGCTGCGCATCAGCGCAGTCTTGGCACCGAAGGCGGCTTCGGAGGCGACGATCTGGGGGATGTGGGCGTCGAGCATGCTCATGGTGGTTCCTTTCAACGGATTTCGGGGTGCCGGTACGGGGTCGGTGGGTTCAGGTGCGCGACCCTCCTTCCGAGCCCCGGGTGGGCGGATCGGGTTCGTTCCCGCCGGGGTTCCAGGTTCCGGGCAGCATCGGGCTCGTCGGCCCGTTGCCGAAGGCGTCCGGCGACAAGGTCGTCAGCCCGGTTGCCGCAGCATCACCCTTACCCGCCGTTCCGGCGAAGCCGAGTGGGCCTGCCCCGCGGGTGGACGCCGAGATCCGCGGTTCCCGCGCGGGCGGTTCGTCGTCGGGCTGGTCTTCGTAGTCCATGTAGGCGTCCGCGTAGGCGCGGCCCTTGACTTCGGCGGACTTGCGGCGGCGACGTTTGCGCCGTGCCGCCGCGGCTGCCGCCGCCGACGCGGCCGCGGCCGCGGGGATGTCGGCGGCCGGCGCCTTGGCGCCGGTGGTGTCGCGGACGGTCGGGGTGAAGCCCTCACCGTCGGGGTCGCCGCCGGGTACGGCATACGGCACGAAGGCGGCGGGCGCCGCGGCCGGGGCGGTCGGGGCGGGTGCGGGTGCGCCCGCCGCGGTACCGCCGGTCGGGACCGGCGCCGGTGCGCCGCCGGCGGGAATACCCGCCGCGGGGAACAGTCCGGTCGGCTCCGCCCGCACGGGGGCCGGCGCGGGGGCGGGCACCTCCGCGGCCGCGATCGGCGGCGGGAACAACAGCGGCAGCAGCTTGAGCAGCTGGTCGGCGATGCCGCCCAGGATGCCCAGACCGATCGCGAGCAGCGGTTGGATGAGCAGCTGGGGGTAGGTCAGCGAGGCACCGATCCACGAGATCGCCTGGTAGGCAACGGCGAACAGGAACGGACCCCACGTCTGCAGAGCCGCGCTCGGGTTGGTCAGGAAGTCGGTGATCAGCTGGATGCTGTTGCCGATCGGATCCTGGAAGAAGTTGAGGATCGGCTCGAACAGCTGATTGGTGAAATCCATGTAGGCCTTGAGCAGATCCGCGATGATGTTCGAACTGTCGAGGGCGGCGCCGGATTCTCCTGCCTGAGCCTGGGCTCCGGTCTGCTGCGCGGTGGCGGCGGCGGCACCTGCCTCGCCGACGCCGGGTGCCAGTAGGAACGGCGACGGCGCCGTCGAGGGAGCGGCGGCCACCGCGGCGCCGGCGACGGCCTGATAGGTGCTCATACTCGTCGCGGCCTGGATCCACATGCGGACGTAGTCGGCCTCGTTGACCGCGATCGGGATGGTGTTGATGCCGAGGAAGTTGGTTCCGACGAGCACCGCGTGGGTGGTGTGGTTGGCCGCGAGTTCCCCGAGGGTCGGGGTGGTGGCCAGCGCGGTGCTGTAGGCGGCGGCGGCCGTCTCGTGCTGGGCCGCGGTCGCGGCGCTGGTCGCGCTGGCCTCGGCCAGCCAGGCCAGGTACGGGGTGTGCGCGGCGACGTACTGTTCGGCGCTCGGCCCCTCCCAGGCCCCGGCCTGCACGGACGCCAGGGTGCTGGTGAGTTCGGCTGCGGCGCTGGCGTATTCGGCGCTCAGCGACTGCCACGCCCCCGCGGCGGCCAGCAGCGACCCGGGGCCGGGCCCGCTGCTGAGCAGCGCCGAGTGCACCTCGGGCGGCAGCGCCATGAAGATGGGGGCGGTCATATCTCAGCCGCGCGCGATCAGGTAGGACGTCGAGGCCATCGCGTCACCGCTGGCGTAGCTGGCGCCGGATTCCCCGACGCCCACGCCGGAGCGGCCGAGTTCCTCGACCCCGTGGGCGGCCACCGCGGCGTGCTGGTTGCCGTGCGCGCTCAGGCCGGCTGCGGTCTGCAGCGACACCGCATCGGCAGCGGGTGGCAGCACCGCGGTGACCAGCGGGGCGGCGGCGGCATGGGCGGCGGCCAGCCGCGCGGACAGCGCCTCGACGGCCGCGCTCGCGGCGGTCAGACCCTCGGGGACGACGCGAAGAGTCATCAGCTGAATCCCTTTCCGTTCGATCGTGGCGATCCGGCGTGCTGCGCCACGAGGGGGTTGACGAGTTGGACGAAGGTGGGGGTGTCACTGTCGCCGAGCAGCATGCCCCGGCCCGCGGGAAGCCGCGCGAAGCGGTGACCGCGGATCTTGCCGCTGTCCTGCGGGTTGCCGGACAGCATCAGGGTGGTGGCCTGCAGATCGTTGAGGCGGCGCAGCAGCGGTGCGGTCATCACCGCGTGCGCCGATCCGGTCGCCCTGGCGGTGACGATCACCCGCAGCCCGAGATCACCTGCCTCGCCGAGCAGTCCGAGCAACGGTGTCCACGGACGCTGACCGGCGAACGGTCCGCTGATCGCCGGGCTGTCCGGGATCTGGTCGACGTCGTCGATGATCAGGTAGTGGGTGTGGCCGGCCCCGGTTCTGGGGTACGCCCACTCGGTGAGCTGCGCGTGCGTGAGCCCGGCGGGCGGACGACGCTTCTCGATCAGCGCCGCCAACCCCTGCATCGCGGGGGTGATGCGGTCGATGTTCGGGGTGTACTCGTTGTCCGGGAACAGCGGTTCGTCGACGAGTTGCAGCCGGCGGTCGATGACGGTGAACGCCACCTCGTTGGGTGCGGAGTTGTCGCGCAGCGTCCGGATCAGGTGGCGCAGCAGCGTCGTCTTACCCGACCGGCTGTCGCCGAACACCATGACGAGCGGATTGTCCGCGAAGTCCAGGGCGACCGGTGCGAGATCCTCCTCGCGCTGACCGATCACCACCCGCTCGGGCGCCGGGTAGAGCGGCCGGATGGCGTCGGGTTTCAGATCGGTCGGCAGCAGACGCACCGGCGGGGCGGACATCTCGGGGAATCGGGCGTTGATGGCCGGAATCAGCTCCGGGGCCGGCGTCGCGAACAGGAAGTGCTCGGCGGCCATGGTCAGACCGCGGCCGGGTTGATCGGCGGGCACACCTTCGGCGGGCCTGCGCAGTCCGCCGACGATGCGCACGTTGCTGTCGCGGGGATCGTTGAGTTTGAGTTCCAGTCGCAGTCCGAGCCCGTCCCGCATGTTGAGCGGGACCTCGAGCCAGTTCGGCGTCGTGATGATGACGTGGATGCCGTAGGCCAGCCCGGTGTTGACGAGTTCGGTCACCTTGGCCAGCAACGGGTTTCGAGTGTTGAAGGTGTCGGTGTTGTCTCGGCTGAACGCGTAGAGGTTGTCGATTACCAGAAAAACTTCGCCGTAACCGTCGCCCTGATCCGCATCGTGCCGGCCGGTGCCACGCGCCTGCCGCGCCCGCAGCAGCTGCTCGATCTCGCCGAACGTCCGCCGGATGCGCTCGGGCTCGAGCGGGGTGGCGACACTGCCGACGTGGGCGAGATCCGCGAGCGGAGCCAGCTGACCGCCGCCGTAGTCGAGGCAGTAGAACGTGACCTCGCGCGGGGTGTGCAGTGCGGCGGCCGACAGGATGAAGGTCTGCAGCGCAGTGGATTTGCCTGATTTGGGGCCGCCGTGGATGACCATGTTGGCCGCGGCGCCGTTGGCGTCGAAGATCAGCTGATCGCGCCGCATCTCGAACGGCTTGTCGATCTCGCCGAGCGGCCAGCGCCACTGCCGCGCCGGGACGCCCGACCGCTGCAGCGTGTCCACCAGCTGGATCGGCTCGTCGAGCGGCGGCAGCCACAGCGCAGGTGCCTTCGGACCGTACTGGGCGAGCTGGGCGCCGATCGTGGAGATCAGCTTGCGCGGGGGCGCCGCCTCGGCCTGCGGCTCGAACGACGGGATGATCGTGTCCGGTTCGGGTTCGACCCGGCCCGCAGTGAACGGCTGCGGCTGCGGCAGCGCCCGAACCACAACCGACCGCTCGACCCGCGGCGGCTCGTAGATGCCGTCGACGTAGGTGCTGCGGAACTTGATCGGCGTCGCACCCGGGGCGGGCACGAGGAAGCCTACGCCCTTGTGCTCCCGGCCGGATTCGATGTGGTAGGCGTCCTCGACCCCGATGATCTGCCGGGAGATGCTGGGGCTGGAGACCTTCAGACCGATGCGGTAGGAGGTGTTCTTGTCGATGTCCTTGATGCGGCCGACGTCGAGGGTCTGCGAGGCGAACAGGATGTGGATCCGGAAGGACCGGCCCTTGCGCGCCACATAGTCGAAGAGGTCCGCGTACTCGGGATGGTCCGCGAGCATCAGCGTGAACTCGTCGGCGACGACGAACAGCGTCGGGATCGGTGGCAGGTCGTGACCCGCGGCGATCGCGTTCTCGTATTCGGTCACCGAGTTGAAGGCGCTGCCCTGTACCCGGCGTCCGGTCTCCTTGAGCAGCTGCTCGCGCCGGGCCACCTCACCGCGCAGGGTGTCGGCGAAGCGGTCGGCCAGCGACCGCTTCTCTGCCATGTTGGAGATGACCGCGACCACCTGCGGGAAGTTACGGAAGATGTCTGCACCGGCCTCGCCCTTGAAGTCGGCGTAGATGACGATGAGCCGCTCGGCGGAGTGGGTGGTCAACAGCGCCAACAGGATCGACATCAGCGTCTGCGATTTGCCCGAGCCGGTCATACCGATCATCAACCCGTGCGGGCCCATACCGCCCTCGGCCTCGTCCTTGAGGTCGAAGTACAGCGGCTCCCCCGTCGCAGTGACGCCGATCGGGACGCGCAGTTCGTCGTCGCGGCGGCGCGGCGCCCACAGGGTGGCGACGTCGAGCGCCGAGGCGTCCGGGATGTCGAGCAGGGTGGTGAAGGTCGAACCACCGGTGGTGGTCGAACGCGCCTGCCCCGGATTGGAATCCCAGCGCGCCAGCATCCGCGCGAGATGGCGCGCGTCGTCGGCGTCGAGGGTGTCGGCGGTGTCGATGAAGGACGCCCAGCCGCCGGTCTGCCAGCGCTCGATGCGGCCGTCGGCGATCCGTAGGATCGGCCGTTCCGGATCCGGATACTGTTCGCGGTGCGGCGGTTCGGTGGCGCGCTGGATCACCGTCACCCCAGCCAGGCCGGGCCGGCGGATCAGGTCCTCGAGGTCGGAGTCGGGATCGTCGACGATCACCAGCAGATGCTTGACCGCACGGTCGCCGTCACCGGGGAAGGGCGCCCGGTCGGCCAGGGCGGGGGCGAGCATGGCGCGCAGTTCGGTCACGTCGGTGGCCAACTGACGGGCCGGCCCGACGGCGTCGGCCTCACCCGAGATGTCCGTGTGCGGCAACCACTTCAGCCATGACCAGTCGTCGCTGTCCACGTCGGGGGAGGCGAGTGCCACCCCGAGCACGCTCGGATCGTGCCAGGTGACGGCCTGGGCGATCCACGCCCGCAGCGCGCCGCGGACCTCGTCGACGTCCCCGTACACCGTGATGCGCGACAGCTTCGCGACATCGATGCCCGCAGGGGCGTCCCGCACGGTGCGTTGGACGTCGAGCAGACCGCGCAACGTGGTGTGCGACACCGGTTCCAGGTCGATCTCGTCGGCGGTGTCCTTGACGCGCAGCACCGTCGACAGCGGGGTGTCGTGCACACCGGCGCGCAGGATCAGGAAGTCACCGTCGCGCGGATCGCGTTCCCACTGCCGGCGGGTGCCCGGAATCGTCGCCAGCACAGCGGGATCGGGATGGGACCATTCCAGGGCGGCCCGCTGCTCGGCGGCGTGCACCCGCACGTTGTCCCGCACCACCGACAGGTAGCGCAGGTAGTCGGCGCGCTCGGCGTCGACCTCCTCGGTGCGCATCTTGTTGTCGGTGCCACGGTAGAGCGCGGTCGCGGCGAGCAGCAGCACGAACGGGAAGAACAGGGTGGTCGGCGAGATCAGCCGCATCCCGGTGGCGACCAGCGCAACGATCATGCCGACGATGAGCAGCACGATCAGATAGGGCAGCACCCGGCGTAGCAACGACGGCGGCACCAGCCGCGGCAGTTCCGGGGGCGGTTCGATGGTGATGGTGCCCTGGCGGGCGGCCGGGGGTGGCAACCGGCGGTGGGCCTCGAAGATCAGCCGGCTCATGGGTTCTCCAGACGCACAGGGCTCGGATCGGGTTGCAGGGTGTCGTGCGCCAGCAGCGCGTCACCCCGGGACAGCGTCGGGCCCGCCGCGAACTGGGCGAGAACCGACCACGGCACCGGCAGCGGCGGACTGCTCAGCCCCAGCGCCGCGACCGTGTCATCCCCGGGTGACGAGGAGCCCCCCTGGTCGATGCCGTAGCGCACGCCGGTGTCGCTGACCCAGAACAACGATCCGGCGGTGGGCGAACCGGGCTCCTGCCCGACGGTCTGGACGAAATAGCCGCTACCGGGGGCGATCGCCACCCGGTCGGCGGTGACGCCGTTGCCCGCGCCGACGAGATCGAGGGTACGCAGACTCTCCGGCAGCGGTAGAGCCGCACCGGACAGCAGCGTCAGCGAGCTCTGCTCAGCGTCAACGGGTTTCGCCCACTGCGCGCAGGTGACCGGATCAGCCGATGCGTCGACCAGGCTGACCCGGACCGCGGGATAGGCGTCGGCGTCGAGCGTTCCGGACACCGGCAGGCGGGCGATGTCGTCGGGGGCGAGCCGCGGTGGCTGTGCCAACCCGTAGGAGTTCGTGTTACGCAGGATCGAGGCCAGCACCGAGGACACCGGTTGCAGCCCGTCGGGCAGCACGGCGTAGTACCGGATGGTGTCGTCGGCGTCGAAGGCCGAGACCACCGACCCCACCGGTGCGGGCACCGGGAGCGCGAACTGCGGCGGCTGACCGGCTTCGGGGACGGGCGGCGCGACCAGGGCGGGCCCCTCGGGGATCGCGTTGAACAGCCCGGCCGCGATCGGACGGGGCGTCACGTCGACGGCGGGGATACCCAGCGCATCGGTCACCGGACGGTTGCCGAGGTCGACGGCACTGCGTCGACCGTTCCACAACAGCCAGGTGCCCGACCCGTTGGAGACCAGGACGGCCCGGTCGCCGGCCAGGGTGGTGGCGCGCTCACCGCCGGTGCCGAGTTCACCGGCGAGCACGGTGACACCCGTCGACGATCCGGAGACGGCGTCGCACACCGTCCAGTCGGCGTCGCGAGAGGTGTTCTGCACCATGCGTTCCGGCGCACCGGGGATGCCGACGAGGTTGCCGCGGGGGAACTGGTCCAGCTCCGAGGTCTTGACGGTGGTCGGGTTGTCGGCCCGCCCTGCGATGAGCCGCGCCGAGGTCAGGTTGAGCACGGGATGGAGTTGCTCCCCGACCTTGACGTAGAGCGCGGCGGTGGAGCGGTCGGCCAGGATGGCGTCTGTGCCCGCGGAGCCCGCCGGGCGGATCAGCGAGAACACGAAGCAACCGGCCAGCCCGGTCACCAGGATGAGGGCGCCGACCAGGACCGAGCGCGACTGGGTGCGCAGCGGATCGACGAGCATCCGGGTGTCGTGCAGCGCGACGCCGGATGCGATGCGGCGCATCATGAATCGCCAGCCCGACACCTGGTGGCGGGTGACGAAGCCGCGCCGGTAGGGCGTGCGCTCGGAACCCTCACTCGCCGGTGTCCGGGAGGTGAAGGAGCGCCGGGGGTCAGAGGGGGACGTCATGCCTGCACCGGCGAGCCCGGCACCAGACCCCGCCCGGTCAGATCCGGTGCGGCCAAACCGAGGCCGCGCAGCAGCGGGGCGGCCGAGCTGCGGACGTCTTCCGCGGTGATGGTCATCAGATCCTCGTCGGTGAAGTCGTCGGCGTCGGAATGGTCGAGCCGGTATTCGCGCTCCTCCTCCGACCGCTCGACCAGGTTGCGGACGAACCGGCCGTTGCCGGCGATGTCGAGGCTGCGCCGGTCGACACCGTTGGCGTCCGGTGACGACGACTGCGCCAGTTGCGCGAACAGCCGTTCCATGTCGTCGTGTGCGGCGGGGGCGAACAGGCTGTCGCGCTTCTCGGCCATGCGCACGGCGATCTCCACGAGTTCGGCGGGCGAGTAGGACGGGAAGTCGATGCTGCGGGTGAAACGGGACCGCAGACCTTCATTGGCGTCGAGGAACATGTCGAGGTCTTTGCGGTAGCCGGCGATGATGACGACCAGCCGGTCGCGGTCGTTCTCCATTCGCGCCAGCAGGGTGTCGATGGCCACCAGACCGAAGTCGTTCTTGGCGCCGGTGGAGACCAGCGCGTAGGCCTCGTCGAGGAACAGCACGCCGTCCAGGGCGCTGTCGATGATCGCGTTCGTCTTGGCCTCGGTCTCGCCGATGTGCTGTCCGATCAGATCGGCGCGGTGGACCTCGCGGACGGTCTCCTTGCGCAGTAGACCCAGGCCGCAGTAGATCTTGGCGACCACGCGCGCGATCGTCGTCTTACCGGTGCCGGGTGGACCGGCGAAGACGAGATGGTTGGTGCGCTGGGCGACGGCCAGACCGCGCTCCTGCCGGCGCAGCGCCATCGCCACGGAACTCTTCAACCGGGCGACCTGGTACTTGACCTCTTCGAGGCCGATGAACTCGGCCAGTTCGGCTTCGGCCTCGATGAGTAGGTGCGCCTTGCGGTCCTTGGCGCCGGGGTCGACGAATTCGGCCTCGGAGGGTTCGGACTCCGGATCCCACGGGTTGCTGCGCGCCTCGATCCGGGCGGCGGTGGTGGTGGGGATGCCGTAGCTGGTGTCCAGCAGCGCCGCTTCGAGATCGGCGTTCTCGGGGTTGGCGGCGTAGAGATCCTGCAGAACGTCGGCGGCGTCCTCGTCCTCCCCCTGCGCGCGCAGGGTGAGGCCTTTGGCCAGCGCACCGTCGATGGCGGCGACGGCGACCGGACCGGCGGGATCCTCGAGGTAGGACATCGCCGGGGCGAACATCCCGAGCCGCGCCAGGGCGATGCCGAGGGTGACACGCACGGCGTGGCTGTAGGTCTCGTCGACGGAGGTGTCGTTCACCACCGGGGTGAGCAGCCGGATGACGTCGGACCAGCGTTCGGCGCGGTGGTGGATCGCCACGCGCACCCAGCGGGCCTGCAACCAGCCCGGGCGGCGTTCGAGGACGTCACCGACGAGTCGGTCGGCATCGGCGAAGGCCCCGGCCACGCAGCGGTCCGCGGCGTAGGCGAGTTGGAAGTCGTCGGGATCGGAGGCCCGGAACTGTAGGTACAGCCCGCTGTCATACAAGAAGCCGAGCGCGCCCGGCGCGATCTCCACATGACGCTGCAGCAGGCCGGCACTGCTGCGGGTGCGCCAGACCGATTCGACGACGCGGCTGGACAGGTCGCCGGCGGCGGCCAGTCCGATCCACGCATCGCAGTGGTCGTGCGCGATGTGGGTCAGCGCCTCGAAGCCCGAGCGGGCGGCGGGCAGGTCGGCGGGGCGCTGCCGGTCGTTGACCGTCAGCCCCAGCGCGCGACAGCACGTGGCAAACCGACTGACGACGTCGCGGTCGACGCGGGTGGGCGCCGTCGTCGGCGCCGCGAGCGTGTCACTTCCCATATCCATGAACCGTTTACACACGGAGGCATGAACCCCCGCTGTCTCCCTTTAGGTTTGGTGAGGCTAACTTCAGGTGGAAGTTAGCATTGCATAAGCTAACCGTCCAGACGCACGCCGGTGCGCCTGATCACTCCCACAGCACCCGTGACCAGGGGATGAGCGCCGACTTCGGGCCCGGGTGCGGGCCGTCGGACGATGACCGGACGGCCGGACCGGACGGGGATTCCCGCCGGTCGAACGACGGGCGCCACGGTTCGCGGGTGGCTCTGCGGGCCTGGCGGCCGATGTCCCGACGGGCGGCGGCGCCACCTCACCGACGACCACCCTGCGTCGCGGTCAGCCCGGGCGTCGTCACCGCCGAAGAGGGTGCGCCGCGCGGCGCGATGGCCGCCCGCCAGCAATCGATGCTGACGGTGGCGCCGGGTCAGATGAGCGGACGGCCGGTGCGGATTCGCCGGTCGAGGTCCATCAGCAGGACGTTGAACGGGAACCGGCGCAGGGGCCGCGGCAGGAGGTTGTTGACGGTCCGCAGGGCGCCCATCACCCGGTCGAAGCGCCGCTGGTGTTCGGCGTCCCACGGGAGCCGCATCTCGTCGCGGAACCGCTGCGGCAGGAAGCCGGTGGTGATCAGCAGGTTGAAGGCCTCCAGGCGGCGCTGCAGCGGTCCGGGGGCCTGCAACCCGCGCAGGCGCCCCACGGCGATCGGATACAGGTATTCGCGCACCGCGTCGTCGATGTGCACCTGGTCGAGCGACTCCTGCCAGTACTTGTCAAAAGCGGCGCGGTCGGCGGGCCACATCTCGAGCGGCACCTGCAGCGTGGTGCCCATGGTCGCGCTGTCGCGAAAGTGCTGCTCAGCGGTCTCGTCGTCCATGTCGCCGATGAAGATGCGAAAGACGTCGACGCCGCCTTTGTAGAGGCACGCCGCGACCCACAGCTGCAGATCCTTGTCGAAGGCGTGGTACTTCACCGGGCTCTCATCGGTCGAGTACACCTGCGCGTGGGCGCCGTTGACGGCCCGGCGGAAAGCGGCCTTCTGTTCGTCGGTGCCGTTGGTCGCCACGGCCAGATAGGTGAAGGTGGTGCGGGCCCGCTTGATCGGGTGCAGGTCCACCCGGCCGCTGTCGACCCGGCTCTCCATCACGCCGTAGCCGACGCCGGGGCGTGCCAGCTGCATGATCACGTTCGCCGGGCCGGCCAGCAGGGCCACACCCATCAGTCCGTCGTCGAACGTCGCTTTACCGAGCCGCCGCCCACCGGGCATCCGGTCGGGCCGCGCCGGATCCGTGACCGGCCGATCCACCTGCGAGGTCAGTGCGCTGACGGTCATGGTCCACCTCGGGAGCAAAAGTGAGAACGAATGTTTCCTGATCGTCCACTGTAGCGCGAAGGGCTGTCAAGCAAGATGGACTGATGGCACAGGTCCGGCCCTACCGCGGCGTCGAGGCGCCCGAGCGCGCCGCGCACCGCCGCATGCGGTTCCTGGAGGCCGGACTGGAGCTTCTCGGCTCCCCCGAACACGACATCCTCGAAGGACCTGCCGAGTTGACCGTGCGCGCCATCTGCCGCCAGGCCGGTGTCACCGTGCGCTACTTCTATGAAGCCTTCGCGGACAAGGACGAATTCGTGGCCGCAGTCTTCGACTGGGTGATCGGTGGCATCGCCGGCACCACCCAGGCCGCGGCCGCATCCGCCGAACCGCGGCATCGCATCCGCGCCGTGATGACCGACATCGTGCGCACCGTGGCCGACGATCCGCGCGTCGGACGGCTGCTGTTCAGCTCCAAACTGTCCAACGCGGTCGTCATGCGCAAACGGGCCGAGTCGGGAGCGCTGTTCGCGATGCTGTCGGGCCGACACGCCAGCACCGCGCTCCAGCAGAGCCCGACCCCGCGGATCACGGCGGCCGCGCACTTCGTCGTCGGCGGTGTGGCCCAGACGATCAGCGCGTGGCTGGCAGGCGACGTCGCGCTCGACAAGGACCAGCTCGTCGACCAGCTCACGGCCATGATCGGCCAGCTGTCGGATCCGCGCCTGTACTGAGCGGTCTACAGGTCCCGTTTGGTCTCCGAGCGGGCGCCGGAGACGGTCACCGACGCGCCCGTCTGGACGACAGCCTGATCTCCTTCTCGCTCGGTCACGATGTGCGACACGACCACTTTGACGGAGTACGGTCCCGCCCAGTCCGCCGGCGGCGTCAGAACCAGGCCGGCCCGATCTTCCGCCGTCAGACTCCACGTCCCGTTGCCGTTGTCGATGCCCTGGTTGAAGCGGAAGCCGGCCGGTACGCCACTGATGAGGTAGCTCAAAGTCTCCGAACCGTCGGTGTCGGTCAGCTCCCCGTCGATGTTCAGAGCGACGGTGCCGTCACCCCGGTCGACGGCCACGCTGCGGGCCTTCGCGACCGGGTCGGCGGATGCCATCACCGTCACCGGCGTCGTCACCACCGTCGTCGGCATCCCCAGGAGCCCGAACGTGGTGACGCGGAGCAAGAAATCCGCATCGGCATCGGGAGGCAGGACGATGTCGAGCGTCCCGTCCGTCGGCAGACCCAGGATTCCACCACTCATCCACCGGCCGTTGGTGACCGTGGTGCCGTTCACGATGGTGCCGTCGGGCAGACCGGACAGCTCGAACCCGGACATCAGCAGGCCCACCGAAGTGCGCAGACGGTCCAGCAGTGCGTCTCCGTCGATCTGTCCACCCTCTCGGACGAACACACCCTCCGGCGTCCCGAGCTCACCGGATGAGGCCAGCGAGTCGACTTCCACCCCGTCCACGATGACGCCGACACCGATAGCGCCCGGCCGCCGCAAGGCCTCGATGTCGACGTGCGGGCCGCCGGCGCCGATGGTCACGACGAAGAACGAACCTTCGCCCGCGGCCGTCGAACCGTCCTCGTCGTGTGCCACCGGGGTGACGTTGAGCGCAAGCGACCCCTGGAAGCGGTGCGGTGCGACGAGCCGCAGATCGGCCAACTGCTCCTGACGCAACGTCCAGGAGTTGTCGCCGTTGTTGATTCCCTGGTTCAGGCTGAACCCGTCGGGCACACCCGATATGCGATAGGTGAGCGTCTCCGATCCGTCGGTGTCGGCGAGTTGGCCACCGACGACGAGTCCGATCGGGTCACCGAAGCCTGCCCTGACGTCTTGCCCCCATGCGGTTGACGCGTCCGCCACCGCGTTCACGGTCACACGCAGGCGCATCGGTACCGACTCCATCGATTGGCCGCCCTCGGTGGCCACGGCCCAGATGGTCAGGATGAAGTCGTCGGCGCTGTCGGCGGGCGGGGTGATGGTGAGGTTGCTCAAGTCATGGGCTTCGACGAGCCACGTGCCGTCGCCCTGATCGGATCCCCGGGACAGCTTCGCCCCGACCGGGACACCGGCGATGAAGACTGCCACCGACTCGTCCGGATCGGGGCTCGACACGTTGAGCCCCAACGCAATCGAGGTGTCTTCCGCCCCGGTCACCAGTCCACCGTCGGGCAGCTCCACCGCCGGCACATCCGCAACCGGCCTGAAGTCCACGACCAGGGACGTGAAGATGGAGCCGCCCTCACCCGCCGCGTCACGAACCTCCGCAAAGATCGTCAGACCGAACCAGCCGGAGTAGTCCTCGGGCATGGTGATCGACAGGTCGGCCGCCTCATCAGCCGTCAAAGTCCATGTGCCATCACCGTTGTCGATCCCCGCCGACAACACCGCATCGGCGGGCACCTCGCCGATGGTGATCGTGACGTCCGAGCCGACATCAGGTGTCACGACGGCAAAACCGATGTCCAGAGGAGCCCCCTCTCGACCGGTGACGATCTGATTCTCATCACCCGGCAGTTGCAACTGCGGGATATCGCCCACGTTGACGACATCGACCACCAACGATGCGGCGGTGGAGGCGACCGCGCCGCTCGAATCGGTAGCCGTGGCGGTGATCGCCAAGGTGAAAGTCCCGAAATAATCCTGGGCCGGACTGATCGACACGTTGGCCGCCTCCGCCGCCGTCAACGTCCACGTGCCGTCACCGTTGTCGGCGCCTGCCGACAGGACCGCGCCCTCCGGGACGCCCTCGATCCGGACCGTCACCGTCTCATCGGAATCACCGCTCGAGACGTTGATGCCCAGTGCGATCGCCGAATCCTCCCGCCCGATCACCACTTGACCGGCCGGCAGTTCCAGCGCCGGCGGATCGGTGACCGGCTCCACCGTCACCGTGAGCACGGCTGCCTCCGCTGACCCGTCGGCGCCGACTGCGGTCACCGTTAGATCGAACGACCCCGCGAAATCCACGGGCGGCGTCACCGTCAGACCCGCGAGATCAGCACGATCCAACGTCCAGCTGCCGTCACCGTTGTCCGCGCCCGACGACAGCACCGCCCCGTCCGGGACACCCTGGATGGTGACCGTCACCACCTCCTCCGGATCTCGAGTCGACACCGCGATCCCCAACGCGATCGCCGAATCCTCGGCACCGGTGACGCCACCGCCGGCGGGCAACTCCACCACCAGAGCATCGACGGGCGCCGCGACGATGATGGTGGCGGTCGTGACGTTGCCGACGACCGAGCCATGGACGACCCGGTAATCGAAGGAGTCCCGTCCACTGAAGTTCGCGTCGGGCTTGTAGGTGAACGACCCGTCTTTGTTGAGCGTCAGCGAGCCGTGGGTGGGGCCGGCGGCCATTTCGACTGTCAGAGCGGTGTCGTCGTCGGGCGTCTGGTCGATGTCGTTGGTGAGCACATTGCCGGTCAGCGAAGTGTTCTCATCCATCCGGAAGCTGTCGGGGATGGCCACCGGCGCCAGGTCGGCAGGCGGCGGATCCACGGGCGGCGGTTTCACGGGCGGCGTGTTCACGGGCGGAGGCGGGGTCCGGACCGGGGCCACCGTGACGTTGACGACGGCGAAGTCGGTGTTTCCGCCGCGGAGCAAGGCGAGGAGTCGGTGCAGGGGCCGCGGGGAGGAATCGGCCAACCGGACGACGAAGGTGTCGGTTCCACCGGACCGCGCGAAACTGTCGTCCGGATCGTAGGTGTAGGTACCCGTCGCCTGATCGATGGTGACCGTGCCGAACCGCGGGCCACCCGCCTCCCCACGCTCGGCAACCGAGTACTGCAACACATCACCGTCGGGGTCGAAGCCGCCGAGCGGGATGCGTTGGCTGACATCGCGCGCATCGCCGAGTTCGACGTGATGATGCTGGTCCCTGATCTGCGGACGGCGGTTGAACCAGGTGCGCTGCATCTCCCGACCGAGGAGGTTCAGCATCGTCCAGACCGACAGCGGCTGGGCGGGCGCGGTACGTCCCGCGACACCGACGAAAGGCGTGAGAACGGCGCTGACGAACGACGTCACCGGGGCGGTCGCCTCGAACGCCGCATCCGGTGTCGTCGCCACCGGCGACGCTGCCCACGTCGACAGCGCCCTCCCCCGCTCCGCGGCCGGCGATGACCGCCACGAGGTGAGCCACTCTCGGCCGTCGGCCAGACGGGCCGTCTCGACGCCGGTCGACGGGCCTCGTCCCGCGTCTTTCAGCCGGCTTTCAGCGAACCCACCCGGTAGCTCCCGGGTGTCTGATTCGCCGGCGGTGACCGTAGCCCGCGGCTCCCTGCCCCGGATCGGCGCGTCAAGAAAGACGAACGGCCGAATCCGTTCGACGGCAGCGTCGTCGAGTGCACCGGAATCAAGCGCCGTGGCGTCCAGTCCATGCGTGGCGCCTGCCGAACCGCCGCGGCGCACGCGGGATTCGACAAGGCGGTCGGACGGCGCCTCCTCGTCGGACGGCAGGGCCGTGGTGCGTGACGGTGACTCGCCGACATCCCTCGTTCCCGCGTTGTCCGACGCGCGCGAGCCTTCCGATGCTGTTGCGCCGGAGGTGTTTCCGGAATCTGACCGGTCGACCGAGATGGCCCCCGGGTCGGCGTGGGCCAGACCGACACCGTGCGCCGACGTGATCGCCATCCCGACCCCGAGTGCGACCGCCAGGGCGCCGACCCTTCCGACATAGCGGGCATAACCCTCGGAAGGATGGTTCTGGTGGACGCGTCGCGCGGGCACACTCATCTTGGAATCCTCACGGGTTCGATCGTCGCCGGAATGCGACGCCGGTAAGCCCTGCACCACGGTCAACGTGGTCGGCCCACTGGCATCAGTGGGCAATGTAGGCCGTCTAACTTGCCCCCCGCAGGCAAATTGTCGAAGTCGTCAGTAATTGACCGTCTCGGTGACCTCGCCCGAGCTGCTCAAGCATCGATTACCGCTCCCGACAGGGGATTACGACAAACGATTCCCGAAATAGCTACCGAAGACCCCCGTCGGCTAAATGCCTGGCAGATGTCTCCAGCAACGCCTCGACAGTCGTTTGCCAAAAGTCGGGGTGGGTGACTTCCAGCAACCATTGGGCCGAAACCCGACCGGCGCGGGCACGCTGCTCCTACAATCTGAGATCGGTGCAGCCAGCCGCCGACGAGTGCCGGAGCTTTATGAGCAGAACCGCGTCCACCACCCAAAGCCCTGGGGTCCTAAGAGAATTCGTGGGTCTGGATTCGACCAGCGCCCGCCGTGCGGGATCGGGTGGTCATCCGTGCCAGGGCATCTACTACCGCGGCGTCGGCCGTCGCCCCAAGGTGGCGATCATCGCCAGCCACTATCAGATCGACTTCAGCGAGCACTATCTCGCCGATTACCTGGCCACCCGCGGCATCGGGTTCCTCGGCTGGAATACCCGCTTCCGCGGCTTCGAGAGCAGCTTCCTGCTCGACCACGCACTCGTCGACATCGGCGTCGGCGTCCGGTGGCTGCGCGAGGTGCAGAACATCGACACCGTTGTGCTGCTGGGTAATTCGGGCGGCGGTTCACTGATGGCGGCGTATCAGGCGCAAGCCTGCGACAAACACGTGCAGCCGATGCCAGGTATGCGCCCGGCTGCCGGACTGGGCGACCTGCCACCCGCCGACGGCTACATCGCCAGCGCGGCGCACCCTGGCCGGCCCGACGTGCTGACCGCCTGGATGGACGCGTCGGTGACCGACGAGACCGACCCCGTCGCCACCGACCCGGCGCTCGACCCGTTCGACGAGCGCAACGGTCCGCCGTACTCCGCCGAGTTCGTCGACCGCTACCGCGCGGCGCAGATCGCGCGCAACCACGCCATCACCGACTGGGCGGAGGCCGAACTGACCCGCGTCCGAGCGGCGGGATTCTCCGACCGGCCGTTCACGGTGCTGCGAACCTGGGCCGATCTGCGGATGATGGACTCCACCCTGGAACCATCCAGACGGCCCGCCAACACCTGCTACGTCGGGGCGCCGAAGAACGCGAACCGCTCCGCGCACGGCATCGCCGCAGCGTGCACGCTCTGGAACTGGCTGGGCATGTGGAGCCTGCGCCGCGCACAGACGCGCGCAGAACCGCATCTCGCCCGCATCCGGTGTCCCGCACTGGTCATCACGGCCGACCAGGACACCGGGGTGTTCCCGTCGGACGCCGAACGGATCAGCAACGCGCTGAGCTGCGCGGACAAGACCCAGCGCAGTATCGACACCGACCACTACTTCACGACTCCCGGCGCCCGCAGCGAACAGGCCGACATGATCGCGCGGTGGATCGCCAAGAGGTGGCGCTGACCGCCGCGGGTACATTGGCTCCCAACCGACCGGTTATTAGGGAGGCAACGCCGCTATGCCCATCGCCATCACCGAAGAGCACAACGACCTGGCCGATTCGGTGCGCAGCCTCGTGGCGCGCGTCGCGCCGTCGGAGGTGCTGCACGAAGCGCTCGAGACCCCCGTGCCCAACCCGCCGCCGTACTGGAGGGCCGCCGCCGAGCAGGGACTGACCGGTGTGCACCTCGCGGAGTCCGTGGGCGGACAAGGCTTCGGCTTCCTCGAACTGGCCATCGTCCTGGCCGAATTCGGCTACGGCGCCGTCCCGGGGCCCTTCGTGCCGTCGGCGATCGCCAGCGCGCTGATCGCCGCCGACGATCCGAACTCCGCGCTGCTCTCCGATCTGGCGTCAGGCGCGGCCATCGCGACCTACGCCTTGGAGTCGGACCTCGCCGCCACCCGGCACGGCGACGGCTACCTCGTCCGCGGTGAGGCCCGGTCGGTCATGTCCGCCGGCCAGGCCGCGCTGCTGGTCCTCCCCGTGGCGGGCCTCGAATCCGGTCTCGGCTGGGTCGTCATGGACGCCGATCAGCTCGAGATCGAACCCGTCACCTCCGTCGACCTGCTGCGCCCGATCGCCCACGTGCGGGCCAACGCCGTCGAGGTCGCCGGCGACCGGGTGCTGGGCAATCTGACGGCGGCCGCGGCACGCGCCGTGATCACCACGCTGCTGTCCGCGGAGTGCGTCGGTGTCGCCCGCTGGTCGACCGACGAGGCGTCGGCCTACGCGAAGATCCGCGAACAGTTCGGCCGTCCGATCGGGCAGTTCCAGGCGATCAAGCACAAGTGCGCGGAGATGATGGCCGACACCGAGCGCGCCACGGCCGCGGTGTGGGACGCCGCCCGTGCGCTCGACGAGGCGGTCGAGAAGGGTTTCGAAAGCGCGGACGCGGCAGTCGATTTCGCGACTGGCGTCGTTGCCACACTCGCTCCCGCCGCAGCCCAGCACTGCGCGCAGGAGTGCATCCAGGTGCACGGCGGCATCGGGTTCACCTGGGAGCACGACACCAACGTCTACTACCGGCGGGCACTCGCGCTGAACGCCGCATTCGGCCGGCACGCCGACTATCCCCAGCAGGTGGTCGACACCGCCACCACCTCCGGGATGCGCCGGATGAACCTCGACCTCGACCCGGACACCGAGAAGCTGCGCGACGAGATCCGCCAGGAGGTGGCCGCACTCAAGGCGATGCCCCGCGAGGATCGCCTCACCGCGATCGCCGAGGGCGGCTGGGTTCAACCGCACCTGCCGACACCGTGGGGCCGCGCCGCGAGCCCGATCGAGCAGATCATCATCGCGCAGGAGTTCAGCGAGGGCCGGGTCAAGCGACCGCAAATGGGCATCGCGGCCTGGCTGATCCCGTCGATCGTGGCGTTCGGCACCGACGAACAGAAGCAGCGCTTCCTGCCGCCGACCTTCCGCGGCGAGATGATCTGGTGCCAGCTGTTCTCCGAGCCCGGCGCCGGATCCGATCTGGCCGGCCTGTCCACCAAGGCCACCAAGGTTGACGGTGGCTGGCGCATCACCGGGCAGAAGATCTGGACCACCGCGGCGCAGTTCTCGCAGTGGGGCGCCCTGTTGGCCAGAACGGACCCAAACGCTCCCAAACATCAGGGGATCACCTACTTCCTGCTCGACATGAACAGCGACGGCGTCGAGGTCAAGCCGCTGCGCGAACTCACCGGCAATGCCATGTTCAACACCGTCTTCATCGACGACGTCTTCGTGCCCGACGAACTGGTGCTCGGCGAGGTGGACCGCGGCTGGGAGGTCAGCCGCAACACCCTGACCGCCGAACGGGTTTCGATCGGCAGCAGCGAGCCCGGCTTCCTGGCCAACCTCGACGGCTTCGTGGATTTCGTCCGCGAGGGTCACTTCGACCAGATCGGCCAGAACAGGGCCGGCCAGCTGATCGCCGAGGGCCACGCCGCCAAGCTGATGAACATGCGCTCGACGCTGCTGACCCTCGCCGGCGGCGACGCCATGCCGTCGGCGGCGATCTCCAAGCTGCTGTCGATGCGCACCGGTCAGGGCTACGCCGAGTTCGCGGTGTCGTCGTTCGGGATCGACGGCGCGATCGGCGATTCGAAGTCACTGCAGGGCAAGTGGGTGGAGTATCTGCTGGGCAGCCGCGCCACCACGATCTACGGTGGCACGTCCGAGGTGCAGCTGAACATCATCGCCGAGCGGCTGCTGGGGCTGCCCCGCGACCCGTAGGCCCGCCGACACTCCGCTTGTTGACGCGATCCTCGGCGTGTCGCGTCAACAACCGTACTTTCGGCGCATAAGCGCCCGTCGGCCGGGAAACCGTTGCCCATGACCAACGACGTCGAGAAGCGGTGGCATGACCCGGAGGCCTTCCGGGCCGCGGTGGGCTACGTCGTCGCGTTCGTCGCCCTGGCGGGGGTCGCGTTGGGCTTCTTCGTCATCCCCGGGGATCACCCGCTGATCCCGGCCATCCTGGTGCCCGTGATCCTGTTCGCCGGTGGCCTCGGCGCCTTCATCCGCACCTACCGGGTGTGGAGGGCCGGCGGAACGTGGGTGATCTGGCAGGGCGCGGGATGGTTCCTGTTCGCGCTGTTCCTGCTGGGACTATCGGTGCCCGGGGCGGCGCTGACGGCCTAGGGCAGGATCGAGTCGACGTAGCCGCCGTCGGCGCGCACCGCGGCACCGGTCGTCGCCGACGCCAGCGGCGACGCCAGGTAGGTCACCATGTTGGCGATCTCCTCGGGCTCGATGAGCCGCTGCAGCAGCGACTGCGGCCGATGAGCACGCATGAACTCGCGTTGCGCCTCGTCCCACGGCAGCGAGCGGTCCACCAGCTGATAGACGAAGTCCTCGACACCCGCGGTGTGCGTCGGTCCGGCGATCACCGAGTTCACCGTGACTCCGGTGCCCGCGGCGTCTTTGGCGAAGCCGCGGGACACGGCGAGCAACGCCGTCTTGGAGACGCCGTAGTGGATCATCTCCTGCGGAATGGCGATCGCCGAGTCGCTGGCGATCTGGATCACGCGGCCCCAGCCCCGGTCGGCCATCCCCGGCAGGTAGCTGCGGATCAGGCGGACCGCGGCCAGGACGTTGACCTCGAAATAGGTGCGCCATTGGTCGTCGGTGATCTCGCGCGCCGGTACTGCGCCGAAGATGCCGAGGTTGTTGACCAGGATGTCGACGTCGGGCAGCTCGCGCACCAGGTCGGCCACCCCGTCGTCGGTGGCCACATCCGCGGCGATGCCGATCACGTCGCCGTCCAGGCCGGCAACAGCGGCGTCCACGCGGTCGCGGTTACGGCCGTTCACCACGACGCGGGCGCCCGCCGCGGCGAGGCCCTCGGCGATCGCCAAGCCGATGCCCTGCGTCGAGCCGGTGACGAGCGCGGTCTTTCCGGTGAGATCGATGTTCATGCCCTGCTACGACAGCAGGGCGGAGCCGCCTATTCCTTCTCGGTGCCCTTCTCGGCCCCGTCGACGTCGATCTCACGGAGCTCGCGCTTGAGGATCTTGCCGGTGGGGTTGCGGGGCAGTTCGTCGATGAAGATGACCTCGCGCGGCACCTTGTACCGGGCCAGGTGCTCCTTGACGTAGGCCTTGATGTCGTCCTCGCCGATGCTGGCGCCCTCGGCCTTGACGACGAAGGCGCGCAGCCGGTGGCCCCATTCCTTGTCCTCCACGCCCAGCGCGGTCGCCTCGACCACCTCGGGATGTCCGCTGATCAGGTCCTCGACCTCGGCGGGGAACACATTCTCGCCGCCGGAGACGATCATCTCGTCGTCGCGTCCCGACACGTACAGCAACCCGTGCTCGTCGAAGTAACCGACATCGCCCGACGACATCAGACCGTCGATGATCTGCTTGTGCCCGCCGCCGGTGTACCCCTCGAACGGGAACGTGGTGCCGACGAAGATCCGGCCCACCTCACCCTTGGGCACTTCTTTGCCGTTCTCGTCGTACAGCTTGACCCGCACCCCCTTGACGACGGGGCCGACGGTGGCCGGGTTCTTCTCCAGATCCTCCGGCCGGGCGATGGTGGCGAAGGCGATCTCGGTGGAGCCGTAGAGGTTGTAGACCACCGGTCCGATGTCCTTCATCGCCCGCTGCGCGAGTTCCGCACCGAGCTGCGAGCCCGAGACGAACACGATGCGCAGCGAGGACAGATCGGGTTTGGAGTCCATCTTCTCGATGTGGTCGAGGATGCGTGACAGCATCACCGGCACCACGATCATCGCTGTGGCCCTGTGCTTTTCGATGTCGGCGAGGACGGTGGCCGGTTTGAAGCGCCGGCGCAGCACGAGCGTCGACCCCAGCATCATCCCGATGGTCGCGTGCAGGTAGCCCAGTGCGTGGAACATCGGCGCGGGCAGCAGCGTGACCTCGCCCGACTTGAACGGGACGTGGGAGAGCACGCCGCCGATCGGCGCCAGCGACAGCGGTGGTTTCCGGTTGGCCCCCTTGGGCGTACCGGTGGTGCCGCTGGTGAGGATGATGACCGACGAATGCTTGGTCACCTTTGGGGCGGGTTTGAAGCTGGCACGCTCGACGATGGAGGCTAGGGGCTCGGCGTCGCTTTCGGAGGGCTCGTCGTTATCCGGGTTCGTGGGCAGCGCGCGCAGGAACCCGAGCTCGGGTGAAGCCTGCGAGACCGCCTTGCTGTACTCGTCGTCGTGGATGATCAGCCGGGCGCCCTCGCGTTCGGACACCTCTTTGATCTGCGGCCCGGAGAACTCGCTGTTGAGCAGGATGATCCGGGCGCCGGTGCGGGCGGCCCCGTACACCGCGACGACGAACCACCGGTGGTTGCGGGCCAGGATCGCCACGCCGTCACCACCCTTGACGCCCTTCTCCAGCAGCGCGTTGGCGACGGCGTGGGCGGCGTCGTCGAGTTCCTTGTAGGTCATCTCGCCGTCGTCGTCGATGACCGCGGCGCGGTGGGGTGTGCGGCGCGCGTTCAGCGCCGGGATCATGCCGAACTCACCCCAGCGGCGCATGTCGGCGACGAAGGCGGCCATGTTCTGCGGCGGTTCGATCTGGAGCGCGCCGGCTTCGAACATCTTGCGGGCGTAATGCAATTCGGCCGAACCCCGGTCGAGATACTGCTTGGCCTTCTCGGCCGCCTGCAACGAAAGATCGGTGAGTTTCGGCATGACACCACAATATGTGACTCGCGCCGCAGGCCGGGTGGGTATCGCCAGTCCCTACCATTGCTGACATGGCCGGACCCAGAGCGCTGGACATCGGCGGCCACGAGCTGACCGTCACGCATCCGGACAAGGTCGTGATCGACGGTGAAACCCGCGTCACGAAACTCGATCTCATCGAGTACTACCTCTCGGTGGCCGACGGTGCGCTGCGCGGAGTGGCCGACCGTCCGATGATCCTCAAGCGCTTCGTCAAGGGCATCTCCGAGGAAGCGGTGTTCCAGAAGCGCGCCCCGCAGAAGCGGCCCGACTACGTCGACGTCGCGGAACTCAAATACGCGTCGGGCACCTCGGCCAAGGAAGCCGTCATCAGGGACGCCGCCGGACTGGCGTGGGCGGTCAACATCGGCTGCGTCGACCTCAACCCGCATCCGGTGCGCTCCGGCGACCTGGCCCATCCGGACGAGCTGCGTGTCGACCTCGACCCGATGCCGGGCGTCACCTGGGAGCAGATCCTGGACGTGGCGCTGGTGGCGCGCGCGGTGCTCGAAGACCATGGCCTGACGGCCTGGCCGAAGACGTCGGGTTCGCGGGGGTTCCACATCTACACCCGCATCGCGCCGCGCTGGCCCTTCAAGTTCGTCCGTCTCGCGGCCCAGGCGGTGGCCCGCGAGGTCGAGCGCCGCGCACCGGACCTGGCCACCAGCCGCTGGTGGAAAGAGGAGCGCGAGGGGGTGTTCGTGGACTTCAACCAGAACGCCTTCGACCGTACGGTCGCCTCGGCCTACTCGGTGCGCGCGATGCCCGACGCGCGGGTCTCGACACCGCTGTTCTGGGACGAGGTGCCAGGCTGCCGGCCGGAGGCCTTCACGATCGACACCGTGCCCACCCGCTTCGCCGAACTGGGCGATCCGTGGGAGCCGATGGACGACCACGTCGGCAGCCTCGACGCCCTGCTGGACCTCGCCGACCGGCAGGGCCCGGCGGAGAAGGCGCCGCGCGGGGCGCGCAAAGCGGACGGCACGGGTACCGGCCGTCGCCGGTCGGTGATGCCGCTGATCGAGATCGCCCGCACCAAGACCAAGGACGAGGCCCTGGCCGCACTCGACGTCTGGCGCAGCCGCCATCCGCAGGCCGCGGCGAAGCTCGAACCGGTCGACGTCCTCGTCGACGGGATGCGGGGTCCGAGCTCGATCTGGTACCGGATCCGGATCAATCTCCAGCACGTCCCCGAAGCCGAGCGGCCCTCCCAGGAGCCGCTGCTGGCCGATTACAGCCCCTGGGAGAACTACTCAGGGGCGCAGTCGCGCAACCCCTGACGGAGACCGGCCACAACAGCGCTACCGGGCGGTAACAATTGCATCACGAGTCCCGGGAATGTCTTTTCTTATCAAAGCATTAGCGGTAGCCACCCAGCCGCCTTAATCTCCCGCCCTAAATTCGGTGTCAGATTCAGTGACGAAGTCGCCGAATCGCAAAAGGGAATTCGCCGAAGGGAGGCCGCTCATGACACGCACGAGCACCCGCACCAGGACTTCACAGGCTTCTGATGCTGCTTTCCACTACGGCAATCCGGCCTTCGACTGCCACGGCGTCCGCATGCGGGCACGCTGCCGTCAGCTGGCCACGGTCGTCACGGTCAGCGGTGACATCGACTCCACCAATGTCGACTGTGTCGCCGAATACGCCAAGCGATTCGTACTGGCCGAGAAGCCGTTCGTCCTCGATCTCAGCGGTGTGAATTCCTTTGCCGCCGAGGCTCTCTCGATGTTCTACGACCTCGACGAGCAGTGCGCGGCGGCCGAGGTCGAGTGGTCGGTGGTCGGCAGCCAGCCGGTTCTGCAGGCGATGCGCTCGTCGGCCGGGCTCGACGCGATGCCGGTGACGAACTCGGTGCCCGAGGCCCTGCACCACTTCAGCGAAGGCATCCTGGCACGCCGCCGGCTGCTCCCCCTCCTGACCAAGACCGCCTGAGGCGCAGAAAGGACCACCATGCTCATCGACGTCCGCTGGCTCAGCTATCTACTCAAGCGTCGGCATCATTCCCTGCCGGCAATGACGGCCATCTCGAGCTGATTCTCCAGAACACAACGCCCGGTGCCCACGCGCCGGGCGTTTCTGGTATTCCGGGGAACGGATGAGCCGTTCCGGTCGGACGACCCGACCCTCGCATTCTTTGGCTGGGACACCCAGCGTGATTAGCTAGACGCGACGCGACGCGACGCGAGGACGAGGTTCGGATGTCGCAGCAGAACCAGGTGCATCTACGGCTCGCCGAGATGGTGCGTGAGCTGAGCCGGGAACACGTCGACGACATCGAGACCCTGATGGTCGAGATGACCCGAGCGGCCGTCGACTACGTCCCCGGCGCGGATTCGGGCGGGATGACGATGGTCGAAAGCAGCCGAGCCGTGCGCACCATCGGAGCGACCGACGAAGTCGCGCGCAGGATCGACGGCATCCAGGAACGGCACGGCGAGGGCCCCTGCCTGTCGGCGGCGTGGGAACTCGACACAGTGCTGGTCGACGACTTCGCCGACGACCACCGATGGCCGCAGTTCCGGCAGGCCGCGCTGGCCGAGACGCCGATACGGTCGTCCCTGTCGTTCCGGATGTTCACCCACCGGACCTCAATGGGCGCGCTCAACCTGTATTCGACGACGCCGGGCACGTTCGACCAGGACGCCGTCGAGCTCGGCTCGATCTTCGCGACGCACAGCGCCGTGCTGTGGGCAGTGTCCCTGCGCGACGATCAATTCCGTAGTGCACTCGCCTCGCGCGACCTCATCGGGCAGGCCAAAGGCATGTTGATGGAGCGCTTCAGCATCGATGCGATCCGCGCCTTCGACCTCATGACGCGGCTGTCCCAGGAGTCCAACACCAAGGTCATCGACGTGGCCCGCAAGGTGGTAGACACCGGTCCGAAGATCTGACCGCTCAGCCGCCGGGTTTGACCCACCGCCACTGGCCCGGAATCCACTCCCCCGCGTCAGGGAGACCGTCCGCGACCGCCGCCACCACACCCGGCCACCACTCGGGGTGGTAGTCATCGCCCGACAGCCAGCCGCCCGGCCGCACCTTCGGCGCCCATGCTGCGATGTCGGCGCGGACGCTGTCGTAGTCGTGGCGGGCGTCGATGTGCACCCAATCCAGTGAACCATCAGCGAAAAGCGTTGCCGCGGCGAGAGAATCGCTGATCAGCAGCTGCACCAGATCGGCGAAGCCGCACGCGAGCACATTGCGGTGCAACAGCCCCGCGAACGTGCCGCCGCCGTATTCGACGGCCGGGCCGTGGGCGTTGACCTGCTGGTTGCCCTCCGGGCCGCTGCCCTGGCAGGTATCGACGCCGACGACCGCGATCGACCGTCCGGATCCGCGCACCACCTCGGCCAGCGAGCACAGGCTGCGACCGAGATAGCTGCCGACCTCGACGAACCGGGCACCGTCGGTGAAGTGGGCGACGGCCTCCTCCTGGGCGGCGCGCCAGCCGAACCAGCCGGGGATGTCCTCCCAGCGGTGGACGGGCTTGTCGAAGGCGGAGGCGTTGGCCTGGATCTCAGCGGACACATCACCATCCTCGTCATGGCGCGCGCCGGCCGTCGGGGCGGGGTCAGACCGGCCAGGTCTCCCGACGCTGCGCCGCATCCCAGAACATCCATTCGTAGCGCGATGTGGTGACGAAGTGGGCGCGGGCCGCGGCCTCGTCGGCCGGGGTGAGGGTCTCGCCGACCCGGTCGGTCAGCGCGAGCACCTCGGCGACGGTGGCCGCGAACTCCTCCCCGCCGTAACTGTCGATCCAACGCTGATAGCGCGGGTCCGCCGACCCGCGCGCCACCAGATCCGCACCGACCCGCGCATAGATCCAGTAGCACGGCAGGATGGCGGCGAGACCGTCGACGAAGCTGCCGCCGTAGACGGTGGCGAGCAGATAACTGGTGTAGGCGCGGGTGGTCGGAGCCACGGGTACGGCGGCGATCGCCGCGGGGTCCAGGCCCAACTCCGGCAGCAGGGTCCGGTGCAGCTCGAGTTCGACGTCCATCACCTCGGCGGCATGCCGGGAGAACATCGCGGTGTCGGCCAGGGTGGGCGCCTTGGCCCCGACGACGGCGAGTGCGCGGGCGTAGTCACGCAGATAGTGGACGTCCTGGGCGACGTAGTGGCCGAACACCCCCTCGTCGAGGGTGCCGTCGACCAGACCCGAGATGAACGGATGGGCCAGGATCGCGGAGTAGATCGGCTCGATGTCCCGCCAGAGCCGTTCCGACCAGCGCTGCGATGCTTCATCCTGCGAACTCACCGTCGCAACGTACAGCGCCGGGTGCTGTCACCGGATCGCAGGGTTGGGCCCCGGTGCGCCCGGGTAACGGACGGGCATGTCCTTCCCCACCGTCCGCAACGACGGCTTCTACGACGTCCTGATCGTCGGCGGGGGGAACGCCGGCATCAGCGCCGCCGCGCGACTCAACCGCCGTGGGATCACCCGTACCGCGGTGATCGAGCCGAACCACGTGCACACCTACCGTCCCCTGCTCTCGTATGTGGGCGGCGGGCAGGCCCCGATGCGCGAGGCGGAGCGCACACAGCGGTCGGTCACCCCGCCGAAGACGACGTGGTTGCACGATTCCGCGCTGACCGTGGACGCGGCGACGCGCACCGTGCGCTGCGTATCGGGACGCAGTTACCGCTACTCCGACCTGATCCTGGGACCGGGTCTGGTACCCGACACCGACGCGCTGCCGGGTATCCACACCGCCCTCGACAGCCCCGCGGTGGCGAGCAACTACACCAATCAGGCCGAGACGACCTGGACGCTGACGCGGGACCTGTCGCCCGGCTCGCGCGCCGTGTTCACCGTGCCCCGCCCGCCGGTGAGCTGCACCGGCACCACCATCAAGCCGCTGCTGCTGGCCGCCGCGCACTGGCGACGCACCCATCGCCTCGAGCGCATCGACATCACCCTCGTCGTCGACCGGCCCGACCTGGTGCCGTCACCCGATGTCGCTAGGCGCGTGGACGACTGCCTCCGGGAGATCGGGGTCCGGGTCCTGCTCGACACCGCGGTGACCGGGTTGGAACCCGCCGATCGGCGCATCATCGTGACCCGGCGCGACGGCCACAGCGAGCAGCTGCCCTACGACATGCTGCACCTGGTCCCACCCTTCCGGGGCCCCCGCTGGCTGGAGACCTCGGCGCTCACCGGCGACCAGCCGCACGGCCTCATCGACATCGACCCGCGCACCCTCCGACATCGTGCCCATCCGAACATCTGGGCGGCCGGCGACGCCGCGGCCGTCGACACCGACCCGTCCGGCGGAGCGCTGCGTCGTCAGATCAAGATCCTGGTCGACAACCTGCTCGCCGCCCGGGCCGGCCGGGATTTACAGGATTACGACGGCTACACCGTCGCCCCGGTCGCGACCGACGCCCACCACCTCATCCCCGGCGAGTTCGACCGCACCGGTGCGGTGTCGTCCTCATTGCCCTCTTTCATCGATCCGCTCAAACCCCGCCGGCCGGCATGGGCATTCGACCGCTACGGGCTGCCGCAGAGCTACTGGCACGCCATCCTCAAGGGACGGCTGTAGCCCGCGGTCCCAGCAGACCCGCCGCGGACCGGACGGCGACGGTGACGCGCTCGAGCAGCGGGCTGTCCAGCTTCCAGCACTGCCAGTACAGCGGGACGTCCAAATGTACGTCGGCGATGCGCACCAGCGAGCCATCGGCGAGCATGCCCGCCGCCAGCCCGTCGGGGTACATCCCCCATCCCAGCCCGGCCAGCGCCGCGGCACCGAACCCCTCGGCCGTCGGGATGTAGTGCACCGGCCGGTCGATCGTCTGGCGGAACACCTTGCGCACCAACATATCTTGGAGAGCATCGTCGCGGCTCCACGCCAGTGACGACGCCTGGGCCGCCGCAGCGACGGTGAACCCGTCGGGTAGATGGCGCGCGACGAAATCGGGAGAGGCCACCGGCAGATACCGCATCACTCCGAGGCCGCGCACCCGGCATCCCGGCACCGCCGTGCGTTCGGTGGTCACCGCACCCATCACGGTGCCCTCACGCAGCAGCTGTGCGGAGTGGTCCTGATCCTCGATCCGCACGTCCCACATCACCCCGTCCAGATCAGCCAGGACGTCGGCGAACCACGTCGCCATGGAGTCGGCGTTCACGGCGACAGCGATCCGGGGGCGCCGAGCCTCGGCGCCGCCGCCCAGCTCTGCGAGCGCGTCGGCCTCCAGCAGCGCGGACTGCGCGGCCAACCGGATCAGCGGTGCCGCGGACGCCGTTGCCCGACAGGGTTTCTCGCGGACGACGAGCACCTGACCCACCCGCTGTTCGAGCGCCTTGATCCGCTGGCTGACGGCCGACGGCGTGACGTGCAGCCGGTCGGCCGCCGCATCGAAGCTGCCGTACTCGATCACCGCCGCCAGGGCGGTGAGCTGATCGGCGCCCAACCGCAGCCCCGGGCCGTCCGATCGCGCTGTGGTCACCCGTCCCAATGTGCCGAACGCATGCCGGGCGGGGGTGATGACTCGCCGTCGGCGGGCGCACAGTTTAGGTTCTACGCATGAATCGCCTCGACCGCTTCTTCGAGATCACCGAGCGCGGCTCCACCGTCGGTGCCGAATTGCGCGGCGGCGTCGTGACGTTCATCGCGATGGCCTACATCGTGGTGCTGAACCCGATCATCCTCTCGGGGACGGCGGACGTCGACGGCAACCGGCTGGAATTCGCGCAGGTGTCGGCGACGACGGCGCTGGCCGCCGGTGTCATGACGATTCTGTTCGGGCTCATCGCGCGGCTGCCGTTCGCGTTCGCGGCGGGCCTGGGGATCAACTCGTTCCTGGCGTCCACCGTGGTCGACGAGGTGACCTGGCCCGAGGCGATGGGCTTGGTGGTCATCAACGGTCTGATCATCGTGCTGCTGGCGGTGACGGGTCTGCGCCGGCTGGTGTTCGACGCGGTGCCGATGCAGTTGAAGCTGGCCATCACCGCGGGTATCGGACTGTTCATCCTGTTCATCGGACTGGTGGACGCGGGGTTCATCAGTTCCACCGGCCGGCCGTCGCCCCCAGTCGGGCTGGGCGCCGGTGGGCTGGGGTCGATCACCACGGTGCCGACGGCGATCTTCGTCCTGACCCTGCTGGTCACCGGTGTGCTGGTGGCGCGCCGGGTTCGGGGCGGCATCCTGATCGGGCTGGTCGCCGGAACCGTCGTCGCGGTCGTCGTGGAGGCGATCTGGAATCTCGAGTCGGCCCAGGACAAACCCGGCGGCTGGAGCCTGTCGGTCCCGCAGCTGCCGAGTTCGCCGTTCGCCCTGCCGGATCTGTCCCTGGTCGGCGAGTTCGATCTGGCCAACAGCTTCGCGCGGATCGGGATCCTCGCCGCGGTCATGCTGGTGTTCACGCTGGTGTTCGCGAACTTCTTCGACGCCATGGGCACCATGACCGGCCTGTCGCGCGAGGCCGGGCTGTCCGACGACAAGGGGACGTTCCCCCGGCTGCGCTCCGCCCTGGTCGTCGAGGGGGCGGGCGCCGTCGTCGGCGGTGCCTCGTCGTCGTCGTCGAACACCGTGTTCATCGAGTCCGGCGCGGGTATCGAGGAGGGCGCACGGACGGGTCTGGCCAACCTGGTGACCGGCGCGTTGTTCCTGGCCGCGATGTTCGTCTCGCCGGTGGCGTCGATCGTGCCGACCGAGGTCGCCGCGGCCGCGCTGGTGATCGTCGGCGCCATGATGGTCGCCCAGCTGCGTCACATCGACCTGTCGGAGTTCTCGGTGGCGCTACCGGTCGTCCTGACCGTCGGGACCATGCCGTTCAGCTACTCCATCGCCAACGGCATCGGGGTGGGCTTCATCGCCTGGGTGGTGGTGCGCAGCGGAGCCGGCAAGATCCGGGAGATCAGTCCGCTGCTGTGGATCGTCACCGCGGGCTTCGTGGTCTACTTCGCGCGCAGCTGGATCGAGGCGCTGCTGGGGGTGTGAGTCCCCGGCCGGGTCCTCGTCTGGATCCGCCCGGAACGTCACGGCGACGTGCTGGAACCCCTTGACCTGTTCGGCCTTCGCTTTGCGGGCATACGTCTTGCGGTCCGCGGCGGTGAGTTCCACCGCATCGGTGAACGGCGTGAGCAACGCCCGCGGATACAACCGGTCCACCCGGACCACGTTCATCTCCGCGCACAGCACCAGGCTCACCGAGATGAGGAACAGGAACGCGAGCAGACCCAGCACCAGGGCGAACACGGTGTTGGTGGCGCTGGCGGAGGCGGCGGTGCGGGCCACGTACCCGGCGCCGAACCACTGCAGCAGCTGCCAGAGCACCGCGGCCGCCAGCGCACCGGGCAGCACCTGGCGGTAGGTGACGTGCCGGGCCGTGGTCACCTTGAAGGCGACCAGCACAATGCCGGTGTTGATCAGGATCGTCAGCACGACGATGCCCGCGGTGCCGAAGAAGCCCAGGGAGGTCGCCGCTCGGCCGATCGCCGACAGCAGCGTCGCGGTGACGGCGGCCGACCCCAGCACCAGCAGGAGCAGCAGGCTGCGGAGCCGGGACCGGATGGGGTCGGGACGCTTGTTGCGCGGCACCGCCCACACCGTGTCCATGGCGTTCTGCAGGGCCACGCCGACACCTGATCCGCCGTATAGCGCACCCACGATGCCGACCACCACCGCGACCGCGCCGCCGCTGAGCTGCTGCGGCTCCTTGAGCTGTTCGCCGAGCACCGGGAACTGGCTGATCGTGGACTGCAGCACCTGCTCCTGCAGATCGGGCCGGCCGACCAGCACCACGCCCAGGGCAGTGGTGAGCAGCAACAGAAGCGGAAAGAGCGAGACGAAGGCGTAGTAGGTGATGAGCGCGGCGAGGTAGCCGCCCTGATCGTCGATGTACTTGTAGACGACGGCGATGATGTATCCGGCGGCGCGGCTGCGCTGCTGCAGCCTGTCCAGCCAACCGATCACGACACCGACACCTCCCCCGACGCCGCGGCCGACACCGTCTGCCGGTGATACCCACGTTGACCGGCACAGACACTTCACAGTTCGCGCCGTAGGCTGGTTGCGGATCGGCGTGTCGCATCGGCGCGGGAGAAGTGGCCGTTTCAACCGGGCGACGGACCGGTAATACAGGCACAGACGCTCGATCATCCACATGCGAAGGGGTTTCATGTCTCAGGCGGCAGAGTCGGAGCCCGACGACCGTGCCGATCCCGGCGTCGAAAGCGACGATCAGGCCAACGAGCCGGCTGAACTGACCTTCGACGAGCATCTGCATCCGGCCCGGCCGCGCGCCCTGCGCTTCCGGCCGCGGGTGCGTACCCCGTTCACCCGCCGCTCCCTGGCTCAGGACGGACCGCCGAACGGGGACAACCCGGCCTACGTGTCCTGGTTGCTGTCGCAGTCGATGCTGGCCGATGCCAACGAGATCAGCCAGCAGTTCTCGGGGCAGGGTTCGATGTGGCAGAACCCGTATGCGACACCGAGCCCCCGCGGGGCCGTCGAGACGGCGTCGGTGTGGTTCACCGCCTACCCGCTGTCGCTGATCACCCGGCCCGACGAGTCGTTCCTCAAAGCCATGGCCGACGAGGAGATGTGGAAGGCGTTCGCCGAGATCGGCATCGAAGGTGTCCACACCGGACCGGTCAAGCGTGCCGGTGGCATCTCCGGGTGGCAGATGACCCCCAGCGTGGACGGGCATTTCGATCGCATCAGCACCCAGATCGACCCCGCCTTCGGCACCGAGGCCGAATTCCGGCAGATGTGCGGCACCGCCAACTGGTACGGCGGCACGATCATCGACGACATCGTGCCGGGCCATACCGGTAAGGGTGCCGACTTCCGGCTGGCCGAGATGAAATACGCCGACTACCCCGGCATCTACCACATGGTCGAGATCGACCCGCGCGATTGGGAGCACCTGCCCGAGGTGCCGGCAGGAGCCGATTCGATCAACATCGACCCGGCCACCGAGGACTGGCTCGACAAGGCCGGCTACATCATCGGCAGGCTGCAGCGCGTCATCTTCTACGCCGAGGGCGTCAAGGAGACCAACTGGAGCGTCACCCGGCCGGTCGTCGGTATCGACGGCGTCGAGCGTCGGTGGGTGTATCTGCACTACTTCAAGGACGGGCAGCCCTCGATCAACTGGCTCGACCCGTCATTCGCCGGGATGCGGCTGGTCATCGGCGACGCCCTGCACTCGCTGACGGACCTGGGAACCGGCGGACTGCGCCTGGACGCCAACGGATTCCTGGGTGCCGAGAAGACCGCGGCCGAGGACAGCACCGCGTGGTCGGAGGGCCACCCGCTCTCCGAGGCCGCCAACCACCTGATCGCCAGCATGGTGCGCAAAGTCGGCGGGTTCACGTTCCAGGAGCTCAACCTCACCATCGATGACATCCGCGAGATCGGCGAGGCCGGTGCGGACCTGTCCTACGACTTCATCACCCGGCCGGCATACCACCACGCGCTGGCGACCGCCGACACCGAGTTCCTCCGGCTGACCCTGCGCACCACCCTGGAACTCGGCGTGGACCCGGCCTCGCTGGTGCATGCCCTGCAGAACCACGACGAACTGACCTACGAACTGCTGCACTGGTCTCACGGGCACCGCGACGACGTCTACACCTACCGGGACAAGGAGATCACCGGTGAAGAGCTCGGCGACCGGATCCGCCGCGACCTGACCGAGAAGCTCACCGGCGAGAACGCCCCCTACAACCAGGTCTTCACCACCAACGGCATCGCCTGCACCACCTCGACCGTGATCGCGGCGGCGCTCGGGTTCACCGACCTCGACGAGCTCGGCTCGGATCCGCACCAGGTCGATCACATCCGACGGGCCCATCTGCTCCTGGCGATGTTCAACGCGCTGCAGCCCGGCGTTTTCGCGCTGTCCGGCTGGGACATGTGCGGCATGCTCACGCTGCCGACTACCCAGATCCCCCAGCTGATCCAGGGCGGAGACACCCGGTGGATCAACCGCGCCGCGCACGATCTGATGGGCGTCAACCCTGATGCCACCCAGTCATCGGCCGGAATGCCCAGGGGCCGAAGCCTTTACGGTTCGATTCCCGAACAGCTCAACGACGAGACCAGTTTCCTGCGTCAGCTACAGGCGATCCTGCGGGTCCGGTCCCACTATGGGATCGCCACCAGCCGGCAGATCGACATCCCCGAGGTCTCGCACCGCGGCATGCTGGTGCTGGTGCACCAGTTGGCCGATGAGGGTCAGTACCAGCTCACCGTGCTGAACTTCGCCAACGAGGACGTCGCGGGCACGGTGCGGTCCAAGAAGCTGCCCCCGGGATCCGCGGTGTCGGACATGTTCACCGGCAAACCGTTGGCCACCGTCGACGATCTGCACAGTTTCGCGGTGGAAATGCCCGCCCACCACGGCATGTCACTTCTGGTGGAGGCACCGCCCGAAATAGAGGGCGACGAGGAGTAGCCGGGGCTAGCTGTTCTCGGCGTCCGGCCGTGCGGGCGCTGTCTCGACCTCGGCCAGTTCGGTCAACCCGCTGATCGTCAGCACCGGGATGAGGAACGGGTGGGCGATCAACCGCATGCGGGCGATGTCATCGGCGTGCACCGCCAGGACGTTGATCGCCGCGCTGTCCAGGTACTCGACGGCGCTGAGGTCGATGATCACCGCGTCGGAGCCGCCGCCTTCGGTGATGGTCGTGGTGATCGCCTGGGTGAAGGTGTCCACGTTGCTCAGGTCGATCTCGCCGGCGGCCACCAGTCGGGGAGTTCCATCGCTGCCCCGCCCACTGCTCAACGAGAGCGGTGTGGCCATCAGGAAATCCTTGCGTGAAGCTCGACGGTCGTCCCGTCCGTGTTGGACCGGATCGAGAAATCGTCCATCAGGCCACGCATCAGTGCCAACCCCCGTCCCCGCCGGATGTTCTCCCCGGGCCTGTTCTCCTTCCACGTCCCGGTATCGGTGACGGTGACACGAAGTCGATCGGCGAAAGCGCAAGCCCGCAGCGTGACGATACCGTCCGGGGTGTTCCGGTGTCCGTGTTCGATGGCGTTCGATACCGCCTCCCCCACCGCGATGAGCACGTTCTGGATCTGATCGGGGTCGACGCCGACCCGTGTCAGCCAATTCCGCAGCTCAGAACGCGACGGGGCGAGCTGATCGGTGTGGGCGGGGAAGGCCATCTCCAGCGGACCGGGCTGCCGGTAGAGCAGCAGCGCCACATCGTCCTGGTATCCGCCGCTCGGTTCCAGTTCGGTCATCAGCTCCTCGGCCATCCGGTCCAGGTCGATCTCCCGGCCCGCCCGCACCACTTCGGCCGCCTGCCTGATCCCCTCGTCCAGCGATGCGCGACGCCGTTCCACCAGACCGTCGGTGTACAGCAGCAGCGTGGAGCGGGGCGGCAGAGTCACCTGGGATTCCGGGCGGTCCGGATCCGGCCGCAGCGCGAGCGAGAAACCCCGCCCGCCGTCCAGCATCCGGGTCATCCCCGCCGAATGGACCAGGATCGGGGGCGGATGACCGGCGCTCGAGTACACCAGATCGCCGGTCTCGGGGGTGAGCACCGCGCAGAACACGGTGGTGCAGCGGGCGCCGGGCAGCCGGGCGGCGAACCGGTCGAGTCCTGAGAGCACGGCGCCGGGCCGGGGCTGGTCGAGCAGCAGCGCGCGACAGGCACTGCGCAGCTGACCCATAACGGTCGCGGCCGCGAGATCGTGCCCGACGCAGTCCCCCACGATCAGCGCGATGCGCCCGTCGTCGAGATCGACGACGTCGTACCAGTCGCCACCGACCTGCAGCGGGCGACCGGCCGGCTGGTAGCGGACCGCGAACCCGCCCGGCAGATCGGCCGGCCCGAGAATCGAATGTTGAAGTGCCAGAGCAGTTTCGCGCTGCTGGTCGACCTGGTGTACCCGGTGCACGCCCTGGCTGAGCCGTCCTGCCAGCACGGTCAGCAGGGTGCTGTCCTCTTCGGTGAACGGCCGCCGTTCGGGCAGTTCGAGGTAGACGACCAGCACGCCACGGGGATGCTGGATCGCGATGCCGGCCGCGCCGGGCACGCTGGTATCGGTGACCACGAGGTCACCGTCGTACAGCGCCAGAATCTGGGCGCGCACCTCGCGCGTGAGCTCGCTCCACCGCGCCGACTCGCCGACCACCAGCAACTCGGAGGGTTCCTCGTCGCTGCGCGAGGGCCGCCCGGCCGGGAAGGTCGCGGCGACGACCCGGTGAGCCTGCCACACCTCGCGCAGCTCGCGGGCCGCGCCCAGCAGCGCGTCGTCGAGTGTGTCTGCCTGGGCGAGTTGCTGATTGATCGCGGCGAGCGCAGTGTCGCGCTGCACCGTGTAGTGGTCGGCGGTGACGTCGCGGAAGGTGCCGACCATCACCGCGCGTCCGGTGTCCGGATCGTGGGTGGGGTTGAAGTTGGCGGTGACCCACAACCGGTGGCCGTCGCGGTGGGTCACGGGGAAGGTGAACTCGCCGTGGACCTTGTCCATCAGCGCGGCGAACGCCTCACCGACCTGTCGGTGCGCCTCGGGTTCGGTATCGGCGTCCGGCCACCACGGGTGGACGGGGTGGTACGGCAGTTGCTCCGGTCCGTACCCCAGGATGTCGGTGAAGGCGGAGTTGATCTCGACGACGGCGCCGGTCTCATCGCAGACGAAGAACGCCTCCTGCAGTGAGTCGACGAGTGCGGTGCGCCACCGCGCGTGATGGTTGCGCAGCCGGGCGAGTTCGACGTTGGCGCGGACGCGCGCGAGCAGTTCGGCCGCGGCGAACGGTTTGACCAGGTAGTCGTCGGCGCCGGCGGAGAGGCCTTCGATGGACGCCTCCTGGCCCGCCCGGGCGGAGAGCAGTAGTACGGGCAGGGCGGCGGTGCGCGAATCGGTACGCAACGCCGCGAGCAGTTCGAGCCCGTCGACGCGGGGCATCATCACGTCGCTGATCACCAGGTCGGGTTCGTCCCCGCGGATCGCCTCGAGGGCCTGCTGACCGTCGCCGACGGCGGTGACCCGGTACCCCGCGCCCGCCAGCAGTCCGGTCAGGTAGTCGCGCATGTCGGCGTTGTCGTCCGCGAGCAGGACGTGCGCGGCGGCGACGGACGATCCGGTGGCGGCTGGGGCGACTCCCGCAGCGGACCCCTCGGGCAGATCCATCTCGGTGGGCAGCCAGCGCAACGCCTCCTGCACGAAGGGATCGGTGACGCCGGAGACGGAGCGCGCCGACCCCGGTGGGGCGAGGTCCGCGGGGTCCAGGTGCGCCGTCCCGAACGGCACGCAGATCCGGAACGTCGTCCCGGTTCCCTCGGCGCTGTCGGCGGTGATCGTGCCGCCGTGCAGACCGACGAGTTCACGGACCAGCGCCAGGCCGATTCCGCTGCCCTCGGTGGAGCGGGCGCGCGCGTTCTCGATGCGGTGGAACCGTTCGAACAGTCGCGGCATCTCAGCGGCGGGGATACCGATCCCGGTGTCGGCGATGGTGACCTCGGCATGGCCGGTCCGACGCGCGACCCCGACGGTGATCGACCCGTCGAAGGTGAACTTGAGCGCGTTGGACAGCAGGTTGAGGACGACCTTCTCCCACATGTCGCGATCCACGTAGACCGGTTCGTCCAGCGCCGGACAGTCGACGTCCAGGCGCAGGCCGGCGCGTTCGACCGCCGAGCGGAACACGCTGGCGAGTTCGGCCGTGACGACGGCCAGATCGACCGGTTCGAAACGGCCCTGCATCCGGCCGGCCTGAATCCGGGAGAAGTCGAGCAGCGTGTTGACCAGCTTGGCCAGCCGTAACCCGTTGCGGTGCACCAGGTCCAGCTCGGTGGCGGCCTGAGCGTCCAGACCCGGTCCGCGGGCGCGCAGGTCCGCGACGGGTCCGAGGATCAGCGTGAGCGGGGTGCGGAACTCGTGGCTGATATTGGAGAAGAAGGTGGTCTTGGCGCGGTCGAGTTCGGCGAGTTCCTCAGCGCGCCGCTGCTGGGCGCTGTAGCTGCGCGCGCTGCCGATGCCCGCGGCGAGGTGCCCCGCGACGAGTTCGACGAAACCGCGATAGGTTTCGTCGAGCCTGCGGTGCTGGTTGAGTGCGGCGACCAGGAATCCGGCCGGTGGTGCGCCCTGCTGCAGCAGCGGCACCACGAGGGCCTCGGTGGGTGGCGCGTCCCACGCCCCGGTCGGCAGGTCGAGGGATTCGCCGTCCAGTTCGGTGAGGACGGATTCTCCTGCGGCGGCCTGCTCGGTCGGCCAGACCGCGTACCCCTCGGCGGGCAGGGTCAGCGGCGCGGCCGGGTGGCCGGCCTCGATCCCGCTGAACCCGGACAGCCGTGCGTTGCCCTCCTCGTCGAACAGGTACGTCAGCGTGAACGGCAGGTCGTACAGGTTCCGGCTGAGTTGGCCTGCGGCGAAGTCGAGCATCTGCCGTTCGGTGCGCACGACCGTCGGGTCGGAGCCGAGGTCGCGCAGCGTCGTCATCCGCCGTTCACCGATCACCCGGTCGGTGTCCTCGCTGACCACGCACAGCATGCCGACGACGGCGCCGTCGTCGTCGCGCAATGGGCTGTAGGAGAAGGTGTGGTAGGTCTCCTCCTTGTAGCCCGACCGCTCCAGGAACAGCCGGAGTCCGACGTCCCAGGTGGCCTCGCCAGTGCCCAGCACCCGGTCGATGCGGGGCCCGATGCCCGGCCAGATCTCGGCCCAGACCTCACTGGCCGGCCGCCCCAACGCCCACGGGTATTTGCGGCCGAGGGTGTCGCGGCGGTACGCCGAGTTGCACAGGAACGTCAGCTCGGGGCCCCAGGCCATCCACATCGAGAACTTGGACGACAGCATCACGCTGACGGTCGTGCGCAGACTCTGGGACCACTGGTCTGGAACGCCGAGGGGGGTGGCCGACCAGTCGACGCGGGCGAGGTGCGCTCCGACCTCGGGGTCGGCGCCGAACACCCCCATCGCCACGTCGCCGTCGACGCCTTCAGCGCTCACTCGCCACATCCCTTCGTGAGCCCTGGAGAAGGCTGCCCCTGACCGAAATCCGACCTTAGTCGACGGGTGTCTACCCCATCGGGCGCAACTCCATACGTCTTCCTCACAGACCGGGACTGAGCAGGTCCGCAATCGCCGTGCGGGGGATCGCAACCCGCGTCGCCGCGTAGGTGGGGTGCAGATGATCGCGGTCGAAGAAGAAGACCACCGCGTCGTCGGTGATCGCGAAGTTCTGATAGTTGGCCGGATCGTTGGCGATCGCAGGATCGATCGTGATCGGTTGTCCCACATCGCGGCCCATCTGGTCGGCCACCATCGGCGCGATCACGTCCAGCGGCCTGGTCCCGGGCCGGAAAAGCGTGCCGAAATCGATCGGCGCACCGGACGCGTTGGCGTAGCTGAAGGCCCGGTACCACGTCGCGGGCCGCTCGTCGCCGAGGTCCTGATACACCTTGACGACCACGGTCTTGGTTCCGGCAGAGCTGTAAGAACTGCTGGTGGCCTCCATTTCATGGATGGGTGACCCGTCGGCGTGCGTGTCGGCAAGGCCTGCCGCGGCGTCGAAATCCTGAAGCACCTGGGTCAGATAGTTGACGACCTGCTGTTCCTGGCGGGCGCCCGCCGTGGCCATCGCGTCACCGCCGTAGGACGGCCCGGAAGCCGACAACGCGCAGCCGCCATGCGCGTCGAGTGAGGCGCAGAGGCCGCCGGGATCGGTTCTCGGTGCGGTGCGTGCGATCCCGGCCATCCCGAGGGCGGTGGCTCCGATCATGGCGGCGACCACGGCAGAACGGACGGTTTTCATGCCCCGAGCGTGCGACCGCGCCCTCTATGGATTCTTGGAGGATTCTTGAAGCCGATTCGCAGCCGGGCGGGCGGCCGTCACGCGGCGGGCGAGAACGCGGCGAGCGGGGCCGGCGCCGTCCCCTCCGCGGCGGCGACCATGGGCACACAGGCGGCGCAGACGTCACTGCCCAGCGTGGGATAGCCGCACGCCCGGCACGTCGTCATCCGATTCTCCCCTGAAGGGTAAGTGGCTGGCATGCGGATTCCTTTCGTTGCAGCCCCTGTACCCGCCACAGCGCTAATTCACGCCTGTGTAGCTTGGATCACCTCCCGGTACCGGAGTGGTCACAGACCGTCCGGGCGCGGCGAGAGTGGGCAGGCGGATGGTGAACGTCGTGGCCCCCGGGGCCGAGCGGGCCGTGATCGTTCCCCCGTGCGCGTCGACGATCGACGCGACGATCGACAGGCCCAGGCCGAAGCTGCCGGCCTGTCGCGATCGGGACTTGTCCGCGCGGACGAAGCGCTCGAAGAGGTGGGGTAACAATTCGCCGTCGATGCCCGGTCCGTCGTCGCTGACCGTGACGTCGACGCAGGCCCCGCCGTCGTCCCCGGTTACAGCTGTCACGGCGGTGGCGACGGTGGTGCCGGCGGGGGTGTGCACGCGCGCGTTCGACAGCAGGTTGGCGACGGTCTGATGCAGACGGGCCCGGTCACCGCTGACCCACACCGCCGTGTCGGGGACGTCGGTGAGCCAAGTGTGGGACGGCGCCGACACCGCCGCGTCGTTCACGGCGTCGACCACCAGGCGGGTCAGGTCGACGTCGGCGGTGTCCAGATCGTGGCCCTCGTCGAGCCGTGCGAGCAGCAGCAGATCCGCGACCAGCGAATTCATCCGCTGGGCCTCGGCCTCGATACGGGCCAGGGAGTACTCCGTGGTCTCGGGCAGCACCGCGCTGTCCTGCCGGGTCAGTTCGGCGTAGCCGTGGATGGCGGCCAGCGGCGTGCGCAGTTCGTGGCTGGCGTCGGTGATGAACTGCCGCATCCGCCGATCGGAGGCGGCGACGTCGGCCAGGGCGCCCTCGACGTGGTCGAGCAGGCGGTTGAGGGTGTCGCCGACCAGACCGACCTCGGTCCGGGGATCGGTGTCCCGGTCAGCGACCCGCGGGGTGATCGCGTGGTTGTCCCGATCGAGCGGGAGCGCCGCCACTTCCGCGGCCGTCGCCGCCACCCGGCGCAGAGGGCGCAGGGCGAACCGGACGATCGCAACGGTGCTCGCCGCGGCGACCACGAGTGCCAGTGCGGTCAACCCCGTCACGATGAGCTCCTCGTCCACCAGCTCGCCCGACTCGGGTGTGCGCGGGACCCCGGTCACGAGGATCTCGCCGCCGCTGCCGGGGCGGCTGACCATCCGGTACCAGTCCAGCTCGGGAAGTTCGACCGACCGCGGCGCGGGGCCGCCGGCCGCCTCGGTGGCCACGGCGGGCAGCGCTTCCGGCGGCAACGGTCGCGCCTCGCCGTCGAGGAAGATCGCGGAATCGATGACCTGTCCGTCCCGGACACGAGCGATGACGTTGCCCGGTGCCTGACCGGCGAAGGCGGTCAGCGGTTTCATCGCGTCCGGCGGCGGCAGTGTGCCGTCTGATCTGGGGGTGATCCGGTACTTCGCCATGCCGGCCTCGAAACTGTCTGCAGACATGGCCAATTGGCCGTCGACGATGCCGAGCATCGACCACCGCAGCGTCAGCACCGACATCGACCCGATGGTCGCCACCGCGATCATCACCACGATCGAGACGCCGACGACGAGTTGACGCAGCAGCGTCCAGCGCTGCCACATCCGTCTCATTCCGGTGGCCGCAACATGTACCCGACGCCGCGCACGGTGTGGATCATCGGGGCCCGGCCGGTGTCGATCTTCTTACGCAGATAGGACACGTACAGATCGACAATGCTGGACCGGCCGCCGAAGTCGTACTCCCACACCCGTTGCAGGATCTCGTCGCGGCTCAGCGCCCGCCGCTGATTCCGCATGAGGAACCGCAGCAGATCGAACTCCGTCGAGGTCAGCGAGATGCGCTCACCGCCGCGGGTCACCTCGTGGCCGGCCGCGTCGAGCACCAGATCTCCGACACGCAGCACTTCGTCGCCCGCCGGCGCCTGGTACGCGATACGGCGCAGCAGTCCGCGCAGGCGGGCCACCAACTCCTCCAGGCTGAACGGCTTCGTCATGTAGTCGTCGCCGCCTGCGGTCAGACCGGTTACGCGGTCGGCCACCGAATCACGGGCGGTGAGGAACAGAACCGGGGTGTAGGAACCGGATTCGCGGATGCGCTCCAACACTCCGAAGCCGTCGGTGCCCGGCATCATGACGTCGAGCACGAGGGCGTCGGGCGGTTCGGCGCGGTACTTCGCGATGGCTTCCTCCGCGTCGTGCGCGACGTCGATCTCCCACCCTTCGTACCGCAGCGCCATCCGCACCAGATTGGTCAGCGCGCGTTCGTCGTCGACGAGCAGGACGCGGATCGCCGACCCGTCCGCGCGGTACATCCGCGGGAGCTGACCCAGGATCGCCCGGCGGGGACCGTTGCCTTCGACCGGCGTTGACACCACCCCGCCATTGTCGCGCCCTCGCCAGGTATCGGCGGCGGTCTCATAGAGATTTCATATGTCCGGCGCCGCCCGGCCCACTTTGATATGCGTTCGATGTGAGACAGGTGCTCCGGCGAGGAGCGACCCATAGCGTCGGAAACATGAAATCCGTTCCTGCCCATGATTCTTCGTCGATTGTCGTTCAAACCCCCTGCAGTGAAGATCTTTTCGATGTCCTCGTCGCCCCGATGCGGGGTGAATTGTTGCGAAGGGCGCGGCGGCTGACCAACGACGGCCCCGATGCCGAAGACCTGGTGCAGGACGCAATGTTTCGCGCCTACCGCAGCTTTTCGACGTTCGACCCGGACACCAATGTGCGGGCGTGGCTGCACCGGATCCTGCGGAACGTCTGGATCAACAACTACCGGATGAGTCAACGGCGGTTGGCGGAGGTCCCGATCGACGGGGTCGCCGAGCAGTACACCGACGGCGCCGGGCCGGAACCGACGTTTCTCGCGGCCGAACCCGACACCGAGATCCACCACGCGATGGCAGCGCTGAGCGACGAGTTCCGGATGGTCGTCTACCTCGCGGACATCGAGGGATATCCGTGCGCCACGATCGCCGCCATGATGGGCACCCCCGTCGGCACCGTGATGTCGCGACTGCACCGGGCACGGAAGCAATTGCGGATGTCTCTCGGCGGCACCGTGCGCCGGCGGCGCCTGGTGGCCACCGCCGACGCCCGCCTCGACGTTGCATAAGCTCAGCTAACCCAGATGAAGAATCTTTAGCTTTACTGCACTGGTCCTGCGGCCTAGCGTCCACGGGTGTGACCTCCCCGCTCGCCTACGGCTTCCTGACCTCGCTGACGCTGATCGTCGCCATCGGTGCGCAGAACGCGTTCGTCCTGCGGCAGGGCATTCGCGGCGAACACGTCGCTGCCGTCGTCGCGCTGTGCACGGTGTCCGACATCGTGCTCATCGCCGCAGGTATCACGGGCGTCGGAGCGCTGATCGCCGCACAGCCCGCCGCCGTCGACGTCGTCCGGTGGGGCGGCGCCCTGTTCCTGACCGGCTACGGCCTCCTCGCCGCCCGCCGCGCCTGGCGGCCCGCTTCGCTCACCCCCGCCGAGCAGGGCCCGACCCGGTTGGCCGCGGTGCTGCTCACCTGCGCCGCGTTCACGTGGCTCAACCCGCACGTTTACCTCGACACGGTCATTCTGCTCGGCGCCCTGGCCAATGAACACCGCGACGAACGCTGGCTGTTCGGCGTCGGCGCCGTCAGCGCCAGCGCGGTGTGGTTTGTCTGCCTCGGGTTCGGCGCGCAGCGGCTGTCGCGGGTGTTCGCGTCACCGACGGCCTGGCGGGTGCTCGACGCCGCGATCGCGCTGTTCATGATCGGGTTGGCCGTAGCCCTCGTCGCAGGCTGAGGTTCCCCGGCAAAAATTACGTACCCGCGAAAACCTTCCCCCAGCGAATTTGAAGCGTACGCTGGCCGTAAGGCCTGGAGCCCTTCTGAACGGTCGTTCTCCCTAGCGCCGCGACGCGGGCTCCAGGTCATTTTGCTGCACATTTGTATAAGTTCTCTGGCGGATGAATCGTCACATCCGTCACATCTGAACCACCAGCCTGGTCTGTCACAGCAAACAGCGCAACAGGCTCCGTCGGCCGCCCAGGTTTGCGATTGCGCCGCAGAGGTGATCTTTACGTATGCCCACCTCCAGAAGCGTTTTCATCACCGGCGCCGCAGCCGGGATCGGCCGTAAGACGGCCATCGCCTTCGCCAAGAAGGGGTACACGGTCGGCGCCTACGACATCGACGACACCGGTTTGGCCTCGCTCACCGACGAGCTCCAACGCGTCCGCGCGACGGTGGTCACCGGGCACCTCGACGTCACCGACGGCGCCGAGATGGCCCAGCGCCTCGAGGAGTTCGCCGCCGAAACCGGCGGCCGCCTCGACGTGATGATCAACAACGCGGGCATCCTACGGCCCGGCCGGTTCGAGGAGATGGATCTGGCCGGCCACCACAAGGAGATCGACATCAACGCCAAAGGTGTGGTGAACGGCCTCCACGCGGCGTTCCCGTATCTGCGTAGTACCCCGCACTCCGTCGTGGTGAATCTGGCGTCCGCGTCGGCGATCTACGGTCAGGCCGAGCTCGCCAACTACAGCGCGACCAAGTTCTTCGTCCGCGGGATCACCGAGGCGCTCGATCTCGAATGGGGCCGCTACGGCATCCGCGTCATCGCGATGTGGCCGCTGTACGTCCAGACCGCCATGACGGACAACGTCAAGATCGGCACCACGGATTCGCTCGGCATCCGGTTGACCGCCCAGGACATCGCCGACGCGATCGTCGCCGCGGTCGAACCCTCGGCCCTGCGCAAGGCCATTCACCAGGTGCACTTCCCGGTCGGCGTGCAGAGCAAGGTGCTCGCCACCGGAGCCCGCTTCTCCCCCGCGTGGCTGACCCGCCTCGTCAACAAGAAACTCGCCCACTCCTGAATTGGCTTCACGCTGAGCGCAACCGGTGTGCGCCGGTCGCGGCTCTCCTATCTTCCGAGCCATGAATGAGGATTGGCTCGCCGTCGTCGCCGGCCTGACCCTGCTCGCCCTGGTGCTCGTCGGCGCGATCCCGGGCAGCGTTATCCCGTGACCGAACAGGCCACCCACCCCGAGACCGGTGCGCGCCGCAGCGGTGGAATCGGTTATGCCGTCGCGGGTGTCGCCGTGGTCGTGGCGCTCGGCGCCGCCACCCGCTTCCTCGAGGCGCAGGTCCCCGAGTGGGCCGACGGGACGTCGTTCGAGCGCGTCGCCAAGGCCGTCGAGTTCCCCGTCTACGCCATCGCCCTCGGGCTGCTCGGCAACGTCGTGCTCAGCCGGCTCGCACTGCGTGACGCACTGTCGGGCGGCTTCCGCACCGAGTTCTTCATCAAGACCGGCCTGGTGCTGCTCGGCGCGTCGATCAACTTGAAGCTGCTCGTCACCGCGGCAGGGCCGGCCATCATCCAGGCGCTGCTGCTCATCACGATCGTCTTCGGCTTCACCTGGTGGCTCGGCGGACGGCTCGGCCTCGACGACAAACTGCGGGCCCTGCTCGCCTCCGCCGTGTCGATCTGCGGGGTCAGCGCGGCCATCGCCGCGGCCGGCGCAGTGCAGGCCAAACGCGAACAGCTCGCCTACGCCGCATCGCTGGTGATCGTCTTCGCGTTGCCGTCGATCTTTCTGCTGCCGTGGCTGGCCGGCGTCTTCGGCCTGCCCGACGCGGTCGCCGGCGCGTGGATCGGCGGCAACATCGACACCACCGCCGCGGTCGCCGCGGCCGGCGCGCTCGCCGGCGAGGATGCGCTGCAGATCGCGACCATCGTCAAGACCACCCAGAACGCATTGATCGGGATCGTGGCGATCGCGCTGACCGCCTACTTCGCCCTCAAGGTCGAGCGCAATGCGGACGCCCGCCCGACCGTCGGTCAGTTCTGGGAGCGGTTCCCGAAGTTCGTGCTCGGCTTCATCGCCGCCTCGGTCATCGGGACGCTGTACCTGCAGTGGGGCGGGGACAAGGCGGCGATCGCCACGGTCAACGATCTGCGGACGTGGTTCCTGATCTTCGCGTTCGTGGCGATCGGGCTGGAGTTCTCGGCGCGCGGCCTGCGCGAGGCCGGGTGGCGGCCCATCGCGCTGTTCGCCTCGGCCACGGTGGTGAACATCGTCGTCGCGCTGGGGCTCGCGTTGGTGCTGTTCGGTGACTTCCAGGTGAGCTGACCGCGGATTCGGCCCCAACCGGGCACGCCTGCGAGAATGTCCCGGTGACCAGCACCGAGACAGCGCACCGCGGCTCCGCGAGTGTGGGTTCAGGCATCTATCCGGTGCTCGTCGCGGTGTTCACCGGACTGGTACTCATCTCCAACATCGCGGCCACCAAGGGAGTCGCCTTCGGACCGCTGCTCACCGACGGCGGATTTCTGGTGTTCCCGCTCACCTACGTCATCGGCGACGTGCTCAGCGAGGTGTACGGCTTCCGGGCGGCCCGGCGCGCGGTGCTCGTCGGGTTCGCGATGCAGGCGCTGGCCGTCCTCGTGCTGTGGACGACCGTGCACCTGCCCGCCGCAGCGGACTACACCAATCAGGAGGCGCTGGAGTCGACCGTCGCGGCGATCTCCGGGCTGGCGATCGCCGGGCTGTCGGGTTTCCTCGTCGGCCAGCTCGTCAACGCCTGGATGGTCGTCCGGATCAAGCAACGCACGAAGGAACAGCATCTGTGGGCACGACTGCTCGGGTCGACCGTCGTCGGCCAGTTCGCCGACACGCTGGTGTTCTGCGCGATCGCCGCGCCCATCATCGGATTCGGCGACATGGGATCGTTCGCGATCTACGCCGCGCTCGGCTGGATCTACAAGACCCTCGTCGAGGCCGCCCTGCTGCCGGTGACCTACCGCGTCATCGGCGTCATCAAACGCCGCGAGCCCACCTACCAACCCGCGGTCTGAGGGTGTTTTAAGGCACCTCTGGCAAAGTCCTCAAGGACGGGACGCGTACCTTACTCGGCGGTAGCTTTGGGTATGACCGCAGTATCGGACGTTATGAAACCACTGACACTCGGCGACGTGGTCGACTACGGCGATCACGCGCTCCTTCTCCAATTCGGCAGTACCACCGAGGTTTTGGCGTGGACCGAAGCGGTGCGCGGCGCCGCGCTCCCCGGTGTCCTCGACATCGTCCCGGCCTCGCGCACCGTACTCGTCAAGCTCGACGGTGCCCGATACCGCGCACCGACGCGGCAACGTCTGGCGGCACTGCGTCTCGACCGATCCGCCGTCGCCGATGCCGCCGAACCCACCGGGCACGAAGCCGACGTGGTGATCGACGTCGTCTACGACGGGGCGGACCTCGACGAGGTCGCCCGGCTCACCGGACTCGCCACCGACGAGATCGTCGCCGCCCACACCGGGACGCTGTACCGCGCGGGGTTCGGCGGCTTCGCTCCGGGCTTCGCCTATCTCGTCGGCGGTGACGAACGTCTGCACGTCCCCCGCCGCGCGGAACCGCGCACCAAGGTGCCCGCCGGATCCGTCGGACTCGCCGGCGAGTTCAGCGGCGTCTATCCGCGGGAATCGCCGGGTGGTTGGCAGCTGATCGGCCGCACCGACGCCGCGCTGTGGGACGTCGATCGCGAGAACCCGGCGCTGATCATGCCGGGTATGTGGGTCCAGTTCCGGTCCGTCGGCTGAGGAGGCGACCATGACCATCACCTTGGAGGTCCTGAACACCGGACCACTCGCCCTGGTCGAGGACCTCGGCAGACCCGGCCTCGCGCACATGGGCGTCACCCGCTCGGGCGCCGCCGACCGCCGCGCCCACACGCTGGCCAACCGGCTGGTCGCCAACCCGGGCGACCACGCAACCGTCGAGGTCATGCTGGGTGGGTTCACCGCCCGCGTGCACGGCGGTGACGTCGCGGTCGCCGTGACGGGTGCCGACACCTCACCGGCGGTGAACGGAAAACCGTTCGGCAGCAACAGCGTCCACTACGCCCACGACGGCGACGTGATCACGCTGGGCACGCCGCAGTCCGGGCTGCGCAGCTATCTGGCGGTGCGCGGCGGATTCGACGTGCACCCCGTCCTCGGCTCGCGAAGCTACGACGTCATGTCCGCCATCGGACCGCAACCCCTGCGCCGCGGCGACACGCTGCCGGTCGGCGACCACAGCGCTGACTTCCCCGAACTCGACCAGGCGCCCGTGGCCGCCATCGACGACGACGTCCTCGAACTGAACGTCGTCCCCGGACCTCGCGACGACTGGTTCGTCGACCCCGACGTGCTGGTGCACACCAACTGGCAGGTCACCAACCACAGCGACCGGGTGGGGATGCGGTTGATCGGGATGCCGCTGGAGTACCGGCGGCCGGACCGCCAGCTGCCCAGCGAAGGCGCCACCCGCGGCGCGATCCAGGTGCCCCCCAACGGTTTTCCGGTGATCCTCGGACCCGATCACCCGGTGACGGGCGGCTACCCAGTGATCGGCGTGGTGACTGACGACGACGTCGACAAAGTGGCTCAGACCCGGCCCGGGCAGACAGTCCGGCTGCACTGGTCGCGGCCGCGCCGGCCACTGCGGGATGGTGCAGAATAGCCGGGTGAAACGCCTGTTCCGACGCGGGCGCGGGGCGGACCCACCCGCGCCGACCGATGCGCCGGACTGGTTCCTGGCCGCCGTGGGGCAGCAGCCGCAACGCCACACCGTCGACGTCGAGAACTGCCCCATCCACGTCCGGGCATGGGGTGAACCCCACAACCCACCGCTGGTGTTCGTCCACGGCGGCGGCGCGCACTCCGGGTGGTGGGATCACATCGCGCCGTTCTTCACCGCCACCCATCACGTCATCGCACCCGATCTGAGCGGACACGGCGACAGCGGCGCCCGCACGAGCTATGCGGTCTCCCTCTGGGCCCGCGAAGTCCTCGCCGCGGCGACGGTGTCCCGTTCCTCGGCTCGACCGACCATCGTCGGCCACAGCATGGGTGGCTGGGTGACCTCGGCCGCCGCCACGCGCCACGGCACCGAGATCGACAGTGTGCTGATCCTCGATTCGCCGCTGCGTGACCGCGCCCCGGAGGAGAACCGGCTGCGCAGCCGACGGCGGCACAGCTACCGAACCGAGGCGGAGATCCTCGCGCGCTTCAAAGCTGTTCCCACACAACCCATCACGCTGCCCTATATTGATGACCACATCGCCAGGCAGTCGGTGCGCCGCACCGACGACGGGTGGGCGTGGAAGTTCGATTCGCAGATCTTCAGCGGCGAACTGCTCGCGCACACCCCGGGCGAACAGGAGCTCGTCGGCGACACTTTCACCCGGCTACCCTGCCGCGTCGGATATCTGCGGTGCGAGAACGGGCTCGTGCCACCGGACATGGCCGAGCAGATCCGCTCGATGTTGCAGCTGCGCGGGCCGTTCGTGGAACTGGCCGAGGCCGGACACCACCCGATGCTGGACCAACCGCTGCCACTGGTGGCCGCGGTGCGGACATTGCTCGAATTCTGGTCGATCACATGACCCGGCGCCCCGAATGCCCCCGAATAGCGTTGTGAGAGGCACCCACCGCTGGTAGAACCGAGGTGTGCAGCTGCAGGAGCCCCGCGCGGTCCGCATCCGAGAGGTGCACACCGCACGTCTGGTGCACACCGCCGACCTGGATCTCGAGACCATGGACGGCGCCCGCCGCATGCTCGTCGAGGCGTTCGACGGCGACTTCTCCGACGACGACTGGGATCACGCCCTCGGCGGTATGCACGCCCTCATCTGGAGCCACGGCACCCTGATCGCCCACGGCGCCGTCGTCGCGCGCCGACTCCTGCACCGCGGCAGCGCACTGCGCTGCGGCTATGTCGAGGCCGTCGCCGTCCGGGAGGAATGCCGGGGGCTGGGCCTGGGCACCGCCATCATGGACGCGCTGGAACAGGTGATCCGCGGCGCCTATCCGCTCGGCGCGCTGGGCTGCACCGAGGCGGGCCGACCGATGTATCTCTCCCGCGGCTGGGTGCCGTGGCGCGGTCCGACGTCGGTGCTCGCACCCGGCGGGCTGACTCGCACCCCCGAGGACGACGGCGCGGTGCTCGTCCTACCCACCGGCGCCGACCTCGACGTCACCGCCGACCTGACCTGTGATTGGCGCGCCGGCGACGTCTGGTGACCATGGCGGCGAGGCGGGCGGCACTCCTCACAGCTTCGCTGCCGATCAGGTGAGCATGATTTCACGCACGAGACATCGCCGAGCGCCTTGAGGTAACGAGCGCTTCCTAACGTTTCGGCCATGTCGTCGCATCGCATCACCGACTGGGATCCCGAAGATGTCGTCGCCTGGGAGGCCGGGAACAAGTTCATCGCGCGCCGCAACCTGATCTGGTCGGTGGCCGCCGAACACATCGGCTTCTCCGTCTGGTCCATCTGGTCGGTGATGGTGCTGTTCATGCCCGAGAGCGTGTACGGCTTCTCCGCGGGCGACAAGTTCCTGCTCGGCGCCACCGCCACACTGGTCGGCGCGTGTCTGCGGATCCCCTACACGCTGGCCACCGCCCGCTTCGGCGGTCGCAACTGGACGGTGTTCTCCGCGTTCGTCCTCCTGATCCCCACCGTCGGCACCATGCTGCTGCTCGCCAACCCGGGGTTGCCGCTGTGGCCGTACCTACTATGCGCGGCGCTGGCCGGGTTCGGCGGCGGCAACTTCGCGTCGTCGATGACGAACATCAACGCCTTCTATCCGCAGCGGCTCAAGGGCTGGGCGCTGGGACTCAACGCCGGCGGCGGCAACATCGGTGTGCCGATGGTTCAGCTGGTCGGTCTGCTCGTCATCGCTGTCGCGGGCAACCGCCAGCCGTACTGGGTGTGCGCGGTCTACCTCGTCGCACTCGCCGTCGCGGGTATCGGCGCCGCGCTGTACATGGACAACCTCGAACAGCACCGGATCGACTCCTCGGCGATGAAAGAGATTCTCCGAGTGAAGGATACGTGGGTCATCTCGCTGCTCTACATCGGCACGTTCGGCTCGTTCATCGGCTTCGCGTTCGCCTTCGGCCAGGTTCTGCAGATCAACTTCGCCGCGGGCGGGCAGACCGCAGCCGAAGCGTCGCTGCACGCCGCGCAGATCGCGTTCATCGGTCCGCTGCTCGGCTCGCTGTCCCGGGTCTACGGCGGCAAGCTGGCCGACCGTATCGGCGGCGGCCGGGTCACACTCGTCGTCTTCGCCGGCATGATCCTCGCCGCGGGCATCCTGGTCACCGTCAGCACGCTCGACGACGCCAGCGCCGGTGCGGCCACCACCGCGACGATGACCGGCTACGTCATCGGGTTCATCGCGCTGTTCCTGCTGTCCGGTATCGGCAACGGCTCGGTGTACAAGATGATCCCGTCGATCTTCGAGGCCCGCAGTCGCTCGCTCGCCGTCAGCGAGGCGGACCGGGTGGCGTGGTCGCGTGCCATGTCCGGTGCGCTGATCGGTTTCGCCGGCGCCGTGGGCGCCCTCGGCGGAGTCGGCATCAACCTGGCGCTGCGCCAGTCGTATCTGAGCAGCGGGTCGGCCACCGCGGCGTTCTGGGCGTTCGCGGCCTTCTACGTGCTCGCCTCGATCGTCACCTGGCACCGGTACGTGCGCCGGCCGAACGCGACCGAGCTCACCACCCCCGCCGGGCAGCGACATGCCTCGGCAATGACTGGGTAACCAGACCGAAACATGACGTGCATAGACAGGGTTCATGAGTGAGCCGACCATGAGTGAGCCTGACTGGGCGCCGCTCACCGGCTTCCGCGTGGCGGTGACCTCCGCCCGCCGCGCCGAGGAGCTGGCCGCACTGCTGCGCCGCCGCGGGGCGGCGGTGACGTGCGCGGCCGCCATCACGATGGTGCCGCTGCCCGATGACGAGGAACTGCGCGCCAACACCCAGGCGCTGACCGACGTCCCGCCCGACATCGTGGTCGCCACCACCGGAATCGGCTTCCGCGGCTGGATCGCCGCCGCCGACGGGTGGGGGGTGGCCGCAGAACTGACCCGCGCACTGGAGAAGGCCCGCATCGTCTCGCGCGGACCGAAGGCAACCGGCGCGCTGCGGGCAGCGGGCCTGCCCGAGGAGTGGTCACCGGATTCGGAGTCCTCCCGCGAGGTGCTGGCCTATCTGCTCAAGGGCGGCATCCGCGGCCGGCGCATCGCCGTCCAGCTGCACGGCGCGACCGACGAGTGGGATCCGTTCCCGGAGTTCCTCGACGAGTTGCGCGCCGCGGGTGCCGACGTCGTCCCCATCCGGGTCTACCGCTGGCGCCCGGCCCCGCGGGACGGCGAGTTCGATCAGCTGGTCCACGGTATCGCCGAGGAGAAGTTCGACGCCGTCAGCTTCACCTCGGCCCCCGCGGTGGCCTCGGTGCTGATGCGGGCCGGCGAACTCGGTGTCGCCGAGCAGGTGCTGAGGGCGCTGCGCACCAACGTCCACGCGATGTGCGTCGGGCCGGTGACAGCGCGTCCGCTGGTGCGCCTCGGGGTACCCACGTCGGCCCCCGAACGGATGCGGTTGGGCGCCCTGGCGCGGCACATCACCGACGAACTGCCGCTGCTGCAGGCCCGCACCATCCGGGTCGCCGGACACCTGCTGGAGATCCGCGGTACCTGCGTGCTGGTCGACGGCGAGGTCAAATCCCTCTCGCCGGCGGCGATGGCCACGATCCGTGCGCTCGCCCACCATCCGGGCGCGGTGGTGTCCCGCACCGATCTGCTCCGCGCGCTGCCCGGCGGCGGCACCGACACCCACGCCGTGGAGACCGCGGTGCTGCGGTTGCGCACCGCGCTGGGCGACAAACGCATCGTGGCCACCGTCGTCAAACGCGGATACCGGCTGGCCATCGACCAGGATCTGGCGCATGACCCGGCCGACGGGTCGGGGGCGCCGTGAGGCGCATCCTCGTCGCTCACGGCACCCGCAAGGCCAGTGGCGTGGCGCTGATCGAGCGAATCGCCGACCGGGTCGCCGGCACCCTCGACCAACCGGTCGACGTCGCGTTCGTCGACGTGGTCGGCCCCAGTCCGGCCGACGTGCTACAACGGACCTGCGACGGGCCCGCGGTGCTGGTCCCGGCGTTCCTGTCCCGCGGGTACCACGTCCGTACCGACATCCCGGAGCACATCGAGGCCAGCGGCCATCCCGATGTGACGGTGGCCGCCGCGCTGGGACCCGACCCCCAGCTGGTGCGGGTGCTCAGCGACCGGCTCATCGAATCCGGTTGGCGCCCTGATGATTCGGTGATTCTGGCCGCGGCGGGCACCTCCGACCGGGGCGCGCTACGTGATCTGCACACCACCGCGACGTGGCTGTCGGCCCTGACGGGCGGGCGGGTCGAGTTGGCGTTCGCCGCCACCGGGACGCCGCGCATCGCCGACGCCGTGGCCGCGGTCCGCGTGCGCAGCGGCCGCCGCGTGGTGGTCGCCTCATATCTGCTGTCGGAGGGGCTGTTCCAGGACCGCCTGCGCGCCTCGGGTGCGGACGTCGTCACCGATCCGCTCGGCACCCATCCGGGTCTGGTGCGGTTGATCGCCAGCCGGTTCCGCCGCGCGCGGTTACCCGTTGCGGCCTAGTGCGCGGCCGTAGCCAGCCGGCCCCCGGCGGGCGCATGCTCGGCGGCCATGATCTGCGCCACCTGCGCCACATACCGAGAGCTGTCGTGGATCGCATGCTCGCCGAACGCGCCGGGCCGGTCGCTGTAGAGCGTCAACACCGCGCACGTGTCACCGTGGTGGACGACCTTCTGCGCCAGTAGGGCGCGCACGGGCGTGGCCGTGAGCGCGTCCGCCGCGAACTCCGGCCAGCGGGAGTCCCGAGCGAGATCGGCGATCAGCAGAGACCGGCCGGCGGCGAGCAGATCGAAGGCCGGGCCCTGCCTGCAGCGTCGGGCGATGTTGGTGAGTACCAAAGCCTGGACATCCGTGGCGGCGAGGCAGCGGATCGATCCGTCGGCCCGCGCGACGGTGATACCGGCGTGGTCGGCGCCTTCGACGGCGTCGACGGCGAGCACGCCCGCCCTGTCGAGGGCGGCGCGGAGGCTGCTGTCACCGGTCACCGCGGCGACGTACCCACTTTCGGGAGATCCAAACCATCACCAGCCTCGGCGGGGCGGATGCGAGCCGACCAGCTCACCCTTCGGGGACACGTCGCGGCTGCGGTAGACGATGTACGGGCGGAACAGATACCCGATCGGGGCACTGAACACGTGCACCAGCCGGGTGAACGGCCACAGGCAGAACAACACCAGCGCGATGATCACGTGGATGTGGAACCACAGCGGCGCCTGCGCCATCAGGTCACCGCGCGGCTGCAGGATCCAGATCGACCGGAACCACGGCGACACGGACTGCCGGTAGTCGTGTTCGGCGCCCACCGGTGTCGCGCCGATCAGCGTGCAGGCCAACCCCGCGACGATCGCCAGCACCAGCGCCAGGTACATCACCTTGTCGTTGCGGGTGGTGGCCATGAACACCGGACCGGTCGTGCGGCGCCGGTACACGAGCAACGCGATTCCGGTCAGGGTGGTGACGCCGGCGATCGACCCGAGCACCAAAGCCTGTACGTGGTAGACGTGATCGCTCATCACGAGGTCGGTCCACGATTCCGGAATGACCAGGCCGATGATGTGGCCGACGATCACCACCAGGATGCCGAAGTGGAACATCGGGCTGCCGATCCGCAGCAGCCGCGATTCGTACAGCTGCGACGACCGCGTGGTCCAGCCGAACTTGTCGTAGCGGTAGCGCCACCAGATGCCTACGGCGACGATCGCCAACGTGACGTACGGGGCCACGTCCCAGAAGATCTCCCAGCCGGCCATCTCAGCTGCCTCCCTCGGCCCGTCGGGGCGGAACCGTCAGCGTGAACGGTTGCAGGCCAACGGCTTCGGCCGGCGGCCCATCAGCGGTCAAGGTGCGGGCCAGGCGGGCGTCGGCTTCGGTGGCGGCGGGCAGCGTCATGAGTACCGCCGCGATGGTATGGGCGTAGGGCGACGACCGTTCCGAAAGCGCCTGGTGCAGCACATCGATCGGCACCCGGTGTGCGGCGAGCAGCCGCAACCCCGACTCGGGGTCGACGGTCGCGGCGAACTCCAGCACCACGGGCAGGTGGTCGGGCGCCTCGTCGACCGGTGGAGTCACCCCCGCGTCGCGGTACACCTGCGCGAAGGACAGCATCGCCGCACCACGGTTGCGGGTGTCGCCGGCGGTCCAGTAGGTCAGGTACATCGTGGCGCGGCGGCGCAGATCGAACGTGGCGACGTAGTCCTGCGCGGCCCGCAGCGGGTCCACCGCGCGCAGCGCGGTCGCGGTCCGTGAAAGGTGTTCGGCCGCAGGGCTGTCGAGCTGCGCCAACAGCTGTTCGGCGGTGTCGAGCCGGCCCTCGTCGGGATAGGCCAGCAGCAGCGACGCGCACTGCCACGCCAGCCGCTGGTCGAGGTCGGGCGCGGTGCGCCTGCGCAGCAGTTTCATCGCCGATCACCGTTCTCCGGGAAGATCCCCTCCGGGCTGCCGCGGCCGTCCCAGTTCAGCAGGTTGACCCGCGACGGGCGGCTCTCGTTGGCGGCGATCCCCTCGGAGGTCTGCCGGTGCTGCAATGCGTGGAAGGTCTCCACAGCCACCGGCACCGGCTGCCCGCTGGCCTCCCCGAACGGCCCCGAGTCGTACATCCCGGGCCCGCCCTCGAACGACAACGAGCACCCCGGCTCCTCCATCGACCACGGCTCGACCTCGGCGTACGCGGTGGGGATGACGTAGCGCTCGTCGTACTTGGCCAGCGCCAGCAGGCGGTACATGTTGTACATCTGCTCCTCGGTCATCCCGACCGCCTCCGGGATGTGCGGCTGGGTCTCGCGGCCGAGGTTGATGTCCCGCATGTAGGAGCGCATCGCGGCCAACCGGCGCAACACCTTGTCGACGACTGCGGTGTCGCCCGCGGTGAACAGTCCGGCGAGATACTCGATCGGGATACGCAGCGCCTCCAGCGCGCCGAACAGGTTGCCGAAGTCCTCGCCGTCGTGTCCGTCGCGGCTGACCGCGTCGACCACCGGCGACAGCGGCGGGATGTACCAGACCATCGGCACGGTGCGGTACTCCGGATGCAGCGGCAGCGCCACCTGATAGGTGTGGATCAGCGCGTAGATCGGGGAGCGTTGCGCGGCCTCGATCCACTCGTCGGAGATGCCCTCGGCACGCGCCCCGGCGATCACCTCGGGATCGTGCGGATCGAGCAGGATCGACTTGTGTGCCTCGTAGAGGTCCCTGTCGTCCTCGACCGACGCCGCAGCCAGCACCCGATCCATGTCGTAGAGCACCAAACCCAGATAACGCAGCCGGCCCACACACGTCTCCGAGCACACGGTCGGCAACCCGACCTCGATCCGCGGATAGCACAGCGTGCACTTCTCGGCCTTGCCGGTTTTGTGGTTGAAGTACACCTTCTTGTACGGGCAGCCCGACACACACATCCGCCAGCCGCGGCAGCGGTCCTGGTCGACGAGCACGATGCCGTCCTCGGAGCGCTTGTACATCGCCCCCGACGGGCACGACGCCACACACGACGGGTTCAGGCAGTGCTCGCAGATCCGGGGCAGATAGAACATGAACGTCTGCTCGAGTTCCATCCGCACCTGCTCGCTGACCTTGGCGAGCACCGGGTCGCCCGGCACGATCTCCGGTGAGCCCCCGAGGTTGTCGTCCCAGTTGGCCGACCACTCCACCTTCATCGGCTCACCGCTGATCAGACTGCGCGGCGCCGCGACGGGCATGTGCTCACCCAGCGGCGCGTTGGTGAGGTTCTCGTAGTCGTAGGTCCACGGCTCGTAGTAGTCGTCGATGCTGGGCATCTTCGGATTGGAGAAGATGTTGAGCAGTTTGTTCAGCCGTCCGCCGCCGCGCAGCCGCAGCCGTCCGCGCTTGTCGCGGACCCAGCCGCCGAGCCAGCGCTCCTGGTCCTCGTAGGTGCGTGGATATCCCTGTCCCGGGCGGGTTTCGACGTTGTTGAACCACACGTACTCGGTGCCCGGGCGGTTGGTCCAGGCCTGTTTGCACGTCACCGAACAGGTGTGGCACCCGATGCACTTGTCGAGGTTCATCACCATCGCCATCTGGGCCATGACTTTCACTGGTAGACCACCTCCTGTGCGCGGCGGCGCACCACCGTCACCTCGTCGCGCTGGTTCCCGGTCGGACCGAGATAGTTGAACGCGAACGCCATCTGGGCGTACCCGCCGGCCAGGTGGCTCGGTTTGATCAGCAACCGGGTCAGCGAGTTGTGGATGCCACCCCGCTTTCCGGTGGTCTCGCTCAGCGGTACGTCGATCACCCGCTCCTGGGCGTGGTAGACGAACACCACGCCGTCGGGCATCCGGTGGCTGACGATCGCCCGGCACACCAGGACCCCGTTGCGGTTGACCGCCTCCACCCAGTCGTTGTCGCGCACGTTGATCTTCGCGGCGTCACGCGGGCTCATCCACATCGTGGGCCCACCGCGCGACAGCGACAGCATGAACAGGTTGTCCTGATACTCCGAGTGGATCGACCACTTCGAGTGCGGCGTCAGATACCGGACCGTCAACCCCACTCCCCCGGAGCCCGCATCTCCCAGTTCGGGTTCGCCGAACAGGCGGTGGATGTCCAGCGGCGGCCGGTAGATCGGCAGCTGTTCGCCGAGTTCCTCGAGCCAATCATGGTCGAGGTAGAAGTGCATACGCCCGGTGAGGGTGTGAAACGGTTTGAGCTCTTCGATGTTCACGGTGAACGGGGCGTACCGCCGCCCTCCGGTCTCGCTGCCCGACCATTCCGGACTGGTGATCACCGGCACCGGGCGGGCCTGGGTGTCGGCGTAGGTGATGCGGCGTTCCTCGCTGCCCTCGGCCAGGTGCGCCAGTGGCCGGCCGGTGCGCCGTTCCAGCTGGCGGAACCCCTCCAGCGCGAGCCGGCCGTTGGAGGTGCCCGACAGCGCCAGGACGACGTCGGCCATCCGCTCGGCCGTGGTGATCGCGGGGCGCCCCGCCGCCGGGCCGGAGTTCAAGACCCCGAACTTCGCGGACAGTGCGCGCACCTCGGCGTCGGGATGTGTGGTCACGCCCTTGGTCGTGACCCCCAGCTTTTCCACCAGCGGCCCCAGGGTGCCCCACTTGTCGGCGATCGCGGTGTAGTCGCGTTCCACCACCGCGATGGGGCCGATCGTCTTGCCCGGCATCGGCGTCTCGCCGGTGCTGCGCCAATCATGTTCCGTGCCGGCGGGATAGGCCATCGCCCCGGGGGAGTCGTGCTGCAGGGCACCCAGCACCACATCGGTTCTGGTGCCCAGATGGGTTTTGGCCAGCGCGGAGAACACCCGCGCGATCGCCCCGAACGCCTGGAAATCCGAACGGGTCTCCCACGGCGGATCGATCGCGGCGGTGAACGCGTGGATATACGGATGCATGTCGGTGGTGTTGAGGTCGGCCTTCTCGTACCAGGTCGCCGCCGGCAACACCACGTCGGAGAGCAGCGTCGTCGACGTCATGCGGAAGTCGATCGACATCAGCAGGTCGAGCTTGCCCTCCGGGATGTCCTTATCCTCGCCCCATTGGATGCCGTTGGGCCGCAACGCCTCCGGTGTCAGATCGGCCTGCAGGTTCGACGCCGCGCCCAGCAGGTGCCGCAGGAAGTACTCATTGCCCTTGCTGGACGAGCCCAACAGATTGGCCCGCCACACGTTGAGCACCCGGGGCCAGTTCGCCGGATTGTCCGGATCGGTGATCGCCAGTTTCAGGCTGCCCGCGGCCAGTTGTTCGACGACGTAGTCGGGGATCTCCCGGCCGGCGGCGCGGGCCTCGTCGGCGACGTCGAGGCTGGACCGGTCGAACTGTGGATAGAACGGCATCCAGCCCATCGCGGCCGCCGCGGCCAGCACGTCCATCGTGTGCTTACCGGTGAACCGGCCGCGACCCGTCGGACTGGCCAGCGCGTCGGCGCGGTAGCCGTCGTAGCGCCATTGATCGGTGTGCACGTACCAGTACGAGGTGCCGGGCATCTGCCGGGGCGGGCGCGCCCAGTCCGTGGCCATCGCCATGGTCGCCCAGCCGGTCACCGGCCGGCATTTCTCCTGGCCCACGTAGTGCGCCCAGCCGCCACCGTTACGCCCCATGCATCCGGTGAGCAGCAGCAGAGACAGCACCGCACGGTACGTGGCGTCGCCGTGGAACCACTGGCAGATCCCGGCGCCCATGATGATCATCGAGCGGCCGCCGGATTCCTCGGCGTTGCGGGCGAATTCGCGGGCGATCCGGATGACCTGGCTCGCCGAAACCCCGGTGATCGCCTCCTGCCAGGCCGGGGTGTACGGATGCTCGAAATCGTCGTAACCCTTCGGCCAGTCTCCCGGCAACCCCGGCCGAGCTACGCCGTACTGGGCCAGCATCAGGTCGAATACGGTGCACACCAGGTGATCCCCGACGCGGCGCACCGGAACGCCGCGCTGCAGCGTCTCACCGTGTCCGTCGATCGTGTCGAACCGCGGCAGCGCGATCCCCGTGACCTCGCCGCCGTCTGTCGCCACCGTGAGCGCCGGGGTGATCTCGCCGAGGTCGAGGTTCCACTTGCCGGCACCGTCATCGCCATAGCGGAAACCGAGCGAACCGTGCGGGACCGCGACGTCGCCGGTGCGCCCGTCGAGCAGCACCGGTTTGAACGGCGCATTCTCCACATGCCGGCCGAGATCGGCTGCGGTGAGCATCTTTCCGGGCACGAGGGCGCCGTTGCGATGCTCGAGTTTCACCAGGAACGGCAGGTCGGTGTACTGGCGCACATAGTCGACGAAGAACGGGATCCGCTGCTTGACGAAGAACTCCGACAGGATGACGTGGCCCATCGCCATGGCCAGCGCACCGTCGGTGCCCGCTGCACACGGCATCCACTCGTCGGCGAATTTGGTGTTGTCGGCGTAGTCGGGGCTGACGCTGACCACCTTGGTCCCGCGGTAGCGCACCTCGGTCATCCAGTGCGCATCGGGCGTGCGGGTCACCGGGACGTTGGACCCCCACATCATCAGATACGAGGCGTCCCACCAGTCGCCGGACTCCGGCACGTCGGTCTGATCGCCGAACACCTGCGGTGAGGCCACCGGCAGATCGGCGTACCAGTCGTAGAACGAGGTCATCGCGCCGCCGATCAACTCGACGAACCGTGAACCCGCCGCATGGCTGACCATCGACATGGCCGGGATGGGCGAGAAGCCGGCGACCCGGTCGGGGCCGTAGGTCTTGATGGTGTGCACGTGGGCGGCGGCGATCATCTCGCATGCCTCCGACCAGCTGACCCGCACCAGCCCGCCCTTACCTCTGGCCTGCTGGTAGCGGCGGCGGCGCTCGGGATCGGCCTGGATGTCGGCCCAGGCCAGCACCGGGTCCCCGAGTCGCGCTTTGGCCTCCCGGTACATCTCGACCAGCAACCCGCGCGCATAGGGGTAGCGCACCCGCGTGGGCGAGTAGGTGTACCAGGAGAACGCCGCACCGCGGGGGCAGCCCCGCGGCTCGTATTCGGGCCGGTCGGGGCCCACCGACGGATAGTCGGTCTCCTGGGTCTCCCAGGTGATGATGCCGTCCTTGACGTACACCTTCCAGGAGCACGATCCGGTGCAGTTGACGCCGTGGGTGGAGCGGACGACCTTGTCGTGGCTCCACCGGTCGCGGTAGAACACATCGCCCTCCCGGCCGCCACGGCGCGTGACCGTCCTGCCGTCGGCGGACGGTTCGCCCGGGGTGAAGAACCGGCCGCTGCGCTCGAGCAGTTCCTCGACAACGCCGCCGACGCGTGGAGTCTGACTCACGGTGCGGTCTCCTTCGGTGGCGGTTCGTGTGCGTGCAGCCGCAGTGCGGTGTAGCCGAATGCGAGCAGCGCCGTGAGGACCAGCAACCCCAGGCCCACCGTGTAGTGGTTCTCATCCGCGTTGTAGGTCGCCCCCATCACCAGCGGCGGGAAGTAACCGCCCAGGCCGCCGAACGCCGCGACGACCCCGGTGACGGCACCGACCGACGTCGCGGGCGCGCGCCGCGCGACCCAGGCGAACACGCCGCCGGTGCCGACGCCGAGGAACAGCGCCAGGGAGATGAAGGTGACCGCCGACCACAGGTCGGGCGGTGGCTGCAGCGCCGCCACGGCGGCCAGCGCCGCGGTGCCGCCGAACGACACCAGGACGACGTATTTCGGCGCGATGCGGTCGGCGAGTGCACCACCGACCGGGCGGGCCAACACGGCGGCCAGCGCGAATCCGGCGGTGCGGGCGCCTGCGTCAACGGCCGAGAAATCGTAGATGTTCTTGATGTAGGTGGGCAGATAGTTGCTGAAGGCGACGAATCCGCCGAATACCACCGCATAGAGGAACGACATCTCCCAGGTCACGCGGAGTTTGGCCGCGGCCCTGAGCTTGGGGACGACGGCGTCGTGGTTGGGTACGAAATGCGGTGAATCGCGCATCACGAACACGCAGGCGGCGGCGGTCATGGCCAGCGCCACCGCGATGATGACGTGTGTGGTGAACAGGCCGAACCAGCCCACGAACCGCGGGGTGAAGAACGCCGACATCGCGGTGCCCACCATGCCCATGCCGAACACGCCGGTGGCGAATCCGCGCTTGGATGCGTCATACCAGTGGCCTGCGAAGGGGATGCCGACGGCGAAGACGGTCCCGGCGATGCCCAGGAAGAAGCCGAAGACCAGCAGCATGGGGTACGAACCGGCAGCTCCGGCGGCGCCGACTGCGAGTACCGGAACGATCGAGGCCAGTGTCACCGCGATGAACATGGCCCGCCCGCCGTAGCGGTCGGTGAGCGGTCCGACCACGATCCGTCCGAGCGACCCCACCAGGATCGGCGTCGCGACGAGCATCGAGGCCTGGGTGCTGCTCAACGACAGATCGCCGGCGTAGGTCGTCGACAGCGGGCCGATCATGTTCCAGGCCCAGAAATTGATCGCCGAGACCCAGGTGGCCAATCCCAGGTTCAGTCCTCGGCGTGCTTCGGTGTGCTGCGCCGTCAACGCGCTCACGTGTCCCACCAAAGCATCAATCGCCGGATATTGCAGCCGGTTTCAGAGCTTTGACGGTGAAACGGGCGTCAGCCGGGAGTGCTCCCATAGTGGGGTAGACCGGGCTCGCGGAACCGCCGACCGGTCATCTTCGCCGACCGGATCCGAATGAAGTGATCTCGGCGGCCGTCCACCCAGGGTTGCACGAATGTGCCGGACACCTCGACCATTTCATCGACATCGGTGATCTCCTCGGCGTGGCCGACCACCACGACACTCCACCCGGTGTGGTGATCGGGGTCGAGTTCGTCGGCCTCGAACGCCACGAGCTCCGCACTGCCCGCCACCGCCAGCTTCGCACCGCCGGCCACCCGGAACACCACATCGTCATGCCACAGCCGGAAGTTGACGGGGTGCACCGCGGGAGCACCGTCCTCGGTGAACACGAGCCGGCCCACCCGGGCATCCTGCAGCAGGTCGAGGCACTGCCTGCGGTTGAGGACGGAAAGGTCTTGCCCCTTGGTCATTTTCACTTCTCCTTGTTGGGCAGTGCGAGTTCACGAGCTGAGTAGGGCTACTCCGGCCGCGACGAGCGCGATCACCTTGACCACCTCGAGGACGACGTAGGCGTGATGGGCGCGCGACCGCGGCGCGTTCTCACCGGCCAGCACCGCACGAGAGCGACGGGTCAACCGCGGTCGGACGCCGAGGAGCTGGACGATCAACATCACCACGACGACCGCAACGGCGACGAGCACGCTGACCGGCGGACGACTGAACGCCACGGCGACGACGACAATGCCGGCCAGCACCACCTCGGCGATGTTGAGCGCCCGGAACACCAACTGGCCGATCCCGAGCCCGATGGGCACCGTCACCCCGGGAGCACGGAACTTCAGCGGCGCCTCCAGGAAGGAGATCGCCAGCACCATGCCGAGCCAGACGAAGACCGCCGCTGCCGCGATCGCTGTCACGGGGCTCATCACGCCACCTCCTTGGCGGCCAGATGCGCCAGGCACAGATCGGGTTCGACGAACGGATCCAGCCGGTCGACGGTCAGCGGCGCGTCCCAGGCGTCGAGCGCTCCCTGCATGAGGCCCAGGTGGACCGGGCAGACGACCGACGACCTCTCCGTCGCCACTTCGAGAAAAGGACAGTGCCGCAACCCGATTCGTACCTGACCGTCAGCACGGCGGCGCTGCGGGGCGAACCCGAGCCCGTCGAGCAGATCGACCAGTCGATCGACCGGTTGAGCATCCGTCGACGGTGGCGGCATCGACCGCACCGCGCGGTCGGCCCACGCCCTGCCCGCGTCGCGAGCCGTGGTCGCGGCGTCCCGATCGCCGGCCAGGCCGGCGACGAGGATTTCGGCGAGCAACAGGTAATGGCGCGGACCTCCCCGGTCCATCTGCCGGGCCGCGCGGAACAACTGGGGCGGTCGCCCGGTGCGACGCTGTTCGGCCTCGGCGCGCTCGACCCGGCCGTCGGCGACCAGGGCGTCCAGATGGAACCGCACGGTGTTCGGGTGTACCCGCAGCCGGTCGGCGATGTCGACGATCGGCATCGGCCCGTCCGCCGCACGCAGCGTGGCGAGCACCGCGGCGCGCCGGCCGCCGGCTTCTTCATCGGTTCTCGTGCGGGTCATCGATTCACCTTCTCGCAACGTAGCCCAACCCGAGTTTATACAAATAGTTTTGGAAAAACTGCGGGAGTTGGAAACTTCTTGTCGGACCCCTCTGCTTTGATGGTGATATGTCCTCAGCGGCAGTGTCTTTGGTCGGTCGGGCGAGCCCGAAGGACCGCCTCGAGGTGCTGTTCGAGGAGTTCGCCGAGCTGTCCGGTCAGCGCAACGCGATCGACGGACGGCTGATCGACATCATCGCCGAGATCGACCGCGACGAGCTGTGGGGAATAACCGGCGCCCGCTCCGTGGAAGCGCTGGTGGCCTGGAAAACCGGCGTCACCCCCCGCAACGCCGAGGTCATGGTCACCGTCGCCCGCCGCGCCGAAGAGTTTCCGCGCTGCACCCAAGCGCTGCGCGAGGGGCGGCTGT
>NZ_LZSU01000002.1 GCF_001665575.1 Mycobacterium sp. 852013-51886_SCH5428379 | reverse complement strand
GGCCCGGCTCGCCGCGCGGAAGGCGCGGGAGTTGGTGCGCCGCAAGAGCGCCACCGACATCGGTGGGCTGCCCGGTAAGCTCGCCGACTGCCGCTCGACGGATCCGAGCAAGTCCGAACTGTATGTGGTGGAGGGTGATTCGGCCGGCGGTTCCGCCAAGAGCGGCCGGGACTCGATGTTCCAGGCCATTCTCCCGTTGCGCGGCAAGATCATCAACGTCGAGAAGGCGCGCATCGACCGGGTGCTGAAGAACACCGAGGTGCAAGCGATCATCACCGCGCTGGGCACCGGTATTCACGACGAGTTCGATCTGAGCAAGTTGCGGTATCACAAGATCGTGCTGATGGCCGACGCCGACGTCGACGGTCAGCACATCTCGACGCTGCTGCTGACGCTGCTGTTCCGGTTCATGAAGCCGCTGATCGAGAACGGGCACGTGTTCCTGGCCCAGCCGCCGCTGTACAAGCTGAAATGGCAACGCAGCGAACCGGAATTCGCCTACTCCGACCGAGAGCGCGACGGTCTGCTCGAGACCGGCCGCGCCGCCGGTAAGCGCATCAACACCGAGGACGGCATCCAGCGCTACAAGGGCCTGGGCGAGATGGACGCCAAGGAACTGTGGGAAACCACGATGGATCCGTCGGTGCGGGTGCTGCGCCAGATCACCCTCGACGACGCCGCGGCCGC
>NZ_LZSU01000001.1 GCF_001665575.1 Mycobacterium sp. 852013-51886_SCH5428379 | reverse complement strand
AGATGTGTATAAGAGGTCGTACCCCCGCCGCCGCCGAGCCCGCCCCGCGAACGCAACGAAGGCTGGATCGGCAAGGCGCTCGCGGTCGCCGGGGTGGCCGTCACCCTCATCGGCGTGGTGCTGCTGCTCGTGCTCGCCGCGCAAGCCGGCATCCTGCGCCCGGAACTGCGCGTCGCCGCGGGCGGTGCGCTGGCCGGCGCGCTGGTGGGCGCCGGCTGGTGGGTCAACCGCCGGCCGGGCGGCCGGGTCGGCGCAATCGCGCTCGCGGCGACCGGTGTCGCGGCGGCCTACATCGACGTCATCGCCGTCACCACCATCTACGAATGGGTGGCCGCACCAGTCGGTCTCGTGCTCGCCGCGGTGATCGGCGGCGCCGGGCTGACGCTGGCACGGCGGTGGGATTCCGAACACCTGGGCCTGCTTGTGCTGGTACCGCTGCTCGTCCTGGCACCGGTCGTCACCGACGGCATCACGCTGACCTTGCTGGCCTTCATGCTGGCGCTGTCGGCTGCATCCCTGCCTGTGCAGTTGGGCCGGGACTGGACCTGGTTGCACGCTGCCCGCACGGCCGCGGTGACCGTGCCACTGCTCGTCGCGCTCGCCGGGGCCGCCGTCGATTCCCGCCACGACCTGCTGCTGGCCGGAGCCTGCGCGATCGCCGCGCTGCTCGCGCTCGCCGGCGCGCTGATCGTGTTGCCGCGCACGACGAACCGCGCCGCGCTGGCGCTGCTCACCGCCGCGGGTGTGCTGCCCGTGTTGTGTGTGTCGGCCACCGCTGACCGGATGGTGGCGGCTTTGATGGTCGGTGCGCTGTCGGCGGCTCTGCTCGCAATCGTGTTGGGCGGCACTTGGTTACCCGCGGTATCGGGTGTGGTCCGGCAGATCTGGTCGGCGCTGTCGGCGGTCAGCGCTCTGATCGCGGTCAACGTCGCGTTCGACGGTGAGATTGCGGCGCCGCTGCTGCTGGCGATGGCCACCGTGGTCGCCGTCGCCGGACGCCGCGACACCGTCGCACGCTGGGTCGCGCTCGGCTTCGCCGGCGTCGGCGGTCTGCTCTATCTCGCCTACGCACCGCCGAGCGCCCTGGTGCACGCGACCGTGCTCAGCGCACCCGACGCGGTGTCGGTACTCATCGCGAGCCTGCTGCTCACCGCCGCTGCGCCGGCGATCGCCTGGAGCTACGCCGACGACCTCGACCCCGACTCGGTGCGGATGCTGTGGGCGGGATCGGCGGTGATCGGTGTCTACGCCGCGACCATGGTGCTGGTCACCGCGGGCGTTCAGGTGGGCGGACCGGACGGTGGCTTCTTCGCCGGCCACATGGCCGCGACGATCTGCTGGATCGCGACGGCGGCTGCCCTGCTCGGCTATGCCGCGCGACGACCCAGGGAGCACCGGTCGCTGCCCATCGGCGGCGGTATGGCGCTCGTCGCCGCCGCGGTCGCGAAGCTGTTCCTGTTCGACCTGGGCACCCTCGACGGCATCTTCCGCGTCGCCGTCTTCATCGTGGTGGGGCTCATCCTGCTGGGCATGGGGACCGGGTACGCGCGGCGACTCGCAGCACAGGACCAGCCCGATGTGAGCACTATCACACACTAAATTGGATCGATTCCAGATTGGTGCTCGTTGATACAGACATGAACACAAACCGCCGCACAGAAGCAGAAATCCAGAGTTTCGCCGCATCGCCGGAGTTCGCTGCCAACCTGCAGCGGGTTCTCGTCGACCTCATCGAGTTGCACCTGCAAGGTAAGCAGGCGCACTGGAACGTCGTCGGCACCAACTTCCGCGATCTGCACCTCCAGCTCGATGAACTGGTCGACTTCGCCCGTGCGGGCAGCGACACGATCGCCGAGCGGATGCGCACGCTCGACGCGGTGCCGGACGGGCGTTCGGACACTGTCGTCGCCACGACGAGCCTGCCGCAATTCCCGGCCTACGAGCGCAGCACGAGCGAGGTCGTCGACCTGATCACCGTGCGCATCGCCGCGGCTGTCGACACGTTGCGCGACGTCCACGACCCCGTCGACGCCGAGGATCCGACCACCGCGGACATCCTGCACCAGCTGATCGATGGACTGGAGAAGCTGGCCTGGCTGATCAAGTCGGAGAACCGCAAGGTCTAAACCGCCACGGCGTGGGGTATGAGTGCCCCATGACCGTGACACGCAACATCGCGGCGACCCGTCAGCGGGTGTGGGACGTGATCGCCGACGGCTGGACGTATTCGCAGTGGGTGGTGGGCAACAGCCGGATGCGGGCCGTCGACCCCGACTGGCCTGCACCCGGCGCCACCATCCATCATTCGATCGGCGTCTGGCCCGTTCTGCTCAACGACGAGACCGTCGTCGAGGAGTCCGTCGAGCCCGAGCGCCTCGTGCTCTTCGCGAAGGGCCGGCCGTTCGGCAGCGCTCGCATCATCCTGACGCTGCAGGAGGACGGGGACCGCTGCTGCGTGCAGATGGAGGAGTATCCGGTCAGCGGTATCGGCAAGCTGATGCCGAGCCAACTCGCCGACGCCGCGGTGTGGCCCCGCAACAACGAGACCCTGCGCCGCTTGGCGTTTCTCGCCGAGCGTCGCGACGACAAAGACGTCGACTAGTGGCCTCTGCCAACGTTGATGCCGTCGTCATCGGGGCGGGGCACAACGGCCTGGTTTCCGCCGCGCTGATGGCGGACGCCGGCTGGGACGTCCTCGTGCTGGAGGCGCAACCCGAACCGGGCGGGGCCGTGCGCAGCGCGGAGCGCATCCCCGGCTACACCAGCGACCTCTACAGCGCGTTCTATCCGCTGTCCGTGGCGTCGCCGGTGCTCACCGCACTTCATCTCGAAGACCACGGACTGCGCTGGACCCATGCCCCCGCAGTGGTCGGTCATCCGCGTAACGCCGCCGACGAAGACGCGCCCGTCATTCACCGCGACATCGACCGCACCGCAATGGAACTCGCGCGCAACCATCCCGCCGACGGTGACAACTGGTACCGCCTGTTCGACCTCTGGCAGCAGGTCAAGGGCCCACTGCTGAGCAGCCTGTTCTCCCCGTTCCCGCCCGTGCGCGGTGCGGCGGGACTGCTGCGCACGCTCGGCACCGCCGAGGCGTTGCGGCTGGTGCACCGGCTGGTGCTGCCCGCCGGTGAGATGGCCCGGCAACTCTTCGACGGGGACGCGGCGCGGCTCCTGCTGCTCGGCAACGCGCTGCACGCCGACGTGCCGGTGGACGCACCCGGCAGCGGTGTCATGGGCCTGATGCTCATCATGATGGCGCAGGACGGCGGGTGGCCGGTGCCCGTCGGCGGCGCGGGACAGCTGACCGCGGCGCTGGTCGACCGGGTGCAGTCGGCCGGCGCGCAGATCGAGTGCGGCCAGGCGGTCACCGGTATCGACGTGCGCGGCGGCCGCGCAGTCGGGGTGCGCACAGCCGACGGCCGATCGATCTCGGCGCGCCGAGCGGTGGTAGCCGACGTGTCCGCGCCCGCGCTCTACGAGAAACTTCTGCCGGCCGCCGCCGTACCGCCGCGGGTGCTCGAGGACCTCGAGCACTTCACCTGGGACACCCCGGTACTGAAGATCAACTACGCGCTCGACGCGCCGATACCGTGGCGCTCCAAGAACCTCAACGAGGTCGGGACGGTGCACCTCGGTGCCGACGCCGACGGTCTGGTGCGCTGGATGGCCGATCTCAACACCCGCACGGTGCCCGAACACCCCTTCATGTTGTTCGGGCAGATGACCACTGCCGATCCCACCCGTTCGCCTACCGGCACCGAAAGTGCCTGGGCCTACACGCATTTGCCCCGCGACATTACCGATGACGCCTCGGCCGACCGGCTGTCTGAAGCGGTCGATCGGGTGTTGGAGGAGCACGCTCCGGGTTTCACCGACTCGGTGGTCGGCAAGTTCATCCAGCGACCGTCAGAGCTGACGGCATCGGACGCCAACCTCGTCGGGGGTGCGGTCAACGGCGGTACCGCGCAACTGCAGCAGCAGTTGATCTTCCGTCCGACACCGGGTTTCGGGCGCGCCGAGACCCCCATCGAGGGACTCTTCCTGGGGAGTGCGGGCGCCCATCCGGGCGGCGGCGTGCACGGTGTGTGCGGGCGCAATGCGGCGGCGGCGGCGCTGGCAAGTGACGGGTGGACGGGGTGGCCGCGGCGGCGGCTCAACCAGTTGGTGATGTCACTGTTCGTCCGGTAGCGGGGGTTTCGACGGCGTCGCGCACGGCTTGGTCGTTGCGCCGGCCCACCAGGTACCAGGTGTGCATGACGCCCTTGCCCTTCACGTCGACGTTCCCGCGCTCCTCGAACTCGAAGGCGTGCCTGATGCGCTCATAGATGTTGTCGGGCACCTGGATTCGGCCTTCGACGTCGGTCGTCTCCATCCGGGCCGCGACGTTGACCGCGTCGCCCCACACGTCGTAGAAGAACTTGCGGGCACCCACCACGCCGGCTACCACAGGGCCGGCCGCGAGCCCGATCCGCAGCGGCACCGCGCGGCCTTGCTGATCGGTCAGATCGGCGACGGCGTCGGCCATGTCCAGGGCGAGACAGGCCAGCGCCTCCACGTGATCGGGCCGCGGGCGCGGCACCCCGCTGACCACCATGTAGCTGTCACCGCTGGTCTTGACCTTCTCCAGCCCGTGCCGGTCCACCAGCGCGTCGAGATCCGTGTAGAGCCGGTCGAGGAACCGCACCAGTTCGGTCGGCGGGGTGTCGCTGGCCCGCTTGGTGTAGCCGGCGATGTCGGCGAACAGCACCGACGCGTCGTCGTAGCGGTCGGCGATGATCGAGTGGGCCGGATCCTTGAGTCGAACGGCCACCGACGCCGGCAGGATATTGGCCAGCAGCTTCTCCGAACGCTGATACTCGGCTTCCATGGCGCGTTCGGCGCGGTCGGTCTCGCGCAGCGCGTACCAGACGGTGGCGAACACCATCACCGTCGCCGCGACCGCCGACAGGATGAAACCGGCCGTCAGTACCCAGGGGGGCCCGAGTCCGCGGTCGTGGGGCACGTAGATCTCAATGGCGATGCAGCCGGCCAGGCCGAGCGCGACGATCGAGCCCGCCAGCACGATGCGCTCGATACCGAGGACCAGCACCACCAGCGATGCGGCCACCAGGTAGTAGAACTGCAGCCCCGAATCCGAGCCGACCTCGTAGGAGATGAAGGTGACCGAGACGTAGGCCAGCAGGAAGAACGTCAGCGGGGCGACCAGTTCGCCGAAGCGGTACAGGGCGGGTACGGCGAGGAAGAGGCCGCCGAAGACGAGGTTCAACAGGCCGATCCACCACCCGGGACCGCCCATGACGAGCTGGAAGACGCCGAAGAGCACCGACACCGCCGCCGCGATCCAGGTCGCGATGGTGAGCACCCGCAGTCGGCGGATCACAGCCTCGGCGTAGTGCCGGGTGCGCGCCGGGACGCGGCTCTGCAGTGCGACCTCGGGCACGCAGACCGCTCGACGGCTCTGAGTGACGGCCATCGTCGCAGCGTATCGCCGTCGACCGGCCTCTCGGTCGACATTTAACACGCCTGGTCTTCCCTCGAGCCCCGGTCTGGACGAGCCTGGACCTATGGACACTCCGATCGGCCCCGTCGACGCCACCAAAGTGCCCCGCTTCGCCGGCCCGCCCACGTTCGCGCGGCTGCCCCGCCTCGATGAGGTGACCCGCACCGATGTGGCCGTCGTCGGCGTCCCCTTCGACTCCGGCGTCTCGTATCGCCCCGGCGCCCGGTTCGGTCCCGGCCACATCCGCGCCGGCTCCAAGCTGCTGCGCACCTACCATCCGCCCCTCGACGTCGAACCGTTCGCCACCCAGCAGGTCGTCGACGCCGGGGACATCGCGGTCAACCCCTTCGACATCACCGAGGCGATCACCACGATCGAGCGCAGCGCCGACGAATTACGCGGCGGCGGCGCCAAGCTGGTCACCCTCGGCGGCGACCACACGATCGCGCTGCCGCTGCTGCGCTCGCTGCACCGCGAACACGGGCCGATCGCCGTGCTGCACTTCGACGCCCATCTCGACACCTGGGACACGTACTTCGGCGCGCCGTTCACCCACGGAACGCCGTTCCGGCGAGCGAGCGAGGAGGGGTTGCTCGACCCGTCGAGCTGTCTGCACGTCGGCATCCGCGGGCCGCTGTACGCGCCCACCGACCTGTCGGACGACCGCGTTCTCGGTTTTCAGGTGATCGGCTCCGACGACTTCCAGCTCGAGGGGCTGGCCACGGTGATCGAGCGGATGCGCGCCCGCATCGGCGAGGCGCCGGTCTACGTGTCGGTCGACATCGACGTCCTGGATCCTGCCCACGCACCCGGCACGGGAACTCCGGAGGCCGGCGGGATGACCAGCCGCGAACTGCTGCTCTGCCTGCGCAGTCTCGTCGGAGCCAACATCGTAGGCGCCGACATCGTGGAGGTCGCGCCCGCCTACGACCACGCCGAGATCACCGGAATAGCAGCCGCGCACGTGGCCTACGAGTTGATCTCGGTGCTCGGGGCCAACCGGTGACTCACCGCAATGGCGGTGCGGCCGTAGTCGATTCACTGATCGCCCACGGTGTCGACACGGTGTTCGGGATCCCCGGAACCCACAATCTGGAGCTGTACCGGCATCTGCAGTCCACCGGTGTTCAGGTGGTGACCCCACGCCATGAGCAGGGTGCAGGCTACGCCGCGGAGGCGTACGCGCGGGTGTCCGGACGGCCCGGTGTCGTGGTCACCACCAGCGGCCCCGGACTCACCAATGCGATGACGGCGGCCGCCACCGCCTACGCCGAATCCCAGCCCGTGCTGGTGATCTCGCCGGGGATGCCGACCGGCACCGAGGGCCGCGATCTCGGGCAGCTGCACGAGGCCAAGAACACCAGCGGCGCGATGAACGAACTGGTGGCGTGGAGTCGCCGCGTGCACAGCGCCGACGAGGCCGCCGACGCGGTGACCGACGCCTTCGCCGGTTTCAGCGGGTGCCGCCCACGTCCCGTCCACATCGAGGTGCCGATCGACGTCCTCACCCAACAGTGGTCGGGACAGGCGCGGACGGCCGCTGCGACGCCCGCGCCGGCACCAGAACGGGGAGCGGTGGGGCGAGCCGCTCATGCGCTGGCTCTGGCGGACAAGCCCTTGATCATCGCCGGGGGCGGCGCCGTCGACGCCGCTGCCGAGCTCACCGCGCTCGCCGAGGCGCTGGGCGCGCCGGTGGCGACGACGGTGAACGGGAAAGGCGTTGTGCCCGAGCGTCATCGGCTGTCAGTCGGTGCATCGGTGCGGCTGCGTGCTCTACAGGCGGCGGCCGCGGAGAGCGACGCGCTGCTCGTTGTAGGCAGCGAACTCGGCGATTCCGACCTGTGGGAGGGGCAGATCCGCGGCCGAACGGTGATCCGCTGCGACGTCGACGCCGGTCAGCTCCACAAGAACTGTCCCGCAGACCACACGCTGCTCGGCGATGCCGCGACGACGGTGGAAGCGCTGCTGGAGACGCTCGACTCGGACCGCACCGGTGGCGAGGACCGCGCCGCGGCCCTGCGCTCGGCGTGCCGCGAAGAGGCCGATCGGGACGCCGGACCGTACGCCGAGATCAACGAGGCGGTGCGGGCGGCACTGCCGGCCGATGGGGTGCTGACCGGTGACAGCTCGCAGGTGACCTACTTCGGGTCGGTGCACTTCTTCGACATGGCGTCGCCGCGCCGGTTCTGTTACTCACCGGGTTTCGCCACCCTCGGCTACGGGCTGCCGGCGGCGATCGGGGCATCTGTCGCCCGCCCGGGCGCGAAGGTCGCGGTGCTCATCGGGGACGGCGCCGCGATGTTCTCGATCCAGGAGCTGATGACGCTCACCGAGGCGCGGCTGTCGGTGCCCGTGGTGATCGTCGACAACGGCGGATACCGGGAGATCGAGGACCAGGAGCGCGCCCGTGGCATCGCGCCCGTCGGCGTCCGGTTGCAGACCCCCGATTTCGCCGCGCTGGCCGTCGCGATGGGCGCCCGAGGCGTGCGCACCACATCGACCGCCGACCTGACCGAGCTGGTCGGCGCCGCGTTCGGCGCCGACCGTCCGACCGTCATTCACTTCGACATCCGGTAGGAGCCCACCATGGACATCGCGATCGTCGTGATCTACCTCGTCGGCATGATCGCGTTCGGCTTCTGGGGGAAGCGCAGGGCGACAACCCAATCGGACTTCCTGGTGGCAGGCCGCAGGCTGGGTCCGGTGCTGTACTCGGGCACGATGGCCGCGATCGTGCTGGGCGGCGCGTCCACCATCGGCGGTGTCGGGCTGGGCTACGAGTACGGGATCTCGGGCATGTGGCTGGTGGTGGCGATCGGCGTCGGCATCCTGGCGCTGAGCCTGCTGTTCGCCGGGCGGATCCAGCGGCTGCGGGTGTACACGGTCAGCCAGATGCTCGAGTTGCGGTACGGGCCGGGGTCTTCGGTGCTGTCCGGGGTGGTGATGTGGGGTTACACGCTGATGCTGTCGGTGACGTCGACGATCGCGTACTCGACGATCTTCGGTGCGCTGTTCGACATCGGCAAAGTACCGGCCATCCTGCTCGGCGGCGGCGTGGTGATCATCTACTCGACGCTCGGCGGCATGTGGTCGATCACGCTGACCGACTTCGTACAGTTCCTCATCAAGACGATCGGCATCTTCTTCATCCTGCTGCCGGTGGCGCTGGTGAAGACGGACGGCTGGAGCGGACTGGCCGAGAAACTGCCCGCGGACGCCACGTCGCTGACCGCGATCGGCGGCGACACGATCCTGACGTACTTCGTCATCTACACGTTCGGACTGCTGATCGGCCAGGACATCTGGCAGCGGGTGTTCACCGCCCGCAGTCCCGCGGTGGCGCGGTGGGCGGGCGCCGGTGCGGGGGTGTACTGCCTGCTGTATGCGGTCGCCGGCGCGGTGATCGGGATGGCCGCGAAAGTACTTCTGCCCGACCTGGAGTCGCGTGATGATGCGTTCGCGCAGTTCGTCGAGATGCAGCTGCCGCAAGGTTTGGCCGGGTTGGTGCTGGCGGCCGCGCTGGCGGCGGTGATGTCGACGTCCAGCGGTGCGCTGATCGCGACGGCGACGGTGTTCAGTCAGGACATCGTGGCGCGAGTGCGCAAACAGGACCTCGAGACGGGCAGCGAAGACGACCGTCTCCGCAACAACCGGATGTATGTGGCCGGGTTCGGTCTGGTGATGGTGGCGATCTCCTGCGTGCTGCAGGATGTGGTCGCGGCGCTGACGGTCGCCTACGACATCCTCGTCGGGGGACTGCTGGTGCCGATCCTGGGCGGACTGGTGTGGCGGCGCGGGACCAACGTGGGGGCGGTCGCGGCGATGGCCGTCGGCACAGTCGGCACGCTGGCCACCATGGTTCTCGTCGGCGACATCTTCGCCAACGAGCCCATCTATGTCGGTCTGGCTTTGGGCCTGGTGGTGTACGTGGTCGGCAGCCTGCTCACCAAGCCGACCGATCCGGAGGTGCTGGCTGAATGGGACCGGCGTAGCCGTGGGGAGGCCGTTCCGGCGGTAGCGTCGTCACCGACAGACGGAAGCAGTGGAATTGGGGGAGCGATATGAGCGGTGCGGACGGCGGTAACGGAGGCGACGGCGGTGCCGGTGGCCGGGGCGGGATTTTCAGCCGATTGTTCGGACGGGGTGGGCACGGCGCCGGAGGTGAAGGCGGCAAGGGCGGTGAGCCGGGCCCCGGCGGCAAGCGCGGTGCCGACGGCAAGGACGGCGCACCCGGGGGCCGCGGCGAAGCGCGCTGATCGGGATACAACCTCCAGATCACGCAGATATCCTCGAAGGCGGTAACTCAGCAACCACGCCCGGAGAGCGAGTCCGACATGTCCTCGAAGTCGTGTTGGCGGGTAGGCGTCCTCGCGATGCCGGTCATCGCGGGGCTCGTGCTCGGCCCCGCCGTTGCGTTGGCGGCGCCGGGCGACCCCGCGACGGGGTCCTCGACCGAGTCGGACGCCGGAACTCCACGTTCGGGTGTCTACGACCCGTCGCCGGACACACCCGATCGCTCTCCGGTGAGGTCAGGAATATTCGACCCCAAACCGAACCCGATCGGCTCCTTCTTTCCAGGGTGGACGGCGAACACCCCCTTCCTCGTAGGGGCTCCGCCACGTCCCGGCGGACCGCGACCCGGCTTCGGTGACGGTACCCCGTGCCTGATCAGGGCTTTTTGCGGTGCCGATCCGCGACCCGTCGTCGGAGTGTTCGACCCGTCCCCGGGTAACTGACTCCGCCACCGACGGTCCGTGTCTCAGAAGGGCGGTGGGTCGTCGCCGTAGTTGGGGTGGGGTTGCGGTTCGGGTGGTGAGCGGTCCACCCGGGCGGCTCGCGCGGCACTGGCGGCTTGAGCCGCGTGGGCAGCTTGTTGGGCCATTGCTCGTTGCGCGGCGTTGTGAGCGCGTTCGGCGGTGATGCGTGCGGCGGTGTCGGCGGCGCGGGTGCGTCGTCGTTTCGGCATTCGGGCTTTTCGGTGGGGGTGTGGTGGCGGTTTCGCGAGCGGGGGTAGTTCGGTGGTGGTGACGTCCCATGTGGGGAAGAACATTCGGCTGGCGGGCGTGGTGGTGTAGCGCTTGCCGGCGGGGGTGGTCCAGGTGATGGTGCCGTCGGGGTGACCCGGACCTACTCGCTGATCAATCCAGCCGCCACCCAACGCCAGATCCAGGCACTCACCAGTCAGCTCTTCACTCTGACCGCCAGCAAATTCACAAACGGTGCCCCCCCGCCAGTCAACAAGCGCGCACGCTCTCGTGAGGCAACGAACCACCCTTCGCGCGCATCTTGACATGAGGCAACTTGCCGACGCCGAATCGAGTTATCCACAGCCGGCGGTGCACCCGGGGAAATCCTTTATGAGTGCCCTCGGTGAGACTCGAACTCACACTGCACGGGTTTTGAATCCGTTTCCTCTGCCAATTGGGATACGAGGGCTTGCGGCCTCCCACCATAGAGGATGGCCCCGCGGTCGCTGATCGCGTGGGTTACCGCCACAATGACATCCATGACCGGGTCACCGACTGACGGCGCCAAGCCCCACCGCGTCCTCATCGCCGAAGACGAGGCACTCATCCGGATGGACCTGGCCGAGATGCTGCGCGACGAGGGCTACGACATCGTCGGAGAGGCCGGCGACGGTCAGGAGGCCGTCGAACTCGCCGAGAGCCTGAAACCCGATCTGGTGATCATGGACGTCAAGATGCCCCGCCGCGACGGCATCGACGCCGCGTCGGAGATCGCGGCCAAGCGCATCGCGCCGATCGTCATCCTCACCGCGTTCAGCCAGCGCGAACTCGTCGAACGGGCCCGCGACGCCGGCGCCATGGCCTATCTGGTCAAACCGTTCAACGTCAACGACCTCATCCCTGCCATCGAGGTGGCGGTCAGCCGGTTCGGTGAGATCGCGGCCCTCGAGCAGGAGGTCGCGACGCTGTCCGACCGCCTCGAGACGCGCAAGCTCGTCGAGCGCGCGAAGGGTCTGCTTCAGGCCAAGCAGGGGATGAGCGAACCCGAGGCGTTCAAGTGGATCCAGCGGGCCGCGATGGACCGCCGCACCACGATGAAGCGAGTCGCCGAAGTGGTCCTCGAAACCCTCGACACGCCCCAGGACGAAGCCCCCGCCGAACCCTGATCGAGGCGCCGGCGCGTAAACACTGCGTTTCAGCGGCCTGCCGTCGTCGGATTTCAGCGGTCGCGACGCCGAACCGCTTCGTCAACATCACGCACCGCGGCCACCTGTTGGCTATGTTCTACCCGAAGCATCAGCGCCCGGCCGGGACGGTCGTGGCGGTCGAGGCCGATCAAAATCGAACCCGGAGGTGAACGTGCGCGGTCGCGTGACACGAAATGCAGTTGCACTCAGCGGCGCGGGGCTGTTGATGCTCGGGATTGCCGGTTGTAGCCAATCGACGCCGGAGCAGGAGGCGTCGCAGACCAACTTGAAGATCGTCGAGAAGGTCCAGATCGACGAGAACGGTGCCGAAGTCGCCGCCAGCACAGGCACGGCCCCCGCAGACCCCGCCGGTGACGGCAACGCCACCTGCCCGCCGGTCTCCATTGCGATGGCGGGCGCCCTCAACGGACCAGATGCCGCACTCGGCATCAACATCAAGAACGGTGTGCAGCTCGCGATCGACAAGCACAACGCCGCCAACCCGGGCTGCCAGGTCCAGCTCAAGCCGTTCGACACCGAGGGCGACCCGCAGAAGGCCAGCGCGATCGCCCCGCAGATCGTCGACGACCAGTACACGATCGGCCTTGTCGGTCCCGCCTTCTCGGGCGAGACCAAGGCCACCGGCGGCGTCTTCGACCAGGCCGGCCTCGTCGCCACCACCGCGTCGGCGACCAACGTGACGCTGTCCGAGAACGGTTGGAAGACCTTCTTCCGCGGTCTGGCCAACGACGGCGTGCAGGGTCCGTCGGTCGCCAATTACCTGAAGAATACGTTGCAGCACAAGAAGATCTGCGTTGTCGACGACAGCACCGATTACGGCCTGGGTCTGGCCCAGGCCGTCCGCGACACCCTCGGCCCCGTCGCCGATTCGGCGTGCAACATCTCGGTGAAGAAGGGCGACAAGGACTTCTCCGCCGCGGTGACCCAGATCAAGGGCGCCGCGCCGGATTCGGTGTTCTTCAGCGGCTACTACGCCGAGGCGGCACCACTGGTGCAGCAGTTGCGCGACGGCGGTTTCGAGGGCATCTTCGCCAGTGCCGACGGCACGAAGGACCCCGAGTTCGTCAAGCAGGCCGGCGAATCGTCCAAGGGCGCCGTGCTGGCCTGCCCGTGCGGCCCGGCCACCGGCTCGTTCGCCGAGGAGTACACGGCCAAGTTCAACCAGGAACCCGGCACGTACAGCGCCGAGGGCTACGACCTGGGCACCATCCTGGTCAAGGGCATCGATTCCGGCGCCATCACCCGGCCGGCGCTGCTCGACTTCGTCCGTAACTACAAGGGCCAGGGCGTGGCCCGCGAGTACCAGTGGACCCCCGAGGGTGAGCTCACGACCACCCTCATCTGGATCTACGACGTCCAGTAAGAGCTGAGGCGGAAACGCGTCCGAGTGTCTGCTCGGACGCGTTTTCGCTCAGTACCTCTTCGAGACCAGCCCGCTGAGGAGTTCGCCACCGGATGAACCTGGCCGCAAACATCAACTTCAATGTCGGAGCGCTGGTCGACAGCTTCTGGCAATTGACGATCGACGGCCTGTCCTGGGGAGCGATCTACGCCCTGGTCGCGGTCGGCTACACCCTGGTCTTCGGTGTGCTGCGACTGATCAACTTCGCGCACTCCGAGATCTTCATGCTCGGAATGTTCGGGGCGTACTTCGCGCTCGACATGATCCTGGGCTTCACCCCCAGCGGCAACGCCTACAACCGGGGCGTCGTGCTGACGATCGTGTACCTCGGATTCGCGATGCTGTTCGCGATGGCCGTCTCCGGAAGCGCCGCCGTCGGTTTGGAGTTCGTCGCCTACCGTCCGTTGCGCAAACGCAACGCGAAGGCGCTGACGTTCCTGATCACCGCGATCGGGATGTCGTTCGTGCTGCAGCAGTTCGTGCTGTTCATCCTGCCCAAGATCATCCCGGGTTACGGCGGACCGAACGCACAGCAGCCGATCGTGTTGGTGCAACCCAAGACTCAGTTCGAGTTCCTCGGTGTTCCGATCTCGAACATCACCATCGTCATCGTCGTCTCGGCTTTGGTGCTGGCGGTGCTGACCGATGTGGCGATCAACCGCACCAAGTTCGGGCGCGGCATCCGCGCCGTGGCACAGGATCCGACGACGGCCACGCTCATGGGCGTCTCCCGGGAACGCATCATCATGACCACGTTCCTGATCGGCGGTCTGCTCGCGGGTGCGGCGGCGCTGCTGTACACGCTCAAGGTGCCGCAGGGCATCATCTACTCGGGCGGATTCCTGTTGGGAATCAAGGCGTTCTCGGCCGCGGTCCTCGGCGGGATCGGTAACCTCCGCGGCGCACTGCTGGGCGGTCTGCTACTCGGCGTGATGGAGAACTACGGCCAAGCCGTGTTCGGCACTCAGTGGCGCGACGTGGTGGCCTTCGTCCTGCTGGTGCTGGTGCTGCTGGTCCGTCCCACCGGGATCCTCGGTGAGAGCCTCGGGAAGGCGCGAGTATGACGCGACTCATGGATTGGTGGGACGGCCTGACCCGCGCCCAGAAATGGGTGTTCGGGATCATCCTCTTCGCCGGCGTCGCGCTGTCCCCGCTCATCAAGCCGGCGTTCGTCAACACCCCGGGAATCAGCTTCGGCGGCACCATGGCCCAGTTCGCCATGGTGGCGATCATCGCGATCGGCCTCAACGTCGTCGTCGGACAGGCCGGCCTGCTCGACCTCGGCTACGTCGGGTTCTACGCGGTCGGCGCCTACACCGTGGCACTGCTCACCAGCCCGGAGAGTCCGTGGAACAAGTTGGGCCCCACGGGATTCTTCAGCACCCCGTGGGCGTGGCTGTCCTGTGTGCCGCTGGCCATGGCGGTGACGGCGTTGAGCGGGTTGATCCTCGGCACGCCCACACTGCGGCTGCGCGGTGACTACCTGGCGATCGTCACCCTGGGCTTCGGCGAGATCATCCGACTGCTGGCCGACAACCTCTCCGACATCACCAACGGCCCCCGCGGACTCAACGAGGTGGCCTTCCCGCACTTCCTGCAGAACGAGCAACATCCCGAAGGCGTGTTCTCGGTGTCGAATTCGGGTGGCGACGCGAACTACGGCACCTGGTGGTTCTGGCTCGGCCTGATCCTGATCGTGGGCATCCTGCTGCTGGTCGGGAACCTCGAACGCAGCCGCGTGGGCCGCGCCTGGATCGCCGTGCGAGAGGACGAAGACGCCGCAGAAGTGATGGGCGTCAACGCCTTCAAGTTCAAGCTGTGGGCGTTCACCATCGGCGCGGCGATCGGCGGATTGTCCGGGGCCCTGTACGCGGGACAGGTCCAGTACGTCGCGCCCCCGACGTTCAACATCATCAACTCGATGCTGTTCCTGTGCGCGGTCGTGCTCGGCGGGCAGGGCAACAAGCTCGGGGTGATCCTCGGCGCCTTCATCATCGTCTATCTGCCCAACCGGCTCTTGGGCGTGCACTTCCTCGGCATCGACATGGGCAACCTGAAATACCTGTTCTTCGGCCTGGCGCTGGTGGTGCTGATGATCTTCCGTCCGCAGGGTCTCTTCCCGGCTCGTCAGCACCTGCTGACGTACGCCCGAGCCGCCCGCAGGCTGCTGCGCGCGCAACCGACGGATACGGAGCCGGTCAAATGACCGCCCCCGAGGAGTTCGAGGGGAACGTCGCCGAGATCGCCGGCGTGCACCGCGACATCCAGGCCGACCAGGGCGAGGTGCTGCTGCAGACCAACGACCTGACGGTGAAATTCGGTGGCTTGACGGCACTCGACGCGGTGACGTTCAACATCCGTCGCGGTGAGATCCTCGGCCTGATCGGGCCCAACGGGGCCGGCAAGACGACGTGCTTCAACGCCATCACCGGCGTCTACCGACCCACATCCGGTTCGGTGACCTTCGACGGCCAGACCATCGGGCGGATCAAGCGCCACCAGATCACCCGGCTCGGCATCGCGCGGACGTTCCAGAACATCCGGCTTTTCGGGGAGATGACCGCGCTGGAGAACGTCATGGTGGGTACGGACGCGCGCCACCACACCTCGGTGCCCGGCGCCCTGATCCGCTCACCGCGGCACCGCCGCGAGGAGAAGTCGGCGATCGAGAGATCGGCTGCACTCCTGCATTTCGTGGGGATCGCCCACCGCGGCGAGGAGAAGGCCAAGAACCTGTCCTACGGCGACCAGAGACGGCTGGAGATCGCCCGAGCATTGGCGACAGAGCCGAAGCTGCTGTGTCTCGACGAGCCCGCCGCCGGATTCAACCCGAGCGAGAAGTCGGCGCTGATCGACCTGATCCGCAGGATCCGCGACGACGGCTACACCGTGCTGCTGATCGAACACGACATGCGCCTGGTGATGGGCGTGACCGACCGCATCGTGGTGCTGGAGTTCGGACGCAAGATCGCCGACGGCCTGCCCGCCGAAATCCGCGAGGACCCCAAGGTCATCGCCGCGTATCTGGGGGTGCCCGATGACGAAATCACCTGACGAGTCACGACCGGTCCTGCTGGAGGTGCGCGACATCGTCGTGCACTACGGACGGATCAAGGCGTTGCACTCGGTCTCGCTGACCGTGCACGAGGGGGAGCTCGTCACGCTGCTCGGGTCCAACGGCGCCGGCAAGACGACGATGATGCGGGCGATCTCGGGACTGCTGCCGTTGACGTCGGGTTCGGTGTGGTTCGACGGGAGGGACATCAGCCGCGTCAAGGCGCACAAGCGGGTCATCGACGGCCTGATCCAGGCCCCGGAAGGGCGCGGTGTGTTCCCCGGTATGACCATCATCGAGAACCTCGAGATGGGCTGCTACGGGCGGAAATTCGAATCCAAGGTCGAGCACGACGAACGGCTCGACTGGGTGCTGGAGACCTTTCCGCGGCTCGCCGAGCGGCGCAGTCAGTTGGGCGGCACGCTCTCCGGTGGCGAGCAGCAGATGCTCGCGATCGGGCGGGCGCTGATGGCGCGGCCCAAGGTGCTGCTGCTCGACGAGCCGTCAATGGGTCTGGCGCCCATGGTGATCTCACAGATCTTCAAGATCATCGCCGAGATCAACGCCACGGGCACCACCGTGCTGCTCGTCGAGCAGAACGCCCAGCAGGCACTGAGCCGCTCGCACCGGGCCTACATCCTGGAGACCGGCGAGGTCACCCGCACCGGTGATGCCCGAGAACTGTTGGCAGACGACAGCATTCGCGCCGCTTACCTCGGCGTCGCCTGATCGAGAGGCGAGCGCTCAGCGCGCGACGATCACCGACGAACCGTGGCCGAACAGCCCCTGATTGGCCGTCACGCCGACCGTCGCGTTCTCGACCTGCCTACCGGTGGCCTGACCCTTGAGCTGCCAGGTCAATTCGCAGACCTGGGCGATCGCCTGGGCCGGGATGGCCTCGCCGAAGGAGGCCAGCCCGCCGGACGCGTTGACCGGGATCTTGCCGCCGATCGTCGTCGCACCGCTGCGAAGCAACTGCTCGGCCTCACCCTTCGCGCACAGGCCCAGGTGCTCGTACCAGTCGAGCTCCAGCGCGGTGGACAGATCGTAGACCTCGGCCAGGCTCAGATCCTCGGGGCCGATACCCGCTTCGGCGTAGGCCGCATCGAGAATCTGGTCCTTGAACACCCGCTCGGGGGCGGGCACCACGGCCGTGGAATCGGTGGCGATATCGGGCAGTTCGGGCAGATGCTGCGGGTACTGCGGTGACTGCAGACTGATCGCGCGCACCGACGGCACGCCCTCCACCGAACCCAGGTGCTTCTCGGCGAAGGACTTGCTCGCCACGATCAGCGCCGCCGCGCCGTCGGACGTCGCGCAGATGTCCAGCAACCGGAGCGGATCCGACACCACCGGGCTGGCCAGTACGTCGTCGACGGTGGCCTCCTTGCGGTAGCGCGCGTTCGGATTGTCCAGTCCGTGCTTGGCGTTCTTGACCTTCACCGAGGCGAAGTCCTCGAGCGTCGCGCCGTAGAGGTCCATCCGGCGGCGGGCCAGCAGCGCGAAGTAGACGGTGTTGGTCGCGCCGATGAGGTGGAAGCGCTGCCAGTCGGGATCGTTCTTGCGCTCCCCGCCGACGGGCGCGAAGAAGCCCTTGGGGGTGGTGTCGGCGCCGATGACCAGGGCGACGTCGCACAGGCCGGCGAGGATCTGGGCGCGCGCGCTCTGCAGCGCCTGCGAACCACTGGCGCATGCGGCGTAGCTGGAGGTGACGGGAACGCCGTTCCAGCCCAGCTTCTGGGCGAACGTCGCTCCGGCGACGAAGCCGGGGTAGCCGTTGCGGATGGTGTCGGCGCCGGCGACGAGCTGGATCTGGCGCCAGTCGAGGTTGGCCTCGGCCAGCGCGGCCCGGGCGGCGACGACACCGTATTCGGTGAAGTCGCGACCCCACTTACCCCAGGGGTGCATACCGGCGCCGAGGATGTAGACGGGTTCCGGTGGGCCGGAGCGCAGCGACTCGGGGGATGTACTAGGGGCCATCAGGCGATCCTCCAGGCGTGGACGATGCGCTCGACACCGTCGTCGTCGGTGAACAGCGGCATGGTGGTGAGTTCCATCTCCATGCCGACTTTGAGGTCGGCCGCGAGCGTCCCCTCGACCACCTTGCCGAGCACGATCAGACCCTCGTCGGCGAGTTCGACGGCCGCCACGGCGAACGGTTCGAACGGATCGGGGGACGGGTACGGCGGCGGCGGTGCATACCGGTTCTCGGTGTAACTCCACAGCTTTCCGCGGCGGGACAGCGGAACCTGGGCCAGGTCGTCGCCGTCGCAGCCGGGGTTGGGGCAGTTGTTGGCCCGCGGCGGGAACACGAAGGTTCCGCACTGGTGGCACTTGCCGCCGATCAGGTAGGCGTCGCCGGATCCGTCGGTGGCGAACCAGCCCTCGACTGCCGGTTGTATGGAAGCTGACACGCCGGTCAGCGTACCCAGTCGCGCCGCGAAACTGAAACGTGTTCCAGTTACCGGGAGGCGCTCTGGCCCGCGGACACCTGCGTGTCGGAGTCGATGAATAGAGTGAGGGCCGTGAGCCCAGCCAGTTCAACCACCGCCAAGAAGTCAGCGTCGGGGAAGAAGGATGACAAGCCGACGCTGATGCTGCTGGATGGCAACTCGCTGGCCTACCGCGCCTTCTATGCCCTGCCCGCGGAGAACTTCAAAACCCAGGGCGGCTTGACCACCAACGCGGTGTACGGGTTCACCGCCATGTTGATCAACCTGCTGCGCGACGAGCAGCCGACCCACGTCGCCGCCGCCTTCGACGTCTCCCGCAAGACCTTCCGCGTCGACAAGTATCCCGAGTACAAGGCGGGTCGGTCGGCGACGCCGGACGAGTTCCGCGGACAGATCGACATCACCAAAGAGGTGTTGGCCGCGCTCGGGATCACCGTGCTGGCCGAGGCCGGTTTCGAAGCCGACGACATCATCGCGACCCTCGCCACCCAGGCCGAGCACGAGGAGTACCGCGTGCTGGTCGTCACCGGGGACCGGGACGCGCTGCAGCTGGTCAGCGATTCGGTGACCGTGCTGTACCCCCGCAAGGGTGTCAGTGAGCTGACGCGGTTCACCCCCGAGGCTGTCGTCGAGAAGTACGGTCTGACTCCGGCGCAGTACCCGGACTTCGCGGCCCTGCGCGGTGACCCCAGCGACAACCTGCCCGGCATTCCCGGCGTGGGGGAGAAGACCGCCACCAAGTGGATCGCCGAATACGGGTCCCTGCAGGCGCTGGTCGACAACGTCGATCAGGTCAAGGGCAAGGTCGGTGACGCGCTGCGGGCCAACCTGTCGTCGGTCATCCTCAACCGCGAGCTCACCGACCTCGTCAAGGATGTTCCGCTGCCGCAGACGCCGGACACCCTGCGCGTTCAGCCGTGGAACCGAGATCAGATCCACCGGCTCTTCGACGATCTCGAGTTCCGCGTCCTGCGGGACCGGCTGTTCGAGACGCTGGTCGCGGTCGAGCCCGAGGTCGAGCACGGTTTCGACGTCCGCGGCCGGGCGCTCGAACCGGGTGAGCTGCCCGCCTGGCTGGCAGAACACAGCCTCGGCAGCCGATTCGGCCTGGCCGTCGTCGGCACTCACCTGGCCTACGATGCCGACGCGACGGCGCTGGCGATCGTCTCCGCCGACGGTGAGGGCCGCTACATCGACACCAACACCCTCGATCCGGAGGACGAGGCCGCGCTGGCCTCCTGGCTGGCCGATCCGGGCCCGCCGAAAGCGTTGCACGAGGCCAAGCTGGCGATGCACGATCTGATGGGCCGCGGCTGGACGCTCAACGGCGTCACCTCCGACACCGCGCTGGCCGCCTACCTGGTGCGGCCGGGCCAGCGCAGCTTCAGCCTGGACGACCTGTCGCTGCGGTATCTGCGTCGCGAACTTCGGGCGGAAAGTCCGGAGCAGCAACAACTCTCGCTGCTCGACGACAATGACGACGGGGTGGACGACCAGGCCGTCCAGACGCTGATCCTGCGCGCCGTCGCCGTGCTCGACCTCGCCGACGCGCTGGACCAGGAACTCGCCCGCATCGATTCGTCGTCGCTGCTGACCGGGATGGAGCTGCCCGTCCAGCGGGTGCTCGCCGAATTGGAACACGTCGGGATCGCGGTGGACACCGGTCAGCTCGAACAGCTGCAGAGCGAGTTCGCCGACCAGATCCGCGACGCCGCCGAGGCCGCCTACGAGGTGATCGGCAAGCAGATCAACCTCGGCTCGCCCAAACAGCTGCAGGCCGTGCTGTTCGACGAACTCGAGATGCCGAAGACCAAGCGCACCAAGACCGGCTACACCACCGACGCCGATGCCCTGCAGTCGTTGTTCGACAAGACGGGCCATCCGTTCCTGCAGCATTTGCTGACCCACCGCGATGCCACCCGGCTCAAGGTCACGGTGGACGGGCTGCTCGCGTCGACCGCCGCCGACGGCCGGATCCACACCACGTTCAACCAGACCATCGCGGCGACGGGCCGGCTGTCCTCCACCGAGCCGAACCTGCAGAACATCCCCATCCGCACCGAGGCCGGCCGCCGAATTCGCGACACGTTCGTGGTCGGCGACGGCTACTCCGAGCTGATGACGGCCGACTACAGCCAGATCGAGATGCGCATCATGGCGCACCTGTCCCAGGACGCCGGCCTGATCGAGGCGTTCAACACGGGGGAGGACCTGCACTCGTTCGTCGCTTCGCGGGCGTTCGACGTGCCCATCGATGAGGTCAACGCCGATCTGCGGCGCCGGGTCAAGGCCATGTCCTACGGCTTGGCGTACGGCCTGAGCGCCTACGGTCTGGCCGCGCAGCTGAAGATCTCCACCGAAGAGGCGAAGGTCCAGATGGACCAGTACTTCGCCCGCTTCGGCGGCATCCGCGACTATCTGCGCGACGTCGTCGACCAGGCCCGCAAAGACGGTTACACCTCGACGGTGTTCGGCCGCAGGCGGTATCTGCCCGAACTGGACAGCAGCAATCGCAACGTCCGCGAGGCAGCCGAACGGGCCGCCCTCAACGCGCCGATTCAGGGCAGCGCCGCCGACATCATCAAGGTCGCGATGATCAAGGTCGACCAGGCGATCAAGGATGCGGGGCTGGCGTCGCGGATGCTGCTGCAGGTTCACGACGAATTGCTGTTCGAGGTGGCCGAGGGGGAACGCGACGCCCTCGATCAGTTGGTTCGCGCCCAGATGGGTGGCGCCTATCCGCTGGATGTGCCGCTCGAGGTCAGCGTGGGTTACGGCCGCAGCTGGGACGCGGCGGCCCACTGATGCCTCGGCTATGGTTCATTCCATAGAAATGGCGAAGTTGTCTCTCATGAACCGGTGGCAGTTGAACAGCAACCGGAGCTGAGCCACCGCATCCTCCAGGGGTGCGATCTCGGCCTGCGCCCGGCACAGGATGACCGCCCCCTCGATGGACGCCACGGACATCGTGGCCAATTGGCGGGCAACGGCTTTCGACATCCCCTCGGCGGCGAATGCGGTGGCGAGGGCATCGGTCCAGTCCGTGAAGAACTGACGCGCCTTCGCCGCGGACTCGGGACTCTCCGATCCGCTGATCGCCACGGACACGACCGGGCAGCCGGCGGTGTATCCGCTGTCGATGAGCACCCGGCGCCACATGCCGACGAACTCGCCGAGCACCGACTCCGGTCCGTCGGCGACCGCTCGCTCGAGCAGCGCGGTCATGGACGCACCCGCGAAGCTCAGGGCCTCGTCGATCAGTTCGGTGCGACCGCCCGGAAAGTGGTAATACACCGAGCCTTTCGGGGCGGAGCTGCGCGCCAGCACCTCTTCGACGGTAAGACCGTCCGCCCCTCGTTCACGGAGGACCTGTACCGCGGTGCGAATCATCGCCCGGCGGGTGTCCCGTGCCATGGGCCCTCCCATCCGACGCTCCAGCAGCCCATCGATTATGGTGGAAACCATAATACGCCAGTGTGAGGAGGACTGATGGCGAAACACCCTTTCGACGAGGCGTTGACCCTCGGTCGCACCGAACCCCGCCGGGCGCGGGGTCGGACCCATCCGCGGTGGGCCAACATGGTCGGCCCCTTCGGCGGAATCACCGCGGCGCTGTTGCTGCGTGCGGTCGAGGACGACCCCGAACGGCGGGGCGAACCCGTCGCGCTCACCGTCAACTTCGCCGATCCGGTGGCCGACGGGGATTTCGATATCGCCACCCGGCTCGTCCGGACAAACCGGACCAACCAGCACTGGCTCGTCGAACTGTCCCAGGACGGGGTGGTCAAGACCAACGCCACCGCGGTGTTCGGCATCCGCCGCGACACATGGTCCGACATGGAGCGGACAGCGCCCTCCGTCCCGGAACCCGAGGGCGTGACCGAATCGGGACTGCCCGACCTGATCGTCTGGGCGGGCAACTACGAGATGCGTTACGTCGACGGCGGGGTGCCCGGTCCGGACGCCGGACCCGAGTCGTCCTCCTTGACCACCCTGTGGGCGCGCGACCGGGCCGGACGCGCGCTGGATTTCGCCGCGCTCACCGCGATGAGCGACATCTTCTATCCCCGGGTTTTCCTGCGCCGCGGCGCGGTTTCACCGGCGGGCACGATCTCGATGACCATCTACTTCCACGCCGACTCCGCGGCGCTGAATGCGGTGGCGTCGGACTACGTGCTGGCCTCCGCGCGGGCCCACCGGTTCTCGGGCGGCTACTTCGACCAGTCGGCGGAGCTGTGGAGCCGGTCAGGCGACCTGCTGGTCACCACTCATCAGCTGGTGTACTTCAAGGCTTGACCCACGCCCGGTAACCGGCGAGGTGGTGCAGCACCGGAGTCGAAGCCCTCGTCGCGTAGACCGCGTAGGTCTCCTCGTGCAGCATCGCGTAGACCCGCGGATCGCCGAAACCGCGGTCGATGCGGTCGCGGAGGAACGCGAGCTCGACGATCTGCGCGGCGAACGCGTGAACCGCTTTCCCGGCCTGCCGGCCACCGATGCGGGTGGCCTCCGTCACCGCCTGCTTGCGACCGTGGATCGACCCCAGCCAGGTGATCTCGTTGGGTGTGATCACCCCGGCCGCGGCCATCCCGGGCAGCTTGCTCGCAACGAGACGCTGTTCGCGGCGCCGGCTCGTGACGGCCAGCGCGATGGTCATACCGAAGATCGGCACCATCCACAGCACGTAGACCAGCAGATAGGCGCCACCGCCCAGCAGCGAGGACCCGTTCCACAACGCGTGCATCAACACGGCGCCGAGATACCCGACCAGCAGGAAACCCACCTTGGTGGCGGTGTCTCGGCGCTGCAGGGCGAAGTACACGCCGATCGCGAACATCGTGGTGAACAGCGAATGCCCGAACGGCGCCATCACCAGGCGCAGCACTGCGGTCACCAGGGAGTCGCCCAGCGACTCGGCGCTGGAGATGTAGAGGATGTCCTCCAGCCAGGCGAAGCCTGCGCCGACCAGGCCCGCGTACACCAGGCAGTCGGTGAGGGAGTTGAGCTCGTTGCGCCGCCTGCCGGTCATCATCAGCAGCAGGAACAGGCCTTTCGCGGCCTCCTCGATCAGCGGTGCGCCTAGCACGACCGACGCCGGGCTCGTGTCCGTGCTGCCCGGGGCGACCACCGCCTCGAACACGAGGCCGAGGATGAACGTCAGGATGATTGCGACCGACGCGCCCCAGAGGAACGCGAACACCAGCAACCGGGGCGGTTCGGGCTCCCACCGGTCGAGCCAGATATAGGCCAGCACGACGGCGGCCATGGCGATGCTGGACAGCACGAAGCCCACGGCCGTGCCGACCGGGTTGAGTGCGGTGAGCAGGATGACGATGAGGCCGATGACCGAGGCCAGCGCGATGAGCACGCCCAGCGGCGCCCCGGCGCTGCGCAGCTTCCGGCCCAGCGGCGGGCTCCAGTACGGGTGATGGGCCAGGTGCTGGGGCGCGCCGAGGTGGGACACCCGAGCGAGGCTACTGGCTGCGATCGTCGGAGCCCCGGACCGGGTTTGTCCTGCGTAGCCCGAGTCGAGTAAGCTGATCAAGACCCTGTGTGCGTGATCGCGGCCACAGGTCGAGATCGACAATCACAACCAACTGTCCCTACGAACAAACCTGTCCGGAGCTACCCAACATATGCCAAGTCCCTCCGTCACCTCGCCGCAAGTAGCCGTCAACGACATCGGCTCGGCTGAGGACTTTCTCGCCGCCATCGACAAGACCATCAAGTACTTCAACGATGGCGACATCGTCGAAGGGACCATCGTCAAGGTGGACCGTGACGAGGTCCTTCTCGACATCGGCTACAAGACAGAAGGGGTCATCCCTTCTCGCGAACTCTCCATCAAGCACGACGTCGACCCCAATGAGGTTGTGTCCGTCGGCGATGAGGTCGAAGCCCTGGTCCTCACCAAAGAGGACAAAGAAGGCCGACTGATCCTGTCCAAGAAGCGCGCTCAGTACGAGCGGGCCTGGGGCACCATCGAAGAACTCAAGGAGAAGGACGAGGCCGTCAAGGGCACCGTCATCGAGGTCGTCAAGGGCGGCCTGATCCTCGACATCGGCCTGCGCGGCTTCCTGCCCGCATCGCTGGTCGAGATGCGTCGCGTCCGCGATCTGCAGCCGTACATCGGCAAGGAGATCGAGGCCAAGATCATCGAGCTCGACAAGAACCGCAACAACGTGGTGCTGTCGCGTCGCGCCTGGCTGGAGCAGACCCAGTCCGAGGTGCGCAGCGAGTTCCTCAACCAGCTGCAGAAGGGCGCCATCCGCAAGGGTGTCGTCTCCTCGATCGTCAACTTCGGCGCGTTCGTCGATCTCGGCGGTGTGGACGGCCTGGTGCACGTCTCCGAGCTGTCCTGGAAGCACATCGACCATCCGTCCGAGGTCGTCACCGTGGGCGACGAGGTCACCGTCGAGGTCCTCGACGTCGACATGGACCGCGAGCGGGTTTCACTGTCGCTCAAGGCGACTCAGGAAGATCCGTGGCGCCACTTCGCTCGTACCCACGCGATCGGCCAGATTGTTCCGGGCAAGGTCACCAAGCTGGTCCCGTTCGGCGCGTTCGTTCGCGTCGAGGAGGGCATCGAGGGTCTGGTGCACATCTCGGAGCTGTCCGAGCGTCACGTCGAGGTCCCGGACCAGGTGGTCCAGGTCGGCGACGACGCGATGGTCAAGGTCATCGACATCGACCTGGAGCGTCGCCGGATCTCGCTGAGCCTCAAGCAGGCCAACGAGGATTACACCGACGAGTTCGATCCGTCGAAGTACGGCATGGCCGACAGCTACGACGACGCGGGCAACTACATCTTCCCCGAGGGCTTCGACTCCGAGACCAACGAATGGCTCGAGGGCTTCGACAAGCAGCGTGAAGAGTGGGAGTCGCGTTACGCCGAGGCCGAGCGTCGCCACAAGATGCACACCGCGCAGATGGAGAAGTTCGCCGCTGCCGAGGCCGAAGAGGCCGCGCGTCCGGTGTCGAACGGCTCGTCGTCCTCGCGTTCGGAGGGTGAGTCTTCCGGCGGGACGCTGGCCAGCGATGCGCAGCTCGCAGCGCTGCGCGAGAAGCTCGCAGGCAACGCGTAAGCAGTATCGTCAGCACGAACGCCCCGGCTCACCGAGCCGGGGCGTTCGGCGTTTCCGGGTCCTGACAGACTGGTGCCGTGCTGCGAATCGGATTGTCCGGCGGGATCGGTGCCGGCAAGTCAACGGTGTCGAGGACGTTCAGTGAATTCGGGGGCATCGTCGTCGACGGGGACGTCATCGCCCGCGAGGTGGTCGAGCCCGGCACCGAGGGTCTCGGGAAACTCGTGGAGGCGTTCGGTGCCGAGATACTCTCGGCCGACGGCACACTGAACCGCCCTGCGCTGGCGGCGATTGCCTTCAGCGACGACGACAAGCGGGCGACGTTGAACGGGATCGTCCATCCGTTGGTCGGTAAGCGGCGGGAGGAGTTGATCGCCGCCGCCGCCCCCGATGCGGTGATCATCGAGGACATCCCGTTGCTCGTCGAATCCCAGATGGCGCCGATGTTTCCGTTGGTGATCATCGTGCACGCCGACGAGGATCTGCGAGTGAAGAGGCTCATCGAGCACCGCGGTTTCAGTGAGGACGACGCACGGGCGCGGATCAGGGCACAGGCGTCCGAAGAGCAGCGGCGGGCCGTCGCCGATGTCTGGCTGGACAATTCCGGTAGCGCCGACGAACTCGTCGCGCAGGCGCGCGAGCTGTGGCATCAGCGGATCCTGCCCTTCGCCAACAACGTGCAGAACCGCCAACCGGCGCCCGGGGCCACGAACGTCGTTCCCTATGACCCGGTTTGGCCGGATCAGGCCCGACGGGCGGTCGCCCGGCTGACCACCACCTGCGGCCACCGCGCGCGGCGGGTCGACCATGTAGGGCCGACGGCGGTGGCGGGGCTCGACGCGAAAGACGTCCTCGACATCCAGGTCACCGTCGAATCCCTCGACGTGGCAGACGAACTCGCCGAAGCACTGCTGGCAGCCGGCTATCCGCGGGTCGATGACGTCACCGCGGACACTTCGCTGACGGACGATGCGGCCAAGTGGCAGAAGCGCTTTCACGCATCAGCTGACCCGGGGCGGCCGACGAATGTGCACCTGCGGGTCGACGGTTGGCCCAATCAGCAGTTCGCGCTGATGCTCACGGCGTGGCTGGCGGCCGACGCCGACGCCCGGACTGAGTACACATCGGACCTCCACGACGCCTACCCACGGGCGTGCCGATGGGCCGAGGAGAGCGGCTGGCGACCCTAGATCGCCGGGGGAGGCGGCGCCGCGGGATCTGCCGGTTCCGGCGGGGGCGGCGCTGCCGGGTCGATCGGTGCGGGCGGCGCCCCCACCGGGGCCTCACACGTCAGCACGGCGTAGTCGGGGTCCTGGGGCAGGAATCGCGGCGCCACGAAGTCGTCGGCCTGCGCGACGAGTTGATCGTCGACGAGAACCTCGCAGTGCAAGTTCGCCGAATACGGCCACTGCACGGACACCTTCATCGACGCCACCTCCGTCGCCGGCAGCACCGTGTTGACCTCGAACACCCGGCCCGGGACCATCGTCGGATTCGCCGTCAGGGTCTGGTCGTTCTCCGCGGCGTAGACGATGGTCGCGCCACGCGAGACACCGTCGATCCGGGCGCGGTAGACGACGTTGTGCAAGACCTCGGGCGCCGGTGTCGCGTCCACGGCGGGCTCTGGCTGGAGTTCCGGATCGGCGGCCGCGACGGCGGGATTCGAGAGGTAGCCACCCGCGAGGGTCACCACCGCTGCGCCCGCGGCCAGTCCGCGCATGACGGAATTCATATAGCTGACCTTACAATGCCTGCCAGGTGAGGACCATGCCCTCGCTGGCGAGCCAGCCGTGCAGGTCATAGCGGTGCGCCGTGAGGCCTTCGACGGCGTGCACGGCCGTACGCACGGCTTGTTCGCCCTCCTCGGGAGTGAGCAGATTGTGCCGCACCGCCGTCAGCAATTCGTCGACGTCGCACAGCTCGACGCCGCGGCCGGTGCGCACGACCAGGTCCAGGTAGTGGTCCTCGGTGGTCCACCGCTGCGGTCCCGCGCTGACCCGGCCCACGTCGAGGTAGAAGTCCTGGTCACGCTCGTATCCGGGGTTGAAATGGAAGATGGTCGCGCGCAGGCTCAGGGTGGGCAACAGCCACGACTGCAGGTAGTGGAACTGCGCGCGCCCCGGCGTGGGTCGCGCCATGTAGAGACCCCACGGGTGCACGGCGTAGACGTCGACGTCCCGCACGATGCCCTTCGGGTCGGTGTTCGTGCGGGCCTGCAGGTCGAATGTCTCGTGCTTCGGCGGGTGGATGAGGCCAGCATAAGTCCGAGATCACCTCCGGGAACAAGTTCGTGTCGGTGGTGGGTTCTAACCTGGTAATCATGGCTTTCGCTACCGAACATCCAGTGCTCGCGCACTCGGAGTACCGCCCCGTCGAGGCGATGGTGCGTGCCGGCAACCGCTTCGAGGTCGTCAGTCCGTATTCGCCCGCCGGCGACCAGCCCGCCGCGATCGACGAGTTGGAACGGCGCGTCCGGGCAGGCGAGCGCGACATCGTGCTGCTGGGCGCCACCGGCACGGGTAAATCGGCGACCACCGCATGGCTCATCGAACGGCTGCAGCGGCCGACGTTGCTGATGGCCCCGAACAAGACGCTGGCCGCCCAGCTCGCCAACGAGTTGCGCGAGATGCTGCCGAACAACTCCGTCGAGTACTTCGTCTCGTACTACGACTACTACCAACCTGAGGCGTACATCGCGCAGACCGACACCTACATCGAGAAGGACAGCTCGATCAACGACGACGTCGAGCGGTTGCGCCACTCGGCGACGTCGAGCCTGCTGTCGCGCCGCGACGTGGTCGTGGTGGCGTCGGTGTCCTGCATCTACGGTCTGGGCACCCCGCAGTCCTACCTGGACCGGTCGGTGGAACTGAAGGTCGGCGAAGAGGTGCCCCGCGACGCGCTGCTGCGGCTGCTGGTCGACGTGCAGTACACCCGCAACGACATGGCGTTCACCCGCGGAACGTTCCGGGTCCGGGGCGACACCGTGGAGATCATCCCGTCCTACGAGGAGCTCGCGGTCCGCATCGAGTACTTCGGCGACGAGATCGAGGCGCTGTACTACATGCATCCCCTGACCGGTGACGTCGTTCGCCAGGTCGACTCGTTGCGCGTGTTCCCCGCGACCCACTATGTCGCCGGACCCGAGCGGATGGCGCAGGCCATCTCCAGCATCGAGAAGGAACTCGAGGAGCGACTGGCCGAACTCGAGGGCCAGGGCAAACTCCTCGAGGCGCAGCGCTTGCGGATGCGCACCAACTACGACGTCGAGATGATGCGCCAGGTCGGGTTCTGCTCCGGCATCGAGAACTACTCGCGGCACATCGACGGCCGTGGCCCGGGCACCGCCCCGGCGACGCTGATCGATTACTTCCCCGAGGACTTCCTGCTGGTCATCGACGAGTCACACGTCACCGTGCCGCAGATCGGCGGCATGTACGAAGGCGACATGTCGCGCAAGCGCAACCTGGTCGACTTCGGCTTCCGGCTGCCCTCGGCGGTCGACAACCGGCCACTGACCTGGGAAGAGTTCGCCGACCGAATCGGGCAGACGGTGTACCTGTCCGCCACCCCCGGACCATACGAACTCAGCCAGTCCGGCGGTGAATTCGTCGAACAGGTCATCCGCCCGACCGGACTCGTCGACCCCAAGGTGATCGTCAAACCCACCAAGGGCCAGATCGACGATCTGATCGGCGAGATCCGCGCGCGCACCGAACGCGACGAACGCGTGCTGGTGACGACGCTGACCAAGAAAATGGCCGAGGATCTCACCGACTATCTCCTCGAACTCGGCATCCGGGTGCGGTATCTGCATTCGGAGGTCGACACCCTGCGGCGCGTCGAACTGCTACGCCAATTGCGGTTGGGGGAGTACGACGTGCTCGTCGGCATCAACCTGCTGCGCGAGGGTCTGGACCTGCCCGAGGTGTCGCTGGTGTCGATCCTCGACGCCGACAAGGAAGGGTTCCTGCGGTCCACGCGCAGCCTCATCCAGACGATCGGCCGCGCGGCGCGCAACGTGTCCGGCGAGGTGCACATGTACGCCGACAAGATCACCGACTCGATGCGCGAGGCGATCGACGAGACCGACCGTCGCCGTGCCAAACAGATCGCCTACAACAAGGCAAATGGCATCGATCCGAAGCCGCTGCGCAAGAAGATCGCCGACATCCTCGATCAGGTCTACCGCGAGGCGGAAGACAGCGATAGCGTCGAGGTCGGGGGATCGGGACGCAACGCATCCCGCGGCCGGAGGGCACCGGGTGAGGCGGGTCGCGCGGTCAGCGCCGGCATCGTGGAGGGTCGCGACACCGCGAACATGCCGCGTGCCGAGCTGGCCGATCTGATCAAGGACCTGACCGAGCAGATGATGACGGCGGCGCGGGACCTGCAGTTCGAGCTGGCCGCCCGGATCCGTGACGAGATCCAGGATCTGAAGAAGGAGTTGCGCGGCATGGATGCGGCGGGCCTCAAGTGACGAGGTGTTGACCTCAACCGTCGTTGAGCTCTTAGCCTGTCCGGCGTGACGGAAACGACGGCCGTGTCCGGGGGCGCGTGGCGAGATCTGCTCGGTGCGCGCTATCTCGGGACGTCGACGGTGCTCGCGGGTGGCGTCGCGTTGTACGCCACCAACGAGTTCCTGACGATCAGCCTGATGCCGAGCGCCGTCGCCGAGATCGGCGGCGAGCGGTTCTATGCATGGGTTACGACGGTCTATCTGGTCGCGTCGGTGATCGCGGCGACAACGGTGCATCCGGTGCTGATGCGGCTCGGACCCCGGCGGGCGTATTTGTCGGCCTTGGCCGTGTTCGGGCTCGGCAGCCTGGGCTGCGCACTCGCGCCGAGTATGGAGTTGCTGCTCGTCGGGCGCGCGGTGCAGGGTGCGGCCGGCGGGTTGCTGGCGGGTCTGGGATACGCCGTGATCAACACCGCGCTGCCACGTCAACTGTGGACGCGCGCGTCGGCGTTGGTGTCGGCGATGTGGGGCGTCGGCACCATCGTGGGCCCGGCATCCGGTGGACTGTTCGCCCAATTCGGAAGTTGGCGTTGGGCTTTCGGAGTACTCACGATTCTCACCGCCGCAATGGCGGTGTTGGTGCCGATCGCCCTCGTCGCACGGAACCCGACGGCCGATCGACCGGCGCGGCTGCGAATCCCCTTGGCATCGCTGCTGTTGCTGGGCTCGGCGGCTCTGATGGTCAGCGTCGCGGGCATCCCCAGCGACGTCCGGTTCACCGCAGGATTGCTGGGGGTCGCGATCGCGATCGTCGTCGTCTTCGTGTTCGTGGATCGGCGCGCCTCCGTTGCGGTCTTCCCGCCCACAACATTCAGGCCGGGACCGCTCAAGTGGATCTACGTCACGCTGGGCCTGCTGATGGCCGCCACCATGGTGGACATGTATGTGCCGCTGTTCGGGCAGCGGCTCGCCGGGCTGGCCCCGGTGCTGGCGGGGTTCTTCGGGGCGGTGCTTTCGGTGGGCTGGACGGCGGGAGAGATCACCAGTGCTTCGCTGCGGCGCAGGCGGATCATCGTTCGGACGGTCACTATCGCGCCGCTGGTCATGGCCGTCGGTCTCGGTATCGGTCTGCTCGCCATGCGTGACGAGATGTCGCTGCCGTGGGTGATCGTCTGGGCGGGCGGATTGGTCCTCGCCGGGGCGGGCATCGGTATGGCATGGCCACACCTGTCGGCGTGGGCGATGAGTCGGGTGCGCGACCCCGAAGAGGGACCGGCAGCGGCTGCGGCCATCAACACGGTCCAATTGATCTGCGGCGCTTTCGGTGCCGGCCTGGCGGGCGTCGTGGTCAACCAGGCGGGCGGCGGCGGAGAAGCGCAGGCCGCGCGCCTGCTGTTCGGGGTGTTCGCGGTGCTCGCCGCGATCGGCGTCATCGCGTCGTCGCGCGCCGCTTCGGGGGCTGACCAGACTCAGTCGGGATCTTCGTCAAGCTGACGGATCGACATCACGCCGTCGATGCCGGCCAGTACGGCGGGTGCGGTGAGGATGCGGCTGCCGGCGAGCGTCAGCATCGCGCCGGCCTCGCCGTGCGGCGCTCCTGGAGGGTCGGCAGCCAGCTCCGTGAGCTGCCAGTCCCGTCGCTCGCAGGCCTGGAGCAACTTGGTCAGCACGCCCCGATCGCCGTCGTAGGTCACGTGCAGGCGGACGGATCCGCTCAGCCGCGCGTTGAGGCGTCGCGCCAAGGGCATGAAGCCGAGCACGATCACGAAGTGCAGGCCCGTCACGATGCACGCGAGCAGGAGCAGACCAGAGCCTGCCGCCATGCCGATCGCCGCAGATTCCCACACCGCAGCGGCGGTGGTGAGTCCGTGCACCGAACCGCGTCGGAAGATGATGATTCCGGCGCCGAGGAATCCGATGCCCGTAACGATCTGTGCCGCCACGCGAGACGGGTCCACTTCGACGGTGCCGGTCGCGAGCACATCGCTGAATCCGTACTTGCTCACCAGCATGATGAGGGCCGCGGCGGTGCCGACAATGGTCTGTGTGCGCAGTCCCGCGCTCTTGCCCTGCACTTCGCGTTCGAGACCGATCAGGGCAGTCAGCCCGAACGCGACGAGCAGTTCGACGATCTGCCTTGTGCCCTGACCGGGGCCGCCGAAGAACGGCGGGTCGGTGGCGAGCCAGAGATCCATGCCGGAAGTATCTCGCGTCCATTACCGATCACCGTGAGCGAAACGCTCGACCGCCGGCGCGCCGGCTGGCAGGGTTTCGAAGTGACGCGGGTGTGGCTGAGTGGCTAGGCACCGGCCTGCAAAGCCGTTTACACGGGTTCGAATCCCGTCATCCGCTCCAAGTCATGATGGTTTGCTGCCGGCTCGCGATACGCGATGGCGTCTGGGTGGCCGATGCCCATCGCTTGGAATCCACGGCTCTCAACGCTCCAGTGGGGACGTGCATCCACTGCTGCCCCTGACCGCCGAATCTCTTCGGTCACCGAACCACCTCTCATTGGCAACAGTTCGATAAACCGCCAATTTGTCGCGCCGGGCAAAGTGACGACCCGCGGCTACGTTCCCCTCGACGCGTAAACGTCACGAAGCGCAAAGGAACTGAGGGAACATGTCGCGGACGACAAATCGAGTGGGTGTCACCGCCCTTGCCACCGCGGGGGCATGCTGCGTCGTGCAGCTGTTCAACCCGGCGACGGCTGTGGCGCAACCGGCGAGCCCTGGCGTCCCGTGCTTGAACATCGTGCAGCAGTTGCTCACTGTTCCGGGGCGTCTCCCTGAGACGCTGCCTGCGGCGAATCAGGCGTTGACAACCGCCACCCCGCCCGCGGGTCCAATTCCTCCCGCCGGCTCGGCCAACGGCACCGCGCTCGCGACGCCGCCGAAACCGCCGATCCCGCCTGCGGGCTCACTGAACGGCACCGCCCGGGTGACGCCGCCTGCGCCCGGCATTCCGCCCGCCGGTTCCCTGAATGGCACCGCGCTGTCGACGCCGCCGGTGCCGGGCACGCCCCCCGGTGCCACGGTCAACACCGCCAGCGGCGCCCTGCCGCCCGCTCCCGGCATCCCGCCGGCCGGTTCTCTCAACGGCACTGCGCTGTCGACGCCGCCGGTGCCCGCCGCACCTCCCGCAGCGGTGGTGACGCCGGCCGCCGGTGCGGTCCCGCCGGCACCCGGTGCGCCGGGTGTGCCCGCCGGGGGCGCGGGTGGTGGCGGTCTTCCGCCGGTGCCCGCCGCACCTCCCGCCGCAGTGGTGACGCCGGCCGCCGGTGCGCTTCCGCCGGCCCCCGCTCCTGCCGGTCCGCCCGCCGGGGTCGTTCAGCCGGCCGCCGCTCCGCTTCCTCCGGCCCCCGCTCCTGCCGGTCCGCCTGCCGGGGTCGTTCAGCCGGCCGCCGGTGCGGTTCCGCCGGCTCCGGCTGGTCCGCCTGCTGGTGTGGTTGAGCCTGCGGCGGGTGCGCTGCCGCCGGCTCCGGCCGGTCCGCCTGCTGGTGTGGTTGAGCCTGCGGCGGGTGCGCTGCCTCCGGCTCCGGCTGGTCCGCCTGCTGGTGTGGTTGAGCCTGCGGCGGGTGCGCTGCCTCCGGCTCCGGCTGGTCCGCCTGCTGGTGTGGTTGAGCCTGCGGCGGGTGCGCTGCCTCCGGCTCCGGCTGGTCCGCCTGCTGGTGTGGTTGAGCCTGCGGCGGGTGCGCTGCCTCCGGCTCCGGCTGGTCCGCCTGCTGGTGTGGTTGAGCCCGCGGCCGGTGCGCTGCCTCCGGCACCGCCGGTCCCCGGCGCGCCCGCTGGTGGCGCCGGTGGAGGAGCGCTGCCTCCGGCACCGCCGGCTCCGGGCGCGCCTGCTGGTGGCTCGGGTGGCGAGATCGTGCCGCCTGCTCCGCCCGCTCCGGGTGGCGGCACGATTGATTCTCAGTCCGCGGTGACGCCTCCGGCGCCGCCCGCTCCGGGCGCGCCTGCTGGTGGCTCGGGTGGCGAGATCGTGCCGCCTGCTCCGCCCGCTCCGGGTGGCGGCACGATTGATTCTCAGTCCGCGGTGACGCCTCCGGCGCCGCCGGCCCCGGGCGGAGGCACGATTGATTCTCAGTCGGCCGTCACGCCTCCTGCTCCGCCTGCGCCCGGTGGTGGGTCCGTCACCCCGGTCGAGCGGTTCAGCCCGCCCGCACCGCCGACTCCCGGTGGTGGATCGACGACTCCGATCGAGCGCTTCTCACCCCCAGCCCCTCCGGCTCCGGCCGTCCCCGCTGGCAACTCGGTCACGAACGTCACCCCGCCGGCGCCGCCGGCACCCGGGGTTCCCGCTGGAAACTCGGTCACGAACGTGACGCCTCCGGCTCCGCCGGCGCCTCCGGCTGCGGTGGTTGAGCCTGCGGCGGCTGCGGTTCCGCCGGCTCCGGCTGGTCCGCCTGCTGGTGTGGTTGAGCCTGCGGCGGGTGCGGTTCCGCCGGCTCCGGCTGGTCCGCCTGCTGGTGTGGTTGAGCCTGCGGCGGGTGCGGTTCCGCCGGCTCCGGCTGGTCCGCCTGCTGGTGTGGTTGAGCCTGCGGCGGGTGCGGTTCCGCCGGCTCCGGCTGGTCCGCCTGCTGGTGTGGTTGAGCCTGCGGCGGGTGCGGTTCCGCCGGCTCCGGCTGGTCCGCCTGCTGGTGTCGTTGAGCCTGCTGCCGGCGCACTTCCCCCGGCCGGTCCTCCCGCGGGCGCCGGTGCGGGAGCGCCCGGCGCCGGCGCCGGGGCAACCGGTGCGGGCGGCGCGCCGCCTGCCGGCCCGCCGGTGGGTGTCGTCGAACCCGCTGCCGGCGCGCTGCCGCCCGCTGGTCCCCCCGCCGGCGCCGGTGTGCCCGCCGCTGGTGCGGTTCCGCCTCCGCCGCCGGCTCCGCCCGCCGCTGTGGTGACGCCTGCCGCTGGTGCGGTTCCGCCTGCGCCGCCGGCTCCGCCCGCCGCCGTCGTGGTGCCTGCCGCTGGTGCGGTTCCGCCCGCGCCGCCCGCCCCGCCCGCCGGCGTCGTCACGCCTGCGGCCGCGGTCGCCCCGCCGGCTCCGCCTGCGCCGCCGGCCCCGGCCGCCGCCAACGTGCCCGTCGTCGCTCCGCCTGCGCCGCCCGCTCCTCCCGGCGGTGCGTCGACTGCGGTGAACATCCCGGCTCCGCCCGCTCCTCCCGCGCCTCCTGCGGGTGGTTCGACCGCGGTGAACATCGCCACGCCGCCTTACCCGCCCGCCGGTGGTGTGCCGGCCGGTGGTGGCGGAGCAGTTCCTCCGGGCGCGGGTACGCCGCTCGAGGGCGCGGCTGCGGTGTTCGACATGCTGCTCCCGGGCGTCCCGGCAACCGGCACCCCCGGTGCGGCGCTGGCCAGCCCGTGGGATCTGGTGCCCACGATCACGGTTCCGCAGATCCCCGGCATGCCGATTCCGTTGCCCACCGAGATCAAGATGCCCAGCGACGGCATCTGCGCGGGAACCGGTGGTTTGTGGTCGGCGACGGCCACACCGGGTGCCACCCCCGCGTCGGTCGCCACTCCGGCAGCGGATCGCCGCGACGACTGGTGATCACCGGTTGACACGATCGGGCCCGGCAGCACTGCTGCCGGGCCCGTTCGTCACTGCGGGACCGGCAACCGCAGAAGCAGTCGCGCGCCGCCCATCGGACTGGTCTCCAGAGATGCTGTGCCGCCGTGCAATTCGGCCTGCTGGGCCACCAGTGCCAACCCGAGACCTGAGCCTGACCGCGTTGCGGTCGACCCCCGGGAGAACCGCTCGAACACCAACGTGCGTTCGCCTTCGGGAACTCCGCTGCCGTTGTCGTCCACGGCGATCTCCACGTGATCACCGGACCGGATGGCGCTCAATCGGATCTCGGTCGCGTCGCCGTGTTTGACGGCGTTGGCGATGGCGTTGTCGATCACCAGACGTAGCCCCGCGGGCAGGCCGATGATGCGCACCTGCGCCGACGGCACGAGCGACACGTCGAGATTCGGGTAGCTGCGCATCGCGTCGTGGGCCGCCCGGTCGAGCAGTTCGGTGAGATCGACCGGCACATGGTCGTCCGCGGTGGTCAACTCGCCCTGCGCGAGACGTTCCAGCGCGGTCAGCGTCGCCTCGATGCGTGTCTGGGTGCGGACGATGTCGCCGATGACCTCCGTGCGCTGCTCGTCGGTCATGTCGAGCGTCGAGAGCACCTCGAGGTTGGTGCGCATGGCGGTCAGCGGTGTGCGCAACTCATGGGACGCGACGGCGGCGAAGTCACGCGCGGACTCCAGCGCCGCCTTGGTGCGCAGCTGCTCCTCACCTATCCGCGCGAGCATGCCCTCCACGGCCTCGGCGATCTCGACGGCCTCCCACACCCCCCGAACCTGGACCTCCTCCGGCTTGGACTGGGCATTGATCGCCCGGGCCTGTTGGGCCAGCAGCCGGAACGGGTTGATCATGATGAACCACATCACCCAACCGACCAGCACGGTCCCGGCGATGACACCGCCACAGATGAGCACCACCCGCAGATGCAGCATGTCGATCCGGCGCTGCGTATCCGCCAGCGGCGCACCCAGCGCGATCGTTGCCGGACCGGCGGCGAAGGTGCGCACGCGGTATTCGACACCGTTGATCGTCGTGTTCGCGTAGCCGACTTCCAGTTCCGGCAGCACGATGTCCTTCGGCACCGAGAGCGTGGTGCTGCCGATCCGCGCGGTCCGCACCAGGCTGCCGTCGGGCACGGTCGAGGCGGCATCTTCGGGTTCCGAAGCGCTCAGCAGTGAGCTGAGCTCACCGAGGCTGGTCACCGAGTCGAGTTGGCGGTCCAGCTGGCTGTACTGGTCGTTGGTGACCCCGATCCACACCCACGTGCCCAGCGTGAGAACCAGGATGACGACCGACAGCGCCGCGACGATCACGATCGTGCGCAGCGACAGAATCGGCATCGGCATCGGCATGAGCCGACGCAGCCGGTCGTCGACCCGCACTAGCTGACCGGCTGCAGGTCGTCACGTGAGCGTGACGGGTGCGCAGCAGTGTCCACGCCCCACATCTTGCCTGACCGGTTCTGTCGATCGCCGTGGCGTCCGGCATGATGCCCCGGTGACATCGGCCCACCTTCCCGAGATCGTGTCGACGCTGGACGTCGATCAAGTCGGCGACGACCAGTTCGTCGCCACCCAGATCGACAACCCAGCGCATCACATCGTCGGCGGCCACATCGCCGGTCAGGCGCTGATGTCGGCGGGCCGCACCGTTGGCCCCGACCGCATCGCGCACAGCGTGCACGTCTATCTGCTGCGCGCCGGTGACGCCCGCCGCCCGGTGGACTTCGCGGTGACCCGGTTGCGCGACGGGGGAGTCCTGTCCTCGCGACGGGTCCTGGCCACCCAGGACGGGCAGGTGCTGCTCGAAGCGCTCGCGTCGTTCACCGTTCCGTTGGAAAGCCTCGACTACCACCAACCCCTGCCCGACGTCCCCGCACCCGAATCGCTGCCGACGGTGCAGGAACAGCTGAGCGGGTACGCCGCCGAACACGGCGGACACTGGGTGCGGCCCCAACCGATCGAACTGCGCTACGTCGATCCGCCGCCGCGTCTGTCGGTCGACCTGCCCGAGCGGGAACCGCGGATCCGGAAGTGGTGGCGCCCAGTGGGTTCCGTGCCCGGCGACGCCCTCATGAACAGCTGCCTGCTCACCTATGTCGCCGGCACCACGCTGCTCGAAACCGCCATGGTGGCGCGCCGCACCACGCCGGTCGACAGTTTCTCGGCGCTCGTCGACCACGCGTTGTGGTTCCACCGTCCGGCCGACCTCGGCGACTGGGTGCTCTCAGATGCGGTGTCACCCAGCGGAATCGGCGGCCGCGGCCTGGCCACCGCGACGATGTACAACCGCTCCGGCGGGCTCGTGTGCACTGCGACGCAGGAGATCTACTTCGGTCGCAGCGGCCCCCGCTGAACTACGACGTCATCAACCCGGACGCCACCCGTAGATCGTCGACGAGGGCGTCGAACGCCCGCTCCCGGTCCTCGGGCGGACCGCGCAGCACCGACGACGGATGGACGGTGGCCACCACCTCCGGGTCGAGATCGGTGATCGACGTCTCCGACGGCAGCCGGAGCACCTCGCCGCGATGAGCGGTCAGCCGGAAATCGTTGCCCATCAACGCTTTCGCCGCTGTCGCGCCCAGCAGTACGACGACGTCGGGACGCACCGCATCCAGTTCGGCGAGCAGCCACGGACGACAGGCCACCACCTCGGTACGGCTGGGGGTCTTGTGGATCCGCCGAACCCCGCGTTCAGCGCGGGTGAACTTGAAGTGCTTGACGGCGTTGGTGACGTAGACCTCGCCGCGGTCGATGTCCGCAGCGGCCAGCGCGCGGTCGAGGAGTTTGCCCGCCGGACCGACGAAAGGTTTTCCGGCCCTGTCCTCCTGGTCGCCGGGTTGCTCACCGATCATCACCACCCGGGCGCTCGAGCGGCCCTGGCCGAACACTGTCTGCGTGGCGTCCTGGTACAAACCGCATCCTTTGCAAGCCTGCGCAGTCTCGGCGAGCACCGTCAGGTCGCGGATGTCGGCGGGCACGAACTCGGCCGCGCCCGGGGCAGCGGTCACCATGGTCGCGGACTACCCGCCGCGTCGACACCTCATGCGTCGCTCACCGCGTCGATTTGGTGACCTGGGCGAAGTTGAACTGCCAACGTTCGACGACGTGGAAGCCGAGGCGTTCGGGCACCCGGTAGGCGGGCGCCTCCCGCAGGCGCGGCCCCGGATCGAGGGCCTCGCCGCCCTGCCGGTCCGGCACCGCGGGATCGCGTTCGGATACAGTCCACAGCACCGTGCAGCGTCGCACTTGGTCGGCCACCGCCCAGATCGCGATGTGGAAGTCCCACAGTCGATTCCGTGCTGGGCCGGATGCGCCGCGGCCCGGATCGGCCAGGTGGGCGTAGGCGTCCGGCCGGGCCGCGGTCATCGGCCGGATCGGACCCGGCAGCCACCTCACCGTGTTGTCCATGATCAGGCAGTCGCCGGGTGCCGAGTTGGCGCTGATGACGTCGGCGACCTGGCTGTAGTCCATCCCCTCCTTGGCGTAGGCACTGCGCTGCGCCAGCAGGTAGTTCGGTGTCGCGGCGATCGCCATGACCGCTGTCAGCGCCACCACCCCCTCGCGCGACCGCGCGAGGGCAACTACGCACACCGCGAGCATCAGGGCCAGCGCCGGCGCGGTGTAGCAGAGGTAGCGGGGGTAGTAGACCGGCTTGAACAGGGCGGAATACATCAGTAGTCCGGCGGTGGGCGCGACGATCCACGACACCGCCACCAGCGTCAGCACCCGTTCGCCCGCACCGACATTCAGAGTGCGCCGGCAGACGACGCACACCAGCAACAGCAGGCCGCTCAGAAGGGCGAACGCCAACGAGTGATCGAAGTACTGCCGCTGCACGATCTCGAACACGGTGTCGGTGCTCAGCGGCGGGATCCATCGCACCTGCGCGATCTGCGTGCGGCAGTAGAGGAGAAACGGCGCGAGCGCGACGATCGCCGCTGCGGAGGCCACCGTCCAGCGGATCAATTCGGCCCGCCGTCCCAGAGCGAGGACGACGACCGCGTGGACGGGCACGATGAGCACCACGAACACGTTGAGCACCGTGGCCACGACGACTCCGCATGCGTAGAGCGGCCACCACCGTCGCCGCTGCTCCCGCACGGCGGTGACCACCAGCACCGTCAGCCACACCACGGCCAGCGTCGACAGCGCATAGGACCGCGCCTCGAGTCCCGCCCAGGTGATGCGCGGCAGAATCGCGAACATCACCCCCGCGCACACGGCCACCGCACGGCCACTGAACTGCCGGCCCAGCACCACCACACCGGCCGCCGCGCCGCCGATCGCGATCGAACTCGACAGCCGCGACCAGAACTCGGTCACCGGGAACACGGTGAACCACCCGTGCATGAGGAAGTAGTAGAGCCCGTGCACGGCGTCGATGTTGTGCAGCAGGCCCCACAGTTCGTGCAGCGAACGGGTCGAGGCGGAGATGGTCGCGGCCTCGTCGAACCACAGTGAAGGCCGCGCCGCGCCCGCCGCGCTGACCACCGTCGCGAACAGCGCGACGACAGCGGCATCGGGCAGCCACATCCGCACGTGCGTACGGCGTTCCGGCGCCTCGCCGACGACGGGTGCTGCCGTCACTGGTTGGCCCACTGCCCGTCCCCGTCATGTGTCCCTGATGGTGAGCGAACCGTAGCGCGGGCCGACGTGACGCGCTTCCCGGCGTTGAGCCACGTCACTCAGCACCACCGGGTGTCGGCGGACCACTCGGCCCCTTCGTCGTCGTATCGGTCACTGCGACGATTGCTCGGTGTGGTCGGAAGCTAACATCAGTGCCGGTAGAACGCGGGATTTCGGCGCGTGACCGGCTCGCCGGGTGTGGTGAATAGCGCCCGGGTGCCTCCGCCGACGCGTTAATGTCACGAATGGCGAAGTAACTGACACTTGGAGGGTATGGATGAGCGCCTATCGCACCGTGGTCGTCGGCACGGACGGTTCGGATTCCTCGCTGCGAGCGGTGGACCGCGCCGGACAGATCGCGGCCGGCTCCGGCGCGAAGCTGATCGTCAGTACCGCCTACTTCCCCCAGAGCGAGGATCAGCGCGCCGCTGACGTCCTCAAGGACGAGGGCTACAAGATGTCGGGCAACGCGCCCATCTACGCCATCCTGCGGGAGGCCCGCGACCGCGCGCACGCGGCCGGGGCGCAGGACATCGAGGAACGCGCGATCGTCGGCGCGCCGGTCGACGCACTCGTCGAGCTGGCCGAAGAGGTCAAAGCCGATCTGCTGGTCGTCGGCAACGTCGGTCTGAGCACCATCGCCGGCCGGCTGCTGGGCTCGGTGCCCGCCAACGTCGCGCGCCGGTCCAAGACCGACGTGCTGATCGTGCACACCACGCCCTGATCCGCTCGACGAGCCGCGTCGAATCCTGACCGCAGCGTCGCACCGGGTGTCACACTCGGTGCGACGGGGAGGTCACGGATGACGACAACACTGCACCCCACGGGGATCGCGCCCCGCGAAAACGGCGTGCCCCCACCACACGTCCCGCTCGACGACATCGACCTGAGCCGGCTCGACTTCTGGCAGTGGGACGACGACCACCGTGACGGCGCCTTCGCGACACTGCGTCGCGAGGCGCCGATCCGGTTCTTCGAGGTGCCGGTGATGCCGGGGTTCACCGCCGGCGCCGGGCACTGGGCGCTGACCTCCTACGACGACGTACGGCATGCCAGCAGGCATCCGGAGATCTTCAGTTCGGTTCCCACCAGCACCGCGCTCAACGACGTCGCCGTCGAGATCTCGGAGTACGTCGGATCGATGATCTCGCTGGACGATCCGCGTCATCTGCGGTTGCGCGGCATCGTCAACCGCGCATTCACCCCCAAGGTGCTGACGCGGATCGAGGAGAGCGTGCGCGAGCGGGCGCGCCGCCTGGTCAGCGACATGGTGCGCGACCATCCGGACGGGCAGGCCGATTTCGTCGAGTCCATTGCGGGACCGTTCCCGCTGCAGATCATCTGCGACATGATGGGCATCCCAGAGGAAGACGAGGAGAAGGTCTTCCACTGGACGTCGATCATCCTGGGCGCCGGAGACGAAGAGATCGCACCTGACTTCGACACCCTCGTCGGCGCGGTGCTGGCGCTCGGCCAGTACGGCGTCGACTTGGCCGAGGACCGCCGGATCCGTCCGACCGACGACCTGACCACCAACCTCGTCCTCGCCGAAGTCGACGGCGAACGTCTCACGTCGGCCGAGATCGGTTCGTTCTTCATCCTGCTCTCGGCGGCCGGCAACGAAACCACCCGCAACGCCATCAGCCACGGCATGGTCGCGCTGACGCGTTATCCCGAACAGCGCGCGCGCTGGTGGAACGATTTCGATGCCGTCGCGCCCACCGCCGTGGAGGAGATCGTGCGGTGGGGCACCCCGGTCATCTTCATGCGCCGCAACCTGACCGAGGACGTGGAATTACGGGGCGTGCGGATGAAGGCCGGCGACAAGGTTTCGATGTGGTACAACTCGGCGGATCGCGACGAGACCAGATTCGACAACCCCTGGATGTTCGATGTGACGCGAGATCCCAACCCGCACATCGGTTTCGGCGCGGGCGGGGCGCACTTCTGTCTGGGCGCCAACCTGGCCAGACGCGAGATCCGGGTCCTCTACGAGGAGCTGCACCGGCAGGTGCCGGGGATCGTCGCGACCGGCGAGCCGGCGATTCTGCGGTCGGCGTTCATCCACGGCATCAAACGGCTCCCGGTGGGCTGGGACGTCTGAGTCACCATCCCATCGACCCGGGCGCCCCTTTGAACGGGCCGACCACCCGGCTGGTGATCCACCCGCCGTAGAAGTCGCCCGGCTGCGGCGTGACCACTTCACCGTCGACGGTGCAGCGGTCCATCTGCGCCGCCATCACCGCGACGGCGCCCGCTAGCGGCTCGAAGCCCGGCGTCGGCTGCGGATAGGTCCAGGCCGCCCGAGGTGCGACACTCTCTCCGGCGATGACGTCGAAGTAGGCGGCCTGGCCCTTCCATTCGCACCACGACCTGCCGTTCGCGCGGCGCAGGGCTCCCGACGCAAAGCTGTCCAGCGGAAGGTAGTAGGTCGGGGGATGGCTGGTCTCCAGCACCCGCCAGGCATGGTCGGTCGCGGCCACGGTGCAGCCGCCGAACTCGACGGTGATGGTCGCGCGGATCTCCTCCAGGCGGGGCGGGCGCGGGTAGTCCCACACCGACTCCTGGCCAGGGCCGGGGACCAGCGGGACCGGCCTACCAGCCACGCTCGCGCCACTCGGCCAGATGCGGGCGCTCGGCGCCGAGGACCGTGTCGTCCCCGTGGCCGGGATAGACGACCGTCGAATCCGGATAGACGTCGAACAGTCGCGAGCTGACGTCGTCCAGAAGCTGTTCGAAGTGGCCGGGTTCCCAGGTCTTGCCCACCCCGCCCGGGAACAGGCAGTCGCCGGTGAACAGGTGCACGGCGTCACCGGCGGCGGCGCCGTGCAGGGCCAGCGCGATGGATCCGGGCGTGTGGCCGCGTAGATGGATCACGTCGAAGGTCAAGTCACCGATCTGCAGCGTGTCGCCGCCGGCGAGGTGCCGCTCAGGCGGTATCGGCAGCGGTCCGGAATCCAGTTCGTGCGCTGCGGTCGGCGCCCCGGTGGCCTCCGCCACCGCCGACAGCGCCTGCCAGTGGTCGAAGTGCTGATGGCTGGTCAAGATCAGCGACACCTTCGGCGCGTGTGTCTTGATGACGTCGAGCAGCGCCTCGGCGTCGTTGGCGGCGTCGATGAGTAGGGTCTCGCCCGTTCGGGAACACGTGATCAGGTACGCGTTGTTATCCATGGGGCCCACCGACACCTTGACGATCGTCGCACCCGGCAGGGTGCGCCGGGCGGCGGTGCCGGAGTCCACGTGGCCGGTGTAGTTGTCGTCGACGACTGTCATAGAGGCCACCGTATCGGGCTTGTCGGACATGACACCTAGCATGAGTCGGACTGCGTGCGCGCGGTACGTACCCCGGCGCATCGAGATCGAGAGGACCGAGTTGGCTGATCGCCTGATCGTCAAGGGCGCGCGTGAGCACAATCTGCGCAGCGTCGATCTCGACCTACCGCGTGACGCCCTCATCGTCTTCACCGGTCTGTCCGGATCCGGTAAGTCGTCGCTGGCCTTCGACACGATCTTCGCCGAGGGGCAGCGCCGCTATGTGGAGTCCCTGTCGGCCTACGCCCGGCAGTTCCTGGGGCAGATGGACAAGCCGGACGTCGACTTCATCGAGGGCCTGTCGCCTGCGGTGTCCATCGACCAGAAGTCGACCAACCGCAACCCGCGCTCGACGGTGGGCACGATCACCGAGGTCTACGACTACCTGCGCCTGCTGTACGCCCGCGCCGGCACCCCGCACTGCCCGGTCTGCGGGGAGCGCATCGCCCGCCAGACACCGCAGCAGATCGTCGACCAGGTCCTGGCCATGGACGAGGGGTTGCGCTTCCAGGTGCTCGCCCCGGTGGTCCGCACCCGCAAGGGCGAATTCGTCGACCTGTTCGACAAGCTCAACACGCAGGGCTACAGCCGCGTGCGGGTCGACGGTGTGGTGTATCCGCTCACCGATCCGCCGAAGCTGAAGAAGCAGGAGAAGCACGACATCGAGGTCGTCGTCGACCGCCTCACGGTCAAGGCGACGGCCAAACAGCGCCTGACCGACTCGATCGAGACGGCGCTGAACCTCGCCGAGGGCATCGTGGTGCTCGAGTTCGTCGACCGCGAGGACGACCATCCGCACCGGGAGCAGCGGTTCTCCGAAAAGCTGGCCTGCCCGAACGGCCATCCGCTGGCCGTGGACGACCTGGAACCCCGCTCGTTCTCGTTCAACTCGCCGTACGGCGCCTGCCCGGAGTGTCTGGGCCTGGGCATCCGCAAGGAGGTCGATCCCGACCTGGTGGTGCCGGATCCGGATCTGACCTTGGCGGAGGGCGCGATCGCCCCGTGGTCGATGGGACAGACCGCGGAGTACTTCACCCGCATGCTGTCCGGACTCGGCGAGGCGATGGGTTTCGACACCGACACCCCGTGGAAGAAGCTGCCCGCCAAGGCGCGGCGGGCGATCCTCGAGGGCTGCGACGAGCAGGTGCACGTCCGCTACCGCAACCGCTACGGCCGCACCCGCTCCTACTACGCCGACTTCGAAGGCGTCATGGCGTTCCTGCAGCGCCGGATGGAGCAGACCGACTCCGAGCAGATGAAGGAACGCTACGAGGGGTTCATGCGCGACGTGCCGTGCCCCGAGTGCGACGGCACCCGCCTCAAGCCCGAAATCCTCGCGGTGACGATGGCCGCGGGCGACCATGGCAGCAAGTCGATCGCCGAGGTCGCGGAACTCTCGATCGCCGACTGCGCCGCCTTCCTCAACGCGCTGACCCTCGGCCCGCGTGAACAGGCGATCGCCGGGCAGGTGCTCAAGGAGATCCAGTCGCGGCTGGGCTTCCTGCTCGACGTCGGCCTGGACTACCTCTCGCTGTCACGGGCGGCGGCCACGCTGTCCGGTGGCGAAGCGCAGCGCATCCGGCTGGCCACCCAGATCGGCTCCGGCCTGGTGGGTGTCCTCTACGTCCTCGACGAGCCGTCGATCGGTCTGCATCAGCGCGACAACCGCCGTCTCATCGACACCCTCGTGCGGCTACGGGAACTCGGCAACACCCTGATCGTGGTCGAACACGACCTCGACACCATCGCCCACGCCGACTGGGTGGTCGACATCGGCCCGGCGGCGGGCGAGCACGGCGGCCGCATCGTGCACAGCGGCACCTACAAAGATCTGCTGCGCAACAAGGAGTCGCTGACCGGCGCATATCTGTCCGGCCGGGAGAGCATCGAGGTGCCGGCGATCCGGCGCCCCACTGATCGCAAGCGGCAGATCACCGTCGTCGGCGCCCGCGAGCACAACCTCAAAGGCATTGACGTCGTGTTCCCGCTGGGCGTGCTGACCTCGGTCACCGGTGTGTCCGGGTCGGGGAAGTCGACCTTGGTCAACGACATTCTGGCCTCGGTGCTGGCCAACAAGCTCAACGGCGCCCGCCAGGTGCCGGGACGGCACACCCGGATCAACGGCCTCGACCAGCTCGACAAGCTGGTGCGGGTCGACCAGTCACCGATCGGCCGCACCCCGCGGTCCAACCCGGCGACCTACACCGGGGTGTTCGACAAGATCCGCTCGCTGTTCGCCGCCACCACGGAGGCCAAGGTCCGCGGTTACCAACCGGGCCGCTTCTCGTTCAACGTCAAGGGCGGCCGCTGCGAGGCGTGCTCCGGCGACGGCACGATCAAGATCGAAATGAACTTCCTGCCCGACGTGTACGTGCCGTGCGAGGTGTGTCACGGCGCCCGGTACAACCGGGAGACCCTCGAGGTGCACTACAAGGGCAAGACCATCGCCGAGGTGCTCGACATGCCGATCGAGGAGGCCGCCGAGTTCTTCGAGCCGATCAGCTCGATCCACCGCTACCTCAAGACGCTGGTCGACGTGGGTCTGGGCTACGTACGGCTGGGGCAGCCGGCGCCGACGCTGTCGGGCGGTGAGGCGCAGCGCGTGAAGCTGGCCGCCGAACTGCAGAAACGGTCGACCGGGCGGACGGTGTACATCCTCGACGAGCCCACCACCGGTCTGCACTTCGAGGACATCCGCAAGCTGCTGAAGGTGATCAACGGTCTGGTCGACAAGGGCAACACCGTGATTGTCATCGAGCACAACCTCGACGTCATCAAGACCTCGGACTGGATCGTCGACATGGGTCCCGAGGGCGGTGCCGGCGGCGGCACCGTGGTCGCCGAGGGGACCCCGGAGGACGTCGCTGCCAACCAGGACAGCTACACCGGGCACTTCCTCGCCGACCTCATCGACGTACCCGCGCCGGCGCGCAAGCGGCGCAAGGTCAGTGCGTGACCTCGTAGGCGTCGAGGTCGAACGCGCGGGTCTGGTTGCGGAACCGGAACGTGAAGTCGGGCCACAGTGTGGTGTTGTTGCCGTGCGCATCGAGATACCAGCTGGCGCATTTGCCGGTCATCCAGACCGACCCGTTCAGCTTCTGCTGTAGCTGCTCGTTGTAGGCGTCCAGGACGTCCTGCTTCACCTCGACGGTCTGCAGACCCTGCTGCTGCATGGTGGTGACGGCGTCGACGACGTAGTTCAGCTGCGACTCGATCATGTAGACCATCGAGCTGTGCCCTAGACCGGTGTTCGGGCCGACGAGGACGAACATGTTCGGGTAGCCCGCGATCGTGGTGCCCTTGTAGGCCCGCATGCCCTTGTCGGCGAACTTCTGCGTGAGGCTCGCACCGTCTGCGCCGCAGACGGTCTCGAACATCGGTGAGTCCGTCACGTGGAAACCGGTGGCGATCACGAGCGCGTCCACTTCGCGACTGGTGCCGTCGGCGGTGATGATGCGGCGCCCGTCGATGCGTTCGATGCCGTCGGTGACGAGGTCGACGTGGTCGCGGTCGAGCGCCGGATACCACTCGTTGGAGATGAGCATGCGTTTGCACCCGATGCGGAAGTTCGGGGTGACCTTGCGGCGCAGTTCGGGATTGCGGATTTCCGAACGGATCTTGAGGCGGGACATCAGTTCGAACCCCTTCATCAGGTTCGGGTTCTTGGCCAGGCCGACGACCTGTATCTCGCGGCCGGCGTAGATCCCGGCGCGGGCCAGCCGCAGGAATCCGGGGATCTTGCGGAACGCCCAGCGCTCCAGCTTGGTGAACGGCCGGTCGAACCGGGGCAGCAGCCAGGGTGCGGTGCGCTGGTAGACGTCGAGGTGGGCGACTTTGTCGGCGATCGCGGGCACGATCTGGATTGCGGATGCCCCGGTGCCAATGACCGCGACGCGCTTCCCGGTCAGGTCCGCGTCGTGATTCCACTGGGCGGAGTGGAACATCTCGCCACCGGCATCTCTGAACGACTCGATGCCCGGGATGGGCGGCAGCGACGGTTCGGCCAACGAACCGAACGCGGCGATGAGGATGTCGGCCGTCAGGTCGCCGTGATCCGTGCTGATGTGCCAGCGTCGCTGTTCGGGGTTCCACGCGGTGCGGGTGACCGTGCACCCGAACCGGTGCCGGTCCAGAACACGGTATCGCTCGGCGAGGCCGCGCAAGTAGTTCTCGATCTCCGGTTGGCTGGAGAACGACCGCGTCCAGTCCGGGTTCAGCGCGAACGAATAGGAGTAGAGGTGCGACGGAACATCGCATGCCGCACCAGGATACGTGTTGTCGCGCCACGTGCCGCCGACGTCGTCGCCGCGTTCGAACACCACGAAGTCGCGCTGACCGGCCTGGTCGAGGCGGATGGCGGCGCCCATTCCGGAGAAGCCGCTGCCGATGATCGCTATCCGGACGTGTTCCACGCCAGCCCCTTCCGTCGGTGGGGCTAGGTTAGCCAGCTTCGGGCGGTTCGAACCGCGCTTTGATCAGCGGTGACGGGAAGCGGGGGGCGATGCGGGTGCCGTCCAGCCAGGAGGTGAGGTCCGCGGCGCGCCGGGACAGCGCGGCGAGGCCGTCGCGGCCGACGTCTTCGACGAGGTGCAGCACCACCCGCGCATCCGCGTCCTGACCCCACCCGCCCACGATCCGGCCATTCCACCATGCGGTCGGGCCGCCGTTTCCGTTGCGGTCGAACACGTGCGGACGATGCGGGCCGAGGTACCACTCGCGGTCGTACCAGCCCATCGTGGTGACGTCGAGTCCGGGCAGCAGTCCCGCCCACGGGCCGCACGCGGGTTCGGGTTCCAGATCGTCGGGCAGCGCCACGCCGGGGGAGCCGTGCAGGTCCACCTCGACCGCGCCGATCGCCTCCAGCGTGCTCCGGGCCCAGGTGAGCGTGTTGCCGAACCACCACTTGACGTCGGTGACGGTCGCGGGTCCGAAGGCGCGCAGCCAGCGCCGCACGACGATGCGCGACGCCTCCTCGGCGTCCAGGGGCGCGTTCGGCTCGCCGAGCCAGTCGCCGATGGCCGCCCAGCGGGGGCGGCTGGCGGTCCAGCCACCGTCATTGGGTCCGCGCACGATGTCGCCCTGAACCCCGAGCACGGTGAGAACCCTTGGGCTGAGAGGACTATCGCCACCCCAGGGTTTACCGGGCGCAGCGTCGAAGCTGCCGGCCAGTTCGGGAAGCGCTGCACGCAACTGCCGCGCCCCGGTCGGCCCATGTGCCTGCAGATGGCCCAGCACGGCAGCGCAGGCGGTGTCGAGCCAGGATGCGGCGTCGGGCGTGACGCCACCCTTCTGCGCGTCGGCGACCAGCCGCCTGCGTTCGGTGGCCGCGACGCGGTCGCTGGCCGCAGCCTGCACGGCCGGGAGGTCGGCCCGCGAAATCATCCACAGCGTCCGGCGCATCGCCAGGTGTTTGAGCAGGGTGCGCCGAGCGTAGAGCTCTGCGTCCAGATCGGCGACGGTGAACCCGGGTACCCGCGCCCACAGCGAAAGATAAGGGGTGGCCGGGTCGGTGGCGTGCAGGCCCACGACGCCGGTGACCACATCGGTCAGCGAATCCGGTTCAGTGCAGAGGAAATGACGACGGGCGAGCCGATCCCGACGCTCGTCGAGCGTGAAACAGCGCACCGCTCAGTGGTTTCCGCCCTGCTCTTCGCGCATGGATTCGCGGATCTGCGCCAGCCGCTCCGCGGCGGCGCGCTGCCGCTCCTCGTACTGCTCGTCGGCGGCGCGCCCCTCCGGCGTCTCGGCGTCCAGTTCGGCGGCGCCGATCGACGTCCCGTAGCGGGTTTCGATCTTCTCGCGCACGGACTCGAAGGTGGGAACGCCGCCGGGGGTGTAGCCGGTGTCGAGCGCTTCCGCGGGTGGCGGGGCTGTCTCTTATACACATC